>NZ_JBNJLT010000005.1:0-337501 GCF_050113635.1 Marinimicrobium sp. ARAG 43.8
GGTAGCCCAGTGATAGACTCTTGGAGGCATGGATGCCGACATGAAGCCCCCATGGATGGGTTTACGGCGAGTCTATCACTGGGCTACCCCGTCCCTGCCGGACCATCTACAGGCACCAAGAAATACATCAAAGCCTGCTAAACGTCTTTCTTCCCGCGATAGCCTTTGTTTTTCAAGTCGCGCTGGCGGACCTTGGCCTTGGGCTTTTGCTTCGCATCAAACTTTCCGCTTTTGCCACTCTTTCCGGCGAACTTCCCGCCATCGCGTTTACCAGCCGGCTTCGGGCCGCGACGTTTGAAATCCGGTGCGTCATCCGCGCGCGGACCATTGTCTTCGGAAATGTTCAGAGGCCGGTTGCGCACGCGCACTTTTTTGAGCAACTGAAACACTTCCGGTGGCATGCCTTTTGGCAGGTCTACGGTTGAAAAGTCGTCGAATAATTTGATGTGGCCAATGTACTGGCTTTCAATGCCTGCTTCGTTGGCGATAGCGCCGACAATGTCTCCGGGGCGCACTTCATGGCTGCGGCCAACGTCCAGTCGATACCGTTGTAAATCCGAGTCGTTGGCACGGGGCTTGCGCGGTCTGTCCGCCTGCGCTTCTCTTGCCAGCTTGTTTTTGCCCTTAGGGGCTTTGGCCGGTTTCAGCTCAGCAAACTTAACTTGCAGTGGGCGTTCTTTTTGCACCAGATACGCGAGCGCCGAGGCGATTTCCTCCGGCGAATGATCGGTTTGGTGGCTGAAATCGGCCAGCAGGTCATTAAAAAAGCTCAGGTCGACACTGGAGTCAAAAACGTTCTTGATGGATTGTTTGAACTGATCGATGCGATGCGCGGTAACGGCTTCGCCCGTAGGCAGTTCCATATGCTTGATAGGCTGGCGAGTGGCTTTTTCAATAACGTACAGCAAACGCTTTTCACGAGGAGCCACAAACAGAATGGCCTTGCCGCTGCGCCCGGCACGCCCGGTACGACCAATGCGGTGGACGTACGCTTCGCTATCATAAGGAATATCGTAGTTCAGTACGTGGCTGACACGCTCCACGTCGATACCTCGCGCTGCAACGTCGGTGGCAATGACGATATCGATCTTGCCACTTTTCAGGCGCTCAATGGTCCGCTCCCGCAGTTGCTGGTTCATATCACCATTCAGGGCGGCGGCGGCATAGCCTCTCGCTTCGAGCTTTTCGGCCAGTTCTACGGTGGCGTTTTTGGTGCGTGCGAAAATAATCATGCCGTCGAACGGCTCTACTTCCAGAATGCGTGTCAGGGCATCAAGCTTGTTCGTGCCACTGACCATCCAGTACACCTGCTCAATGTTATCGCCAGTGGATGTGCTGCTGGCAATTTTGATTTCCTGCGGATTGTTCAGGTACTGGTTGGCAACCTTGCGAATCTGGCTGGGCATAGTGGCCGAGAACAGCGCGGTTTGTCGTTCTTTCGGAGTGTGTTCGAGAATCCACTCCACATCGTCGATAAAGCCCATACGCAGCATTTCATCGGCTTCGTCCAGAACCAGGCTTTGCAAGTGGGAAAGATCGAGAGTGCCGCGGCGTAAATGATCCATAACGCGGCCCGGCGTTCCCACAATCACTTGTGCACCGCGCTTGAGCTGACGCAGTTGCGCACCCATATCACCGCCGCCATAAATGGGGAGAACATGGAACTGGTTCAGTTTGCTCGCATAGCGCTGAAAGGCTTCCGCCACCTGAATTGCCAGCTCTCGGGTCGGTGCAAGGACCAGAATTTGTGGCGCACGTTGTTCCGGTTTAAAACGTGATAGCAAAGGTAGAGCGAAGGCGGCCGTTTTACCGGTGCCGGTTTGCGCCATGCCCACAATGTCTTTGCCTTCTAGCAGAGCCGGAATCGCGGCCGCCTGAATAGGAGAGGGCTGCTCGTAGCCAACGGACTGGATAGCTTCCAGCACCGCGTCGGAAAGACCCAGATCGGTAAAAAGCGGGAGGGTTTGTTCAGTCATGATGTTAAAGCCTCAAATGCACTGGACGCGCGGCAGCCGGAGCAGCGGGAGAATGGGCGCGGCGTAACAGGGGTGTGTCGGGTTATCAGGGGGTGCGATCTCGGCAGGTCCGGAGCTTTATCGCGGCACGTTGATTGGGCGCTTGTCCGCTATGAGCGGTCGCCGGGCTGAAGTCATTCAGCCGAACATTCCTTGTCTGCTCAGCGCTGCCCTGTAACACCATTTCCCCAAACGCATAGAGGGCTTTACTGAAGAGGCGCGCAGTATAGGCGGTTTTTTGTACAGTTGCCAGTGTTATTTGCTGTGGTGTTTACTGTGGGGGCTAGTGAGGCTCTGGGTGAGGAAGGCTGAGCTGAGACGCGCCGTGAATACTTCCCTGTAGGCTTCATGTCGGCATCCATGCCTCCAAGAGTCTCAGCCCAGCCTTCCTCACCCAGAGCCTGTGCTCCGCAATGACCGGGGGAATGACCTGGCAGTGATTTGTACTTGTGAATGTTTGATGCGTTGAGTGTTATGCTTTCATCCATCCGCTCATTGTTCGAAGGAGATAGTGTATGGCCAGCGTTTTTACCAAAGTCATTTCCGGTGAGTTTCCCGGTCACTTTGTCTGGAAGGATGACAAAGCCGTGGTGTTTATGACCATCCAGCCCATTCGTGATGGCCATGTTTTGGTGGTGCCGCGTGAAGAGGTGGATCACTGGGATGACCTGCCTCCAGAGTTACTGGCTCATTTAACCCGCGTCAGTCAGAAGGTGACCAAGGCGTTGAAAGAAGCCTATCCCGCAAAACGGGTCGGGATGATGATTGCCGGACTGGAAGTGCCGCACACGCATATCCATCTGGTGCCACTGGATAATATGGGTGACTTGAGTTTTGATCACGCCCGCAACGCTGAGCCCGAGAGGCTGGCAGCGGCCGCGACCAAAATTCGCGAAGTGCTTCTGGCGCAGGGCCATGACGAAGCACGTGTCGACGGCTAGCCCCTGGAACAAGAGCCCCTAGAACATTTGTCCGTTCGCATGCACCAGGGTCAACACCGCCAGGACAACAAACAACACAAAAGCGCCGATGCGAGTGTATTTGAGCGGGATTCGGTCCATTAGCCAGCGCCCGGCGAACAATACCGGCACGTTGGCCAGCAGCATACCGACGGTGGTGCCGATCACCACCATGAGAAACGCGTCGAACTTGGCGGCAAGCACGACGGTGGCCACTTGGGTTTTATCGCCGATTTCAGCGAGGAAGAACAAAATCAGGGTCGCAATGAATGGGCCGTATTGGTGGAAGCGTCCAGGCTCGTCGTCGGCTTTGTCGGGGATGAGCGTCCACAACGCGACCAAAAGGAAACTGGCTGCGATGATCCAGGGTACCCAATTGGCGGGAATCACCGAGGATAACCAGCCTCCCAGCCAGGCGGACAGTGCGTGGTTAATAAGGGTGGCTACCAGTATGCCCGCCGCAATGGGGTAGGGGCGGTGGTAGCGGGAGATCAGCAGCAGGGCGAGCAGTTGGGTTTTATCGCCGATTTCTGCCAGGGCAACGGCGAGGGTAGAGCCAAGCAACGCTTCCATTGTAATAAACGTCCGGGCGGGGCTGTTCACCAGAGATACACACGCCGCCCCGCCGGGAAAAGCGTCTGTATCCCAGGTCTCATCAGCCCGGCCCGTGCGGTGAGGACCGCTGGGCGGGTGCTGCTGCCATGCGCTGTGGCGCAATTATGTTGACAACAGCGTCGTCAGTAGGACGACCGATTACTCCCCCGAGAAGAGAGTCGGTATTTTATGGAGCCGTGGTCAGGCTGTCAAATGCGCCAACGGTTGGTGAAAGCGTTTTCCGGCTGAACGACACTTAATAACCACCGGCGTCCGCGCCACCGTAGGGTACTTCGGGGCGATAGGGCTCGATAATCTCCAAAGCGTCGTCATACACACGCTGTACGCTGGGCTTCAGACCGGCCTCCATTCGACGGGAGAGCATGGTGATCGGAAACAGGCATTGGCGGGTGCCGTCGACGCACAACGCGCGGCTGCGGCCACGATTATCCTCGTAAACCTTCCATTTCAGATCATCGACTTCACTGGCCATGATATTACCCAGCACAGCGCCGAGGGCTTGAAGCTGCAGCCGGTCGTCGTTGTCGATTAGCCCGCGGTCAATAATTCGTTGCAACGTGTCAAGGTCGGATTTGTCGCCGCGAATGGGCACGCCAAAATTCGCTTGTGCCAGTTTCGCGACGCTGTCCACTTGCTGAGCCATGTGATTGCGATCCATCCAGGCAAAATCAGAGATTGTGGCATTTGGGTTTTGGGCCGAAACCATGCTGGCAAAAAGCAGCAACACATAAAAAGTAATAACATTACGGCTCATGAGATACCTCTTGGAGCTTGGGGGACGAATCTTCTAGGTGAGGGTTCGGATCATTTCCATCTTCTATCAGAGTAACGGGTTCGGGGTAGAGTTCATCCAAGGGTTTCGACAACCCGGATTGCAACACCATATGGACATGACGGCGGCGCAGCAGGCGCGGTTCGGGAACCCCACAGGCGTGGGCGATCAGTCCGACGCTGTAGGTGAGGTTGCGCTGGTAGTGAGCGACCCGCTCGGCTTTATTGGTGGGATCGAGTCCGCGTTGCAGCTTTGGGTTGTGGGTGGTAACGCCGGTAGGACAGGTGTTTTCGTGGCACTGCATGGCCTGGATACACCCCAGAGAAAACATAAAACCCCGGGCGCTATTGATGAAATCGGCACCGCAGGCCAAAGCCCAGGCGACCATAGAGGGATTGACCAGTTTGCCGGAGGCGATGATCTTAATACGCTCTTTAAGGCCCGCTTCGTGCAGCAGGTCACACAGCCACGGCAGGCTTTCTTTAAGCGGAAGACCAACATAGTCCATGAGTGGCTGGGGCGCGGCTCCGGTGCCGCCGTCGGCACTGTCCAGGGTGATGAAGTCGGGTGCCTGGTCTTCACCTCGGCGATGGATTTCCGCGACCAGATCGCGCAACCATTGCTTGTCTCCCAGTACCGTTTTAAAACCCACGGGTTTGCCGGTGACTTCCCGGATATGAGCGATTCGATCCAACAAATCTTCCACGGAGCGAATGTCGGGGTGGCCGTTCGGGCTAATTGACGGGTGACCTTCCGGGATGCCGCGAATGGCAGCGACTTCGGCGGAGACCTTTTCCGCCGGTAAAATACCGCCCTTACCGGGTTTGGCCCCTTGGCTGAGTTTGATTTCGAACATTTTGATGGCGCTTTTTTCGGCCAGGAATGCCAGACGCTCATCCGACAACCGGCCTTCGGCATCGCGGGCACCGTACTTGGCGGTTCCCAACTGGAAAATCAGGTCGCAGCCTCCCTCCTCGTGGTAGGAAGACAAGCCGCCTTCGCCAGTGTTGAGCCAGCAACCCGTCTTGGCCGCGCCTCGAGAGAGGGCACGCACGGCGGGTCGGGAGAGAGCGCCGTAGCTCATTCCCGAGATGTGGAAAAATTCCCGGGTGGTATAAGGGTGTCGACAAAAAGGGCCGACCGTCACCGAAGATGAGTGTGCCGCGTCCTGTTCCAGGGTTGGAAACGCGGAGTTTAAAAACAGTACCGTCCCCGGTGGGTTGAGGTCGCGAGTGGAACCAAAGGCGAGGTTTAAATCGAGGTTTTTCGCTGCACGATAAACCCAGGTACGCTCGGCCCGGTTGAACGGCATCTCCTCGCGGTCCATTGCGAAAAAATATTGGCGGAAAAACTCACCGAGATGCTCGAACCAGTAGCGAAAGCGGCCAATAACGGGATAATTGCGACGGATGGCGTGCTGGCGCTGGGTGACATCCACAATGTACATCGCGGCGATCACCAGTAGGCCCACCCCGATAAGAGTCACAAAAATCAGCACCATTACCGTGAGCAGTTTCAGGGCGAATACGTCGTCAAACATAAGTGGCGGGGGCTCCAATCAGCCGTAAAGTTGGCGCAAGGTTGTCGAGATCGCTATGATAAGGGTTTTGGCGGCCACGAGCCACGTTGTACTCCGTCAGTTTATTGTGTTGGTTAGCGTGAGGGATGCTTAATGAAAGCGATAAAAATCTTACTCAGTATTATAGTCGCCCTGGTAGTGGTGGTTGCCATTGTCGTGGTTATC
The DNA here is from genome assembly GCF_050113635.1 of Marinimicrobium sp. ARAG 43.8. Taxonomy (NCBI): domain Bacteria; kingdom Pseudomonadati; phylum Pseudomonadota; class Gammaproteobacteria; order Cellvibrionales; family Cellvibrionaceae; genus Marinimicrobium; species Marinimicrobium sp. ARAG 43.8. The sequence continues at coordinate 6,106 of NZ_JBNJLT010000005.1, forward strand.
GGGTTGCGCAATCTGGACACGTTGGTGGAGGCGGCCATTGAGTCGGTCGGCCCCATGGTCACCAAAACCGATGTTCAGGTGGATAGCGTGCATATCGAACTGACTGAGGGGCGTGGCGAAATTCGGGGGCTGAGTGTGGCCAATCCGGAGGGCTTCTCCAGTGACCCGATTTTGCGGGTTGGGAACGTGGTGCTGGATATCCTGCCGGGCTCCATTACCGAGGATGTCGTGGTCGTAGAAGAGATTACGGTGGACGGCGCGCAATTAAATGCTGAGCATCGCGACCTCACGCAAATCAACCTCAAAACCATGCTGGACCAGATGCGCCCTGAGGCTCAGGAGGAGCCGAAATCCACGACCGCCAGCCCGGATGTGCGCTTTATGGTGGAGCGCCTGTCGTTTACCAACGCCAGTTTGAACCTGAGTTCGGATGAGTTTGGGGAGCGGGAGTTGACCATGCGTGACCTGGAGCTGAATAATCTCGGCGATCGGGAGAAGGGGCTGACTCCAGCGCAGTTGACACGGGCGCTGCTTGATCCGCTGTTGCAGGCCGCGCGAGAGCGAGTAGAAGAGGAGGTGCGTTCCGAGGCGGAGGGGGCTCTGAAAAAAGAGCTGGAAGACCGTCTCTCTGACGAAGACAAAGAAAAAGTCGACGCCGTCCGATCGTTACTGGGTCAGTAGTCAGTTCGGGGCCGCCCTTCGGGCGGCCCAAGCCACGTTTCATGCGCTCGCCCCTTTCTGTTAGTCCCGATCTTTGCTGTTAGTCCCCATCTCCGCTGTTAGTCGCCATCTCCGTTAAAGCGCTCCCCCTCGACGCTCAGGCCCTCATCGGGAGGGGTACCCATTCATACTGTAACCGATTACAATCGGTGGGTTGTAGACCTGCGTACTCACATACCCGCATACCCACATAAAGATCGATAATAGGCCGACATTTGATGAATAGTAATCTTTTTCAACGTTTCCGGGGCCTGTGGGGCTCCTCCATGATTTTGATTTCACTGGCGCTGGTAGCGACATTGACGAGCTGTGTGGCTCGTGATCCGTCGGCGCCGTCCGTGCAAGAACCGCCCCTGGCAAGTGCCGAGGTAAGCGAGAGCACACGGGCGCTGTGGCAGCAGCTTTGGGCGCTGGATGGCGATGCGTTTATGTTTGGTCATCAGGACTCTCTCGCCTATGGCGTGGAATGGCGGGGCTCTGATTGGCAGGACTCTAATGAGGACCGCTCGGATGTGAAACTCTCCGCAGGCGATTACCCTGCCTTATATGGCTGGGATTTGGGGCATCTGGAGTTGAATGACGATGTTAACCTGGATGGCGTCGCTTTTGACGCTATGCGTGACTGGATGCGCTCAGCCTATGAGCGGGGCGGGGTGGTTACCATTTCCTGGCATATGACCCACCCGGCCACCGGTGCCACTTCCTGGGACATCGATACGGGCGCCGCTGAACTTCTTCCCGGTGGTCGCCACCACGAGGAATTGAAGCAGGCGCTGGATCACTTTGTGGATTTTGCGTTGTCGTTAACGGTGACGTTACCTAACGGCGAAACCGGCCCCATGCCACTGATTTTCCGCCCCTGGCATGAGCACAATGGCGACTGGTTCTGGTGGGGCAAAGGCCCTACGTCGGAGGAAGACTACCAGGTACTGTGGCGCTTCACCTTTGAGTATCTGACGCAAACCCGTGGGTTAAACAACCTGTTGTTTGCGTTTTCCCCCGACCGCAGCCGAATCGATATGGCTCATTTTGAAACCTCCTACCTCTACGGCTACCCGGGCGATGCCTATGTAGACATTATGGGCATCGACAACTACTGGGACTTGGGCCACGGCAATAACAAGGCGACTCGTGCTGAGAGTGAGCGCCAGTTCGTCGAGAGCCTCGCGGGAGTGGCCAGAGTGGCTGAGCAGCACGGCAAGTTGCCCGCTATGACCGAAGGTGGACAGGACACGGTGTTTGAAACAGATTTTTATACGGACCGTTTGCTGAAAGGCTGGCTATCGAATGAGTATACCCGGCAGATTCGGTACATTCAGGTATGGCGCAACGCCAACCGGGCCGATGAAAACAAAGACCATTTTTACGTTCCCTACCCGGGGCATGCTTCCGCCAATGATTTTGTCGAATTTTATGAGCATCCGGTCACTTTGTTTGAGAGAGACCTGCCGGACATGTACCAGCGAGAAGAATGACAATCCCTTCGCTGGCCCTGTGTTCGGTGGATTGGTATTCTGCCAGGATTGGATGACATGAACCGCGCAGGGCGGTAAGGCGAATGAGTGGTACAGCGAATGACAGGGTGGAGGAGAGCGTTGCTCGGCGTCGCGTTGCTGATGGGCACGGCGACGTTAATGCTCTACCTGTTCGACGAAGCTGACCCCCGTACGGCGACGGTCACGCCGCAAGAGGCGGAACCAAAGGGTGACGGTTATAGACTGATAGACAGGGCCTGCAGCTCGTCTCTGGACTGGCGCTCCGAAATGCGGTGCGCCACGTTGGTCACACCGGCTATTCAAACCGCCGCCGGAATGCAACGGTTCCGGTTGCCTGTCGTCATCCTTCCTTCCCAGAGTCCGCAGCGTCGCCCCGACCCCGTCGTATATCTGCCGGGTGGCCCTGGGGGCAGCGCCGGGCTTGATGCCGATAGCCTGACGTTCTGGAAGAACTGGCAGGACTATGCCAACCTGCACCGGGATCTGATTCTGATGGAGCGTCGAGGTGTTGGCGACAGCGAACCGGCGCTGGTCTGCAAAGCCTACGATCAATTCAGTGAACAGGTGATCGGCGAAGCCGTCGCGCCGGAAGAGGAAGCGCGGCGCGCCGGGCGTATTTTGCAGCGTTGTTTTCAGAATCTGGAGAAGGCTGGGGCGTTTCATCCGGATCAGTTCGGTACCGACCAGAGCGCTCGAGATCTGGAAGCGTTGCTGGTGCGCTTGCCCTACGAACAGGTGAATCTGGTGGGTGTCTCCTATGGCACTCGGCTGGCATTGGCGACCGCACGTCGGCCGGAGGCCCGGTCGCGCATCCGAAGTCTAGCGCTCGACTCTCTGTATCCGCCGGATCAGGGCGGTCTGGTGTCCTGGCCGGGTGTGGTGACGGAGAGCCTTGACCGCTTTATGGCGTATTGCGCTGAGCGCCGTAGTTGCGTGGGGTCTGAAACTTCACTGGACGCGCTGCTGGATGAGGCATTGCAGGCGCTGGCAGGAGAGCCGCTGCGCCTGACGGTGGAGCCCTGGAATCGCAACGGTCCGGTGACGGTGGTGCTGGATGATAACCGCCTGTTAGCGGCGGTCTTCAGTGCCCTCTATGATCGAACCCTATGGGGGGAGGTTCCCCGGGCTCTGCGGGGAGCGGTGGAGCGAGACGAGGCGGCGCTGGTGCCGTTGGTAACCGATTTTATTGGCCGTGCACTGGATGACAGCTTCTCCAGTCTCACCTTCATGGCGGTGGACTGCCTGGATCACCCACTGGGTTCTCGGGCGGCCTTTGATGCTCAGTTGGCGCAATATCCGCGTTTTCGTCAGTATCTCGACACCTGGGACCAAAGCGTCTGTCACTGGTTGGGTTCCGCTGACGAGCCGCTATTGCCATTGGAGAAGCCCGACATACCGACGTTGATTCTGGCTGGAGCGCTGGACCCGGTGACACCGGCCCACTGGGCCTATCAAGTCGCGGATCAGTGGCCAGCGGCCCAGCTGTATAGCGCGGAGGAGATCGGGCATTCGGTGTTGTGGAGTGAGCCCTGTGTCGAAGCCGGCCTGGGGAAATTCCTCGACGCTCCACGACAGCCATGGCGGCCTGACTGTAAGAGCGCGAAGGAGTGAAGGGCAGGGAAGTGCAGGCCTTTATAGTGCCGTTTTATGCTCGACGCCAGTGATTGAGATGCTGGTCTAACCTATTGAAAGCAGACTCTTTTTACCAATAATTGGCCAACTCTTGGGCGAATTGCACAAACCGTCACCAGTAAGACATGGGTCGGGTAAAATTTTGCGAAAAAGGGTTGACCACATCGGGTCCGGACTATAGGATACGCACCACTTCCGCACAGGAAGGTGCCACTCCGCCTTAGCTCAGTTGGTAGAGCAAATGACTGTTAATCATTGGGTCGCTGGTTCGAGCCCAGCAGGCGGAGCCAAATTTGTGAAGTGAACTGTCATAAATCAGACAGTCGCCCAAAAAGCCGCATCATAGGATGCGGCTTTTTTTGTGGGTACTCCCTTCCTAAATGTTGCTGTAGTCGTGTTAGCGGAGCGTCGCTTTTTGGTCCTCTGGCGAGATGCTTTATACTTGCTCCATGACCCATGAATTTCCCGGCGAGCCTGAATGCAACGTTCATAATCCGCTGTTGACGCCTCTGCGGGCGTTACTGGTTTCTGCCAATGGCCTTGCCCAGACCGAATTTACCCTTATTCAAGGGTTGAAAGCACAGGGGTTGGTAGAGAAGGACTACAGTTTCCAGCCCTTATCCCTGTTTCGCGCGCACTTTCAGGTGTTTAATGCGCTGTATCAGTTGCAGCGGGAATTTGCCCATCAGGGGCAGGCGCTGGTGATCTCACCACTGGCGATTTACCTCAGGCCGCTGGCCGAGGGAGAGTCTGCTCTGGTAGAGGGGGCCGAGGACGCGCTCAGGCGTTTTTATCTGGACTGGACGCACTACGAGTCTGCTACCGAGGACAGCGTCGTAGAGTTACTGTCCGGCTTTTGGCGGAAACTGCAAAGCAGCAATGGACGGACTGCGTCAGCATCAGAGCGTGAAGAAGCCCTGGCGGAACTCGATTTGCAGGACCCGGTGTCGGTCGAGGACATCAAACAGCGCTATCGGCGGCTGGCCATGGCACATCATCCGGATCGCGGCGGCTCGCCGGACCGCTTGCAACGAATTAATGCCGCTATGACCGTTCTGGGACGGTGTTGATAGCGGAGACGTCTGCTCAGGGGGTCAACGCAAAGACGGTAAAACCGTCCTCGTCGCCCAGTTTCTGACAGTGCGAAAAATAGCGTTTCGCTGTTTGTGGCAGCGGAATAAAACGGTTGACCACAAAATAGGCGGTACCGTTGCGCTTCAGATGCTCTCTCGCACTTGCGAGAAACCGATCCGTCAAATCACCTCGAACACTGAAGCCTTGATGAAAGGGCGGATTGCACAGCACGACATCAAACGTTTCAGTGATTCGGTCTGCACAGTCAGCCGCGATGATCTCGGCGTTAATACCATGCCGTTGTGCATTGTGTTGCGCCATGGCCAACGCGGCGGCATTGTTATCGGTTAAAACGCGCCGCTCAATGGGAAGTTGGCCGGTCAGCAACCCAAGAAAACCGTAGCCGCAACCGAGGTCCAATAGTTGCCGAGGCGGTTGGACATTAAGACTGGGCTTGACGCTTTGCCACAGCAGCTGACTCCCACGGTCGATTTTTTGCCAGCCGAACAGTCCTGGCTTGCTGTGGAACTCAAGACCATCATAATTTCCAATTACTCTTGGGTGCGCATAGTCGCTGTCGTTTAAAGCCTTCGGTGGTGTTTCGGCGCGTGTGATACTAGCGGAGTACACGTTGCCTGATTTGCTGGCTCGCTGGTGATCGCCCAAGGCTTTTCCCGCATTGTCGATTACTGTTTTGGCCCCTTCGTTTTTCTGACCACATAACACCAGTTGTCCGCCGGGCTTCAATAAACGGCCAGCGAGATTAATGATATGGTGAGTTACCGGTTTTTCTTTGGCGATACGGTAGTACACGCAATCAAAGGTGGCGCTTTGCCAGAGGGTTTCCTCAAAATCGGTAAAGTGGGTCGTAAAGCCTTTTGCCCGTGCCGCCTCCGCCTGATCCCAGCGGTTGCTCGCGACGGTCAGGCTGGCACGGGCGGGCAGGGCCCAGTGGTCTGGCGCATTCTCGTCCAGAAACCAAATGGCGTTGTGCTCGACGTCAGCTTGCCGCATTTGTTCCAGTAACCAGTGGAACGTGGCATCGTTGGCCTCAGACACTGGCGACCTCCGTCGCTGTCAGTGATCGATAGTCTCCGGGGTTCAATTGCGGGTCTAGCTGTATGTTGCCGATCGCAGAGCGGTGCAGGGCCGTTACCCGGTTGCCGACAGCGGCAAACATCCGTTTGGCCTGATGATAGCGGCCCTCGTGTAGAACGAGTTGTGCGCGATTGGCAGCAATCAGTGTGAGCTCGGCCGGACGGGTTGGCTTGGTCTCGCTTTTTAACAGAAGCCCCTCGGCAAAACGTGCGACGGTATCGGGTGCAATCGGATCGGCGGTAGTGACTTCGTACACCTTTGGGCAGGCGCGACGCGGCGAAGTCAGTCGGTGGTTCCAGTCGCCGTCATCGGTAAGCAGTACCAGGCCGGTGGTGTCGATATCCAGGCGGCCAGCTACCTTTAGACCCTTTGCCAGTTCGGCTGGTAACAGGTCAATCACACACTGATGAGCAGGATCTTCTGTGGCACAAATCACGCCAGCCGGTTTGTGCAGCATCAAGTAACGCGCGGAAGGCAGGTGTAAAACCCGGTTGTCGAGAAGCACCTCATCGGTTGCTTTCAGAATCAGGCTTGCGCTGGCCTCGCGATGGGCATTGACACTGATGCGGCCTGCCCGCAAAGCGATTTTCACCGCCTTGCGGGACAGTCCGCTGCACTGGCTGACGAAGCGATCGAGTCGCATGTCGAATCAGCGGCCGAAACTCTTCTCGCCCGAATCCACACTTTGGTAGATCAATGTATTGATGGTCATTGGGCCAACGCCACCGGGAACCGGTGTGTAGGCCGCGACTCGTTCGGTCAGTGGGGCCAGTTCGATGTCGCCCACTTTTTCCTGTGGGTGGTAACCGGCATCTACCACCACAGCGCCGTCTTTAATCCACTCGGCTTTGATGAACTCGGGTTTGCCCACTGCACCGACCACGATGTCGGCTTGCCGAATAATATCCGGGAGGTTCTCTGTGCGCGAATGACAAATGGTCACGGTGGCGTTGGCATTGAGCAGCATCATGGCCATGGGTTTACCCAGGATCGGACTGCGTCCGACCACCACCGCATGCTTCCCGGAGAGAGGAATATTATAAGCTTCCAGCAGGCGCATAATTCCCTTGGGCGTGGCACAACCGTAAGCCTCTTCTCCCATGCTCATGCGGCCAAAGCCGAGGCAAGTGACACCGTCCACATCCTTCTCCAGGCTGATGGCGTCAAAACAACGCCGCTCATCAATCTGCTCCGGCACGGGGTGTTGCAGCAAAATACCGTGCACATTCGGATCGTTATTCAGTTCGTTGATTTTTCCCAGCAGTTCGTCGGTCGTGGTGCTGGCCGGTAATTCTACCCGCAGGGATTCCATGCCAATACGCTCACAGGCGTTCCCCTTCATTTTGACGTAAGTGGCGGATGCGGGGTCGTCGCCTACCAGAATAGTGGCCAGTATCGGCGCTCGGCCATCGCGGCTGGTCTTCAGGTCGGCAACACGCTGGGCGAGCTCCTCTTCGGTTTTCTTGGCGAGCGCTTTACCATCGAGAATCTGTGCGGGCATGGAGTGGCTTCCTCATGCAGGGCTGAAGTTTGAGAAGGGCGCTATTGTCCCACAGAGCCAAGCTCAGGCAAAGAGCAGCAACCGAGGCCTTTCTGCTCGTTTATAGCGCTGGTCATCTTGTCGGGGAAGAAGCGTGGCAATACAGTGTGAAGCGCCAAATTCGGAGAGCGCATCGAGAGCAGAGGGGGAAGAAATTGGGGTGGCTGACGGGGATCGAACCCGCGACCACTGGAATCACAATCCAGGGCTCTACCAACTGAGCTACAGCCACCATTGAGGCACCCTGTTCGACAGGGCAGGTTTTGCAGGGCGCGTACTCTACCGAAGTTGTCGGCGTGAATCCAGCCCAAATATTCGCGAAATACGGTCGTTTTCGTGTGTCGAAACCTTCCGTCCTAAGACCGCCGCCCCGTCCCAAGACCGCCGCCGCTCTTTGCTGTCCAATGTTGGCGAAAAGTGGCGCGCCCGGCAGGACTCGAACCTGCGGCCATCCGCTTAGAAGGCGGATGCTCTATCCAGCTGAGCTACGGGCGCAAGGCTGGGAGGTCGCGCAGGCGAGTGGTCGGAGTGGAGGGATTCGAACCCCCGACATTCTGCTCCCAAAGCAGACGCGCTACCAGGCTGCGCTACACTCCGCCGTAAAACATCCCGCCGTTAAACATTCCGTTGTAAACCACAGCCCGTTGCGGACCCGGGTTGCCAGTTTACTGGGGATGCTGTCTTTCGCGAGGTGCGCATAATACCCACGAGAGGGGGGAGCGTCAATGCCCAATTGTTAAGGCGGATCGTTTTGGGTACTTGTGTCTGCCCGAGCGGCTCGTCAGAATAGTCGCTTCGTCAACGTGAGGAGTCATCATGCAAGAATCCCCGACCACCCCAGACGCTGAATTGGGTATGGCCATGAAAATGGGAATGCGACGCCTGGCTTCCGGAGTTTCGGTGCTGTCGACGCGTACAGACGATGGCGAGCGCTTTGCGATTACCGTTTCGTCCGTAACATCGGTGTCCGATAACCCGGCCTCGTTGCTGGTGTGCATCAATCGGCAACTGTCCCTGGAAGGGCACCTGGCAACCCCGGGCACACCCTTTGCGGTTAATATTCTTTCGGCGGATCAAAAAGATATCTCGAACCTGTGTGCTGGCTTTGAGGGTGACACCCCTCGCTTTAGCCGTGGCAATTGGCAGCAGGGTCGGGACGATGTGCCCTATCTGGCCGACGCCCAGGCCACATTCTTCTGTCGTTCGGATCAGGTGATGACCTATGGTACCCATCACATCGTGGTGGCTCGTATCATCGATGTCAGCCTGGGTGAGCTGGAAGTGGATCCATTGCTGTACGTGGACGGAGGTTACGGATCCCTGGCGTCGAGCCAGTCGGGAAAGGCATGAGCGTGCAAGGAGAAAGGCGCCAATTTCGGGCGTCCGGCAGCACTGTTATGGGGGCTCAGGGCGGCATATTTTACGCTTGCATTATGAAGCTTTTGTGGCTGCGGGAGCTTGGCGGTTAAGGTCCACTAACTGTTTTATGCACATTGGCGGTGCGACACCTGTCAAGCCTGTCGACGCCCGGGCACAAGCCCTGATTATTTGTCCAGATTATTTGTAACTTATTGAAAAATAAAGAAAAATTAGCGAAGGTTATTTTTTGGACAATCTAAGGGGTGCTCAGGGATGATGCGGGCTGGGAGCACTTTCCCAAAAAGTATCCACCAAGTTATCCACAGAAAATGTGGACAATGCAAATGTGAATTTTTCGTGTCAATGACAGCGGCGCTCCCCGGGTGTCGCGCTATCATCTGGTGGTTCGTTTAGACGGGCTACACTGGGAACAAGAACGCAGCAGTGCAGGATGGACATAACCTTATGACCCAAAAACTTACCGTGGCGGTCCTGGGAGGCGGTAGCTTCGGGACAGCGATTGCCAACATTATCGCTGATAACGGGCATCGCACCTATTTATGGATGCGCGACGCGCAGAGTGCCCGAGAGGCTCAGCAGAACCGGGAGAATCAGCGCTATCTTCCCGGCCACCCCCTGTCTGAGGGAGTGGGAGCGACCTCTGACCTGGAGGAAGCGGTGGGTCGCAGTGAGCTTGTTTTTGTCTCAATACCGAGCCACTCTTTTCGCTCGGTGACCCGCAAAATCGCGCCACTACTCAGGCCAGAGGCCATGGTGGTGAGCACAGCCAAAGGGATCGAACCCGAGGGCTTTACCCTGATGAGCCAAGTGCTGGAGCAAGAGTTGCCTGAGCACGCCATCGGTGTGCTCAGCGGGCCCAATTTCGCCCGTGAAATCGTGGCGCGGCAGCAAACAGGCACCGTGATAGCGAGTGAGAGTAAGGCACTGGTGGAGTGTGTGCAGAGCTGTTTGCGCTCTGAAACGTTCCGCGTCTATGCCAACCCGGACCGTTATGGTGTGGAGTTGGGTGGAGCACTTAAGAATATCTACGCCATTGTCTGTGGTATGGCGGCCGCCCTTGGGGCCGGCCATAATACTCAGGCAATGCTCCTGACTCGTAGCTTGGCAGAGATGGGGCGTTTTGCGGCCGCCATGGGCGCCAATCCAATGACCTTTCTCGGGCTGGCGGGTGTCGGGGACCTGATTCTCACCTGTACGTCTGACCTGAGCCGAAACTATCGGGTGGGTTATGCCTTGGGGCAGGGTAAGCCGCTGGAGGAAATCATTGCGGGGTTGGGGCAGGTGGCTGAAGGTGTGAACACATTGCGGCAGGTGAAACAAAAGGCGGATGAACTCGATGTTTACATGCCGCTGGTGACGGGATTGTTTGCCGTGCTGTTTGAAGACCAGTCCATTGCGGATGTGGCGCGTAAATTAATGCTGGGCGAACAGAACCACGATGTGGAATACATGGGAGCTGACCAATGAGTAATAATACGCTGAAAGAGAATTTGACCTCGGGGACGCATTGGCTGCGTCTACTCTACATGCTGTTATTCGCCGTTATCCTGTATGTGGCCGGCCTGGTCATGGGTGTGATTGTGGTATTGCAGTTTTTATTCGCATTAATCGGGGGCGCACCCAATGGGAATTTGCAGCAGTTTGGTGATTCTCTGGCGCTGTATATTTACCGAATCCTGCAGTTTCTGACCTACAGTCGTAACGACAAACCGTTTCCATTCAGTGACTGGCCTTCGCCGGATCATCCTTCAGGCCCGCAGGATCCCGTGGGAACGTTCGATGGGGTCCACACCGTTGAACCGGGGGCTCATACCGTGGACCCCGCGCAAGACGATCAGCGCAAACCGGGTGAAGAATCACCGCGTTCTTGAGGCTGCTCCGATGAAAACCTTGCTGATTATGAGACATGGCCAAGCGCAGGCTCACGCCGCATCGGATTCGTTGCGCGAGCTTACCGAGCGGGGGCGTCAGGATGTCTCCAGTGTCTGTCGGGCGCTCTCTTCCGAGCTGGCGCAGTCGACGCAGCTTTGGATGAGCCCTTATCGGCGCGCTCGGCAGACGATGGACATTCTGGTTGGCACTCTGGGCGTGAACATCGAGCCTCAGGAAGTCAACTCACTGACGCCCGAGTCGTCACCCAAGTCGCTGTGCGAGGCGCTGGAGCAGCACGATGCGAACCGGTTTCTGATTGTCAGCCATATGCCACTGGTGGCGGATCTGGTGCAATACTTAACGGGGGCCGAACCCGGGCGATACGTGTTCGGAACGGCCTCCGTCGCTCGGATCGACGCGGAAGTGTTTGCGGGCGGGCTGGGGCAACTGTGCTGGCTGCGACACCGAGAGGATTTCTGATGCGAAGGGCTTTGCTTCAGTGTCATAACGTTGGCGCCGTTTGCCTGAGAGCCCGACGCTGGCGCACAGGCATTTATCTGGGCCTTCTGCTCACTGTAGTGAGCGTCGCCCCGGCGGTAGCGAAGGAGCAAAGTGCACGGGTCATTCGCTATCCGGAAATGGGGAGCGAAGTGGATCAGCGCAATGATTATTTTGTGCAAATGTTGAAGTTGGCGCTGGGAAAAACTCGAGGCAGCGAGGGGGATTTTCAACTGGAACCCGTTGCGTTGAATGTGCCTCAGGGGCGCATTCTGAGAATGCTTTCCGTGGGTGACCAAGTAGACGTCTTGTGGAGTATGACCAGTCGCGAACGAGAACGTTATTTGCGTCCGGTGCGGATCCCCTTGACCAAGGGCCTGACGGGTTATCGCCTGCTGATTATCCGACAAATGGATGCGGATGAATTTTCAGACATTCAAACGGCTGAACAACTGGCCGAGCAAACCGCCGGGCAGGAAGAGGATTGGCCGGATACTCAGATTTTGCGCCACAATCGCTTACCCGTGACCACGAGTGGTTATCTTGCCTTGTTCACGATGTTGCATCGTGAGCGTATTGATTACATTCCTCGTGCCATGGTTGAGCCCTGGGCTGAGCTGGCCAGAAGACCTGAGCTGAATCTGGTGGTTGCGCCGAACCTGCTGTTGCATTATCCGTCCGCCAGTTACTTTTTTGTTCAGCAAGACAATGAAGCGTTAGCGGCCCGCCTGGAGCGGGGGCTTGAAAAAGCACTGGCCGATGGCAGTTTTGATCGACTGTTCTACGGCTATTCGGGCCATCAAATTATGTTTCACCGCAGTAACGTGCATCAGCGTCGGATCCTGCGGCTTGAGAATCCGCTGTTGCCGGAGAAAACGCCACTGGATCGGAAGGCGTTATGGTGGCACCCCGACGACCACGATTCGGAAACGTTAGGGGCAGAAGCTTCTGGCACCGTGAACGGGCTGCAATGAATCCTGTTAAGCGTGAGCGCCGTTTCGAGCTGAATGGGTTGACCATTGCGGCGCAGGAGTGGGGATCGCCCGGCGCGCCAGCGGTCATGGCCCTTCATGGCTGGCTCGATAACAGCGCCAGTTTTGAGCGACTGGTGCCTTTCCTGAATCACATTCATCTGGTAGCGCTGGACCTGGCCGGTCATGGACAAAGCGATCATCGCCCGGGTGTTGGACCCTACAATATCTGGGAAGACGTTCCGGAAATATTCGAAGTGGCGAACCAGCTTGGCTGGCCCAGTTTTACGTTGATGGGGCATTCGCGGGGCGGCATTATCGGGATGCTTGCGGCGGGAACTTTCCCCGCGCGTATTGAGCGGCTGGTGCTGATTGAGGCGCTGTGGCCGGAAGTGCATATTTCCGAGCAAGCTCCGGGGCAGCTGAGGCGCTCCATTGAAGGCCTTGACGCATTGCAACACAAGCGAGTGCCAGTGTATCAGGATCTGGCGCTCGCGATTCGCGCCCGCGAGCGGGGCATGTTTCCGCTCGGTCATGAGGCGGCTCGACTGCTGACTGAGCGCGGCGTCAGGTCCATTGAAGGGGGGTACACCTGGAGTACCGATCAGCGTCTGCTGGCGCCATCAGCGGTTAAGTTGACTGAGCCGGTCATCACCGCCTTTCTAAAAGAAGCTTCCGCGCCCATGGCCATGATTTTGGGCAAAGAGGGTATTCCATCCCTGTTTGGTCACTATCGTGACGCGCTACAATGTTTCCCGGCCGGGTTACAAACCTTGCAGCTGCCAGGAGGGCACCATCTGCATCTGGAATCCCAGGCAGAGTGTGTGGCGAATGCGATCAACCGATTTCTGGCCTATGACGTTATCTGTTAAGCTTCAACCCCTTGAGACGGGCTGACAGAGAATTGCCATGCAGGTTTTATCCCACACTTCCCGCCTTCTGGCGCCTGTCGCCTTACCTCTGCCTTTCTCGTTCTTCCTGAGGGTGTTCCTGGCAGGGCTTTTCTCTGCGGTATTCGCCCAGGCGCCGTGTGCGGCACAGTCCGAGGGTTTCCCGCCGCTGGGCGACTTCCCTGACGCCCGGGTCGTTACGCGTGAATTTCAGCCCAGTGGGACCTACGTTCTGGCGCTGGGCACCTACAAAAAGGTGGGCGGTACCTGGGTAGCAGATCGCGAACAACGCGTGCCTGGTCCATTAAGTCGGCGTACTCTGGAACTGCCCTCCGGCTTCAGTGCCCGAGAGGGGTTTGATTTCTACCGCAAGCAGTTCGATGGTTATCGGATGCGTGAGTTATTCGCTTGTGAGCAGCGCGAGTGCGGGGGCAGTATCAACTGGGCAAACAACCATTTTAACGTTATTCAGCTATATGGGCTGGACCAGTTTCAATACTACGGGGTTTACGAAATCGCTGACGCTTCGTCGGTGTACTACGCCAGCCTTTACGCGGTGCAGCGGGGTAATCGGCGCGTGTATGTGCAGCTGGATTTGGTCAGGGCTCCAGAGGCATCCCAGGCTGCGGCGCTGGCTGAAAACCCCGCGAGTTTTCATCGCCAGTTGCGGGAGCAGGGCTACTTCGTGTTGCCCGGTTTTGAAGTGACCGGTGCCTCGGACGCATGGAGCGTATCGACTGCAGAAGGCGTGATCACGGCGCTGGCCGCGCTCTTGAGGCAGGAGCCGGAGTGGCAAATTGCGCTGGTTGGCCACGACGATGGCCCGTCCTCTCTCCAGGTTCAGCGGGATCAATCGTTGGCCTATGCGCGGCAAGTACGCGGTCAGCTCGTCAATAAAGGCGTGGCCGAGTCGCGTATCAAGGTGTTCGGGGTGGGCGGTCTCGCTCCGGCGGGTCGCGGTGATCGCAGTGCGAGAGTGGAAGTGGTATTGATTGCAAAAGAGTAGGCTACAGCCAAAAGGCCGTAAGAACGGCGGGGCATGTCGGCGCGACGGTCAGTCGCGCAACACTCAATCCCGCAATAAGGAGAGAAATTCCGAACGAGTGGCTTGATTGCTGCGAAAACTGCCCAGCATTGCAGAGGTCTTCATCAGCGAGTTTTGCTTCTCCACACCGCGCATCATCATGCACATGTGTTTGGCCTCAATAATGACCCCGACACCCGAAGCGCCGGTAATGTCTTGAATGCACTCGGCGATTTGCAGGGTCAACTGCTCCTGGATTTGCAGCCGACGGGCAAACATGTCAACAATTCGCGCCACTTTGGATAACCCCAACACATGGCCGGTCGGGATGTAGGCTACGTGGGCCTTGCCAATAAACGGCAGTAAATGATGCTCGCACAGTGAATAGAGTTCAATATCCTTCACCATGATCATCTCGCTGGAGTCCGACGGGAACAGCGCTCCATTCACCACTTCCTCGATACTCTGCCCATACCCCTTGGTAAGAAACTGGAAAGCCTTGGCGGCTCGTTTAGGGGTATCAACAAGACCGGGTCGGCTCAGATCTTCACCGATGCCTTCGATAATCCGGGCGAAATGTTCGTTCATGGCGCTGTCCTCGGCCTCAAGCGGGCCTCGTGCTTTTCTGGAGGGCGGTTACCCTACGACAAGCCACTCATTTGGTAAAGCGTTTTTTGTCGTGGATGGCCTCGCCTGGGCGGCGAATGATTCGCCAGAAAATGGCTGATAAGCGGTACAATAACCCATCTCTATAATTGCGCCATAAGGAATCCGTACGTGCCAGTTACGCCACAATCGCCCGAGTGGGCACCGTTAACCACTGTTCGCGACTTTATCCGCTGGGGGGCCAGTCGTTTTGGTGCGGAGGGGGTGTATTTTGGCCACGGTACGGACAACGCATGGGATGAGGCGGTGCAGCTGGTTCTCCACGCTCTGCATCTGCCCGTTCAAAACAGTCGCCAGGAATGGCTTGATGCGACGTTGACGGATCCTGAACGGCTGGCGGTGGTGAACCTTTTGCAGCGCCGAATCGACGAGCGTCTGCCTGCCGCCTATCTCACTGGTGAGGCCTGGTTTTGTGGCTTGAAGTTCCAGGTGGACAGCCGCGTTCTGGTGCCGCGTTCGCCGATTGCCGAGCTGATCGAAGCCGGCTTCCAGCCTTGGCTTGATGGTGAACCCGAGCGGGTGCTCGATCTGTGTACCGGCAGCGGCTGCATCGGCATCGCCTGCGCTTATGCCTTCCCGGAGGCGCAGATTGATGTGAGTGACATCTCCGCCGATGCGTTGAGCGTCGCCCGGGCCAATATCACCCAGCATCAACTTGAAGGGCGGGTGCGCGCGGTGGAGTCCGATCTTTTCGCGGCGCTGCGTGGCGAGTGCTATGACATCATCGTCAGCAACCCGCCTTATGTGGACGCGTCTGATTTGGCGGCTATGCCCGCTGAGTATCACGCAGAACCCAGCATCGGTCTCGGTTCCGGTGAAGATGGTCTGGATTTCACCCGTCGTCTGCTGGTAGAAGCCCGGGACCACCTGAATGACGATGGCATTTTGGTGGTAGAGGTTGGTAATTCCCAGGTCGCGTTAGAGTCGGCGTTCCCTGAATTGCCCTTTGCCTGGGTCGAGTTCGAGCGTGGCGGGCACGGTGTGTTCGTACTGAGTGCGCGAGCACTGTCCGCGTTTATATAAGGTATAATGCCCGCAATCCACACAACAACAGGAACCATCGGAACCCCTTATGTCCGGCAATACTTTTGGCAAGCTGTTCACACTCACTACCTTTGGCGAAAGCCATGGCCCCGCCCTGGGTGCCATCGTGGACGGTTGCCCGCCCGGACTGGCCTTGACTGAGGAAGATCTGCAGCGGGATCTGGATCGGCGCAAGCCAGGGCAGTCTCGCTATACCACCCAGCGGCGTGAAGCGGACCAAGTGCGCATTTTGTCCGGCGTTTTTGAAGGCAAAACCACCGGCACCCCGATTGGACTGTTAATTGAAAATACCGATCAGCGGTCCAAAGACTACTCGAAAATCAAAGACCAGTTTCGTCCGGCGCACGCCGACTATACCTACCACCACAAATATGGCATTCGGGACTATCGTGGGGGCGGCCGTTCGTCTGCTCGGGAAACGGCTATGCGAGTGGCGGCGGGGGCGATCGCCAAGAAATATTTGCGCGAGCACTGTGGCATTGAGGTGCGCGGCTACCTCTCTCAGCTCGGCCCCATTGCCATCGAGAAAGTGGATTGGAACCAGATCAGCGAGAACCCGTTTTTCTGCCCGGACGTCGACAAAGTGTCGGCAATGGAAACGTACATGCAGGCTCTCGCCAAAGAAGGAAACTCAGTGGGTGCCAGAATTACGGTGGTGGCCACTGGGGTCAAGCCCGGTTTGGGAGAACCGATCTTTGACCGTCTGGACGCAGAGATTGCCCATGGCCTGATGAGTATCAATGCCGTGAAAGGCGTGGAAATTGGCGCGGGTTTTGACTCGGTGGCTCAAAAAGGCACCGAACATCGTGATGAAATGACGCCCCAGGGTTTTTTGTCGAACCATGCCGGTGGTGTGCTGGGAGGAATTTCCTCCGGTCAGGATATCGTCGCGCACCTGGCGCTCAAGCCTACTTCCAGCTTGCGGGTTCCGGGCCGTGGCATCGATATTCATGGCGAGCCCACCGAGGTGGTGACCACTGGGCGTCATGATCCTTGCGTAGGTATTCGTGCAACCCCCATTGCCGAAGCCATGCTGGCGTTGGTTTTGATGGATCACACCTTGCGCCATCGTGCCCAGAACGCCGGCGTGCGCACTGAGACCCCGATCATCCCCGGGCAGGCTTAACCGACGGGTACAAAACCGCCCCATAGCTGTGGCATGCTGGAGGACCGCCGGTGCTCCAGCGGCATCGGGTGGCTTGTACAACACTGGAGTCGGCTATGCAGGACCTTGCGCTTTCCCTGATACAAACCGCTATTGAGCCGGACAACCCCGAGTTCAATCTCAAGGCCTATGAACGCTGGCTGGTCAATGCCGGTGACAGTGATCTGGTGATTCTTCCGGAAGTGTTTACCACGGGTTTTAGTGCCACGGCACGTGCTCACGCTGAAGTCGAGGGCGGGCGAGCCTATCAATGGTTGGCCCACTGGGCGAAAAAGCTCGATGCGGTGATGACCGGCTCTTTGGTAGTACGGGAGGGAAGTGAGTACAGCAATCGGCTCGTGTGGATGCGCCCCGACGGCTCTTTCACTCACTATGATAAGCGCCACTTGTTCCGCATGGCGGGCGAGCACCAGCGCTATCGTATGGGCGATCAGCGTTTGGTAGTGGAACTCAACGGTTGGCGGGTATTGCCTCTGGTGTGTTACGACCTGCGCTTTCCTGTGTGGTGCCGCAACCAGAATGATTATGATCTTGCGCTGTTTGTCGCCAACTGGCCGGCAGCACGGGCGCTGCATTGGCAGCGTCTCTCACAGGCCAGAGCGATTGAAAACCTCAGCTATGTTGCCGCTGTTAACCGTATTGGTCGAGATGAAAAGGAGCAGGATTATCGCGGCGATAGTGCGGTCTATGGCCCCGCTGGCGAAGTGCTTCTGGATGCCGCCAGTGAGGAGGGGCGTTTTTCCTGTGTACTCAGTGCAGAGCGGCTGACTTCTTATCGCCAATCGTTTCCGGCCTGGATGGATGCGGACGACTTTGAGCTGGTAAGGCGTTAAAAAACGAGAGGTGAGAGGGGGGAGGGCGAAAGCGCCCTCCACCGACAGCGCCTCTGCTAGAAGTGCAGGGTCAAGGCTGCATAGGGTCCCTTGATGTCCACGTCGGCGGTGACATCTTCATTGATATCCAGTGACATTTGCCGGTAGCCCAGTTCTATCCCGAGGTCTAGCACCGAATCGATAAAGCGGTAGCCGATGTTGGCGCTCATGTCGCTCAGATCATTGTCATCATAGCTGATGATATTGGCTTGCACACCGACGTACAGTCCGGTTAAAGGCAGATCGAACTGCGCCTTCCCGTAAATCATGGGAATGGCCTCGTCCAGATCCACGTATTGGCTGTTGAGGTTGCCTTCGGCCTGGACGTAGCCATCAAACTGGCGAACTGTCACCCCTAAATCCAGATTGACCCAGTTGTCCAGTAACTCGTAATAGAGTGTGTAATCCGTGTGGGTCAGGTCGACGTCTGTAGCCACGTCGTCACCGACTACGAACGTTTCGCCGTCCAGTGTAAAGCTCTGGGTAATCATCGCCGATTGCCGACTGCTTAAATCCGTATGTTGAATACGCGCGTTAGGCAAAATGGGGATGGGGTGCTCGAAAGCGATGTAGAAAAAGTTATTGTCGCTGTCCTTCAGGCCAAGCTCGTCGACATAAATGCTGTTGTCGCTGTCGCCCAGTAAGCCAGAGTAATCGCTCTGCCACTGACCGGCGCCCACGTAGACGCCCAGCACGTCGGCCGCCGCAAACGGTGCCGCCAGCACCAGGCCGCTGGCCAGTATCGTTTTTTTCATAACCGTATTCCCATTCATGACAACTCCCATTGCTATTGGGGTGAATAAACTACTCACTATAGTAGCAGAGCAGGGAGTGAAAAGTGTGATTCGTTGGGTGTGGGGCGTAACTCTTGCGAAGCGGGGTGCCGTGCAGAGAAAAAGACGAAAAGTAACCCGCCCTGCTTGATATTGTCAGCCCTTCAGGAACTGTAAAAATACTCGCGCCGCGTTGTTCAGACTTCGTTGTCGGTGGTGAATCGCGCCAAGGTGGCGAGTGAGCACCACATCTTCCAGCGGCAGGGGCTGAACGAGGCCGTCGCCGGAGAGGGTTTGCGGCAACACCCCCCAGCCCAGCCCAATGGAGACCATCATTTTCAGAGTGTCCAGATGATTGGCGACCATGCCGATATCCAGAGACAGTGCCTCGGCGTCGAACAACTGTTGCACCAACCGAGTCGTGTAAGTACCGCTATCCGGAAGGATGGCCTGCCAGGGTGACAGGTCGGCCAGCGTCATGCGGTCGTGCTCGGCAAGAGGGTGGTTGTGGGCGACCACAAAGTCCAGTTGATCCCGCCAGATAATATCTTCGGCAATGTGGGGATCTGACTCCGGGGCCAGCGTCACAATCCCTAAATCGAAACGCCCTTGCAACACTTCATGATAGGCCTGCTCGGAGTCGAGAAAGTGCAGGTCGAGTTTGACCTCGGGGTACCGCTCGGTGAAGTGTCGCAGCGTGGGGGGCAGGCGGTGTAAACCGATGTGGTGGCTGGTGGCAATGCTCAGTTGGCCGCGCACCTCTCCTTGCAAGTCCATGATGGCGCGCTCGGCATCCGCGACTTCCTGCAAAATGCGCCGAGCGTTGGGTAACAGGGACACACCCGCGTGCGTCAGGCTGATTTTCCGACCGACGCGGTCAAACAGCGGGGTATCGAGTTGCTGTTCCAGTGTCGCAATGCGCTTGCTAATCGCCGGTTGCGTCAAATGCAACCGCTGCCCGGCGGCGGAAAAGGAGCCGGTTTCGGCCACGGCGACAAAGGCGTGAAGGTGTTGGGTATCCATGATCTCAGTTTATCCATTCCATTTGGGAATGCAATACATAAAAATTATAAATTTGTTTTATTGGTTGGTCGCTTTTACAATAGTTTCACCGCGATTAGTTAAGTGCAAAACATCAGTGGAATCAATTGTATGAGCGCCAGAACTCTTTACGACAAATTATGGGACGCCCACCTCGTGCAAGAGCGCGACGATGGCTCCGCATTGATTTATATTGACCGGCATATTATCCATGAGGTGACGTCTCCGCAGGCCTTTGAAGGTCTGCGTCTGGCGGGCCGCAAACCCTGGCGGGCGGATTCCATATTGGCCACGCCTGACCATAACGTACCGACGACCGCGAAAGAGCGCGCCTCCGGCGTCTCCGGTATTCAGGACCCCGTTTCCCTCATCCAGGTAAAAACCCTGGATGACAATTGCGACGAGTTCGGCATTACCGAGTACAAAATTAACGATCACCGGCAGGGCATCGTGCATGTCATCGGCCCTGAGTCCGGCGCGAGTCTGCCCGGCATGACGATCGTTTGTGGCGATTCGCACACGGCCACAAATGGGGCGCTCGGGGCGCTCGCGCATGGCATTGGCACCAGCGAGGTGGAACATGTCATGGCCACCCAGTGCCTGGTGGCCAAGAAAATGAAAAACATGCTGATCAAAGTGGACGGCACCCTCAATCCGGGTGTCACCGCCAAGGATGTGGTATTGGCGATCATCGGGAAGATCGGTACCGCCGGGGGCACCGGTTACGCCATTGAATTTGGCGGTGACGTCTTCCGGGATATGAGCATGGAAGGGCGCATGACGGTTTGCAATATGGCAATCGAGGCCGGTGCCCGTGCCGGCATGGTGGCAGTGGACCAAACGACCATCGATTACGTCGAAGGGCGTCCTTACGCGCCCAAGGGCGAGGACTGGGAAAAAGCCGTGGCGGCATGGCGAGACCTGAAAAGTGATGAGGGCGCCCCATTTGATCAAGTGGTGGAAATGCGCGGTGAAGACATTCGGCCTCAGGTCAGCTGGGGAACCTCGCCGGACATGGTGGTTTCCATTGACGACCAGGTTCCCGACCCCGAACGTGAAAATGATCCAGTCAAGCGCGAAAGCATGAAGCGGGCCTTGCAGTACATGGGTTTGCAAGCCAACCAGCCTGTGCGTTCCATCAAGCTGGACCGTGTTTTTATCGGTTCATGTACCAATTCCCGTATTGAAGACATTCGGGCGGCGGCTTCGGTGGTAAAAGGGCATCGCAAAGCCGACAGCGTGATCGAGGCTATCGTTGTGCCAGGTTCGGGTACGGTCAAGGCGCAGGCTGAGAAAGAAGGGTTGCATCAGATTTTTATTGACGCCGGCATTGAGTGGCGCGAGCCAGGCTGCTCCATGTGTCTCGCCATGAACGCTGACAAGCTTGGCGCGGGCGAGCATTGCGCCTCCACGTCCAACCGCAACTTTGAAGGGCGTCAGGGGTATGGCGGCCGCACCCATCTTGTCAGTCCGGCCATGGCGGCTGCGGCGGCGATTGCAGGCCATTTTGTTGATGTGACCGATATTACCGGAGGACAAGCCGCGTGAAATCCTTTACTCAAATGACCGGCATTGCCGCGCCTATGGATCGGGCTAACGTCGATACCGATATGATTATTCCCAAGCAGTTTTTGAAATCCATCAAACGTACCGGTTTCGGTAAAAACCTGTTTGATGAGCTTCGGTATCTGGACGAAGGAAAGCCCGACCAGGATTGTAGTGGCCGCCCATTAAACCCGGATTTTCCGCTGAATTTTGAGCGCTACCAGGGGGCAACTGTGTTGTTGGCTCGCGAAAATTTTGGTTGCGGTTCGAGTCGCGAGCATGCGCCCTGGGCACTGGACGATTACGGCTTTCGGTGCGTCATTGCTCCCAGTTTTGCGGAAATCTTCTACAACAACTGCTTCAAAAACGGATTGTTGCCGATCGTGCTTGAGGCAGACATTGTCGATCAGCTTTTTCGGGAGATGTACGCCGAAGAGGGCTATCAGTTGACGGTGGATCTCCATGGCCAAGCGGTGAAGACACCTGGCGGCGAGTCCTTTAGCTTCGAGATTGATGAGTTTCGCAAACATTGTTTGCTTAACGGTCTGGATGATATTGGCTTGACGCTGGAGCAGGCCGAGGCCATCAAAGCCTATGAAGCTCAACGACGACAGGACGCTCCCTGGCTGTTCGATGGCCTGCGCTAGTGTCGGCCAGCGCTCACGCTTAATCACGCAAACAGGAGAAAGGTAGTGGGAAAACAGATTTTGTTATTGCCGGGCGATGGTATTGGCCCGGAGATCGTAGCCGAGGCCGCCAAAGTGCTGGATGTGGTCAATGATCAGTATGATCTGGGGCTGACGTTTGAAGAAGACTTGATGGGTGGATGTTCCATCGACGAACATGGGGTGCCTTTGTCCGACGAGGCGCTGGAGAAAGCCCGGCAATCCGATGCCATTTTGCTCGGGGCTGTTGGCGGGCCGCAATGGGATAAGCTGGATCGTGCCATTCGTCCCGAGAAAGGATTGTTGAAAATCCGTTCCTCACTGGAGCTCTACGCCAACTTGCGACCTGCGATGTTGTATCCGCAACTGGTGGAGGCCTCCAGCTTGAAACCGGATGTAGTCTCCGGGCTGGATATTCTTATCGTTCGAGAGTTGACCGGCGGCATTTATTTTGGCGAGCCGCGCGGAATCCGGATGCTGGATAATGGCGAGCGCGAGGGTTTCAACACCTACAAATACAGCGAAAGTGAAATCGAGCGAATCGGGCGCACGGCGTTCGAGATGGCACGCAAACGCCACGGTAAAGTGTGCTCGGTGGACAAAGCCAACGTGCTGGAAGCGACCATGCTCTGGCGTGAAGTCATGGAGCGCCTTGCGCCGGAGTACCCGGACGTCGAACTGTCCCATATGTATGTGGACAATGCGGCCATGCAGCTGGTGCGAGCGCCGAAGCAGTTTGATGTGATCGTCACGGGTAATATGTTTGGCGACATCCTTTCCGATGCCGCCGCGATGTTGACCGGGTCCATTGGTATGCTGCCGTCTGCTTCACTGGATAAAAACGGGCGCGGTATGTACGAACCCTGTCACGGATCGGCGCCGGATATTGCCGGGCAAGGCATAGCCAACCCGCTGGCGACGATACTGTCCGCCGCCATGATGTTGCGTTATTCTCTGTCCATGACCGAAGCCGCCGATGCCATTGAGGCGGCGGTGGGCAAAGTGCTGGATCAGGGGTTGCGCACAGCGGATATTGTCACCGAAGGCGGTCGCAAAGTATCCACCCGGGAAATGGGCGATGCCGTGGTCGCCGCGCTGAAAAGCTGAAGCGGCTTTCGGCAGCGGTCGGGAAAATACCACTCAGAATTCACTCACTGAAAAAGAGAGAAAGATTATGAAAGTAGGTTTTATCGGATGGCGAGGTATGGTCGGTTCTGTGCTGATGGAGCGCATGCAGGCAGAGAATGATTTTGCGGACATTGAGCCGGTGTTTTTCTCGACCTCCAATGCCGGTGGTAAAGCCCCTGCGGTAGTGGATGGTGTGCCACCGCTGAAAGACGCCTTTGACCTGGAAGCGCTAAAGGGGCTGGATGCTATTGTGACCTGTCAGGGGGGCGACTACACCACCCAGGTGTTTGGTAAACTGAGAGAGAGTGGTTGGGACGGCTACTGGATTGACGCCGCCTCGACGTTGCGGATGGACGATAGCGCCGCGCTGGTGCTCGATCCGGTAAACCTGGACGTGATCAAAGACAGCATTGCCAAAGGGGTCAAGAATTACATCGGTGGCAACTGTACTGTGAGCCTGATGTTGATGGGCCTGGGTGGCCTGTTTCGGAACGACCTGGTGGAGTGGGTATCCGCGATGACGTACCAGGCCGCCAGTGGTGCGGGCGCTCAAAATATGCGTGAACTGCTGACGCAAATGGGTACGCTGCGTGACGCTGTGGCAGACGAGTTGGCCGATCCGGCGTCGGCCATCCTGGACATTGACCGGAAAGTGGCGGCGTCAATGCGCAGTGACGATTTTCCGACTGAGCATTTCGGGGCACCATTGGCGGGCAGTTTGCTGCCGTTTATCGATAAGCAGCTTGAGAACCGTCAAAGTAAAGAAGAGTGGAAGGGGCATGTAGAGACGAACAAAATCCTGGGTCGCGGGGAAAACCCGGTGCCGATTGATGGCCTTTGCGTTCGTGTCGGTGCCATGCGCTGCCACAGCCAGGCTCTGACGCTCAAACTGAAGAAAGATGTGCCGCTGGATGAAATCGAGCAAATGCTGGCGGAAGCCAACGAGTGGGCCAAGGTGGTTCCCAATGAGCGAGAGGCCACGTTGCGCGACTTGACACCGACGGCGGTGACGGGAACCCTGACGGTACCTGTAGGGCGGTTGCGCAAAATGAACATGGGGCCCCAGTACCTGTCCGCGTTTACCGTTGGGGACCAGTTGCTGTGGGGTGCAGCGGAGCCGCTGCGTCGCGTATTGCGGATCCTCAAGGAAGCCTGATACCCATTCGTTAGTCGAATCGACCGACGGAAAAGACCCCGCCAACCGCTCTGTTGGCGGGGTCTTTTTGTCTAGCGGGGACACAAAAGGGAGGGGGTTTTTGTGCGACGGTGCAAAGAATGTATAAAAACATGCCAGAAACACGGCGAGGGCGGAGGCTGGAGTGTTGATAAAAGGCTACGTATAATGAATACTTACCGCCATTAGTGAAGAACTATTCTAGGTTTATTGACTCCTGCTCAGCGAATTCAGGTTCACCGTGCCACAAAAATCGACGGGAAAGTCGATGACTTCAGTCGGGCACAAGGGGACCAGGGAGATAATAAAGGATCATCCTATGCATCTGCTTCGTCAGCTGGTTTTTGTCTTGGGGTTGGCTACCTTGTTGGTCTCTCAGCCAGGGTTCGCCTTGGGGCTGGGCAATTCCGAGCTACACTCGGCACTCAATCAGCCATTTCGTGCTGATATTCAGCTCACTAACCTGCGTGATTTGAGCGGGGATGAGATTATCGTGCGCCTGGCGTCCACCGCGGACTTCCAAAGGGCCGGTATTGAGCGCCTGGAGTTCTACAACCAGCTGCAGTTTGAGGTCCAGCTCGACGCACCCGGCGGTCCGCTGGTTCGGGTCACCTCCCGTGAGCCTGTGCGCGAGCCCTACATGAACTTTCTGGTGGAGGCCCGCTGGGCCAGTGGAAGGTTGCTGCGGGAGTATACGTTCCTGCTGGACCTGCCGACCTTTGATGACGAGCAGCAAACGTCTCCCGTGCAGGCCGTAAGCCCGGGCGAAGCGCAGCAGCGGTCCTCAGGCCGTCGCGCGACGTCTTCCCAGGATCCCGCGTCGCAGCCATCTCGCACCGAATCCGGTGGAACGCGCTCCAGTGGCGGCAGTGATACCTATCGCGTCAACGCAAACGATACGCTGTGGGAAATCGCCTTACGGGCTCGCCCGGACCGAGATCTGTCGGTGCAACAAACCATGCTGGCTATTCAGCGTGAAAATCCGGAAGCCTTTATCAACGGCAATATCAACTTGTTGAGGGAAGGACAGGTATTGCGTCTGCCCGACCGGGATCAAATCCTGCGGGAGAACCGGCAAGGCGCCGTGCGTGAAGTCGCTCAACAAAATCGTGAGTGGTCCGGCGGGACACTGGGTGCCCAGCTTGACGCGGGTCAACGCTCTGGTAGTGCGCCGCGAGAGTCTTCCGGTATGTCCGGCCAGGTGCGGTTGGCGGCCCCAACGCAAAATGGTAGTGGTGAGTCAGGCCAGAGCGGCGGGCAAAGTACGGATTCGGGAGCCGAGGTGGAAGCGGAGCTGGCCGGGGCTCGTGAAGAACTGGATAAAAGTCGTCGGGAAAACCGCGAACTGGCGTCGCGGGTAGAGGAGCTCGAAGCGCAAATTGAAACCATGGAAAGCCTGATCGAAGCCTCTAACGAGCAGTTGCGCGCTCTTCAGGCCACTGCACGTCAGAATCAGGATGCGGAAGAGCCGTCACGTGATGACAGTGCCGACACCCAGGCGTCGGCAGAGAATACCGGCAATGTATCGTCAGAGGGTGATTCGCAGGCTGATCCTCAGGTAGATGCTGAGGTAGGTGCTGAGGTAGATAGCGCTGAAGTGGCCACCTCCTCGGACGACCGGGGTAAGCGGGTAGTGCGTTCCGCTCCAAAGCCAAAGACGTTAGTGGACCATGTAATGGACAACCTGTTGTGGGTGGGTCTTGGCGTATTGGGGCTGTTGATAGTGATCTTGTTGGCAGTGCGTCGCCGCCAGTCCTCGCCATCGAACGACGGAAGCAACGGCCACTTTGAGGACACTGACACTGATGAGCCGCTGGATCCGGCCTTCACTGAAGACGATTACGCTGCTTTCCAGGCAGAGCAGGAGACGATGGAAGTGGGAGAGGACCGCCTGGATGATGCCTCCGAGAAAGACGACACTTCCGACATGGCGCCAGACGATTGGAATGAGGCCATTGAGGAGCCCGAGGTCGAGGCGGAAACAGGCGACGTTGTCGGTGAAGCGGATATCTATATTGCCTATGGCAAACTGGATCAGGCCGAAGAGTTGCTGTTGAAAGCGTTGGATAAAGAGCCGGACTCTCCGGCAATCCGCTCCAAGCTGCTGGAGATATACGCCGAAAATCGTGACGTACGCTCCTTTGATCACCATTATGCGGCGCTTTTGGAGACTGGGGATCGGGACGCTATTCAACGTGCGTCCGAGCTGCGCGAGACGATTCCCGGGGCGGGCGAATTTGACGTGTCTGCGCTGGAGCCATCCGGCGAGCCGGAATCCGCAGCGGTTACGCTGACGCACGATGAGGAACGCTCTGAGGCCGGTGAGGACAGTGAGTTTGATCTTGGGCTGGATGACGATTTTGAGTTTGACCTGGACGAGGAGCCGAAGTCCGAGGCGTCCATCACCGATGATGGCGCGGTGAAGGCGTCCGCTGAGGGTGATGACTTCTCCTTCGATGAGATCGATGGTGACATCGATGGCGACCTGGACTTTACTCTGGATGAAAGTGATGACAACGCCGTTACCTTAACGGAACGTGACCGTGCAGAAGGTGACCGTGCAGAAGGCGACCGCACAGAGGAAGACCGCACCGAGGAAGACCGCACCGAGGAAGAGAGTGACGACTTCCCCGAGCTGGATCTCAAACTGGACGAGGGAGACTTTGCTCTCTCCGACAGTGCTGATCAGCGCTCTGCCCAATCACCTGAGGCGTCCGAGCTTGATGACTGGGAATTCGATTTTGAGACCGACGCTGCTGATGGCGATCGTTTAGAGGCACTGGACGACGAATTGTCATTGCTTGACGACTCCCCAGAAGCGTCTGACGAGCCCAAAGCACAGGCTGATACGAGCGACCTGGGGTTTTCCCTGGAAGAAGATGCTGAAGATGAGTTGACCTTGAGTGACACTGACTTCGACAGTGCCGCCACCACAGAGGATGAGCAGGCCGCGGCCTCTGAAGGTCTCGCCGATCTGGACGACGAGGAAGCGTTTACTGAAGATTGGTCGGCATCCCAAAGTGATCGCGAACCTGAAAGCGGTCTTGAACCCGAAGCAGAAACCAGGCTCGAGCAAGAACTTCCCGCTGAGGAAGAGGCCACATCCCCCGAAGCGGAGGATGACCTGGACCTCGACAGTCTGGATATGGGTGACATGGATCTATCATCGCTGGATGAAGAGATGAGCGATCTGGACGCCGATCTGGAAAACCGGGACGAACAGGAAGCCGAACCGCCGGCGGTGGAAGACGATCTCTCCGTGCAGGGCGGCGATTCGTCGGACGATATCCTCCCTGAAGACTACACACAGAGTGAGGCGGATCTGATTGACGACGAGGACATGGATGCCGAGCTGGACTTTCTGGCTGACGCGGATGAAGCCGCTACCAAGCTGGATCTGGCTCGTGCCTACATCGATATGGGAGACACGGATGGTGCTCGCGATATCCTGGAAGAAGTTCGCGAGGAAGGCAATGAGGATCAGCGTAAAGAAGCCGACGAGCTGCTGGGACGCATTATCACCTGATTTCGTCGAAAGCTCGCCGACAAAGCCTTGTGTCGTTGGACGCAAGGCTTTGTTGTTTAAGAAATGCGGCTACCTGAGGGTGGCATTCTGTTAACACCAGAGAAAGTCTTTCGTCTGATGATTGACCCCGAACATGCTCTCGCTCGGCCCTACGTGCGCAATTCTGAAATCGGGTCTGAAACGCCCTGGCCGGAAGGTATGCATCGTGTGGCATTGGCGGTGGAGTATCTGGGGTCTCACTATCACGGTTTTCAGACACAGCCGAGCGGTGTGGCGACTGTGCAGCAACATTTGGAGCGGGCCTTGACGGCGATCGCCAATGAGCCTGTCACCCTGGTTTGCGCCGGGCGCACCGATGCCGGCGTACATGCCACAGGTCAAATCATCCATTTCGATACACTGGCGGACCGACCGGAAAAAGCCTGGGTTAAAGGAACGCGCGCGCATTTACCTGCTGATATTGGTATTCGATGGGCTCGAACGGTGACGTCGGAGTTCCATGCCCGTTTCAGCGCTCACTCTCGAACCTACCGATACCTGATTTCTGATCGAGCGAGCTATTCAGCATTGACCCACCAGCACATCACGTGGTCCCGCAAACCGCTGGATGTGGAGGCAATGCATGAGGCGGGCCAGAGCCTGGTGGGAGAGCACGATTTCACCTCGTATCGGGCCAGCCAGTGCCAGGCCCGCAGCCCAGTGCGCACCATCGAGTATTTACACCTGGCTCGTCGCGGCGAGCTGATCGTTCTGGAGGTCAAAGCCAACGCATTTTTGCATCATATGGTGCGCAATATCGTCGGGGTGTTGATGGCGATTGGCGCGGGTGAGATGCCGGTGGGGGGCGCTGCTGAGATACTGGCTGCGAAGAATCGCAGCGTCGGCGGGGTTACCGCCCGTCCTTTTGGGTTATACCTGGTGAATGTCGAGTATCCCAGCCGATTCGGTCTGCCAGCGTGTGAGCCAGGGCCATTGATGATCCCCGAGCCGTTGGGCGGTTTGCGGCGGAGCTGAGCACCACTCCTAGGGGCGCAGCAATTCACCCCAATTTCTGCTAGTATTTGCGCTCGGATTTTAGGGGGCTGTTATGCGCATCAAGATTTGTGGCATCACAACGCCAGAAGACGGGCGTATGGCCCTGGACGCTGGTGCGCACGCCCTCGGGCTGGTGTTTTATCCGCCGAGTGCGCGAGCGGTGAATGTGGAGGCGGCGCGCGCCGTGGCCGATGCGGTCGGTCCCTTGGTAACGCTGGTTGGCCTGTTCGTGGATGCAGAGCCCGAGGCCGTGGAGACCGTGTTGCAAAGGGTCCCCTTGCAACTGCTACAGTTTCATGGGAACGAATCTGCGGAACATTGCGAGTCCTTTGGGCGTCCTTATATTAAAGCATTACGTATGAAACCAGAGCTGGATCTGGATGCAGCGATGGCCGCCCACCCCAGAGCCGACGGGTTTTTGCTTGATGCCTATCGAAAGGGCGTACCCGGAGGTACTGGTGAGACGTTTGACTGGAAACGCGTACCCAGACAAGCGGCCCGTCCCGTGATTCTGGCCGGCGGGCTGACCCCGAACAACGTGGCCCACGCCATTGCTGCTACCCACCCCTATGGTGTAGACGTCAGTGGCGGCGTAGAGGCCGGGCCGGGGCGTAAAGATGCCCGGAAGGTCCGGCAATTTATAGAGAATGCCTCAAACGGCGTTAAAGGTGAGCAACGGTGACTTCAAAGACTCAAACCCTGTCCGGCAAACGGTATTCCGAAACCGACTACAGCCAGTTCCCGAGTGATGATGGCCATTTCGGCCCCTATGGGGGGCGGTTCGTGTCGGAGACATTGATTTATGCGCTGGACGAACTGAAAAGCATTTATTCCAACCTGAAAAACGATCCGGACTTTCAAGCCCAGTTTGATCGCGATCTCGCCTACTATGTGGGGCGACCCTCTCCGCTTTACCACGCTCAGCGCTGGAGCCGCGAACTGGGTGGGGCGCAAATCTATCTCAAGCGGGAAGATTTGAATCACACCGGAGCCCATAAGGTAAACAACACCATTGGCCAGGCACTGCTGGCAAAGTTCACTGGAAAGCAGCGCGTGATTGCCGAAACCGGTGCCGGGCAACACGGCGTGGCCACCGCCACGGTAGCCGCCCGACTCGGGTTGAAATGCTGTGTTTACATGGGCGCTGAAGATGTCCAGCGCCAATCGCTGAACGTCTACCGGATGAAGCTGCTGGGGGCGGAAGTCATCCCGGTCACCTCGGGTTCCCGCACATTGAAAGATGCGATGAACGAGGCCATGCGCGACTGGGCCACCAACGTCGAT
Organism: Marinimicrobium sp. ARAG 43.8; assembly: GCF_050113635.1. NCBI lineage: Bacteria > Pseudomonadati > Pseudomonadota > Gammaproteobacteria > Cellvibrionales > Cellvibrionaceae > Marinimicrobium > Marinimicrobium sp. ARAG 43.8. Next base: position 36,219 of record NZ_JBNJLT010000005.1, read on the forward strand.
GATACGTTCTATATTATCGGTACTGTCGCTGGTCCGCATCCCTACCCGCAGCTGGTGCGTGATTTTCAGGCGGTCATTGGGCGTGAAGCCCGCGCTCAGCATCTGGAGCAGACCGGCCGTCTCCCGGACGCGCTGGTGGCCTGTGTGGGGGGCGGTTCCAATGCGATTGGCCTGTTCCATCCCTTCCTCAAAGACGATAGTGTTGAAATGTACGGCGTGGAAGCGGGGGGCGACGGGGTTGAAACCGGCCGCCATGCGGCGCCACTTAACGATGGCGTCCCCGGGGTATTGCACGGGAACCGCACCTATTTGATGGAAGATGAGAACGGACAGATTATCGAAACGCACTCGGTCTCTGCCGGTCTCGATTACCCCGGTGTTGGGCCCGAGCATGCCTGGTTGAAAGACCTTGGGCGGGTCAATTACGTCGCTATCAATGATGACGAAGCGCTCTCGGCTTTCCGCAAAACAACGCTGGTCGAAGGCATTATGCCAGCGCTGGAATCCAGCCATGCATTGGCTTACGCGGAGAAGCTGGCGAAGACAATGAGTCCGAAGCAATCCATCGTGGTCAATCTGTCAGGCCGCGGAGACAAAGATATTCTGACCGTCGCCAAGATTGATGGTATTGAAGTGTAGATAGCATCGAAGTTTAGACACCAGGAAACCGAATTCATGAGTCGTATTGCCCAACGTATGGAAAAACTGCGTCAGCAGGGACGCAAAGCGCTGGTCACCTATATTGTTAACGGTGACCCGACGCCCGCCGCCACTCTGCCCACCATGCACGAACTGGTTCGTCAGGGCGTTGATATTATCGAACTGGGTGTGCCGTTCTCCGACCCGATGGCCGAAGGTCCAGTCATTCAAAAAGGCCACGAACGGGCCTTGGTACACAACATCAGCTTGAGCAGTACGCTGGAGTTGGTGCGCGCGTTTCGGGAAACAGACAGCGAGACGCCCGTGGTGCTGATGGGCTACGCCAATCCGGTCGAGCGCATGGGGTACCAAGCGGTGGCGTCCCGCTCGGCCGAGGCAGGTGTCGATGGTTTTCTCACCGTGGATTTGCCGCCGGAAGAAGCCGAGGCCTTTAGCCGTGAACTGCATGCCGCCGGGCTGGATAACATTTTGCTGCTGGCTCCGACGACCAGTGTCGAGCGTGCGCGCCGCGTTGCCAAATTGGCTAGCGGATTTATTTATTACGTCTCACTTAAAGGGGTGACCGGCGCAGGTCACCTGGATGTCGATGCGGTTAAGGCGAAGTTGGAAACCTTTGGGGAATTGACCGATCTTCCGCTGTGTATCGGGTTTGGTATTAAAGATGCGGCGACTGCGAAAAAGTTGTCCGACTTGGCCGATGGCGTGGTAGTAGGCAGTGTCCTGGTGAATCGCATGGGCGAACTGGCCGATGAAAGTGCCGACACCGTGGCCACGGAGGTGGGACGCATCGTGAAAGATATTCGTGCCGGTCTGGATGGTTAGATTTCCGCAACGCCAGGCCGACGAGCCTGTCGTCGCCGTCAGTGTTTTTGAATCGTTTAATGAGTTTGAACCGATTGAGCAGAGAGAATTGTCATGAGTTGGCTTGAGAAAATTGTCCCCAGCATGGCCCGTTCGGAAGGCAAGCGCAGCAGCAAGGTGCCTGAGGGCCTTTGGAAAAAATGTGTGAAGTGTCAGTCAGTCCTGTACCGGCCTGAACTGGAGCGTAATCTGGACGTTTGCCCCAAGTGCGACCATCACATGCGCATCGGTGCCCGATCGCGGCTCAACCTGTTTCTGGATGAGGAGAACCGGCAGGAACTGGCGACCAACGTGGAGCCGATTGACCGTTTGAAATTCCGGGATGTCAAAAAATACAAGGACCGGCTTACCACCGCCCAGAAAAGCACCGGCGAGAAAGACGCTCTGGTGGCCATGAAAGGGACCTTGAAAGGGATGCCAGTTGTAGCGGTGGCCTTCGAGTTCGCTTTTCACGGCGGTTCCATGGGGTATGTGGTGGGCGAGCGTTTTGCCCGCGCCGCCAAAGTGGCGCTGGAAGACGACATTCCACTGGTTTGTTTTTCGGCGACGGGTGGGGCACGTATGCAGGAGGCATTGATCTCCCTGATGCAGATGGCCAAAACCAGTGCCGTTATTGAACGACTGAAACTGCAGGGCACACCCTACATTTCGATTATGACGGACCCGGTATACGGTGGCGTTTCGGCCAGTCTGGCATTGCTCGGCGATATCAACGCAGCGGAACCCAATGCGCGAGCGGGCTTTGCCGGCCCCAATATTATTGAACAAACCATTCGGCAGAAATTGCCCAAAGGATTCCAGCGCAGTGAATTCCTGCTCGATAAGGGCGCTATTGATATGATTATTCATCGCCGTGATATGCGTGATACGGTAGGGCGGCTGCTGGCAAAGCTGACTCGGCAAGAGGCGGTCTGATTGACGTCAAAGCGATTTGAACGGCTTGATGACTGGCTCATTTGGCTTGAAGGTCATCACCCTGTCGAGATTGAGCTGGGTCTCGGTCGCATCCGCATCGTGGCGGATCGGTTGGGTTTGCTTAATCCCCGCGCCCGCATTGTTACGATTGGCGGCACCAACGGCAAAGGCTCCTGCGTAGCGGTCTGCTCTGCATTATTGCGGGCCGCGGGCTGGAAAGTCGGCAGCTACATCTCTCCCCATATCCTCAGCTACAACGAACGTGTGTGCGTAAACGGTCAACCGGTCTCTGATGCGGCGTTGTGCGAAGCGTTTGCACGAATCGATGAAGCCCGTGGCGATATCAGCCTCACCTATTTTGAATTTGGCACTCTGGCGGCGTTTGAGATTTTTCGCGATGTCAACGTCGATGTGATGGTGTTGGAAGTTGGGCTGGGGGGGCGTCTGGATGCGGTCAACCTTCTGGACGCTGATGTCGCGGTAGTCACCAGCGTTGACCTGGATCATCAGAGCTGGCTGGGCAATGACCGGGACAGTATTGGTCGTGAAAAGGCCGGTATTTATCGCACGGGCCGACCCGGTCTCTGTGCGGATCCAGAGCCGCCGCTGGGGCTGTTGGACACGGCGGCTCAGATGGGTGTGACATTGCAGTGCGCGGGAGACGCCTTTGGCTTCGAAGTGCGCGCAGAAGGTTGGTGTTGGTGGGGGAGCTCCGCGGAGAATCAACCACTGCACCTGACCCTCCCGGTCCCGTTGCTGCCTTGGTCGAGTGTGGCGGCTGCGTTGCAAGCCGTTGCTCAACTGGGCGTGGATCTCCCGGCGATTGTTCCAGAAAGCGGACTGGAGAAGCTGACTTTGCGGGGGCGCTTCCAACAATTAAGCTGGCGAGGCTGTCCTGTTATATTAGATGTGGCACACAACCCTGCAGCCGCTCGCCATTTGGCCGAACGGCTGGCGCGACACCCGGTGGCCCGCACTTTTGTCGTTGTCGGTATCATGGCGGATAAGGACCGGGTGGGGACGCTGGCCCCGATGAAATCATTGGCCACAGAGTGGTGGCTGGCGGCTCTACCGGGTGTGCCCCGCGCGGCGTCTCCCGAACAGCTGAAGAAGGATCTGGCCGAACTGGGGGCACAACCGGGAGGCTATGGTACAGTACCGGAGGCGTTGCGCTGGCTTGAACTCAGTGTGCAGCCGGGTGATCGAATTGTCTTTATGGGCTCGTTTTTCACGGTAAGTGCCGCCCTGGTCGCTCTGAACAAAGGCGAGCCCTGTGAGCACGCCGGCAATGAGGCACCCCTATCCGACACGGACTCTCTGGAGGACAAGTGAACATCGGTCTTAAACAGCGATTGGTGGGTGCCGTGGTACTGCTGGCGGTGGCTGTGTTGGTGTTGCCCAGTTTTCTGCGTGACCGACAGGTAGAGCCGGTCAGTACGAAAACGTTGATTCCTGATCGGCCTCCGACCCAGACGCTCACCTTCCAATCGCCGCAGGCGCCCAGTGATATCGAGCCGGCTCCTGAACCTGACACCATGTTTATGCCGAAAAGTGATCAGGTGCCGGTAGAGCCCGTTGCCAGTGAAGAGGTTGCTGCCTCTGACGACGCGGTTGAATCCGAGACAGACGCCGACGCCAGCGTTCCACCGCAGGGCGAAGATTCATCTGAGCAACCCCCCGCCGCGGCCGGCGAGAGTGCCTGGGTCGTGCAGGTCATCAGCTATCGTTCTGCGGACTCCGCCCGGACGCTACGGGACAGGTTGCAGGCCGAGGGGCATCGCGCCTATGTACGTACCGCCACCGTGGGTGATGCTCAAGTGAGCCGGGTTTACATCGGCCCCAAAATCAGCCGTTCCGATGCCGAGGCAACCAAGGCCGAAGTGGATCGGCTGCTGAAGGTTGACGCGTTAATCATGCGCTTCGAACCCTGATTCAACCGGGGGTATCTGATATGGGGTGCCTCTGCTAAAATGCGCGCGCAAGCAACCGGGGAGCCTTCCACAAGCACATGAGTCAGGCCAGGTCATGAATTGGGCGGATTGGACCATACTGAGCATCTTGCTGGTCTCCAGCCTTATTAGTATCAAGCGTGGTTTCGTCAAAGAAGCCCTGTCCCTGGTTACCTGGATAGTGGCGTTCGTCATTGCCATGTTGTTCAGTGACCGGTTGGCCGTACTGCTGACGGATTTGATCCCCACCCCTTCTATTCGCGAAGTGGTCGCGTTTGTGGCCTTGTTCGCGGCGACATTGATTGTTGGCGCCATGGTGAACTACCTGATTGGCGAGCTGGTCCGCATGACCGGGCTGTCCGGCACCGACCGGCTGCTCGGTATGATTTTTGGGTTGGCTCGTGGTCTGCTGGTGGTGATGGCGCTTTTGATTCTTCTTCCGACAATTATTCCCATGGAGCAGGACGAATGGTGGCGAGAGTCCGCCCTGATACCGCAGTTCCTGGCCTTTGAAGGTTGGGCTCGGGCTCTGGCGGGCGAGACAAGCCGGTTTTTTCTGCAATGGTTTGAGTAAACAGCAACATAAAGGTGGTTTTCTATGTGCGGCATTGTGGGTATTGTGGGCAAGAGCGACGTCAATCTTCAGCTCTATGACGCGCTGACCGTACTCCAGCATCGCGGCCAGGACGCAGCGGGTATTATGACCTGTGACGGGGGCAAACTTGCCCAGCAGAAAGCCAACGGACTGGTAAAAGATGTATTCCGCACCCGCCACATGCAACGCCTGGTGGGCAACATCGGTATCGGCCATGTGCGCTACCCGACGGCGGGCAGCTCCGGCCCGGCGCTGGCACAGCCGTTTTATGTCAATTCGCCGTACGGGATTGCACTCGCACACAACGGTAACCTGACGAACGCGGACCAGCTGAGCGAAGAACTGTTTAAAACAGACCTTCGTCATGTCAACACCGATTCGGATTCCGAAGTGTTACTGAATGTCTTCGCGCACGAACTGCAATCCCAGAGCAAATTGCAGCCCAACGAAGACGACATTTTCCAGGCCATTTCCGGCGTCCACCATCGGGTCAGTGGCGGTTATGCCGTGGTTTCAATGATCGCGCGCTATGGACTGATTGCCTTTCGCGATCCGCATGGTATTCGCCCTCTGGTGTATGGCAAGCGTGAGACCTCGGACGGTGTTGAGTACATGGTGGCCTCAGAGAGTGTAGCGCTCGATGTGCTGGGCTTTGACCTGATTGATGATGTCGCTCCCGGCGAAGCCATCTACATTACCGCCGAGGGTCAGTTGCATCGCCGCCAATGCGCTGAGAAAACCCGCCTGACTCCCTGTATTTTCGAGCATGTTTACTTCGCCCGGCCAGATTCCATTATGGACGGTATTTCCGTCTATAAAGCGCGCTTGCGCCAGGGCGAGAGGCTGGCGGATAAAATCCTGCGCGAACGCCCCAACCACGACATCGATGTCGTGGTCCCGATCCCGGACAGCAGCCGGGTGGCCGGCCAGGCGCTGGCTTACAACCTGGGCGTAAAGTTCCGGGAAGGACTGGTGAAAAACCGCTACATTGGCCGGACCTTTATTATGCCCGGCCAGCAGCAGCGCAAGAAATCGGTGCGGCAAAAACTCAATGCCATTGAACTGGAGTTCAAGGGCAAGAATGTATTGCTGGTCGACGACTCCATTGTGCGGGGCACCACCTGCCAGCAGATTATTGAAATGGCACGGGAAGCTGGTGCGGCCAAAGTGTATTTCGCCTCAGCCGCGCCGCCGGTTATCTATCCGAATGTGTACGGCATCGATATGCCAACGGTGAAAGAACTGATCGCGCACGGCCGGACTCAGGAAGAGGTGTGTCGGGAAATCGGTGCGGACTGGTTGATCTACCAGGATCTGGACGACTTGATTGCGGCCTCGGCGGAAGGCACCGACAAGGTGACCGAATTTGACTGTGCGGTGTTCAACGGTGAATATGTCACAGGCGACGTAGACAATGCCTACCTGGAGAAACTGGAGGCGGAACGTCACGAAGGTGCCCGGCAAAAAGCCAGTATCACGGCGGCCAAGGCTGAGGCGACACTGATTGGTCTGCACAATGATCTGGCAGAGAACTCCTGACGGTAAAGACGCAAATACTCATGACAGACAGTGATGATTTTCTCGAACACACCGGACTGGATACGTTAGCGGTACGTGCCGGGTGTCACCGGTCACCGGAGGGCGAGCACAGTGAAGCGCTGTTCCTGACCTCCAGCTATGTGTTTGACAGTGCCCGTGAAGCGGCAGCGCGTTTCGCCGGCGACACTCCCGGAAATGTGTATTCGCGATATACCAACCCCACGGTACGAGCGTTTGAAGAGCGTATCGCCGCGCTGGAAAAGGCTGAAAGTGCCGTGGCGACCGCGTCGGGTATGTCCGCCATTCTCAGTACCTGCCTGGCGTTATTGCAGGCCGGTGACCACATTCTGTGTTCACGCAGTGTGTTCGGAACCACTACGGTATTGTTCACCAAATATCTGAAAAAGTTTGGTGTGGACACCACGTTTGTGGACCCCACGGATATGAACGCCTGGCGCGACGGGTTTCGGGACTCAACCCGGCTCGTGTTTGTGGAAACTCCATCCAATCCGTTGTGCGATGTGGTGGATTTGACCCGGCTCGCTGAACTGACGCACGAGCAGGGCGCGCGGCTGGTGGTAGACAACTGTTTTTGCACACCAGCGCTGCAACGTCCCCTGGAATTTGGTGCCGACATCATTGTGCATTCGGCCACCAAATACATTGATGGGCAGGGGCGGTGCCTGGGTGGTGTCGTCGCGGGGGATCGCGAAAGCATGGGAGAAGTGCTCGCGTTTATTCGCAGCGCCGGTCCCACGATGAGCGCCTTCAATGCGTGGGTATTTCTGAAAGGGCTGGAAACCTTGCGGCTGCGCATGGAAGCCCATTCCCGCAATGCGCTCGCACTGGCGCAATGGTTGCAGGAGCAGCCGCAGGTGGAAAAAGTGTTCTACGCCGGTTTGGCATCTCACCCCGGTCACGAGTTGGCACGGCGCCAGCAATCAGCGTTTGGCGGTGTTCTGTCATTCCGGGTTAAAGGCGATCGCGAGGCGGCCTGGAGCCTGATTGACCGCACGCGAATTTTTTCCCTGACCGCCAATCTTGGGGATGCAAAAAGCACCATCGTGCATCCGGCCACCACCACCCATGGTCGACTCTCTCCGGAACAGCGCGCTGAAGCGGGAGTTACCGACAACCTGATCCGCCTGGCGGTAGGGCTGGAGGATGTAGACGATCTAAAAAACGATCTGGCACGAGGCCTGGGCTGATCCGGCCCTCATCATCGGAAGGGGAGCCGGTATGAGAGATTTTATTCAGACCATTATCGATGAGATTGGTCAGGTGCTACTGGGCAAGGAAGAGCAGATAAAGCTGGCGCTTGCGTGTGTCTTGTCGGATGGGCACCTGTTGATCGAAGACCTGCCGGGGATGGGTAAAACCACACTGGCGCATGCGCTGGCAAAAACCCTCGGCTTGTCCTACCAGCGAGTCCAGTTCACCAGCGACATGTTACCCGCCGATATCATCGGGGTGTCCGTGTATGAACGTGATCCCGGACGCTTTGTGTTTCATCCCGGTCCGGTGTTTACCCAGCTGCTCCTGGCCGACGAGATCAACCGTACCACCCCCAAAACCCAGAGCGCTTTGCTTGAGGCCATGGAAGAGCGACAGGTGACCATTGAGGGGGAAACCCGGAAGCTGGACGACCCCTTCTTTGTCATCGCGACCCAGAATCCCTTATCCCAAATGGGTACTTTTCCTCTGCCGGAATCCCAACTGGACCGCTTCCTGATGCGTATCAGCCTGGGTTATCCGTCGCCGGACGCTGAGCGCCGCCTCTTTCTCGGCGGCGACCCACGGGCGCAACTGGCCCGGCTAAAAGCCCGCCTGAGCCCCGAAAAGCTGCCAGCGATCAAGCGGGCGGCCAAGCAGGTGAAAACGTCCGATAGTTTGATTGATTACTTGCAGAGACTGGTGCAACACACCCGGCACTCACCGGAGTTTGCGTGCGGCTTGTCGCCCCGCGGGGCTCTGGCATTGTTGCGCGTGGCGAAGACCTGGGCCTTCATGCACAACCGCAACTATGTGATTCCCGAAGACTTGCAGGCGCTGGTGCCATCGGTCATCGGGCATCGTGTGACTTCCGCCACCAGCGGCTCGGAAGGGCACGCTCAGACACTGGTGGCCGAATTGCTTAATGCGGTGGATGTCATCGCCTGATTACCCGACTACCTGGCGGCCCGGGCCGCCTGCTGTCGGCCGTAGACCCACAGCACCACGGCTAATACCACCGCTATGGCCTGAGCCACCGCGCCCTGAACCGTTGGGAAGAAACCCAGCCATTCCACGCTTGGCAATGGCAGATAGCGGGCGTTGAGCCAGCCCGCCTCCTGAAGCGCCGCGATGCCCTTGCCGAGAAGAATGATCGACAGAACCAGTAGCACCAGACTGGTGGCCTTGAAAAACACCCCTAAAGGCAGGCGCATTCCCAGGCGGAAAATCAGCACACAGACCACAACCAGGGCGAGTACGGCGGTGAACATGCCGTAGAAGAGGTACGGTGCGGCGGTGGCACCGACCTGACTCCACAGGGCCTGATAGAACAGTATGGTCTCGAACATCTCCCGGTACACGGAAATAAACGAAACGACCGCCAAGGCCCAGCCGGTGCCCCCGTCCAACGCATTGTCCACTTTGCCTTTCAAGTGACTTAACCAGCGCTGGTTTTGACTGTTGCTGTGCATCCAGAAACCGACATAGAAGAGAATGAATGCCGCGGTCAGACCGGCGACACCCTCGGTCAGCTCTCGTGTTGCCCCGCTGAGGGTAATCAGTTGTGAGGCCACATACCACGTGGCCACCCCGGCGATCAGCGCCAGAATCCAGCCACCGTGGATTTGTCGACGGGCGGTGGTGGCGTGGGCTTTACGCGTAAAGGTGAGCAGGGCGGCGACGATCAACAGTGCTTCAAGCCCCTCGCGAAATAAAATAAAGAAGCTGGCTGAGAAGGTAGCGGCCGCACCCAGGCTGTCGCCGTCGAGACGGTTTGCCGCCGCACGCAAGTGGCTTCTGGCCTCGGTAATACGGTCACTGACTTCATCTGCCGAACGCTCGCGTTCAATGGCTTCACGCACGGCCATAAAATGCCGCTCGGTTTCGCGCATCATATCGGCATCCACGGCCGCCAGCTGCTGCTCAATCAATTCAAAGCCATCCAGGTAGGCCGACAGCGCGGCGGTCCGGGCGTCTTTCAGACGACCTTCACGGTAAGCGAGATCCGCCTCGGCCAGGCGGGCCTCGCTGAGTTCGATAAAGCGGTTCTGGCTGAACAGAGCCTCGGGTTGCGTGCGCAGATACCCGACCGCGTCAAACGCCGCTTCGTTGATGTCATCACGAACATCCTCCGGCGCTTTGGCGATCACCGCCTCCAATGGTAGCTGGGTTTTTAATCCCGGCATGGTTTCCAGAGCCTGTCGACCCCGTGTGACCATGTCGGGAGTAACGGCGAGACTCCCGACGTAGAAGGCGAGGCTCCAGCGCTCTTTTTCGCTCAGCGTGTTGTCAAAAGCCGCCATACCGGTGCCGTCCACGCCACCGGTAATTGTGGTGAACAATCCCAGCAGGGAGCGACCGGCATAGCGCTCCAGCTCTTGAAAATTGGTGGGTGCCGGTTCAAGTGTGCCAGATGCCGGGCCGTCGCCTCGGCCTTCCGCTCCATGGCAGGCCGCGCAGTGTGTCTGGTAAAGCGCAGGGGCATTCTTGAGGTCGGGCGCGCTCTGGGGCAGGACCGGAATGCCATAAACCTCAACCAGGGTGCCGCGAATGGCCTGGGCCAGTGACTTGATTCGGGTTCCTGGTGCCTTCTCTGTCACGGCGGCCTGTAATTGGCGGGCTTGTTCCAGTAATAGTTCCCGGCCATCCACCGCTTCCAGCTCGCCGATGCCTTCGTGCAGCAGCCGGGAAAATTCGCTCATTTCGTCATATTCTTCCTGACTGATAATCTCCCCATCCTGAACGGCATTCACGTAATCCGCGCCAATGTATTCCACCAACTGCACCAGGGCGGTTTGTGAACTGGCGTGTACGGAAGCGGGCAGCATCAATGCGAACAACAGGCCGAACAGAACAAAGGCGGTGGGCAGTCGCCGAGAGAAAAGAGCCATGCGATGGGGCCTTACTACAGGAGAAAACAAATTATTCTCATTTATGGTCGCGCTATCGCCCGGGAATGTCAAAGTATTCTTTGGGTTTTGTGTCGGCGCGGCTGGCGCCTGGTGGCGCTCGCGGGTAAGGTATGAGGTTTGTGTGTGCTGCCGCGCCGAGGCCCAATGCGATCATCCACTCTTATTTCCGCCTGGTTTGACCGATGGGCCTCCCGTCGCGCACCGCGAGCCGCAAAAGTGCGCCTGCGTCACCGTGCCATCTACGTCCTGCCAACCTGGCAGGGTGCGGGGTTTCTGGTGGTGATTGCGTTACTCTGGGTTCTCGGCACCAACTACAACAATAATCTGGTGTTGGCGACTGCATTTTTGTTGTTCAGCTTGATGACCGTTTCTATTGTGCCGGCTTTTCGCAATCTGTCCGGTTTGGGGCTTTCAGTGGTGCGCAGTCACGCCGCCTTCGCCGGAGAGCACGTTGAGTTCGAGGTGCTGGTGGAGGCAGCGCCCAGAACCGCTCATGAGGCGTTGCGGTTGTACTGGGATAAGGATTTGCCGTTGACCGTTGATATTCCGACCGGGGGCGAGCATCAGTTGAGGTTGGCGCACCGGGCCCGTTATCGCGGCTGGCTCGTTCCGGGGCGGTTGAGGGTGGACAGCGTCTACCCGCTTGGGTTTTTCCGGGTATGGTCCTGGGTATACCCGCAAGCCGAGGCTCTGATCTACCCGGCGCCCCGGACGGGAGAAACGCCACCGCAGAGTTATGCCAACCCCGAAGAGGGGCAGCGCTTGTCCGACGATAATCAAGAGGAATTTCAGGGGTTTCGCCGTTATCAGGAGGGGGCGCCCCTGGCGCACGTGGCCTGGAAAGTGCTGGCCCGGGAACGCGGTCTGTTTTTGAAGGACTTTCGGGGTTATCAAAGCGAGCAGGTCTGGCTCGACTGGGAGGCTCTGGCAGGGCTGGACCAGGAGAGCCGTCTGAGCCGTCTCTGTTTCTGGGCCGTAGAGTACGGTAAGACTCGCGCCGAGTATGGCCTGCGACTTCCTGGATTGACGTTGCCGCCCGGCCGGGGTGTGGGCCACCAGACGGATGTGTTGCGTGCGCTGGCGCAGTTTGGCTTACCGGGGCGCCAGCATGGCTGAAGCAGAACGAGTTCCTCGCAGCAGCCTGGCGTGGCTGCTGGCCACTCAGGCCGTCATTTTGGTGCCACATTCTACCCATGCGCCCTGGTGGCTTTGGCTGGGCTGGTTGTGGGTCGTTCTGTGGCGGTGGCAAATTTTTCGGGGTGCCTGGAGTTTTCCGACTCTGCCTGTGCGACTGTTGCTGATGAGCGGTTTTGCCGCCGGACTGGTGGCGAGCTACGGCGGACGCCTGGACATGAGTGCGATGATTGGCCTGCTACTGGCCGGTTTCATTCTGAAACTCCTTGAGCTGCGCCGCAAACGAGATCTGTTGGTCACCATCTACCTGGGATATTTTGTAGCCGCTACGCAGTTTCTATTCCACTCCGGCCCGCTGGGTGCCCTGTACGGCCTGATATCGCTGGCGTGTTTGACGGCCACGCTGGCGGCCGCTCACCAGTCTGAGCGCAGGAATGGCTGGGCAACGGGAGCACGGCGCGCCGTGCCGCTGTTGCTGCAGGCGATTCCCTTGATGCTGGTCTTGTTTCTGCTGGTCCCTCGCACGGGCGCGCTGTGGTCTGTCCCTGATGATGAGCGAGCTGGTGTGACCGGCTTGAGTGATTCCATGTCGCCGGGTGATGTCAGTACGCTGGCCCAATCCAATGCCCTGGCATTCCGGGTGACCTTTGAAAGCCCGGCACCACCGCCGACTGACCGTTACTGGCGGGGGCTGGTGTTCTCCGAGTTTGATGGTCGTCGTTGGCAACCGGGCTATTGGCAGGAAGATGCCAGGGCGTTGATGTGGCGTGAGGAGGAGGCGCAAACCTGGCAGAGCAGCGCATTGAAGCTTCAAAGTGAGCCCCTTCGTTATGAGGTGATGCTTGAACCGACGCGCCAGCCCTGGCTGTTTGCGCTCGGTGCACCGGTTCAGTGGCAAACAGAGGCAGGTCTGTCGGAGGATCTGCGTTTACAGCGTAGAGAGCCAGTGATGCGACGAGTGTCCTATGAGGTCACCTCGGTGACAGATTACCGGTTCAAGCCGAATGCACTGACTGAGCTTGAGCGGCGCCGTGAGTTACAGTTGCCCGATCACGGTAATCCCCGCACCCGAGAGACAGCCCGGCGTTGGGCGGAAGAATCCGCCTCGGCGCAAACGTTGATTCAGCGACTGATGGGGTTCTACCGCGAGCGGTTTCGCTACACGCTACGCCCTGGAACCCTCGGCGAGCACAGTGTGGATGAGTTTTTATGGCAGACCCAAGCCGGTTTTTGCGAGCATTTTGCCAGCAGTACAGTCTTTTTTCTGCGAGCCGCTGGCATCCCGGCCCGCGTAGTGGTCGGCTATCTCGGGGCAACCCAGAGCCCGGTCGAGGATTACTGGACAGTACGCCAACGGGACGCGCATGCCTGGGCTGAAGTCTGGCTCGAAGGGCAGGGCTGGGTCCGGCTGGATCCCACCGAAGCCGTGGCTCCCGAGCGTATCGAGCAGGGCCTGGATCTGTCACTGGACACGGCCGATGCGGAGTTGCTGGATCGGGGGCTGGGTCGCAACTTGCCGTTCGTGGCGCAGCTTCAGTTGCGCTGGGAAGCCATGAATTACCAGTGGCATCGCTGGGTACTGAGTTATGACCGCAGCGCGCAACGTCACTTTCTTCAAGAATGGCTGGGCGGTCTGCAGTTGTGGCGGATTGCGGCCGTTATCCTGGTTAGTGGGGCGCTGTTCGTGGGCGTTTTGTTGCTTTTCATGTTCTGGCGCACTCGAGCAACCTATCGCTACCCGGCGGATCGTCAGCTCGCGCGCCTGGATCGTAAGCTGGCAAAGGCGGGGTGGGAGCGTGAACGGGGGGAAACCCTGTCGGCCATGGCGCGCCGTGTGAGTCCGGAGGAACCAGCCCTGTCAGTGTCGTTGGCGCACATTGCCGCTCTTTACGATTACCTCAGTTATGGGGAAGCCAGTCAGAGTTCCGCTGGCACGGCTCTCGCTCGTAACGCTCAGGCATCGCTTCGTTCGGCGATTGCTCAGTTACGAGTGCCTCTGCGTTCTTCGCCTGTTTCCAGTGCAGCGCACCAAGGCTCCGCATAAAAACTGTGCGTCTGCGACTATAAATTTCCCCGAAAAGCAATCAGCGCGGCAGTCACCGCGACATTCAGCGATTCCACACCATTGTGCATTGGAATATACACACTCGCGTTGCATTGATCGGCGACCGCTCGCGATACGCCTTCGGACTCATTTCCCAACACGTAAACAGAGCGCCGGTTGGAGGCGAGTTGCTGGAGCGAGGTGGTTGAGTGGGAGGATAAACCGCAGACAGTGGCGTTTAGCTCGCGAAGCGTGGACAACGCTTCAGGCAGGTTATCGCAACGCACAATCGGCGCGCGAAACACCGTGCCCGCACTGGCTTTAATAACCAGAGAGTCTATTTGTGCGCCGCCTTTGCGGGGCAGTAATATACCATCGAGTCCGCCCGCACAGGCTGAACGGATAATCATCCCCAGGTTTTGTGGATTGGTAATTCGGTCCAAGGCAAGCAACCGAAAAGACGCCGGGGGCGAGCGCAGGAACTGTTCCAGAGTTTGATACCCCTGGCACTGCAAATCCGCCGCAACGCCCTGGTCTTGTTTGCCGTTTTTTGAAATGCGGGACAGACTTTTGCGGTCGTGGTACTGAATCTCGGCCCCTTGCTGTCGAGCAATCGCAATGATCTCATCCAGCACTTTTGCCGGTTTATTGCTCTCCGCCAGGTGCAGGCGAAACAGACGGGCGGCCGGGTTTTGTAGCGCTTCTCTGACGGGGTTGCGACCATAGACGGTGAGCAGTGTGTCGAAAAATCGCTTTTTCTCCCGATAGTGCTCCGAGTCCGTTTGGCTGGGGGCGCGGGGGTTTGAATCGTTGTGGGTCATAAACAGTCGGAAACCGAGTGAAGGGCAGGGCGGGTGCACGACGTGCAGCGCCGCATTATACGGATGGGTGGCTGCCGTGTCGGCAAATCTCCAGATAGGCACGCACCGCAGCAGGCAGCCCCATCCGCAACGCGTCCACTGTCAGAGCATGACCAATGGAGACCTCATCAATACCGGGAATGTGCAGGAACGCTTCCAGATTGTCGAGGTTGAGATCGTGACCGGCGTTCACGCCTAGTCCAATGTCCCGGGCGTGAGCAGCGGCGCAGCGGTATTGCTCCAGTAGCGCGGCTAACTCTGAGTTATGGGCCTTGTGCGCTTCCGCGTAGGGACCGGTGTAGAGCTCAATGCGGTCAGCGCCCACCGAGGCGGCCAGATCAATTTGCCGAATGTCAGGGTCCATAAACAGGCTGACGCGACAGCCCAATTCGTGCAATTCATCAATGATCGGGCGCAACGCTTCACCGCTGCGGGTAAGATCGAAACCGTGATCCGACGTCAACTGCTCGTTGCTGTCCGGCACCAGCGTGCATTGGTCGGGTCGGGTCTCCCGAACCAGCGCCATAAACCCGGGGTAGTCGCCGAGGGCATCGGCGTTCGGATTGCCCTCGATATTGAACTCGATCCCCTTTAGCGGCCGCACCAGGTCGGCCAGTGCGCGAACGTCACTCGGGCGAATGTGGCGCTGATCGGGGCGCGGGTGTACGGTCAGACCGTCGGCACCGGCATCGAGGCACATCTGCCCATGAGCCACCACGTCGGGAAAATTGCCTTCGCGGGAGTTGCGAATCAGCGCGATCTTGTTCAGGTTGACGCTCAGTTTTGTGGTTTTGCTCATGGGGCCTGCTTCTCTTGTTGCGGCGGTCGCGGCGTCAGTGGGCGTCGGTTGACTCATCCGTTACGCGCTGGGCGGTCAGTACGCGAATCGGCGTATTGGGGGCATTAGGGTACTGTTCGTAGTTGCCCTGCGGTGCCTCCACAATCGTAATGATCGTCTCGTAACCATCAATCACCCGCCCGAAAACGGTATAGCCGGGCTGCTCCTCGGTGCCATCAAGGCTGCCGTTGTGACTCAGGTTGATGTAAAACTGAGACGTGGCACTGTCCGGTTCGCTGAATCGCGCCATGGCCAGTGTCATCGGTGTGTTGCTCAATCCGTTATCAGACTCGTTCGCCACCGGGTCGCGGGTTTCCTTTCGTGTGAAATCGTAAGTCAGTCCTCCGCCTTGCACCACGAAACCCGGGATGACACGGTGGAAAATGGTGCCGTTGTAAAATCCTTCATCCACATACTGCAAAAAATTGGCAACGGTCTGAGGGGCTGCCTGCGCAAACAGCTCCAGCAAAATGTCCCCCTCATCGGTGGTGAGCTTGACCACCGGGCGGTCGCCTTCATCGGCGGCCAGTACAGATGGGACCGCACTGGCGGTCAGACAGAAAAGCAGGGCAACAGTGGCTTTTATCACGCCATTCTCCTCAAGGCCGTGTGTTATCGCGAGCGACTATTTTTATCTTATCGCCATTCTGATTGCCGGCGGCGTTTGCCGATGGCCTGCAAGATCAGCGAGAGAATCACGCCCATGATCAGAATGCCGCCGCCGAATATCCAGTCCTGGTAGCGCCGGTCTTTTTTCAGGCGCTCATTATCAGCTTGAATGACATCGTAGCGCGTTTGCAGCATCTGGTAGTTTTCGCTGAGCTCCTGGTGTTGCTCATGCAGGCTGACCGCATCGCTCGAAAGAGACTCCAGTTCCTCGTGTTCGGCCTGCAAGTCATCGTAGCGCGTTTGCAGTTCGGCCAGGCTTTGCGCCAGTTCTTCGGAGCGCGCTTCAGCGGTGTCCACCCGATCCACCAGAGCCTGCCGCTCGCCGGAGACGTTGGCCGCGCGCCGTTGGGCCGCCTCCAGACGCAATGAGGCGGTGGGCTCGCTCATCAGAAACTGGCTGCGCACCCAGCCCTCTTCGCCTCCCGGGGTGCGTACGAGGCTCCAGTCCTCACCATCATCGCTTTGATCTTCCCGCACTAATTCCAGGGCGGTGCCACTGGGCAGGCCTCGATGCACGATTCGGTATTGGTTTCCCATGCCGCTGCGCAAAGGCACGTATAGCACGTCCGACACGTAGCGGTCCTGTGCGCTGGCGGTGACGCTCAGCATGGGCATGGACAGGACGATGAGGCAGAGACTGATCAGAAACTTGTTCACGCGGTTACCTGTTGTCGCTGAAATAATGGATGTAAACCACCAATTGTACGCCAATTGGAGCGTTGGCCCAGTGGTCTGGGCCACAAAATCGAGAGCGCTTTAGGGGAGTACTCGCTTGAAAGGTTTAACTTGCACCTGAGCGTACACGCCGGCGGCCACATACGGATCGTCATCGGCCCAGCGTTGCGCCTCGTCGAGAGAGGCGAACTCGGCCACCACCAGGCTGCCAGTGAAACCGGCCGCACCGGGATCCTGGGCATCGGTGGCCGGGTGTGGACCCGCCAGCAGCAGTCGGCCCTGATCTTTCAGCGCGTTCAGGCGTGCGAGATGATCCGCACGCGCGCCCTTGCGCTTTTCCAGGCTATTGGGAACATCTTCACTCATAATGGCGTAAAACATGAAAGCGGTCTCCAGTTGGGTTCTGGCTTCAGTTTAATTCGGGCTGCCGTCGTTGATGACATCTTCCAGCGTTAATTGAGTCAGGTGACGAATGCGACGGAACAGATAAAACAGCGCCAGCATCATCACCAGCATGGCCGGGACGGCAATCACGGGAAAGCTCAGTGCGGTCATTTTGCCCAGCTCTTCGTTAAAGGCCACAGTACCCGGAGGGCTTTGCAGAATGACCTTGGCCAGAATGTAATTGAGCAGGGAAGACAGGAAAAAAGAGCCGGCAATCAAATAGGACGCCGTTTGCAGCGTTTTTTCAAAGGCGAGCTCGTTGTCGTGCTCGCGCAGCGCGCTGGAGACTTTATCGACTTTGAGAACCTTGTCGTTATACAGGAAGGTGCGTACCAGCGGATAACGGGTTTTCAGCGAAACGAGCGTGGCAATCCCGATCAGTCCAGGAATGGCTGCCTCCTTGATCGCGATATATTGAGGATCCAGTTCCAGCAGGCTGATGCCACCGGTTAACAGGATGCTGAAAAAACCCAGGGCGGAGAACACGTTGAACTGGCGGCGAACCAGAAAATCCCGGGCCCCGTAGATCAGCGGGAAGGCCAGGGCGACCACAATGCCCCATTTAATGCCCAGGTGCTCTTCGCCGCTGAACTTGGTGAGAATGAGGGTGGGGACCACAATATTGAGCAGGAGGTTGGCCAGCAGGCTCTCCCGTTTGGGGTTGGGGCCCACCTGTGTGGACTTGTCACTCACGCTGTCGGTCATCGGGACCTCAAATGGCTGGTTGTCGGAACGTTAATTTGCACACAAAGTCGTTGGTATGTCGGCCTGCGCGATGGCTCCGGAGCCAGCAGACGTGCCATAATGTCCTTATTTGCTGCGGGAGCCGCGCTTGTACGATTTACACAGCCACAGTGACTGCTCGGACGGTATTTTAAGCCCTGAGGCGTTAATGTCGAGGGCTCGCGCCCAAGGAGTGTCCACTCTCGCCCTGACCGACCACGATACACTGGATGGGCTCGAACGTGCTCATCGTGCCGCGCAGGCCGAAGGTGTGACACTCATACCCGGCATAGAGTTCTCCAGTCAGTGGGGGCGGGGCGGGGTGCATATTGTTGGCTTGTCGCTGGATACCGCTCACCCGGCCTTGCTCGCGGCGGTGGCCCGTCAGCGTCAGGCTCGCGAGGAGCGTGCCCTGGCCATCGCCGAGCGCCTGGAAAAACTGGGCATTCCCCATGCGCTGGAGGGCGCTCGTCAGGTGGCTGCTGGCGGTCAAATCGGTCGTCCGCATTTTGCCCGCTTTCTGGTGGAGCAGGGCGTTGTGCGGGATATGGGCGCGGCCTTCAAAAAATTTCTGGGTGCTGGCAAGCCCGCCGATGTAAAGTTTGCGTGGCCCGATATGACGACCGTGATTGAGTGGATTCACGGTGCCGGTGGTCTGGCAGTGCTTGCGCATCCCAAGAAATACCCGCTCACGCGCACTAAAATGTGCGCGTTAATCCATGATTTCGCCGAAGCGGGCGGGGATGCGTTAGAAGTGATCAGCGGCCAGCAGCCAGCGGGCCAGGCTGATGATTTGGCCCGCATCGCCCAACAAACCGGGTTGGCAGCTTCCTGTGGCAGTGATTTTCACCGCCCGGAGGCACCCTGGCAGGAACTGGGCAATTTCGGACCACTGCCTGGCGGATGTACGCCGGTGTGGGAGCTGGCGGGCTTCCCGGCACCCAGGTCGCCCTGAAATATCTTTTACGCGGTTCCGGTTACGCATCGGATTGGAACCGATCGGTCAATGGAACCGACCGGTCAATGACCATGAATCGATGCTGTTATCCTTCACTTCCCAATCAGTCAGAGCGTTCGTTCACTTATGGCCCAATATTTTCAGATACACCCGGAAAACCCTCAGGATCGCCTGGTCCGGCAGGCGGTGGATATCATCCGCAGTGGCGGTATTATTGCGTACCCCACGGACTCCGCCTATGCGCTGGCCTGTCATATCGGCGACAAAATGGCCCTTGATCGCATCCGCTTGATGCGCAAGCTGGATAAGCACCACAACTTTACGCTGATGTGCCGTGATCTGTCGGAACTGGCTACCTATGCGCGCGTGGACAATCAGGCGTTTCGGTTGCTGAAAAACCATACGCCCGGCCCTTTTACCTTTATTTTACCGGGCACGTCGGAGGTGCCGAGGCGATTGATGCACCCCAAGCGTAAGACCATTGGATTGCGCGTGCCCGATAACCGCATTGCCCTGGCATTGATGGAAGCGCTGGGAGAGCCCTTGATGAGCAGTTCTCTGTTATTACCGGGGGACGACCTGCCGCTGAGCGATCCGGAGGATATTCGAGATCGCCTGGAACATCAGGTTGAACTGGTCATCGACGGCGGCAATTGCGGCCTTGAACCCACCACTGTGGTGGATTTGACGGGGCCGGTCCCGGAAGTCATCCGGCAGGGTAAAGGAGACGCCTCCGCTTTTATCCCTTAAGTATCGCTGGTGTGAAGCCTGACCGACGATTGATTACGGCGAGTAGGCCCGGGGTGGCGAAATCGTTATAATGCCCCGCACCCATGGTGGAACCTTTGGTTTTGCCCCGGTTTTCATTGATCCCGATCTGGTTCGGGCGAGAGGCTTGATGAGTTCATCCGCAGAGAATACGGCTGAAGAGAAGGCGCCAGACGATAAAAAGGCGGAGGCGTCGGGTTCTCAGGAATCCGGTCAGCCGGTTGACGCCGTCGCAGGGTCCAGCCCCGAATCCGAAGCACAGGTGGGTGACACGCTGAGCCAGGCGCCCGGTGATGCGCGCCCCAGCCAGGGCGAGATGCCGTTCGCTGTGGTACAAGGTAAAGCGTACACCGAGCTTCCCAAGGACCTCTATATTCCGCCGGATGCGCTGGAGGTGTTTCTCGAGGCCTTCGAGGGGCCACTGGATTTACTGCTGTATCTGATTCGCCGCCAGAACCTGGATATTCTCGATATCGATGTGTCGGAAATTACCCGGCAGTATATGGCCTATGTCGAGCTGATGGACAAGGCCCATTTCGAGCTGGCCGCCGAGTATCTGGTGATGGCCGCTATGCTGGCCGAAATCAAGTCCCGGATGCTGCTGCCTCGCTCCCAGGAGGAGGAAGAGGACGAAGAGGATCCGCGCGCGGCGCTCATTCGTCGTCTGCAGGAATACGAGCGCTTCAAGGAAGCTGCCGAAGATCTGGACGAATTGCCGCGGTTGGGCCGGGAGGTGTTTCAGGCCAATGCCGAGGCACCGGACCGCAACTTAACCCGGCCGGAGCCCGAGGTAGAGTTAAAAGAAATTCTACTGGCGTTATCCGAAGTGCTGCGTCGGGCGGATATGTTTGAAAGCCACCATGTGGAAAAGGAAAAGTTATCCACCCGAGAGCGCATGGCTCAGGTGCTGGACAAACTCTCGCATAACCAGTTTATGCCCTTTGTGACGCTGTTTCGGGTGGAGGAAGGGCGCTTGGGTGTGGTGGTGACTTTCCTCGCCGTGATGGAACTGATCAAGGAATCGCTGGTGGAAATTGTTCAGAGTGAGGCGTTCGGTCCTATCCACGTCAAGGCCCGGGTACAGTGATGCCAGGCCAAGAAGATTCCGTTGAACCCAATCGTTGAAGCTAGTAGACCCATGGAATTGACCCAACTGCGCAATATTATCGAAGGCGCTTTACTGGCCGCCGGCCAACCGCTGAGCATCGCGCGTCTGAAAAGCCTTTTTGACGAAGAAGATGCTCCTGATACCGACGCCTTCAAGGCCGCTCTGGACGCCATTGCCGAGAGTTGTGAAGGGCGGGGTTTCGAATTGAAAGAGGTCGGTTCTGGCTGGCGGCTGCAAGTACGCGCCGACGTGGCTCCCTGGATTAATCGTCTTTGGGAAGAAAAGCCACAGAAGTATTCACGGGCCTTGCTGGAAACACTGGCGCTGGTGGCCTATCGACAACCCATTACCCGGGGTGATATCGAAGAAATCCGGGGTGTGGCGGTGAGTTCGCACATTATCAAAACACTGTCCGAGCGCGAGTGGGTCAAGGTGGTAGGGCATCGCGATGTTCCGGGCAGGCCCGCGTTATACGCGACGACACGGCAGTTTCTCGACTATTTTAACCTGAAAAGCCTGGACGAATTGCCCTCGCTGGGCGAGATCCGCGATTTGAACGAACTCAATGCAGCGTTGGATCTCGACGGCGAATCGTCCGAGGACGATTCGGCGGCTACTAGCGAGGACGACGGCACAACGACTGTGGACAGCGCTGAGACGGAAATCGACCCCCCGTCCGAACAGCATGCCGAGCGCCACTCTTCTTCCGAGTCCGACGAGCGCGACCCGGCCCCTAATTCAGAGACAGACCCTTCCGCTCTATGAGTAAATCCAAACGACCCGCTCCGCCTGTCGGAGCCAAAGGTACCGCCCGTCCTCAAGCGCGCTCAGGCTCTGCGAAGCCGGAGCGCTCCAAAAGCGTCGAGCAAAATGCCTCCGATGAAAAGCTGCAAAAAGTACTAGCCCGGTCCGGCCTCGGATCGCGCCGTGAAATGGAGCGTGCGATCGAAGCCGGAGACGTCCGCGTCAATGACCGGGTGGCCCACCTGGGGGATCGAGTGACGCCAGATGATGCCATTTGGTATCGCGGCGAGCCGGTGACGGTTCGTTCGGCAGTGACTCGTCAACGGGTGATTCTGTATAACAAGCCGGAGGGTGAAATTTGCTCCCGCCAGGATCCAGAAGGGCGTCGCACGGTGTTTGAAAACCTGCCGGCCCTGAAAGGCGAGCGGTGGATATCCGTTGGTCGCCTCGACTACAACACCAGCGGGCTTTTACTGTTTACGAACGATGGTGAACTGGCGAATAAGCTGATGCATCCCTCCTCCGTGATTGATCGGGAGTACCTGGTGCGTATTCAGGGTGCGGTGGATGAGGAGATGAAACGGCAACTGGTTGAAGGCGTGTTGCTGGAGGACGGCGTTGCTCGATTCACCGATATTGTGGAAGGTGCCGGAGAAGGCCGGAACCGCTGGTTTTACTGTGTGGTCATGGAAGGCCGAAACCGGGAGGTGCGTCGCCTGTGGGAATCCCAGGGCGTGAAAGTCAGCCGGTTGAAGCGAGTGCGTTACGGCAATATTTTCATTCCGTCCCACGTGCGAGTGGGGCAGTGGATTGAGTTGAACGATAAGGAAATTCGAGATCTGATGCTAACGGCAGGGCTTGAGCGTCCGAAGGTGGAGCGTTTAAAGCCCGAGGAAAAGCGTCGTCTGGAACGGCAGGAGAAGCGCTTGCGAGCGGGGGCTACCCGTCGGGCCAGCAACCCACATCCGAAGAAGCCGCCTCGCAAATGATCTTGCTTGAAAGTGACGTTAATCGCACTTGCTTAAAGGCGGTTGTGTTATTTGTCGTTGGCGGCGGGCAGGCACACCTTGACGCACAGTCCGCCTTCGCTCAGGTTTTCCGCTGATATTTCACCCTGATGCAGGGCCACACTGCGCTGTGCGATAGCCAATCCCAAACCGTATCCGCCGCTCTCGCGATTGCGGTCTTCGTCAGTGCGGTAGAAGGGCTGAAAGATATCGGTCAGACTTTCCTCCGGTACCCCGGGCCCCTGGTCACACAAACGGACACAGTATTGCGGTTTCTCATGTTTGTGTGGCGCCAGAAAGTCGAGAGTCATGGTGACATTGGAGGCATCGCGCGTGTAATGCAGGGCATTACGCAGGATGTTTTCAAACACACCCACCAGCATGTTCCCATGCGTGGGAACCAGCGCTTCTTCAAGCTCAGTGTCCAGTGTCAGGGTGATGCCGCGACGCTCGCACTCCGCACTGTAATTATCCATCAGGGTTTCAAGCAACGCGCGTAAATCCAGCGTGTCGGTCAACTCCCAGCCGCCGTTATCGTGTACGGGTAAAGCCAGGATGTCCGAAATGACATCGCCCAGATAGTCCGCGGCTTTCTTAATGCGATCCAGCTCCTTGTCGACGGTGCCGTCGCTGCGTTGCTGCGCAATCCCTAGAGCGACCTGCAGTCGCGCAAGGGGAGAACGAAGCTCGTGGGAGACGTCTTTCACCAGACGTTTTTGTTCGAGCATGGCTTTTTCCAGGCGCTCGGTCATGTGGTCGAAGTCCCGGCCCAGCGCCGCGATTTCATCGCGGCTTCCGCAAAACTGGGGACTGACCCGGACGCTTAGGTCGCCATTGGCAATTTGCTTGGTGGCTTTTTGTAGAGTGGAAATGTTGCGTGAAAAATGCCGAGCCGGAAAGTAGCAGGCGATGCCACAAATCAAAATGGATACCAGCAATAAAGGCCAGATGTTGACAATGAACAACTGCCACATAATGTCGGCTTCTGACGGGTCGTCTTGCGTGGAAGATACCGTAATTACTTTTACCCGTCGGCCGTCGTTCAGTGACATGTAACGACCGTAAATTTTCTGATGACCGTCTATGTGCCGGTCATAGGGTTTAATGCCGGTCAGTTTGGGCAGCAGTTCTTGTACGCCACTGGGCAGTGGTCTGCCCAACAGGTCTTCACCGCTTTCATCCACGATATAGAAATACCGGGTGGACCAGCTGGGCATGGCTTTCATGTCACCGATTAATTCGTCGGTGTTGCGGTTTATCGCCGATCCCACCATCTGGAACAGCAGCCGGCGGGCGGGGGCGTAGTCCTGGTCGTAGCGGTGCTTATGAAGTTTGGGCTCGGGGGTCAGGTCAAACCAGTGCACCACCATATTGGTGGCCACGATAATCAGCGCGGTAATAATCCAGAAGGTAAAAAAAACCTTGAGATAGAGCCGGGTCATGCGGAGTTTTCACCGTCCTCGGGCGCATCGTTGAGCGTCAGCATATAACCGGCGCCGCGAACGTTGATGATCATTTCCCGGTTGGCGCCGGCCGCCGTCAGTTTCTTGCGAATATTGCTGACGTGTACGTCGATGCTGCGATCGTAGGGCGTCAACTTGCGATTCAGTGCCTGCTCGGTCAGTTCATCTTTACTGATGACCTGGCCGGCCTTACGTACCAGCAGCTCCAGTACGGAGAACTCGGTGCCGGTCAGGGGAACGTCGTTGTCGTGCCAGTGGGCCCCACGGCTGCCCAGGTGCAGACGCAAATCCTCGACTTGCAGGGTTTCGGTCGTCCCCTGCACCTGGGCGCTATGGGTGGCCCGACGCAGGACGGCGCGCAGCCGGGCAACCAGCTCCCGCGGGTCGCACGGTTTGGGAAGGTAGTCGTCCGCACCGATCTCAAGCCCCACGACCCGATCAATCGTGTCGCCTTTGGCGGTCAGCATCAGTACTGGCGTGGTGTAGTGCTGTCGGACCTCTTTGAGCACATCAAAACCACTGCGCTTGGGCAGCATGACGTCCAGCACAATCGCCGAGTAGGGGCGAGCGTGAATACAGTTCAAGGCATACTCGCCATCGTGAGCCATATCCACATCGAAGCCTTCAGCGGTCAGGTACTCGTTCAGTAATTGACACAGCTCCCTGTCGTCGTCGATTAATAGCAGTTTCACCATGGGGTCGGCAGTCGTCGCGCGGTCTCATTTAACCGGTTAGTATGAATAGTGTCTAGTGTGCTACAGGCGCCGCCTTCTGTCATGGCGTGGATCAAAGTTTAACCTTTTTTAACACCGTTTGACTGCCCTGATTTGCTTTCCTGGCGTGCCCTTCAGCCCGGTAGCTCGTATTGGGTTGCGTGCGAGCCCGACTTGTCTGCGTGGACAGGAACTGGGAGAATTCATCTCCTTTGGCGATACTGACCCTGACCGAGGTAGACGTGGCAACAATTGGCTTGTTTTTTGGCAGTGATGAAGGCAATACCGAGCGTGTGGCTTATCAGATTCAGCAATGTCTGGGAGAGGACCGTGTGGCAGTGATGGATATTGCGGATGCCACCCAGCTCGACCTGATGAGCTACGACTATCTGATTTTCGGCATTCCTACCTGGGATTTCGGGCAGATCCAGTCGGACTGGGAAGAGTTCTGGGGTGACGTTTCCGAGGTGGATTTCCAGGGCAAGTCCGTGGCGCTCTATGGGCTTGGGGATCAATTCGGTTACGGCGATTATTTCCTGGACGCTATGGGTATGTTGCACGATGTGATCGTCGCATCGGGTGCCCGGATTGTGGGGCACTGGCCCACCGAAGGTTACGATTTTGATGCGTCAAAGGCGGAGCTGCCTGGAAAGAACTGCTTTGTGGGGTTGGCGCTGGACGAAGACCAGCAGGAAGCGCAGACGCCTGAGCGCCTTAACCACTGGTGCCAGCAAATCCTTGAAGAATGGGAGCTGGAAGGGTCCATCAATCCGCTCTCAGAGTGAGGCGCTTCCCCTGGGGGCTTCTTGACCGCTCTCAGGGGGACTCGGCCACAAAAACGGCTCGCACCGGCGCTGGGTGTCCCTCGGCGGTACGCTCACTGTTTTCCGGATCCAGAAAGTCGGCGAGAGAATGAAAGCGCATCCAATGGGTGGAGCGCTGCTCTTGCGTGGTGGTGCGGGCCATATCGACCAGGCGGGGTTCGCAAAATCCGGTTTTGCGCAGCCAACTCAACAGGGTTGGGGCGCTCGGCAGAAACCAGACATTGTTCATTTTTGCGTAACGGCCTTCCGGCACCAGCACCTCGCCCAATTCTCCATCGATGACCAGCGTTTCCAGCACCAGTTGCCCGCCCGGGCGCATAGTTTCCTTAAGTTCTCGCAAGTGATCCATCGGCGAACGACGGTGGTAGAGCACTCCCATGGAGAAAACCGTGTCGAACGCACCGAGCCGGGGGGGAAGGGCCTCAATACCCAGAGGCAGAACATCGATCGGGTGCGCACCGCCGAGTAACTGCTTAATCATATGAAACTGCACCACAAAGCGGGGGGAGGGGTCGATACCGATCACTCGTTCCGCTCCGGCTCCAAGCATCCTCCAGCCGTGATAACCGTTGCCGCACCCCACATCCAGGACCCAGCGATGGCGCAGAGGTGCCAGGTGCGGCAACACGCGATCCCATTTCCAGTCGGATCGCCATTCGGTGTCGAGATGAATGCCGTGGATGGAATAGGGGCCTTTACGCCAGGGAATCATCGCCTCCAGGGCGTCGCGCAGCTGTGCGTGGGTTTCCGCATCGGTATCGCTTGCCTCCCCCACGCTCACTGAGTCGGCCAGTTCAATTCGGCCTGGGGGAAGGTTTGGGAGACGCTCCAGAGCCTTCATCCACTCTGGTAGATCGCCATAGCGGCGGCTGTCCAGGCCAGCGGCGATTTGCTCGGGCAACGGGTTGGCCCAGTCCGAGAGGGAAGGGTGCTCGCGCAGTGCGGTAAGAAGCTCTTGGTATTCAAACATTATTTAATGGCGATCATGGAAGCAAAATTAAAACACTGGAACCAAACGTCAACGCTGCTGAAGCCGGCGTCGCGGAGCCTTTGGCGGTGTTCGCCCAGGGTTTCGGGAATTAACACCTGCTCCAAAGATGAGCGCTTTTGAGCGATTTCGAGATCGCTGTAACCGTTGGCGCGCTTGAAGTTGTGGTGCAGCTCGATCATCAGCTCATTATGCAGGGGATCATCAAAGGCCACCTTTTCGGAGAGGATCAGGATGCCGCCAGGTTGTAAGCCATCGGCGATCCGGGTGAGTACCTGACGGCGATCTTGCACGGGAATAAACTGCAGGGTGAAATTGAGCACCACCATGGACGCATTGCCCACGACCACCTTTTGCAAGGTATCGCACACCAGTTCCACGGTTGGCTCTGCGGTGTCCACCGCCAGTATCTGCTGACAACGTTCGATCATGGCCGGAGAGCTGTCCACAGCGACAATGTGGCAGTTGTCGGCACGAATTCGGTGACGCATGGCTAACGTGGCGGCGCCCAGCGAACAGCCCAGATCGTAGCACCGACTGTTTGGTGTGGCATAGCGTTCGGCCAGATCACCAATCATATTAATGATGGTGGTGTAGCCCGGAACAGAGCGCTTAATCATATCCGGAAAGACCTCCACCACAGACTGGTCGAAGGCGAAACGACGGACCTCCTCCAGAGGGTTGGCGTAAAGGCGGTCAGGGCGGGGCTCAGTCATGGTGATCCGGTATCTGGGACAGTGGCAAATGATGGCGCGAATTGTACCGGGACAGCCAGAGAATTGGCAGAGGGTGCCTGTCACACCGTTGTCACGACAGGATCTCACAATGTTGGAATGAACGCCAATCTACCCGTATCCTCTGGCTCGGTTACCGCCATGCCGATTATCTCTCCTTCGGAGGCGTTGCAGCGTTTAATTGACGAGCGCCGCTTGACCCCCTTGTTTCAACCCATCGTTGCTTTGGACTCCGGGCGTATTCTCGGGTATGAAGCCTTGATACGCGGCCCCGAACATTCCGGGCTGCACAGCCCAGCCGCGTTGTTTGATGCCGCCCGCAGCGGTCGGCAGCTGGCCGCTCTTGAATACGCCTGTCGCGAAGTGTCATGCCGCCAGTTTATGGCCCTGGAGCTACCGGGCAAGCTGTTTCTGAACACCAGCCCGTTGAGCTTCACCGACAGAGGGTACCGTCACGGCGTGACCCGGGAAATACTGGCCAGTGTCGGCCTGGCGCCCGAGCGGGTAGTGTTCGAACTGACCGAGCGGCAGCCACTCGATGAGTTTGGTGCGCTGCGTGCTGCGTCGGATCACTTTCGTCACCAGGGCTTCGGCGTGGCGTTGGATGATCTGGGTGCGGGGTATGCAGGCCTGAGAGTGTGGAGTGAGCTCAGCCCGGATTATGTGAAAATCGACCGCCATTTTATCAGCGGTATCGACAGCGACCCGGTCAAACGCGAGTTTGTGCGCGCGATGCTGGATATCGCTCACCGCATTGGTAACCGGGTTATTGCCGAGGGTATCGAACGGGAGTCGGAGCTGCGTACTCTGGCGTCCCTCGGGGTGGATTATGTCCAGGGTTTTCTCCTGGCACGCCCCAGCGCGCAGCCGCCGAGGCAGCTGACAATTACCCAGTGGACCGGAGATTTTCGAACGCGGTACCACGACAGCTTTCATCAAACGGTGGGAGAAATTGCTCAGTTCTCGGATACCGTTGAACCGATGGAAGCCACCCTGAAAGTCGTGGAGCGTTTTCGGGCGAACCCCTTGTTGACCTGCCTGCCCGTGGTGGATGGGGACCAGCCCGTGGGAATGGTGAGTCGAAACGAACTGTTGAATATTTTCTCTCACCGGTACTCCTATGAATTACACGCCAGCAAGCCGGTCGGCACGTTCATTTGCAAACGCAGCATCATGGTGGATGTGAGCTGCGAGCTGAAAGAAGCCGGGCAAATGGTGACCGAGGATCCACAGCAGAACCTCAGCGTGGATTTGCTGGTTTCCCGGGATGGCTGCTATGTCGGCGTCGTGCGTATTGGCCGACTGTTGCGTTGCATTACGGAAGAAAAGCTGCGTCTGGCTCGCCACAGTAACCCGTTGACTCAATTGCCGGGCAATGTGCCGTTGTATGAGTGGATCGATCACCTGCTGCAAGAGGGCGCTGACTTCACGGTGGCCTACTGTGACATCAATCAGTTCAAACCATTTAATGACGCGTTTGGTTATGGACTCGGCGATGATGTGATTCTCTTGCTGGGCTCTTTATTGAGTCGTTGTATTGATGAGCAACTGGACTTTATCGGGCATGTCGGGGGGGATGACTTTGTGGTGGTGTTCCGCAGCGGGAACTGGCGCCAGCGGTGCGAGCAATTATTAGCGGCTTTTACCGAAGCCGCTCGTGCCTTGCTCCCCGCCAGCGGAGACTCTTACTGGACACAGGATCGCCATGGTTGCCGTCGTCGATTTGGACCGCTGACCTTGTCCATCGGCTGCGTGAGTCCAGACCCGGCCCACTGCAAAACGCATCACCAGGTTGCGCAATTATTGGCGGATGCCAAACACAGTGCCAAAGCCGAAGGGGGCAACTCGTTGTTCGAGTCTCGACGGCGCAGGCCTGAATGAGAGTCTGAATGAGAACCCCGTGCGGTCTGTTCAGATCGCTAACTGGCTATCGCCGAGCCATTCAAACTCTGCTATATTTCAGGGAATATAGCGCCACTCATCGATTCCATCCTGGAAACTCGTTGATTCTACTTTGAAAGCATACCGGTTCAAGCGGATTGGCTGGGAGAGAGGAGACGCCCAGTATGGCTTACACTGCCTATAACAAGTTGCGCGCCCTGATTGTGGATGACTTTGACAGCTTTCGAATGACTGTCAGTAAAATGTTGCAATCCATGGGTGTGGCGAGCATCGATACGGCCAGCAACGGTGCTGAAGCACTCCGTTTGTCACGCGCGAAGCCGTACGACCTCGTGTTGTGTGACCACAATCTTGGAGAGGGAAAAACCGGCCAGCAGGTTCTGGAAGACCTGCGTTACCACAATATCCTCGACCAGATGTCGGTCTTCATTCTCATATCCGCCGAGTCGAGTCGAAGCATCGTAATGGCCGCTTACGACTATGAACCGGATGAATACCTGACCAAACCGGTCACAACAAGATCCTTGCAGCGCCGACTGGATCGGCTGATGGCTCGTCGTGACAAACTGTCGCCGATCTACCGGGCCATTAACGGCGGCCAGATAGATGTGGCGATAGCGTTGTGTGAAAAGGAAATTCGTGAGGAGGGCCGCTTTGCGCCACTGGCCCAGAAAATTCTCGGTCAGGTGTATCTCGATAATGGCAACCTTGATGAGGCCGAAGCACTTTTTTTACGCGTGCTGGAGCTGCGCTCGCTGGATTGGGCCATGCTCGGGATGGCCAGCGTCAAGCGTGCCCGTGGGGATCTGTCCGGCGCGCGACAATGGCTGGAAGAAACGTGCCAGGAGCACCCGCTGTACATGAAAGCCTATGATCTCCAGGCGGAAATCTGTCGTGAGCAGGGCGCGCGCGATCGCCTCCAAAGCGTCTTGGAGAATGCCGTTGACGTCTCTCCGCTGGCGATTCAGCGACAGCAACAATTAGCGCACATCGCGTTGGCGAATCAGGACTTATCCACGGCCGCGCAAGCTTATCGTAAAGCGGTGCGCCTCGGTGAAAACTCGGTGTTTGATGCGGCTGAGGTCCATCTGAATTTCGTGCGCACGACAGCGAGTCTGTTTCAGGAGGATCGGATACTGGCCAAACAGCTGGCGCGCGACGCGATGAAGGCGCTGGGCGATTACGAACAACGCTTCGGAAAGGCGGCGGAACAGCGCGTGGAAACCCGGCTCGTGGAGGCACAGATCTCGGCGGGCCTGGGCGATCAACGCAAGGCACAGCAATTATTGAATGAAGCTCAGACGGTGCTTTCTGATGAAGGCGTGGTGTTGGGCCTGGAAGCGTCACTGGAACTGGCCAAAACCTACCGGGCGCTCGGTCAACTGGATGAAGCGAAAGAGTTACTCGGTGAAGTAGTAACGCGCTACGGAAGTGAACAGAGCCAGCTGGAAAAGGTGGATCGTTTCCTGGAAGAGCCGGTCAGTCAACGTCATCGGCACTGGGTCTCTGAGATTAATCAGCGCGGTATCCAGCACTATGAACAACGGCAGTATCAGGACGCGATCCGGTGTTTTGAAACGGCGTTGAGAAAATTTCCCCGACATATCGGTATGCGCTTGAATCTCGCCCAGGCGTTGCTTGATAAGATGGAGGCTGAAGGGCCGGCTGAAACGGAGGCGCAACTGTTGGATGAAACATTGACCTTTGTGGCAGACATCATATTGCCTAACCACGAACAGTTCCGCCGCTTCCGTCAATTACAGGACTTACAGAAACATTGCGAGCGCCGTCTGAAAGCCGGTGTTTGAAAACCGTTATTTCAAAACCACTGAGCAAAGCACCCGTCAACCGGAGGGCTGAAATGGAAAAACCGCTGTTGGAAGAGCCGGACGAGGCACTGGATTTTAGCTTTGTCCTGGCCTCCAGTGTGCACGACATGAAAAACTCCCTGGGTATGCTGCTGCATACGTTGGAAACCATGCTGGTCGAGAATCCACCGGAGAATGACGCCCAGCGCAAAACCTTTTCCGTGTTGGGGTATGAGGCTTCGCGGATCAACAGCGAGCTGGTGCAATTATTGTCACTTTACCGGATGCAGGAGAAAAGCCTGCGCGTGCAAGTGGACGAGCATTTCGTGCTGGATACACTGGAAGACCAGATCGATCGCAACGATGTACTGTTTCAGGCCAGAGGACTGGCGGTCGACGTGTTGTGCGATCCGGGCCTGAACTGGTTTTACGACAACGAGCTGGTGGGCGGGGTCATCAATAACGTCCTGGTTAACGGGGCCCGTTATTCACGGGAGCGCTTGCAGGTGCGGGCCACTGTGGAACAGGGTACACTGCATATCGCGATCGCTGATGATGGCGAGGGCTATCCCCAATCAATGCTGAATGCACCGCTTGAGAAAAATGCTGGCGTGTCTTTCTCCAGGGGGAGCACTAATCTCGGACTGTTGTTTGCCAGAAAAGTGGCGGCTTTGCATCGTGCCGAGAATCGAAGCGGACGTATCCACTTGGCTAACGGGGGCCCGCTCGGCGGGGGTGTCCTGACGTTAATACTGCCGTAATAATGAAAACAACCCATAATCGTCTATGTTAAAACTTCGAGTGCGCGCCAATCCTCACCAGGCGGTCTGGCTGGTGGAGCCAGGCGTTAAAATAGGGCGTCGTGTGGCCAATGATTTGATTCTCGACCACCCGGACATCGCTGACCTTCACTGTGTGATCGCTGTTCGCGACGAGCGGCTGTTGCTGAAACGGCGCTCTGCAGAGCATGTGGTGACCGTTAATGGCAAGTCCATCGTCGATCGTTGCCTGTTGAGCGAGGGCGATGTCATTGCGGTGGGAACCATTGAGATGGAAGTCATTGACCCCAAAAAAGAGCGTGGCACGTCATCGCCGTCGCCCTCGACCGTGACGCAATGGCAGCTGAAAGCTAACACCTCTGCGCTCGGGGACCGAGTCTTCCCGTTAGGGCAAACTACGGTAGTGGGACGCTCAGCAGAGTGTGACATCCAGCTGGCGGAGGCGCATCTGTCCCGTCGGCATGCGCAGTTGCAGGTGTTGAATGGCCTTTTGTACGTTAAAGATCTGGATTCCTCCAACGGAACTTACCTCAACGGCCGACGGGTGAGCGAAGCGCGCGTGCGTCGTGGAGACGAGTTGCGCTTCGATACGCTCGCGTTCGGGGTATTGGGTCCCGTCGATGATCTCAATAAAACGACCGTTCGAGTGATGCCGCTGGCCGAGGCAAGCCCTCCGACAAAAGCCGCGCCGCATCGCGAAGGCGTGTCGCGGCGTGTGCCACCCGTCGCTGAGCCCGTAACGCCTGTGACGGAGGCCCTGGTCCCGCGCTCGCGCCACTGGAGCACCGGACTCGGTGTGGCCGGTGCACTGATCGTCCTTGCGGTGCTTGGCTGGTGGCTAATGGCCTAAGGATTTCCAGCGTTAGGGATTGAGGCAGAAAACGGTTAAAGTTTATTCAAAAGCGGCCGATAGCCCGTGTGAATTCTTTATTTCTGATCGCCGGAGGCCGCTATGCCCATTACGACCATTCATAGCTCTGGACAGATACCCGGTCAGCAGACGGGTAATCGCGCCGACTCGCAGTCCGAGGCGCGTTCTTCTGGCCGTGTCCAGCAGGGCGTCGGCACAGCCCCTCAGGCGGGCGAATCAAGCGTCGCTGAGCGCCGCCAAAAGGCCCTCCAAACCGTTGAAGACACGCTGGCTATGGGGTACCGCAAGCTGGCCGAACAGCGCCCGGGTGCGGGGGCCTTTGCTCAGGCCGAGCCATTGACGTCTGAAAAGGTGGCGGGAACCATTCTCGGCTTTATCGAGCGTCGCTTACAGATGGACGCCGCTGAGGGCGCTACCGCTGAGCAGCTTGAAGCGCGTCTGGAGGAGGGGCTGCGGGGATTTCGCAAGGGCTTCGCCGAGGCCCAGAAACAACTTGAGGCGCTGGCGGCGTTTACTCCAGAGATTCGTGCCGACATCGCCGAGACCCGGGATCTCGTGTTGTCAGGCGTTGAGGATCTGCGTCAACAGATAATCGACGGGCAGCTGAGTGCCCCGGTTGATGAGCGCGGTAAACCGACCGGGGAGGCCGCGCCACTGGTGTATGTCTACGAGCAGGCTCGAGCCAGTCGTTTCGATTTTGAGCTGACCACCGCCGAGGGCGACGTGGTGCGTATTGAAGCCAATCGCAGTTCGGCAGCCTCGGTCAGTGGTACAGGACGGAGTGAATCGCTCTCTGCCGCTGTCAGTGAGTCTCTGCGTTGGAGCGTGTCTGGCGATCTCAATAAAGATGAACGTGCGGCGATTGAGTCGTTGTTGGGCGACGTCGACAAGCTTGCACAGCAGTTTTTCTCCGGTAACCTTGAGGGAGCCATGGCATCGGCTCGGGCACTGGGGTACGACGATGAGCAGGTCGCCGGGTTCTCGCTGAACCTGAGCCGTTCGGAAATCCGCCGGGCCACTGAAGTCTATGGCCAGATGGCCCCTGGGAGGGCTCTTGGGAGAGCCCCTGAAAGTACAGCGGGCCCGGATTTGCTGACGCAGCTTGAGCCTCTGGGGCAGTTCCTTAAAGGTATGGAAAATGCGCTCGAGAAGGCCCGGGAGGTCAGTGCCCGGCCCGAAGCGCTGCTGACCCAGCTCGGCGCTCACATGGCGGCTGGTGACGAGGCGGCTTACCCGACTAAAGCAGAAACGCTGCAAGACTTTATGGCGCGTATGCTTGATCAACTGACCACCGGGCCTTCCACTTCATGAAGACTGGTGTATGACATTAAGACGGGTGTATGAGAGGTAGGATTGTCTGATTTGACACTGACACTGTATGGCACCCTGGGGTGCCATTTGTGTGATAACGCCAAAGAACCCGTGTGGGCCGTGTTGTCCGAAATGGGAGGGCGGTTGCGGGAAGTGGACATTGCGGAGTCGGATGCGTTGATGGCGCGTTACGGTACCCGAATTCCAGTCCTCGGCGATGACGACGGAGGGTCAGAGCTGGACTGGCCCTTTAGCGCGGACGATATCCGACGCTGGTTGAATGCGTCGTAACTCCACATAACTCCACCCCGGTTCAACGACTCCAGCCCACCTGTTCCATGGTTTGTGTCACCCAGCCGAGCGCTGCGAGGTAAATTTCCGATAATTGCGACGGGGCAATTCCGAAAGTGTCCAGATAGGCCCAGTCGATAGCGTCCCAACGCCCCCGCTCATAACACTCCACAATCTTCAGCACGCGTCCCTCATCACCCTCGTGGTGCAGTAGCGCGCGCACCAGAGGCGGGCTGAGTGACAGATTGGTCAGCAATTGCTCCAGGGGTATATCCATGAAAGCATCCAGCGTGGACAGCAATCCGACCGTGAAAAACGACTCCCGGCGCTGCCCCTGTTGCATGCTGTGGGCGAGGTCTTCACACATTCGCGCCCGGGTTAACGCGGCCACGCCCAGTTCGCTTGGTTTGTCGCCCAGGTTCGCCATTGCCAGCAGGTTGACCCAGTTGCGGATGATATCGAGCCCGAGCAGGGTAATGGCCTGACGTAAGGAGTCGATGGTGCGGGGCAGGGCGAACGCGGCCGAATTGACCAGACGCAACAGTTTGTAACTCAGCACGGGGTCCTGCGATAACAACTGCTCCACGTGGTCGATAGAGACGTCCGGGTCGTGCAATGCGGCCAGTAATTGCAGGACCGCCTGTTTGCTCTCGCTGATTTTGCGCCCTTTCAATATTTTGGGGCGCTCGAGGAAATACCCCTGGAACAGCTCAAAGCCCAGCGCCAGACAGTGTTCCAGCATGTCGGGGGTTTCGACTTTTTCGGCCAATAAGGTATAGCCACCCGGGCGGAGCCGATCAATATGTGTCGTCAGCTCGATCTCACTGAGTTGCAGAACGTCGAGCTTAACAATATCGGCATAGTCGAGCAGGGGACGGGTATCGTCTGAAAGAATGAAATCGTCCAGGGCAATGGTGTACCCCTCGGCTTTAAGTTGAGCCAGCCCGTTGAGCAGGGAGCTGTCCACTCGCTGTCCTTCCAGTACTTCCACGACCAGTTGCCTTCGGTCAAAGGGTGGAGGGGTGATCAGCAGATTTCGAGTGAAGTTGATATACGCTTTATGTTTGCCGACCACGCTGTCGAGTGAAAGGTCGGTGAAGGCATGAAGGAGTACCTGGGAGCTGGCGGAATCACCGTCGCTGACTTCAATATGGTTCAGGTCGCTGGTACGGCAGAGCAATTCATAGGCGACGACGCTCATTGAGCGGTCAAAGATGGGTTGCCGCGCCAGCAGAGGAAGCAGCTCAGACATGTAGAAGTGACCAGGCTTCTGAACATCGGTCATAGCAGTGTATCCCTCCCCATCGTGCAGCACAATGTAAACCTTTCGCGTTTGATTCCGAGGCCTTGCCACTTTTATGATGAAAATTGTGCCAGTGGTGCTACACTGGTGACATGGATGCAGCTGTGGTTAAGGTGCATGGTTAACGGTGCATGGCGGGCGTTTC
The DNA here is from genome assembly GCF_050113635.1 of Marinimicrobium sp. ARAG 43.8. Classification (NCBI taxonomy): domain Bacteria; kingdom Pseudomonadati; phylum Pseudomonadota; class Gammaproteobacteria; order Cellvibrionales; family Cellvibrionaceae; genus Marinimicrobium; species Marinimicrobium sp. ARAG 43.8. The sequence goes on from NZ_JBNJLT010000005.1 coordinate 71,966, forward strand.
CAACGCCTGTTGACGATTGCCATTTAGGGTGGTTTCTCTATGTCACATTTTCTGACCAACGTGGATCAGCGCACCCGGTTGGTGGGCGAGAACCGACTGGAACTATTGCTGTTTCGGCTGGGAGGGTTCCAGTTATTTGCCATTAATGTGTTCAAGGTTCAGGAAGTGATCAAGATGACGCGTTTGCGTCCGGTGCCGCACAGTCATGGCCAGGTGGTCGGTGTCACTCAGTGGCGTGGCCAAACCATCCCGGTGATCGATTTGGCCTCAGCCATTGGCGCGAAACCGATTGACCCCAACGCAGAGCGCAATCTGATCGTGACGGAGTACAACCGGTCGGTGCAGGCCTTTATGACCGGCCCGGTGGAGCGCATTGTCAATCTTAACTGGGAGTCGGTGCTGCCTCCGCCGAAAGGCGCCGGTCGTAGACACTTTCTGACCGCCATCACTCGTGTGGATGACCGCCTGGTGGAGATTCTGGATGTGGAGCGCGTACTGGCGGAAACCATGCCTCTCAATATCGCGGTTTCTGAGGCGACCGTTGAAACCGCCCTGGTGGAACAGGCTCGTGAGCGTGGCCTGAAGGTATTATTGGCTGAGGACTCGGCGACGGCGGTCGGCCAAGTCAGGGAAACCCTGTCGGAGCTCGGGCTGGGTTTGATCGCCGTCCAGGATGGCCTCAAAGCGTTGCAGTTGCTGGAACGCTGGGTAGCCGAGGGCAAGCCGGTGAGTGAACAGGTTCTGATGATGATCACCGATGCAGAAATGCCCGAGATGGACGGTTACCGGTTGACGACGGAAATTCGTAACCACCCCAGTCTCCGTGATATGTACGTGGTAATGCATACCTCATTGAGTGGCAACTTCAATCGCGCCCTGGTTGACAAGGTTGGTTGCGATGCCTTTCTGTCCAAATTCTCACCCGATGAACTGGCTGGTGTGGTCCAGCGGCGTCTGCGGCAGTTTCTGACAGGTTAGGCGTTCTTCCTACGGTTACGCCTTCACTGCCACTCCTGCACTGTCACAAAGGACGTCTGGCTTCCTCCGGGGTAATAAAGCGGTTTTTCTCGCCCATCCGGTATCCGTAAATTACCGAGTATGAGAGCACATTCTGCACATAACCCCGGGTTTCGCTGAAGGGGATCGTCTCTATCCACACATCGTAGGGGATGCGCTCTCCCGTGTCTTTCAGCCATTGTTTCACCCGGTAGGGGCCGGCGTTATAGGCGGCCGCGGCCAGGATACGATTGCCATCAAATTCATCCAGCAGTTCGTTCAGGTAGCGACTGCCGAGGGCGATATTTTTTTCCGGGCTGAGTAAGTCGGCCTGCCGATAGGACACACCCGCGCGCTGGGCAGTCTGTCGGGCGGTGGCCGGCATCAATTGCATAAGCCCCATGGCACCGGCTGGCGAACGAGCGTGTGGCATAAAGGCGCTTTCCTGGCGGGCAATGGCAAACAGCAGGTGAGGGTGGACTGAGGTCTCCTGGGCGGCCGATTGCACGTACTCCGCGTAGGCCAGAGGGAACCGAACCTGAAGGTCGTCCCAGAAGCGTGCATTGATCATGGCCTGAATGCCTTTACGGTGCCAGCCCCATTGTTGAGCGAGCTTGCCGGCGGCGAGTATCTGCTCATGTGGGAGGGTGGGAACGGTGAAAAACCACTCGCGGCTGGCGTTGTTAACATCGTCAATCAGCAGCAACTCGCGGGCGCGTTGCAAGGCGGGGTGTTGCTCCACGGCAGCCAGTGTCGTTTCGGACACCGGTGCGGGCTGGTCCAGCAGACGATAATCAATGCCCAGCTTATCGGCGGACAGAAAACCGTAGAAACTGCGGGTAGCGGCTACCGCGGTATAAAGATCCCGTGGTTCCGGGCCGGTATTGTCGAGATCCAGTTCCTCGATCATTCGCGCCCGCCAGTAGCGCCAGCGCTCCGTGTCGCGTGCGTCGGCCGGGAGTTGATTCAGCCAGGTATAGGCCCGTTCCCAGTCCAGGTGGCGCAGCGCGTCCCGGATAAGGGATTCAATCAAATCGCTGCTGTTCAGCGCAGGGACAGTCGCCAGCAGATTATCGGCCAGCTCCCGGTGGTCCTGATAAATCAATCGTCGGGCAATGGTTTCCTGGGTGGCGAGGCGCGCATGGTTGGAAAACAGCTGCTGGGCGTCGTAGCCGCGCCAAAGGCTGAGGGCCTGGGGCGCATCGGTTCGGGCCAGTCGTTGCAGGCCATGCGTAATAATGGTTTGCATGGCCTCGGACTGTTCGGCGAAGCGCCGTGTCTGCGTCAGAGTTTCCGGGTGGCGGTCTACCTCCCGCAACAGCTTTGCCCTTTTTTGCCAGGGTTCCGGCATTTGCCGGGCGATGTAGTCGGCAAGGTGGTAGTGCCGCGCGCGCAGTGCTTTGGTGTAGCGCTCCCAGGCAATGTCAGACGTCAACCGTCCTGCGGCCATCCAGGCGTCGAAAACGTCGTCACAGGCGTTCGGCTGAGAGGTGGGAACATTCCAGAGCGATGCCACTTCGTCCAGCACGCTGTCGTCACCGTTTTGCAAACGGGCCTTCAGGGCATAACAGTGCAGTTCGGTTCGCCGAACGCTCTCATCGTAGAATTGAAGGTAGTCGTCCCAGCGTTCTTGTCGAGCCAGTCGATCCAGCCACTGGCGGCGTAGTTGTCGGGCGAGATAAGAGCCCTGTTCACGCTGAAGAAAAGCGGCGATTTCATCGGAGGCGGTTTTTTTGGCCAGATTTCGCGTCAGTTCGCGGTAATCGAGATAGGGCGTCAGGGGGTAGTCGTCCAGAGTGGCGCGCAACTCGCGGTAACGGCTCATTTGACGGCGAGAGAGTGCGTCTCTGGCATCGAGAAAGCGTTGTCGCTGGGCCTCACGTTGAACCGCCTCGGGAGTCACACTGTCCGGGGTAACGGTGTCGAGGGTCGCTTTATCCGATGGGTTCGACAACGCCATCGGAGCACCTAACACACAAGTGGCGGTAAAACCAAGGCAAAGCGCCAGCCGGGAAAATGACCACCGGGGCTGTCGATGTTCTACACAATGCCTCATAACTGCCGCTACCTCACTGTTCGTTCGGGGTCGGGACCGGATTATTCTTCTTCACCACGCGGTAAGGCGGTATGATGCGGCTCCGCCGAAGCGTGTCGGGGCCTGTCAGCAAGCCCTGTATTCAGCATATCAAGCCCGCCAGTGCGACGCTACCAGCGTGTTGTGATAAAAACCGGTTTTTTATTCCTTGTTAAGGCAGTTTAGCAAAAAGTGATCTCATGTCATTGATTCGACTCGAAAATGCGCATCTCAGCTATGGTTTACAGGTTTTGCTCGATGGAGTGGACCTCTCTATCGAACGGGGGCAACGCCTGTGCCTGATTGGCCGTAATGGCGCCGGCAAATCCAGTTTGATGAAAATTCTCGCCGGGGAAGTGGAACTGGACGGTGGTGCCATTACCGTATCGCCACAGACCCGTGTGGCCCGGTTGGCCCAGGATCTTCCGGACGCTGATGAGCAGAGTGTTTTTGAGGTGGTCGCGGCGGGTCTGGATGGACTGGGAGAGCGGCTTGCTGCCTTTCAGCGGCTGTCGCAGGCCGGGGCGGATGTGGACATGACCGAACTGGCGCGTTTGCAGCAGGAAATCGAAGCGATGGACGGCTGGCAGTTCCAGCAAAAAGTAGAAACCACCTTAACCCGTCTGGGCCTGGAGGGACAGTGGATGATGGGCAGTCTTTCGGGCGGCTGGCGGCGGCGAGTCGCCCTGGCCCAGGCGCTGGTTTGCGAGCCCGATGTGCTGCTGCTGGATGAACCCACCAACCATCTGGATATTGCCGCCATTGAATGGTTGGAGCAGCAGCTTTTGCAATTTAATGGTGCCCTGGTGTTCATTACGCATGACCGATCTTTGTTACGCAAGTTGGCCACGGCAATTGCTGAACTGGACCGGGGGCACTTGCGCACTTGGTCTGGTACGTACGACCGTTACCTTGAGTACCGCGAGCAGGCTCTGGCCGAAGAAGCCCGCCACAACGCCTTGTTCGATAAGAAACTCGCCCAGGAGGAAAGCTGGATTCGCCAGGGCATCAAGGCCCGACGTACCCGCAACGAAGGCCGTGTGCGTGCCTTGAAGGCCATGCGGGAGACGCGCGGCGAGCGTCGAGAGGTCCAGGGAAAGGCCAGCTTCTCGGTCAGCAGCGGGGAACGCTCGGGGAAACTGGTGGCAGAGCTGGAGAAAGTGTCCTACCGCTATCAGAGCAAACCGATCGTGAATGAATTCTCCAGCACGATTATGCGCCGTGACCGTATTGGTCTGATTGGTGCCAACGGCGCCGGGAAAAGCACATTATTGAGGTTGATTCTCGGTGAACTGGAACCTCAGGCTGGCCGGGTTCGGCTGGGTACGCAGTTACAGGTGGCTTACTTTGATCAGCTGCGCGAGCAGTTAAATCTGGATCAGAACGCGGTGGACAATATCGCTGAAGGGCGCGAGTTCATTGAACTCAACGGCAAATCCCGCCACATTATTTCGTACTTGAGTGACTTTCTGTTTACGGGTGAGCGTGCCCGCACACCATTGCGTGCGCTCTCCGGCGGCGAGCGAAACCGTGTCCTGTTGGCCAAGCTGTTCAGCAAACCTGCCAACCTGTTGGTCATGGACGAGCCGACCAATGATCTGGATGTGGAAACGCTGGAACTGCTGGAAGACCTTCTGGCCGAATACGATGGCACGGTATTACTGGTCAGTCACGACCGAGCGTTTCTGGATAACATTGTGACCAGCGTGATTGCTTTTGAGGGGCGTGGGCAGGTCCGGGAATACGTCGGTGGTTACGAAGACTGGGTGCGTCAGGGCGGGCGCTGGACCAGTGAGGAAGCGACGCCAGTCGAGGGGAGTGCGACGACGAAGACGACGGAATCTCCGGGCGTGCAAAAGTCGGCCACAGCGGCTCGTCCCAAGAAACTCAGTTACAAGTTGCAGCGCGAGTTTGATGAGTTGCCAAAGCGCATAGAGGCATTGGAATCGGAATTGGCCGACCTTCAACAGCGAGCCGCCGACCCGGCTTTTTATAAGGAGCCCCAGGACGTGGTGGACGCGCACCTGAAAGCGCTGGCCGAAGTGGAACAAACGCTGGAAACGTGTTTTGAACGCTGGATGGAACTGGAGGAGATGCAGGGCGCCTGAGGGGATAAGGCGCCCGGAGTGAGAGAGGATTAGGTTTCGCTGGAGTCAGGGTGCGACACCCGCACGGCGAGCACGTCGCAACTGGCACCGTGCATCACGCTGTTGGAGGTGGAGCCAAGAAGAAGTGCAAAACCTTTGCGGCCGTGGCTGCCGACGACAATCAAGTCGGCACCTTCCTGGTTGGCCAGATAATGCAGCTCCGTGGCAGGCTGACCCACCAGGACGTGTTCCTGTTGGATGGTAAGGTCGGTTTGCCGGGTCAGACGATGTAATTCCTGCTCCGCTTTCAGCTGTAACTGTTCCTGCACTTCAGAGAGGTCCACCGGCATATCGCCGCCATAGGCGAACGTGAGTGGCTCGATGACGTGGGCAACGCTCAGGGTGGCGTTACAGGCACGGGCCAGCTCAGTGGCTCGCTCGAGCACTTGGGGAGATTCCTCGGACAGGTCCAGACCGGCGATAATGTGATGGTAAGCGGCCATAGGGCTCCCTCGCAAATGATGGTTCTCTAACGATGATTCGCTGATGTGTTTCAATCCTGTAGGCAGCGGCTAACCGCTGCCTGCCCATTCATAATAGCAGCAGTTTCGGTGCCTGTGGAAGCGGCCGGGATTGCGCAGCAGAGCAGAGGTAAAGCGTGTGACGATTGGCGTATGGTTAACGCTCCTGGGGGTTTTGGTGATGGTGCTGGGGCCAGTAATGCTGTTACAGCCCAGCACTAGAGATCGCCGCTTAAACGAACTGCGTGGAGGTGCGCAGGAGCGCGGTGTTAAGGTTACGATGCAGACGCTGCCGTCTCAGGCTACCGATCTCGGCGATCCGGATCTTGTACCCGTTTATCGTCTTCCGGCCGCGAAGGGGGGCGGTCCGAGTCGATCCTGGATGCTCGTTCGTGGGGTTTATCAGCACGAAGCCCACTTTTTGGGCGACTGGGTGTGGCAGGGGCGCGAGCGGGCGAGCGCTGAGGAACAGGATTGCCTGACCGCCCTGTTACCGGGGCTGCCCAAATCCGTTCGAGCAGTGGCCGGCGATGCGGCCGGGTGGTCGATTTACTGGATGGAACTCGGTGGCGACGATGCACTGCAAACCGTGCTGGACGGCCTGGTCAAACTCCGGGATTGTAAGCGTCCTCCGGCATCAGCTCTTCACTGAGGGCGGCGCGTTTGCCCAGAATGACCTCACCGAGCTCGCGAATCATCGCCATACGGCGCGGGTCCGGGTGGTCCGAGCTGATCAGCAGCCCCTGGGCTTTCTTGTAATACGCTTGCGAGGTGGTAATGTCCCCGCGCCGCAGCGCCTTGTGCCCCTCAACGATATAGGTGATTACCTCCACCATCAGGGCCTGCCAGCTTAAAGATTGAAGTAGGTCACTTAACGACAAGGTTTCATCCAGTCGGCCTTCCTGGTGCTGGCGACGAAGCACTTTGGCCGCGTGTTCCATATGGCCCTTCGCCCTGGCCATCTCCGCGTCGCTCTCGCGAAGTCGGCTGGCTCTGGGTTGGTCGGGGTGTTCGCGCAAGCCCTCTTCCCGTTCCCGAACATAGCGCAGGCGGGTTTCCAGGGGTGTTTTGTCTCCCTGCTCCAACGCCAGCATTTGCTCAAGCAGGTGCAAGATTTCTCGGTTGACGCAAAGGGCGACCGACCGGTCACTCATAACGGCCTCCAGACCCACCAGCACCTCTTCGAGCTGGTCGGCACGCCAGCGGTAGCTTCGCTGGTGCAGACGCTGTTGCCGTACCTTTTCCTCGCGCTGATTGATCAGATGGACCGCGAAGAGTGCCGATAACAACACGATGATTAATAACAGCAGTTGCGCCATAGCCTAGAATCTGAATGTGTCGGAAGAGAAAGCCGTTCAGCCCTTGGCGGGCGAGGAGGGAAAGTGTCATTGGCATTTTCTCCTCTCTCTTTGGTGATGTCGGCCAGGCAGCGAAAAGCTTTATGCCTGATTTGTGCCAAACCCTTGCAAATCAAGCAGATAGCCTCCACTGAGATAGCATTGCCTGGGGGGTTAAAAGACGGCTTTGAAGCGGGGAAAACGATCACTGCCCCGCAATGGCGACTTGACCCGCGCCGATTCAGGACTTATATATGCGCACCTCAACCGGCATTTCGCGGCGCTCTGGCCTTTTTGGGGCTACCCGCTGATTCTTGCAACTGATACGGGCTGACAAAGAAGAGTCGCATGGGTAAATCTTTAGTTATTGTGGAATCCCCGGCCAAAGCCAAGACCATCAACAAGTATCTGGGTAACGATTACATCGTGAAATCCAGCGTGGGTCATATTCGCGACTTGCCAACCAGTGGCAACAGTAAGCCCGTGGACCCCAAAGAGCGAGCCCGCCAGGCGGCGAAGACTCGCAAGCTCTCTCCCAAGGAGAAAGAGAAATACAAAGCCAAAAAGCAGAAAGATCAGTTGATCAAGCGCATGGGTATCGATCCTGAGCACGGCTGGCAAGCGCACTACGAGATTCTGCCTGGCAAAGAGAAGGTGGTCGACGAGCTGCGCAAATTGGCGGCCAAGGCCGATACCATTTATCTCGCAACGGACCTTGACCGCGAGGGGGAGGCGATTGCCTGGCACCTCCAGGAGTCCATTGGTGGCAACCCCGACCAGTATCGGCGAGTGGTTTTCAACGAGATCACCAAAAGTGCCATCCAGAACGCCTTCAAGCAGCCGGGTCGCCTCGATCGCGATCGGGTGAACGCCCAGCAGGCCCGCCGCTTCCTGGACCGCGTCGTCGGTTACATGCTGTCCCCGTTGCTGTGGGAGAAAATTGCGCGCGGTTTGTCCGCGGGAAGGGTGCAGTCTGTTGCCGTGCGCCTGGTGGTGGAGCGCGAGCGCGAAATTCGCGCTTTCGTGCCAGAGGAATACTGGACGTTGGGCGCGCAACTCAAGGCCAGCAGTGGCGACGCGGTGCGCTTTGAAGTCAAAAAACAGGGCGAGACCGCGTTCAAGCCTCTGAATGAAAGCCAGACGATGGCCGCGGTGCAAGTATTGGAGTCGGCCCGCTACGAAGTGGTGGACCGTGAAGACAAGCCCACCAAGTCCAAGCCGCCGGCCCCCTTTATTACTTCGACGTTGCAGCAGGCGGCCAGCACACGCCTGGGCTTCGGGGTAAAGAAAACCATGATGATGGCCCAGCGCCTTTATGAAGCGGGCTACATCACCTATATGCGAACTGACTCTACCAATTTGAGTCAGGAAGCCGTGACCAACTGTCGCGAGTATATTGGCGAGCAATATGGCAAGCGCTATTTGCCCGAAAGCCCCGCCGTCTACAGTAGCAAGGCAGGTGCTCAAGAGGCGCACGAGGCGATTCGCCCCTCCAGCGTGAGTGTCAAGCCCAATCAGTTGAGCGGGATGGAGCGGGATGCGGAGCGCCTTTATACCTTGATTTGGCAGCAATTCGTAGCGTGCCAGATGAGCCCGGCCGAATTTACCAGCACGTCTGTGGTAGTAAAAGCCGACGAGTTTGAGTTGCGCACCCGTGGGCGTGTTATTCGTTTTGATGGCTTTATGAAAGTGCTGCCGCCCGTGGCCAAGAAAGACGAAGATGTCGTGCTGCCGGATATCAAGGTAGGACAGGTGCTGCCACTGATTAAACTGGAACCTTCCCAGCACTTCACCAAACCTCCGGCCCGCTTTACAGAAGCCAGTCTGGTGAAGGAGTTGGAGAAGCGCGCCATCGGTCGACCCTCGACCTACGCATCCATTATTTCCACCATTCAGGATCGCGGTTACGTTCGGTTGGAGAATCGTCGTTTCTATGCGGAAAAAATGGGGGATATCGTTACCGAACGCCTTGTGGAAAGCTTTGACGACCTGATGGATTACGGGTTTACCGCGAGCATGGAAGACTCTCTCGACGATGTCGCTCAGGGCGATAAAAACTGGCAGCAGTTGCTCGATGAATTCTACGCAGAGTTCACCCGCAAGCTCGAACGAGCACAACGTGCAGAAGAGGGTATGCGCACCAATGCGCCCACGGATACCGACATCAAGTGCGATCAGTGCGGGCGACCCATGCAGATTCGTACCGGCAGCACGGGTGTATTTTTGGGGTGCTCGGGTTACAGCCTGCCGCCCAAGGAGCGCTGCAAGAACACCATGAACCTTCTTCCGGGGGAAGAGGCTCTGGATGTTGATGCCGACGAAGAGGCCGAATCCCGGCTGTTGCGCACCAAACGTCGCTGTAAACTGTGCAACACTGCCATGGACAGCTATTTGCTGGACAGCAAGCGCAAGCTGCATATTTGCGGTAATAACCCGGACTGCCCCGGCTATGAAGTGGAAGAGGGCAGTTTCAAGATCAAGGGGTACGAAGGTCCAACACTGGAATGTGATAAATGTGGCAGCGAAATGCAGCTCAAAACCGGGCGTTTTGGCAAATATTTCGGGTGTACCAACAGCGAGTGTAAAAATACCCGTAAGCTCTTGAAGAGCGGCGAGCCGGCTCCACCGAAAATGGACCCAGTGCCCATGCCGGAGTTGGCTTGTGAAAAGGTGGATGACACGTACGTACTGCGAGATGGTGCTTCCGGGCTGTTTCTCGCGGCGAGTCAATTCCCCAAAAACCGGGAGACTCGGGCGCCTTTGGTTGCAGAGTTATTGCCGCACAAGTCGGAAATCGACCCCAAGTATAAATTCCTGTTTTCGGCGCCGACAGAGGATTCCGATGGGAATGCGACCGTCATTCGCTACAGCCGCAAAACCAAGGAGCAATATGTGCAGTCTGAAGTGGACGGCAAAGCCACGGGCTGGAAAGCGTTCTACGAAAAAGGCAAATGGGTCCCCAACAAGTGAACCCCAGCCTGGCACGAGTGAACCAAAAACTGGCGTACTGCCGTGCCATATTGCGCCTGACCGCTGGAGAGTCAGCGGTGCCTGCCAACGCCAATCAGCGGCTTGAGCAGCAAGCTTTACTGGATGCCGGGGCATTTCATCTCATGTGCGCCTACCGGCATTATTTGCAGGAACTGGCCGAGCATTACGGCGTCCCCAGCAGTGAGACTATTGTCACCGAGCAGGATTTGCTGAAGCGTTTGCAGAACCTCGACAAGGAACCGGTCGAGGCTCGTGAGCTTGAAAGGCTGCGGCACGAGACGGGCTCCTGGCTGTCCTCGTTACAGGCGGCGTACGACGTCTGCTGGCAACCCGCGCCCAAGCCCTCCATACAGCGGCGTATCCAGGTGGTGGATCTGGACTCTCCTCAAGGTGGTAAACGGCGCGTTACACGAGAATCGCTTGGGTCATGGCTGCAATCCATGGAGTCTCTGATAGACCATCAGCGGGAGATCGGTGCAGAATACTGAGCCCGGCGTTGCGGTGTTCCGGATCGACGCACTGGAAAGTGCTCTGTGTTAAACTGTGCAGGAAAGCCATGATAAATGACCGTATCGGCGGGCATTGAGGAGTCTTTATGTCATCATCCCTGTACGAAATTGTCGAGCTGGCCAATGGCGATGTGGTCTTGCAGCGCGCCGATGACGAAGCGGAGCCGGAACCGCTGGTCAGTATTCGTTTTTCCGCCGATTCACTCTCCTACATGCGTGAGGGCAAACTGGACGTGGCTCGCGCAATGATTGAAGCCGGTATGGAAGCCGCCAGTGAGATTGCGGACGAGGGTGTGGAAGACTTTCTGGGTGAGTTCGGCGTTGGGGACGAAGAGCCCGTGTATCACTGACCAAATCTTATGTGACCATCCTTTGGTATGTGGCCATCTTGTGGTGGCAGACTCCTACTATCAACGGCGTATACGCAACAACAGTGCCTGGCACTGCCCCTGCATCGCTGCCGCTTCCAGCTGTTTCATTTCCCGCTCGTTTAGTGCGCCAGGGCTCGCAATGACGGTGTGGCTGTTTCCCTTGGCCAGTGCTTCCCAAAGAATCCACCGGCTGTCCGCGCTTTCAGGAGCGTGAATTAACCGGATGGCCCTGCTGTCCACACCGTATCGTTCCAGCAATTGCCGGTCAACGGGGCCAGGGCTTATCCAGGTCACCCAGCGGTTGTTTTGAGTGCGGCTCAAATGGGCGATCATTGGCAGCAGCAGTTGGGTTTGTTCGGGGGCATTGTGGGTCAGTACCAGTTCGGTGATGCCACCGCTAGTCGTTGAAGCCTGGCCGGAGTCCTGTATCGCGTAATCAATCACGGCGAATCACTCCTACACTGAGACCTTCAATGGTGAATTCCTGATCACGCAGGTCCACCTCAATGACATTGAACTCGGGATTCTCGGGCCACAGCTCCACCTGGGCTCGGTTGCCAATGCGCTTAAACCGCTTGACGGTCACTTCCTCGCCAATTCGCGCGACGACGATTTGCCCGTTGCGCACTTGTTGTGTGCGGTGTACGGCGAGCAAATCCCCATCCAGAATGCCGGCATCTTTCATGCTCATACCGTGGACGCGCAGTAGATAGTCGGCGTGGGGAGTGAAGAAGTTGTGAGGCAGCTGGCAGTGATCCTCGATATGCTCCTGAGCGAGAATAGGGCTGCCGGCGGCCACCCGGCCTATCAAGGGTAACCCTTGCTGGGGTTCCACCAGGCGTATGCCGCGGGAGGCACCGGGGATGACCTCAATGGCACCTTTGCGCGCCAGCGCTTTGATGTGTTCCTCTGCTGCGTTGGCTGACTTATAGCCCAGGATTCGTGCGATTTCCGCCCGGGTGGGAGGATAGCCCGTCTCCTCTGTGTAGGACCTGATAAGTTGCAGGACCTTTTCTTGTCGCGGGGTCAGGTCTTGTCTCGGGGTCAGGTTGTACATAACGTACTCCGTTGTCATTCTGCCTGGGGGCAGGTCGGGAACTCTTTTGGTGCCATGTTGGTGCCATGATTTTTTATACAGCTATTGTGATTATATACAGTTATCTACTGTATGCAAGAACAGGTTTTAAAACTTCTGAAAACCGGCACTGCCTGGGGCTGGCATGAGAAGACCGGGTGCTGCTTTGCCGTTATTTGGGGGGGCAGTTTTGGTAGGGGCCGGTGAGGGGCGTAGTGATTAGTCCTCATACCCTTGAAAGAGGTCCGGTTCGATGGTCAGCAGGGGGTTGTTCCAGGGTTCTGGCATGATGATGTCGTCTTCGGGGCACCGGTCTTCCTGACTGAGCTCATAGCCGGCGTCGGAATTCTCCGGCGCTGCCGCGATTGCTACCGGCAATTGGGGCCAGGCTTCCAGGTCAAACTCACCGATGGCGCCATCCAGGTATTGAACTTCGACGGTGCCCTGAGCGTCGTCCAGCGCGACCACCTCAAACAGTTGCTGTTGTTCGCGATCAAAGTACCAGGCTCCGACAACCGGAAACTGAACGCTCATGTTTACGCCTCCTGAAAGGGGTTGGCTGAGTTACCTTAGCATGCCTTTGTCGTCGACTCACCTCCCGTTTTCGGGAGGGTTGCCAACCGGCAGCGGTGCTATTCTGTGCCGCATCGCCTAACCCACTAATTTGGCTTGCAGTTTTGGTTTTAGGGTCACCGTCGGTATACTTGCTCAGTCGAAATGCGTCTATGAAGTACGGTTTACATAAAAAAATCGTCTAGTTTCTGGTCCAGATGCAGTGACACCGCGATACAAGCGCAGCGAACTCGACGAATGTCCGCCGTGGTGGCGTAATGAACACAGTGGGAGGCTCACACCTTGTTGGAAATGTACGAAACGGCAAAAACCTGGCTAATGGAGCTGGCTGACCGCGATCAGCTTTGGATTCTGCACGCCTTTGGCGTGGTGTTGGCCACGCTGGTGTTGGCGATGGTGGTGAGTTTTATTATTGGTCGCCTGGAGCGCAAGGCCGAGAAGTCCTCTGCCATTTGGCTGGCACTTTTATTCCGGGCAATGCGCGCGCCAGTCAAGGCCATCATATGGTTGCTGGGCATCAGTTGGGCCAGTTATCTGACTCACCGAGGGGCCGATCTGGAGTTGATGAGCGTCGTGCAGACGGTCCGCGATGTGGGTGTGGTACTGCTGATAACCTGGTTTATGATCCGTTTCATTCGTTATGGTGAACTGGAGTTTTTGCAGCCCCATAAAGGGGATCCAGGTGATCCGACGACTGTAACAGCGATCAGCAAGCTGTTAAAAATCGCCGTTGTGGTGACGGCCGGCCTGGTGCTTTTGCAAACGCTGGGGTACAGCATTTCCGGTGTGTTGGCTTTTGGCGGGGTAGGTGGTATCGCTGTAGGCTTTGCCGCTAAGGATATGTTGGCCAACTTTTTTGGCGGATTGACCATTTATCTTGATCGGCCGTTTGCGGTCGGTGACTGGGTTCGGTCGCCGGATCAGGAAATTGAGGGCACCGTGGAGAATATCGGTTGGCGGCAGACCCGTATTCGCACCTTTGATCGGCGCCCGCTGTATGTGCCTAATGCGACCTTTACACAGATTTCCGTAGAGAACCCATCCCGGATGGAGCACCGTCGAATCAACGAGACCATTGGCATTCGTTACGATGACGTTGAAAAAATGGACGATATTATTGCGGATGTGCGGCAAATGCTGATTGATGATGACCGGATGGAAACCGACAATCAGACTTTAATCGTGAATTTTAACTCCTTTGGGCCGAGCTCTCTCGACTTCTTTATTTATACGTTCACGAAAACGGTTAACTGGGTGGAATTCCACTCTATTAAACAGAGCATCCTGTTAAAAGTCGCGGAAATTATTATTGGCCACGGGGCGGAAATTGCCTTCCCCACTTCGACCGTGCATGTGCCTGAAGGTCTGCGTTTGAACGAGAAATCCGCTACGCGTGACGAGCAAAATGACGACGAGTCGTCTTCCGACAAAACGCGTCGCCCAGAGAAAGTGAGCCGTCAGCAGACGAAAGACTCCCGAAAAGGGGAAATCAGAGATCAGCAATCTGATGAAGGAGAGGGCAGTGACGGCGATTGATGCGTGGTTACCCAGTGGCACTGAGTGTTTATACGATTTATCGGATCTAAACGTAGCGCTGGATCGCCTTGCAAACGACATTAATCAAATTATGCCTTCTGATGATGTCTTGCTGGCCTTGCCGGTAATGAATGGCGGCTTGATCACGGCGGGGCACTTGTTGCCTCGCTTGCAGGGCGCCGTGGAAACGGATTATGTGCATGCTACCCGGTACGGGAAAGCGATGGAGGGCCAGACGCGTTTGCGCTGGCTGCATCGGCCGGAAACCTTGCTCCATGATCGCCACCTGCTGATTATTGACGATATCCTCGATCAGGGGCTGACGTTAAAAGCGTTGGTCGAGGATGCTCTGGCACAAGGGGCTCGCTCCGTTCACACGGTGGCGATGGTACAAAAACGCCTGCCCGAGCCTCCGGCCATTGAGGCGGATTTTGTGGGGCTGACCGTGCCGGATCGTTTTGTGTTCGGTTTTGGAATGGATTGGAAAGGTCTCTGGCGAAACGCGCCGGGAATTTTCGCAGTGCCGGATTAACCGGAAAAACGGCTAAAAGAGTCGCAAAATTACCATCGACCTCTGGACAATTGGGCGTATTTGGCTTAAAACAGTGGCCTCCTGTTTCAACAGGAGTTGTCGCAAGTTTTGCAAGCCCATCTTTGCAAAGTTTTGTGATGTTTGTTTAGTAAGACGTAATTCAGGACTTTGATAAGAATAATGGGGTATCAGTATGTCTGAGCGCGCATCAGGAACCGTCAAATGGTTCAATAATGCCCGGGGGTATGGTTTTATCACCCGAGGTGAAAACAGTGACGACGTGTTCGTTCACTACCGCAATATCCGAGGAGAAGGTTACCGCTCTCTGTCCGAGGGGCAGAGTGTCGAGTTCCAGCTGCTCGAAGGTGAGAAGGGTTTGCAGGCGGACGACGTGGTCGCTTACGCCTGACTTCGCTTTTCAGCGGTCACCCGCCGCTGGTTATGGGCGGGTGGTTTCCAGTCGGCTTTTCAGAGATGTCCTTTCTGCGTTTCGCAAATCCCTTCCTTCTCTAGTCTATGGACGGTTCGTAGCTGGTGACTTTTATCAACAGCCCGAATAGCGGGTGATCGATGTAATGCAGCTCGTCGCTGCGCATACGGCGCTGTTGTGTCAGGGTGGCAATTCGGCGCGGCAGGTAGTCCTCCTCCATAAAATCCGGCAGGCTGGAGGTGGTGTTTAGACTTCTATCCCAGGCGGTATTCTCGCCGCTGCGCCAGTCGTCCTCCCAGGACGTGGAGGGCACCGTCCAGTCGTCCGCTGAGTCTCTGGACGCGCGGGAGGGGTTCATGCTTGTGCGCTGGTCCGGGCGACGCGGCAGCTCTGGCCAGGCGCCCGGGGGCTGGCCGTAGTTAGGCTCAAAGTCGGTTAGCCACAGCCGGGTGTGCAGGTGGAGATAGCGCGATAAGCTCAAGGTGATGCTGCCCTCAAGTTCGGTGTGGTTGCCAAACGTATTGCCGCCCTCAATCAAAAGCGCCGGCGCCGACTCCAGAGGCTTTACCGGCTGGCGCCAGGCTTCGTGGAACAGCACCCGGTATTCCCCGGAACGCTCCATCGCGCCGGCGTAACGGTTCATATTACGTTCCGCCGATGGTAGAGGTGAAAAGGCGCCGTGCGCATGGCTTGGCGCTTCGGTTTGGCGGCGGGCGGCCAGCCCGCGCTCCCAGGAGGGCAGGTCTTCTTCAACCTCGGTGCTCTGAGCTTCTGTATCTTGCAGGGCTACCCAGTTCAGGGGGTAACGCAAAGCGATATTGCGTGGCCACTGTTCAATGCCATTATCGCTGCCCTCGCGCGCAAAAATGATCACTTCCACCTGATACCAGTTGTCCTGATCATCGTCGGCGGCCACCACCGTGCTCGGCAGTGATATCAACAGGGCGGTGGTGAGGCCGACCAGGCATTGGGTCAGGCGTGAAGCGTAGGTCATGAGCGTTTCCCGGGCGTCAATTTGTCCAGCAGTTCCGAAACCGCATTCAGGCGCGTTTCGCCATTTTCCATATTTTGAATGAATTTTAAATGATTGGCGCCCGCGAGTTGATAGCTTTGTGGATCGCTTTGCACCAATTGCACAATCGTTAACGGATCGACCTCGGTCTGTTCGGAAAATTCCACCCGTCCGCTGCGCTCGCCCGCCTCGAGCTTGGCAATACCCAGCGCATCAGCGCGCAACTTCAGGGCGGTTACTCGAAAGAGGTTTTTGGTGGGCTCGGGCAGCAATCCGAACCGGTCAATCATTTCCACTTGCAGCTCCCGCAGAGCGTCATCCGACTCGGCGTTGGCCAGGCGTTTATAGAGCACCAAGCGGCTGTGTACGTCGGGCAAATAGTCGGCCGGTATCAGGGCGGGTATGCGCAGGTTAACATCAATGCCGCTGTCCAGAGGCTGCTCAATATCGGGGGTTTTGCCTGAGCGGATGGCTTTGATGGCGCGGTCAAGCATGTCCATATACAGTGAAAAGCCGACGGTTTGTATCTGTCCGCTCTGGTCTTCACCGAGCAATTCGCCAGCGCCGCGAATTTCCATATCGTGGGTGGCCAGGGTGAAGCCTGCCCCCAGATCATGGGCCGCCGCAATGGCGTCCAACCGCTTGAGCGCATCGCCGGTCATCGCCCGGCGCTCGGGCGTCAGCAGGTAAGCGTATGCCTGGTGGTGGGAGCGTCCCACCCGTCCGCGCAGCTGGTGTAGCTGAGCCAGCCCAAACTTGTCGGCGCGGTGAATAATGATGGTGTTGGCGCTGGGTACGTCGATACCGGTTTCGATAATGGTGGTGCATACCATCACATTGAAACGTTTGTGATAGAAGTCGGACATCACCCGTTCCAGTTCGCGTTCGCGCATTTGCCCGTGACCGATGCCGATGCGTGCTTCCGGGATCATTGCGCCGAGTTCGCGTGCCACTCGCTCAATATTCTTGACTTCATTAAACAGGTAATAGACCTGGCCGCCCCGCAGGATTTCCCGCAGGATGGCTTCGTTAATGGTGGCCTCGTCGTGGGGGCGAACAAAGGTTTTAACAGACAGGCGGCGCGCCGGTGGTGTAGCGATGATCGACAGGTCCCGAATCCCGGACATGGAGAGATTCAGGGTGCGCGGGATGGGGGTTGCAGTCAGGGTCAGGATGTCGATTTCAGAGCGCAGTGCTTTGAGCTTTTCTTTCTGGCGCACCCCGAAGCGGTGCTCTTCATCAATAATCAGCAGCCCCAGGTCTTTGTACTGAATATCGCCCTGTAACAATTTATGGGTGCCCACGACGATGTCCACCTTGCCGGATTCCACACGTTTGAGGACCTCGTTCACCTCCTTGGTGGTGCGGAAGCGTGACAGGACTTCAATGGTAATGGGCCAGTCGGCAAAGCGGTCCTTAAGAGATTCAAAGTGCTGTTGGGCGAGCAGGGTGGTGGGAGCCAGCAGGGCCACCTGCTTTCCGCTGTAGCTGGCGATAAACGCCGCGCGCATGGCCACTTCGGTTTTTCCGAAGCCGACATCGCCACACACCAGGCGGTCCATGGGCTGAGGAGACAGCATGTCCGCGACCACCGATTCGATGGCCCGTTGTTGGTCCGGCGTTTCTTCAAATGGAAACGCGGCGGCGAAGCTTTGGTAGGCGGTTTGCGGATCGTCGAACGCAAAACCTTTGCGCGCGGCCCGGCGTGCGTAAATATCCAGTAACTCCGCGGCCGCGTCGCGAACCTGTTCGGCGGCTTTACGCTTCGCCTTCTGCCATTGATCGCTGCCCAGCTTATGCAGAGGCGCCATTTCTTCATCGGCTCCGCTGAAGCGGCTGATCAAATGAAGGTTGGTAACCGGCACATAGAGTTTGGCGCCGTCGGCGTACTCCAGGGTCAGGAATTCCGTGGCCTGGCTATCGACTTCCAGCGTCTCCAGTCCGCGATAGCGCCCCACGCCGTGATCGATATGCACGACCGGAGCGCCGGGTTTCAATTCGGTCAGGTTTTTGATGACCAGGTCGCTGTTGTCTTGAACCTGGCGACGTCTCCGCTGCTGTTGCACCCGGTCGCCAAACAGCTGGGACTCGGCGATAACGGCCAGAGAGGGGTCCGTGAGCAATAAGCCCTGGTCCAGAGGCGCTACCGTCAGCGCGAGAGGGGCGGATGACGTTGTGGCTTCAGACCAGGAGTCCAATACCGTTGGATTGACCCGAATGCGGCCCAGCAGCTCCAGCAGCGTTTCGCGTCGACCTGCGGAGTCTGCGCAGAACAGTACGCGTCCGTCGAACTCCATGAGAAAGGCTTCAACCGCCGTGAGCGGGTTCTCGGCTTGATGATTCACCGGTAGCCGGGGTGGCGGTTGGCTGGCGAAATTATAGTGGCCGGCACCATCGCTCGCCGGGGCGCTTTGGATAAAGGTTCGGCTGAGTGGTTTGAGCAGCCCAAACAGCTCGTCCACACCCAGGTAGATATCCCGGGGTGGCAAAATGGGGCGTTGCGGGTCCACTTTGCGGCTTTCGTAACGGTTTTCCAGTTCGCTCCAGAAGCGGGTGGCCGCCTGCTCCAGTTCGCCGATCACGTAGATATGGGTGGCGCCCGGGAGGTAGTCGAACAGGTGGCTGCTTTGCTCGAAAAACAGGGGGAGGTAGTATTCTATGCCGGGCGGGGCAATGCCGCTGCACACGTCCTGATAAACGGGGCAGGCGCGGTGGTCGACATCAAAGCGGGCGTGCCAGTGGTCTCGAAAGCGGGCGATACCGGTTTTGTCGAGTGGAAACTCGCGAGCGGGCAGCAGCTGG
This sequence comes from Marinimicrobium sp. ARAG 43.8, assembly GCF_050113635.1. NCBI lineage: Bacteria > Pseudomonadati > Pseudomonadota > Gammaproteobacteria > Cellvibrionales > Cellvibrionaceae > Marinimicrobium > Marinimicrobium sp. ARAG 43.8. The sequence goes on from NZ_JBNJLT010000005.1 coordinate 90,812, forward strand.
ATGCGTTCCACTTGTTCCACGGTCATCTGGGTTTCGGGATCGAAGCTGCGTAACGTCTCCACTTCGTCGTCGAACAAATCGATTCGGAACGGTTGATTACTCCCCATCGGAAACAGATCGATCAGGGCGCCGCGCACCGCGAACTCACCGTGCTCATAGACGGTGTCAACACAGTGGTAGCCGGCTTTTTCCAGGCGCTGCCGCAGCGCTTCGAGGTCGAGCGTTTCGCCGGGCTCCAATATCAGGCTGTTGGCCAAGAGGTAATGTTGTGGCATCAGGCGTTGCAGCAGGCTGGTCACTGGCACCACCAGCAGCCCCTGCCGGGTGGACGGCAGGCGATACAGGGTTCTCAGTCGCTCCGAGACAATATCCTGATGGGGAGAAATGCTGTCGTAGGGCAGGGTTTCCCAGTCGGCCAGGTGCAGCACGGGCAGGGTGTCACCGGCGAAGTAGCGCAACTCGCTTTCCAGGCGCTGGGCGCCCGCCGTATCAGCGGTAATCACCAGGCTGAGGCTGTCGTTGCGCTGCGCTGCATTGACCAGTGTCAGGGCCTGCGCGGCACCGTGTAGTTGGCCCCACTGCTGGCGCTGGCCAGGCGGCGCCGGTACCGGTGGGTTCAGGGGGTTCTGTTCGCTCATAAATCGGGTCTGAGGGAAAAAGGCGCTATTGTACCCGACCGGGGCGGTTTGTGTTTTCGGTCTTTGCTGAGCACCCTTTGCGGCGTCAAATACAACGGATTTCTGGGAAAAATAGAGCCTTTACACTGGTCATTCGGCGCTGTGGTCTTTATAATTGCCGCGGTTTTCTTGGGGGTATGAGCGGCAACAGCCGCTGTACCCACTCCGCGATGGGTGTTGGGGCGGAGGAATCTCTCAGCACATGCGCTTTTCCACGGAGAGTGCACCGCCCAGGTGGAGCATCCCGTTACACACGCTTCTAATTCTAATAATGACTATCCGCACAAGTGAATCGCACCCCGTCATAAGCCGGGCAGTCGGGGTGGAGTGCGTGGAGCGTTGTTCGGGTAGCCCGGTATAAGACACCGGCCATTCGGGGCCAGTTCCCGAGCGGTCAGTTTATCCAACGAGTGATTAGGCAGAGACGTATGATAAAGATCCGTCGGGGATTGGATTTACCTATATCCGGTGCGCCCGAGCAGGCCATCAGCGAGGGTCCCGCTATCCGCTCTGTGGCTGTCATCGGTTTTGATTACCACGGTATGAAACCGACCATGGCAGTTCAGGTGGGGGACAAGGTCAAGCTCGGTCAGTTACTGTTTACCGATAAAAAGACGGAAGGCGTGCGCTATACATCGCCTGCGTCTGGCACCGTCGCGGCGATTAACCGCGGTGAGCGCCGGGCGCTGCAATCCGTTGTGATCGATGTAGAGGGCGATGAACATGAGGCCTTCGAGGCCTATAAAGGTACCGATCCAGCGCAGGTCTCCGACGAAGAGGCCCGGGCATTGCTCGTTGAGTCTGGTCTCTGGACCGCGTTGCGCACCCGCCCTTACAGCAAAGTTCCCGCCCTCGACAGCAAGCCCAACTCCATCTTCGTCACTGCCATGGATACCAATCCTCTGGCCGCTGACCCGGCGGTGATTGTGGCTGAAAAGGCGGAGGATTTTAAGGCAGGTCTGACGGTGCTCAGCCAATTGACCGCAGGCAAGGTCTATGTCTGCAAGGCGGCGGGGGCTGATATCCCGGTCACCTCCAGCGACCGTATTGCCGTCGAAGAGTTCGGCGGCGTGCATCCGGCAGGCAATGCCGGCACCCATATTCATCACCTGGACCCGGTTAACGAGCGCAAAAGCGTTTGGGCTGTCAATTATCAAGAGGTAGCCGCCATTGGTCACCTCTTCACCACCGGCAAGCTGGATACCTCGCGCGTCGTGGCACTGAGCGGCCCGCAAGTGGAAAAACCGCGTTTGGTGCGCACCCGTGTTGGTGCCAGCCTGGAAGAGTTGACCGCAGAGGAGCTAAAGCCCGGTGAGAATCGGCTGGTATCAGGCTCTGTGTTCGGCGGTCGTGTGGCCCGCGGGCCATTGGCTTATCTCGGCCGTTACCATCAGCAGGTCTCCGTGTTGCTTGAAGGCAATGATCGACCGATGCTTCATTACTTGCGCGCCGGTTTCAATGCATTCTCCGTAATGGGCATCTACGTCTCTAAGCTGTTCCGAGGCAAACAATATTCGTTTACCACCACGACCAGTGGCAGTGAGCGTGCAATGGTGCCCGTAGGCAGTTACGAGCGCGTAATGCCGCTCGATATTCTCCCCACCCAATTGCTACGTGCGTTGATCGTTGGCGATACAGACACCGCCCAAAAACTCGGTTGTCTGGAGCTGGACGAGGAAGATCTGGCGCTTTGTACTTTCGTGTGCCCCGGCAAGTACGAGTACGGGCCGATTTTGCGCGATAACCTCACCCGTATTGAGAAGGAGGGCTAAGGCACTATGAAAGCTCTGCGAAATTACCTCGACAAGATCGAGCCGAACTTCCACAAGGGTGGGAAACTGGAAAAATGGTATTCCCTGTACGAAGCGGTAGACACGATTTTCTATCGTCCCGGGAGTGTTACCAAGACCACGGCTCATGTACGTGACGGCATTGACCTGAAGCGTATTATGATCACAGTGTGGCTGTGTACTTTCCCCGCCATGTTTTATGGCATGTACAACCTGGGTTTCCAGGCGAACACCATCATGGCTGATATGGGTATTTCCGCGGTAGAAGGCTGGCGCGGCGCCTTTATCGAGATGATGGGCGGTTACGATGCCAGCAGCATCTGGGATTCCTTCTGGCATGGCGCTGCCTACTTCCTGCCAATTTACCTGGTTGTGTTTGTGGTAGGGGGCTTCTGGGAAGTGTTGTTTGCCACGGTGCGTGGCCACGAAGTGAACGAAGGTTTCTTTGTGACTTCCGTATTGTTTGCGCTGATTTGCCCGCCGGATGTACCGCTTTGGCAGGCCGCGCTGGGTATCAGTTTCGGCGTGGTCGTGGGTAAGGAAGTGTTCGGTGGTACCGGCAAGAATTTCCTCAACCCTGCACTCACCGGCCGTGCGTTCATGTTCTTCGCCTACCCGGCAGAAATGTCTGGCGACGCCGTGTGGACGGCGGTGGATGGCTACACTGGTGCGACGGCCTTGTCCGTTGCTTACCAGCAGGGTATGGACGGTTTGATGCAAACCATGAGCTGGATGGACGCTTTCATTGGCCGCATTCATGGCTCGATTGGTGAAGTCTCTACGCTTGCCATCTTCATCGGTGGTGGCATCCTGCTGATCATGGGCATCGCTTCCTGGCGGATTGTTGCCGGTGTCATGGCCGGGATGGTGGCGCTGTCGCTGCTGTTCAATGTCATTGGCTCCGATGCCAACCCGATGTTTGCCATGCCCTGGTACTGGCACATGGTCGTCGGCGGTTTTGCGTTCGGCATGATGTTCATGGCGACCGACCCGGTGTCCGCCGCCATGACCAATACCGGCAAGTTCTGGTTCGGCGTATTGATCGGCTTGATGGTAGTGTTGATTCGTGTCGTCAACCCGGCTTTCCCGGAGGGGATGATGTTGGCCATTCTGTTCGCCAACCTGTTTGCACCCCTGATCGACCATTTTGTGGTAGAAGCGAATATCAAGCGGAGGTTGGCGCGTGGCTAATAACGATACGATCAAGAAGACGATCACAGTTACCTTGCTGCTGTGTATCGTCTGCTCCGTGGTGGTGTCTACAGCAGCCGTGCTGTTGCGCCCCATGCAGCAAATGAACCAGGAGCTGGACTTCAAAAGCAATATCCTGGCCGCAGCGGGCTTACTCGATGGTGAACACTCCGTTGATGAGATCTTTGAAAGTCGAGTTCAAAACCGCATTGTTGACCTGGAAACCGGTACCTTCTCTGAGGATGTGGATCCGGCGAACTATGACCAGTGGAAGGCGGCTCGCGATCCGAGCCGCTCCATGGCACTGTCTTCCGGTGAAGACATCGCCAGCATTTCCCGTCGGGAGCGTTATGCCGAAGTTTTCCTGGTCGAGGACGAGAACGGCGATCTGGAAACGGTGGTTCTGCCGGTCAGGGGTTACGGCTTGTGGTCGACACTGTATGGCTTTATGGCGGTGGAGGCCGATGGCAATACCGTTGCCGGTCTGACTTTCTATGAGCATGCAGAAACACCGGGTCTGGGCGGGGAAGTAGATAATCCCAGCTGGAAAGCTCAATGGGAAGGCAAGAAAATCTACGGCGATAATGGTGACGTTCAGTTGTCCGTCATTAAAGGTTCCGTAAGCTCTTCCGATCCCGACGCCGAGCACAAGGTCGATGGTCTGTCCGGCGCTACTCTGACCAGTAAAGGCGTGGATGGCCTGGTTCATTTCTGGCTGGGTGATATGGGCTTCAAACCATTTCTGAAGAATCTGCGTGAAGGGGAGGCCTAAGCCATGAAGATGATGAAAAAGCTTCTGATTGAACCCATTTTTGACAACAACCCGATTGCGCTTCAGATTCTGGGGATCTGTTCTGCACTGGCGGTTACCAACAGCCTGAGCGTTACTTTGGTGATGTGTATCGCTCTGACCGTGGTCACTGCATTCTCCAACCTGTTCGTTTCCATGGTGCGCAACCACATTCCGGGCAGTATTCGAATCATTGTGCAGATGACGATTATTGCCTCTCTGGTAATTTTGGTGGACCAGGTGCTCAAGGCGGTGGCTTACGATATCAGTAAGCAACTGTCGGTGTTTGTCGGCCTGATCATCACAAACTGTATTGTGATGGGTCGTGCCGAAGCGTTCGCCATGAAAAACCCGCCGGTTCCGAGCTTTTTGGACGGTGTGGGTAATGGTCTGGGCTACAGTGTCATTTTGCTGGGCCTGGCCTTCATTCGCGAACTGTTTGGTTCTGGCAGCCTGTTTGGCGTGAGCTTACTGACACCTGTCAATGAAGGTGGCTGGTACGTGCCTAATGGCATGATGTTGTTACCGCCGAGTGCCTTTTTCCTGATCGGCTTCTTCATCTGGGCTATTCGCGCCTGGAAACCGGAGCAGGTAGAGGAAGATGAGTACAAAATGGCGCCTAATACCCAGCCTCAGGAGGCCTGATCGTGGAAGAGTTACTGAGTATTTTTGTAAGGACTGTTTTCATTGAAAACATGGCGCTGGCCTTCTTCCTGGGGATGTGTACCTTTTTGGCCATCTCCAAGAAAATCAGCGCGGCTTTTGGTCTGGGCATTGCGGTTATTGTGGTGCAGGTGATTACCGTTCCGGTCAACAACCTGCTCTACACCTATGTGTTGGCAGACGGTGCGTTGGCCTGGGCGGGTTTACCGAACGTCAACCTGAGCTTCCTCGGTTTGATCACCTATATTGGTGTTATCGCGGCTCTGGTGCAGATTCTGGAAATGGTGCTGGATAAGTTTGTGCCTGCGCTGTACAACGCCCTGGGCGTATTTCTGCCGCTGATTACAGTGAACTGTGCCATTCTCGGTTCCTCACTGTTTATGGTGGAGCGGAACTACAACTTCTCAGAGAGTGTCGCTTTTGGCGCCGGCTCTGGTGTGGGTTGGGCTCTTGCTATTACTGCACTGGCGGGTATTCGCGAGAAAATGAAGTACAGCGACGTGCCGGCGGGCCTGCGGGGTCTGGGCATTACCTTCATTACTGTTGGTCTCATGTCCCTGGGCTTCATGTCCTTCGGCGGCATCGATCTGTAAACCAGCGAGGTAGGCTAAATGAATTTGGAAATTATCCTGGGCGTAGTGATGTTCACCGTCATCGTTGCGGCGCTGGTGGCAATCATCTTGAGTGCTCGCGCGAAGCTGGTAAGCAGTGGCGACGTGAATATCGAAATCAATGGTGAAAAAACCATTACCGTACCGGCCGGTGGCAAGTTGCTACAAAGCCTGGCTAATGCGGGTCTTTTCCTGCCGTCGGCCTGTGGCGGTGGCGGTACCTGTGCGCAATGTAAGTGCCTGGTGGAAGAGGGCGGTGGTGCCATGCTGCCGACAGAAGAAGGCCATTTCACTAAGCGTGAAGCCCGTGAGGGCTGGCGGTTGTCCTGCCAGACTCCGGTTAAAGAAAACATGGTCATTGAAGTTCCCGAAGATGTGTTCGGTGTAAAACAGTGGGAGTGCACAGTCGAGAAAAATCCGAACGTCGCCACTTTCATTAAAGAGCTCACACTGAAATTGCCGGAAGGCGAAAACGTGGATTTCCGTGCGGGTGGCTATGTGCAGCTTGAATGCCCACCCCACCATGTGAAGTTCAAGGACTTTGATATTGAAGAGAAATTCCGCGGAGACTGGGAGCGTTTTGGCTTCTTTGATCTGGAATCCAAAGTGACTGAGCCGGTGATGCGCGCTTACTCTATGGCGAACTATCCGGAAGAAAAGGGTATTGTGAAATTCAATATCCGGATCGCCACGCCGCCCCCGGGCTCAAAGGACATCCCGCCCGGTATCATGTCCTCCTATGTATTCAGCTTGAAGCAGGGTGACACGATTACTGTTTATGGGCCCTTCGGTGAGTTCTTCGCTAAAGATACCAATGCGGAAATGGTCTTCATTGGTGGTGGTGCCGGTATGGCGCCGATGCGCTCGCACATTTTCGACCAGCTGCGTCGTATCAAGACTGACCGCAAGATCACCTTCTGGTACGGTGCCCGTTCTTTGCGTGAAATGTTCTACCACGAAGAGTATGACCAACTGCAGGAAGAGAACGAAAACTTCGAGTGGCACGTAGCGCTGTCTGATCCACAGCCCGAGGATAACTGGGAAGGCCCCACCGGTTTTATCCATAATGTGCTGTACGATATGTACCTCAAAGACCATCCGGCTCCGGAAGATTGCGAGTTCTACATGTGTGGACCGCCAATGATGAACGCCGCGGTCATTAAGTTGCTCAAGGATCTGGGTGTGGAAGACGACAACATTATGTTGGATGATTTCGGCGGTTGATTTGAGAGGACACAGATTGAACAACGCTCTCACAACAATAAAAACGAGGCCGGTACTGCTGGCCTCGTTTTTATTTATAGGTTGTTTGCTTTCAGCGTGTGAGTCCAGGACGGAGCGGGAACACTATCAGTTCTCCGGCGACACCATGGGTACCACCTATCACATTACGCTGGTGGCCGACGCTGGCGAGTCATTGACAGTGGATACGGCTGGGATTGAAACGGGTGTAGAAAAAGCCCTGGTCTTGATCAATCAGCAGATGTCCACTTACATTGATGACTCGGATCTGATGCGCTTCAACCGGTCGCCTCTGCAAGAGTGGCAAACGCTGCCCGAGCCATTGGCAGAGGTGTTGAGCATCAGCCAGCGGATCAGTGAGCGCAGCGATGGCGCTTTCGATATTACGGTGGGACCCCTGGTAAATCTCTGGGGCTTTGGCCCCGAAGCACAACCGGAACAGGTGCCTACCGAAGCGGAAATTGCTACGCTGCAGTCTCAGGTGGGTTATCACCACCTGGAGTTGAATGGGAACAGGGCTCGCCGGTTGACCGATATTGAGCTTGACCTGTCAGCGGTGGCTAAAGGCTATGGTGTGGACTATGTGGCTAACTGGCTGGAGTCGCAAGGCGTGAAACACTACTTGGTGGAAATTGGTGGTGAGGTGCGTCTGGCCGGTCAAAGCCCTCGCGGCGATGCGTGGCGCATCGGCGTGGAACAACCCGCCATGCTGCGACACTCAGGTCGTTTGGCGCTTGCGTTAAGTGATATCGCGATGGCCACCTCGGGTGATTACCGCAACTATTACGAGCGCGATGATCAGCGCTATTCGCACACCATTGACTCGCGCACCGGAAAACCGATTCAACACAACCTGGCGTCGGTTACCGTGCTCGCTAAAACCAGCGCGGAGGCAGACGCCTGGGCAACGACCCTGAATGTGCTGGGTCCTGAAGCCGGAATGGCGGTAGCTGAGCGGGAAAAACTTGCCGTGTATATGATTGTCAAAACCGATGAGGGTTTTAGTGATCGGTACTCTGCGGCATTTGAGCCCTGGCTTCCGGCCCGGAAATGAGGTGAAAGTATGGGTATGGTATTGGTCTCTCTTCTTGTCATGCTGCTGGTAGTGGCCGGCATGTCAATTGGGGTTCTGTTTGGTCGACAGCCTCTGAAAGGTTCCTGCGGTGGTGTTGGGGCCGCTCTGGGTGAACGGGATTACGTCTGTGACCTGTGCGGCAACGACGAGAACAAATGCAAGGAGATCAACGAGCGCCAGGAGGCGGGATTACCTGTGGATGATTTGGCGTACGATGCCAGTCGGCCGTCATCGACAACTTCGACAACCAAGACAGGAGAGCGCAGCTAGTGGCTGATCACACCTATGATGTGCTGGTAATTGGTTCCGGACCAGCGGGTGAAAGTGCCGCAATGTCAGCGGCGAAATCCGGTCTTAAAGTGGCGGTGGTAGAAGGGCGCTCGCATGTGGGTGGCAACTGCGCTCACAAAGGCACAATTCCCTCCAAGGCGTTGCGCCATGCCGTTAAGCAATTGATTCGTTATAACAGCGTCAGTCTGTTTCGTGAAATGGGCGATACCCGCTGGTTGTCGTACCCGCGCGTGCTGGAAGCCGCTTCAACCGTCATTCCCAAGCAGGTTGAGCTGCATACGGAGTTCTATATTCGTAACCGGGTGATGCTGCATACTGGCATGGCGTCTTTTGTGGATGCCAATACAGTCAGCGTCGACCAGGGTGACGGTGCGCATGAAACCATCAGCGCGCACTCGATTATCATCGCTACCGGTTCGCGCCCCTATCGTCCAGCGGATGTAGACTTTAATCACCCTCGGGTGTACGACAGCGATACGATTCTGGAAATGCAGCACACGCCCCGTAATATGATTATCTACGGTGCTGGCGTTATTGGTTGTGAATACGCTTCCATTTTTTGCGGACTGGGGGTTAATGTTGATTTGATCAACAACCGGGATCGGCTGTTGTCGTTTCTGGACGATGAAATTTCCGACGCACTCAGCTACCAGCTACGCGGCAATGGCGTGACCGTGCGTCACAGCGAGGAGTATGAGTCCATCGAGGCCAGTGAGTGCAGCGTGACCTTGCACCTCAAGTCCGGTAAGCGCCTGAAAGCGGACGCGATTCTGTGGTGTAACGGGCGCAGCGGTAATACCGACAAGCTCAATCTGGAAGCGGCGGGCCTGGAAGCGGATCACCGCGGTAACCTCAAGGTGTCGCAGGATTATCGCACCGCGGTGGACAATATCTTTGCCGTGGGAGACGTGATCGGCTGGCCTAGCCTGGCCAGCGCTTCTTTTGACCAGGGGCGGGCTGTGGCGGCGGTTATCACCGGTCAGCCCTGCAAGCCGGTGACCAACGTTCCCACCGGGATTTATACCATCCCGGAGATCAGTTCCATCGGTAAGACAGAAACCGAACTGACAGCGGCAAAAGTGCCCTATGAGGTCGGGCGGGCGTTGTTCAAGAATACAGCTCGGGGCCAGATTAGTGGTGAAGACGTCGGCATGCTGAAGATTTTATTTCACGTCGACAGTCTGGAGATTCTCGGCGTTCACTGTTTCGGTGCAGAGGCCTCCGAGATTGTCCACATTGGCCAGGCGATCATGAGTCAGGGTGGGGCGGGCAATACGATACAGTTTTTTGTCGATACCACCTTTAACTACCCCACCATGGCAGAAGCTTATCGGCTGGCGGCGCTGGACGGGTTGAATCGCATCAACCGCCGCTAGCCGCACGTGTGGTGCCCGGGTCTGATTTCACCACGGCCCGAAGCACCCGGTCGCGCTCGAAATACACGACGTAATCGGCGTATTCCCAGCGTGAAATGGGCGGGTCGCCGACGGCGGCCCGGCGCTGCTCGGGAGCACCAAAACGCTCTTCAACCTGCATTTGCGTCATGCCGTGTGTCGGCAGCGACATCGCCCCCCGACTGGCCTGCTGCCCGACCGGGACAGTAACCTGATCGGCCTGGGCAAGCGTCGGCAGCGAAAGGGTGGCGGCGGTAGTGATCGACCCGAACAGGGCGATAAGAAAACGGGAATTAGGCATCTAGGAAGCTCCTTGGTGGTACGTGTCGCTGTTTCCCCCGGACTCCAGGTCCTGATGGCGACGCTTTTCCGCGAGTTGGACACGCATGATCTGTTGGCTGAGCAGCTGTTGTTGGGTTTCGCTCAATGACTCGAATTCTGCCGCAATTTCATAAAGGCCGGTGTGAACCGGTTCGCACCGCGTGACGTGCGCGTACAGGGCAAGACCGACATAAGTGGGCAGGAAGGTCAGATTTAACGCCAGCAACTGGCCGGTTTCTATCGGACGAGTATGGGTGAAGGCCACGCCGCCCTCGCTGATACTGACGCGCTGGTCATTTTGGCTGCTGGCCGAGCGATGACGACGCGGTTCGCTGATCAGCTCCTGCCCGAGCAGGTCGATCTTGCGGTTGAGCAAGTACAGGTAGTCGGCGATTTGACGATCTTTATCTTTGATCTGGTAGAACAACTGCGTGGCTTCGCTGTCGATTCTTTTCAGTTCTGCATAGGTTTTCAGGGCGCCGCTTCCGGGAAAAAGGTGTTCCGCCGGCGCTCGCTGTCGGGTTTGCTCGTCGACGGCCAGGTATTCAATATCCACATAGTCGTCGATGCGAAAATAGAGGCGACGTTCAGACATAATGGGTCCAGTGCGTGGAACGTTTAATAATGAGTTATAGCATACCGCGTTGCGTGCCGGGTAAAAAGCGTCTTGCGGGCTTGTGGCTCATCGGTCAATAGGGTTAAATGCGCTTCATGCCAGTCAATGTGCCTCTACATATCGGCCTGCGCTACACCCGCGCAAAACGCCGCAATCAGTTTATTTCTTTTGTCAGTGCATTTTCCCTGGTGGGCATGGCGCTTGGGGTGATGGCGTTGATCGTGGTTTTGTCGGTGATGAATGGCTTTGACCGCGAAATGAAAGAGCGCATTCTTTCGGTGATTCCTCACGGGTTTATCGATGCAGATCCTGCCCTGGATGATTGGCGTCCACTGGCGGATCAGGTCATGCAACACCCCGAAGTACTCGGAGCAGCGCCTTATATCGAGGGGTTTGGTCTGCTCAACTACGGGTCAGGCATTCAGGGTATCCAGATTCAAGGCATATTGCCGGAAGCTCAGGAATCCGTCGCACAGGTGGAGGCCCACATGTTTTTGGGCACGACGGACTATTTGCAGCCGGGAAAGTTCGGGATTGTACTGGGTCGAATTCTGGCTCGTCAGCTTGGTCTGGCGCTGGGCGATTCTGTCACGATTACCTTGCCGGATATTCGCATCACACCCGCAGGCGTGTACCCCCGCGTTCGACGCTTTACACTGGTGGGTGTGTTTGAAGTGCGCGCCCAGCTTGACCAGCGTCTGGCACTGATTCATCTGGACGATGCCCGCCGACTGTTTCGTTACCGGGACGACAGCGTGCAAGGGATTCAACTGCAAGTAGAGGATATCTATCGAGCGGCACCGGTCCTGAACGAATTGGCGACACAGCTGCCGGAGCGCTATCGCGTGCGGGACTGGAGCCAGACGCAGGGCAGTCTCTTCCAGGCCGTCAAAATGGAAAAAGTCGTGATCGCCGTGCTGTTGGGCATCATTATTGCCGTGGCGGCATTCAACATTGTGTCCAGCCTGGTATTGATGGTGGCGGACAAACGCAGTGATATTGCTGTGCTGCGTACGTTGGGGTTGAGCGCCCGGCAAATCATGGCGGTATTTGTGGTGCAGGGGTCGGCAGTCGGGGTGGCCGGAACGCTGATTGGTGCGGTGGTGGGTTGTGTGCTCGCCTGGTTTGTCGGCCCGATTGTCGCGTTTATGGAGTCGCTGCTGAATATGCAGGTGTTCGATCCCTCTGTTTACTTTATCAGCCACCTGCCGTCCGAACTGATGTGGCAGGATGTGGCACTTACGTGCGGTGTGGCGTTGCTGCTCAGCTTTCTAGCCACTTTATATCCGGCCTACCGGGCCGCAAAAATCGAACCAGCCGAGGCGTTGCGTTATGAGTGATTCGACGGCCGTTCTGCGCTGCCGGGAGGTCGGAAAAACCTACCGTCAGGGGCCTCAGACCGTGCAGGTCTTGCACGGGGTGAACTTGACGGTATCCGCCGGTGAGCGATTGGCAATTGTCGGCGCCTCGGGCTCAGGGAAATCCACGCTGCTCAATATTCTCGGTGGGCTCGATGTGCCATGCTCCGGGGATGTGGAAGTGTCCGGTCAATCACTCCCGGCGCTGAGCGCTGATCAGCGGGGGCGGCTGCGCAATAAACAACTGGGCTTTGTGTATCAGTTTCACCATTTACTGCCGGAGTTCAGTGCGCTGGAAAATGTTGCCATGCCGCTGTTGATTGGCCGTATGGAGCGACGGGAAGCGCGCGAGCGCGCCAGTGCACTGCTTGAGCGTGTCGGGCTGGGTGAACGGCTTACGCACAAGCCCTCGGAATTGTCCGGAGGTGAACGGCAGCGGGTCGCCATCGCGCGCGCACTGGTGACGCGCCCAGCCTGTGTCCTGATGGATGAACCCACCGGTAATCTTGATACGCAGACAGCGGAGTCGATACAGGCCTTAATGGCTGAACTGAATCAAAGCAGTGGTACGGCGTTCGTGGTGGTTACCCACGATTTGGCTCTGGCCCGGCGCATGGATCGGGTGTTGACGCTGGAAAGCGGGGCGCTGCATGCCGTGGACTAACTACACTTGGCTGATGGGTCGCCGTTATGCGATCTCTCGTCGCCACAGCCAACTGGTGTCTTTTATTTCCTCGGTGTCGATCCTGGGACTGGTTATCGGTGTCGCGTTGCTGATTACCGTACTGGCGATAATGAATGGTTTTGATCGCGAGCTGCGCGACCGCATTCTCGGTATCATGCCGCACGGGGCGATTTATCGCGACGGTGGAATCGAGAATTACCAGGGTGTGGCGGATGACATTCGCGCTCGTCCTGAAGTGACCGCGGTAACGCCGTTCGTGCAGTTGGAGGCGCTACTCTCCCACAAACGCGAGGTGGCCCCGGTCGGGTTGTACGGTTTGCCGGATGAAGCATGGGCGTCGCAAAGAGAGCTGTCGAAGTATTTACCGCAGGATATTTGGGACAGGCTTCAGGACACCCCCCATGGGGTTTTGCTGGGTGGTGGGCTGGCTCAAAAACTTTCGGTCTCTGCCGACGACAAACTCACCCTTGTCGTGCCTTCCAGTTCGGGGGAGGGCGCACCGAATATTCAGGCGCTGACCGTATTGGCGGTATTCGATACGGGCACTGAACTCGATAACCAGCTTGCCCTGACCACCATGGCAACCGCCGCGGCATTGACGGCGTATCCAAACCGGGCCAGCGGCGTGCGCTTCCAAGTCTCGGACTTGTTTCAGGCACCGACACTGGCTCGCTCCATCGTGTATGAACTCCCCAATGGGTTCTATTCATCGGATTGGACCCGTACCCACGGCAACCTGTATCAGGCCATCCATATGTCCAAGCAACTGGTGGGGCTGTTGTTGTTCCTGATTATTGGGATTGCCGCGTTCAACCTCGTTTCGACCCTGATTATGGTGGTGGTAGACAAACAGGGTGATATTGCTATTTTGCGCACGCTCGGTGCCTCCAGCATGGAAATACTGGGTATTTTCCTGATCCAGGGCGGCATTATCGGTGTGGTGGGAACCCTGATTGGCTCAGTGCTGGGCGTTGGGCTTTCGTTCTGGGTGACGGACTGGGTGCAGTGGCTGGAGGGGGTGCTGGGTATTCAGTTTTTGCACTCCGATGTGTACCCGCTCAGCTACCTCCCTTCGGATTTGCACTGGCCGGACGTCTTCCTGGTGGCCGCCGTGGCTCTAAGTCTGAGTCTGGTGGCCAGTCTGTATCCCGCCTGGCGAGCCACACGGGTTCAACCCGCCGAGGCACTGCGCTTCGAATAGGCCGCCGCCGACTCAGCGCGGGGCGTCCTGCTCTCTATTTCGCTCCGCTTTTCTCGCCTGGCGGCGCTGTTTGCGCCGCCGCCAACTCTTGATCACTGTCCAACGCCAGAACAGCTGCATGACGACGTAGCCGAGGAGGCCAAATACCAGGCCGGATAACAATGAGCCGACCAGCAACGGCTTCCAAATAAGACTGAACTCATGCATCAACCAATGCCAACTGAGCTCCAGTGACACGCTTACGGGCGGGACATTGAGTAACCAGCGTCCCAACTGATAGGTGGCGAAAAACAGCACGGGCATGGTCAATGGATTGCTGATCCATACCAGGGCGACGGAAATTGGAAGGTTGCAGCGCAGCAATAACGCAAAGACCGCCGCAATGGGCATTTGTCCTGGTAACGGGATAAACGCGACAAAAATGCCCACAAAGAACGCAGCAGAGACCGAATGCCGGTTTAAATGAAACAAATTGGGATCATGAAGCATGTCGCCGAGAAAATGCAGGGCGGGCAGCTTCTTGATGGCGGAATGACTGGGAATAAAGCGCCGGAGCAACTTACGTGCCATACTCGATCACAATAACGGCTGGGTAAAAGGGCCATTATGCCTGTCTTATTGTGAAAAAACGATGATCAAGCCGGGCGATGTTCGCCCAAGACGCAACGCGGGTAACCGGTTGTTGAGGTGTGCTGCATCACAATTCCGGTGATTACCGCTCGCAGGGCGGCTCACAAGCTTGGTCGAGTCCTTTCGACGCTCCATAATAGCCCCCCTTAACAACGCTTGACCTCTGCCGGTTTCCACGGTGGTGTGCAAAGGAATGTAAAACAAGGAATGTAAAAGCACGGAATGAAAGCAAAAGGCATTGAAAAAGCAAGGCTGCTGCCACGTTATCGATGGTTCGAACGCAACGCGGCGTCCGGCGCCAATATCAGGCTTAGAACCACCGCAATGGCTATGGCCACGGGGATGGCTTCGGTGGCGTTTTTGCCGTCACTCCCGCCGGCCTGGTCTTTCCTTCCACTGCTCTTTATTGCCGCACTCCTGGCTCGCCACGCGTTTCTCCGCAGAATGCTGCTTGCGTTTTCACTGGGGTTTGGGTGGGCGCTACTGGCGTCGCATGAGCATCTGTTGCATCGTCTGCCGGAAGACCTCAGTGGGCACGATATCGTGATTGAGGGGCGGCTGATTGGGTTGCCCGACCAAAACGAACGTCGGATACGCAGTCTGCTGGCAGTCAGCGCTGTGACGGACACATCCGGACAGCCGTTGGCATTGCCCCTGAGGCGTGTACGGCTGAGTTGGTATGGTGGTTCCGGGTGGCACGCCGGGGAAGAGTGGCGCCTAAAAGTGCGCGTTAAAGCACCCCGCGGTTTCGTAAACCCGGCCGGATTCGACTACGCCCTGTGGCTGATGCGACAGAAGGTGGACGCGACGGGTTACGTGCGTGAAGGGCCGGAAAATCGCCGCCTTTCCGAGCCGTCATATGGGTCGATCAGTCATTGGCGAGAGCGGGCACGGCACTGGTTGCGAGAGCGGGCACCACCCGATTTACTGGGCTGGATGCAGGCCCTGTTAATCGGCGATCGCTCGGCGCTGGCGGCGGAAGACTGGTCGCTATTACAAAGTACTGGCACCCATCACCTGATGGCCATTTCGGGTCTCCATATCGGCTTTGTGGCCTGGGTCGGCTTTTTGTGGGGGACCGGGATCGGGCGTTTGGCTCTTCTACTGGGAGTCCGTTGGCCCGCCTCCTGCCTGGCTCATCCTCTGGCGCTTGTCTTCGCGCTGGGATACAGCGCCCTGGCGGGCTTCAGTATCCCCACTCAACGGGCGTTGATCATGGTGCTTGTGGTCCAATGGGCCTGGTATCGACGGCGCACGCTCTTCCCCTGGAACGCCTGGTGGGTTGCATTGGTGCTGGTATTGATGCTGGACCCGTTAGCGGTGCTGGATAGCGGTTTTTGGCTCAGCTTTCTGGCGGTCGCCGTTCTGCTTTTCACGTTGTCGGGGCGGGTGTCCACGGGAGTCGAGCCTACGGGAAGATGGCCGGGGTGGGTGTTGTGGCGCTCGCAGTGGGTGGTGTTTCTGGGGTTATTGATTCCCTTATGGCTGCTGGTGGGTAGCGCGACCCTGCTGTCACCGGTGGCGAACCTTCTTGCCGTCCCATGGGTCACCTTTCTCGTTGTCCCCTGGCTGTTGCTGGCGGCTTCACTGGCCGGTGTGGCTCCGGTACTCAGTGACGCGACGCTGGCCGTGGCCATTTGGGCGCTCGGCTGGCTGGATACCTGGCTGCTTTGGCTGGATCGCTGGCGGGACCTCGTCATGTTGCGTCCTTACCTGACGCCGACGGCCACACTTATGGCCCTGGCAGGGACGCTGCTGGTCTTATTGCCTCGCGGGCTGCCGGGCCGGTATCTGGGCTATCTGTGTGTGCCGGTGGCGCTGAGCCTGCCTCCGCCGGCAGTACCGCCGTTACGGGTCGTATTCCTGGAAGTCGGGCAGGGCTTAGCCGTGGCCGTGCAGACGCCCGATCACACGCTGGTGTATGATACGGGGCCGCGCTACAGCGAGAGTCTGGAGGCGGGCGGGGCGATTCTGGCTCCCTACTGGCGACAGGTGGGTGTCAGCGAACTGGACCGGGTGGTCATCAGCCATGCTCACGACGACCACGCGGGCGGTCTGCATGGGTTGCTGGATGAAATACCGGCACGAAGCCTCGTGCGAGGCGACTCGGAAACTGGGATGTCTGATTGCCATCACACCGCCCCCTGGCAGTGGAATCAAGTGCGCTTCCGTTTTTTGCACAACGGTTTTCCCGCCAGCCCCAATCGCAACAACCGCTCCTGTGTCCTGCTGATCGACTATTCGGGCCAGACGCTGCTGTTGACGGGTGATATCGAGCGGGAGGTGGAGTGGCGATTGCTGGGAGATGGGTTGCTGCCGGAGCGGATTACCGTTCTGCAGGTGCCGCACCACGGTGCCAATACCTCTTCCAGCGATGCATTTGTCACGCGCCTTCGACCAGAACATGCGCTGGTCAGCGCTGCTTATAAAGGGCGGCATGGCCACCCGAAAGCCGAGGTTCTGAAACGGTACCGGCGCGTTCGCGCCAGAGTGCACAACACGGCATTTGATGGCGCCGTGCAATTTGAATGGGATGAACGCGGACGCTTAACGATAACGCGCCATCGCATCGACTCTCATCGCTGGTGGTATTGAGTCGTGTGAACTGAGGGAGTATGAACCGAGGAAAAATGTGACGGGGTGTTTCCCCGAAGGTTTTTGTCTGTGCTATCTTGCGCGCTTATCCTTGCGCCCCTTAATCGTGGCACCGCACAGTTTGCAAGAGGAACGCTGTTGTGTTTGACATAATAACTGCGGGTGGTTGGCTGATGTTGCCAATCATCATTTGCTCCGTCCTGGTGATCGCCATTGGCGGCGAGCGTTATTGGACGCTGAATCCCAAGAAAATTGCTCCACGCCATTTGCTGGCACAGGTATGGAGCTGGATTAAAAACAATCAGCTCGATGCCGGAAAATTGCGTGAACTCAAACAGTCCTCCCCGCTGGGGCGAGTGCTTGCCGCCGGATTGAGTAATTCGCACCAGGGGCGCGATGTGATGAAAGACAGTATTCAGGAAGCGGCCAATCAGGTGGTACATGAACTGGAACGCTATCTCTCCGTGTTGAGCACCGTTGCCAATATCGCCCCCCTGCTCGGCCTGTTAGGCACCGTCATTGGCATGATCAAAGTGTTCACCGCTATCATGCTGCAAGGAACAGGGAATGCCAGTGTACTGGCAGGCGGCATTTCCGAGGCGCTGATTACGACTGCGGCGGGCTTAACCGTGGCTATCCCGGCAATGATTCTGCATCGTTTTTTCCAGCGTCGAGTCGATGACATCGTGGTGACGATGGAAGAGGATGCCGTAAAACTGGTGGATGCGCTGCACAGCGACCGCCGTGTCGACGTCAAGAACTGAGCGAACGGAGAACGAGCCGTGCATTTTCGACGTCAGCCCCGGGAAAACGACAGCATTAACCTGACACCACTGATTGATGTGGTGTTCCTGTTGCTGATTTTCTTTATGGTGTCCACCACCTTTACCAAAGAGACGCACCTCAGTATTGATTTGCCCGAAGCCGAAGGGGAACCAGCGGTAGAGGTCGATGCACCGTTGGATATTCTGATTACCGCGGAAGGCGAGTACTCAGTGAATGGGCGAAGCCTGGTCAACCGGCAAATAGTCACTCTCAAATCAGCGCTTGAAAAAGCCTCAGACGGTGATAATCAAAGACCACTCATTATTACCGCCGATGCCCGGGCGCCGCACGAGAGTGTCGTGCGAGCGATGGATGCGGCGGGGCAGTTAGGTTTTGTGCATTTGAGTATTACCACTCGACGGCCTGAGTCAGCGGATTGAATCGCGCATGAGCGAGTCACGCTTTTGGGAAAATGTCTGGTATCGGGGCGGTCAGTGGCAATGGCCGTTGCGGCCAGTCAGTGCTGTGTTTTCTGCCGTTGCCCGCCGTCGTCGCCAGCGTTTGCAACGGTCTTCGGTGCAGGTGTCATCACCCGTGATCGTGGTGGGCAATATATCCGTGGGAGGCACCGGTAAAACGCCTCTGATTATTGCACTGGTTCGCCGCCTCCAGCGAGAAGGGTATCGCCCCGGTGTGGTCAGTCGTGGCTACGGTGGTAATGCCCCCGCGTACCCCTTGCGGGTGACACCGGAAACACCGGTCTTGCACAGTGGTGATGAGCCATTGACCATAGCCCGGGCGACCGGTTGTGCGGTGTGTGTCAGCCCGGACAGAGTCGCCGCAGCGCAGCGGCTGTGCGAAGAAGGATGCGATCTGATTCTCAGTGATGATGGATTGCAGCACTACCGTCTGGCCCGGCAACTGGAAATTGCCGTGGTGGATGGCGAGCGCGTTTTTGGCAACGAACAATGCCTGCCGGCCGGTCCGTTGCGAGAACCGGTGTCTCGGCTTGCTGAGGTGGACTGGGTGATGGTGAACGGCGCTCCGGAACGTGTAGCGGAGCGTTTGGGCGATGATGTGAAGCTCTCCAGCATGCGCGTTATTCCTGTGCGCTGGCAGTCGGTTGCCGATGGCTCACACCGAGCACTGAATCATTTCGAGCCCCAGAGCCGGGTCCACGCGGTGGCTGGCATTGGCCACCCGGAGCGCTTTTTCAAAACACTTGAAGCGTTGCATTTGAGAGCGGAAGCGCACCCCTTTCCCGATCATCATGATTACCGGCCAGAGGAGCTGTCGTTTGGTGACGACGAGCCGGTAGTGATGACCGACAAAGACGCTGTAAAGTGCGCCGTCTTTGCGGAGCCGCATTGGTGGTCGTTAAACGTTGAAGCCGAACTGGACGCCCGCTTTTGGTCTGATTTTCTGGAGCGGGTACGCCGACTGAAAAAATCTTCCGACAGGACCGTTTCGCAATGAGTTTTTACGTGGTGATTCCCGCCCGTTACGCGTCCACGCGCCTGCCAGGCAAACCGTTGGCGACGATTAACGGCCAGCCAATGATTCAGCATGTGTACCAGCGTGCGCAGGAAAGCCGGGCGCAACAAGTGGTTATTGCGACAGACGATGCCCGGGTTGAGCGGGCAGGCCAGTCGTTCGGTGCCCAGGTGTGCATGACATCCGATCAGCACGAATCCGGTACGGATCGCTTGCAGGAAGTCGTGACTGCGCTGGCACTGCCGGATGACGCCATCGTTGTGAACGTACAGGGTGACGAGCCTTTGATTCCAGAGGCGGTGATCAATCAGGTCGCGGACAACCTGGCAAAGCACCCGAGCGCCAGTGTGGCGACGTTGTGCGAGCCGATTGAATCAGAGGCCGATTTCCGCAACCCGAATATTGTAAAAGTGGTCATGAATCATTCCGGCATGGCACTGTATTTCAGTCGAGCGCCGATTCCCTATCCGCGCGATGCGTTCTCGGCCGGAGAGTGGCCGACCTCGTTGCCGGCGCGTCGTCATATTGGTATCTATGCGTACCGCGTGGGGCTTTTACACCGTTTTATCACTTGGGAGCGAGCGCCTCTGGAGCAGTTTGAATCGTTGGAACAATTGCGGGTGCTGTGGCGGGGTGAGTCGATCCACGTGGCGGAGGCTTGTGAGCCGGTGCCCGGCGGGGTGGACACGCCGGGTGATCTGGAGCGGGTGCGATCTCTTTTGTTGAAGCAATAAGTCTCTCTACGTTTGGGGGAAGTTTATCGGCAGGCTCCGGTGTAAGAAGGGCTAGGCCTGTGTAGACTCTTGGAGGCAGGATGCCGACATGAAGCCCCCATGGATGGGTTCACGGCGTGTCTACACAGGCCTAGCCCTTCTTACACCTCAGTGCCAAATCGAAGAGTTAAATGTGGATCCCGGCGCGGAGCCTAATAGGAACCTCCATCACGAGCAGCGAATAGAACGTGAAAAACAGAGGTAAATTGAATGACTATCAGCGTGTTATTTGTGTGCCTGGGAAACATCTGCCGATCTCCCACGGCGCACGGTATTTTTGAACACAAAATTCGTGAAGCCGGATTGAGTGAACAAGTAGAGATTGACTCCGCTGGAACGGCAGCCTGGCATATTGGAAAATCGCCGGATGCGCGTTCGGCAGCCGCCGCGCTTCAGCGAGGCTACGACCTGAGTCACTTGCGTGCACGACAGTCCGATGAAGCCGACTTTGAACACTACGACTATATCCTGGCCATGGACGAGAGTAACTTAATGGATCTTCGTGCCTTGTCCCCCGCAAACTATCGCGGTCACCTCGGCCTGTTTCTGGAATTCGCCAGAACGTTTAATGAACGCGAAGTGCCCGATCCGTATTATGGCGGTAATCAGGGCTTCGAGCACGTTCTGGACCTGGTCGAAGACGCCTGTGAAGGTTTATTGAACGATGTTCGTCAACGGCTCTGACATGATTCAAAACGACGTTAATTTACAGCCATTCAACACCCTGGCCGTGCCGGCGAAAGCCCGCTTTTACGCCGCCGTGACGGATCGGGAGCAATTGCCCTTGCTGCTGGCGTTTGCGCGGGAAAATAACCTGCCGCTGTTACCTTTGGGCGGGGGCAGCAACGTGGTGTTGGCCAACGATTTTCCCGGCCTCGTATTGCATATGCAGTTGCAAGGTAAAACGCTGGTGCGTGAAGACCGCTCTCATTACTGGTTGCAAGTGGCGGCGGGGGAAAACTGGCATGAACTGGTGCAATATTGCCTTGACGCTCGTTACTGGGGGCTGGAAAACCTGTCGCTGATCCCGGGTTCCGTAGGGGCCGCGCCGATTCAGAATATTGGCGCCTACGGTGTAGAACTTAAAGATGTGTTTGCCGAACTGGAAGCCGTGGATGTCAGGACGGGTGAGTGCCGGGTGTTTGATCACGGCGCCTGTCGTTTCGGCTATCGGGACAGTTTTTTCAAGCGCGAGGGACGGGATCGTTATTTGATTCTGTCCGTGACGTTACGGCTGGCGCGCCAGCCTCACGTAAAAGTAACCTACCCAGCGCTGCGAGAAGCGCTGGCAACGGTGCCGGTGGATCAGTTAACCCCGCGCCTGGTCAGTGACGCGGTGTGCCGGGTACGGCGTAGCAAGCTGCCCGACCCGGCCGAAGTGCCGAACGTGGGAAGCTTCTTCAAGAATCCCCTGGTGGCACTGGACCAGTTTCTCAGCCTGCAGGTTCAGCACCCGGGGATGGTGTCGTTCCCCGCCGATGCGAGAAGTGTCAAGCTGGCGGCCGGTTGGCTGATTGAGCGTGCTGGCTGGAAGGGCGTGCGGCGCGGCCCGGTGGCCGTGCATCACCAGCAGGCTTTGGTATTAACCAATGCAGGGCATGCGTCGGGGCAGGAGGTTCTGGCGCTGGCGAAGGAGATTCATCGATCCGTTGCCGATGAGTACGGGGTGGAACTGGAAATAGAGCCCCGGGTTTATGGCCAGGGCGAGGAGATTCAATAAAGCTCTACCACCACTCGGAAACCGATCGTGCTGTCCTGATAACCGGGGGCTTGCCCGGAGCGTATGTGGGCAGCAATATTGGTAGCTGAGTCGGCGAACGAACCGCCACGAACGGTGCGCTCAGGGCAATCCTCTGCGATTAATGGCGCGCCCGTTTCGGGCATTTCCAGCAAATGATTTCGGTAACAGTCCTCGGTCCATTCAGAGACATTGCCCGCCGTGTCGTGCAGGCCGAACTCATTGGCCGGGTAGGTGCCCACGGGGGCGCTTTTTGCCGAAAACAGGCCGGTGAAATCGCTATCACATCCGCGGCGGCAATTGGCCATGCCGGTCGCGCTGTCTTCGTCATTTCCCCACCAGTACAGGCTTTCGGCACCTGCACGGGCCGCGTACTCCCACTCGGCTTCGCTCGGCAACCGGTAGGGTTTTCCGGTTTGTTCACTGAGCCATTGCACGTAAGCGTTTGCGTCATTCCAACTGACATTCATCACCGGGCGGCTGTCCCGCCCCCACCGGTGATCGTTGGGGAGCGGGCGGTCGGTAGCCTGTGCGAATTTGCTGTAGTCCGCAAAGGTGATTTCGTAACGGCTGATCGCAAAGGCGCGTGGGATACGCACACGGCGCTCGGGCATGCTGCGGCTGTCTTTTTTGCTGCCCATGGTGAAGCGGCCTGCTGGCACGATGACCATGTCCGGGCCTCGACCACCGTCCTCCAGCGCATTGTGGAAGGTGGCGCCTGCCACTGGGGTTTTCTTGAGGCTGACTGACAGCGTCGTGGGCTCGTCGATAATTTCCACCCAACGGCTGTCGGTATCGTAACCGGCGTGCCGGGTCTCTATGCGGTAGCGCCCTGGCAATAATGGAATGCCCGGGTAGTAAGGCTCAGCGATATTCATAATACGCACCTGCGCGTTTTCCGGCTCGGGTTGCACGCGAAGCTCAAAACGCGGTGGCACAGACGGATCAGAAGCGTTCTCGGTCTCGGCCACATCCGTGGCCAACTCCGGCCAGAGAATGGGCAAGGCGTTGCGATCAGTCCCGGGTGCCGATGTGCTTTCCGGTCGCAGCACCAGCGGTTGGCTGGAGGGTTGGATAGCGACAGGGTCCGAAGCGCCGGTGGCTTCTTCGTCCGGCGGGCTGGCTCCGAGCCAGCGGGTGGTTTCTCGGGTAGCGCCAGCAATACTCGCGGGCAAGCGGTCTTGACCAGGCAGCCACTGACGTTCCATGGCGACACTGAACAGACTCCAGATACCCAGCAGGACAATAATGAGCGACAAGCTTCGCCGCCAGCGGCGGGCCACAGGGTAATAGTGGGTGGCAACCTGAACGTTGGTGGAAACCACGGTGGTGTACTGGTCAGTGCGCGGCGGGATCGGCCCTTCGATGTGCGTCACCTGCGTGGGAGGGTGTCGGTACAGGCCGCGGCGCGGTGTCCAGCGCAGGGAAACCGTTGAGCGCCAGAAGTGTCGGCCCTGTTCCCGCAGAGCGTGCACAGCGGTGGCGAGCAAGGCGCGGAACAGTGAAAGCAACTGTACACGAGTCGATCCTCCCGCACTGGAAAGATAGGCTTGCGACAGGGCTTCGGGTCCCTCCAGCTCATCCAGCGCTGCCCTCAGGTCCCGGCCGCGCTGAAAGCGTTTGTCGGGATCTTTGGCCAGCAGTCGATCCAGTAGGGGCTGATAGTGCTGATAATGCGTCGGCAGGTGAGGGATGGGTGCCGTAAGGTGCTTGATGGCGATAGCCACGGCTTCATCGGCCTGATAGGGCACCTGGCCGGTGAGCATTTCGTAAAAAACGACACCCAGGCTGTAGATATCGGCTCGGCCGTCCACGGGCTTGCCCCGGGTTTGTTCCGGACTCATGTAATGCGGCGTGCCCACCACGGTGCCCGCATTCGTCATGCGCGACACGTTGCTGACCATTTTAGCCACGCCGAAATCGGACAACACGGCGGAGCCGTCTTCCCGGAACAGAATGTTTTCCGGTTTGATATCCCGGTGGATATACCCTTTGTCGTGGGCGTGATCCAGCGCACCGGCGACTTCGTGCATGATGCGCAGCACGGCGGTGGTGCTGAGCCCGCTTGCCATACGTTCCTGGACGGAGCCACCGGGCAGGTAGTCCATGGCGATGTAGTTGAGGTTTTTATGACGACCGATGTCGTAAATCGAGACGATATTGGGGTGGGAAAGCTGGCCCACGATATTGGCTTCGCGCTGGAAGCGTTCGCTAAAAACGGGATCGCTATTGAGCGCGGGCGACATTACCTTGAGCGCCACTTCCCGCCCAACGCTCAGTTGAATCGCCAGGTAGACGCTGGACATGCCTCCCTGGTTGATCTTGCGAATAATGCGATACCCCGGAATATGCATCAGGGAATCACCCAATAAATCACTAGCGCCAGCGAGGCCAGCAACACCCCATTCAATAACAAGTTCGGCCACACTCGTTCAGAGGCAGTTCGTGCGCTCAAGCGAGGCAGCCACTGCTTCAGCGTGTTCCAGCGCGGGATCGGGTTCAGCGGAGACTGCACCAGCTGTAAGGTGATATTGTCCCGTCCTCCAGCATCGAGGGCGGCCTGCATCAACCGATCGACAGCGGCGCCCGGGCTGCTGCTGCGATACAGTAGACGGGTGATGGCCTCATCGTCGAGTTCGTCGGTCAGGCCGTCGCTGCACAATAGAATCCACTGGTGTTCCTGCCACTGGCCGTGTACGGAATCCACCCGTACTTCCCGTAACTCATGAGAACCCAGACACTGGGTGATAATGTTCTTGTCCGGGTGGTGCTCGACTTCTTCCTCTGCAATGGCTCCCGACGCGAGCAGCATTTGCACGTAGGAATGATCGGTCGTCAGACGTTCGAGGCGCCCACCGTCCGCCGTGTGCGTCCACAGGTAGGCACGGCTGTCACCGACCCAGGCCACTTCGTACTCGCCTTTGTGGCTGCGCAGCGCCACAATTGTCGAGCCCATCCCCGGCGCTCCCTCACCGTTGGCAGCGGCCTCCAGCACGGCCTGATGCGATGACTGGATCGCCTGGGTGAGACTGTTGTGCCGTTGATCGAGCAACGTGTCGCGCACAATGGCACTGGCCACTTCGCCCGCCTCGTGCCCGCCCATGCCGTCGGCGACCACCCACAGACCGTTCTCTGGGAGGCTCAGCAGGGCGTCTTCATTGTTGTCGCGTCGATGACCGGCGTTGGTCGCGGCGCTGTAGTCCAATGGCTGGTCGGGCATAAGGTGTCCGTTGTCGTTCTCGGCTCCAGGGGGTATCGGGACTACCCCCAGCTTCGAAATCCTAAAACACTTGGCGATGGAAAACTATAGATCGTCACAGTTCGCGAATAGTCAGCCCCAGGGCTTCCAGAGTGGCCCGCTCGCCGCTGTGGCTGACCACCGCGGTGCTGGCTTGCTCCGGCTTCAAGTAGGTGTTGGCTACCCGCTGGATGTCTGCCAGTGTGACCGCCAGAACGCGATTACGGAATGTTTCCCGCTTCTCGCGGGTGCGGCCAAACAGTTCCGACTGATAGGTCTGACGGGCTTCGCCGGCGGGGGAGGCCGGTTTGTCCAAGGCGCTCACCACGCCGAGAATCGCCTCTTCCACCGGCTGCCACTCGTGCTCGCTGGACAGAAGCCAGTCCACCGCGGCCTCGAAATCCTTAAGCGTATCCGCCAGGCGCGGGTCGCGATAGGAGAAGAACCGGAACGCCGCGATATTGTTGTCCTGACTGGCACCGCCGCCGTAGGCGCCGCCCTGTTCGCGGATGGTGCGGTGTAAATAGCCATTGCGAAGAAAGCCGGCCAGCACCGTCAGTGGAGCCGCATCGGGGTGTTCGGACGGTACGGTGCGATACGCCTGGGCGCAAAAGTTGACCTGTGTGCCGGTCAACCAGCCTTCGCGCACCGTTTCGTGCGTGGTGGGCAGCGCAAAAGCCTGGAAGTCGGGTGCTGCTGGCGTTGCGCTCCAATGACGGGCGATGCGCTGGCTGAGTCCATCCAGCTCTTGCGGCTCGCCGACCAGCAAAAACTCGCGTGGGGCGGACTCTATGCGCTCGTGCAGGTCGGTCAACTGCCTGGCGTAGGCTTGTAGAGCCTCCGGGTCTTTGAGGTTGCGGTCCAGCGTCTTCAGGTAAGCAATCCCTTCAAGCCCACTCAGCCGGTGGGTGAGGCGTGCCGAAGGCGCCATACCGGCACAGGCGGCGAGCATGGCGAGGCTGTGGCCGTTGCCGGTAATGCTCTGTTCGCGCCGGGCTCGCATCTGGGATACCAGCTCTTTCAGACGGGAGGACTCATCAAACCGAGGTGCGGTGAGGGTGGCGCTCAACAGCTCGTTCATGGCGTCGGTGTGGCGACTCAACGCCTTGGTGCTCAACGAGAAATAACCATCAATATTCTGCACATCATCGGTGGCACCACGCACGGTGGCCGATGCACTGATACCGCCCACGGCGCTGGCTTGCCAGCGCTGAACGGCCAGATAGTCCTTGTCGCCCAGGCCGACTTCGGTCAATGCATTGCAGTACAGTGGGAGCAGTGATTGTTGATCTTCGGCGAGCGCAGGCAGCTTGCAGGTGACCTGTTGATAGACCAGGCCGTTGGTGCCGGCGCCATAACGGGACAATACACTGCCCTCTGGCTGCGCACTGTCCAGCGGAGCGCGTGAGCCTTCGGTGTAGCTCATGGACTGGGGAATATCTTCCAGGCCCACTTTTGGCAGAATGCTGTCATCATCTTTCTGAACCTGACGCTCCTGAAGCGCTTTAGCGCGTTCGACAATACGCTGGCGATCATCGTCGGTTAGCTGTTGATTGATCTTTTCCAGACGCTGCTGTTCGGCCTGCTGGGCGCGCTCGCTGAATTCGGTGTCAGGACGCAGGGTGAGTCGCAACCGGTGTGGGTTATCCAGCAACCAGCGACGCACGAGTGCCGGAATAAAGTCCGGGGCCTGCACTTTTTCCCTCAGTTTGACCAACGCGGTATCGAGGTCCAGCAGCGCAATGGGGTCAGCGCGGTGAGTGGCGGCGGGCAGGCACGCCATAATCAGTTGCAGGCCGTAGGGGAAACCATCGCCCCCGACTTCCCGCTGTTGCAGTTCCAACTGATGCAGGGCGCTTTCCAGCAATTCCGCAGGGACGCCGTTCTCGGCCACGTTTTCCAGTGTTTCCAGGATTAATTGTTCGATGGCGGGAATGGCTTCGTGTGTGCAGCCTTCCAGGCCGCAGGCAAACGTGAGTTCGTATTGTGAATCGTCGAGTCCGCACAGGGGGGAGGGCGATTGCCCCAGGTCGGTGGTTTCCAGCGCGTGCAGAAGCGGCGAGGCGCTGTTATCCAGCAGCACCGATGTTAACAGCTGGGTTTCCAGTGTTTCGTCCAGGTTGGTGATATTACCCAGCAGCCAGCCCATGACAAGGTGGTGCTTGTCCGTGGGGTCGACTCCGGCCTCCAGCGGGTAGGCTTCTTCCACGGTAATGGGAGCGTGGTAACGCTTTTCCTCGCCAACCGCAATTACGGTGTCCAGCGGTTCGAACCGGTGCAGCGCCTTTTCTTCGAATTGACGCTGGTGTTCCTCGGCAGGGATATCGCCGTAGGTCATAAAAATCGCGTTACTTGGATGGTAATGAGTGCGGTAGAAATCCTTTAATTGTTCATAGCTCAGGTCGGGAATGTGTTCCGGGTCGCCGCCACTGTTGTGGTGATAGGTGGTTGTGGGGAACAGGTAACGGCACAGTGCCTGCCACAGTTGCGCGGGCACGGAACTCATCGCCCCTTTCATTTCATTGAAGACCACGCCCTTGTAGGTCAGGGGGGATTGCGGGTTGTCCGGCTCTTTAAACTCCAGGCGGTGGCCCTCCTGGGCGAAGTCGAGCTCATCCAGCCGCGAGAAAAACACGGCATCGAGGTAAACATCGAGCAAATTGTCGAAGTCTTTTCGGTTCTGGCTCGCAAAGGGGTACGCAGTCCAGTCCGGGCTGGTAAAGGCGTTCATGAAGGTGTTGAGCGAGCGCCGGATCATCATGAAAAACGGATCGCGCACCGGGTACTTTTCGCTGCCGCATAAGGCGGTGTGTTCCAGAATATGAGCCACGCCCCGAGAGTCTTCCGGCACTGTCCGGAGCGCCACCAGAAACACGTTTTCCGTGTTGTCACTGGCCAGGTGGATGTGTTGTGCCCCGGTTTTCCGGTGCCGGTATTCTTCCACCCGCAGGTTCAGGGCGTCGATGGTCTGGCTGCGCAGTGGCTCGAAAGCGGGGTGGTGGTTGCTCATAAACGCTCAGTGTCTCCGTCGGTGCGTGTGCGGGCCCCGGAATAACCGGATGGGGGTTCAGTCGGGGCGAAAGGCCAATTGCTGCTCGTTGAAACCCTCGAAGGCGTCGAGCAGGGGCGCATAGTCTACGCGGTCGGCCTCCAATTGCGCCAGTGCGTGGCAACTCGCCTCCAGTGTAGATAGCTGTCCCGGTTTGCGAGTGCGTCGGATTCGATAGCGGGAGGCAAATGCCTGCTGGAGGGAGAGCCGGGGCAGTCGCTGTAAATACGGGTTCAGGTACAACATTTTGCGGCTTTTACGCCAGGTGGCGTCGAGCACCACCAACTGCGGCAGTGCGTCGGCGTTTAGCACGTTGTCCAGTGGCGGTGGGGCAGGCAGATCCTCTGTCTCGGGGTAAAGCAAGACAGAAGAGCGGTCGCTGCCCAGAAGTTCGGCCAGTACGCTGTCTGGCCACTGTTCGCCGATGTGACGCGTCACCTGCGTGAGACTCAGTGAGAGCAAAATCGCGCTGTTCTTTGCATGCCTGGCTTCATCCGGGTGCTGCAGCATAACGAGCGGCGCGGCATTGGTTGTGGGCCGACGCCACTGACACAAACAGGCATTCAGCGGCCTTTCGCAGTCGCCGCATAGCGGACGGCTCATTCGTTGTTACCGGGCGGTTGAACCGGGGCTGGGGCACTGGCAATCAATTGCTCCTTGGCGGCGCGTGTTAACTGCTTGATGGCATACTCCCGGCGGCTCGCGCTGCTGCGGTCCGGGTGGGCCTCCAGATAGCAAAGCTCACGGGGGCTCCGGCCCCGGAAGTAACGTGCACCGCGTACACCGGCGCAATGCTCCCGCCAGCGACGCGTCATATCGGTGGTAATACCCGTATACAGGCAGTTGTCGTCACCGCGGATCATGTAGACCTGCCAACGGCCTTCGGTCATTTTGATGCCCGATAGAGGGGCTTGAGTCCGGCTTCATTGCCCCG
This sequence comes from Marinimicrobium sp. ARAG 43.8, assembly GCF_050113635.1. NCBI lineage: Bacteria > Pseudomonadati > Pseudomonadota > Gammaproteobacteria > Cellvibrionales > Cellvibrionaceae > Marinimicrobium > Marinimicrobium sp. ARAG 43.8. The sequence goes on from NZ_JBNJLT010000005.1 coordinate 119,933, forward strand.
GGGGCGACGATGTCCGGCCCGGCTTTGATTCAATGCCTGGACCAGAGCCTGGGCATCAAAGTCGCTGTGGTCGCTGCCATTGAACAGCAGGGCGTCCAGCTCGCGCAGTTTGGTCCGGGCCAGGTCATCCTCCAGTCGGTCGGCGAGATCGGTCAGTCCGCGGGGCGGTATTTCGGGCCAGACGGCCGTGCCCCAGTCAAGCAGGGCGCGCCGTAAGGCGGGAAGATCGCCATGGCCGGCGGCGCGCTTGACTGCCTGCCAGGCTCGGCTTCGGGCCACGCGGCCTCGATCCTGTTCGCGTTGCGCCTGACGCTCGCGTTCGGAGAGGGTACGTTTGAGGCGCCAGACCACGAAAGCAAACCAAAGGGTGATGCCCAGCAGAATGGCAGAGGCCAGCGCCAGCAACCAGGTAATCATGGGGGTGGTCGGCGCGCTGGCGGGAACGTTCGCCGGGTTGTCGAGCGTGCTCTCGTCGCGGGCGGTTGGTGTTGTCGATGGTGGTGGCGCGGCACCCGGGACGGCGCTGACACTCAGGCGTGTGGCAGGCAGCTCGGCGGTGCGGGGTTCGTTGGCTTCGGTGTCCCACCAGTGCAGCGTTACCGGTGGCAAGGTAATACGACCATCGGCGTTGGGCACCAGGGCAACGGTGAGCGTGCTGGTGCTGCGCACGCCGCTGGCGCTGACTTGTTCGTCGGTTTGTGGCCGGTCCGGATACAGGGTGACACCATCCGCCTCACCTAACTCCAGCGTGGGCAATTGGGCGGCGGTCAGCCCATCGGCTTCGAGTGTAATACGCCGCGTGACGGGCTCACCCTGACGCAGCTTTTCGGGGTCGGCACTCCAGTGCTGGCTGAGGTGGATATCCCGCGCTGGCAGCCAGGTGTTGCCCTGAAAATCCGGGGCGATGGCCTCAACCTCGACGCTGTGGGGTTCGGTACGCAGACGCTGGCGGGAGCTGCGGCCCCAGAAGTCCCGCTGTCCGCGGCTGACGGCCAGGTCATACACAAGAGCGGGGATCTCCAGTGTGCCGCTGCGCTGGGGGAACAGCGCATACGTGGTTTCGAGCACAATATGCTGACGGCCGTCGATGGTGGAAATGTAGTTTTGCTCCCCGACGACTTTAACCACCGTGTTATCAATCTCCAGTGGCTGGATTTCGGCTCCGTCGAGATTGACGCTGCTGTACAGACGAACGGTGAACAGCAGTTGTTCCTGCACGTGAACCTGCTCTTTGTTCAGCTCCGTGTCGACAAAAATATTCCGGCCCTCGCTGTCGGGCTGATCGCGGTTTTCCTTGACGTTAACTTCCAGCGGCTCACTCAGATTGCCATCCAGCTCAAAGGCCGGAATATCCAGCGTGCCCGCCCGTTTCGGTGACAGGGTGAGACGCCATTCAGTCCAGGCCTGCATGTCGCCGTTCACGATTTGCGTCTGGTGACTGCGCTGATTGCCCAGGATGTCAAAGTCGCGCCTGAGTGCTTCAAAATCCGGCGATGCGGAAAAGTTGCGCCCGTTTTGGCGCACGGTCAGTACTAGCGTGTCGTTCAAACCAATATTCTGGCGGTCGACTTCGGCAATCAGTTCCTGAGCGCTAACGGCAGGCGCCAACAGGGCACCCAGCAGAAGCAGGGCAGTCAACAGTTTGATCGCGTGCGTCATCGGACTTTTCATTGAGTGCGTCATCGAGTATGTCATGGTGCGTTTTACCATCGCTCTTCGGTGCCTTGGCCTTCCAGTTCGCCGCGCATTTCCCGCAGGCGGCGTTGTTGGGACTGGTATTCAAATTTGCGACGCAGAAGGCCACCGGGGTCATCGGGTACCTGACGCAACCATTGTTCCATGGCCTGCCGTTCCTCGTCACTCACATCGCCCTCCTGCAAGGGTGCGATTGTATCCTCGGGTTCGCCTTCCTGTGGTTCGGCGGGATCGCCCGCCGTGGGCTGCTCGCCCTGGGTATTCGCCGGGTCGTCGGCGTCACTTTGCGGCGTGGGGCTGTCGGTGTTCGGGTCTTGGGGGGCGTCATCCTGCCCGTCATTGCGGGAGTTGGATTGTCCATCCTGGGCGTTGTCCGGGTTCTGGCTGTCCTGGTCTTGGGAATTTTGGTTCTGTTCACCTTCCCCTTGTTCGGAATCCTGCTGTTGATCTTCCGAAGAATCGCCGCCGTTTTGATCGTCGGAACTCTGTGGGTTTTGCTGCTGTTCTTTCTGCTGTTCTTCCTGTTGTTGCTTGAGTTGTTCCACCAGGGCTTTGTTCGCCTGCGCGTCGCTCATATCAGGTTGGCGCGCCAATGCCTGATCATAGGCCTCAATGGCACCCTCAAGGTCGCCGGCGCGGGCCAGGGCATTGCCTCGGTTGTAATGGGCTCGGGCCGTATCGCTTTGTTCGAAGGCTTTGGCGGCGGCTTCGTACGCTTCGGCCTTATAGAGCGCACTACCGCGCCACTCGGGGTTCTCGAATTGTTGGGCGGCGGTTTCGGGATCACCGTCGCTCAACGCGCGTTCCCCGCGCTGGTTCGGCGTCAGCCAGGGCGCCAGCCAGCGGTCGTCCGCGTGGGCGGGAGAAGGTATCAGCACAGTGAGCAGCGGCAGGGCAAACAGCACAGCGAGCAGGCCGCGGCGGAAGCTGTACAGCACCGCCGGCAGTAGCAACAGCACCAGCCAGGGACCCCGATCGAACCAGTCGTCGAACTCACGGTCCACCTGGCGTTGACTGTCGCTGCCCGGGCGAGGGGTTTCCAGCAGCCAGTCCACATCATCCGCGCTGGCGTCAATGCGTTCATAGCGCCCGCCCGTGCGCCCGGCGAGGCGCTCTAACCGGTCCTCTTCCAGTTTGGCCACCACGATGTTGCCGGCACGGTCCCGCTCGAAGCCGCCGCGCTCATCGGGGATGGGGGCACCTTGCGGGGTTCCGATACCGAGGACAGACAGGCGCAGGCCGGTGTTTTCCAGGCGATTAAGAATAGGGTTGATGGCTTGATCAACCACGCCGTCGGTGATCAGTAAAATCTGTCCTTCGGAGACTCCGGCTTCGCTGAACAACTCGACAGCTGCCTCGACAGCGGCTTCGGGACGGCTGCCCGAAGCGGGCATAATATTGGGGTGCAATGCATTGAGCAGGCTGCGGATGGTGGCGGTGTCATCCGTGAGCGGCGACACCACATGCGCATCGCCAGCGTAGGCAATCAAACCGGTAAACCCTTCGTTTCGGGCGCGCAGGACATCCGCAATTTTCAAGCGCGCTCTCGTCAGCCGGGAAGGCTTGAGATCTTCCGCCAGCATGGAGGGGGAGAGATCCAGCAGAATCACGAGTGCATCCCCGGTTTTCACCACGGGAACAGGGCGTTTTTCCCAGGTGGGGCCGGCCATGGCGACCACGCCAATACCCCACGCGAGCAATAAGCCCCAGAGCAGCGAGCGGCGTGCGTGCCGGTGGCCGGGCTCGACCAGGTGGGAAAGCAGGTCCGGGTGAATCAGGTGCCGCCACTGCCGGGCCTGACGGCTCTGCCGCCAGAGGCACAGTGTCAGGACAAACGCGGGCAGCAGCGCCAGTAACCACAAAGGTCGCAAAAAATGAAAGCCTTCCGGCTGGGTGAAAAAGTCGATCATTTGCCCGCTCCCCCTGCCGTTGTCGACTCCGAGCGACCGGGCCCGAAAGCGCGCCCGGCGGCAAGCAGGCCGCTTAACAGCAGTGCTATGCCGAGGGGCCAGTAGAACAGGCTACGGGTGGGGCGGAAGGTTTCGGCGTCGTACTCAATGGGTTCGAGTTCGTTGAGCATGGTGTGTACTTCATCCAGCTCGGTCAGGCTGCGGGCGCGGAAATAACGGCCTCCCGTTTGTGCCGCCACTTCTTTGAGAGTAGCCTCGTCGAGATCCCGCGATGGATTGACGGTGCGCTGTCCGAAAATAGTCTGCGTCACCATTTCGTCGGCCCCAAAACCGATGGTGTAGATCTTCACGTCGTGCTGCTCTGCCAGGTAGGCGGCGCGTTGCGGGGTGAGTTCGCCCGCGTTGCTGGAGCCGTCAGTGAGTAGAATCAGCACTCGGCTGGCTTCCGGGCGGTCTCTCAGGCGCTTCACCGAGAGACCAATGGCGTCACCAATGGCAGTTTTCTCCCCGGCAAAGCCGATCTGGGCTTCGTGCAGCAGGGTGAAAACCGTCTGTCGATCATAGGTCAGCGGGGCCTGCAGATAGGCGCGGGTGCCGAACAGCACCAGCCCCAGGCGGTCACTTTGGCGTTCCTGGACGAAATCACCTACCACCGCTTTGACGGCCTGGAGCCGGTTAATAGGCTGACCCCGGTAGTTCATGTCCTCAATTTCCATGCTCCCGGAAATATCCACGGCAAGCAGTAAGTCCCGACCACTGCTGGGCAACGTGACCGGTTCTCCGACCCAGCGTGGGTCGGTGGCCGCCAGCAGCGTTGCGCTCCAGATTAACCACAGGCACAGCGCCGTCAGCCAGCGAGCGCCGCTGCGTTGCCGTTCGCCGTCGCGCAGCTGTTTGAGACGGCTGAAAAACGGGACTCGCAGCGCGGCCTCATGACTGGGGGCTTCGGGTACGAAGCGCATCAGTAAGGGCAGGGGAAGCAGCAAAAGCAGCCAGGGCCAGTGCAGCTCAAGCATGGGCGGCCCCCTTTTTGACGATTTCTGGTTTTACGGTCTCTGGCAAATGGTGTGGGTCGAGGCGGTGGCGTTTGATCCAGAGGCTCACCAATGCGTACAACGAGGCGTCGTCAAACTCAGGGTTTGGCTGGTAGGGGCCTTCGGCCAATATTTGCCCAGGACCTTCTTCGAAACCTGATTTGGTTGGCGCGGTGGTGTCCAGCAGTGCGAGCCACTGGCGGCCATTGAGTGCAGCCACCGCCGGGTGCAGGCGCTCGGGCAACCCGCTCAAAACCGTGCGGCGCAACAGTTCGCTGATGTCCTGAAGGTAGCGGCGCGACGCTTCGGGGCCGGGGGTAGCCGCCCGGTATCGTCGCTGCGCGTCACGCAACACCACTAGCGCCTCACGGCGATATTGCTGGCGGCGTCGGCGGGCGCGCCACCGCCATACCAGCAGACCGGCTGCCAGCAACAGTACCGCCAGCAACATCCACCAGCCCCAGGCGAGTGGCCACCATCCGACGGGGTCCGGCAGGTGAATGTCCTTGAGTTGTGCCAGTGGGTCTTGCGGGTTCATGGTCGTGTTATCAGTTCCTGATGCGGCGCCGGGCACCGAAGCGCTCGCGCAGCAGCGTGTGAATATCATCGTCGGTTGCGTAGGACAGCAGCGGTAGCGCCAATCGTCGACAGCTGGCGGTGAGTGTCTCCAGCCGCTGTTCGAAATCCCGGGCGTAGGCTTGCTGGAAGTGAGCGTCCTGTGCCGGCAGTGGCAGACGCTCGTGGCCATTGGTGACGGTCAGCAGCCGGTTGCCGCCAAGGTGGTGTTCCAGCGGGTCGTACACGTGAATCAGCGTGACGTCGGTGTGGCGGGCCAGTTCGAACAGTTGCTGCTCACAGGCGCGGTCAAAGTCGTGAAAATCACTGACCACAAAAACGGCGCTCCCGGGTTTGGCGACGCGGCGTGCATCGGCGAGGATGGTTTCCAGCGCAATCGGCGATCGGCTCGCAATCGGGCTTTTCAGCCGATGGTTGTAGTCATGCAGTTGGTGTAGCAACTCCAGCACGGCGTGCTTGCTGCGCCGCGCCCGAATATCACGTTGCGCGTTGTCACCGAATACCAGGCCACCGATCCGGTCACTTTGGTTCAGCGCCGCCCAGGCGATAGTCGCGCTGATGTGGGTGGCCAGGACCGACTTGAAACAGGTGCGGCTGCCGAAGAACATCGAAGCGCGCTGGTCGACGGCCACAAAGACCGGCCGCTCCCGTTCCTCGCGGAAGATTTTGGTGTGGGGGACCTGGGTTCGGGCGGTGACACGCCAGTCGATGGTGCGCACGTCATCGCCGGGTTGATACAGGCGGACTTCCTCGAAGTCCACGCCTCGGCCCCGCTGACGGGTTCGCATGCCGCCAGTGAGCAGGCTGCGGGCGGGCCGTCGAGCAAACAGCTGTAAATCGCGGGCCACGAAGCGCAGGCGCAGCAGGTCCGTGAGTTCGCAATGAGCGCCGGTGGGACTTAACTCGCGGGTGGAGTCGGAGGCTGGGCGTACCATCAGGCCAGGGGCACCACATCGAGTAAACGGTCAATGGCCTGCTCACCGGTCACGCCCGTGGCTTCCGCTTCAAAGGTCAGGATCAGCCGGTGGCGCAATACATCGTGAGCGATAGCGCGCACATCGTCCGGGCTGACGTAATCGCGACCTTCCAGCCAGGCGTGAGCCCGGGCGCAGCGGTCCAGAGCGATGGTCGCCCGGGGGCTGGCGCCGTATTCCAGCCACTGCGCCAGATCAGCGTCATAGTCTGCCGGACGGCGGCTGGCGTTGATGAGCTGCACAATGTACTCCTCTACCGCCTCCGCCATATGAATATCGAGCACGGCGTTGCGGGCCTCGAACAACACATTCTGCTTAACGGTGGTAGGAGGTTCGGCTTCCTGATGCGCGGCTTCGGCGCGGGCGAGCTTCAAGATCTGCCGCTCGGCGTTGAGGTTGGGGTAATCCACCAGCACCTGCATCAAAAAGCGATCCAGCTGCGCCTCGGGCAGCGGGTAGGTGCCTTCCTGCTCAATCGGGTTTTGTGTTGCCATGACCATGAATAACTCGGGCAGGGGGTAGGTGGTACTGCCCACACTGACCTGCCGTTCGGCCATGGCTTCCAACAGTGCCGACTGGACTTTGGCGGGTGCCCGGTTGATTTCGTCACTCAGCACCAGATTATGAAAGATGGGGCCGGGCTGGAATTCGAAACGCCCCTGTTCAGGCCGGTAGATATCGGTACCGGTGACGTCAGCGGGCAGCAGGTCGGGAGTGAACTGAATGCGATGAAAATTGCCTTCAATAGCGTCGGACAGCGTTTTGATCGCCTTGGTTTTGGCCAGGCCGGGAGCGCCTTCCACCAGCAGGTGACCGTCGGCCAGCAGTGCGATCAGCATGCGCTGCACCAAGTGTTCCTGACCAACAATATTGCGGTTGAGCCACTGATTCAGTGTGTGTAGAGCATCGTAAGCTTGCATGGGGTCCCACTTAGTATTCTGGTTAAAAGCTGAACAATTATGCGCAGTGCGCAGAGGGAGTGCGGTTCTAGACCCATCTATTTGGCGTCAGTTCCCGGTTTTTTCAAGCGCTTGCGAAGTGTACACCCTCAGCCCACACTGAAAAGAGTGTTGAGGGCGAAGTTGTCGGCGAAAGGGAGTAATGTGATCGGGATCGATAACCGGCACGAACCTTTAACCACACGGCAAGCATACGGGTTGAGCGCATGGGTTGAGAGAACCGTTAAAAAGAACGGCTAATTGGATGATGGATAGTGTAAACGCATATTGTAAACGGAGAATGTAAACAGGCCCCAAGGAGGCAGAATGAACACACGACGGTTTGGTGATATTGACCCCGAGAGCCTGATAAAGCGCCTGGATGAACTGGCTCGCGATCGCGTCAATGAAAGTCAATGGTCTCAATGGCAGGCCTTTCGACAGGCATTTTTCCACCGCCTGCCGCTGGATGAATGGGCCGGGCGGCCGCACACGGACATTTTTGGTGCGGTGTATGAGGTCTGGCGCCAGTTGAGCGATTATCGCCCGGACATCCCGGCGATCACGCTGTTTAACCCGGACCTGGAAGAAGACGGCTGGTTGTGCCCCCACACGGTACTCCTGGTCCACCTGCGCGATATGCCGTTTCTGGTGGATTCCATCCGCATTGAGCTCAACCGGCGAAACATCGCTATTCACAGCATCAAAAGCACCGTGCTTAACGTGCGTCGCGACGACAAGGCGCGTGTCAGTGAACTGCACATGAACGGCTCCGGAAAAAATGGCACGGCGACGCCGGGAGAAAACGCGGGTTTTTCGTCCGAAGCATTAATTTACATGGAGGTGGGCCTGCACACCGGCTCCAAGGTGTTGAAACAGATTCGACGCTCATTGGCGTCGGTACTCGATCAAGTGCGCACAGTGGTCGACGATTTTGCATTACTGCGGGATGCCACAGGTCATTGTTGCTCCCAGTTGCAACGCGTCACGCGGGAGCCGCTGACCCACCGCACTCAGGAAACTCAGGCCTTTCTGGAGTGGTTACTGCAAGATCATTTTACATTCATGGCCTATACAGAGTATGACCGGGTGCAGGAAGCGGATGAAACCTGGTTGGTAGAGCGCCCCGAATCCCGGCTCGGGTTGTTTCGCTCCAAGGATGAGGCAGACCGAAAACCGGTGGATGATCGCAATCCCGGCACGGCGCAATTCCACCTGTCGCCCAAGCTGATCGCCTTCTCCAAGGCGCCGGAGCGCTCGCGGGTTCATCGCCAGGCCTACGCCGATTACATCGTGATCAAGCGCTTTGATGAGCGGGGCGAGTTATGCGGTGAATCCCGGTTATTAGGACTTTACACGTCGTCAGTCTATACACAGAGCCCCGCGAATATTCCGCTACTCCGTGAAAAAGTGAATGAAGTGTTCGAACGCTCAGGCCTGAATGCGCACAGCCATGACGGTAAAGCACTGTGGCAAATACTCGAAACTTTCCCTCGCGATGAGCTTTTTCAGGCCAGCACCAGCCAGCTGTTTGATCTCGCCACGGGTGTCGCTGCCATCAACGAACGCTATCAGGTGCGGTTGTTTATGAGGCCGGATGCCTTTGGCAAATTTGTCAGTGCCTTGGTCTACGTACCTCGCGAGCTGTTCAACACCCGAATCCGGCAACGCATTCAGGAAATGCTTCGCGAGGCGCTGGGAGCGCGGGAGGTGGACTTTACCACGTATTTCTCCGAATCCATTCTCGCCCGGGTTCACCTCGTATTCCGTGTCGACCCCAGTGAGTCTGTTGAGCCGGACGTGCGTGAGCTGGAATCACGCATTATCGACATTACCCGTTCCTGGGAAGACCAGTTGCTGACCGCGCTGACTGACGCAAAAGGCGAGGAGCGCGCCGCGCAGCTGTTGTCACATTACCAGGACGCGTTCCCGTCGGCCTACCGAGAGCATTTCGATGCGCGAATAGCGGTTCAGGATCTGGACTCGCTGATGGGATTGCGCAATGACGATGACCTGGCCCTTAGTTTTTATCAACCCGCGGAAAATGGCGCCCAGGGATTGCGCTTCAAAGTGTTTCGTCGGCACCGTCCCATGGAATTATCCGACGTAATTCCCGTGCTGGAACACTTGGGGTTGCGAGTAGTGGCCGAACACCCTTACCGCATCGTTCCCAAAGAGGGGCTCTCCACGTTCTTGCATAATTTCTACCTGACATCGAATGGTGGAAGTGCGTTCGATATGGATACCGTGCGCGAGCTGTTCCAGAACGCGTTTGCCTCGGTGTGGCACGGTGACGCAGAGAGCGACAGCTTCAATCGGCTGGTGCTCAGCGCGAAGCTGGGTTGGCGGGAAATCAGTATTCTTCGGGCGCTGGCCGCCTACATGCATCAAACCCTCTTCAACTTTACCGGAGACTATATTGCATCGGCGCTGGTCAATCATTCTGACATTACCCGCGATCTGGTGGATCTCTTTAAAGCTCGATTCGATCCGTCTCATCGAAGCGGCACGGCTCGAACCGATACGCAGAAACGCACCGAGCAACAGAAAAAATTGCACGAGCGCATCATCAAAGCGCTGGATAACGTTCAGAATTTGAATGAAGACCGAATCATTCGGCGTTATCTGGCAATGATAGAGGGTTGTGTGCGCACGAATTATTTCCAGAAAGATGCGCAAGGTCAGTCCCGAAGCTATCTCTCTTTTAAACTCACACCCAGAGACATTCCGGATATTCCCGAGCCGCGCCCGCTCTACGAGATATTTGTGTACTCGCCGCGTATGGAAGGGGTGCATTTGCGCGCGGGTAAGGTCGCCCGCGGCGGCCTGCGTTGGTCCGACCGGCTGCAGGATTACCGAACTGAAGTGCTTGGGCTGGTTAAAGCGCAACAGGTGAAAAACGCCGTTATCGTTCCCAACGGCGCCAAGGGTGGTTTCGTCTGCAAAAAGCCACCCCAGAGCGGTGACCGGAAAGCCAGGCAGGAAGAAGCCATTGCCTGCTATCGGTTGTTTATTCGCGGGTTGTTGGACCTGACGGATAATCTGATCGACGGAGAACCCGTGCCGCCCAAACAAACCGTTCGCCTGGATGACGACGATCCCTATTTGGTGGTTGCCGCCGACAAGGGCACCGCCACGTTTTCGGATATCGCCAACGAAATCTCGGCAGAATACGGACACTGGCTGGGTGATGCGTTTGCCTCCGGTGGCAGTCATGGCTACGACCACAAAGCGATGGGCATTACCGCTCGGGGTGCATGGGTCGCTGTGCAACGGCACTTCCGCGAGCGCGGGATTGACGTTCAGAATGAAAACTTCACGGCGATAGGCATCGGTGATATGGCAGGCGATGTATTTGGCAACGGCATGTTGTTGTCGCGTCATATCGGCTTGGTGGCGGCCTTTAACCACTTGCATATCTTTATTGATCCCGAGCCGGATGTGGAACGAAGCTTTGAAGAGCGACAACGTTTGTTTAGCGCCCAGGGTTCCTCGTGGCAAGACTACGATACATCGTTGATCAGCGAGGGTGGTGGCGTGTTTTCGAGGGATGCCAAATCCATTGCGATTACCGAGCCGATGCGCCAACGGTTTGATATTCAAGCCGAAAACCTGACGCCGACGGAGCTGATTCATGCCTTACTCAAAGCGCCCGTGGACTTGTTGTGGAATGGTGGCATTGGCACCTACGTCAAGGCGAGCACCGAAAGCCATGCCGATGTGGGAGACAAAGCCAACGACACGTTGCGCGTTAACGGTGATGAACTGCGCTGCAAGGTGGTCGGCGAGGGCGGCAACCTCGGAATGACCCAGCGCGGACGTATCGAATATGTGTTGGGCGGCGGTTTGTGCAACACTGACTTTATCGACAATGCGGCCGGAGTGGATTGCTCCGACCATGAGGTCAATATCAAGATTCTTCTCAACGAACTGATCGCCAAAGGAGACCTGACCGAGAAACAGCGCAATCAACAACTTGAAGAGATGACGGAAGAAGTGGCTGAGCTGGTGCTGGACAACAACTATCACCAGACGCAGGCCATCAGCATTGCTGCCTCAGATGCCATGCGCCGCAACGCCGAGTATCGCCGTGTCATGCAAGCCTGGGAAGCAGAAGGGCGCTTGAACCGGGCCCTTGAGTTTTTACCGGACGAAGAGATCCTCATCGAACGGCAGGCGCAAGGACAGGGGCTTACCCGACCCGAATTGGCGGTTCTCGTTTCCTACGCAAAAGTGATTCTGAAAAATGATTTGGCGCAAACCAATCTGGCCGATGACGACTATATCGCACGTTTTGCTTACCAGGCGTTCCCTTCGCCGTTGCGTGAGCGCTATAGCGATGCGATTGATCAGCATCGGCTGCGCCGCGAACTGGTGGCGACCCAGGTGGCCAATGATATGGTCAACACCATGGGGTTGAGCTTTGCGCAGCGCCTGTTGGACTCTACAGGCGTGGGGGCGGGTGATGTAGCGCGAGCGTACATCATCGCACGTGATATCTATGCCATTGAATCGATTTGGGAAGCGCTCGAATCGCTGGATCATCAAGTGGATGCCGGTGTCCAGATGGGCTTGATGAAGACATTGATGCGACGAGTGCGAAGAGCCTCACGCTGGTTTCTGCGCAATCGGCGAAGCCATCTCGAACCCGCACTGGAGATCGAAGAATTTTCACCGCTGGTTCACACAGTGCTGGAGCACATGCCGGAGTATCTTTCAGGCGCCGCCCGCGAAGACTGGAATGAGCAGGTGGCTCACTTAAAGAGCGAAGGAGTACCCGACGAGCTATTGTATCGCGTGGCAACCCCCGGTCACCTGTATTCCGGATTGAGTGTGGCGGAAGTATCACGACACACCGAGCTGCCACTGCTGGCCGTCATGCGCTTGTATCTGCTGGTTAATGAACGATTGCAACTGCACGACTTTGCTCGACAGATTTCGGATGCAGCGGTGGAAAGCTACTGGCAGGCGATGGCACGCGAAACTTACCTTGATGACCTGGAGTCCCAGTTGCGCAGCCTGACATTGGCGCTATGCAGCTGGGCGGACAGTGACGAAGATATTGAGCAATCCATTGATCGCTGGACGGATTACTTTACGCCGCAACTGGATCGGTGGCGCAGCATGATGAATGAGGTGCAAAACAGCAGCGGCACCGACTACGCCATTTTTTCCGTGGCACTGCGTGAGCTTTTGGATCTGGTTCAGATGACTCAGCATTGCGAGGTCGAAGAGTAGTTCGTGGCCGAAACGTTCGCGTTCAACAGGTTTGAACTCAATGGATTATTTTTCACAGGTTGGATAAAAAAACCGGAAAAAAGACTTGCGCCACAACGGTTAATGTCTGCTAGAGTTGGAAGCATTGGTTTTGTGGCGCAGACAAATGCTTTGAAGTCAAAGGTTTATAGTGAATGAGCAAGACACCTTTGCTCAAGACAGGAGCGGATTGATCATGGCAACGAGTAAGCAGACATTTCCGATTTCTCTAAAGCATTCAGCGTTGTTTCAGCAGGCCTGTTACATCGGCGGAGAATGGATTCAGTCCGACAGCGGCGACATGATTGATGTGGATAACCCGGCGAATGGGAAAATTATCGGACGGGTACCGGATTGTGGCAGCGCAGAAACAGCGCGAGCCATTGCCGCCGCGGACACGGCATTTCATCGCTGGAAAACAAAAACGGCCAACGAACGCAGTGAGTTGCTGTACCGCTGGTATGAACTAATGATCGAGCACACTGACGATCTCGGTGCGCTGATGACCCTTGAGCAGGGCAAGCCGCTCGCCGAAGCCAAAGGCGAAGTGAACTACGCGGCGTCGTTTATAAAATGGTTTGCCGAAGAGGCGCGCCGCGCTTACGGGGAAACCATCCCCGGTGCCAAGCCGGATCAACATATCGTGGTGACGCGACAGCCGGTCGGGGTCACCTGCTGTATCACGCCCTGGAATTTCCCGGCCGCGATGATTACGCGCAAAGCCGGCGCCGCATTGGCGGCTGGTTGTAGCATGATTGTGCGACCTGCCGAGGCCACACCATTTACGGCTCTGGCGCTGGGGTATCTCGCGCAGCAAGCGGGCATTCCCGACGGCGTATTGAATGTGATTACTGGAAAACCCAAACCCATTGCCGAAACACTGACCAGCAGTCCGGTCGTGCGCAAGCTGAGCTTCACTGGTTCGACCGGTGTGGGCAGCCAGTTGATGGCACAGTGCGCGCAGCATATACAGAAAGTGTCGCTGGAACTTGGGGGCAATGCACCGTTCCTGGTATTTGACGATGCGGATATCGACAAGGCCGTGGAAGGGGCCATGGCTTCCAAGTTTCGTAATACCGGTCAAACGTGCGTGTGCGCCAACCGGTTCCTGGTGCAGGACAGTGTGCACGACGCATTTGTCGAAAAGTTATCCGAGGCCATGAAAAGTCTGAAAGTGGGCGATGGCTTTGAAGAGGGTGTCACCCAATCGGCGTTGATTAACCGCGCGGCGGTGGAAAAAGTACAACAGCACTATCAGGACGCCATGAGCAAAGGTGCCACCCGTGTGTACGGCCCGGTGCCGGAAGGCAAGAATGGCAACTACGTCGAGCCGATCCTGCTGACCGGCGTCACGCCTGACATGCAATTGTGTCACGAAGAAACCTTCGGGCCGCTGGCGGCGATCATTCGCTTTAAAACGGAAGATGAGGCCATTCGTCTGGCGAACGATACGCCTTACGGGCTGGCCGCGTATTTCTACAGTCAGAATATTCATCGTGTGTGGCGCGTCGCCGATGCCTTGGAAAGCGGCATTATCGGTGTGAACGAAGGGGCCGTTTCCAACGCCGCTGCGCCCTTTGGTGGCATGAAGGCGTCCGGTCTCGGTCGCGAGGGCTCTAGTCACGGTATGGAGGAATACCAGGAAATTAAATACCTCTGCATGGGAGGCGCGTAAGCGTATGGCGGCTCAATCCATCAAGTTGGCCCTGATGCCCGGAGACGGTATTGGCCTGGAAGTGATGGCCGCCGCCGAACAGGTGCTGGCGGCGTTGCGCGATCACTACCAGTTGCCGCTCAGCTGGGAACAGCTGGGCTGGCCATCGACCGGCTGGCATCGCGAACACGGGCAAATGATGCCCGACGATGGCCTGGAGCAACTGAAAAGGAACGGTTACGACGCCTTGCTGCTTGGTGCCCTGGGGGACCCCGGCCCGGCGAATGATCCCGAGCGTTATCGTTTGTCCGACAGTGTTTCGCTCGCCCCTTTGCTGACGTTCCGCAAAGGGTTGGACCTCTGGGCGTGTGAACGACCCGCACGGCTGCTGCCGGGCGCGCCGCAATACCTGGCCGACCCGAGAGCACGGGAGGTCGACATGCTCGTGATTCGTGAAAACAGCGAGGGTGAATACATTAATCAGGGCGGCCGACTGCGTGCCGGCAGCATTGATGAAGTGGCGAGTCAGCTTGAGATTTTCACCCGTCGCGCCGCTGAGCGCATCATCCGCCACGCCTTTGAAAGAGCGCAAGAGCGACAGCGGCGCCGCAAACACAATGGTGAAACCCGGGACTATCAATGTGATCGTGATCGCATAGCAACGGCGCAGGTTTGTCTTATTACCAAACGCAATGCCCAACCGCACTGGGGCGACATGTATACCGAGGTATTTGACCAACTGGCCGGAGAATATCCGGGAGTTGGTGTACACCATGAACTGATCGATGCGGCCTGCATGAAATTCGTGCAGAGCCCGTGGCAATTTGATGTTGTTGTCGCCAGTAACCTTCACGGTGACATACTGACGGACCTTGCGGCCGTGCTCGCCGGCGGTCTCGGCGTCGCCCCCTCGTGCAATATCAACCCGGCCGACAAGACACTACCGGCACTGTTCGAGCCGACGCATGGCAGCGCTCCCGATATTGCCGGGCAGGGCATCGCCAACCCGACCGCCATGCTCCTCACCACCGCCATGATGCTCGACTGGCTCGATCTTGGTAAAGCGGCAGAAGCCCTCAGAAACGCCGTGGCGCAGGATATGCAAAGTACAGACAGCAAGCAAAGAAGTACCGAAGAGATTACCCATACGATTCTACGCCGCATCAGGGAAAGCGCCTAAATGCGAAGGGAGCCGGGCATGGCGGACCGGAACCGTCTGCTGCCGGGAGCAGCAGTCGAGCTACAGGGACGTACTGGTTGCGTGTTCCGGTCCGCCATGCCCGGCTCCCGCCTCACACGTTTTATGACTGGCCTCACAAAGTAAGTGCTGAACGGTCAGAGTAAAAACCCTTAAAGCCACAGAAAGTCACAGAAAGCCACAGGAGAAAACGCTAATGAGCCACCTCTCACCCCTCCTGAAACAATCCAGCAAAGTCTGTGTCGATAGCGGCGAAGGCGCCTGGCTCTACGACACCAATGGCAAACGCTATCTCGATTTCACCTCCGGCATCGGGGTTACCAGCACCGGTCACAGCCACCCCGACGTGGTTAAAGCCGCACAGGCACAAGTCGCCAAAGTGATCCACGCGCAGTACACCACGGTCACCCACGAGCCCATGCTCACACTTACCGATCGGCTGGTGAAAAAAATGCCCAAGGGACTGGACTCCGTCGCTTTCAGCAACTCCGGTTCCGAAGCCGTGGAGATGGCGCTACGCCTCGCACGCCATGCGACGGGTCGTGCCAACATTCTCACGTTTCACGGTGGCTTCCACGGACGCACCATGGGTGCTGCGTCGCTGACAACATCGGGCACCAAAGTGCGCACCGGATTTCATCCGATGATGGGTGGCGTGGTTACTTCGCCATTTCCACATGCCTACCGTTACGGTTGGGACGAAAAAACCGCCGTGGATTTCTGTCTTCGTGAGCTTGACGAAATCCTCAAAACCCACAGCGCTCCCAGCGACACCGCCGCCATGATGATTGAGCCGGTGCAGGGCGAGTACGGTTACTACCCAGCGCCCGATGCTTTTTTGCAAGGCATCGCGGAGCGCTGCAAACAGCACGGAATCCTGTTGATCGCCGATGAAATTCAGGCGGGCTATGGGCGTACCGGAGACTTCTGGAGTCATACACGGTCCGGCATTCAGCCCGATATTGTGATCACCGCCAAGGGTCTGGCCAGCGGCTTTCCGCTGTCTGCTATCGCCGCGTCCGAGTCCTTGATGAGCAAAGGGCTGGCCGGTTCCCAAGGGGGAACCTACGGGGCTAACGCAGTGGCCTGCGCGGCGGCACTGGCAACCCTTGAGGTCGTGGAAAAAGAAAAGCTGGTAGAGAATGCCGCCAAGCGCGGACAACAACTGGGCGAACGTCTGGAAGCGTACCAAAAGGAATACGCCTGGATTGATGATTTACGTGGACGCGGTTTAATGCTGGGTATGGAAATTGCCCACAGTCCGGACCGGCCCCGGGGTGACATTGCCGAGCGAATCGCCAAAGCCGCGGAAGAGCGCGGACTGTTACTGCTGCGATGCGGCACTAGTGGACAGATCATTCGCTGGCTCCCACCGTTAGTCGTAACGGAAGAACAGATTAATGAAGCGACGGATGTGTTCGGGTGCGTACTGGAAGGCATCGAGGACGAGAAATAAAGTCATGACAGAAGTATTGATCCTCACCGCTGATGATGAGCCGGATTTGCCGGGCCTTGATGATTTGCCGGAAACGGTCACTGTGACTCATATACGCGATGAAGTCTCGCTGAAAGCGGGCCTTACCCGTGCCGATATTCTGGTGGTGACCGACTTCCGTTCTGGCATGATTGAACGTGTCTGGCCGTCGAAGACCAGCATTCGCTGGGTCCACGCCACCAGTGCGGGTGTCGACGCGTTGATGTTCCCGGCGCTGCGTGACAGCGACATACCCATCACCAATGCACGGGGCATTTTCAACCGTGGTATTGCAGAGTATGTGTTGGGAGCCATTCTCTTATTCGCTAAAGATACGTTGGGCAATGTGCATTATCAGAGTCAGCATCGTTGGCAACATCGCGAGACAAGACTGATCGAAAAGCAGCGCGCACTGATCGTGGGCGCGGGCTCCATCGGCACGACCGTGGCCCGGTTGCTCAGCGCCGCTGGTCTGGAAGTGGAGGGCATTGCCCGCACTGAGCGGGACGTGGAAGGTTTTGTAAAAGTCCATGAGCAGTCGCGTATCCACGAACGAATCGCCCATGCCGATTATGTCGTCATTACGGCACCGCTGACGTCCGATACTGAAGGACTGTTTGACGAGGCGCTGTTCAACGCCATGAAGCCTTCAGCGTGTCTGATCAATGTGGGGCGTGGACCGATTGTGCAAACCGATGCGTTGCTGTCCGCGTTGGATCGCGGGCCGTTAGCGGGCGCGGCGCTGGATGTGTTCGAGCAGGAACCTCTACCGGAAGATCACCCATTGTGGGATAAACCCAACGTGATGATGTCCGCCCACATGGCCGGTGACTTTGTTGGCTGGCGACGCGCACTCGGCGAACAGTTTACGGCCAACTTCGCACGCTGGCAGGCGGGCGACACACTCGACAACCTGGTGAGCCATTGAGGAGACGTCCATGAGCCAAGACATCCTGCGTATGACCGCTGTGCAACTGCTGGAGCAATACCGGGACAAAACCCTGTCCCCAGTTGAAGTTTCCACCGCCATGCTTGATCAAATCGAGAGAGTGGACGGTGCCACCAATGGCTTTTGCCTGGTGGACAGGGAGACCACTCTGGAACTGGCCAAGGCCTCAGAGCAGCGGTACAGTCAGGGGCAGACGCAGGGTTCACTGGATGGGGTGCCGGTGGCGGTGAAGGATGTGTTCCTCACACCCATGTGGCCTACCGTCAAAGGCTCCAAAACCGTCGATCCGGACTCCACGTTGAACAAATCCGCGCCGTCCACCGCCGCTATGGCCCGACATGGCTACGTGCCCATCGGCAAAACCACCACGCCGGAGTTCGGCTGGAAAGGCGTGACGGACAACCCCATTGATGGTGTGACCAATAACCCCTGGAACCCCGACAAGACCTCCGGCGGTTCCAGCGGCGGTAGCGGCGTGGCAGTAGCGCTGGGGATGGCACCGCTGGCTCTCGGTACCGATGCCGGTGGTTCCATCCGTATTCCCGCCTCGTTCTGCGGCATCGTGGGGCTGAAACCCTCTTTTGGTGAAGTGCCACACTGGCCGGCCAGCCCGTTTGGCACACTGGCCCACGCTGGCCCGATGACCTGGACCGTGGAAGACTGCGCACTGATGATGAACGTCCTGGCCGAATCCGATCACCGCGATACCAACGCGGTGCCGCGTCGGCACATCGACTACATGGCTAATTTGGGGCGCAGTATCAAGGGGCTGAAAATTGCCTACAGCCCCAATCTCGGTTATGTGGATGTCGATCCCGAAGTGGAAGCCGCCGTCGCCAAGGCCGTGGATGTGTTCAAGGAACTGGGCGCGGAAATCGTGCGTTGCGATCCCGGCTTCAGTGATCCTCTGCCTGCATTCGGCCACCTGTTCTACGGTGGCGCGGCCAACGCGATGCGTGACCTGGGCAATAAAAAACGCGAGAACATGGACCCGGAACTCGTCAAGGTTGCCGAGAAAGCCAGCCGTCTTTCCATGCTGGATTATATGGGCGCGGTGAACGAGTCCATGGCGCTGCGCGAGCGTATGGCCAACTTTCATCAGAAGTACGATCTGCTGTTGACGCCCACACTGCCAATTACCGCCTTCAAAACCGGTCGGGAAGTGCCGGAAGATTGGCCGACCACTCGCTGGCCAACCTGGACGCCGTTTACCTACCCATTCAACATGACAGGGCAACCGGGCCTGTCCGTTCCCTGCGGATTCGACAGCAACGGTTTGCCCATCGGGTTACAGCTCGTCGGTGCACGCTTTAACGATGCGTTGGTGCTGCAAGCGGGCCATGCCTATCAACAGGCCAACGATTTGACTAATCGTCGTCCAGCGCTGATGTCCTGACGTTGAGGAGAGAGTACCGATGCCACTGAGCAATATGGATTTCGAGTTCTACGAGTCCGAGGATCCCATTTGGAACCCGGCCCTGATGACCATGCCGATTCCCGGGATTCGCAAAATGGTGAACCTCGCGTCCAATCTGGAGGACGTGATTCATTTATCCATCGGGCAACCGGATTTGCCCGCCCCGCAAAACGTGGTAAATGCGGCGGTGGAAGCGATGCAGCGCGGGCAGACGGGTTACACCATGGATGCCGGCTTGCCGGAACTGCTGGAATCCCTGGCGATTTATTACGGTGAGCGTTACCAACGGACTCTGAGTCCCGAGAACATCATGATCACCACCGGAGCCACCGAAGCGCTGTACCTCGCGTTGACGGCCGTCTCGGCACCGGGTCGGCACTTTATCGTGCCCGATCCGGCCTTTATGCTGTATTCACCGCTGATACGCATGAACGGAGGGGAAGTGACGGAGATTCCCACCCGCGCCGAAAACAATCATCAGATCGATCCGCAGGAAGTGATCGATGCGATTGAACCGCACACCTACGGCATCGTACTGAATTCGCCCAGTAACCCTACCGGCACCGTTTACCCGCGCGAGACGTTGGAGGCCATTGTTGAAGAGGCGGCTTACCGGGGTATTCAAATCATTAGCGACGAAGTGTACGACCACCTGATTTACGACGGTAAAACTTATCCGTCGGTACTGTCTTGCTGCAGTGACCTGGACCATGTCATGGTGGCCAGCAGCTTTTCCAAAACCTACAGCATGGCAGGTATGCGGATCGGCTGGCTGATTGGCAGCCAGGGCGCCATCAAAAAGCTGCGCCGATACCATATGTTTACCACGACGGTGGCCAATACCCCATGCCAATGGGCGGGTGTTGAAGCGCTGCATGGCAGCAATGAATTCATTAACTATATGCTCAATGAGTACACCCAGCGCCGCGACCGGTTAGTCGAACTGGTGGAGCAAACGCCGCATTTGACCGGCTATAAACCCGAAGGCGCCTTCTACCTGTTTCCCTCGCTGCCCGAAGGCGCCAATGGAACCAACGTCGCCTTGCGCCTGCTGAAAGAAACCGGCGTGTGCACCATTCCCGGCGAGACTTTCGGCAGCAGCTGTGCCAACTCTCTGCGCCTGAGTTATTCCACCTCCATTGAAAACATTGAAAAAGCCTTTGAGAGAATCATCCCCTGGATGGAACAGCAGGACTTCGACTGAGCCTATGAACGCCGATCAGGTTTCCGCGTTTGCCCACTATCTGAGCGAACTGGACGCATTGAAAACCGTCAACCGTCGCAGTTACATACAAGGCGGCACCCGTCTGGAAAACTCCGCCGAGCATTCCTGGCATCTCGCCATGGCTTGCTGGACGCTGTCGGAGTTTCTGGACGACGACTACGATATGGAAGCGCTGCTAAAAATGGCATTGGTACATGACGTGGGTGAAGTGGACGCCGGAGATACCTTTCTTTACAGTGCGGCGCGCAAAGACGCCGCCGGCCCCGAGCGTGAATGCGTGCTCCGCTTTGGTGAACATCCGGGCAATCCGGCTCACGACTTTGTGCCGCTCTGGGATGAACAGGAAACCGGCACCGGCAAGGAAACCCGCCTGCTGAAAGTCGTCGACCGTCTTTTACCGTTTATGCTGAACGTGAACAGCCAGGGCAGGGCGTGGATCGAAAACGGCGTGGCCAAATCCCAGGTGCTGGCGGCGCACGCCTTTATCGCGGATGAAATCCCTGCACTGCACCGCTGGATGGCAAATAGAGTCGAGGAGGCGGTGGCGAATGGGTGGTTGAAGGAATAGCAAGTGCCTACGAAAATCCACCCACTGGATAGCGGGTGGATTTTTCAGAAATGCTCACCGTATCAATGAGCGGATTCGGACTGTTTTGACTACAGGTCCACCTGTAAGCCCAACGTCAGCCGGCGTTCGTTATGGAAGCGTTGATCGACGTTAGATTCCCATTGGAAGTACACCTCTTGATACTCCTCTGTCAGATTGACCGCTTGTAGGTTGATTTTGACGTGATCATTGATTTCATAACTGAGAGATGCATCCACGTAGTTGGTCGGTGCGTAATATCGCGCGAACCGGTAATTACCCTCAACCTTTACGTAGTCAAACATCTTGCTTCGATAGTTGTGTGCGATACGCGCCTGCAAGCCGCCGTACTCATACCAAAGAGCAAAGTTGGATTGATGCTCCGAGTTGCCACCACCCGGCAGAGAGTTACCATAGTAGTCCGTTTCGTTGCTGCTACTGGGCGAGTAGGTATAGTTGGCAGAGATGCCGAAACCACTCCAGAATCCGGGCAAGAAATCAAAAGCTTGCTGATACCCGATTTCGGCGCCACGTGTATAGGAGGTTTCATCCACTGTGGTGGTCGTGGAAATCGGCACAGTACCCGTCAGCTCGCCGGTTTCAAGATCAAAGCCACGGACTTTGCCGTCGGTATCGGTGATGTCATCGCGCTCAATCTCGCGGGTGCGGAAACCGGTATTCTGCTGCACCCAGAAGACACCAACGTTAAACATGCCTGTATCGCTGAAGTACCACTCATAGGACATTTCAGCATTGGTGTTTTGGTTGGGCTCCAGCAGAGGGTTGCCCTGCTGGCTACCGCCTGTAGCACAAAAAACATTGGAGCCATCGGCCTCTTGGATATTACAAGCCAGGATACGGTTAACGGTCAGGCCCCCGGCCAGCATATCGGTGTTGTGAGTGGAGACGGTTTTGGTGGCCGACAGTCGCAGAATCTGGTCTTCGGATAACTCGAAGGCCATGTTAAATGCGGGCAGGAAGTTATCGTAGCTAGTGACCGTGTTGATACGATTGCCGTCGGGCGCCAATATTCCAAGTGCACCGGGAATAATATACTCCTGCCCGTTAAATGTTGCGGTATCACCCATGACGGCTTCGCTTTGCAGAATATCAAACTCCGTCTCTATATAACGAACGCCGATATTCCCGGTAAAGGGGAGGCCGAGCAGATCACCTTGCAGATTAGCCTGGAGATAGACCGATTGCGTTGTCTCCTCAAGGTCATACACATTGGCTGCATCCGGCACTTGAACATTGACGCCGTAGAGGTCGTTGTGCCAAGCCAGCGGATCAGACATGGCTTCCGGGTCAACAAAGTACAGCGCTCCCAAACCACGGGTTCCCTGGAAGTCGGAAATTTGCGTAATCATGCCTTTTTCATTCAAATCGGTGAATGAAATTGGTTCAATGAACGATTCGCCCGTTTGGGGTGCCTGACTGGCGGAGTCCTTCCAGCGCGAAAGGAAAGCATCGCCGTACTGATTGGTTTTCGCCACGCCGCCAATCCAGCCTCGCTTCTCCACCTCACGCACGCCGTGACGCACACCAAAGTCTATACTGGGCACCCATCGGATATCGAAATCCAAAGAACCGTCAGCGCGAAACACGTTCATTTCAGCGTGAGTGTCTTCACCGTACAAGTTGGTAGACGTTAGACTATAGCGGTCCAGGTTGCTACCGAAGGCTTCGCTGTACTCATTGCCATCCTGATCGATGCCGGTCATGGTCGGTAAGCTCCAGTGTTGAGTTCCAGAGCTGTAACCAACACCTATGGGAATCTGAGTGTAGGAGTCTGGAACTGGAGTGCCATCGGGAAGTGTAGCGTCAACACCGACATAACCCCATGGGTTTACGTCGCTGATGCGCTCGCCACCCACACTGACATACTCGGCTCCCACTTGTGCACCGGAATTGATGTACCCATCGATAACACTGCGGGAAATGTTGTTGGTTGCGTCACCAAAGGTCCAGCGTACCGTGCCTCTAAAGGCACCGCCATTATCATAGCTCAACTCCAGATTGGTGTTGAGCGCCTCTTTGTCAACGGCCCAGGTCTGATTGTGTGTTTTTGTCACACGGGACTGGTAGTCGCCAGACTGAATGGTGTAATAATTGCCATCCAGCTGTTCGTACACTCGTTCGCCATCCTGGTCGCCACTGATGATGTTCGGGTATTCAGTGGTGCCGTTGTCGTTCGGTGTGAACCACCCGGTCTCTGCCTGCCAGGCTTGAGCGGCTACAAAACCGGCGGCGTAATGGTGTTCATCCATTTTTGTGTAGAATACATCGCCGGTCAGCTCAAAAGCATCATTGATCTGAAATTGAATGGAACCGTTAATGCCCGTTCGCTCCCGGTCAATAAAACGGTTGCTCGCCATATGTCCTTGCCGGGCATAGTACACATCATTACTGTCACCATCGCCGTTGACATCGACATTGTCCTGTACAAAATTACTCGCCTCGGTAGCATTGAAAGACCAACCCTCTCCCTGTGCCCCGTTATTATAATCCGCCAGGTAGGACTCACCGTAGGAAATATTCAATGTGGCCCCGAAGCGGTCACCATTGTTAAAACCGATAAAACCCGAGGCTGAGGGGTCCGTTTCCTCACCCATTGATCCTTGCGTAACGTCGGCTTTACCCGAGGCCGTCCAGCCTTCATTCAGCATAAACGGACGGGTGGTTTTCAGGTTAATGGTACCGGCGAGGCCGGACACCACATTCTTAGCTTGAGAGGATTTTAACACTTCGATGCCCGACACCATCGTAGAGGGTATATCGGCAAAGTCGGGAGTCACGGTGGTGACCGACCCGGCTGACAGCATCTGCTCACCATTCAGCGTCGTAGTTACGTTGCCATTGCCGCGAATGTTGACCGTCGCTCCTTCCCCTCCGGAGCGGGTAATCTGTATGCCTGGCACTCGCTGAAGTGAGTCGGCGATAGTTGCGTCCGGTAGCTTACCAATGTCTGTGGCGGTAATTGCATCCACTACAGATCCTGAATCCCGCTTAATGTCCATCGACTGGCGAATGGAGCTACGAATGCCTGTGACCGTGATCTCCTCGAGCATAGCGGGATCTTCATTGTAAGAACCCTGTGCCAGCACGACACTCGACAATGGCATCATGCCGGCAAGTACGCCAACGGACAGCAGGTTGCGCTTGAAATTTTTACGTGGAAAAGACATAAATTTGTCCTTCTTATTAAATTCGTTATTTTGAGGTGTCTCCCGGGCTGATAGCCACCGGGAGACATTTACCGAGTATCAATGATTAGTCGATTATTCGAGGAATTCGACTTGGTCAATGTAATAAGTGGATTCGCTGTCGGCGTTATCAGGGCTAATAAACTGGACCCCCAATCCGCTAAGTTCGGTCCACGCGGAAATGTCCAGTGTCAGCTCTACGTCCCCGGAATCCGCGTCTACCTCGCCTCCATCTGCCCAGGCTCCATCCTGATCTTTAGCCCATAGTTTTACCTTGAGGTCCGGGCCAGCCGCTTCCGCGTGGGCGATCAATCGCACGGTGCTAACGCCATCCAGCAAGAGACCGCCGGTGGGGTAGGTTTGAAGAATGATGTTATCGTCTCCCTCTTCCAACTGCGTCGTGCCCGACAGCGATTGGCTACCTTCAGCCGCCCAATCCGATGAGAGCGCGAGCCCCTCTGCCGGGCTCCAGTTCACCTGAAATTCCCAGCCCGTCATAATCTCGGCGCTTTCAAAGTCGTCGTAAATTCCGGCGCTTACCGTGACTGAGGGCACGGGAACTTCGGCGAGGTTGATGACGCTTTCCTGCGCATAGTTGGCATCAATGATCTCGTTACTTTGATTGTCCGGGCCATAGCCTGTTTCTGCATCGCTTGAATTCCAGGTGATGTAGAACGCCCACCACGCATTGTTTTCATGCATGATGGACACGTTGGGGATGGTGCCAGTTTCTGTTAACGCAATCAGTTTTTCGCCGTCGTGTTGGCTTAGCAAGGTTTCGTAACGCGACGCAAACGGGTTTTCATCGTTATTGCCGTCGTAACCGTCGTAACCCACGATGTCGACATAGTTATCTCCGGGGTACCAGTCTTCGTTGATTTCTCCTGCATGGGTATAGACCCAGATGAGGTTATGCAGTTGATGGTCGTTGGTCAGTCGGTCGTAAAGAATCACCCACAATTCTTTAAGTGCCTCCGGACCGGCAGCGCCCCACCAGAACCACGCACCTTCGGCTTCGTGTAGAGGTCGCCATAAAATGGGAATGCCGGCATCGTCAAACTTTTTCAGTTCGTCGGCAATAATGTCGATGTCACCCATCAAGGCGGCGTATTCGGTGCTATTGTCGTCAGCCAGTGCCGCCGCCAGATCAAAGGTGGTCGCTTCGGCGTAGAAGCCTTTGTGCCAGGGCTGCTCCTCGCTATCGATCAAATCGGTGGGGGCGTTCCAGTGCCAGAGTGCGGAAAGAATGATATTTTTACTCTGATGCTCGGCAATCATGAATTCCGACATGCCGTAGGGGTCAGTGCCGTTTGCGGTGCGGGAGGAGGAAAAGTCCATCAAATCGAATGCGACAATGGCTGGTGCATCATCGCCAGTAGCTGTTACGACTTTTTCAAACTCCGTCAGCTCGAACTCGCCTTCGTTGCCTTTCTCCAGATACTCCGTCTGACCAGAGACAGTGGCCGATCCATAATGGGAAGTAAGAAACTCCATCAGTTTCAAGGCCCCATCGGAGGCATTGGGATTGACCAGAGAGCTCGTGACCGACTGAGGGCCCGCAGGAGCGGGGGCAGCAATCATTGATAGGCTGTCAAAGCGGTAGTAGTCCCAGCCACCGCCGATCCTGATCAGGTTTTCACCTTCTTGCAGGGAGATAGTGCCCACGCGGTAATCTCCCCAACTACCCGCCGCATTTACTTCCACTTCGTAAGCGATGCCGTTGACCTCTATCCCTGCCACTTTTCCGCCATAACTTGAAGGAATGGCGAAGCGAGAATAAAGTGTGTAAAAACCCGCGTCTTCAGCCGTAAGTTCAATTCTGAAAACCGCCGACGCACCCGGGGTAAAATCAGCGGTATGGCGCTCACTATGCGCACCGCTAATATAAGCATCATTGCCTTCGCCCACTAGGTTTACACTGTTCAGTTGCACAATATCGGGGTTGTCAACGGTGTAAATCACCAGCTCATTCGGGTCGTACACCAGAACTTCCACTTCGTCCATTAGTGGCTCGCCGTCATCGTTCTCAATAACTTCGCCATCACCATCCAGCGCTTCAATTTGAAATTTCAGCGATTCAATCGCTTCGACCATAGGCGCGTAGAAGGTCAGTTCGGGTGAGCGCCAATCCTCTGGCTCTACGGCGGTGCCTGCCGTTTGTGACCAACGGATGGTTTCGTCTTGAACGGTGCCGACAAGTCGGCCGGACAAAGTCACCTGCGCCCCGGGGGCATACTCGCCACCGTCACCGGCAATGACGCCTAGAGGTCGCTCCTCAGGGGTGTAAGTGGCTGTTTCAGTGTTTAAATCAGGTTCGCCACCGCAGCCAACAAGTGACAGGGTAACACTGGCCGCGCATAGAGTAGAGAGCAGCACCTGGCGTGTTTTTGCAATTATCATTATTCACCTCAAACATTATTATTGGATTCACCTTAACTTCTCGCTCGGCATGACACATGCTGCTGCGGGTGAGCCATTCAGAGCGACCAACTACGTTGTAACCGGTTACTTTTTTGGTCGAGAAAGGATCCAAGAACATTGGCATCGAATCAATGGAGGATCTACCTTTCAGGGGACAATCAAACTGCTCAACTTCAGAGCATCAAATTTATTGTTGTAATCGGTTACAGAATTGTCGTATTTGAACTCGCTGGCGTCAACTAAGAAGACACACTTCGTTCAATGAATTTGGAATTAAAATATTTCTTTATATTCTATTTTTTAATAACGGTTTCTAACGAGAAATGGTTTTTATATAGTGAGTTTCATGCAGTGTATGTCCGGTTATGTTCGATGAGGACCTTCGGTGAGCAGATGCACGGAAACCCAGCTTTTTGTAAGTCCTTTCGGCGGGCAGGTTGCCTTCGATACACCAAAGCTCCAACCTATTAAAGCCCTTAGACGCCGCATAACGAATAGCTCGCTCAACCAGACGGCTGCCAATACCTCGCTGCCAGAACCTGGGGAGAACATTGACCGCCCACAGCTCTAGTGTCTCCGGTGAGGCCTCATAGCGAGGCCGACCAATAATGGAGAAAGCCACACTGTTCCCTGGTCTTCCGCTACAGACACCGTAAATGCCGGGCTTTGAGACGATAAGCGGTTTTTCAGTTCTGACAGGTTCGTTGCAGCGTCGAGGTTGTCGAGAAATTCCTGAGGCATAAACGCTTTATAGGCCGCTCGCCAGGCGTCGACTCTGACTTTTCCGATGGATTCTGCGTCGCTCGGTTTGGCCACTCTTAACATGGTAGCCTCTGTGGCCAGAGTGATTGATTCAGACCCAACTAGTTAAGGTGTGATTCGTTTGAATGGACCCTGATACGTGCAGCCAACTGCGCCAACGCTTCATCGTCGGCGCGCTTATAATCGTGAGAGGAAATGTACCCCTCGTAACGTTCAATATACTTGTCCACTCTGGAAGAGATTGGCCTGAAGCCTGAATTCTCACCGGTCCCGTGCATGGGAAACAGTTTCGAATGTAAGTGGTCTACTCCATAGCCTTTAAACATCATCTTTGTTCGGGCAACCCCTTCGAGTGCATTGTCCAACAACAACACCACGCGCTTTGAAGCCAACGTCAAGCGGTCATTACGTCATCTCTTTGGGCGAATAAATAACTTGAAATATGGTGCTTGGGTATAACCACCGAGAACCCTACAGTATTGGGGAAAATGGGCAGAAAGACCAGATGTACCTCATCTTCCCAGATTTTATGGCAGGGAGATCTGTTTGCGGCGATCTCACAAAAAATACAGGTCATTTTATTATTTTTCAGAGGGTATAATTGTTTTCTGGCGCAATAGCACATCTTAGGGTGGTGAATGGAGCCACCGATAAGCCGATTTAAATACGGGTGTTTCGCTAGGTCAATACTTGATCTATAGCTATATGGAGAGGTTGCAAGTTGCGTTGTGTGCCTGAGGAGAGACTTGTCACGATGTGCGCTTGGTGTGCGCGACCTATGAAAGCCGCTTGATGTTTTTGGCCCCGCTAAATATTCTCTCAAACTGTTGTCACTGCTGATCGCTGGGCGGTGTTTCTCTGGTATTTTGATGGCTGTTGGTAGAACTGCTTATGGCGCGATTTTCCCCCTTGTCTCTTGATCGTTGGCGTTTTTGGTTCGACCGGTTACAGGAGAAACTGTGGATTCGCCCGCTGGCGCTGTGTCTGCTGTCTATCGTCGGCGCGTTTGTGGCAAAGCTGGCAGACGGAACCGGACTGGCGGAGCTGGTGCCGAAGGTGGCGGAGGGGTCCGTGGAATCACTGCTGTCGGTAATGGCCAGCAGCATGCTGACCATTGCCACGCTGGCGGTGGGCTCGATGGTGGCGGCCTATGCGTCGGCCAGCACCAGCGCGACGCCGCGTTCCATTCCTTTGGTAATTTCCGATGATGTGACCCAGAATGCGCTTTCGGCCTTCCTGGGCGCTTTTATATTCAGTCTGATTTCTCTGGTCTCGGTGAAGAACAGCTTTTATGGCGAAGCGGGGCTGTTCACCATGTTTGTGCTGACGCTGTGGGTGTTTGCCCTGGTAGTGGTAACGTTTGTGCGTTGGGTGGATCGTATTGCGCGGCTGGGTCGGCTCGGTAATACCATTGCGCAGGTGGAGGAGGCGACCCGACGGGCGCTGGAGCGGCGCCGCCGAGCGCCCACACTGTGCGGTCTGGATGAGACGCCGGGTGAGCCTCAAGGGTTGCCGTTGTATAGCACGGAGGTAGGGTATGTGCAGCACATCAGCGTGGCCACCTTACAAAATGAAGCGGTGGAGCGAGAAGCACGGGTGACCCTGATGGTGCTGCCGGGCACTTTTGTTTGCACAGAACGGCCGATGGCCTTTATCGAGGGGGTCGCGCAGGAGGATTTGGCCGAGTTTGCACGGGCTTTTACCCTCGGGCGTAATCGCACCTTCGAGGATGATCCACGGTTTGGTCTGGTGGCGTTGTCGGAGATCGCGGATAAGGCGTTGTCGCCGGGAATCAACGACCCTGGCACCGCGATTGATGTGATTAATACCATGGTACGGTTACTGACGCTCTGGATTAAGCCGCCCGAGGACGAGACACCGCTGGAGACCGCCTATGATCGGGTTGTGGTGCCTAAGCTCAATGTGGATGATATGCTGGATGACGCTTTTACAGCGATCGCGCGGGATGGTGCGGGTATGGTAGAAGTGGGCGTGAGGCTGCAAAAGGCGTTTCGCTCTCTGGAAGCGCTCAATAACCAGGCCATGAGCCGGGCCGCCAGACGGCACGCGCAGTTGGCGCTGGAGCGTGCCGAGCGGGCGCTGACTCAGGCTGAGGATAAGGCCGTAGTGCGAGCCAATGCGTGCCTTGGAACGAGGACATCAGATTAGAATGCAGCGGATTAAGAGTATGCGTCTGAGGACATGGAAACTTTACACCGCCGTGTGGCTGGTCGCGCTTGGCGGCCTGTCGCTGATGGCGATGCCCCATCGCGCTGCGGCTGTGCAGGAGACGCCAGTCGTGGTGCGCTACCCCTGGGTGGAGGATACCTTTTCTCAAAACCTGTCCCGGTATTTTCGGGAGCTGTTGGTGTTGGCGTTGCGGCACAGTGATTTGAATTACCAGCTACAGCCAGTGCGCCTGTCCAGCTTTCGGGAGAGCCGAAGCGTTATGTCGGTGGCAAAAGGGTTGTATGACGTGCACTGGATGAACGCCAATCCGTTGCGGGAGAGGGTGTTGGAGCCTGTGCGAATTCCGCTCACCAAGGGTGTGATTGGCTGGCGCCTGCTGTTGGTGCGCTCGGGGGATCGTGATCGCTTTGCGCCAGTGGAATCGGTGAGTGATTTGCAGTCGATGACGGCTGTGCAGGGGCACGATTGGCCGGACTCGGATATCCTTGAGCGCAACGGCCTCAAGGTGTTGCGAACCCCGAGCTGGGAGGGCATGCACCGAATGCTGCACGCCGGGCGAGTGGATTATTTTCCGCGTTCAGTCGCTGAAGTATGGGGGGAGCGTCCGCTGTTTCAGAATCTGGATGTCATTGTGGAACCCCACCTGGTACTGGTCTATCCCTCGGCTTATTATTTCTTTGTGAGCCAGCAGAATACCGCGCTGGCTGAAGCGTTGCGCCAGGGGCTTGAAAAGGCGATTGAAGACGGTTCGTTTGATCGATTGTTTATGGCACACTTTGGCGATATGTTGGAGCGAGCCGACCTGAAAAACAGAACGTTGTTGCGTTTGGAGAATCCGTTATTGACTCCCGAAACCCCGCTGGATCGTCAGGAGCTTTGGTATCAGCCGTGAGCGCCGTGGTGGTCAATATCTCGATTTCTCCGGACGAGTATCGCCGCTGGTACGAGGGCAGCGCTCAGCTGGTGTATGCCCACAGTGTGGATGGCCGCAGCGTCAGCTTTCCCGCTCCAATATTGCGCCCTTATGTGACCAGAGACGGAATACGCGGGCGTTTTCGCATTGAGTTCGACGAACAACATCGCTTCAGCGCCATCACCAAAATCGACTAAACGGCGCAAATCCAGTATGATCAGCGCCGTTTCCTTTGTCCCATTTTCCGGCAGCGACCCGGCCGGAAACCAGCCCTCTGGTACCGAGCGACTCCATGTATTCCCTGATCCGAAAAGCCCTGTTTTCCCTGAACCCTGAAACAGCCCATCACCTGAGCCTGGATTGGCTGGGCGCGGCCGAGCGGCTGAAGGTGTTGCCGTTACTGAAACCGAAAGCGCATTACAACCCGGTACAGGTGATGGGGCTGCACTTCGACAATCCGCTGGGACTGGCCGCCGGGCTGGATAAAAACGGCGATTATTTTAATGCGCTGGGCGCACTGGGTTTCGGTTTTGTGGAAACTGGTACGGTGACGCCGCGTCCACAGCCAGGCAATCCCCAGCCCCGCCTGTTTCGCTTGCCGGAGCGCGAGGCGATCATCAACCGGATGGGTTTCAATAACCTCGGTGTGGATCATTTGGTGGAGCAGGTCAAGCGCCGTCGCTATTCCGGTATTCTCGGTATCAACATCGGGAAAAATGCCACCACGCCGCTGGAAAACGCCGTGGATGATTACCTTGAATGCATGAAAAAAGTGTACGCCCACGCGCAGTACATCACCTTCAATATTTCCTCGCCGAACACGCCGGGGCTGCGTGACCTGCAGTTTGGTGATAGCCTGGCGCGTATGCTGGAAAGGCTGAAAGCAGAGCAGCAGGCACACTATCAAGCGGAAGGCCGTTACGTGCCGCTGGCGGTCAAGATCGCCCCGGATATGGATGACGTCGCGATTGAACAGGTGGCGAATGTCCTGGTGGAGCAGGGTATGGATGGTGTGATCGCCACCAATACCACGATTAGTCGCGAGGGGGTTGAAGGGCTGGCGCACAGTGAGGAAACCGGTGGTTTAAGCGGGCTGCCCGTGCGTGATAAAAGTACCCATGTTATCGCGGCCCTGCACGCTCACTTGAAAGATCGACTGCCGATTATTGGTGTGGGCGGTATTACTGACGGCGCCAGTGCGCTGGAAAAAATGCGCGCGGGTGCAAAGCTGGTGCAGGTGTACACAGGCTTTATTTACCAAGGCCCGACATTGATCGAAACCATCACAGAAACGTTGGCCCGCGAGTCGTTATAAACTGATAGAGAACCCGATCATGCAATACAAGACCGTTACATTACCCGGTGACAAAAAGATCGCGCTGGTGGCGCACGACAACAAGAAAAAAGATTTGGTGGCCTGGTGCAGCAAGCACCGCGATACTCTGAAAACGCACACCCTCTACGCGACAGGGACGACCGGCACAGTGATTGGCGACGCGACAGGACTGGATATTCTCCGCTTGATCAGTGGCCCGTTGGGCGGCGACCAGCAAGTGGGTTCTTTGATTACGGAAGGTAAAGTCGATTTCCTGATTTTTTTCTGGGACCCGTTCGAACCCATGCCGCACGATCCAGACGTCAAAGCGTTGCTGCGCATAGCCGCAGTTTGGAACATTCCGGTGGCGTGCAATCAGATTTCCGCTGACTTTATGGTGGCCTCGCCGCTGTTTAACCGTCCGGTGGAGCGCTCCATTCCGGACTACGATGCATACATGGCGAGCCGCGCCCGATAACCACGTTCAGGACGCCACTTTCCCCAAAATCTTGTCCATTTGGCGGGTGCTTAGCACCCGCTTCAAGTAACCCATCAGATAAGTCGGAAAGGTCACATAGTAACGCGGCTTGGGGCGTTTGCTGTCCAGCGCGTGCTTCAACCGCTTGTACACCGCATCCGGGCCTAATGTGAAACGTTGCGTCGGCCCTTCTTTACTCAGGCGCTCAATGGCCTTGGCGTACTTCTCACTGTGCCGACTGTTTTGCATCGCAATATTGTCTTTCAGGGCGGCGAGTGCATTTTTGCGGAAGTGACTGAGAATGGGGCCGGGTTCGATCAGGCTGACGTGAACGTTGGTGCCCGCCAGTTCCAGACGCAAGGTGTCGGTCAAGCCTTCCAGAGCGAATTTACTGCTGTTGTAAGCGCCGCGAAACGGCATGGCCGCAAAGCCCAGTACGGAGCTGTTCTGGATGATGCGGCCTTCTCCTTGTGCAATCAACGTGGGCAGCAGGGCGTTGGTCAGTTCCAGCCAGCCAAACACGTTGGTTTCAAACTGGCGGCGCAAGGTGTCACGGCTCAGATCTTCCACCGCACCGGGCTGTCCGTAAGCCCCATTGTTGAACAGGCCGTAGAGTTTGCCATCGCACATCGCAAGGGTTTCTTCGACGGCGCGCTGGATGCTTTCGGAATCGGCGACATCAAGCTGAATGCAGGTAAGCCCTTCGGCTTGCAGGCGAGACACGTCCGGCAATTTTCGGCAGCTCGCAATCACGCGATAACCGTCTTTTTGTAACGCCTTGGCGCAGTAATAACCAATGCCGCTGGACGCTCCGGTGACCAGTACGGTTTTTGAGTCGTTCATCGCCTGTTTTCTCCGCAGTGAGAATGCGGCGCTATTGTCTCAGCGGGTCGGGTAGGGCGCAAGCGCGTCTGCTCACCTTCCTTGATCGGGGATAGCCTGACTGCCGCAGGTATCGAACAGGGTTTGCCAGTGCGCAACGTGATCTCGCAACGTTTGCTGGAAGTCTTGATGAAGACGTGAAACCTGGTGGTTAAACGGTGTGATGCGCGCCTGTAAATCTGTCGGCTGTTGATCAATCAGGCGCTGGTAACGGGGAAGCAGTGTACTCGCGCGGCGATTGATGGCGGCCAGCCAGGGTTGGACTTCACCGGCAAACACCTTGGCCATGACGTTGCGTGCGTATTTCAGTTCCACTTTCTGTAGCCCTGCCGGACAAAGACGGCGCTGCTCAATGGCCTCTTGCAATAGGTAGTTGGCCTCAGCAATGGCGCTTTGCCCAAGGCGTAGGCTGTGTAGCAATCGCCCGCCTAATGAGTAGAGGTCCAGGGCCTGGTAATGCGCTTCCAGCTCAGCGCGTTCCGGCCAACGTCCTTCGGCCAGTTGTTGAGGCAGCGCCGCCAAAAAGTCCATAGCGGCTTCGGCGCGTTGGTAGCTGGCTTCTTCGCCGGGAACCAGTGGGCTGCTGGAGGGACTCCAGAATTGGCGTAATTCTGGAGCGGCCACCGTGGCGTTCCAATAGCGTTGTGGCCATTGCTGCTGTTTGCCGCGCTCAAGTTCAACAGTGAGAGCCAGAAGTTCCTCGTCCTCGACAATGTGTTGACACGCGCGCAGGGCCAAAAGAATGCGGCCATCCATGTGCAGATGTTGGGACGGCACTAGTACGCGGCCCAATACGCTGTTTCGCTCTCCGAGTACCTCGGCCAGCTCACACTGACGAAACCCCCATAAATCCAGCAGGTTAATGGACAATGGCTGAATCTCGACGGCAAGCTCGCGCTGCGCGGGCAGCCGGGGCAGGGGTGTTTCACGGGCTGACAGAGTAGATGACTCCGGGCGGGGTACGTCCAGTACGCGGGAGAGGCGCGTTAAGTAATCGTCCAACAGCGCTTCGGCGGGCGGCTTTGCACTGCATGCCGCCAGCAGAGTCGCCAGCACGATAACCGCTGTGATTTCCGGGCGTGTTTTCATACTGTCTATCATACGCGCTGTGGTCGGCACCGAGGCAAGGCGGGCCGGACCGCGAGCGCGTTGTCCGGTTTAACGCAGGGTCCGGCGAAACAGATTGACGGCCATTTGATAGCATTGTAACGCCAACTCGGGGTCGTAACGTTCGCCTTCGTCGCGCATAAAGGCGTGCTGACCGTTGACTTCGAGCCAACTGAAGCGGCACTCGGCGTCGCGCAGCGCCTGGTTGATGGTGGCACGCGGTGTATCCGGGACGTGCGGGTCCTGCCGTCCCCAGATCATCAGCAGCTCACCCTGAATCTCTGTGGCACGAGCCAAAGTCTGGTCTTCGTCCGGAGCGGGGAGGGTGTTGGAATGCAGGTCGGTAGCGTACAGACAGCAAGCCGCGCCCAACGCCGGATTCAAGGCGGCTCGAAAGGCGAGATGGCCGCCCAGGCAAACGCCCATACTGCCGACTTTGCCGCTGTAATAAGGCCGGGTTTGCAGGAAGTCGATCATGGCCTGCGTATCGGTATCGTGGTCCTTGAGCGGTTTGGTGAACTTGTCGTTGTTGCCTTTCTCTTTCCCCACGTCGTCATAGGCGAGTACGGTGCCGATGGGGTTCAGTTCGTGTGCGACCTCGGGTACCAGCACGACAAACCCATGGCCAGCCATGATGGCGGCCGAGCGCGCGATAGGTGCCGTTTGCTGGAAAATCTCGGAATAGAAAATAATGGCCGGGTAATGGCCTTCATCCACCGGACGATACACATAGGTGCGCATGGTGCCGGTCGGCGTTTCCAGATCGACCGTTTCATGTTGAATAATCATCAATGCTGTCCTCGTAGAACGACGGGCTGACACAGTATAAAAAAGCCCATTGGCCAATGACCAATGGGCTTTGAGCAGGCTTAAACGCTGTCAAGGCGCCGAAGCGGCAGTGGTCGGTTTATACCGCCACTTGCTCAATTTGCACGGCGGCGATGCGTTTGCCTTCGTCTGCCGATTTTTGGTACTCCTCAATTTCGTTGAAGTTGAGGTAGCGATAGATGTCGCTGGCCATGCTGTTTAGATCCTGCGTGTAGCTCAGGTATTCCCCGGGCGTAGGCAGTTTACCGATGATGGCGGCGACCGCTGCTAACTCGGCGGAAGCCAGGTACACGTTGGCGCCCTGGCCCAACCGGTTCGGAAAGTTCCGGGTGGAGGTGGACACCACGGTCGAGTTTGGAGCGACGCGCGCCTGGTTACCCATACACAGTGAGCAACCCGGCATTTCGGTACGGGCCCCTTTGCGACCAAAAATGTTGAAGTAGCCTTCCTCCATCAACTGGTGCTCGTCCATTTTGGTGGGCGGTGCAATCCAGAGGCGGGTAGCGAGCTCTTCTTTAGTCGCATCGAGCAGCTTACCTGCAGCACGGAAGTGACCGATGTTGGTCATGCACGAGCCGATAAACACTTCGTCGATCTTGGTGTTCTGAACGTCGGACAGGGTTTTCACATCGTCCGGGTCGTTCGGGCAGGCCAGGATCGGCTCCTTGATGTCGGCCAGATCGATTTCGATGACCTCGTGGTACTCGGCGTCGGCGTCGGCTTCCATCAGTTCCGGATTTTCCAGCCACTCTTCCATTTTGCGGGCGCGGCGCTCCAGAGTGCGCACGTCACCGTAGCCTTGCTCGATCATCCAGCGCAGCATGGTGATGTTGGAGTTCAGGTATTCGATGATAGGCTCTTTGCCCAGCTTGATGGTGCAGCCAGCGGCGGAGCGCTCAGCGGACGCATCGGAGATTTCGAAGGCCTGTTCCACCTTCAGGTCAGGCAGACCTTCCACTTCCAGAATGCGACCGGAGAACACGTTTTTCTTGCCTTTCTTATCAACAGTCAGCAGACCGCGCTGGATAGCGTAGTAGGGAATGGCGTTTACCAGATCGCGCAGGGTGATACCCGGCTGCATGTCCCCTTTAAAGCGCACCAGAACGGATTCCGGCATGTCCAGCGGCATAACACCGGTCGCGGCGGCGAAGGCTACCAGACCGGAACCAGCGGGGAAGGAAATGCCCAGCGGGAAGCGGGTGTGAGAGTCGCCACCCGTGCCCACAGTGTCCGGCAGCAGCATGCGGTTCAGCCAGCTGTGAATAATGCCATCGGCCGGGCGCAGGGAAACACCGCCGCGGGTCATGATGAAGTCAGGCAGTGTGTGCTGGGTGTCGATATCCACTGGCTTGGGGTAAGCGGCGGTGTGACAGAAAGACTGCATGGTCAGGTCGGCGGAGAAGCCGAGGCAGGCGAGGTCTTTCAGCTCATCGCGGGTCATTGGCCCGGTGGTGTCCTGGGAGCCGACGGTAGTCATGTAGGGCTCGCAGTAGGTGCCAGCGCGAACGCCTTCCATGCCGCAGGCTTTCCCGACCATTTTCTGGGCCAGAGTGTAGCCTTTGCCGGTGTCTTTTGGCTGTTCGGGCTTGCGGAACAGGGTGGACGCTTCCAGACCGAGGGATTCTCGGGCTTTGCCCGTCAGGCCACGACCGATGATCAGGGGAATCCGGCCACCCGCCTGAACTTCATCCAGCAGTACGTCGGACTTCAAACCAAACTCGCAAATCAGCTCGCCGGTTTCACCGTTGAGGATTTTGCCTTCATAGGGGCGGACTTCGATCACATCGCCCATGTTCAAATCATCCACTGGCGCTTCGAAAACCAGTGCGCCGGCATCTTCCATGGTGTTGTAGAAAATCGGCGCGACTTTGCCACCGATGCACACGCCGCCAGTGCGCTTGTTCGGGACGCCCGGGATATCTTCACCGATGTACCACAGCACGGAGTTGGTGGCGGATTTGCGTGATGAGCCGGTGCCGACCACGTCGCCGACCATGGCCAGCGGATAGCCTTTTTTCTTCAGTTCGTCGATTTGTTGAATCGGGCCGATGGTGCCGGGTTCGTCCGGAGCCAGGCCTTCGCGTTCGTTTTTGTACATCGCCAGGGCGTGCAGGGGGATGTCCGGGCGAGACCAGGCGTCTTGAGCGGGGGACAAGTCGTCGGTATTGGTTTCGCCAGTGACTTTGAAAACAGTCAGTTTGATGCTTTCGGGCACTTTGTTGCGCTGGGTGAACCATTCAGCGTCAGCCCAGGACTGCAGAACGCCCTTGGCGTGCTCATTACCTGCCTTGGCTTTTTCTTCCACGTCGTGGAAGGCATCGAACATCAGCAGGGTGTGCTTGAGCTGTTCGGCGGCCAACGGGGCGAGCTGAGCATCGTCCAGCAGTGCTACCAGGGGTTCAATGTTGTAGCCACCGAGCATTTGGCCCAGCAGTTTGACCGCGTATTCTTTGGAAATCAGGGGGCTTTCAGCTTCGCCTTTGACGATGGCGCTGAGGAATGCAGCTTTCACGTAAGCGGCTTCGTCAACACCGGCAGGAACGCGGTGTGAGATCAGCTCGACCAGGGTGTCTTCTTCGCCGGCCGGCGGGGTTTTCAGCAGCTCGACCAGAGCGGCAACTTGCTCAGCGTTCAACGGTTTGGGGGGCACATTATCCGCGGCGCGTTCGGCGACGTGAGTACGATAGGCTTCAAGCACGATTGAGTTCCTCTGATTTTGTGGGATTACTCTCGCAATGGGATCTCCATCTTAAGAGGCTATCCATGATCGTCATGGATCGGGCGGAGCAGGGCTCCGCACACCGCACCCCGGTAGGCCGTTACCAACGAGGTTGGCAGCGGGGTTGAAACGGGGTTGAAAAGTACGGCGAAACGGCGGCGGATTATACAGCAAAGCGCCTGGGCGGTGTAGGGCAGCGCAGTCTGACCCCCTGGCGCTCTCAGCGTTGAGGGAAAGACAGCAGGCCGCTACCGGCGTGGCCTCGTTTGCCTGTATAATATCGGGATTGAATTGGTGAATGTCTATTCCATAAAAATCAACAGGTTATGTCCGTTATTTAAAGTTATAACTGGGTTTAATCTTCGTTTTCTAACGCGGCAATAAGGACTTCTCATGACAGGCACAAGCACTCGACTGACCCGTACTGCCCTGACACTGACTTCGCTGTCATTGTTGGCCTCACTGGTTGGCTGTGGCCAGCAGGATGACCCCTCGGAGGTTCAAGGTAGTGAATCCCCCTCGGCGGAGGCAGGCCAGGCAGCCGCCAGCTCTGCCCAGCCGAGTGCGTCCGGCAATGAGCCATCGATGGCGTCAAGCTGGCAGTGCCCCTCGAACCCTGGAGAAGCGCCTTCAGGCACCTTGAGGGCCGAGCGCATCGCTGGCTCGGCGAGCGAGCGACCTGGCTTGTATGAAGGGCCGGTATGGGTAGATGGTTCGCTGTATTTCTCTGACTTTACCTTCGATGAGGGCTTTCCCTCCCGTGTGCAACGCCTGACGGACGAAGGTACGCTGGAAACCGCCATTGAGGACAGTGGCAGCAATGGTTTGGCGGTGGATACCGAAGGCTTTCTGATGGCCGCGACGCACGATGCCAAGGCGATATCCCGCTATGAACTGAGCACCGGCGACCGTGAGATTGTCTGGGATACCTATCAGGATAACCGGTTCAACTCCCCCAATGACCTGACGTTGACCGGCAATGGCATCATCTACTTTACTGACCCGGATTTCCAGCAGTCCGCCGCGCCAGGCCGACAGCCCAAAACGCGTGTCTACCGGATTGGCACTGACGGCATCAGCGTAGTCGATGACACCATCGCGAATCCGAACGGCGTGTCGCTCTCCCCGGATGAGCGCACGCTGTACGTCGCTGGAGGTGGGGAAAAGGGGGTGCTGAGAGCCTATGATCTGGATGATCAAGGGCAGGTCACGGGCCACAGGGATCTGGCAAAAGTCAGTGTGCCCGATGGTATGGCGATTGACTGCCTCGGTAATATCTACGTCACTGAGCACAGCTTGCAACGGCTGCGTGTACTCTCCCCGGAAGGGGAGCAACTGGCGGAAATCAAGGTGGACGCCAATATCACTAACGCGGCGTTTGGTGGTGAGCAGCGCAAGACCCTGTACCTGACCGGCGCGGGTACGCTTTGGCAGATTGAATTGGATGTCGCGGGTTATCCTTACTGATATGACGGTTTTCAAGCGCGTTAAAACCCCCTGTGTGGGTGTTTGTTCCACCGGCATTGGGGATAGTGTCTGTCGGGGCTGCAAGCGGTTTGCGCACGAGGTCATTGACTGGAATGCGTACGATCAAAGCCAGCGACAGATCATTGTTCATCGCCTGGAGGGGTTCTTGAGCCAGGTGGTGGCGCTGCGCTTTAATATCGTCGATAAGCAGGCGCTCCTGACCCAGATTCAACATCAGCAAATTCGCTTCAACCAGGATCAAGACCCGTACTGCTGGGTGTTTGATTTGTTGAAGGCCGGTGCCAGCCAGATTCGGGATCTCGCCCATTACGGGCTTCGGCTGCATGTAGAGTGGCAGGGTGTTCCCCTCACGGAGCTGCGTGACCAGATTGACCGCGATTTTTATGAGCTTTCCTGTGCCCATTATGAGCGCTATATCGAGCCCGGGCTGGCGCGGGATGCGGCTCTTAAAGCTTCACAATCCAGGTGAGAATGTATTTGTAAATGACTGATTTAAAACCAATACTGGATTTCCTTTCCTGTGAAACACCCGATGCATGGGTGACCTGGGCACTGGATAATGAACCGCTGATGCTGCTCGATCACGCGAATTGCGAAAAGAAAGCGGCTTCCACTGCGTTGACGCTGATGTACCGCTATGTGGGCGATTTCGACATGATGCACAAGATGTCTCGCCTGGCGCGAGAGGAGCTGCGTCACTATGAGCAGGTAATGAGCCTGATGCAAAAGCGTGGCATCGCCTACGGCCAGATTTCCCCCAGTCGGTACGCGTCAGAGCTGCGCGCGCCCATTCGTACCCACGAGCCGGGCCGGTATGTGGATACATTGATTGTAGGAGGCATTATTGAGGCACGTTCCTGTGAACGGTTTGCCCGCCTCGCGCCCCATTTGGATGACGAGTTGCGAGGGTTTTATGAATCGCTGCTGAAATCCGAGGCTCGCCACTTTCAGGACTACCTCAAACTCGCGCGTAAAGCAGCGAAAGGGGCGTCAATCGACGAGCGTATCGAAACGTTTCTGACGCTGGAGAAAACGCTGATCGAATCACCCGACGATACGTTCCGCTTTCACAGCGGTGTGCCCCGGGCCGCCTGACGTTATGCCTCGCCAGCCGTTGACCGGCGATCGCAATTTTGACGATCTCTCGGAGCGCTTTTCCCGGAATGTCTACGGCGGATTGAAAGGCCGTATCCGGCTGAGCGTGCTGCGCCGGGATTTCGGGTTGCACCTGCCCATTCCGCCCTTCGTTCCGCACACCGACCAGCCGCCATGGCGCATTCTGGACGCCGGGGGCGGTCAGGGTCAGTTTTCCATCCCTCTGGCTCGCGCCGGACATACCCTGACGTTGTGTGACCTCTCCAGCAAGATGTTGGCGCAAGCCGCCGCTGAGGCCGGGCGGCAAGCGATTGCAGATCGGGTGACCTTCCTGCAAACCCCGATTCAATCGCTGGGCGAGTCTCTGCCGGCGCAGGAGGAAGCGTTTGATCTGGTGATTTGCCACGCGGTACTCGAGTGGGTGCTTGAGCCGCAGACAGTGCTTGAACATTTGTTGCGCTGGCTGAAACCCGGCGGCTACCTTTCCCTGAGTTATTACAATCTGCACGGCGCCATCTACAAGAACCTGTTGCGTACCAACTACCGCAAAGTGGAGCAGGGGGATCATGGTGGGTTTCGAGGGAGTCTGTCCCCCATTAACCCGCTTTATCCGGAAACCGTGGATGAGTGGCTGGCGGCTCTGCCGCTGGAGCGATTGAGCACCAGCGGTATCCGGGTGTTTCACGACTACATTCTGGATCGTGCTGAACGGGAGAAGGACCCGGATAAAGTGGTCGCCCTGGAGTTAGCGCTGTCCCAGCGAGAGCCTTATCGATCACTGGGACGCTATATGCACGTACTGTTGAAAAAGACACTCTGAGTTAACGAACCCGCGCTACCCCAGCCGTTTGATCAATAGCGCTTTGGCCTCATTCACTTTGGCCGCCAAATAGTCGTTGCCGCCACGATCCGGATGCAGCTTTTGCATCAGCTTGCGGTGTGCGGCGATAATTTCATCGCGGGTTAACCGGCTTTCCTCGCCCTTGAGACCGAGCGTATCCATCGCTTCGCGCGCGCTCATGGGACCACTGGGTGGCGAGCTTGAGGAGGCTGTTTTTTGGCGCTGTTTCCACAAAGGAAAGAGCTGAAGCCCCACGCCAAGGAGCATCTTGGCTAAGGGCAACATCGCCCCCAAGACCGCAAAGAGCCAGTGCGCTCTTCCGGTGGCCACGAGCAAAATCAACCCCAGTCCGCCGCCCCAGGCCAGCATGCGCCAGAGTAACGATTTGCGCTGCTTCTCAGGCAGGCGCCGAAGGTGAGCCATGGCCGCCCAGATTCCGACGATTACGATCAGGGCGATGATTAATCGCAACATAAGATTCATCCGTTGGCTGCGTCGCAGCGTATTGCAGAACAGCTATTATAGAGAGACGGGTCGCCCCACAACAGGGGCGAAATGTAAGGAGTAAGGAGAGATTGAATGAAACCGTGGGTTATGGGCGTATTGCTGGCCGTCATGTTGTTATCCGGTTGTTCGAATACGGGAATTCCCGAGGGGTTGGAGCCGGTGGAAAATCTCGATGTGCAGCGTTACCTCGGGCAGTGGCATGAAATCGTGCGTCTGGACCACGGTTTTGAGGAGGGGCTGGAACAGGTGACCGCCACCTATTCACTTCGCGAGGATGGCGGGGTGAAAGTGGTCAACCGCGGGTACAACTCCGAGTCCGGTGAATGGGAAGAGGCCGAGGGCAAGGCCTACTTTATCGAAGATGACACCACGGGCCGGTTAAAAGTCTCGTTTTTCGGTCCTTTTTATGGCGGCTATAACATTATCGAGCTGGATGAGGATTATCAGTACGCGATGATTACCGGACCTGACCGCTCCTATTTCTGGTTATTGTTCCGCTCGCCAGAGCCTGACGCGGAACGGGTGGAGCAACTGGTGAACCGCGCCGACGAACTCGGCTTTGACACCGATGCGTTCATCTACCCGAAGACCCGGACAAATTCGTTATAATCGCCGCTTTGCGCGATTGACTGAGGTTTTCTATGTCCTTACCGAGACTGCCCGCTGAATGGGAGCCACAGGATGCGGTTATGTTGACCTGGCCCCATCGTGACAGTGACTGGCTGCCGTTGCTCGATGAGGTGACACAGCTTTATGAAGGCCTGGTCACTGTAATCGCGGATTACGCGGATTTGATCGTAGCGGTTCCTGAGGCTGAGTTGGAATCCGTGTGGGAACGTTTGGAAGCTATGCATGTGGATATGTCGCATGTGCACTTGCGACCAGCGCCCAGTAATGACACCTGGGCCCGGGATCACGGACCGATCACCGTGTTGGTGAAAGACAACCCCGTGCTGTTGGACTTTCGTTTCAACGGTTGGGGCGACAAGTTTGCGCACGACCTCGATAATGCCATCACCGGGCGTCTGCACCGTGACGGCGCCTTTCCTGGTGTGGCGTTACAGCCTCAGGACTGGGTGCTGGAAGGCGGGTCTGTCGAAACGGATGGGCAGGGCACCTTGCTCACCACCGAGGCGTGCCTGCTCAATCCCAACCGCAACCCTTCACTGTCCAAAACCGAGGTTGAGAGACGCTTGAAAGAAGCGTTCGGAGTACGCAAGATCAATTGGCTGGCGCACGGTCATTTAAAGGGCGACGACACGGACAGCCATATCGATACACTGGCCCGTTTATGTCCAAACAACGTAATCGCCTACGTGCAATGTGATGACCCGGAGGATGAGCATTACGCCGACCTGCAGGCGATGGAAACCGAACTAAAGGCCATGACGGATGCGGATAACGCGCCCTATACGCTGGTGCCATTACCCTGGCCCGGTGCCGTGCTTAATGATGACGGCGAACGTTTGCCCGCCACCTACGCCAACTTTCTGATCATCAATGGCGCGGTGCTGGTTCCGCAATACGATTGCCCAACTGATGAGCAGGCGCTTGAGCAGGTTATGCAGGCGTTTCCCGGGCATCATATTTTTGGCGTGCCCTGTTCGGTGTTAATCGAGCAAGGCGGCAGCCTGCATTGCATTACCATGCAGTTACCGGAAGGAGTGCTTTATGACCCGGCTTAACGTAGGACTGGTTCAGCACGCATGTACCGATGACGTGACCGCCAACCTGGAAGCGTCGATCGCCGGAATTCGTTCTGCGGCAGAGGGTGGTGCGCAGCTGGTGGTGTTGCAGGAGTTGCATCGCGGACTGTATTTCTGCCAGCAAGAAGACGTCGAGCAGTTTGATCTCGCCGAACCGATTCCCGGCCCCAGCACCGAAAGGCTTGGGGCGCTGGCCAGGGAGTTGGGGGTCGTGATCGTCTCTTCGTTGTTTGAACGTCGGGCGCCCGGCCTGTATCACAACACGGCCGTCGTGCTGGAGAAGGACGGCTCCATTGCCGGCACGTATCGCAAAATGCACATTCCCGACGACCCGGGATTTTACGAAAAATTCTATTTCACGCCGGGCGACTTGGGTTTTCAGCCCATTCAGACTTCCGTGGGTAAGCTCGGTGTGCTGGTCTGCTGGGATCAATGGTTTCCGGAAGCCGCACGCCTGATGGCGATGGCCGGTGCAGAACTGTTGATTTACCCCACGGCGATTGGCTGGAGTCGCGAGGATGATCCGGAAGAGCAGGAGCGCCAGCGGCAGGCGTGGATTACCATCCAGCGTTCGCACGCGGTGGCCAATGGCTTGCCGGTGGTGAGTGTGAATCGAATCGGCCATGAAACGGATCCCGGCGGGGGCACGGGCGTAGACTTCTGGGGAAGCAGTTTTGTCGCTGGCCCTCAGGGTGAATTTTTATACACCGCTACTACTGACCAGACTGAAAATGAAGTGGTGGTGGTGGACTTGGCGCGCAGCGAAAATGTGCGGCGGATCTGGCCGTACCTGCGCGATCGTCGCATCGACCACTACGGCGATCTGTTGAAACTGTATCGCGATTGAAACCCTTAAACGACTTAACCGGAGGAACCGATGGCTCTGCCCAAAATTGGCAATTTGGCACCGGCATTTACGCTGAACAATCAGGATGGGGAAAAGGTCAGCCTGAAAGAT
This sequence comes from Marinimicrobium sp. ARAG 43.8, assembly GCF_050113635.1. Taxonomy (NCBI): domain Bacteria; kingdom Pseudomonadati; phylum Pseudomonadota; class Gammaproteobacteria; order Cellvibrionales; family Cellvibrionaceae; genus Marinimicrobium; species Marinimicrobium sp. ARAG 43.8. The sequence continues at coordinate 164,235 of NZ_JBNJLT010000005.1, forward strand.
TTTCGCGGTGATAAGAACGTGGTGCTGTATTTTTACCCCAAAGCCTCAACACCGGGCTGCACCGTGCAGGCTTGCGGCATGCGAGATGCCCTCGCGGAACTCGCGAAGTACGATACAGTCGTATTAGGGGTAAGCCCGGATAAAGAGCCGGCGCTGCAAAAGTTCATTGCCAAACAGGGCTTGAATTTTGATCTGTTGTCTGATCCAGACCACGAGATTGCCGAGAAGTATGGCGTTTGGGGTTTGAAGCAGTTCGCAGGGAAGGAGTACATGGGGCTGATTCGTACCACCTTCATTGTCGATAGAGAAGGGCGGTTACGACACATCCCTGAGAAGTTCACAACGAAAAATCACGATGAGGTCGTGCTTGAGTACGTTCGTGAGTACCTGTGACACGTTTCAAACCCTAAAACAGGCAAATTGTGGAAGCAGTAATAGGCATCGGGGAATAAAATCGTATTTTTTATGAAAATGTGATCTTAGTCCCTTTGAGTGTCGTTTTTTTTGACTTTATTGGCGACATTTTTGTGACGATTGACCTATACTGATTTCGTACTGAGCGCGGGGAGCCAAGGCGCCCCGGCTCTGGTGACGGTCATCACCCGTCTGGGTGGCAGCCGTTCGATAAGGGCCGCGGTCCAGTTATCGGAGGGGGTTACCCTTTGGTGTCGCGGAGACAACAGCGTTCTTAATTTTCAATGCCCAAAGTGTTGGCATAAGGAGAGGCCTGTATGATCCAGCTACAGCGTATTGATGATCGAATCAGTGAAAGTGCGGCGCGCCCGTTTGCGACTCCGGGTGTCCGGTCTTATAGGGAGTATTTGGAACTGGCACGAATCCCGCCTGCGGAGGGCGTCGCAGCCAAAGTTCTGGATGTTCTGCACCGGCGTGTAGGGCAGGCTCCCTTGGCAATCGATTTTATTGCCGAAGACCTTGAGTTGTCCAAGCGGACTCTCCAGCGTCGGCTGCAACAGCAGGGCGAGAATTTCGCTCAGTTGCGAGACAGCTTGCGATTTCATTATGCGATCAAATTTTTGATTGATCAGCACATGAGTGTGGATGCAGTGTCCAAAGCGTTGGATTTCTCTGACCGCACCAGTTTTACCAACGCCTTTAAGCGCTGGACAGGCTTGTCGCCCAGCGTGTTTCGAAAACTTTTCCGGGATTACGCTTGATACCCCCCGCTTGACAATCCCGTTTGATACCCCGGTCGAGTCCGGCCGGGGTCCTTTATCTTTTCCCGGCGTTTCATCCCAATTGCCTGCCCCGCTTAAACACGGTAGAGTTAGCCCTTTTTCAAATCCAAAAAAATGAGGCTGATTACATGGATTTCCTGATTCCCGCCGCCATGGCGCAAGACGCTGCTCAACCGCAAGGCAACCCGATGGTGACCTTGTTGATGTTTGTCGGGCTGTTTGTGTTTATGTATTTGTTCATTATTCGCCCCCAGCGTAAGCGCCAGAAAGAGCATCAGAACCTGGTCGCCGCACTAAGCAAAGGGGATGAGGTGGTGATGACCAGTGGTCTACTGGGGAAAATCATTAAAGTGGATGACAACTACGTGGTGCTGGAAACCGGCGAGAACATCGAGCAGAAATTCCAGAAAGTGGCCGTGCATGCCGTGCTGCCCAAAGGCACCATTAAGTCTATCTAGGTGCGGTGCTTCTAAAGCCAGCCCTTAAACTATGAACGACGACTCTACCCCACACCCGTTCACAGAGCAGCTTGAAAGCCTGAAAGACTTGGTGTGGGGTGAGTTTATGCTGGTGCTGATCGTCGGCACCGGTCTCTTCCTGATGGTACGCCTGGGGGGCATGCCCCTGAGGCGTATCGGTACCGCCTTCCGCCAACTCTTTGAAGGTCGCCGTGCCCGTGGCACTGGTGATATTACCAGTTTCAACGCGCTAATGACGGCGCTTTCCGCTACGGTGGGCACCGGTAATATTGTCGGTGTGGCGACGGCAATTGGCATGGGTGGACCCGGCGCCCTGTTCTGGATGTGGTGCAGTGCTCTGGTGGGGATGGCGACAAAATACGCTGAAGCGGTTTGTGCGGTACATTATCGCGAAACTGACCAGCGTGGGCATCACATTGGCGGCCCTATGTACTACATCAAAAATGGCCTCGGGCGTCGCTGGGTCTGGCTGGGTGCAGTGTTTGCATTCTTCGGTATGCTGGCTGGCTTCGGCATTGGTAATACGGTTCAGGCCAACTCGGTAGCCGATGCGCTGTCGGAAAGCTTTGGTATTAATTCCTGGGTGACCAGCGCGGTGCTGATGGCACTGGTGGGTGCGGTGTTGATTGGTGGGGTCAAGCGTCTGGGGCTCGTAGCAGGGCGGCTGGTTCCTTTTATGGCGTTGCTGTATCTGCTGTGCGGGCTGACAGTACTCGCGTTAAATCTGTCGGCTCTGCCGGGGGCTCTGGTGTTAGTGGTTGAATCGGCCTTTACAGGAACGGCGGCAGCGGGTGGGTTTGCCGGGGCCACGGTGATGATGGCCATTCAGTACGGGGTGGCAAGGGGCGTATTTTCTAATGAGGCCGGCCTGGGAAGTGCGCCAATTGCGCACGCGGCGGCACAAACCGACAGCCCGGTGCGTCAGGGACTGGTCGCCATGCTCGGGACTTTCATTGACACCCTGGTTATTTGTACGGTGACAGGCCTCGTGCTGGTGGTTACCGGGGCCTGGGAGACGGGCGCTAAAGGCGCCGTCATGTCTCAGGCAGCGTTTGGCGACGCATTGCCCAACGGTCATCATCTGGTGGCGGTGTGCCTTTCTCTGTTTGCATTTACCACCTTGCTGGGGTGGAGCTATTATGGAGAGCGCTGTGCACAATACTTGTTTGGCGAGCGTGCCATCAAGCCTTTCCGAATCGTCTGGATTATAGCCATTCCCGTAGGTGCGAACTTGAGCCTGGGTGTGGTTTGGATCCTGGCGGACATCCTGAATGGCCTTATGGCTATTCCCAATCTTATCGCCTTACTGGCGCTCTCCGGCGTGGTAGTAGGGCTGACTCGTAACTACTTTGCGCGGGCCAAAACTGACTCCCTGGGGCTGTAGAAGGGCAAGTTAGCGGGGCAATTACAGGCAATTGTCGGGGCGGGGAAGTCCTGCGATTTTACTGGCGACTTTGGCCGGGCTTGGCGGAAAGAGAGACAATAGGTAGATGCTGCGGCCTTTATCGGCTCCCAACTGCTTTCCGATCCATTTCACGAGGGGTCTCATGGCGGGTGAGAGTTCAAAGGTTCTGTAGAAGGACCGAAGCGCTTCAATCACCTCCCAGTGAGCAGGAGTCAGAGTAAGGCCTTCCTCGGCGGCCAGTGCCTCGGCGGCGGCGGGCGACCAGTCTTCCAGGTGCCGCAAATAGCCTTCCTTATCTGTCTCGAGCAGCTGCTGACCGACTTTCAAGCCCATCTCAATACCAGCTCTGAACGGTTTTCAAGGTCGTGGAAAGCGTCACAAAGCCGTCGTAGTCCATGGTGGTTATCCAGTCCACACTCCTGGAGGTAAGCCCACGAGCATCCAGGTCAGGCCCGAGTGCCGCTACCGTCACACCGCTGTCCGCCAGTGTTTTCAAGCGTTTCTGGACGGGCGAGGACGGCAGGGCTGCGTAAACGCCATCCTCTATTAATAACAGCGCATCGCCCGGCTGGCAGATGGCCATGCAGGACACTAGCGTGCTGTGCGTAAACGGCGACTTGTTCACCGTGTGCAAAGTGCTCATGGTTTTGTTGGGCCTGATGATTCGAGGTTGCAGCCTCTGGGTAAACGGGGCTGGCTAAAAACTCAGTAACTGATCCTGTTCCGACATTAACCGGGCAACAGCGTCGTCCGTCAGTGCCGTAATTGACGCCATGCACAGCTCTTCGACGGTCAAACCTCTCGCGCTCAGCGAAGGGGCGTGAACGTAGACCTGCTCTACATCGTAAAGCGGTAGAGCGGACAGGCTGGCAGCCAGATTTTTTTGGGGCAGTGCGCCGGGCGCCTGACCCGAGGTGAGCTGGAAAACGCCGTCATCCATGAACAAGACAGCCACGTCCTGGCCGAACACCGCCGTCGCCAGCAGGGCATCGAGAGCCTCTCTCGCCGCGCTGGTTCCGTAGGGCGCATGACGCATAATAAACAATAAACGTCGGTTCATTCCAGACTCCTGTCGGCTTTTAGGCGCCAAAGGTCACTAGGCGGTCGGCGTGGACGGCGGCATCGACCCACTGGCCTAGTCCGCTCAAGCTGAACTCGGGAGCGAGGTTGGCCACATCGAGCCCGTAACGATTGGCTTCTTCCGGGTCTATGACACCGCGACGAAGAGCGGCGGCAATGCAGACGACGATGTCCAGGTGGTGTTCGCGGGCGAGGTTTCTCCAGGCCTGCGTCAAACCCTGTTCGTCCTGGGGTGGCGTAGCCAGACTGTTGCCGGTATAAACGCCATCCTGATAAAAAAACACGCGATAAAGGCTGTGTCCCTGAGCCAGTAGCGCCCGTGCAAAGCTCAGAGCTGTCTGACTGGCTTGAGCGGTAAAAGGTGAGGCGTAAATCGCAAGCGCGAATTTCATAATCGACTCCGGCAGTACTCAATACCCGCATGGATCGGATGGCAGCAATAAAAAGGCCCCGGAAACCGGGGCCTTTCGGACTACCATTATCGAACAGTTTACTCGTTGCTGGCACCAATTAAGTGCAACAAGCTGGTAAACAGGTTGATGATCGACAAGTAAAGAGTTGTTGTGGCCAGAATGTAGTTGGTTTCACCCCCGTGGATGATGGCGCTGGTCTGGAACAGAATCAATGCTGACATCAACAGCACGATACCGGCAGAAAAGGCCAGGCTCAACGCGGATACATCAAAGCCAAAGAGGGATGCCCCCATCAAAACCAGCATGGCGACAATCATTACCACCATACCGGTGAAGACAAAGCCTCTCAGGAAGCTGAAATCCTTACGGGTGGTCAGTGTGTACCCGGACAGGCCCAGGAAAATAACGGCTGTGCCGCCCAATGCCTGCATGATAATGGAGCCGCCGTTAGACATTGCCATGTAGTGGTTCAAAATAGGACCGAGACCGGCGCCGATCAAACCCGTAAATGCGAACACGACACCGAGTCCGGCAGGGGAGTTGGCGGTTCTCGGTAACACAAACCAGATCAGCCCCAGGGCGACGAGGCTCATGATCATACCCATACCATGTGGTACGTTCAGCGCCATTGAGATGGCCGCGGCGACTGCACTGAAAGCCAGGGTGATGCCTAACAGCATGTAGGTGTTACGCAGAACCTTGTTGACCTCAATGCTGTTGCCAATATCGACGCGGGCATTTTGACTGTAAAGCTGGTCTCGCATTGTCGTTCTCCATTGATGACAGTAATTCGCTGTCTCAGATCATACAGAGGTGGCGGAACCCTGCCAAGTATTGTTGCCAGGGGTTTGACCACGGCAGAAGGTGCGGGTTCAACGATGGATATCAGGGCCTTTAGCCTGTTTTTCAAGCGGACATAAAAAAACCTCCTGAGGTTTTCAGGAGGTTTTTAAATGGCGGAAGGGCAGGGATTCGAACCCTGGGTAGGCTATTAACCTACGGCGGTTTTCAAGACCGCTGCATTCAACCGCTCTGCCACCCTTCCGGAACGGGGCAGATTATACAGAGCTTTTTGTGTGGAGCAAGGGGAGAGTCTGAAAAACTCATAGAATTCACAGGCTTAGGTGTTAAAAAAGGCCCCCTCACTGGCAGTGAGGAGGCCTTTATCAGGATGGCTGTTTTAGCCTTCGACGTTTACTCGCCCGATGGACTTTCCGTCATCGTCTGAGCCTGCTGACGATTGCGTGGGTCGTTGGTGGGGCGACGTAGCGGTCGTGGATTATGGGTCACCGAGGGCGGCTGTCGGGTATCGAGCGCCTGAAGTTGGGTGATAGCCCGACGCTCTGTCTGAATCTCCGCTGGGGTTTTCGGCGCAGGCGCCAGCCGTGGGTCATTGGCAGCCCTTGTCTGTCCTTTGTCGTTCACGACACTGGCGTCGCTAGATGTGTTGGCCGTCGTTGGCTGCTGAGGCGTTGCCGGGGTCGTAGTGGTCTCTGGTGCTTCTTCAGGTTCAGAGTCCTCGGCGATTTCAGGCGTCTGGGGCTCCACAGGGGCGTTCTCTGGCACGCTCCTGTCACCTTCGGATGAGATGTTCTTGTCTTTTGCCGTAACGGCTACCTGATCGGACTCCTCACCGTGAGAGGGCGACGGGGTGTTGTCGCGGAAAGTCTTCTCGGCAACGGCCTGGGGAGCGGGCTTGTTCTCGGTATTATCGGATACAGAGCCATTGCCGCTGGTAGTCACTCGGCTTTCGGTGGGCGTTTCTTCATCGCGAAGCACGGCCGTCGCGGTGAGACTGTAGGCAGCGCTGTTGTCGCTTGATACCGGGCGCGGCTCACCGACCTGTCGCTGACTGACCTGGGCTGTGCGACGCGGTGCCTGGATGGGGGCGTCACGCTCTGAGGAAGCCGGCTCCACGTTGGCAACTTCGGAGGATTTCTCGTTGCGTTTCTTTTCGGGTCCAGTGTTTTCGGACCCAGTGTTGCCAGAGTCGGTCTTGTCGGACTCGACCTTGCTGGACGCGACGGTGCTAGAGCGCTCGGTTTTTTGAGTGCCTTTAGTATCGGTCGCTTCCTGAGCCACCGGTTTCTCAGCGGCTTTTTCGCGAACGTTCTCTGGGCGCGTGCGGTCATTCGCCTTTGGCGAGCGGGTTGAGGTTTCCTCAGCAGTGTCCTGATTCGCTTTTACTTCAGAGGTTTTTTCCAAAACTTCCTCTGACAGTTCGCGGCGGTTGCGACGACGCGGGCCGGACCGGGGGCGACGGTTGGAAGGACGCTTCGGTGGGCGGTTCTCCTGAGTGCTGTCGCTTGAGTCAGTATTCGAAGCGGAGGCGTCAGCGGCTTTTTCGTTGTTCTGCTCTTGAGGTTTGTCACCAGCGTTGTTGCGGTTGTTTTCCTGCTTGTTGGCGCCGCCGCGACGGTTGCGACCACCCCGTGAGCGACGGTTGCCGCCTTCGCTGTTCTTGTCTTTGTCCTGATGGCTACCCTGGTTTTTGTCGTTGGCGCGCTCACCGACTGAGTCGTTACGCTTGTCGGACTTTGCATCGACATCGGTGGCGCGCTCGGAACCACGACGCCCGCCTCGGCGTCCGCGACCATCGCGACGGCGGTTTTGCGTGTTGCCACGTCCGTGCCGACTGCGTTGGTGGCCCTGGCTGCGTTTGTTGGAGGATTTTTTCGGCGTTTTCTCTTCGCTTTTAAACAGGCCAACCAGCAGCGCAACGACACGCTCCCAGAGTCCGGGTTGTTTGGCTTTAGCGGGCGTCGGTGCTGCTTGAGCAGGAGCCGTGGGTTGAACTGCCGGTTGGGGCAGTGGCGCCGGTTTGGCATTAGCGTCGGTTTCTTCCTCCTGGTGCTCATCGGCGGTGGCGACGATTTTGTAGCTGGTTTCCAGTGTGCCTTCGTCATCGTCTCGCAGCCGCTGAACCTCGAAGTGCGGGGTCATCATTTCGGCATTGGGGACGATGACTACCCGAGTGCTATTGCGTTGCTCGATATTGGAAATGGTTTTGCGTTTTTCGTTCAGCAGATACGTGGCAACGGAAACCGGTGCAATGGCACGGATCTCGGCGCTACGTTCTTTTTGTGCTTCTTCTTCCACCAGTCGCAGGATGGAAAGCGCCAGTGAGCGAGTGCCGCGAATGGTTCCCTGACCGTTACAGCGGGGGCAGACTTTGGAGTGTACCTCGCCGAGAGAGGGGCGCAGCCGCTGGCGAGACATTTCCAGAAGACCAAATCGGGAGATGCGTCCTACCTGAACGCGTGCGCGATCCATTTCGAGTGCATCGCGCATGCGGTTTTCCACCTCGCGTTGATTGCGGGCAGGCTGCATGTCGATGAAGTCGATAACAATCAAGCCGCCCATATCGCGCAGGCGCAGCTGGCGGGCAATTTCGTCGGCGGCTTCCAGGTTGGTTTGCAAAGCGGTTTCTTCAATATCACCGCCTTTGGTGGCGCGTGACGAGTTAATATCGATGGAGACCAGTGCTTCGGTGACGTCAATCACAATCGAGCCACCCGAGGGCAGTTTGACTTCGCGCTGGAAGGCCGTTTCGATCTGACTTTCGATCTGGTAGCGGTTGAACAGTGGAATGTCGTCCTGATACAGCTTCACTTTGCTGCCAAAGTTGGGCATGACCTGCTGGATGAAGCCGCCCGCCAGATCGTAGGCTTCCTTGTTGTCCACGATGACTTCGCCGACGTCCTGGCGCAGGTAATCGCGAATGGCACGAATAATGACGTTGCTTTCCTGAAACAGGAAATTAGGCGCTGGGGCCGCCTTTGCAGCGTTGTCGATGGATTCCCACAACTGCAACAGATAGTTCAGGTCCCATTGCAGTTCTTCGGCGCTGCGGCCTACCCCGGCAGTGCGAATGATGATGCCCATGCCGGACGGAATTTCGACACCGGAAAGCGCTTCTTTTAATTGCGCGCGATCTTCTCCTTCGATGCGTCGGGAGATACCGCCGGCGCGAGGGTTGTTGGGCATAAGGACCAGGTAGCGGCCCGCCAGGCTGACGAAGGTGGTTAGAGCGGCACCTTTATTGCCGCGCTCTTCCTTGTCGACCTGAACAATAACTTCGGTTCCCTCTTTGACGACCTCTTTGATTTTGAGGCGGCCTTCAACATCGTTGGGGGATTTGGTGAAGTATTCGCGGGAGATTTCCTTGAGCGGGAGGAAACCGTGACGCTCTGCGCCATAATCGACGAAAGCGGCTTCCAGGCTGGGTTCTACGCGGGTAATTTTGCCTTTGTAGATGTTGGCTTTTTTCTGTTCCCGGTTACGGTTTTCGATGTCCAGGTCGTACAGCCACTGGCCGTCGACCAGAGCAACGCGCAACTCTTCGGGTTGAGTTGCGTTAATCAGCATTCTTTTCATGCGTTACCTAATGTTAGTCCGGGCGCCGGGGCGACGGAATAACCAGGGTTAACGCTGTTGTGTTTACAACCTCAGGCAGCGCACGTAATAAGGGCGCTAGACCGGGGAGAGGGCAGGGGCGAACGCGTGGCCACAGCCTCCGCCCGGCGTGTGACCGGTCGGCGAAGGGGGTGGAATGTCGCCTTGATCTTCATACAATCCTGCTCCATAAGACTCTATTTTCCGCAGACTCTTTTCTGCTTTGGGCTTCAGGCAGCACAGGCGCTGCGTGGAATCTGGCGTTACCGGGGCCACTGGGGCTCGCCGTTCTGGTTGTCAGGCGGCGGGGCATTTTGCCCAGGCCTTGGTTACCGCCGGGCCTGCCGGCAACGCGTAGAAATCAGAGTTCTCGCAAAACACGTACAGTGTCAACAATGGCTATCACGCGGTCGGCGCGATGGTCATGGGGCACCCCGCAAGCCTCTTTTGGCGTCATACGGTGGTGCGGTTTTGTCAGTTCACTGGCCACGACCGGGGAGGTAAAACGTCTCCTCCGGGCTTAGCGTGGCCCTTCGCTGGCAGCGGTATTTCCTCGCAACAGGTCTCGAATCCTATACCTGTCCGGAAACCTGCCTGTCCCAGCTGCCCGGAATATATCAGTAATTGCAATGGGCTTCAATCAGAGAGTGTCGGTGGACTCCAGGAAATTCGAGCGGGCCTTATCTCGCGGCGATGCGCCCTTTGCGCTATCATGCGCGCCATGAATCGACCACCCCCCTCACACGCCTCCCATAAAGCTGCTGCGCCGCCGACTCGTGTGCAGTGGTTGACGATTGACGCCGACCAGGCCGGGCAGCGCGTGGACAACTTCCTGATGGCGCGCCTGAAGGGGGTGCCCAAGTCCCGCATTTACAATATTTTGCGTAAAGGCGAAGTGCGCGTTAATAAAGGACGGGTGAAGCCTGATTACCGTTTGGTGGCTGGCGATCAGGTTCGGGTTCCGCCAGTGCGTGTCAGCGAGCGCCCCGCGCCGGATAAGCCCAGTGACCAGTTAGTAAAAACGCTGGCCCGCGCCATCCTGTTTGAAAGCGACGGGCTGCTGGTGATCAACAAGCCGCCCGGGCTTGCTGTGCACGGCGGCAGCGGTATTAGTCTGGGTTTGATTGAAGTGTTGCGGCAAATGCGGCCTGAAGCCCGTTTCCTGGAGCTGGTCCACCGGCTTGATCGCGACACGTCGGGCTGTTTAATGGTGGCAAAAAAACGCAGCATGCTGCGCCATTTACAGTCGGCGCTGCGCGATAAAGGAAAGGGTGGGGTGACCAAAATCTATCATTCCCTGGTGGGAGGGCGCTGGCCCGCCGGTCTGGATAAGGTCGATGTGCCGCTGATGCGCTTTGAGGTTAATGGAGAGCGCATTGTGAAGGTGCATCCGGAGGGCAAGCCCAGCCTGACGCTGTTTCGGGTTCTGGAGCGCTACGATGGGGCGACGTTGATGGAGGCGAACCTCATTACTGGACGAACTCACCAGATTCGGGTGCACGCCCAGTCCACCGGGCACAGTCTGCTCGGGGATGAAAAGTATGGTAATGACGCGGCTAATCGGCAATGGCGGGAGCGGGGAGTCAGGCGTTTGTTCCTGCATGCGGCCGAGCTGAGGTTTTATTTGCCGGACGCGAATGAACCCACTTGCGTCAAAGCCCCTTTGCCGGATGACCTGAGTTCGGTGCTGGACGCCTTGAAGTGCTAAGGACGGCAGGGGCTTACCAGGCGTACGATTGGTTATGTTGAAAGCGATCCGTTTGGGAGAGGAACTTCGGTGTTATTGATTTTTGACTGGGACGGCACCCTCAGTGATTCAACCTCGTTGATTACCCGCGCCATGCAGCAATCCGCTCAGGACCTCGGGTGGGCGGTTCCGGAAGAGCATGCGGTGCACAATATTATTGGACTGGGTTTGCCTGAGGCGCTCGCCATGCTGTTTCCGGCTGTCGATGATGAGGGGCGGCGACAGGTGCGCGACCGGTATCGGGAGAACTACCTGTTGCAAGACCGCATCAAGGCGCCGCAGTTATTCCCGGAAGTAATGGAGGGGCTGACGCGTTTGCGTGATGACGGTCATCGGTTGGCCGTGGCGACCAGCAAGAGTCGGGCGGGGCTGGATCGTGTTCTGGAGGCCATGAAGTTACGGGGTTTTTTTGAAGCCACCCGCTGTGCCGATGAAACCGCTTCCAAGCCGCATCCACTCATGCTTGAGCAACTGCTCGAGGTCTTGGGAGGGTCGCCCTCCGAGGCGGTAATGATCGGCGACACCGAATATGATATGGAAATGGGGCGGCGCGCCGGTATGGATCGCATAGCGGTCAGCTATGGTGCGCATGAACTTCATCGTTTACACCCGTATGCGCCTGCTTTGTGTCTGGATCGTTTTGGTGAGCTACTGGCATGGGAGCGGCTTATTCAGGTGTGAGCGGGTCCACGCCGGCGGCCAGTAACAAATCGGTCAGTGCCATCAATGGCAGCCCGATCAGCGCATTGGGATCCCGCCCCTCAAATGCGGTGAACAACCGTATTCCCAAGCCTTCCATTTTGAATGACCCGGCGCAATCGTACGGGGTTTCTTTTTGCAAATAGTGTTCGATTTGCTCGTTGCTCAGCTCCCGGAAATGTACCCTGATTCTCTCGCATCGGGTGGAGGTTCGGTTTGTGCGGGCGTCGTGCAGGCAGAGCCCAGTGTAAAAGTCGACCCGACGACCACTGGCGGCTTTGAGTTGCGCGACGGCATTTTCATGGTGGCCGGGTTTACCCAGTGGGGTGCCATCAAGGCTGGCCACCTGATCTGAGCCGATAATCAGGAGTTCGCGAGGGTGCGTTGGGGCGAGCGCCAGTGCCTTGGCTTTGGACAGTCGTCGGGCCAGAGCTTCGGGGGCCTCTCCCTTGAGAGGGGTTTCATCCACGTCCGGAGACGCTGTGTCGAAATCGGAAGTCAGTCGGGTCAACAATTCCCGTCGGTAGGGAGAACTGGAGGCGAGTAGCAGCTTAGGCATAAACTCGGGCATAGTCACGTCGTCCTGGGGCAAATATCCGGTTATTCTATCGGAAAGCCGCGTCCTGGCGGCTTTTCCGCACTTTTTTCTTTGACACGGCTCCGGCTTATCCCTATTATTGCGCGCTTATGTTTTCAGCCCCCTTTGACAAACCCCTGCCGCGCCAGGGAGACCCTCGCAAATTTGCGCAACAGGGTGTGCATTTGGCGGGTTATGTGCCGGTGTCGCAGCTGCCGCGAGTGCGGGATCTGGTGTTGGAAGAGGAAGGGCAAGTTCGTGTTGATCTGATGTTCGGGATCAGCGAGGAAGGCAAACTGGTGGTTCAAGGCTCGGCCGCTGGCGATCTGGTGTTTACTTGTCAGCGCTGTCTTGGGCCGGTGACGCTGCCGGTGGAAGCCGATATCGGGCTGGCACTGGTGCGCACAGAAATGGACGCCAAGCAGCTGCCCCGCTCAATGGACCCCTGGCTGCTGCCGGAAGAGGGCAACACGGAGCTTTTCCCCATGGTGGAGGAAGAGCTGTTATTAAGTATGCCGAGTGTGGCGTTTCACGACCACCCCTGCATTGATGAGGACCTCCTCAGCAGTGGTGAACCGGTGGAACCCGAGCCGGCGGAAAATCCGTTTCAGGTTCTGAAGCAACTCAAGGGCTCGCCGAAAAAGTGAGGCGCCCCGGCTTCAGTCGTATTGTCAACAGGAGATTATCATGGCCGTTCAACAAAACCGTAAGACCCGTTCCAGACGTGGCATGCGTCGCTCTCACGACGCGCTGACCGGCAAAACGGCACTGTCCGTCGATCCGACTACCGGCGAGAAGCATTTGCGTCACCACGTGACTGCCGATGGTTTTTACCGCGGTCGCAAAGTGGTTGACACCGGTAACGACGAGTAAACGACGGGTCTGTCAGGCGTTAACACTGGCAGCCATCCGGCAATGATTCGTATAGCGGTAGACGCTATGAGCGGGGACCTAGGTCCCCGCACTGCTATTTCGGCGGTGTTGCAGCTGGTTCCCAGCATCGCCGGCGTCCACTTTATTCTCGTGGGGGATCGCTCTGAACTGGAGTCGTTGCTGCCCACGGCTCTCCCGCCCTCTATATCCCTCGTTCATGCTCCCGCCAGAGTCGCCATGGGTGATGATCCCAGGGCTGCCTTGCGTCATGGACGTGAAACTTCCATGTGGCGGACGCTGGATCTGGTGCGCAATGGCGAGGCAGAGGCGTGTGTCAGTGCCGGCAATACGGGCGCCCTGATGGCCATGGGACGCTATCTGCTGAAGACTCTTCCCGGTATTCAGCGTCCCGCCATCTGCAAATCGATGCCGGTGACACAAGCTCGCACTTATATGTTGGATCTGGGTGCCAACATGGAAAGCAGCGCGAGCCAGTTGCATCAATTCGCCCTGATGGGGGCTGTGCTGGCTGAACAGCACAGCGGTCGAGCGGCGACCGTAGCGCTGTTGAATGTCGGTATTGAGGCAGCCAAGGGGCCCGAAGTGATCCACGCCGCAGACGCATTGTTGCGGGCTGACTCTCGGATGAACTACCAGGGATACATCGAAGGTAATGATATTTACTCGGGTCGCGTCGATGTGGTGGTGTGCGATGGCTTCGCCGGTAATGTGGCACTAAAAGCCAGTGAAGGGGTGGCGCGCCTGATCGGAGAGAAGCTGCGGGTCGGCCTGCGTTCACGCTGGCGTTATCGTGTGGCGGCTTTGCTTCTGGCGCCACTATTGAAACGCTGGCGAACAGAGTTGAGCCCCTCCGCTTATAACGGGGCCGTTTTTCTGGGGCTTCGCTCGCCTGTCATCAAAAGCCATGGCAGTGCGGATGAAACAGCATTTGCGCGCGCTCTGGAGGTGGCGGTGGAGCAGGTCCGTTACGGTGTTGTCGAACTTATTAAAACCGAGCTGACGCGGGACATTTAAATAAGCGTCGTCGGCTTGGGCTGTGAATACGATAGTTAGAAAGGGGTAGAACCTATGTCTGAATCCAAACTGGCGTTTGTGTTTCCCGGTCAGGGCTCACAGAAAGTGGGTATGCTGGCGGAGCTGGCTGGCGAGTACAGTCTGGTAAAGGAAACGTTTTCCGATGCCTCTGATGTGTTGGGTTACGACCTGTGGGAGCTAGTGCAAGAAGGGCCGCAAGAGCAGCTCAACCTGACGGAGCGCACGCAGCCGATGCTGCTGGCTGCCAGTGTGGCCACCTGGCGTGTCTGGCGCTCTCAAAGCGGCATGTTGCCGTTGCGCCTGGCGGGCCACAGCCTGGGCGAGTGGTCGGCGCTGGTGGCCGCCAATGTGGTGGATTTCGCCGATGCGGTTTCTCTGGTGCAGCAGCGCGGAAAGCTGATGCAGGAAGCCGTTCCGGCCGGGCAAGGTGGTATGGCAGCCATTATTGGGCTTGATGACGCCGCGATTATTGCCGCGTGTGAGCAGGCGGCGGAAGGGGAGGTGGTGGCACCCGTGAATTTCAACTCCCCGGGGCAGGTCGTCATCGCAGGCAGTTCTTCTGCTGTTGAGCGCGCCATGGTGCTGTGTAAAGAGGCGGGTGCCAAGCGGGCGCTGGCCCTCCCGGTCAGTGCCCCTTTCCACACCAGTCTCATGCAGCCCGCTGCTGACGGTCTTGCGCCGCGTATCGCTGAGACTCAGTTCCGTGCGCCGGAAATTCCCGTGGTGCACAATGTGCACGCCAAAACCGAGACCGATCCCGAAGCGATCAAACGCTTGATGATCGAGCAAATTTACAGCCCGGTGCTGTGGGTAAGCGGCGTTCAGGCACTGGTGGAGAGTGGTGTCGATACGACGGTCGAATGTGGTCCCGGTAAGGTGCTTTCGGGCCTGAACAAACGTATCGACAAGTCACTGACTACGCTTTCCATTGAGTCGCCGGAGGATCTTCGTGCGGCCCTGCAACAAACCAAAGGGGAATAACAACCCATGATCAATCTTGAAGGCAAGGTGGCGCTGGTCACCGGCGCGAGCCGTGGCATTGGTGCTGCGGTGGCGGCTCAGCTGGGAGCCGCTGGCGCTGTGGTGGTGGGCACCGCAACCAGTCAGAAAGGGGCTGATGCGATCAGCGAGCGGTTGAGCGCCGCGGGTATTGCCGGTGAAGGCATGGTCTTGAACGTTACCGATGCTGATTCAATTGCCGGCACCCTGGCTGCGGTCAAGGAGCGCTTTGGTGTGCCCACCATTTTGGTGAACAATGCCGGTATCACCAAAGACAACCTGTTGATGAGAATGGGCGATGAGGAGTGGCTCGACGTCATCAATACCAACCTCAGTTCCGTTTACCGCTTGAGTAAAGCCGTGCTGCGCGGCATGATGAAGGCCCGCTGGGGTCGTATTATCAATGTCAGTTCGGTGGTTGGTGCGATGGGAAATCCCGGTCAGTCGAACTATGCGGCGAGCAAGGCCGGCGTCGCCGGATTTGCACGATCCCTGGCTGCTGAGGTAGGCTCGCGGGGTATTACGGTGAATACTGTGGCGCCGGGCTTCATCGATACCGATATGACCCGCGCCCTGTCTGAAGAGCAGCGTGAACAACTGCTTGGCAAAATTCCGTTGGGTCGGCTGGGCCAGCCCGAGGAAATCGCCTCTGTGGTCGCATTTTTGGCCAGTGATGCTGGTGCGTATGTCAGTGGCGAGACCATACATGTCAACGGAGGCATGTATATGGCGTGATGGATGGTCATAACTCTTTGTTTTTCATGATGGTTTTTCTAAAAAACAAAGAAATTTGGTCCAATCCGTTACAACCCGAGGCAATTCGATGTAAAATGCGCGTCGATTTTGTCCGTAGCTTAATCTAAGGAGTCGCCTCGGACTTTGCCTTTATTTAGAGGCCCGGGTTTACGGCTTCATCGATACTACCTACTAGGAGTTAGATAACATCATGAGCAGCATTGAAGAACGGGTTAAAAAAATTGTTGCCGAGCAACTGGGTGTAAAAGAAGAAGAAGTTAAAAATGAAGCTTCCTTCGTTGAAGATCTGGGCGCCGACTCTCTCGACACCGTCGAGCTGGTGATGGCCCTGGAAGAGGAATTCGAAACTGAAATTCCTGACGAAGAAGCGGAAAAAATCACCACTGTGCAGCTGGCAATCGATTACATCAATGCCAACTTGGCGTAATCTTCAAGCTGGTTGATTACCGTCTTCCGAAAAGCCGTATTATTGTGAAATAGTACGGCTTTTTCTTTGGATTGCTGACGTCACAGGCGTTGGCAATGGCACTTGACCGTGGGATCCGGGCAGCATGCGGAACGCTCCGTTGTTGCCAGGGTCCTGCGGTTGTTTATCGGCTGGAGAATGTACAAGGTGTCGCGTAAAAGAGTCGTCGTTACCGGATTGGGTATGGTGAGTCCGCTGGGCAATACGGTGGAAGATACCTGGCGGGGAATTGTCAATGGCGTAAGCGGGGTGGCCGATATTACGGCTTTTGATACCTCTGCATTTACGACCCGTTTCAGTGCCTCGGTTAAGGACTTTTCCGTAGAGGGTTACTATCCCGCCAAAGATGCTCGCAAAATGGATCCCTTCATCCAGTTCGGTATGGTGGCAGGTATCCAGGCCATGCGCGATGCCGGCCTGGAAGTGACAGAAGCCAACAGCCATAGAATGGGGGTTTCCATTGGCTCTGGCATCGGCGGCATTGGCTCCGTGGAAGACGGTGCCTTGATGATTGAGCACAAGGGCCCTCGACGAATTTCTCCTTTTTTTGTTCCGGGAGCGATTATCAACATGATCGCGGGCAACCTGTCGATCATGTATGGGCTGCGCGGCCCGAACATCGCGATTACCACGGCGTGTACAACGGGGACACACAGTATCGGCTATGCGGCGCGCAGTATTATGTACGGTGAGACCGATGTCATGCTGGCTGGCGGTGCGGAAATGGCGACCACGCCGGTAGGTCTCGGCGGTTTTGCAGCAGCTCGCGCACTGTCTACTCGCAACGACGATCCAACGTCCGCCAGCCGCCCCTGGGATCGCGACCGCGATGGCTTTGTACTCGGCGACGGTGCCGGGGTGATGGTGCTTGAAGAGTATGAGCACGCCAGGCAGCGTGGTGCAAATATCTATGCAGAGCTTGTCGGTTTCGGTGTCAGTGGGGACGCTTATCACATGACCTCGCCGCCGGAAGATGGTGCCGGTGCTGCGCTGTCGATGCGCAACGCGGTCAACGATGCTGGTATTCCCGTCGACGCTATCCATTATATTAACGCCCACGGCACCTCTACCCAGGCAGGTGATAAGGCTGAATGTCGCGCGGTAAAAAGCGTGATGGGTTCCGCTGTGGATACAGTGGCGGTCAGCTCCACCAAGTCCATGATCGGGCACTTGTTGGGTGCCGCCGGGGCGGTAGAAGCCATTTTCAGTGTGCTGGCCATTCGTGATCAAGTGGCACCGCCTACCATCAATCTGGATAATCCGGATGAGGGATGCGACATCAATTTGGTGCCGCATACAGCGCAGGAGCGAGCCATTGATGCGGTGCTGTCTAATTCCTTTGGTTTTGGTGGCACCAATGGCTCTCTGATTTTCCGCAAGGTTTGGACACACTTCAGCTTTTAGACCTGGCGCCGGGGTGTGACTCACCTCGGCGCTTTGTTATTCCCGCCTCTGGTAAACTGCAGCCATGTTGCAGAAGCCCCCGATTATATTGACCAATGGTCAGTTCGATAGCGGTCTCTCGGTATTGGACCGAGGGCTGGCTTATGGCGATGGGTTATTCGAAACTTGCCGCGTGCGAGCGGGTGAGATTCCTCTTTGGGAAAAACATCGGCAGCGCCTGGAAAAAGGCGCCCGACACTTTGGCATCCCACTGGATGTGGTCCGCCTGGAGACAGAGCGGGCGAGGATTCTTTCGAAAGCGCGAGAGAAAGAAGATCAAGGTACACCGGGTGACGGTGTGCTGAAGTTAATTGTGACACGGGGCGAAGGCGGGCAGGCCTACGCACCGCCCACAGACCCCGTGCCTTCCTATTGCTGGCAATTACGATGCGGGACGTCTCCGTCGTGGGAGAAAGGACAGGATGGTGTCGTCTTGTTCGAATGTCAGCACCGCCTGGGGGACAATCCGGCGCTGGCAGGGCACAAGCATTTAAATCGTCTGGAATACGTGCTGGCTCGCTCAGAGTGGCGAGACGAGTACCCGGAAGGGCTGTTGTGTGACGCTCGTGACTGCGCCATTGAAGGTACGCTCAGCAACATTTTTGTGCGCACGAAGATGGGCTGGTGTACACCGTTGTTAAAACGCAATGGTGTGGCCGGTGTTATGCGCGATTTGATCCTGAGTGCTGTAGCACCTTCGTGCAACGTAACAATAACGCCGTGCGATCTCCCCATCGCCGACGTAAAAAGCGCGCGTGAGCTGTTTGTGTGCAATAGTGTCTTCGGAATATGGCCCGTTAGCGGGTTGAGTGGTGGGCAGCGTTTCGAGGTGGGTGAGGATACGCGGCAACTTCAATCGGCGTTGCGTGAACTGATTGAAACGTAAAAAGGAGAAGCAGTGAAACGGTTTCTGGTGCGGTTATTCTCGTTAGGCGTGGTGTTGGCCGGAGCGCTGGCAGCGTACAGCTGGTATTGGCTGCACGAAACGCCGCTGGACCTCCCGCAAGAGGGCTTGCATTACGAGTTGGCTCGCGGTGAATCCCTGAGTCATGTGGCTCACGATCTGGGTGCTTCTGGCGCGCTGCGCTATCCGGTGCTGCTCAGGATCTATGCCCGGCTGACCGAACAAACCCAGGTGCGGGCAGGGGAGTATCAACTCGTTTCCGGTTTAACCCCGGTAGGCTTGATAGAGCAATTGTCGGAAGGCAACGTCATCTTGCACAGTGTCACCCTGATTGAAGGGTGGACCTACCAGCAGGCGCTTGAGGCGCTACACGCTCAGGAGGATATTGAAGCAACGCTGAAAGGGCTCTCCCGATCGGAACAGCTGACACGGTTGTCGCTGAATATCGATCACCCGGAAGGCTGGTTTTTCCCCGATACCTATCGATATGTGCGTGGCACCACGGACGTAGAGATTTTGCGACGCGCACACCAGGCGATGCGCAGGGCATTGGACGCGGTCTGGGCGGAGCGCTCTGATACGCTGCCGATAGGAACGCCGTACGAAGCCCTGATTCTGGCCTCATTGATTGAGCGTGAAACGGGCGCTCCCTGGGAGCGACGCGAAATCGCCGGAGTTTTCGTGCGCCGTCTGCAGCGCGGCATGCGGCTGCAAACCGATCCTACCGTCATCTACGGAATGGGAGATCGCTATCAGGGACGAATTACCCGTCAGGATTTGCGCGCACCCACCGCGTACAACACCTACACAATAGCCGGACTGCCGCCCACACCCATTGCGTTACCGGGTCGAGAAGCACTGGCGGCCGCGGTGGATCCGGCGCCCGGCACATCGCTCTACTTTGTGGCGCGAGGCGATGGCACCCATGTCTTCTCCGACGATCTTGATGCACACAATCGAGCCGTCCGGGAGTACCAGCTGCAACGCCGGGAGGACTACCGTTCTTCACCACCTTTAGGGGCACCCCCCGCTCGTTGAATGACGTTATTGTTCTTGTGTCCCTTGTCTCAATGGTGCCTAGGAAAAGGCAGGGTGAATGGTTACAATGGTTGGCTTGGTCGCAAATGGCGCGAAATGTACCGTCTGCTATGGCCGTATTTCACTGAATTACCCTATTCCACAGAGTTAAAGGGAAAGCGAATCCTATGAGTGATCAGTCCTCCGCCGGGGGCCGGGGCAATCCGGACACGCCATCCGAAAAGCCGCAACACTTTATCCAGCAGATTATTCGCAAAGACCTTGAGTCCGGTCAAACTGCGAAGGTGGTCACGCGTTTTCCGCCCGAGCCGAATGGCTATTTGCACATTGGCCATGCCAAGTCTATTTGCCTGAATTTCGGTATGGCCGCCGAATTTGGTGGCGACTGTCATTTGCGCTTTGATGACACCAACCCGGAAAAAGAGAGCGAAGAGTACGTCAACGCTATCAAAGCGGATGTTCAGTGGCTTGGCTTCCAGTGGGCTGGCGACGTTCGTTACACCTCTGACTACTTTGAGCAATTGCACAAGTGGGCGCTTCATCTGATCCGCGAGGGAAAAGCGTATGTGTGCGATTTGAGTCCGGATGAGGCCCGGGAGTATCGAGGCACACTCACCGAGCCTGGCCGTGACAGCCCATACCGCGACCGCTCCGTTGAAGAAAACCTTACTCTGTTCGAGAAAATGCGTCTGGGAGAGTTTGACGAGGGCAGCTGTGCGTTGCGCGCCAAGATTGATATGGCGGCGCCGAACATCAATCTGCGCGACCCCATTATCTATCGCATTAAAAAAGCGCATCATCACCACACGGGTGATATCTGGAGTATTTATCCCTCCTACGATTTTGCTCACGGGCAAAGTGATGCCCTCGAGGGCGTGACGCACTCCATTTGTACGCTGGAATTTGAAGATCATCGCCCGCTGTACAACTGGTTTATTGAAAACCTGCCGGTGCCGACCGCCCCCAGGCAGTACGAGTTTGCCCGGCTTAATATCAACTATACCGTTACCAGCAAGCGCAAATTGCGGCAACTGGTGGACGAGGAGCATGTGGACGGTTGGGATGACCCGAGAATGCCCACTATCTCCGGCATGCGCCGTCGGGGCTATCCACCCGAAGCGCTGCGTAATTTCTGCACGGCTATTGGTGTGACACGTTCTGACAGCGTCGTTGATGTGGGCATGCTCGAATATGCGGTGCGCGATCATCTGGACAAGAATGCACCGCGCGCAATGTGTGTGTTGGACCCGTTGAAAGTCACCTTGACGAATTACGAGGCCGACCGAACCGAGGAGATGCGTGCGCCGGGGCACCCGAACCGTGATGATTTCAACGAGCGTGTCTTGCCATTTACCCAAACGCTGTTTATTGAGCGCGAGGACTTCCGCGAAGAGGCCAACAAAAAATACAAGCGACTGGTGCTCGGTAAGCGCGTTCGCTTACGCAACGCCTATGTCATCGAAGCGGATGAAGCGATCAAGAACGAGCAGGGGGAGGTTATCGAAGTGCGCGCCCGGGTGATTGAAGGTACGCTGGGTAACGATCCGGCCGACGGAGTCAAACCCAAAGGCGTCATCCATTGGGTGTCTGCGACGCACCACCTCAGCTGCGAGGTGCGCCAGTATGACCGTCTGTTCAATGATCCCTCTCCCGACAGCGGTGGTAAGGACTTTCTGCAAGCGATTAACCCGGAAAGTCTGAGGGTCCTTAATAATTGCAAAGCAGAGATCAGTCTGGCAAACGCTCGCGTCGGAGATCATTTCCAGTTTGAACGTTCTGGTTATTTTTGCCTGGACAGTCGCTATTCAACACTGGAAAAGCCGGTTTTCAATCGCACCATTGAGTTGCGTGACACCTGGGCCAAAATTCAGAATCAGTAATCGACTATGACGTTGCAGATATACAATACCCTGACTCGACAAAAAGAAACCTTCAAGCCGATTCATCCCGGCAGGATTTCCATGTATGTGTGCGGAGTGACCGTATACGACTACTGTCATTTGGGGCACGGCCGGGTACTGGTCGCCTTTGATGTGATTGCCCGTTTCCTGCGCAGCCAGGGTTGGGATTTGACGTATGTTCGCAACCTGACGGACATCGACGACAAGATTCTCCGCCGCGCCGAAGAAAATGGCGAGGAATACCATCAGCTGACGCACCGCTTTATTGATGCTGCTCATGAAGATGAAGCGCGCCTCGGTATTGTGCCGCCCGATATTGAGCCACGTGCCACGGCTCATATCAGTGATATCGTGGATATGGTGCAGGCTCTGGTGGATAAGGGCTATGCGTACCCGGCCAGTAATGGTGATGTGTATTACCGGGTCAGCCGGTTCGAGCCGTATGGAAGGTTGAGCAATCGCAATCCCGAGGAGCTGTTGGCCGGCGCCCGCATTGAAGTCGACGAAGCAAAAGAAGACCCCAGAGATTTTGCCTTGTGGAAGCATGCCGAGAGCGATGATGTGGGGTGGGAATCGCCGTGGGGACGGGGGCGTCCAGGGTGGCACATCGAATGCTCGGCGATGAGCAAACATTGTCTGGGAGCGCACTTTGATATTCACGGTGGCGGCCCGGATCTGCCGTTCCCGCACCATGAAAACGAAATCGCACAAAGCGAAGCGGCCAATGGTTGCCAGTATGTCAACTACTGGATTCACGCCGGAGCGTTACGAGTAGATGGTGAAAAAATGTCGAAATCGCTCGGCAATTTCTTCACTATTCGCGATGTATTGGAGCAATACCATCCTGAGGTCGTTCGCTACCTGTTGATCGGCAGCCACTATCGCAGCCCGATCAATTATTCCGAAGACAGCTTGATTGAAGCCAGAAACGGACTTGAGCGTTTTTACGGTGCCTTGAAAGGCTATGAAGCCGTGACACCTGCTCCTTTGGAGACCATGGCGGAGAGCCGTTATTATCGCGATTTTGTGGCCGCGATGAATGACGACTTCAATACGCGAGTGGCGCTGGCCGTGTTATACGACCTGGTTCGGGACCTCAACAGCGAAACGGATGTGAGCAAGGCGCAAACGCTGTCCGCTCAGTTGAAAGCGATGGGCCATATTCTTGGGTTATTGCAGGAGTCTCCCGATACGTTTTTGCAAGCCGGTGGCCGTGATGCCATCAATGCCGAAACGGTGGAAGGGCTGATTGCCGAGCGTGCGGAAGCCAAGAAGCAGCGCGATTTTGCGCGCGCTGATGCGATTCGTGATCAGCTCGCCGCACAAGGCATTGTGCTGCTCGATTCTCCTGCGGGCACCCAATGGCGCCGAGAATGAACCGTTCGTGTTGGGGTTGGTCTGTGACCCTGACAGAGATGTGTAGAGGTATGTTCCATGTCGTTTCGTAGAGCCTATCGCCGTTATCGAACACTTTGGGTAAGCATTCTGGCTTGCGGAGCATTCCTGGCGCTGGCGGTCTACGGTTGGGGTGTTCGCTGGCAGGATCTTGGCGGTAAGCTACTGGTGGCAGGGGGGTTGTTGATTGTTTTGATCCTCGTGGCAGCCCTGCTCGGCTATGTGTTGTCCCGTTTACGGCGCTGACCGTCAGTCATCGTCCCCGGAACGCGGCACGCGCTCGACTCTCATCCAGGCAATCATCTTATCGGTCAACTCGGTTGTCTCTAAGCGGTAGCCATCGAGGGCGAAACCAATGTGGGCGTCTGGAATGCTTTCCAGATACTCCATGGCGAGTCCGTTCAACGTTTTGGGGCCGTCTTGTGGCAAATCCCAATCCAGGCCGCGGTTGATATCCCGAATGAACGTCCCACCGTCAATGAGATAGGTTCCATCGGGTTGAGGGACAATGTCGTCCGTGGACTCTTCGGCGGAGTTAGTGGTGAAATCGCCGACAATTTCCTCCAGGAGATCCTCCAGTGTGACCAGCCCCTGGACCTCCCCGTACTCATCCACGACCAGCGCCATGCGGCTTTTGTGTTGCTGGAAATTCAGCAGCTGGGTATGCAGTGGGGTCGCTTCGGGCACGAAATAGGTCTCGTCCGCGTACTCCCGAATCCGCTCAAGGGTAATGCTGTCATCCGTCCCGCGAATGAAGCGGGCGGCATTGCGCAGGTGCAGAATACCCAGCACATTATTGATGTCACCTTCGTACAGAGGCAGGCGGGTGTACTCGCTGGTGCGGATGCATTCGAGTAACTCCGGCACCGGGCGGGTGATGTCCAGGCCTTCCACCTCGTTGCGAGGGATCATAATGTCTTCGACCGTGGATTTTTCCAGATCCAGAATGTTGAGCAGCATTCCCTGATGTTGGTCGGGGATCAAGTCGCCAGCCTCGTCGACTACGGTTCTCAGCTCTTCAGGGTTCAGGTGTTCCATGGCACCGTGGGCGCCGTGAAGACCAAATAGCCGGGCAATATTGTTGGAGATGCCATTTACTAGATAAACCGCTGGCGCCAACAGCACCGATAGAGGTTTGAGCACCCAACTGGCAAAAAACGAGATTCTCTCGGGGTGCAGTGCGGCGATGGTTTTGGGCGTAACTTCCGCGAATATGAGAATTACCAGGGTTAACAGCAGGCTGCCCACGGCGACACCCGCGTCGCCGTAGAGACGCATGGCAATAATAGTCGCGATGGCCGTTGCAAAAATATTAACCAGATTATTACCGATCAGAATCAGCCCTATCAGCCGATCCGGATGGCGCAACAGGGACGCTACCCGTAGAGCGCCAGGGTGACCTTTCTTCGTGAGGTGTTTCAGACGATACCGGTTGAGGGACATCATGCCGGTTTCCGAGCTCGAAAAGAACGCGGACATCACCAGCAGGCCGATCAGAATAGCAAACAAGATTTCTAGCGGAGCTTCATTCAAGGCGGGTCAAGCCCAAGTTGCTACGAGGCTCGCTATCTTGAAGCAGAATCCCAAGGGAATCAATAGCGATCCAGAATCAGTTCAAGCACCAGTTTGCTGCCGAAGTAGGCCAGCATTAACAGGACAAAACCGCCCAGCGTCCAGCGAATAGCGGTATAGCCCCGCCAGCCGAGCTGATGTCGCCCCCAGAGTAGTACGCTGTAGATGACCCAGGCCGCCAGAGAAAAGACGGTTTTGTGCACCAGATGCTGGGCGAAAAGATCATCGAGAAACACAAATCCCGACAGGATGGACAGAGTCAGAGCAATATGACCGGCCCATAACAGCTCAAACAGCAACGCTTCCATCGTCTGCAGCGGTGGCAGGAGGCGGACGCGTCCGGTCGGGTGACGGTGTTTTAGCTGATGATTCTGCCACGCCAGCAATAGTGCTTGCAGGGTGGCGATGGTCAGCAGGCTGTAGGCCAGGATAGACAGCAGGACATGGCTGGCCAGGGCGTAGTCGAGCACGATGGGGTGTCCGGCACCCTGACCGAGCAGAGAGGCCAGAACCCCCACAGCGGACAAGGGCAGTAACGGGATAAACAGATTGTGTAACGGTTTACGCAGGCTGCTGGCCAGAACGATCAGGTTAATGACCCAGAAGAGCAACGAGGAGACCCGGAAAAACCCGAGCTCTACCGTGTTATCCACCATCACTTGGCTGAAGACACCCAGCCCATGCACGAGCAGTGCCACCGCTACAGCGGCGAACAGGTACTGGCGCCTGGGCTCTTGCCCCACGCGCACTGTCCACGCCAGATAGGCACCAGCCAACAGGTAGAGCGCGGCGGCCAGGCTGTTCAAAAGGAGGGTGGTCATAACGGTGGATTATCCTCAGGCATCGATCCGTGTCCGGTCTGGTGCAGTGTGTCATAAGGTACGCCCAAATAGAAGCGGAAGGCTTCCCATTCTCCTGATGGCCGGGGGCTGGCTGGGTGGACCCATACCCCGTCTTTAAGGGTATAATCGCGGTTTATCGTGGATTCGCATTCGAGAGTACCCATGTTTAATACCCTGAGTGATCGTCTTTCCGACAGCCTGCGTCGGGTAACCGGCAAGGCCCGGCTGACCGAAGACAATATCAAGGACACCTTGCGCGAAGTACGTAAGGCGCTGCTTGAGGCCGACGTGGCGCTGCCGGTAGTGAAGACCTTCGTTGCGCAAGTGCGCAGCAAAGCATTAGGCCAACAGATCAGTAAGGCGCTGAACCCCGGTGAGCAGTTCCTGAAAATTGTTCAGAATGAGCTGGTCGACGTCATGGGGTCTGCTAACGAATCGCTTGATCTGGCGGTCAAACCGCCGGCGGTGATATTGATGGCCGGCCTGCAAGGGGCGGGTAAAACCACTTCGGTAGCCAAGCTGGCCCGGTATCTGAAAGACCGGGAAAAGAAAAAGGTGCTGGTCGTCAGTGCCGACGTTTATCGCCCGGCAGCCATTCAGCAACTTGAGACCCTCGCCACTGAGGTCGGAGTCGATTTCTTCCCGTCCTCGGCCGACCAAAAACCGGTGGCCATTGCCGAGGCCGCGATTGCCCAGGCGCGTCGCCAGTTTGCCGACGTGGTAATTGTGGATACCGCCGGTCGCCTGCACGTGGACGAAGCGCTGATGGATGAGATCCGGGCGCTGCACAGCTCGGTCGAACCAGCGGAAACCTTGTTCGTGATCGATGCCATGATTGGTCAGGATGCGGTGAACACGGCGAAAGCGTTTAACGACGCGCTGCCCTTGACCGGTGTGATTCTCACCAAGGCGGATGGTGACGCGCGCGGTGGCGCCGCATTGTCGGTACGAGAGGTCACTGGAAAGCCCATCAAATTTCTGGGCACTGGAGAAAAAGTAGACGCCCTCGAACCGTTCCACCCGGATCGGATTGCCTCGCGCATTCTCGGCATGGGCGACTTGATGTCGCTGATTGAGCAGGCCGAACAAAAAATTGACAAAGCCAAGGCCGATAAACTGGTCAAGAAAGTCAGCAAAGGTCAGCGCTTTGATCTCGAAGATTTGCGCGACCAGCTGCAGCAAATGCAGAGCATGGGCGGGCTGGGTGCCATGATGGAAAAACTGCCGGGCATGGGACAAATGTCTCAGATGGCGCAGCAAAGTAACATGACCAGCCAGTTTAAAGTGATGGAGGTTATTATTGACTCCATGACACCCTGGGAACGTCGCAATCCAGACTCCCTGACTGGCTCGCGTAAACGCCGTATTACGCAAGGCTCTGGCACACAGATCCAGGACCTGAACCGCTTGCTCAAGCAATACAAGCAGATGTCCAAGATGATGAAAAAAATGAAGGGCGGCGGCATGAATAAAATGATGCGCGGCATGAGCGGTATGCTCGGCGGTGGCGGTGGTATGCCGGGCGGTGGGCAACTGCCACCGGGATTTCGTCGTTAGTCACGCCGCAGGAGAACCGTTATGCCCAACCGCTCTCAATGGATAAGTGTATTGGCGATCACGGCTGGCTTAATGATGCTGGTGGGCTGCCAGTCGCCCTCAATGTCGGACAGCGACGACGGACAGAAGCCGTTGACACTGGGAGAACTGCAAGGGCGCTGGCAGATACAATCCGTTGATGGGGTTGTCATGGAGTCGGGGGGCAGGGCGTTTATTGAATTTTCCGAGCCTCCCAGACTGACCGGCAACGGTGGCTGCAATCGCTTTTTTGGTATGTATCGCTTCACCGAAGGGGAGTTGTTTATTGAGCCTGCGGTGGGCAGTACGAAAATGGCTTGTGAGCCGCAGGTCATGGTTCAGGAACAACAGCTTTTTGATGTTTTGCCGCAAGCGGTGGAGACTGAGCTGAGTGCGAAAGGGGAGCTGACTCTTTCCGATGCCGATGGCCAGCCGCTGGTCACCGCCGTGCGTTGGCAATAGCTCTCGCCATGTCCACCGTGGATGCCATCACCTTCTTCGATACCCGCTACCGCGTCCGTTTCCCGAGGGAATCGGTTTTCGATCTTATGTCAGATTTTCCGCGTTATCTGACGCAGCTTCCAGAATTCCATGGTGCTGTGATCAGTGCCGAAAGAGAAGCATCGAAACGGGATAGCGAGATGGCAGGAAACCGCTATTGGATTTCGCTGCCTGACAACGATTACCACTATAAAACACGCCTGGATATCATTGACGCGAGCCGACCAGAACAACTGGTCTACGATTATCAGTACACCGCGCTTGACGACGAACAACCGCTCTCTGTGGCAGCGTCTCCCATGCCATGGAATCGCTCGCGTATGACGCTCACCTTCGAGGACGACTCAGGCAGCACTCTGGTTCAATCGCGTATGCAGGTGTTCGGCGTGAGCGGTTTTTTATCACGCTGGAAAGTCTCCGTTCTCAAAGCCCACTGCGCCCGGGCCCAGCGGCAAGCGAACGACAATCTGGTACGGGTGGCCGAAAACCTGCTTCGCCAGGATTAAGTGATAACGTCAGCGACCCTCTTCGCAACTTCCTTTTTGGTAGCCCATCACCTGTTCCTGCGTACAGGCACTGCAGGCATTGCCAAACGTGCGCCACTGTCCGGTGCCTTGCCCGCTGTTGGTGGCCCATTCCTGACTGGACGATTGTCCATCATCGCGCGGGCTCGGCTGCAGGTAGCCACACACTGGATCGTACTGTTGGGTACACACTTCGGCCTGTTGATCCGGACACGCTGTCAGGTTTTCGGGTACCTTGGACGGATTGGCATTGTCGGCGTCTTTGGGTGCCGCCTGGCAGCCGATGATCAGTGAGAGGGCTGCGCCCCACAGCAAGGTGCGGGCTGTGTTAACATTCTTCGCATTTACCATAAAATGTCCTCGGCATTCTTACCATTTTTACAGTGACGGTTTACGGAGCAGGTGACCCAGTGAGCAAACGCCCCATATACATTCCTTTCGCCGGCCCGGCACTGCTGGAGGCTCCGTTACTCAATAAAGGCAGCGCCTTTTCTACGCAGGAGCGTCAGCAGTTCAATCTTGAAGGCCTGCTCCCGTACAACATTGAGACGATTGAGGAACAGGAGGCGCGGGCCTATGACCAATTGTGCTCCTTCCAGTCGGATATTGACAAGCATATCTACCTGCGCAACATCCAGGACACCAACGAGACGCTGTACTACCGGCTGGTGGTGGATCATCTTGAAGAAGTGATGCCGCTGATCTATACGCCAACGGTGGGTGTTGCCTGTCAACAATTTTCAAAAATTTACCGTCGCAAGCGTGGGTTGTTTATCTCCTATCCGGACCGTGAGCGTCTGGATGATATGTTACAAAACGCGACTAAACAAAAAGTCAAAGTGATCGTTGTCACCGATGGTGAACGTATATTGGGATTGGGTGATCAGGGTATTGGGGGCATGGGGATTCCGATTGGAAAACTGGCGCTCTACACCGCCTGCGGCGGCATCAGCCCCGCTTACACATTGCCCATTGTCCTGGATGTCGGCTGTAACAATGCGGCCTTGATCAATGATCCCATGTATATGGGGTGGCGGCATGAACGGATATCCGGTGAGGCGTATCATGAATTTGTCGAGCAGTTTATCCAGGCGGTGCAGGTACGGTGGCCGGAGGCGCTGATTCAGTTCGAGGACTTCGCCCAAGGGAATGCGACGCCTTTGCTGGAACGCTATCGAAATAAAGTGTGCTGTTTTAACGATGACATACAAGGGACAGCGTCGGTCACCGTAGGGACTTTGCTGGCCGCATGCAAAGCCAAGCAGGAGTCGCTGTCCGAGCAAACCTTTGTCTTCGCCGGCGCAGGTTCAGCGGGTTGCGGCATCGCTGAACAGGTCATCGTGTTGATGATGCAGGAAGGTTTGACTGAGTCGGAGGCCAGGCGACGTATTTTTATGCTGAACCGCTCCGGCTTGCTGCACGAGGGTTCCGAGAACGTTCGTTCTTTCCAGAAGCCTCTTTGTGCCACTTCCTCTGAACTGGCACGCTGGACATTGGGTCACAGTCGTGTTGAAGGGCAAATTGGATTACTGGATGTTGTGAATAATGCCCGCCCGTCGGTGCTGGTTGGCGTGTCCGGGCAACCGGGGCTGTTCACTAAAGCGGTCATTGAAGCGATGCATCAACATTGTGACAGGCCCGTGGTGTTGCCGTTATCCAACCCCACATCACAGGTGGAGGCACAGCCGGTGGACATCTTGCGTTGGACTGGAGGGCAGGCCATCGTGGCCACCGGCAGCCCGTTCAAGCCAGTGGAGATTGCCGGGCGGCGACATGACATTGCGCAGTGCAACAACAGCTACATATTTCCGGGGGTTGGCCTGGGAGTCGTGGCGTCGGGGGCGGAACGGATTACCGACAATATGATGGTGGCCGCCAGCCGCGCGTTGGCCGAATGCTCACCGATGGTGAAGACGGGAGAGGGCGCCTTGCTGCCGCCGTTGCGTGATATCCGTGCGGTGAGCAAAGTGATTGCCCGCGCCGTTTATCGGCAAGCTATGGAGGATGCGGTAGCGACTCCGGCACCAGAGGAAGTTGTGGAAGAGCGTATTGAGCGTAATTTTTGGGAACCGGAGTACCGCAACTATCGCCGCACTTCGTTCTAAGCTGTTAAACTATCAACCGTGTAAAGTTAACCGACTATCGTTTGTGAGGCAAAGTCAATGGATTACGAAAGTGCTAAGGCCAGCATATTGGCGAAACCCGAAGCTGTAGAGCTGCAAGCTCAGGGGTCTGAAGTCAAGTCTTTCAAAGTGTGTCACAAGTTGTTTGCCACCCTGGCGGAAGGGGAAGATGGCGTACCGTACATCAACTTGAAGTGTGAGCCCAACCGCGCGCAAGAGTTGCGGGATAGCTACCCGGCCATTCAGCCAGGTCACCGTATGAACAAGGTTCACTGGAACACCGTGGTGCTCGACGGCAGCGTACCCGAGGAACTGGTGCTGGAATTAATTAACCACTCGTATGAACGGGTGGTGGAAAACCTGCCCACTGCCGATCAGGAGCGGCTGTTGGGGCGCTGATGGCGGTCATGTCCCGTAGCGATTCACCACCACTCCAAGACGGTCGCGACGAGGAGGTCTCGGGCGACCTTGAAGCGCTTGAAGTCGGTCGACGCCTTCGACAAGTGCGTGAATTAAATGGCCTCTCGCAACGCGAGTTGGCCAGACGTGCCAACGCCACCAACAGTAATATTTCCCTGATTGAGCAAGGCCAGGTAAGCCCCTCCGTGGGTTTACTGGCCCGTTTGCTGGAAGCCATTCCCATTTCTCTGGCGCAGTTCTTCGCGCTCGACCTGAACGCACCCGAAGGAGCCATTGTTCGTGCTGGAAAAGCCGCGCGAACAGAACGGCCCGATATTGGTCTCACGATAGAGAGCCTACCCGTGCCGGGTGGCACCGCCCCGTGTCTTGAGCGCTGCGAGCTGGCGCCGGGCAGTGATACCGGCAATGCTCCCAAACAGCTCACGATGGCCCGCGCCGGTTGGGTGGTGGCCGGGAATCTGGAGTTGACGCTGGGTTTGCGCTGCTACACTTTAAAGTGTGGCGATGCGTTCCAATTGCCATCCGGACAGCGGTTCCGGGTACGCAACGCCGGTAGTGAAACGGCCGTTTTAGTGATGGCCGAGGCGCAGAAGTAAGGCGCCAGGAACCTTCCTTTGAAAACAAAAGGAGAGCCGCGATGTACGAAGGAAACACGTTGAAACTACTCAGGCTTGAAGACGGCCTGGTGGAGCTGGTGTTTGACCTGAACGGGGAATCGGTTAATAAGTTTGGCCGGCAAACCGTCGGGGAACTGGAGCAGGCGCTGGATATCCTCGAGCAAGAACCACTCTCCGGGTTACTAGTCAGCAGTGCCAAGCCCGCGTTGATGGTCGGCGCTGACATCACCGAATTTCAGAGTTTTTTTGCCTCGGGCGAGCAGGCCGTCAAAGACTACTTGGCGGCGAATAACCGCAACTTTTGCCGACTGGAAGATCTGGCGGCGCCCGTGGTAGTGGCTATTGACGGCTACGCGCTGGGCGGCGGGATGGAGCTTTGCCTGGCCTGCGACTACCGGATTATGGGAAGTGGGGGCAAGATCGGCTTACCCGAGACTCAACTGGGAATTGTCCCCGGTTGGGGTGGCACGGTTAGACTGCCGCGGCTGGTGGGTGTTGATACCGCCGCTGAATGGATCGCGAGCGGCCGCCAATGGCGCGCCGATGCCGCCTTCAAGGCAGGCGTTGTCGATGCCGTGGTAGAGACGGATCGCCTGCGCGATGCGGCGCTGCATACCCTGGCGGAATGTGCGGCGGGCCGGCTGGACTATCAATCCCGGCGAGCGCTCAAGACATCGCCTTTGCAATTAAACGCCGTCGAAGCAGGCATGGCGTTCGAGACAGCAAAGAACGTGGTTTCCGCCGAAGCGGGGCCTCATTATCCCGCGCCGATTGCGGCCATTCGGGTGATGGAGGCCGCCGCTTCAAAAGGGCGTGCAGAGGCCCTTGCCATCGAAGCGGAGGCGTTCGCCCAATTGGCAACAGGCACCGAAGCGCAGGCGTTGGTGGGCATTTTCCTCGGAGAACAATGGCTCGGTCGTCAGGCCAGGCAGTGGCAGCGTCACGATGAAGGGGAGGTGTCCCGCGCCGCTGTGCTCGGGGCGGGAATCATGGGGGGCGGAATCGCCTACCAGTCGGCTCTCAAGGGCGTCCCTGTCCGGATGAAAGACATAGAACGTAAAGGGCTCGATCAGGGGCTGCGGGAAGCCAACCGCTTGCTCACCAAACTCGTTGAAAAAGGACGACTCAGTGTCAGCGAAATGGGACAAGCGCTGATCCGTATCGAACCGACACTCAGCTACGAGGGTTTCGACGATGTCGACATTGTAGTCGAAGCCGTTGTGGAAAATGCCCGGGTTAAAAAAACCGTCCTGGCCGAGGCTGAGCAGTGCACGGGTGACGACACCGTCTTGGCTTCCAATACCTCCACGATTTCCATTACCGAGCTTTCAGCCGCGCTGCAACGGCCCGAAAAATTCTGCGGTATGCACTTTTTTAATCCCGTTCACGCCATGCCTTTGGTGGAGGTTATTCGGGGAGAGAAAAGTTCGGATAGCACCATCGCACGCACGGTCGCCTACGCGAGCCGTATGGGCAAGAAACCCGTTGTGGTACGCGATTGCGCCGGCTTTTTAGTCAATCGCGTCCTGTTTCCCTACTTCTCGGCGTTCGCAATGTTGGTTCGGGATGGCGTGGATTATCAGCGCGTTGATCGGGTGATGGAGCGCTGGGGCTGGCCAATGGGGCCGGCCTATCTGTTGGATGTGGTCGGGCTGGACACGGCCATTCATGCTGAGGCCGTGATGGCAGAGGCTTATCCGGACCGGCTGACTCGCGATTACGTCTCCGCTACGGAAGCCTTGTATAAAGCGGGTCGTCTTGGGCAAAAATCCAGTGGCGGCTTTTACGATTACGTGGATGACCGTAAAGGTCGACCGAAAAAGCAGTCCAGCAAAGCGGTGGGTGACATCATCCAACAGTCAGGGGATAACGAGTCGATCACCGATGAGACCATCGTGGCCCGAATGATGATCCCGATGATCACTGAACTGGCGCGCTGCCTGGACGAAGAGGTGGTGGCGTCGGCGACAGAGGCGGACATGGCAATGGTGTACGGTACCGGTTTTCCGCCATTCCGTGGTGGGCCATTGCGCTGGGTGGATGCCATTGGCCTGTCGAGGTTGGAGGCCATGGCGAAAACCCTCGGTTCACTCGGAGCCTTGTATCAACTGCCGGACAGCCTCAAGCAGCGGGTGCGAGACAATCAGCCTTTCTATTCCGTGGACTCTGCAGAGAACAAGGGAGGTGTGCAATGAGCTTGAATGCACGCGATGCCGTTATCGTGGATTATGCCCGCAGTGCGATGGGCCGCTCCAAAAACGGGTGTTTTCGCCACACGCGAGCCGACGATATCTCGGCGGCCGTGATTCTCGGACTGCTGTCACGCCACCCGGAGTTCGATCCTGCCACCGTGGATGACTTTATCTGGGGCTGCGTGCTTCAAAGAGAAGAACAGGCTTTCAATGTCGCCCGCAATAGCTGGTTGAGGGCGGGGCTTCCTCATACGGTGCCCGCGCAGACGGTCAATCGTTTGTGCGGTTCTTCCATGGCCGCAATGCATACCGCTACGGCGAATATTCGGGCAGGGCTCGGTGATATTTATCTCGTGGGTGGCGTGGAACATCTCGGCCATTTACCCATGTACGATGCCATCAATCCCAATCCGCGGCTGGGTTTATCGGTGGCGAAAGCGGCTGGCAATATGGGCGTGACGGCCGAGTACCTGGCCCGCCTCCATCATATCAGTCGCGAGCAAATGGATGCCTTCGGCGCTCGCTCGCACCAGCGGGCGGCCGCTGCAAGGGAACGTGGCGCGTTTTCACAGGAAATCATCCCGGTGAGCGGCCATACCGAGGAGGGGTACCCTGTGATGGTGACGGCGGATGAAACGATCCGGCCCGAAACGACGGTGGAGGGGCTGTCTCAGTTGCGCCCCGTTTTCGACCCCAAGAACGGCAAGGTGACGGCGGGCACCTCTTCCCAGCTCTCTGACGGGGCGTCCGCCATGCTGGTCATGTCCGCCGAACGCGCTGCATCGCTGGGGCTAACACCGCTGGCAAAAATCACGTCGCTCGGTTTGGCCGGGGTAGACCCCTCCATAATGGGCTATGGCCCGGTCCCCGCAACTCGACAAGCACTGCAAAAAGCCGGGTTGTCCGCCTCGGATATCGAATGCGTCGAGCTTAATGAAGCGTTTGCCGCACAGGCATTGCCGGTGCTTAAGGATCTGGACTGGCTGGACGACATGGATGACCGGGTCAATCTCAATGGCGGCGCTATTGCCCTGGGACATCCCTTTGGCTGTTCCGGTACACGTATTACCGGATCGCTGTTGACGGTAATGGCGGAAAAAGAGGCGACGCTGGGCGTGGCGACCATGTGCATCGGTTTGGGGCAGGGTATTGCCACCGTAGTGGAGCGCCTGCGCTGAAGGAAAAACGTCGATTCCCGCTCCGATTCTGCTAGACTTCGCCGCTTGTCGGAACAGTGGCGAAGTAAGGTGGCAGCGTTGGCGGATAGTCAGACTCAAATGGTGCGGTCGCTTAACAGAAAGGGCGTACGGCTCGGCACGTGGCGCATCTGTGTTCGATCAGTGTATCCAACCCCTGGCTTGGAGCGGTGGCTCTGGAGCGCGCTTCTGCTGCTTTTGTCGCTCTCGACCTGGGCCGGATCTCCCGACCTGGAATCTGATTCTCCGGCGCCTCCCGTTAAGGAACCTTCTCCCTCTTCCCCCACGTCAGCATCGCCACCCGAGCCGCTGCTCTGGCGAGTGCACGCGCCGGACAGTGAACACGTTGTCTACCTCTTCGGCTCCCTGCATTTTGGCGACGACAGTTTCTTCCCGCTGCCAGACAAAGTGCTGGAGGCTTATCGAGCGTCCGAAGTGCTGGCCGTGGAGCTGGATCTCACCCAAACCGACACTGAAACACTGCGCGCGACGCTGGCCCGAACCGGCCGCTACCCCTCGCACGTGCAGATAGCGGAGCGTATCGGACCGGAGTTATGGGAACAGTTGACTCAGGCCAGCCAACGCCTGGGCCTGGAGAAAGAGTTTTTTGTGCATGTACGTCCCTGGCTTGCGGCGTTGCAACTGGTCAATATGCAGGTAATTCGCAGCGACTACCTCGCCGGGCAGGGCGTTGATCGGTATTTCCTGGATATGGCAAAAGGGGAAAAGCGTATTGAACCGCTGGAAACCGTTGATCAGCAATTACGGCTTTTTGCCGGCATGGACGAGGTTGAACAGCGTGCGTTTCTGGCGCATACGCTCAACGATCTGGAAGCCACCGGCCCTCAACTGCGCCGCATGGCGCGAGCCTGGCGCGAGGGGCGCCGCGAGGACTTAGAGGCCGTCATACTGGGAGCATTTGCGGCGGATGATCCCTTTACCCAGGAGCTTTATCGGAAAATCTTCAAAACCCGAAATGATTCGATGATGGAAGCGGTCAAGGGCTACCTGAAAACTCGCCAACCGGTCTTTTTTGTGGTGGGCATTGGGCATCTGATCGGGCCGGACGGGTTAGTGGACGGACTGCGGCACGGCGGGTACCGGGTGGAGCGGCTCTAAGCCGCTTATTGAACCCATCTGGGGCTTGTGGCACAATCTCCTGCCTTCACGTTGCCGCACAGGCTGACTTTTGGCAAAAAGCCTATAGAAATCAGCAGGTTGGGAGATAATAGGCGTGGAATTTACCAGGGGGCTGACAAGCCGCCCGAGGTTTTAAGCGGTCGTGGTGGAATTGGTAGACACGCCAGATTTAGGTTCTGGTGCCGCGAGGTGTGAGAGTTCGAGTCTCTCCGACCGCACCATACAATATCGTCATTCACGAGTTACCTTAAACGGCATTGGTCCCCCGATGCGAATAGCGTATAGAGGAAGAGAATGCAGGTTTCCATAGAGACAACGTCCGGTTTGGAACGTCGCCTGACGGTGGGAGTCCCCGCCGCCGAAGTAGACAGCGAAGTGCAAAAGCGCTTACAGCAGGCTGCTCAAAATATTCGTATCAACGGTTTCCGCAAGGGTAAAGTACCCATGAAGGTGGTCAGACAGCGTTACGGCGCTGGCGTTCGCCAGGAAGTGCTGGGCGAGTTGATCAATCGCAGTTTCTACGAAGCCGTCAGTAAGGAACAGGTCAAACCGGCGGGTCAGCCCTCTATTGAACCCAAGCAGTTCGAAGAAGGGAAGGATCTGGAGTACGTGGCGACTTTTGAAGTATACCCCTCTGTCGAGCTGGGTGACTTCTCCGGGTTTGAAATTACCCGCTACAAAGCGGATGTAAGCGCGGAAGACGTCGATAAGATGATTGACGTCCTGCGTGAGCATCAGGCTGGTTGGAAAGAAGTAGATCGTGCCGCTCAAGATGGGGATCAGGTCAATATTGACTTTGTGGGTACTCGCGATGGTGTTGAGTTCGAAGGCGGCAGTGCCAAGGGGCAAAACCTGGTGCTGGGCTCTGGCTCCATGATTCCGGGCTTTGAAGCGGGTATTGAGGGTCTGAAAGCCGGAGAAGAGAAAACACTGGAGCTGACGTTCCCTGAAGACTATCAGGCTGAAGATCTGCGTGGAGCCAAGGTCGAATTCAAAGTGACGGTAAACGCCGTATCCGAGAAAGAGTTGCCCGAGCTGGATAAAGAATTCTATGCCAAATTTGGCGTGGAAAAAGGTGGCAAGCCTCAGTTCCGCAAGGAAGTGAAGGCAAACATGACGCGTGAGTTGAAAAACGCGGTTAGAAACAAGGTCAAGACCCAGGTAATGGACGCTCTGCTCGAGAGCCATAAACCAGATCTGCCAAAAGCGCTCGTAGACAGCGAGATCGAGACCCTGCGTCAGCAAATGTTGCAACGTTTTGGAGGCCAGCAGCAGAACTTTGATGTCAAGTCTCTGCTGCCGGACAACATGTTCGAAGAAGAGGCGCAGCGCCGTGTGGCCCTGGGGCTGGTGGTAGGAGAAATCGTCAAGCAGCACGATATCAAGGTCGACAGTGATCGCGTTCGTGAGCTGGTTGAGGAGATGGCCTCGACCTACGAAGAGCCCGAAGCGG
Source organism: Marinimicrobium sp. ARAG 43.8 (assembly GCF_050113635.1). Classification (NCBI taxonomy): domain Bacteria; kingdom Pseudomonadati; phylum Pseudomonadota; class Gammaproteobacteria; order Cellvibrionales; family Cellvibrionaceae; genus Marinimicrobium; species Marinimicrobium sp. ARAG 43.8. The sequence continues at coordinate 201,212 of NZ_JBNJLT010000005.1, forward strand.
TTGTCAACTACTACTATGAAAACCGCCAGTTGCTGGCAAGCGTTGAATCGGCAGCCCTGGAAGACCAGGTCGTGGATTTCGTCCTGGACAAGGCCAAAGTGACTGACGAATCTGCCAGTTACGACGACGTTGTCGGCAGCCAGAAGCAGTCGTAATTGAACGAAATGGCCACAAACTGAACAGTTTGTGGCCAATCTTCCCTCCAAAATCGCCTAGCACTGGCATCCGCTCGTTTCTCAGGTTAAGCTTGAACGACAGTCTCCACCGCATCGCCCCGGGCCGGGCGACGGTCGCGATGAACCGGTTCACAAATAAGGGCACGAAGACTTTATGTCGAACGATTTTTCCAAACAGGTACCCGACGTTATGGCATCTGGCCTGATTCCAATGGTCGTAGAGCAGACCGCTCGCGGCGAACGATCCTACGACATTTATTCTCGCCTGCTCAAAGAGCGGGTGATTTTTCTGGTCGGCCAGGTTGAGGACTACATGGCCAATCTGGTCGTGGCCCAGTTGTTGTTTCTGGAAGCCGAAAACCCGGACAAGGATATTCACCTTTACATTAACTCACCGGGCGGCTCGGTGACGGCGGGTATGGCGATTTACGACACCATGCAGTTCATTAAGCCCGATGTCAGCACCATGTGTATCGGGCAAGCCTGCAGCATGGGCGCCTTTTTGCTCACAGCGGGTGCCAAAAGCAAACGTTTTTGCCTGCCGAACTCTCGCGTGATGATCCATCAGCCCAGCGGTGGCGCGCAAGGGCAGGCCTCCGATATTCATATCCAGGCAAAAGAGATTCTGAGCATCCGTGAGCGCCTGAATGAGCTGATGGCTTATCACACCGGTCAACCCGTGGAAAAGATTGCCGCGGACACCGAACGTGACAACTTTATGAGTGCCCAGAAGTCCGTTGAATATGGTCTCGTTGACAAAGTTGTAGGTCGCAGAGATGCAACAGAGTAATGGCGGCGGACCGTCCGCTGCCAGGAAAGGTCAGTTGGACGGGTCGACCTTGAAAATTGGGGACAAAGGCTGCACCTCTGTCCTAAGTATGCGTTTAAACGGAGTGGTTTAATGACCGATCACACCAACGACAGCGGCGATAAGAACGGCAAACTGCTGTATTGCTCGTTTTGTGGTAAAAGCCAGCACGAAGTACGCAAGCTGATTGCCGGTCCCTCGGTATTTATCTGCGACGAATGTGTCGATTTATGCAATGACATTATTCGCGAGGAAATCCAGGAGGCGGCTTCCGAAGGGCCTTCAGACCACCTGCCGACGCCCAGTGAAATTTCCGCTATTCTGGATGAATACGTCATTGGCCAGAAAAGGGCCAAAAAAGTACTGGCTGTCGCCGTGTACAACCACTACAAGCGGTTGCGCGTGGGCGATAAAGGCAAAGATCCTGTAGAACTTGGGAAAAGTAACATTTTGCTGGTAGGGCCGACGGGTAGCGGTAAGACCCTTCTTGCGGAAACGCTGGCACGCCTGCTGGATGTTCCGTTCACCATTGCCGACGCGACGACGCTGACTGAAGCGGGTTACGTGGGTGAAGACGTCGAGAATATCATTCAGAAGCTGCTGCAGAAATGCGATTACGATGTCGACAAGGCCCAACAGGGTATCGTCTATATCGATGAAATCGACAAAATATCCCGTAAGTCTGACAACCCCTCCATTACGCGGGACGTGTCAGGGGAAGGTGTTCAGCAGGCGCTGCTTAAACTGATTGAAGGAACCGTCGCGTCAGTGCCGCCGCAAGGCGGGCGCAAACATCCGCAGCAGGAATTCCTGCAGGTGGACACCAAGAACATTCTGTTCATTTGCGGTGGTGCGTTTGCCGGGCTGGACAAAGTGATTCGTGATCGCTCCGAAAAAGGCGGGATCGGTTTCGGTGCGGAAGTTAAGAGCAAGAATGACAGTCGGAAGTTCGGCGAAGTTCTGCATCAGCTTGAGCCGGAAGATCTGGTCCAGTATGGTTTGATCCCCGAATTTGTTGGGCGTCTGCCGGTCATAGCGACACTGGATGAGCTGGACAGGGAAGCCCTGGTTGAAATTCTGACTGAGCCGAAAAACTCCTTGACCAAGCAGTATCAGCGCTTGTTTGAAATGGAAGGCGTGGATATCGATTTCCGGCGCGATGCCCTTGAGGCTGTGGCACAAAAAGCCATGGATCGCAAAACCGGGGCTCGGGGTCTACGCTCTATTATGGAAGCGGTGCTGCTCGACACGATGTACCGGATTCCCTCGGAAGAGGGTGTGGTCAAGGTGATCGTGGACGAAACGGTCATCAAGGGCGAATCTGAACCCCTGTTGGTGTACGAGCAGAGCGAACGACCGGCCAAGGTGGCCAAGGGCGATTGACACGCGGTGGTGTACCCATCTGTTGTAACCGCAAAGAGCGCCCATTACGGCGCTCTTTGCGGTTTTTAACGTTATGTTAGCTTGCAATAACCCTGGATAGCCCCCACCTTTGTCTTGAGCCCGGTGAATGGGCATCACTTTACGCGTTTGACGATGAGGGTCGACTCAATGGACCAGCAAGACAAGGCTACTCCCACCCAAGTCAGTGATATTCCACTTCTTCCTCTGCGGGATGTTGTGGTGTACCCCCATATGGTGATTCCGCTGTTTGTGGGCCGAGAGAAGTCGATCGAGGCGCTGGAAAGCGCCATGGCCAGTGACAAACAAGTGCTGTTGGTCGCGCAAAAAAATCCGGGCGAAGACGAGCCTGGAGCTGATGCGCTGTATGGCGTAGGAACCATTGCCACGATCTTGCAACTCCTCAAATTGCCGGACGGCACAGTGAAAGTCCTGGTAGAAGGGGGTGATCGCGCCCAGATTGACAATGTGGAAGTGATCGAAAAACACTTTCGCGCACGGGTGACCCTGAAAGAGGATGAAAGCCTGGAAGGCCCGCAGGCAGAAGCGCTGATCAATTCGACCATTAATCAATTCGAACAGTACGTTAACCTCAGTAAAAAAGTGCCTTCCGAGGTAATGACGTCCCTCAGTGGTATCGACGACCCCGGTCGTCTTGCGGATACCGTCGCAGCGCATATGACTCTGGAGTTGAGTCAAAAGCAAGCCATCTTCGAGATGGTGTCTGTGCGCGAACGCATTGAACATCTGTTGGGCCTGATGGAAGCGGAAATCGACCTCTTTCAGGTAGAGAAGAAAATCCGTGGCCGTGTTAAACAACAAATGGAAAAAAGCCAGCGCGAGTATTATTTGAATGAGCAAATGAAAGCTATTCAAAAAGAGCTGGGGGATATGGGCGATGAAGGGAATGAAATCGACGAACTTGAAAAGCGGGTCGAGCAGGCCGGCATGCCCAAAGAAGCCAGTGAAAAAACGCTGGCTGAGCTAAACAAGCTGCGCATGATGTCTCCGATGTCGGCCGAGGCGTCAGTATTACGTGCCTATATCGACTGGATGCTGAAGGTTCCGTGGAAAAAGCGCAGTAAAGTACGTCACGATCTGGCGCGCGCCGAAAGTGTGCTCGAAAAAGATCACTTTGGCCTTGAGGAAGTGAAAGAGCGTATTCTCGAATACCTGGCGGTTCAGAAACGCGTCAATAAAGTAAAAGGTCCTATCCTTTGCCTGGTAGGCCCGCCTGGCGTGGGTAAAACCTCTTTAGGCGAATCTATCGCCCGAGCCACAAACCGCAAATTTATTCGCATGGCGCTGGGTGGCGTTCGGGATGAGGCGGAAATTCGCGGTCACCGACGCACCTATATAGGGTCTTTGCCGGGCAAACTGGTTCAAAAAATGGCGAAAGTGGGGGTCAAAAACCCGCTGTTTTTGCTGGACGAAATTGACAAGATGGGAATGGACAATCGCGGCGATCCAGCATCGGCGTTGCTGGAAGTTCTCGATCCCGAGCAGAACAATCACTTTAATGATCATTATCTGGAAGTGGATTACGATCTGTCGGATGTGATGTTTGTTTGTACGTCCAACTCCATGAATATTCCGGGACCTTTACTGGACCGTATGGAAGTAATCCGTATTCCCGGTTATACAGAGGATGAGAAACTGAACATCGCTTTACGCTACCTCATTCCGAAGCAAATGAAAGCGAATGGTTTGAAAGAGGGTGAGGTCAAGCTCGAAGACAGCACTATACGAGACGTGATTCGCTACTATACCCGCGAGGCAGGTGTGCGTGGTCTGGAACGTGAAATCGCCAAAATTTGCCGCAAAGTCGTTACTCGGCACGTGAAAGATAAAACATTGCGAGAGGATGTTGTTGGCCCGGATGTGCTGGAAGATTATCTGGGTGTGCGCAAGTTTGACTTCGGCCGCGCCGAGGACAAAAACCAGATTGGTCAGGTGACCGGTCTGGCCTGGACCCAAGTCGGGGGCGAGCTGCTGACTATCGAGTCTTCGGCGGTTAAAGGGAAAGGGCGGATCATCAAGACCGGCTCCCTCGGCGACGTTATGCAGGAGTCTATCCAGGCGGCGCTCACAGTGGTCCGCTCTCGCGCTCAGGTGTTGGGAATCGCGCCGGACTACCACGAAAAGACCGACGTTCACATTCACGTGCCCGAAGGGGCTACCCCCAAAGACGGTCCGAGCGCCGGTATTGCCATGTGTACAGCGTTGGTGTCGGTATTGACCTCAATTCCCGTGAAAGCCGATGTTGCCATGACCGGTGAGATTACCTTGCGCGGTGAGGTACTGCGTATTGGTGGTTTGAAAGAAAAGCTCCTGGCCGCGCATCGGGGTGGTATCAAAACCGTGATTATTCCGGCCGAGAATGAACGTGATCTCAAAGAAATTCCGGACAATATCAAAGAAGATCTCGAGATTCGCCCTGTCCAATGGATTGACGATGTTTTACAAATTGCATTGCAATCCTTGCCCAAGCCGCTTTCTGATGAAGAATATCAGGCGCTTGAAAAAAAAGCAGAGCAGCAGTCGGAAACGGGCCGGATTAACACCCACTGAGGTCAAAGGTGCAGTTTCCAGAGGTAACATAAGGGCAGGGTGTCCGGGTTCCGGCAGTAACGTTTGGCGACGGATTGCCAGGCTGGAACCGTCTCCTTGGTTAAATAATCAGCAGGAACGGTGCTAAACGCACAAAGCATTCATTGTGTTCTTGACCCGCATGGCCTGCCTTGGTATAAATCGCAGTTCATTCGCCAAGCAGGCGGCACGGGGGGCGAAGTTGCTGTCCACGCCTAAGTTGCTGTTCAGGCCGACATCCTGCCTGAGCGGGTATGAACAGTAGACCTGCGCTATCAATTCTTGAAGCAAATAAGCAAAAGGGGTTAAGTGTGAACAAATCCGAGCTGATTGAAGCCATTGCCGCATCTGCGGATATTCCTAAAGCTGCCGCTGGTCGCGCCTTGGACGCCATGGTGGATAACATCACTGGTGCTCTGCAAAAGGGCGAACAAGTGGTTTTGGTAGGCTTTGGTACCTTTGCAGTGAAAGAGCGCGCTGCTCGTACTGGCCGTAACCCGCAGACTGGCGCTGAAATCCAGATTGCCGCTGCCAAGGTGCCCGGCTTCAAAGCGGGTAAAGCACTGAAAGACGCCGTTAACTAAGCGTTTGCGCGCCTGGCGCGCAATTTCAGTGTGCGCCGACTGTTAACGGGTGATCACCGTCAGATTGTTAATGGCAGTGAACGAGTGAACCAGTGGGCGTGATGAAGGGGCGCATCTTTTGAAGGTGCGCCTTTTCTTTATTCAACTTCAACCGTTTTGGCTCAGTGCCTGGACGGGATGATAAGAAATGTCTTCCGGAATTGATCGCCCCGGAGGAACGATGATTAGGAGCAGACAATGCTGCAGACGATTCGCGACAATTCCAAGGGCGTAGTGGCCGGGATTCTGATTGGTTTTCTGGTGATTATTTTCGCTGTGTCCGGCTCGGAAGCCCTGTTTTCCGGTTCTTCCAATTCCGGTGAAGTTGTCAGTGTGGGCGGCGAGTCCATTACTGAGAACCAAGTCATGAGGGAGGTATATCGTCAGCGGCAGCAGATTCTCAACCAGTATGGCGATTCAGTGCCTTCCGAAATGGTGAGTGACGAGCGCCTTCGTGAGCCTGCGATCAATAATCTGGTGCAGCGCCAGTTGCTGATTCAGTATGCCCGGGAACATGGCATGGCCGTCAGCAATGCGGAGCTGGACAGCCTGATCGTCAGCTTCCCCCAGTTTGCCGGTGAGAGCGGCCGTTTCGATGCCAATCGCTATCAGCAGGTTTTGCGCTCCATGGGTTACACGCCCACTGAATACAAAAATATGCTTCGACAGGAAATGTTGCTCAGCCAGCTCTCATCGGGTATCGGTGCCAGTGGCTTTGTAACCGATGATGAATTACAGCGTTTTGCTGCACTGAACTATCAAACTCGCAGTTTTCAGTATGCCATTCTCGAAGAGCAGAGCCTGGCGGGTGAGGTAGAGGTGAGCGAAACCGAGATCGAAACGTACTATCAGGACAACCAGCAGCAGTTTCGTCAGCCAGAGCAAGTCGCGGTGGACTATATTGACTTGAGTGTAGCGGTGCTGATGGAGCAGATAGAACTGGATGAGCAAACGTTGCGAGATCAGTACGAACAGAATCTTGAGGCTCAGGCAGCGGAGCAAACACCGCGCCGGGTATCCCATATCCTTCTTGAAGATGCCGATGATGATCGAGTGGCGCAAGTGCAGGAAGCGCTGGAAAGCGGAGAAGATTTTGCTGAGTTGGCACAAAACTATTCTGATGATGTTGGCTCCAGCGGTCAGGGTGGAGACCTGGGGTATATTTCCGAGGGTTTGCCGGAAGCGTTTATAGACGCGGCCAATCAACTGGCAGAAGGCGAGGTCTCCGGCCCCGTCGAAACCGATGCCGGGGTGCACTTTATCAAAGTTACCGAAGAAAGCGGCACCGAAGTGCAGAGCTTTGAAGAGTCACGAGATCGTATCGCCCGGCAGCTCAAGCGCGTTCAGGCGGAGACAGAATTTGCCGGCCTCATGGAGCGGCTCAGCGAATTGTCTTACAACACTGACAGCCTGGAACCGGTAGCGGAGGAATTGAGTTTGCCGATGGGTAATACTGGCCTGTTTTCCCGCAATGGCGGCACGGGTGTTGCCGCTGAACGCCCGGTGGTTGAAGCCGCTTTTTCGGATGAGGTGCTTGTCGACAATAACAGCAGCCATTTGATTGAGTTGGCCGCCGATCGTGTGGTGGTCGTGAAGAAAACCGAACACCAGGAGTCCTACATTCAGGAGCTGGACACGGTGCGTGACCAAATCGCGACCCGTTTGGAAGCACAAAAAACCCGGGCGTTGCTGGCCGAGCGTGGCGAAGCCCTGTTGTCCGAACTGCAGTCCGGTGCTTCTTTGGAAAGCGTTGCCGCTGAAGCGGGCCTGGATCTTCAACAAGCCGAAGCAGTTGAGCGCTCCGACGCCGATGTAAGCCGTGAGCTATTGAGCCATGTATTTGCCTTGCCTCACCCAGAAGCTGGCGTTCAGAACAGTGGTACGCCAATTGATGGGGGATACGCGCTGATGACCCTGACTGAGGTTCAACCGGGAGACTGGACCCAACTCTCCGAGAGTGAGCAGCGTGCTCTGCGCAGCAATCTGGCGCAGATGCATGGCCAGCAGGAGTATCTGGCGTTCAGGGACCAACTGAGAGCCAATGCGAAGATCAGCCGTTAGTGCCAAGGCTTCGGTAAGTAGCCCCGCATAAAAAAATGCCCGCTGGAAACAGCGGGCATTTTTGTGCTCTGGCCAGGGACTACATCAATAGTCAGTAGCCTCCGTTTTCTGTTACATCCACGTAAAGCGTTAACGATTGGCCCGGGTGAATGTAGCTCGAAGAAGACACCGTATTCCAGCTCAGAATATCTTGTACAGACAAGCCAAAACGGTTGGCAATGCGTGCCAGAGAATCGCCTTTCCGCACGCGATAACTCACTTTGCGAACCACTGAGCGCTGCTCGGAATCCGTGCGTCGAGTTCCGCTTTGCTCCCGGTCAGTCCAGATAACGAGGGTTTGTCCCGGTCGCAGAGTATCCCCTGGGGCCATGCCGTTCCAATTGGTCAGCGCGCCGACGGTCGTACCGTGGCGTTTGGCTATCGTCCAGAAACTGTCTCCTGAGCGCACCTGGTAGTCTAGCCGGGTTCCGTCATTGCCGTTTGAACGGTTCTGGGTCCTGGCTCGTCGCTGGTCGGCACTGAAGGCGTAGTGTTCGGCCGACTCGCGGGCCGTTGGAATCATCAAGGTTTGCCCGGCACGAATCATATTTCCCTTGAGCCGATTCGCGCTTTTGATGTTGTCAACGCTGGTGCGGTAACGCCGGGCAATGGTAATCAACGAGTCCCCGCGCTCCACGCGATAGCGGTCCCAGGCGACGCGCTGATCCGTCGGCAGCTCGGCCAACTGCTCGAGAAAAGCGTCCTCATGTTGCACTGGGATAAGCAACTGATGGGGCCCCTCCGGATCCGTGGCCCAACGGTTGTAGCCGGCATTGAGCATATACAGCTCATCAAGATCCATTTGAGCCATTTCGGCCGCTTGCGACAGATCGATCTGGGAACCGACATCGACCACCTGAAAGTAGGGCTCGTCGGGCACTGGCCGCAATGAGAGTCCGTACTCTTCCGGTGCCGCGATTACCTTGGACAATGCCAGAAGTTGGGGTACATAAGCCCGGGTTTCCCGCGGAAGGCTCAGGGACCAGAAATCCGTTGGCTTGCCTTGGCGTTCATTGTTGCGAATGCGACGCGCCAGGTTGCCCTGCCCAGTGTTGTAGGCCGCGAGTGCGAGCAGCCAGTCATCGTCGAACAGTCCGTGCAGGTAGTTGAGGTAGCGCACCGCCGCGTCAGTAGACGCCACTACATCGCGACGTCCGTCATACCACCAGTTCTGTTTGAGCCCGTACTGGCGTCCTGTACCCGGGACAAACTGCCAGATCCCGGAAGCCCGCCCGTGAGAGTAAGCAAAGGGATCAAACGCACTTTCGACAATCGGCAATAAAGCCAGCTCCAGGGGCATCCCTTCGGCATCGAGTTGGTTGGCAATGTAATGCAGGTAACGCTGGCCGCGCTCCAGAACGCGTTCCATGTAATGGGGATGGCGCGTATACCAGTCCAGGTAGGCGTCGATCCGCGGGTGATCAATGTCCGGCAGGCCATAGCCTTCGCGCAGTCGAGGCCACAGGTTGCCCCGATCAGAGATTGAGAACTCCGTGTAAGACTCCTCGTCGAAGGTGCAAAGAGATTCATCGATAACCGTTCCTTGTTGGGCTGCCTTGCCGTCAGAGTGCTCCGTTTCGGTGCGATCGTGTGAGTTCAGGGCTTGGCAGCCACCGAGACTGATCAGGCTGATGGCCAGGGCGAGAGGGCGCTTGAATCGATTCATTGGGTTCCGAACTGCTTGGTGACTCTGGTGCCAGGCGTTTTTGCCAAGCGTGGATTTTGGCGATTCTATGGACGTCGTCGGCAAGCGTCAAGAAATGGTCTCGCCCCGAGAACGGGAACGTGAACTCGTCAGCGAAAACGATCCTTACGGCGGCGTAGTTCGGCAAAGACGCTGGCGTCCTCTTCCACGTCATCTGCCCCAAAGGTTTTTCGGATGCCCGGCAGGCCGGTTCTCAGGTAGGGATTGGTGTCACGCTCGAGATCCAGAGAGGAGGGAAGGGTGGGTTCTCCCCGGGCCCGACACTGGCTGACCGCTTCCAGTCTGGCCAGGACAGCCGGATTATCCGGGTCTACCGTTCGCGCAAAGCGCAGGTTGTCCAAGGTGTACTCATGAGCACAATAGATCAGGGTTTCCGCTGGCAGTTTATTCAGCTTGTTCAGGGAGTCCAGAGCCTGTGAGGCTGTGCCTTCAAACAGTCGGCCGCAGCCCGCGGCGAACAGGGCATCGCCGCAGAAAAGCCGGGGAGGTTGACCGCCCACGCCGGGCTGATAGTACGCCAGGTGATCCAGCGTGTGGCCCGGCACCGCAAGAACCTCCAGCGTTGGCTCTTTCACGCCAAATTCTGTCGTTTCAAATAACGCCACTCGATCTCCTTCGGTGAGCACGTGAGTGACTTCCGGCACGGATTCCGGCCCGTAGACCGGCACATCGAACCTCGCCAACAGCGCCTCCAGGCCGTCGGTATGGTCCCAGTGGTGATGGGTGATCAATATGCCTTCAAGGGACAGTTTCAACTTCTGCAGGGCTTCCAGCACGGGCGTGGCGTCTCCGGGGTCAACCACCCAGGCTTTCCGGTTATCGCCAGGGATCAGCCAAAAATAGTTGCTGTCGAGCGCCGGAACGGGAATGGGTTCTCGCATGAGGGACTCCTGCTTTCAGACCGTTAAAGCAGGTATACTCGTCTGACCTGCTTTCGATATTTTCAATATACTTCGTTTAAACGCAAGCGCATCAACGTATCGAACCGAACTAAACGTATCGAACCGAACTATGCGGCCATCAAGCCCCTTCAATCGAGCCTATCGCTGGTGGCAGAGACATTTCGGACTGCCCGAGCTGTCCCGCTCGCAGACGGATTTGTCCGCGTGGTTTCACACGCCGCTCGGTGAAACCTTGCTCGCCCAGGAACGGGAGGCGTTGGACCAGAGGCTTCAGGATCGCTTTGGCTATCATTTGCTGCAGATGAGTGTCACCCCCGAGCTGGATGTCAGCGCCGGCAGCCGCATCGCTCACCGGGTGACGGTGGGGGCCTGCATCGGCTCAGTTACCAGTACAGGCGCAGTCACAGGCACAGGCACAGGCAAAGAATCGGTCCTCTCCGGGCTGATGGCCGATCACCGGCAACTACCACTACCTGGTGAATCCATTGATATGGTGGTATTGCATCATGCTCTAGACTACTGTGAAAACCCTCACCAGCTGTTGCGCGAGGTCCAAAGAGTGCTGATTCCTCGGGGACACCTTATTATACTCGGCTTCAACCCGTGGAGTGGGCTGGGAGGCGTCCGTGGCGTCGCACGCCTGTTCAGTACCCATGCCGTGTGGCACCATCGCGCATTGCGATTGGGCCGGTTACTGGACTGGCTGCCTCTGTTGGATCTGGTACCCGACAGCGTTGAGCAGGGTTTTTTTCGACCACCGGTCAATTCTCCGGGCTTGATGCGTCGCACCCAATGGCTGGAAACCTGGGGAAAACGGTTCCGGCTGCCGGGTGGCGCCTTCTACGTGGTCGTGGCCTGCAAGGAGGTTGGGGGAGCGGTACCGCTCAAACCGCCCTGGGAAAACGCCGACAAGGGCTTTCGTGGATTAGGCGGTGTTCAGCCCCTCAATAAAACACAAAAAGCTGCAAGATCAAATAGTTAATGGTGAAACCTTGAAAAAAGTTGAAGTATTTACCGACGGCGCCTGTCGTGGAAATCCGGGGCCAGGCGGATGGGGGGCTGTGTTACGATTCAACGGTCGTGAAAGAAGTCTGTACGGGGGCGAAGCCCACACCACCAATAACCGGATGGAGCTGCGGGCCGCCATTGAAGCGCTGGCCGCACTGAAAGAGCCCTGTGAGGTCGTGCTCACGACGGATTCCCAGTATGTGCGCAAAGGCATTAATGAGTGGCTGTCGGGCTGGAAGCGTAACGGTTGGAAAACATCGACCAAAAAACCGGTCAAAAACGTGGACCTTTGGCAGGCACTGGACGAAGCTGTGAAAACCCACCGCGTTGACTGGCATTGGGTAAAAGGCCACAGTGGCCATCGGGAAAATGAAATGGCCGATCAATTGGCCAATCGCGGGATTGATGAGTTGGGGAGTCACGGGTGAGACAAATTGTACTGGATACTGAAACCACCGGCCTTGAGGCTTCTCAGGGGCACAAAATTATTGAAATTGGGTGTGTCGAACTCGTCAACCGTAAACTGACCGGTCGCCATTACCATCAATACATTAATCCGGACCGCGAAGTGGATGCCGGCGCCATTGAAGTGCACGGCATCACGAATGAGATGTTGGCCGACAAGCCTCTCTTTGCTCAGATAGCGCGTGAATTTCTCGACTTTATCGAAGGCGCGGAGCTGGTTATTCACAATGCACCGTTTGACATTGGGTTTATCGATCACGAACTGCGCGCGTGGGATGCTGGCTACGGCTCGGTCACCAAGCGGTGTGGTGTCGTGGATAGTCTGGTGTTGGCCCGGGGCAAGCACCCAGGGCAAAAAAATAACCTGGATGCGCTGTGCAAGCGCTACGGCGTAGACAACACCCAGCGGGAACTGCACGGCGCCTTGCTCGACGCCGAGATCCTTGCCGATGTCTACCTGCTGATGACGGGTGGGCAAACGGCGCTCTCTCTGGGCGGGCAGGGGTCGAGTTCAGAAGGGGGTGGCACCTCTGGTGTAGAGAAACGCCCGCTGGCAAGAGGTCGGGCGCCGCTACCTGTTATCGCGGCCAGTGACGATGAGCTTGCCGCTCACCGGGCACGCCTGGACGCCATTGAGAAAACCGCCGGTCAGATTGTCTGGCAGGACTGACACTGTTCGCAAACTCGTGATTATTCACGGATTTAATCAAAGAGTACAAAAAAGGTAGCGCCCGTGAGCAGCACCGAGAAGGTAAATCTCAACTCCCTGAAACTGGTTCAGGATCAACTGGTAGCCACCATTGAGCAGGCGGCGGTTCGGCTGGAAGAGTTTGCAGCGGATCGCAATGACGCCGACCGCTTGCAAAGCTGTATTGACGGCATCAAGCAGATCAGTGGCACCCTGGATTTATTGCAACTGAAAGGGGTCGATTTACTGGCCCGCGAGCTGGTATCGCAGATTACCGACATCCCGTTGGGAGAAGAAGCGCAGACCGACCGCAAGTTGAATGTGCTCACCTCGGCCTTCTTTATATTGCCCCGGTACATCGAACACTGCCTGCAAACGTCGCGCAGCATGGCGGTGCTGCTGATCCCCCATATCAACGAGCTGCGGCAGCTGCGGCGGGCACCACCGCTACCCGAGAGTTATTACTTTGTCATCGATGTGCCCGAAGTCATCCCCCCTAAACGTCAACAAAGCACCGTGATGGGAGAGGACTTTTCGGCGCTGGTGAGACGTTTGCGGCACATGTATCAGGTGGGGCTCGTCAACGTCTTGCAAAATCGGCAGTTGCCCGGGTCACTGGGTATGATGGCCCGTGCCATGGAGCGATTGGAGTCCATCAGTGGTGGGCGTCCCCGTGCCGGTCTTTGGTGGATAGCGGCCGCTACACTGGAAGCGATGCGCCAGAGCGAAATGACGATCGGCGTCAGCCGCAAGCGCCTGTTCAGCGCGCTGGACCGGGAAATTCGCGATGTTCAAAAGTTGGGTGCTGAGGGCCTGGAGAAGGCGCCTTCCCCCGAGTTGCTGAAGGAAATGCTTTATCTGATCGCGCTGTCCAGGGCTTCGGGAGAGCGCATTGACCCCATTTTCCAGGCGTACCAGCTGGACTATCTGCCCTATACCGACCGGGAACTGACGCGGGAACTGCAGTTTATGACCGGCCCCAGTGCCGCCACCATTCATTCGATGGGCAGTGTGCTCAAGGATGAGTTGCGCAGCACTAAGAATATCCTGGAACGCGCTGCGCAGGGCGGCGTTGAAATGCTGAGGGAAAGCCCGGAGCTGGTGGAGACTCTGGTAAAGGTGGCGGAGATACTGAAGGTGGTTGGACTGGTCACGCCCGCCGAGAGTTTGCGGGAGGAAATACGCTGTATCGAGCGCTGGCAGGAGGCGTCTGAGGATGTGAGTGCGGAAGAGCTGTTACGAGTCGCCGATACGTTGTTGTATATCGAAAGTTCGGTGACCGGCTTAGGGCAGGGCAACCTGTCGGATTCTCGTCTGGAAACAATCAATGCACGCTCTCGGGAAGAGGTTATTTCGAGCAGCCAGTTGGTGGAAGCCGAGGCTTTGGTCCTTGAGGAAGCCGAGGCCGGGCTGGCAATGATCAAACGTGCCCTGACGTCGTATACAGAATCCAGCTATGACGTCGGACATATCAAAAACGTCGGTACCACGCTGAGTACGCTTCGTGGCGGTATGGTGCTGCTGAATCGTCATCGGGCGGCGGCGGTGTTGTTGGCCAGTCGCCAGTTTGTCGAGCAAACATTGCTGAAAAACGAGAAGCCTGCTGCGGTCGGCCCTATGCTTGAAACGTTCGCCGACGCCATCATTAGCCTTGAGTATTATATCGACAGCGTAAAACAGCAGCGGAGCGCGGATGACAGTGTGCTCCAGGTGGCCGAAGAGAGCCTGGCCGCAGTGGGTTACCCAGCTGCATGACGTCCTCCGAGCAACCACCCCTCGCCCCGGCTTCCCCCCGTTATCTGTTGGTGGCGGATGGGCAATTGCTCTGTACCTCTGACGAACAACTGGTGTTATTGGATCCGGCTCAGCGGGCTGAGTGGCCTGCCCACGCCCCTGAGGATGTGTTGGGCGACTGGGGGGGAAGGCCTTTAAGGCTCGTTTCACTGCTTCCGGAAACCTCCCGGCCGCTGGAGCAGCTTCCCGGGCTTCGGGAAGGCCGCTGGCTAGGCCTGCGCGCCTTGTTGGGCCGGGTGCCGGATGCCTTGTTTATGCTCGCGGGAAGTGGTTTGCAATGGTACCGGTGGCGTCGGGAACATCGCTTCTGCGGCCGTTGCGGAGCGTCGACTGAGCCAATGCCCGCCGGTGAGCCTGCTCATCAGTGCCCGGAGTGCGGCCTGCGGTTTTACCCGCGCGTCACCCCTTGCATGATCACGTTGGTCACACGCGGAGACCACTGTCTGCTCGCGCGCCACGCCCGCTCTACGAGCGCCACTTTCACCGCACTTGCCGGGTTTGTGGAGATCGGCGAGCGGGTAGAAGACACGGTGCACCGGGAAGTCAAAGAGGAAGTCGGTCTGGGCGTTCATCCGCCGCGTTATTTCGACAGTCAACCCTGGCCTTTTCCGGGACAGTTGATGCTGGGTTTTCATGCCGAATACCGGTCGGGCGATATCCGGGTGGATGGGGATGAAATCGTGGAAGCTCACTGGTACCACTATCAATCCTTGCCGGATATACCGCCGCCCCAAACTCTGGCCGGGCAATTGATTGCGGATTTCGTTCGTCGCCAGCACAATAGGCCTCAACCCTTGAGCCAGCGGGCGGGAGACCCCTGATGTTCTACACGGTATTGTCAGTTCTGATTGTATTTCTCGGGCTCGCCTTTGCGTATATGGCACTTCGCCTGCTGGCCCGACGCCACTGGTTGCTGGGCTTTGTGCGTGGCTTGCTTGGGCTTGGGCTACTGGTGGTGGCGCTCATGCTGGCACTGGCCTCAATGGATCTGTTCAGCTATCGTCAGTTGACTCAGGAGCAGGCGGTGGCCACGTTGAGCTTCAAGCGGTTGGCCGAACAGCGCTATGAAGCAACGCTGGTGCACAGTAACGGTGAAGAAGAAACTTTCGAGTTGCAGGGAGATCAATGGCAACTGGACGCGCGGCTGATTAAGTGGAAAGGCATGGTCGCTGGGCTGGGTGTCCATCCCGGCTACCGGCTTGATCGCTTGAGCGGTCGCTATTACAGCCTGACAGAAGAGCGTTCGGCTGAGCGAACGGTCTATGGTCTCGCCTCGGATCGCTGGGGGCCGGATTTATGGTCCTGGGTCAATCGTCATCCGGAGTGGTTCCCGCTGGTGGATGCGCGATATGGGAGTGCGACCTTTGTGCCCATGGCGGACAACGCCCTGTTTGAAGTGCGGTTATCCGCGACGGGCTTATTGGCTCGTCCATTAAACGACCCCGCCCGCAAGGCGTTGAACGTGTGGGAATAACCACAATGACTATACACGGAAACCTACAACTATTGACGGAGTCCTGATTTGGAATTTCTTATTGAATACGGTTTGTTTCTGGCCAAGGCGGTCACCGTTGTCGTGGCGATTGGGATTGTCCTGGGGTTAATCGCTGCGGCGGGCCAAAAAACCCGGAAAAAGGGCGATAAAGGTCATATAGAAGTCCACAAACTCAATGACCGCTTCAAGCAGATGGCGGACACGCTGAAACAGGCTGTGCTCGACGAAGCGGATCGCAAGTCTGAATTAAAAGCGGAAAAAAAACGCCTCAAGGCTGAACGGGCAGAAAAAAAAGCGGCCAAAGGCCAGGGCGAGCCCACACCGGGCAAGCGTGTTTTCGTGCTGGACTTTAACGGCGACATCAAGGCCTCCGCCACTGATCGATTGCGGGAAGAAATCAGCACTGTGCTGAGCCTGGCGAGCACCTCGGACGAAGTGGTGGTTAAACTGGAGAGCGGTGGCGGCCTGGTACACAGTTACGGGCTGGCCTCGAGTCAACTTGCGCGCATTCGACAACGTCATATTCCTTTGACGGTCTGCGTGGACAAGGTGGCGGCCAGCGGCGGCTACATGATGGCCTGCGTGGCAGACCGTATTCTGGCGGCCCCCTTCGCGGTGCTCGGCTCTATCGGTGTAGTGGCTCAGCTTCCCAACTTTCACAAGCTGTTGAAAAAGAACAACGTCGATTTCGAAGTGTTTACCGCTGGTGAGTACAAGCGCACGGTGACCATGTTTGGTGAAAATACCAAGAAGGGCCGTGACAAGTTTGTGGAAGACCTGGAAGACACGCACGTTCTGTTCAAGGAGTTTGTGGCGGAGCACCGTCCTCAGGTGGACGTTGCGGCTGTAGCGACCGGTGAGATCTGGTTTGGCCGTCGCGCTCAGGATGTCAATCTGATTGATGAGTTAAAAACCAGTGACGAGTATCTGCTGTCACTCTCTGAGAAAGCGGATATCTTCGAGGTAAACTACGTGCAGAAAAAGTCACTGCCGAAGAAGCTGGGCTTTGCGGCCGAGGAGTCGATGGACCGTTTGCTGTTGCGCTGGTGGCAGCGGTCTAATAATCAGCGCTGGTTTTAGTGTTGAAAACAACGAGTGGGTTTGACGGGGAGGTTCCGGGGGCGGAGGTCTACCGCACAGAGACCCGCCGTGAATACATCCTTGTAGGCTTCATGTCGGCATCCATGCCTCCAAGAGTCTCTGTACGGTAGACCTCCGACCCTTCAGTGACTGACTCGCTGATTTCTTTAAGCCGTCAGTCGTATTTTGTAAGGTGCTTTTTTGTAAGGTAGCTTGAAGTTATTCTGTAGGAGGCAAAGCCATGTTTTCCAGAACCCGAAAGCTGGAGATGCCAACTCGTGAGCAGGCGCTGCCGGGCCGCGATGAGCCTATGGCGCTTGAGGGAAATCAGGGCAAGCATTTTGTGAAGGGCACTCCGTTGCAACCACCGTTTCCGGCAGGAATGGAGCAACTCGTTGTGGGGATGGGTTGTTTTTGGGGCGCAGAACGGTGCTTCTGGCAATTGCCCGGTGTCTACACCACCGCGGTGGGTTATGCGGCAGGTTTCACACCCAACCCGACTTATGAGGAAGTGTGCTCCGGGTATACCGGGCACAACGAGGTCGTGCTGGTGGTGTTCGATCCAACGGTGATTTCTCTGGATACCGTTCTGAAAACCTTCTGGGAAAATCACGATCCCACGCAGGGCATGCGTCAGGGCAATGATCGAGGCACGCAGTATCGCTCCGGCATTTATACCTGTTCTTCGGCTCAGCAAAACGCCGCAGAAGAGAGCCGGAATCGTTACCAGGCCGCGCTAAACAGGGCGGGGCAGGGCAGTATTACGACGGAAATTCAGGACGTCGGGCCGTTTTACTATGCCGAGCATTATCACCAGCAGTATCTGGCAAAAAATCCCGGTGGATATTGTGGCCTGGGGGGAACCGGAGTGGCTTGCCCGGGCATCGCCTGACTCCAGCCGAAAAGCGGTGTGTCAGGCGTCAGGACTTAGAGAAAATCCAAGTCAGGGTTGTCCTTCATGATTTCCTTCAGTTCGTCGGATTCACGCGTTTCCTGTTCCAGAACTTCCCGCACAAACTTGAGGTAGACCGTGTAAATTTCCGGTGCCTGGCCTTCTCGTTCCACCACAAAAAAGGGGGCCCGGTCCACCTGAAGCTGATGCGCCAATGTCATACCCGGGCTGTCGGGGTCCCGCTCATCCGCCACGATGATACGGTCAATGCGATCCATATGGCCGGACGCTTCCAGCTTTTGCAGGACATCGGCGCACTTGGGGCAGGGCGATCCGTCCTTCAGGATTTTTTTAACCAGCGTGATGTTCATGGTTCACCTTCTTACCGGTTCGATTAGAGTCGTTTACTTGACGTTGTCTGCGTGCAGTCCGCATTCTTTCTTGGTGGCTTCTTCCCACCACCAGCGGCCTTCCCGTTCGTGTTGACCCGGACCAATAGGGCGAGTGCAGGGCTCACAGCCGATGGAGACGAAGCCGCGATCATGCAGTTCATTGTAGGGGATTTCCATCGCGCGAATGTAGTCCCAGACCTGTTGTGAACTCCAGTTGGCCAGTGGGTTGAATTTCACCAGGCGGTCGCCCGGACGCGCAAACAATTTGTCGTCCTGAATTACCGGTATGCCCATTCGTGTGCCAGGGCTCTGGTCTTTGCGCTGCCCCGTTACCCAGGCGTCCACCTGCAATAACTTGTTGCGCAGCGGACCGATTTTACGCACTCCACAACATTCCTGATGGCCGTCCTCATAGAAACTGAACAAGCCTTTATTTCGCACCAATTCACGAACGGCCTCGCCGTCGGGGGAGAGCACATCGATGTCGATACCGTAGTGTTCGCGCACCCGCTCAATAAACCGATACGTCTCCGGGTGTAGCCGGCCTGTATCCAGGCAAAATACTTGAATATCGGGTCGAATCTGGTGAGCCATGTGCACCAGCACGACGTCTTCAGCCCCACTGAAGGAGACGGCGATGTTATCGAATTCGCCTAAAGCGAACTGCAGAATCTTTTGAGGGGAGGCGTGCTGTAATTCAGCATCGATATCGACGGTATTGAGTAATTCACTGCTCATGAAAAAGGGCCATTGTTCGATTTGCTATCACGGGCCGGGAAGAATACCAGAGCGCCGGACAAGTTCCTAATAGCCAGTCATTATGACCTTATAGCTGGCGGTCCCGGCTGGTTTTTGCGGTATTTTTAAGCCGTGGAACATTGGGTGCTTTTTGCACTATGTGAGCGCAAAATGTACAGTATGTAGTGGTGCCTTTATTAAAAAACACCATATATTGCGCTATTTTGGTCATATTTTCGTCAAAATAGCAAAATTTTATAGACTGTTTTCATAGAACAGCTGGTTAAAAATTGCCGATTTTGAAATATGTTCCACGTGAATCGCTCGGCCATTTGCTTGACAATGTCAGCAGGTGTTCAGACGTCAGGCAAGTTGCGTTCCTTGGGGGAAGCCGGTAAATTAGCGCGCGTTTTGGGGCGTCGAGCCCCAGCCTAAATCAGACGCTTGTTGGGGGTAACTGTGGAAATCGCCTGTCTTGACCTGGAAGGGGTATTGGTACCGGAAATCTGGATCGAATTTGCCAAGGAAACCGGTATTGAAGCGCTAAAAGCCACTACCCGGGATATTCCTGACTACGACGTGCTGATGCAACAGCGTCTGCGTATTCTCGAGGAAAACGGCCTGGGATTGAATGAAATCCAGGCCGTGATTGCACGCCTGAAGCCTCTGGACGGCGCTCCGGAGTTTGTCGACTGGCTGCGCGAACGCTTCCAGGTCATCATCCTGTCCGACACGTTTTACGAGTTTTCCCAGCCCCTGATGCGTCAACTGGGCTTTCCGACCCTGTTGTGCCATCGGCTGAAAGTGGACGAAAAGGGCAAGGTCGTGGATTACACCTTGCGTCAAAAAGACCCCAAGCGCCAGTCCGTATTGGCATTGAAAACCCTCTACTACCGGATCATTGCGGCAGGCGACTCCTACAACGACACCACCATGCTGAGTGAGGCCGACGCCGGCATCCTGTTTCACGCCCCGCAGAACGTCATTGACGAATTCCCGCAATTCCCGGCGGTACACAACTACGAAGACCTCAAAAAAGCCTTCATTTCCGCCAGTAACCGCGATTTGAGTTTATAAGAGAGACAGGTAGCGCCGACGGAATGAGGCCCTTGGGAAACCCGCCGTGAACCCCTCCATGGGGGCTTCAAGTCGGCTTCCTGCCTCCTAGAGTTTCCCAAGGGCCTCATTCCGTCGGCTTCGCGTTTGCCTCTGCCCAAACTGAAGAGCCTTACAGTGGCAACAAGGTTATCAGTGCCCTCGAGAAAGCTTTCAGAGAGGCGGCCGATCTCCAAACTCCCTCTCAAGCGTCTCCATCAACACTCTCACTTTATTCAAACTCTCCTGGTACTCCGCGTCGGGTTCCGAGTCCGCCACAATACCGCCGCCGCCCCAGCAATACAGGCGATTTTGATGGCAAACGAGGGTGCGAATCGCAATACTGGTATCCATCTGGCCGTCGGCGCTCAAATAGCCCAGGCTCCCGCAATACACCGAGCGGCGCACCGGTTCAAGCTCTTCGATAATCTCCATGGCGCGAATCTTTGGCGCTCCGGTAATCGAGCCGCCCGGAAAGCTGCCCCTGAGCAAATCCACGGCCGTCGCTCCGGATTTCAGGTGTCCGGTAACCGTGCTGACCAAATGGTGCACATTGGCAAAACTTTGAAGTTCAAACAACGCCGGGACACGAACCTCGTCACAGCACTTGCTGAGGTCGTTGCGAAGCAGATCGACGATCATCAGGTTTTCGGCACGGTTTTTGGCGCTTCGGCGTAACGCGTCCGCTTCTGCCTGGTCCCGGATCGGGTCGGGGTGGCGCGGGGCTGTGCCCTTGATGGGCCTGGTTTCAGCCACACCATTTCTGAGGGCAATAAAGCGCTCCGGGGACAAACTGAGAATGGCGCCTTCCGGCCGTGGCAAATAACCGGAGAACGGCGAGGGCAGTGCTTGTCGTAACGCCAGATAAGCCGCCAAAGGGTCGCCCTGGCAGTCAGCCTGAAAGCGTTGGGCAAGATTGACTTGATAGCAGTCGCCAGCGCGAATATAAGCCTGAATTTGCGAGAGCTTCTTTTGGTAAGAATCTGCTGTAAGTTCTTCTTTAAACTTTCTGATTTTAAAGGATTTTTTAGGTTCAAGAAATTGCTTTAACTCAAAATCCGGGTCCTGCTGAGACAGTTCACGGTGCAGCGGCATCGGGTCCATATCAGGGCGTGCCACCAGAAAGGTCTGTTTCCGGTGGTGATCCTGCACGATTGCCCAGGGGTAGAGACCGAGCCAGAAATCGGGCAGAGCGATGTCGTGCCGGGCGTGCGCGGGCAGCGACTCCAGCTGCCGTACCAGATCGTAGCTGAAATAGCCGATCGCGCCGGACACAAAGGGCAGGTCAGGGACGGGTTCGAGTGGCTGGGGCAGCCACTGCTCAATGAGATCAAAGGGGTGGCCAGTCAGGGAGTGGCTTTGGCCTTGGGCGTCAAGCAGCCGGGTTTTTCCATCCTGGCTGCTCAGTATCGTCTCCGGCTCCGCCGCCATAATGTCGAAACGCCCATAGGTGCTGTGAGGGCGACCGCTATCGAGCCACACAGGTTGGCGTCGCCCGGCCAGGCACGCAAACCAGGCAACGCTGTCGGTTCGGTAGGGCAGAGTGAGAACGTGCGGTTTAGGCCTCATTGACTGGGCACTCGATGCTTGCTGGAAAACGCGCGCATTCTATCACGGGATGATGCTCTGACAGGACAGGCCCAGGCCGTGCCTGAATCATCGGTTTTCGGCGATTTGCCCCAATCGACGGCTGCAAAATCGCGCCGAAACGCCTACAATAGCGCCGTTTTCGCGGACCCTCTCTTTCTCCGGTTTGCTATTCCCCTCTGAACACCTGCGAGCGGCGCTTTATGAAGAATACCCCCACAGTTGGTTTTGTCAGTCTGGGTTGTCCCAAAAACCTGGTGGACTCCGAACGTATCCTGACCCAGCTGCGCACCGAGGGATATCACATTGTGCCCAGCTATGACGATGCCGATATGGTCATCGTCAACACCTGCGGTTTTATCGACAGTGCGGTAGAAGAGTCTCTGAGCACTATCGGCGAAGCGCTCAAGGAGAATGGCAAAGTACTTGTCACCGGTTGCCTTGGCGTGAAAGAAGATGAAATACGGGAGGTGCATCCCGGGGTGCTGGGCATTTCCGGCGCTCACGCCTATGAAAAGGTGCTGGATCAGGTGCACCAGCATTTACCGCCGGCGGCGAATCACAACCCATTCATCGACCTGGTGCCACCTCAGGGCATTAAGCTGACACCCAGGCATTTCGCCTATTTGAAGATTTCCGAGGGCTGCAATCATAAGTGCAGCTTCTGCATCATTCCTGACATGCGAGGTAAACTGGCCAGTCGACCCATCGGGCAGGTAATGAGTGAAGCCGAACGGCTGGTCAAGGCGGGCGTCAAGGAACTCCTGGTGATTTCTCAGGACACTTCAGCCTATGGTGTGGACGTGAAATACCGCACCGACTTCTGGGATGGGCGCCCACTGAAAACCGATATGATCAAATTGTGTGAGGCGCTGGGTGAGCTGGGCGTGTGGGTGCGCCTGCACTACGTTTATCCTTATCCTCACGTGGATCAGGTCATCCCGTTGATGGCTGAGGGGAAAATCCTTCCGTATCTGGACATTCCGTTCCAGCATGCCAGCCCTCGCATTTTGAAGTTGATGCGTCGCCCGGGGCAGGTGGAGAAGACGCTGGAGCGAATTCAAAGCTGGCGCGCCCAGGTTCCCGACCTGACGATTCGCTCGACATTTATTGTCGGTTTCCCCGGTGAAACCGAAGAAGACTTCCAGCAGTTGCTCGACTTCCTGGAAGAGGCGCAACTGGATCGCGTGGGTTGCTTCCAGTATTCCCCGGTGGAAGGTGCCGCGGCCAACGAGTTACCGGACCCGGTGCCAGAGGCGGTCAAGCAGGAGCGTTTCGAGCGTTTTATGGCGTTGCAGCAGGGTATTTCCGCTCGTCGCCTGCAAGCGAAGATGGGTCGAACGCTGGAAGTATTGATTGATGAGGTAGACAGTGAAGGGGCCATAGGGCGCAGTTACGCCGATGCCCCGGAAATCGACGGGGTGGTGTACCTCAATGGTGAACACAATGTGCAGCCCGGCGATAAGGTCACTGTCATTATTGAAAACGCGGATGAGTATGACCTTTGGGGGAGGCTGGCGGAGCAGTAAATTGCGTCCTCTGGTAATTTTCACGAGTTGAGAAACGCGCCACAAAATCGGAGAGTTCGATTGGCAGGCACGGGGACTTTTTATACGCTAACGTTTTATAGACTACAGTTACTCATACCATTAAGTCTGACGCACATACCGGGCGTTACAATAAGTAATAGAGGTCATGGAACGTGTCCAAACAAAGTCTGCCCCACCAAAAACGATCGTCTTCCAAAGCGAGCGCTGCCAGCGCCGCTGCCCATCCTCCCCTGACCCGGGCAGACCGGGTTCTGTTTTACATCACGGCGAGCATTACCGGGGCTACGGTCATGATGATCGAGCTGCTCGGCACGCGCATCATCGGACCCTATTACGGGGTGAGCATGATTGTCTGGTCGTCGCTGCTGTCCACAGCGTTATTGGCGCTGTCGATCGGCTACATGCTCGGTGGCCGCCTGGCGGATACGGCCCCGTGGCTACGGCTGTCTCACATTCTGCTGGTCACCGCGATTTTAATCGGTGTTATTCCGCTGATCAGCAAGCCGGTACAACTGGCCAGTAATGTATTGGGGTTGCGCGGTGGCGCGCTGGTGAGCGCTTTCGTGCTGTTCACCCCCTGCCTGCTGATGCTGGGAATGGTGGGGCCCTATGTCATCAAAATCGCAACCAGTGGACTGGAGCGGGTAGGGCGCACCGCTGGCACTGTCTACGCGATCAGCACTCTGGGGAGTGTGCTCGGCACGCTGTTTCTCGGGTTCTTCCTGCTGCCGCTGGCTGGAACCGAGCAAATCGTGATCGCCTTGAGCCTGTTGATGTTATTCATGGCATTGCTGCTGGCGCTGTATGAGAATCGGCGTCTGCGCGCCCGAAACTCCATAGTGGGCTGGGGGGCCACGACTGGGATTCTGGCCCTGGTCTTATTGTTTGGCGTGGGGGCCGGCGTGGGTGAGCGGAATTACTCTGGCTCCAAGGTCGTGTTTGAGCAGGAAACGCATTACGGTTGGGTGAGGGTGGTAGACCAGCCCGACCGTGGTATTCGCTGGCTGATGTCCGGCGGGTCTACCATCGGTGCCGAGGATATTCGTACCGGGGCCGGTCTGCTGGGCTACCAGAAAGTCGTGGGGTATCTGCCGCGTTTTAATCCCGCCGGGGATGAGGCATTGCTGGTGGGTCTTGGCAGTGGGCACCTGGTGAATGTGTACGAGCAGTTTGGTGTGCGTACCGATTCCATAGAGATTGACCCTGCGGTGGCCTATGCGGCGGATCGTTATTTTAGCTTTCAACCCACTGGAGACGTCATTGTCGGGGATGCTCGCTACCAGATTAAACAGCTGAATAAGCGCTATGACTTTATCATCCACGATTGTTTTACCGGGGGAGCCGAACCCATTCACCTGTTGAGTCTGGAGATGTTTCAAGAGTTGAAAGCGAAGCTCAAGCCCGGTGGTGTCCTGGCCCTTAACTTTGTCGGTTTGACATTGGAGGGGGAGGAGGCGCCCGTGGAAGCGGTCGCGCATACCCTCGATCAGGTGTTTGAGCACCGCCGCACTTTTGTGTCTTCCCCAGAGGCCACCTTCAATGATTTTGTCTTCTACGTATCGGATGAACCATTGGAGTTGCAGGGCAGCGCCGATACGCTGGCGTGGCTGACTGAGCGCGAAGTGACTATTGAGGGCGATTCCGAACTGATTATTACCGATAACTTCAATCCACTGGAGACGCTGCACATCGCCAAAGCGGAATATTACCGCGATATGTTGATTGAGCGGGTGGGTGAAGAGATTCTGTTTTACTGACCCCATTCCTAATCGGTTACAATGACGGTTTTCAAGCCGCCGAGGTAACCGATGTCCCCGACGCCGCAGAAACCCTTCTCGCAGGCCTGCGAAAACAATAAGCAACCTATTTTGTCCGTACTGATCCCGCGTCTTGCCACCTGTCGGCATGTGTTGGAGATCGGCTCGGGCACGGGACAGCACGCCGTTTACTTCGCCTCGGCCATGCCTCACCTGGAGTGGCAAACCAGTGACTTGTCTGATAATCACGACGCTATTCAGCAATGGTTGAGTGAATATCCGGGAAAGAATATTCGCGCTCCGTTGACGCTGGACGCGACTCAGCCGGACTGGCCGGTGGCGAGCACCGATGCCGTATTCAGCGCGAACACCTTGCACATCATGCCTTGGGAAAGTGTGCTGTCTCTGCTCGATGGATGCACGCGCGTGCTCCCGCCAAAAGGCAAACTGATCGTGTATGGGCCATTCAATGAGCAGGGGCAGTTCACCAGCGAGAGCAATGCCGCCTTTGATCAGTGGTTGAAGTCCCAGGCGCCGCATCGAGGTATCCGGAACCGGCAAACACTGGAAATCGAGGCTGCGGAACGCGGGTTGGTATTGACCGAAACACTGGAACTGCCGGCCAACAATCGTTGCCTGGTTTTTGTACGCCGTTGATGTCATTGAGACGGGGGAGATGCCCGGATTAGTGGCCTGGATTAATGGCCCGGATTAATGAAAGTCCCGGGATCTGGCTGACAGGTTCTCCAAACAATCGCTCAGATCTTCCAGCTTCCCGGCGATGACATGAATCACTTCCCCCTCGCGTTCAACGGTCCCGCGAACACGCAGTACACGAGCGGTTAGATACGCTTGCTTTTGCGCCCGGGCCGTGGCCAGCCAGACGATAACGTTGTGGTTGCCAGTATCGTCTTCCAGGGTAATAAAAGTAACGCCCGAAGCGGTTCCCGGACTCTGGCGACCAGTGACGACACCGATAACCGTCACGAGGGCACCGTGGCGATATTCTCCCAATGCTGTGGCGCGGACAAAGCGGCCCAGACAACCCGCCTCATCCAATAGTGCGATGGGGTGTCGATTCAGGGTTAACCCGACGCTGGCATAATCCTCCACCAGATTGTCGATGTCGCTCGGGACGGGCAGATAGGGAGTTGTTTCTGCTTCCGCAGCGAGTGTTTCTTCCGAAGGCTGAGCGGCAAACAAGGGAAGTGTGAACCCGCGATCCATCAGCGCCCAGCGCGATTGGTAACGGTTATTACTGAGGCTGTGTAGCGCGTTTGCACCAGCCAGAGCTTCGCGGTCGGGTTGCGCCAGTCCCAGCCGGTGAATATCGTTCAAAGCGCGGAAACGATATCCATGTACGTCCGGTGGGATGCCCGTGATGGCTTCAATCGCTTTTCGCGACAAACCTGTCACGATCCTGAAGCCCAAACGAATTGCCCAGCCGTTGCCGGAGCTCTTGTCGGTGCTCTTTCCGGTGCTTTCCAGCCGGTGGTCGGCGCCCGAATGGTTAATACACACGGGGCGTATTTCCACCCCGTGGCGCCGGGCGTCCTGCACCAGTTGTGAAGGTGAATAAAAGCCCATGGGGTGGCTGTTCATTAGTGCGGCGTAAAAGGCTTCCGGATAATGGTACTTCATCCAGGCCGACGCGTAAGCGAGCAACGCAAAGCTGGCGGAATGAGACTCCGGGAAACCGTATTCACCGAAACCACGAATCTGTTGGTAAATGCGTTCAGCGTAGGCCAGCGGATAGCCGCGTTCGGTCATGCCTTTGATCAGCTTGTCCTTGAGGGGATCGAGGTCGCCGGTTTTTTTCCAGGCGGCCATGGCGCGGCGCAACTGATCCGCTTCACCGCCACTGAAGCCGGCGGCCACCATGGCCAGATGGATCACCTGTTCCTGGAAAATGGGTACGCCCAGTGTGCGCTCCAGAACCCCTTTCACCGCTTCGGAAGGGTACTCTTCCTTTTCTTCGCCGTTTCGCCGTTTGAGAAACGGGTGCACCATGCCCCCCTGGATAGGGCCTGGGCGGACAATGGCAATTTGAATCACCAGGTCGTAGTAACAGGCGGGTTTCAGGCGCGGCAACATGGACATCTGAGCGCGGGACTCAATCTGGAACAGCCCTACGGTGTCGCCGCGCTGAATCATTTCATAGACAGCCTTGTCCGTCATTTCACGACACACGCCGGAGAGCGTTAACTCCCGTTGCCAGTGCTCGCGCACCAGGTCGAAACCCCTGCGCAGGGCGGTTAGCATGCCGAGCGCGAGCACATCCACTTTAAGCAGGCCAAGCGTCTCGATATCGTCCTTGTCCCACTGAATGACAGTGCGATCGGTCATCGCTGCGTTCTCGACGGGCACCAGTTCGTACAGCGGACCAGAAGAAATCACGAATCCCCCCACATGCTGGGATAAGTGACGGGGAAAACCGCGCAGCTCGTTCACCCTCTGGATCAGGTGTCGGCCCGTATCCGCGTTTGGATCGAGCCCGGCCTCGGCAACCTGTGACGCCCAGTCGGTACCCCGGTCGCGCCGGTTGGTCTGGCGAATCAAAAAATCCAGGTGCGATTCATTAATACCTAGCGCTTTTCCGACATCCCGCAGGGCGCTTTTAAACCGGTAGGTAATCACCGTGGCGGCAAGAGCAGCGCGGGGCCGACCGTATTTACGGTAAATGTATTGTATGACTTCCTCGCGCCGCTGGTGCTCGAAGTCCACGTCAATGTCCGGGGGCTCGTTACGCTCCCGTGACAGGAAGCGTTCAAACAGCACCTTGATATGGCGTGGGTCTACCGCTGTAATTTCCAAGCAGTAGCACACCACAGAATTAGCCGCCGACCCACGTCCCTGATAGAGAATGCCGTGCTCCTGGGCAAACCGCACCAGATCGTGAATGGTCAGGAAAAAATGGGCGTAGCCCAGGCTTTCGATCAAATCCAGCTCTTTGTCGATGGTGGTTTGAATCTCGCCGGAGACCCCCTCCGGAAAGCGCTTGGCTATTCCTTTGTCGACGAGATGGCACAACCATGAAAAAGCCGTTTTTCCTTTCGGGACCAGTTCAGAGGGGTATTCGTAGCGCAACTCGCCCAGATCAAACCGGCAGCGCTCGGCAATGCGCAGGGTCTCTGTCAGCCACGACGCCGGAAATAAAGACTGCAAACGGGGCAGGGATCGCAGGCGGCGTTCGGCATTGGACTGCAGGCGTCGACCCGCCTGAACCACGGTGGTGCCCAGCCGGATAGCCGTGAGTACCTGCTGTAAGGGCAGCCTTTCAGCATGATGCATCAGCACATCGCCACAGGCACACACCGGTAAGGCCAGCTCCCGGGCCAGTGTTTCGCAATGGGCCCGATAGCGATGCTCCGCCTCCGTGAGGTGGCACCGCACCGCCAGCCAAAGCCGCTCGGCATGGTGTTTTTTCAGCCAGCGGCCCCAGGCCTGATCACTCGGACGCCCGGATGGCAACCACAGAAGCAGACAATATTGCAGGGACTTTATATCCCACTCTTCAAGCCGGTATTCCCCTTTGGGGCAGCGACGTCGGGCATTGGTGATAATGCGGCACAGCTCCGCGTAAGCCTGGCGACTGGGGCAGAGCAGCACCAGGTCCAGCTCGCCCTCAATACGGAACCGGCTGCCTACGATCAAGGCGGGTGCGGTATCGCTGTCCCGGCCTTCGGCATAAGCCCGAACAACACCCGCCACGGAACACTCATCGGTAATGGCCAGGGCTTTGTAGCCCAGAACGCCCGCTTGAGCCACCAACTCCTCGGGGTGTGAGGCGCCCTCCAAAAACGAAAAGTTGCTCTGACAGACCAGCTCGGCGTAACTCATAATTAAGGTGATGAAGTAGGAATCACTTGAATACTGTATTTACATACAGTAAAAGAGTGGCGGGCATTGTGCAAGGGTACTGGCAGGTGGCGTCCAAATGTAAGATTCTGTAACCCCCGTATACCTTTGAGGCGGTCTGTTGTAAGCTTGGCATCCTTGAAGAAGCCCCCCGCAGTACCTCCGTCCGAGGGCTCAGTAAAAACCTTCCCGTCAATGAAAGTAAGTACTGGAAAGTACCAGGTGAAAGTACCATCTGCTCAGACATAAACGCAGGAGTTAGGGAGTAAGCGCATGACCAAGCGAATGATCATAATGCTGGTGATTGTCGGTGTCGTCTTCGGCCTGATTTTTGGCTACAAGGCTTTTGTGAACACGATGATCGGTAACTTTCTGGACAATATGCCTGAGCAGACCGCCTCAGTGACCGCCGCCGAAGCGGGGCTTGAGCAGTGGAACCGGGAAACGACCGCCGTCGGCAGTTTTCGGGCCGTCAGCGGGGCGCAATTGAGCACTGAAGCGAGCGGAATTGTCACGGGCATTCATTTCGACAATGGTGACCGAGTGGAAAAAGGTCAGCGGCTGGTGTCGCTCGATACTGCCACTGACGAAGCCGAACTGGAACGGTTGAACGCGGCAGAAAAACTGGCGTCCATGGAGCTGGAGCGCTATCAGCGCCTGTTTGATGAAGGGAACAGCTCCCGTTCCGAATTACAGCGTCGGCAAAGTGAAGCCGCTCAAACCGTGGCCTCAGTCAAAGCCCAGAAAGAACGCATTCGCTTGAAAACCATCCGCGCTCCCTTTGATGGCATTTCGGGAATTCGGCAGGTTAATATTGGCCAATATATCTCACCCGGTGAGCCCGTGGTGTCGGTACAATCCCTTGATCCCATTTACCTGAATTTCACCCTGCCTGAACGCCAGCTGTCCGAGGTAGACGTGGGGCAAGCGGTGACAGCCCAGGTGGATGCGTTCAGTAATGAGACCTTCGAAGGGGAGGTAACCGCCATCGAGCCCTCCATTAACGAAGCGACCCGCACTTTCACGTTACAAGCCACGCTGCAAAACCCCGAAGCGCGTTTGCGCCCGGGCATGTTCGGCCGGGTAACCCTGGACCTGGGGCAGCCACAGGAGCTGGTGGTTGTCCCGCAAACCGCCATCCAGTTTGATCCCTATGGAAACTCGGTATTTATTCTTGCCGAGAATGATGAGGGAGAGCTTCGTGCCACCCGGCGTTTTGTACGCACCGGGGAGCGTCGTGGTGATTTGATTGCGGTGACCGATGGTTTGCAGGAAGGGGAGCAGATCGCCACTTCCGGCCTGCTGAAGCTGCGCAACAATGCGCTGGTCAGTATCAACGATGACCCGAGCGTCCAGCCCTCTGCGGAACTGGAACCGGCTCCGGCAAACCAGTAAGTGCCAGGCAGGCCAAAGGAGAAATAACTGATGCGGTTTACTGACGTTTTTATCCGCAAACCGGTGCTGGCCTCGGTGGTCAGCCTGTTTATCCTCTTGCTGGGAATGCGTGCCGGTTTTGAGCTGAACGTCCGGCAGTTTCCCGAAATCCAGAATGCTGTGGTGACGGTCAACACGGCATACATTGGTGCGGATGCTGACTTGATCCAGGGGTTTATCACCAAGCCTATGGAGCGCGAAGTCGCAGCGGCCGAGGGGATTGATTATGTACAATCCACCTCCAGCGCCGGCATGAGCACGGTGATGGCGTACCTTCGCCTGGACTACGATCCCAATGAAGCGCTTACGCAGATTGCCGCCCAGGTCAATGCGCTGCGGTCCGATTTGCCGGAAGAGGCGGAAGACCCGGTGGTGACGCTGGCGGTAGGGCAGGAAACCGCGGCGATGTACCTGTCGTTCTTCAGTGATTTGCTGGACAACAACCAGATTACCGATTACTTGGTGCGGGTCGTGGAGCCACAGCTGGCCACCATTCCCGGCGTTCAGCGTGCCCAGATTCTGGGAGCCAGAACCTTCGCGATGCGTATCTGGCTGGACCCTGAACGTATGGCAGCCCAAGGCGTGACCGGCTCCGATGTGATGACGGCGCTGCGGTCCAACAACGTCCTGGCCGCCCTGGGACGCACCAAAGGCCAAATGGTGGCGGTGGACTTGAACGCGGGCACCGATCTGCACACCGCCGAGGAATTCGAAGCGTTGGTGGTGCGCTCGGAAGACGGCGCGCTGGTGCGCCTGAGAGATGTGGCCGATGTGGAACTGGGGGCCGAAAACTACGACACCTCGGTCACATTCAACGGGCTGGCCGCCACGTTTATGGGCATTGAAATTTCGCCGGATGCCAATGCCCTGGATGTAATTGCCGATGTTCGTGAGGTGTGGGACCGGGACATTATTCCGCAACTGCCGGAAGGGCTGGAAGCGGATATCCCCTACGACTCCACCGAGTATATCCAGAGTGCGATCGATGAAGTGGTACTCACGATTGTGCTCGCTCTGATCATCGTCATTTTGGTGATCTATGCCTTTCTTGGCTCTGTGCGCAGTGTCATCGTGCCGGCGGTTGCTGTACCGCTGTCGCTGGTGGGCACCTTCTTCCTGATGTGGATGTTCGGCTTTTCCATCAACCTGTTGACGCTACTGGCCATGGTGCTGGCGATCGGGATTGTGGTGGATGACGCCATTATTATGCTGGAGAATATTCAGCGCCATGTGGAAGAGGGCATGTCCCGCTTCGATGCCTCCATTCTTGGGGCACAACAGCTGGCCTGGCCGGTCATTGCGATGTCCACCACACTGGTAGCCGTCTTTATCCCGCTGGGTTTTGTAGGGGGGCTGACAGGCATTCTGTTTGTGGAGTTCGCCTTCACTTTGGCCGCCACCGTCATTCTATCGGGCGTAGTGGCGCTGACGCTCTCCCCGATGATGTGTTCGCGTATTCTGCGCTCTCGCTCTCACAGCGGAACCCGGCCGAAATTTGAGCGCTGGCTGGATGAAAACTTCGAGAAACTGCGGCAGGGTTACCAGAAGCGTCTCCACGGCATGCTCAACACGGCGCCAGTGGTGTTGGTATTCGCGCTGATTATTCTGGCCTCCTGTTATTTCCTGTTTGTCTCCAGTAATAATGAGTTGGAGCCTCAGGAAGACCAGGGGTTTGTGTTCACCATTGCCACGGGTGATGCTTACGCGACGCTGGATTACACCGACCGCAATACCGAGTATTTCAATCAGTTGCAGGAAAACGTTCCTGAGCTGGAGAAAATATTCGTGATCAACGGCATGAACGGTTCCAATACAGCGGGGGCTGGTATGGTACTGGCACCCTGGGACCGACGTGATCGCGGCACTCAGGAGATTCTGGACAATGATATCCAGCCATTTATGCAACAGGTGCCGGGGCTGGATGTCTTCGCGGTGATTCCTCCCTCATTACCCTCCCCGGGCGGTGGTGGTGCCCCCGTGGAGTTTGTGATTGGTACCACTCAGCCATACTCCGTGCTGGATGAAGTGGCCGGAGAAGTGCTGGAGCGTGCCATGGCCAGTGGCCGCTTTATTTTCACGGATACCGACCTGCGTATTGACCGGCCGCGCCAGACCGTCAAGATTGACCGCGAAAAGGCCGCGTTGATGGGCGTGAGCATGCAGCAGGCTGCCGCCGACCTGGGCAGTATGACCGGGGGTGGCTACGCTGGACGATTTTCACTCGAGAACCGCTCTTACCGTGTGATTCCCCAAGTGGAGCGCACGGAGCGGCTGAATCCCGAACAGCTGGAGCAGTACTACACCCGTAACCGGGAAGGGGAACTGGTTCCCATGTCGTCCCTGGTGACCCTGGAAGAGTCAGTGCAGCCGCGCTCCCTGACGGGTTTCCAGCAGCTTAATTCAGTGACCATTTCCGGTGTGCCGCGCCCTGGCGTTTCGTTGGGTGAGGCGCTGGGTGTATTGGATTCGATTGCCGCTGAGGTTTTGCCAGACGGTTTTACTGTGGACTATTCTGGCCAGTCGCGGCAGCTGAAAAGTGAAGGTCAAAAACTGGTAATGACGTTCTTTTTCGCGTTGTTGGTCATTTTCCTGGTGCTGGCGGCCCAGTTCGAGTCATTCCGCAACAGTGTCATCATTATGGTGACGGTTCCCATGAGTATTTGCGGGGCTCTGATTTTTATCAGCCTGGGGCTGACCAGTATCAACATTTATACCCAGGTGGGGTTGTTGGCGCTGATTGGTTTGATTGCCAAACACGGTATCCTGATCGTGGAATTTGCCAACCAGCTTCAGGAAGAAGGGCGCACCAAACGGCAAGCCATTGAAGAGGCGACCGCGATACGGCTGCGGCCCATCCTGATGACCACCGCTGCGACCGTACTGGGCATGGTGCCGCTGCTGATCGCCACCGGTGCCGGTTCAGCCTCCCGCTACGCCATGGGACTGGTGATTGCCAGTGGTATGACCATTGGTACGCTGTTCACCCTCTTTGTGGTTCCAGCGGTGTACCTGTGGCTGGCCCGGGATTATCGTCAGGGCAAGGCACATCAGGCAAAATACCCCTGAAGAAACCACTCTGGACTATCGGGTTCCCGAAACACCCAGCACCACTGACCCTTGCCATTGCGTGCCACATAGTAGTCGCGAATCTCGGGGGTAGGATCCCACCAGCCCGTGGCAATTCGTTCCGGGCCTTCCACAATCATCAAAGGTTCACGGCAAGGCACTGGCTTTGGCAAAAGAAAAGCGGGGCGGAGCGAAGGCAATGGAGGTTCCATTGCCGATAAAGGAGCATCCCGAGAAGAAATAACGCGCTCCTCCTGGGAAACAGTCGCCTGCGCGGCGCTTTCTCCGTTGGCCACCAATGGCCGAAAGTCATCGCGATGATGCGGCGTGGTGACACGCCCGCTCCCCAGCCTGGCCTCCAGAAGGGATACCAGTTCAGCAGGCTGCATCGTACCCGCTGACTGGCGAGTCAGCAGGGATTCACTGCCTGTAGTACCGGTAGTGAATTCCAGAGCGGAAAGCGTCATAGTCACTACCGGAGCGGCCAGGGGGTGGCGTTCGAGTACCAAATCCACCAAGTGCTGCCAGCGAACCGCTCGGACTTCGCCTTTAGCTGAGCCAATAATGAGCCGCGCAGGAGGGCCGTCGCGGAAGCACAGTTGCAGCTCGAGCCTGAGAGCCTGTTGGTTGCGGGCCAACAGGAACTGCTCCAGCTCTTTCAGAAGTTGCTCCACCCAAGGGCGAAGCCTGTCGGTCATGGTGGCTTCATGGGGAAGTTCCCGGGAGCGGCGGAAATGATCGGGAGGCTGATAAAAGGGCAGGGGATGAGAGGTCTGTCCCTGAAAGCGCAACACATAGTCCACCACGGGTCGGTCAAAGCGGCGGGCCAGTTCTCCTGGCGGAATGGTCAAAAGCTCACCAAGGGTGCGAATTCCCAGCCGTTGCAAGGGTTTGATAGCCTCCTTCGGCAAATCCGTAAACGCGAGTGGGCAATGTTCACATTCGATCTGAAGATGCGGAAGGTTGTCGCTGACAAGGTTTCTACCAGAGCGGGCTAACAGTTTGGCGGTCAGGGGTGATGGTCCGCTGCCCCATTGCCAATGAACCTGAAATGACGCCATAAGCGCGGATATTTTTTTAAAATAGTTGTCTAGTCCATTATGGTATTTTATCATTCTGGTTATTCCGGCCCAGATTCCCTGCGGGTAGTCCAACGAAAGGTCACCGCAAATTCGATAAAGCCCCTGAGAGAAAGCCTCCAGTCGTTCCCGCTCCAGCGTTTCCCGATAGGGCAATAAATGCACCTCTCGGCATAAGACAGCGGCGGTCGCGAGCCCCATGCCCACTCGCAAACCCTGCTTGGCTGCCGATGGGTTAATTTGGCAAAGCCGATGATCCCGTTCGTTGACTACAGCGGCGGGTGCCTCCTCGGAAACCTTGTCATCGTGATGGGCCGTCACCGGCATTTGCGTGTCCAGTTGCAAACGCGGGAAGTGCAAATACAGCCAGAGCATGGATCAAACGGCCGTTCGGTGCATCGGGGTTTTCTGTATCGGGGCTTTCGGCATCGGAGCTTTCGGCATTGCCGCCCGATGTTTTTCTGTATAGGTCGCGCACAGTTCCGGCCATCGAGCCGTCATGGCAACAGAAAACGCCCCGACAGGCCGCCCCTGTCGGCGTCGGGGCACGGACACCCGCACCCCGTCGGGATGGGGTGCCAATACCAGGTGCATATCCACCGGCCAGCTCAGGTTTGGAGTCCTGCTATCGGTAAAAAA
Organism: Marinimicrobium sp. ARAG 43.8; assembly: GCF_050113635.1. Lineage (NCBI taxonomy): Bacteria > Pseudomonadati > Pseudomonadota > Gammaproteobacteria > Cellvibrionales > Cellvibrionaceae > Marinimicrobium > Marinimicrobium sp. ARAG 43.8. Next base: position 236,133 of record NZ_JBNJLT010000005.1, read on the forward strand.
CAAAAAGAGCGTGGCTTCGCCCGTGCGGGCGGCCAGCTGCAAGCGCCGGACCTGAGCCTGGGAGAGCGAAGGAGAAGGCCAAAGCCAAACGCTGTCACAACAGCCACTCTTCACGCTTTGTTCGGCGGACCAGAGGGCATCTTTGTCTGTACCAGATCGCACGACCAGCCACCGTTCCGGGGTTAATTGCTCGGCCAGCAAGGCTTCAGCACTCAGTTGGAAAGGGGGGTTGACCATCACACTCAAGCGTTCGCCGGCTTGCACCGAAGGCCACAGCAGGCGTATTTCACCGATCGCCAACGGGCTGTGAACAGCCACGGCTCCGGCACCCGGAAGGCCCCCCAGATATTGGTCCACCTCGGCCCACCCGCTAGCCCGAGTCCCGGGCATGGTGGGAGTCTCCCGCCCTCGCCAGATCAGGTGGCGCTGCTCCAGTGTCTCCAGCATTTCAGGTTGCTCCAGATTCGGCACGGAATCTCACCTCTTGATACTGTACATAAATACAGTTTATCAGTGTGCCGCACCTCTGAAAACCATTTCGGGCAGAGAAATTGTGTCCAGTTTGTTAGCATAGCGAGTTTTCCACCTGCGGCGTCCACCGAAAAACCCAAGGCCAGCGAAAAAACCACTAAGGAGTCCGATGCGATGAAGTCTCTGCTGTATTCCGCCATCTGCCTGACGGCATTAATGAGCACGCCAGTGGCATGGGCCGACGCTGTGCCGGGAGATCCTGCTCCCGCCTTCCGGGCCACTGACGCGGGAGGGCATTCGCATACTCTGACGGAGGCTATTGGGGGCTGGCTGGTGCTCGAATGGTTAACCCCGGAGTGTGACGCCGTGCAGCAGCGATACCGCGATGGCACGCTTCCCGCGCTGCAAGAAGCCTATCGTGAAAAAGGCGTCACCTGGCTGACCGTGATCTCATCCAGTCCCGGACCGGGAAACCGCATTGAGCCGGAAGACGCCCTGGCCCTGGCCAGTGAGTACGGCATGCAAGCCAGCGCTCCGATTCTCCTGGATGACACCAGCATTATGGCCCGCGCCTACGGAGTCAGCACCGCGCCGAATTTTTTCCTCATCGACCCTCACGGCAAAGTGCTCTATCGGGGAGCCCTGCAGAGCGAAGAGGCGGAAAGCTCAAAAGCCACGGCCCTGGAAGCCGCACTACAGTCGGCCCTCGCGGGAGAGCCGGTAGACATCAGCTCGACCGAAGCCAAAGGCTGTACACTGGAGTTGGATGTACAGCCTTGAGCGGGGTTTAGGAAAACAGCCTTGAGCGGGGTTTAGGGAAACAGCCTTGAGCGGGGTTATTCACGGTACTGACGAACGTGGTCAATCAGTGCCCTCAATTTTGGTGTCACCGAGCGCCGGCTTGGAAAATAGAGATAAAAGCCGGTAAACGGTGGTAGCCAATCGTCCAGTACGGTGACAAGCTCGCCACGGTCCAGGTAGGGCTGGAACGTTTCCTCCATACCAAAAGTAATGCCACCATCGGCCAATGAAGTGCGGACCATCACCAACATGTCATTGGTGGTCACCTGTGGCTCAACCGCAATATCGAAAGCGTGGCCATCGCGTTCGAATTCCCAACGGTAGGGCGCGGTATCGAAGGCCGGGCGCCAACCGATACAACGGTGCTTCGCCAGATCACGTGGGTGTTGCGGGGCACCGTAACGGTCCAGATAGTCCGGCGTGGCCACGGCTACCTGCCGCTGATCCCCCGTGAGCGGCACCGCAACCATATCCCGCTCGATCACCTCTCCCAACCGCACACCGGCGTCGTAGCCAGCGGCGACGATATCAAACTCCTCGTCATTCACCGTCACATCAAGCGTAATTCCCGGGTAGGTTTCCACAAACGAGGCAATCAATGGCCCGGAGAGAAACCGTTCAGCAATCGACGTCGCCGTTACTCGCAGCAGCCCATGGGGGTTGCCAGCGGTATTTTGGGCGACCTCCAGCGCCGCCGTAAGCTCAGCGAGTGGGTTCGAGACAGCCTGCAACAACTGCTCCCCCTCTTCGGTAAGGCTCACGCTGCGGGTAGTACGTCGGAACAGTGGCTGCCCCAAAGCCTCTTCGAGCCGCTGCACGCCCTGGCTGACAGCCGAGCGCGTGACCCCCAGTCGATCCGCCGCGGCGCGAAAGTTCGCCGTGTCGGCGACCGCCGTGAATAACCTCAGCAAGTTGAGATCCATAGCAATTGGTAATTTCTGTTAACCATAAAGTCCAGAGATTGGCATGTTCTCCTAAACAAGTCGAGCCGTTATCGTATTTTCTGACACGGCGACCGGGGTCGTTCAAGTCATCAGAGGAACAATTAACCAGAGGAAAAGATGATGAACATCGCAGAGAAAGTCATTCTTATCACCGGTGCCAGCAGTGGCATTGGTGCCGCCATGGCCAAAGAACTCGGTGCCGCGGGCGCAACGCTACTACTGGGGGCTCGGCGCCTGGACCGGCTGGAAGCGCTCGCCACCGAGATTCGGGGCGCCGGTGGGACGGTCGAGGTGCAGCCGTTGGATGTTACCGATCGCTCCGCCTTATCACGATTTGCACAGACCGCTCTTGACCAGTGGGGCCGGATCGATGTCCTGATCAACAATGCGGGCGTAATGCCGCTCTCTCCCCTGGCTGCCGGTAAGTGCGACGAATGGGAGCGAATGGTCGACGTGAATATTAAAGGGGTGCTCTGGGGGATTGCTGCCGTCCAGCCGTCGATGGAAAAACAGGGGTTCGGTCAGATTATCAATATTGCGTCTATCGGTGCATTGGCGGTTTCGCCGACCGCGGCCGTTTATTGTGCCACGAAATTCGCGGTTCGGGCGATTTCGGACGGTCTGAGGCAGGAAAGCGATGTTATTCGGGTGACCTGCGTCAATCCCGGCGTGGTGGACTCCGAGCTGGCCGATACCATCACCGACGCCAGCGCCGCTGCTGCGATGCAAGAGTTCCGCCGTATCAAGCTACCGCCCGAGGCTATTGCCCGAGCTGTCCGCCAGGTAATAGAAGCCCCCATGGATGTGGATACCAGCGAAATCACCATCCGTCCCACCACCTCGCCTTACTAAAGGAGATCGCGCTGATGTCCTATATGGGGTTACAGGGAATCGTACATCGAGTGGATCAATCCGAAAATGCCGCTGATTCCGTGAAGCTGATGCTGGAAGCCAGAATCGCGGAGAAAAACTTCATAGCGCGGGACGACGACAATGAAGTGAACCTGGCGGAGGAACGGCTGAGAGAACTGCAAACACTGATTGATAACCTGGAGGCCCTGACCGATAACGCTCAAGACCGACAGCAAATCACCTCTGTGAGTGCCCGGGTAGGGGAGTATCAACGAGCATTTGGACAATATGTCCAAAGTGCCCAACGCCAGCGTCAACTGGTGACGGAGCTGCGGGAGCGAGCGGGGAGCTTCATTGAACAATTGGACACGCTGCGAGACAGTCTCGTGGAGGACGTGACTTCTACCGTCGAAACGCAAGGCAGCTACGACGAGATTCAGCGCAATATGGCCCTTGCCAACACGGCGAATCGCGCCAACCGCCAGCTGCTTCAGGCAAGGGTAAACGAGAAGAACTACATGCTGTTTGCATTGCCGGATTATGCCGCTGACACACGAACTCATATCAGTGGCATCGCTGAGGCGTTGGATGAACTGGACGCGGAACTGGTGCGGGAAGATCGCCGCGTCCTGCTGGATGGAAGCCAAGGTGATCTTGAGCGGTATCAGAATGCTTTCGAGACTTATATCGAACTGAATCAAACCCGCGAAGACATGGAAGCCGCTATGGTGAGCAACGCCCGGGAGGCAATGAATGCGGCGGCCAATGTCGCGCAGACTCAGCGCACCCAAATGAACAGAGGCGTTGAACGCACCGAAACCGGTTCACTCTTATTGCCTCTGGTTGCGTTACTGGTGGGTGTCGTGGCCGCCTGACTGATTACGCGCTCCATTGTTCCACCATTGACGGCCGCGGCGCGAATCGCCCGGGAAGTCGCGGGCGGCAATCTTGCGGTTTCCGTGCCCAACGCCGGAAAAGACGAAGTCGGCCAGGTGCTGCAGGCGCTGGATAGTATGATTCAGGGTTTGCAGGATATGGTTGCTGCCTTGCAAACCAGTTCCGATGAAATAGCCTCGGCCGCCGAGGAGCTATCGGCGGTTACGGTACCAACCGCTGAGGGTGTACAGGAACAAAAACAGGAAGTGGATCAAGTGGCCTCCGCCATGACCGAGATGACCGCCAGTATTCAGGAGGTGGCGGGCAGTGCCGAACAGGCTTCCAATCTGGCAAAAGAAGCCGATGAAAACAGCGGAGAAGGCGAAAAACTGGTGCGCTCGAGTCAGGAATCCATCCTGGCGCTGGCAAGCGACATCCGACAGTCCGCTGATACCGTGACGCGCGTTCGCCAAAACAGCAATAACGTCAGTACCGTACTGGATGTGATTAAAAGCATCGCCGAGCAAACCAACCTGCTTGCATTGAATGCGGCTATCGAGGCGGCGCGAGCGGGCGATCAGGGACGCGGTTTTGCGGTAGTGGCCTCCGAAGTGAGAACGCTCGCTCAGCGTACTCAGGAATCCACGACCGAAATCGAGCAGTTAATCAGCGAGCTGCAACAGGGGGTCGAGCAGGCCGTTACCTCGATGGAAGCGAATCAAAGCAGCGCAGAAAATACCGTCGAGCGCGGTGAACTAGCGGCACAGGCGTTGAAGCGGATTGCAAAAGCCGTGGGTGACATTGCGGACATGAATGTCCAAATTGCCTCGGCGGCCACGCAGCAAAGCGCGGCTTCCGAGCAAGTCAGCCACAGTGTGCAACGTATCAGTGATATTGCCGATCAGTCCGCTTCCGGCTCAGAAGAGACGTCTCGCTCCAGTGAGGAACTGGCACGACTGGCTCAGCAACTTCAGGAAATGACGCAACGTTTTCGTTTGAACGGATAACGGCGATAAAGACGGGCGGCTTTTGACCGTGACAGATCAAACGCTGGACAGCGTCTTCTGATACAACTGGTCATAAGCCGCCGCGCTCTGGTTCCAGGAGTAGTCCCCACCCATGGCATTGCGTTGGCGTTGACGCCAGGCCGACGTGTCTTTTTCGTACATTTCCAAGGCTCTGCTTAGCGCTGCAGAGAGCGCATCCGGTTGTGGGCGGTGGAAGCAAAAGCCGTTGTCCCGCACAGGGTTTCCCTCATCCACTACCGTGTCGCCAAGCCCGCCAACCGCATGAACCAGCGGCAAAGCCCCATAACGAAGACTGTACAGTTGGTTCAAGCCGCAGGGCTCAAATAAAGAGGGCATTAAAAACAGGTCGGCGCCAGCTTCAATACGGTGGGCGAGCGCCTCGTCGTACCCCAGTGTGACCGACACGGTATCGGGAAATGTCAGAGCCAGCTTTGCAAAAGCCTGCTCATAATGTGGGTCTCCCTTGCCGAGCACGACCAGCTGCAATGCCGATTTCTGAAGGTATTCGGGCAACACCGCCAGTAAAAGATCCAGGCCTTTCTGTGCCACCATTCGCCCGACAAACCCCACTAACGGTTGCTCCGTTATCATCGTGAGCCCGAGCTGCTTGCGCAAGTCAGCCGTGTTCAGGCTTTTCCGCTGAAGACGGTGCTGGTTATAGGGCGTGGCCAGATACCGGTCACGACCCGGATGCCATACCTCGGTATCAATGCCATTGAGAATACCGCTTAAGTCATCGTGGCGGGCGCGCAGTAAACCGTCGAGGCCATGTCCCATGTCCGGGGTTTGAATTTCACGGGCGTAGCCAGGGCTGACGGTGGTCAAGCGGTGCGCAAAAACCAGACCGGCCTTGATAAACGACAACTGCCCGTAAAACTCCAGATAATCCGGTTGCCACAAGGTATCGGGCAAACCGAGATCATACAGAGCCGGTTGGCTGAACAGACCGTGGTAGGCGAGATTGTGTATGGTAAAAACACTCGGCGGAGCGGAGGGGGTTTGTCGAAGCAACCAGCAGGCCATGCCACACTGCCAGTCATTGGCGTGCACGAGATCCGCGCTCCAGTTCAAGCCCGCCCGGTTGGTGGCTACGGCGACCGCTGCCTGGCAAAAGCGGAAAAACCGTTGATGATTATCAGGCCAGTCGCGGCCATCGAGACCCGTATAGGGATTGCCCGAACGTTCGGAAAACGCCGGGATATCCACCAGCCAAACGGTCACACGAGTGCCGGGCAAGCGCGTTCGCCACAACGCCACGCGCTCTCCCTCCAGAGTCAATGTCGTCGTCAATTTCAGCGCCACGGAGGGGACTTCACCCGCGCGGATTCGGGCCAGCAACGACTGGTAAGCCGGCACGATTAGATGCACAGAGTGACCGCGTTTCATCAAGGCGCGGGGGAGGGCGCCGGCCACATCGGCCAGTCCGCCGGTTTTGATAAACGGAAACGCTTCACTGGCCATAAACAGAATATTCATGGGTGTTCCCGCTCCAGAATCAGCGCACCGAGCGGTGGCAGGGTTAATTCAATGGAGCAGGGGCGGTTCATCCAACGCCTGTCGTCAGTGGTCAGGGACAACGGATTGCCCAGATTGCTGCCCCCGTAATAGGTGGAATCAGAGTTAAAGATTTCCCGGTACACCCCCGGCAACGGCACACCGAGGCGGTAGTGAGGATGCGGCGAGGGCGTAAAATTCAATACCACAATCAAAAAACCGTCATCGCTGGCACGCAGGTAGCTAATGACCGATTGCGAGGCATCGTGGCAGTCAATCCACTCAAAGCCTTCGCCCTGAAAATGGCGTTGATGCAACTCGCTGCGCTCGCGATAGAGGCGATTAAGGTCGCAAAGTGATTGATGCACTCCCTGGTGCGCTTCCTGATCGAGCAGAGCCCATTCCAGCTCTTCCTGATGCGCCCATTCGCGCCATTGCGCAAACTCCTGTCCCATGAATAAAAGTTTGGTCCCGGGATAAGTCCACTGATAGCTGTAAAGCAGGCGCAAGTTGGCGAAACGCTGCCAATGGTCGCCCGGCATTTTGTTGATCAAACTGCCTTTGCCGTGCACCACTTCATCGTGAGAGAGCGGCAACATGAAGTTCTCACTGAACGCGTACATCATTCCGAACGTTAACTGCTCGTGATGGTACTGGCGGTGGATCGGATCGTGCCTCATATACGCCAGAGTGTCGTGCATCCAGCCCATGTTCCACTTCATGGAAAATCCCAATCCACCCGCCCAGGCGGGGCGAGTGACCTGGGGCCACGCGGTGGACTCTTCGGCCAATAACACAACGCCCGGGCAGGCTCCGTGACAGAGTTCGTTAAGTTGCCTTAAAAAATCCACCGCTTCGAGGTTTTCGTTGCCTCCGTCACGATTTGGTATCCAGTCATCGTCTTCCCGGGAATAATTCAGGTACAACATGGAAGCCACAGCATCCACCCGAAACCCATCCAGGTGAAACTCCTTTAACCAGTACAGCGCGTTCGCCAGTAAAAAATTCCGTACTTCGTTACGCCCATAGTTGTAGATTAATGTGCCCCAGTCCCGGTGCTCACCACGGCGGGGATCTTCATGTTCATACAACGCTGTGCCATCAAAGCGGGCCAGGGCGTGTTCGTCTTTGGGAAAATGCGCGGGGACCCAGTCCAATAACACCCCGATACCGGCTTGATGAAGCGTATCGATGAAGTACCGAAAGTCATCCGGCGTACCAAATCGGCTGGTTGGCGCGTAATAACCCGTAGTTTGATAGCCCCATGAGTCATCCAGCGGATGCTCGGAAACGGGCAACAACTCCACATGAGTAAAACCAAGTGGCTGCACATACGTCACCAACTCGTGGGCCAGCGCCCTGTAATTGAGAAAATGCCCATCGGCCTGACGACGCCAGGATCCAAGGTGTACTTCATAAACCGACAGTGGTTCGCGCTGCCAATCCCACAGCGCTCTTTGGGACAGCCATTCGCTGTCCTGCCACTGGTAATCGGAGCTCGAAAGGATGCGCGCCGCGGTGGCGGGACGCACTTCAAAGGCTCGACCATAGGGGTCGGTTTTTAACACAACCTGGCCGGTTTCCCGGTGACGAATGGAAAACTTATAAAGATGGTTGACTGGTACACCGGGAATAAACAACTCCCAGACACCACTGGCACCCAGAGAGCGCATCATGTGGCAGCGCTCATCCCAGCCATTGAAATCGCCCACCACGCTGACTCTTTCGGCACCGGGCGCCCACACCGCAAAACCCACCCCGGAAATACCGTCCACGGCTTTCGGGTGTGCCCCCAGCCTGTCGTAAATGTTCCAGTGTCGCCCTTCATTGAACAGGTGTAAATCCATCTCGCCCACTTGTGGGGCAAAGGTGTACGGGCTCTGCTCCGAGTGAGTGCGACCCTCTCTATCTGTCCAGTGGAGCCAGGGGTGAGGCGGCAGATCGTCGCGTCGGCCTCGCCATTCCCAAATCCCCCCGGCACCGATGGCGGTCAGCGATACCGGTTGTCCACTGACCTGTTGCACCGATACATGATCGGCGTCGGGCAAAAATGCCCGATAAATACCTTCGTCGGATAACCCCGCTACCGGATGGTGGCCGAGCACTTGAAACGGGTCGTGATGACGAGCCTGTGCCAGGCGCGTCCCGATATCCTTCAGCTCACTTTCTGGCATATAGCATCCACTCGTTGGGACCTGTCGTTAAAGCGTAATCGGGTTGCTGATATATTGCCAGCGCTTCCATAAGTCTGTCATTTTATGACTACACTTAATGGATGACGCACAAACCGTGCCTGTTCGACGTAGATAATTGACGTGGTTAATTGACGTAGCCAGTTTTGAAAGGGAACTCTTTGGCACTGTTATTGCTCAACTCATCATGCTCCACTTATGAAAATCCATCACGAACACGATTAGCTTGCTCAGGGGAGACGCTATGCTGACTTCGACATCCGGACGCTTTGTCAGTCGCCTGACACGGGAGACCCTGGCGGTAGTATTAGCTGGAGGTCGAGGCTCAAGGCTGCACGAGTTAACCAACTGGCGAGCCAAACCCGCTGTGCACTATGGCGGCAAATTTCGCATTATTGATTTTCCCCTTTCCAACTGCGTGAACTCCGGTATTCGCCGCATCAGTGTCCTGACGCAATACAAATCCCATTCCCTTGATCGTCATCTTCAACGCGGCTGGGGTTTTCTCGGCGGGGAGCTGGGGGAGTTTGTCGAACGGCTTCCGGCCCAGCAGCGCATGGGTCAAAACTGGTATGCCGGCACAGCGGATGCGGTGTTACAGAACCTGGATATTATTCGCCGTCACAACCCGGAGTACGTGCTGATTCTCGCCGGTGACCACGTCTACAAAATGGATTACGGCACCATGCTGGCCGCGCATGTTGAACGTGCCGCCGATATCACCGTTGGCTGTATCGAAGTACCTCTCGAACAAGCCAGTGCCTTCGGTGTCATGCAAATCGACAGCGACCACCGAATTGTGCGCTTTCAGGAAAAACCCTCAAAACCCGAGCCAATGCCCGGCGCTCCGGATCAGGCCCTGGCCTCGATGGGCATTTATGTATTTAACACGGAAGTACTGTTTCGTGAACTGTTGAACGACCAGCACCTGCCGGGTTCCTCCCACGATTTTGGCAAAGACATTATTCCTTCGCTGATGAAAAGCCGTCGCGTGATGGCGTTTCCTTTTCGTGACCCGGTGTCCGGCGGCAAAGCGTATTGGCGGGATGTCGGGACAATTGACTCACTGTGGGAAGCCAATCTGGAGCTGACCGGATTTACTCCAGAGTTGGATCTTTACGACTCGCTGTGGCCGATCTGGACGTATCAGGAACAGGTGCCCCCGGCGAAATTTGTCTTTGACGAAAAAGGTCGTCGCGGTTCGGCGGTGGACTCCATGGTGGCTGGTGGTTGCATTGTTTCCGGGGCGCATATCCAGCACTCTTTGTTGTTTCCCCGCGTGCGCATTCACTCCTACAGCGAGGTTACAGACTCGGTGCTGTTTCCCAGTGTGGATGTCGCCAGGAACTGTCGCATTCGTCGCGCGTTAATTGACCGCAGCTGCCAGATACCACCCGGCACCGACATCGGGTTCGACACCGAAGCTGATCGCCAGCGTTTTCATGTATCGCCCAAAGGCGTGGTTCTGGTGACACCGGAAATGCTTGATAAGGAGTATCCGCATGTCTCCTGATACGGCCAGCAAGCCAGTACCAGTCGTGCTGTGCTGGCATATGCACCAGCCCGACTATCGCAATCATCAGAACGGCCACTATGATTTTCCATGGACTTATTTGCACGCGTTGAAAGATTACAGCGACATGTTGCGGCACTTGCAAGCGCAGCCGCAGGCTCGGGCCGTGGTGAATTTCTCCCCGATTCTTCTGGAGCAGCTGGAAGATTATCGGGAGCAAGTGGATGGCTGGCTTGACAAGGCCATCCCGATACGAGACTCCATACTCGCCGCACTCGTACAGGAAACCTTGCCGGAACCGGGAAGCGATGCCTTTTGGACGTTGGCCAACCATTGTCTGCGCGCACAACGGGGGCGGATGATTGAGCGGTTTCCCGCGTATCGGTTTCTGGCCGATACCATGGATGTGATTGCCGAAAACCCTCAGCAGCAGTGCTACCTGAACCCTCAGTACCTGATTGATTTGGTGGTGTGGTATCACCTGGCCTGGCTGGGCGAGTTTGTGCGTCGGGAAGATCCGCGCGTGAACGCACTGGAAGCCAAGGGCGGCGGGTTTACCCCGGAGGACCGCACCGCGTTAATGGAAGTCATTGCCAACCAGTTCCGAGTACTGAAGCCAGGTTATAAACAGCTATGGGAAGAAGGGCGCATCGAGTTGAGTATGAGCCCGTACGCACATCCCATCCTGCCGTTGTTACTGGACTTCGCCTCGGCCAGAGAAGCCATGCCCGACGTGGTGTTACCAAAACATGACCACTATCCGGGAGGGCGTGCGCGAGCCCAATGGCACATTGAACGAGGGCTGGACGTTTTCGAACGCTATTTTGGCGGACGGCCTTCCGGCTGCTGGGCCTCGGAAGGTGCTCTGAGTGATGCCACATTAACACTCCTGGAAGAAAGCGGTTTTTTCTGGACGGCCACGGGCGATTCCGTGCTTCACAACAGCTTACAGAATCAGGCGCGCTCACCGCATGAACACACAGTGGCTCACCGGGCATTCACCGTGCCGGGGCAATCATTGCGCTGCTTTTTTCGAGACGATGGACTATCGGACCTGATCGGCTTTCAGTACGCCGATTGGCATGCCGAGGATGCGGTCGGTGATTTAATCAACCACATGGTGTCTATCGCCGAAAGCAGTGGCAATCCCGACGATACGGTGATTTCCATTATTATGGATGGAGAGAATGCCTGGGAGTATTATCCCGAAAATGCCTGGCATTTTCTGGAGGCGCTATACCGACGTATCGCCACGCATGAGCGGCTGACGCTGACCACTTATCACGAATTACTGTCCCGCGAACCCCCCCCGGAACCCGTTGCGCTCGATCACCTGGTCGCGGGCAGTTGGGTGTACGGTACCTTCTCCACCTGGCTCGGTGACGCCGATAAAAATCTCGCCTGGGATCGCTTGTGTGACGCCAAGCGTGCGTATGATCAACACCACGACGCTCTCGACGAAAAAGCAGCGACGGACGCCGAACAACAGCTGGCCCAGTGTGAAGGCTCGGACTGGTTCTGGTGGCTCGGGGATTACAATCCGGCGGAAAGCGTGAGGGATTTCGATGTGTTGTATCGTCGGCACCTCTCTAACCTCTATACCTTCCTGCAACAGCCTGTGCCGGAGAATCTGTCACACCCATTGAGCCAGGGTGGCGGATCGCCTCAGGCGGGCGGTGTCATGCGTCGCGGCCACGAGGAGCACCCGGAATGATTCGCCGGGATCAACCTCACGCTTTGCTGCGCGACCGACGCGCCGGTGTGTTGCTGCATCCCACGTCGCTCCCCGGACCGGGTCAGTTCGGCACGATAGGGGAGCATGCCCGCCGGTTCGTGGACTTCCTCTCACAAAGCGGTTTTACCGTCTGGCAAATGTTGCCGACCGGACCCACTCACGACAACCGCTCGCCGTACCAGCTTTTGTCCTCGTTGGCCGGCAATCCGGAACTGATTGATCCAGATGATCTTGTGGCTCGAGGCTGGTTAACAGAAGAAGAGCGCACTCAGACAAACACCAAAACCATGCGTGAGAAGGCCGCCAGAAGGTTCTTGGGATCAACAGAGCCGCGCGATGCGTACCAGCGGTTTTGTCACTCGCACAGAGACTGGCTGGAAGATTACGCCTTGTTCATGGCGTTGCGGGCGCATTTTCAAACACAGGAATGGACGCAGTGGCCCAAGAAAATACGATCACGCCGTCCACAGGCCATGGCCAACCTGCGGCGGACATTGGCGGACGCTGTGGAGGTGTTTCGCTTCGAGCAGTTTGTATTCGACCTCCAGTGGCGCCAGCTCCGCCAGTACGCCGCCGAGCGCCAAGTCGCACTGATGGGCGACATTCCCATTTTTGTGGCACACGATAGTGCGGATGTCTGGGCCAACCAAAACCTGTTTCGCCTGAATGCGGATGGCCAGCCATTAACCGTCGCAGGCGTTCCCCCGGATTACTTTTCGGAAGAAGGGCAACACTGGGGCAACCCTCATTACAACTGGGATGAAATGCAGGCCAGCGGGTTTCGCTGGTGGCGAGCGCGCCTGAACCGACAGATTGAAGGGTTCGACCTGGTCCGGCTGGATCACTTTCGAGGTCTTCAGGCTTATTGGGAAATTCCCGCGAAAACACCCTTACCCAAATTGGGGCAATGGGTAGAAGCGCCCGGAAAAGCCCTGCTGAACGCGCTGCTTCGGGAGCACAAAAAACTTCCAGTGGTGGCGGAAAATCTTGGCTTTATCACCCCGGAAGTGGAAGCGCTCAGAGAGTCGTTTCATTTGCCGGGCATGGCCGTACTGCAATTTGCCTTTGATGGTCAGTCCGATAACCCCCATCTGCCCCACGAATACTCACCGCATACGGTGGTGTATACCGGTACGCATGACAACGATACCAGCCTGGGCTGGTTCAATGCTCAGGGGGAGGAAGTACGCGACCGGGTGACGGACTATTGCTACGGGAGTGAACAGCGCATGCCTGAACTGCTAATACGCCTGGCACTGGCTTCCGTGGCACGCCTGGCGATCATCCCCATGCAGGATCTCCTGGGGCTCGACGGTCAGCACCGCATGAACACGCCCGGTACAGACAGCGGTAATTGGCGCTGGCGCTTTTCATGGGACCAGGTACCCGACGGGTTGGCCGGGCAACTGCGACACTGGCTGCTGCTGTACGGGCGCGAACCCAACCGGGCACTGACCCGACGACACGCTATGAATGACTCCTGATAACGAGGTGTGGTTATGAATTATTACAACGGGAATCATGACACTATGGATCATTACGCGAGCCGACGCGTGCCGTTGCAACTGAATGCGTTGATCTACAAGCACGGCACTCCGGTGGCTACCGGGCGTATTATCAACGGCAGTCGCCACGGCCTTTATCTGGAAACCGAGTATCAGGATGTACGCGAACTGCAACGGCTGGAACTGGAAGTGCTTCTCGCGGGCCGCATAAAAGGCGAACAGCGCTGCCGCGTGGGCGCACTGGTGGTCAAAAAGACGCTAATGGGGAAAGGGCTGGAAATGGAGCTATTGGAAGAGCCGGGAAACCAGTTGTTACACGATCTGATTCAAAAAGAGCAGGGCATCGCAAAGCCAATCGCTTCGTAGAGAGACACCTCTTCCTGTCGTCTTATCAAAATCCTCACCATGATTTTTAGCCGTAGAGTACGCTATAGTAGGCGTTACCGAACATTCACTGGAATAAACGGCGGTGGGGCATAATGCTTCGACATCATTGGACAGCGCTGCTGACCGCAATGCTGCTGACACCAACCGTACAAGCGGAAACCATCAATGTGGCGGTGGCTGCGAATTTTACCAACACCATGAAAGCGCTGGCCGAACCTTTCGAGGCCAGCACCGGTCACGAACTGGCACTTTCTTTCGGCTCGTCCGGTAAGTTCTACGCACAAATCAATAATGGCGCTCCTTTTGACGTTTTCCTGTCGGCCGACCAGCAGAAGCCGGAAGCGCTCGAGCGCGAAGGGCGCATCGTACCCGGCAGCCGGTTTACTTACGCGCTGGGCGCTCTTGTGCTGTGGTCCTCCCGGCCGGAACTGGTGGATGAGCGCGGTATTGTGTTGGGCCGTGGGCACTTCCGCAAGCTGGCATTGGCCAACCCTCGGCTCGCGCCCTATGGTGTCGCCGCCACCGAGGTACTGAGCAACCTGGAGTTGCTGGAAGCCACTCGTCCCAAGTGGGTCCAGGGCGAAAACATTGGCCAGACGTATCAATTCGTTCGCTCGGGCAATGCGGAGCTGGGGTTTGTGGCCTTGTCGCAAATCATGAGCGATGGCCACATCGACGGCGGGTCGTTCTGGCGCATCCCCCTCGATCTATACAACCCCATCCGTCAGGATGCCGTCATTTTGAAGCGCGCCGAGAATAACGCTGGTGCGAAAGCCCTGATGGCGTTTCTGCGCACAGAATCGGCCGTGCGCATTATGGAATCCTACGGCTACCGTGTAGCGGCTGAAGCACCTTGACACTCTCTGACGCCGACTGGCAGGCCATCTGGCTCACGCTTCGCCTGGCCACGACCGTAACGCTGTTGCTGCTCGTGATTGGGACACCGATTGCCTGGTGGCTGGCGCGCACCCGTTCCTGGTGGAAGGGCGCCGTCGGCGCCGTAGTCGCCTTACCATTGGTGTTGCCGCCCACCGTTTTGGGTTTTTATCTGCTCCTGGCACTGGGTCCAAACGGCGCCGTCGGGCAGTTCACCGAAAGCCTGGGGCTCGGTACCTTGCCGTTTACGTTCTGGGGGCTGGTGGTCGCCTCTGTCTTTTATTCGTTACCGTTTGTGGTGCAACCGCTTCAAAACGCCATGGAAGCCCTGGGTAATCGCCCGCTGGAAGTGGCCGCGACTCTACGCGCGGGACCCTGGGATCGTTTTTTTACCGTCGTCCTGCCCATGGCCAGACCCGGATTTATTACCGCCACCATCCTTGGCTTTGCCCACACCGTGGGGGAGTTCGGTGTGGTCTTGATGATTGGCGGCAACATCCCCGGCGAAACCCGAGTGGTGTCGGTGCAGATTTATGATCATGTGGAAGCGTTGGACTATGACAACGCGCACAGCCTCGCGCTGCTGATGGTACTGTTTTCCTTCGTGACACTGTTCCTGCTGTACACTCTGCAGCGCCGACGTTCGGGCGTGATGGCTTATGGAGTGCGGTCGTGAGCGAGACGATTGATGCCCGGTTTATTCTGAAACGTCGCAACCACTTCGAACTGAATACAAATCTTAGTGTACCCGCCCAGGGCGTGACCGCCATTTACGGCCCATCGGGCTCGGGCAAAACCACGTTCCTTCGTTGCCTGGCGGGGCTGGAAAAACCCGACGAAGGAAAACTGGTTGTGCAAGGCGACTCGTGGCAGAGTGCCGAGCACTTCAAGCCTGCCCACAAACGCCCGGTGGGTTATGTTTTTCAGGAGGCCAGCCTGTTTCCCCACCTGTCGGCTGGCGGTAATCTGGCCTATGCCATGCGGCGAGCGGCCACTCGGGTGACGGATGAACTGTATCAACAGGTACTCTCCGTCATGGGCATTGACGCCTTGCTGTCGCGTTATCCGGAGAACCTGTCCGGTGGCGAGCGTCAGCGAGTGGCGATAGCACGAGCTTTGTTAATTCGACCGCGCCTGCTGTTGATGGATGAGCCGTTGGCGTCTCTGGATCGTGCCCGAAAGCAGGAAATCCTCCCGTATCTGGAACGGCTGCGCACCGCGTTTGAGCTGCCGATCATCTACGTCAGTCATGCGCTGGAAGAGGTCGCCCGTCTGGCCTCGCACGCCGTGGTACTGGATCAGGGGAGAGTCGTCGCAGAGGGAGGTGTGAATGATGTTTTTTCGCGAATAGACCTTCCTGGCCTGCAAGGGCCGGACACCGGCGTTATGCTTAGCGGCCAGGTCGTTTCCCGCGATGCCCGTTGGCATTTGGTGGACGTTCGATGTCTCGGTAGCGTCTTGACCGTTCCCGATGAGGGGGATCATCCGGGGAAGGACGTGCGCCTTCGGATTCTCGCCAGCGACGTCAGCCTCGCCCAAAACGCCATTTCCGAAGCCAGTGTTCTGAACCAGATTCCGGTCAGCGTGGAGTCGGTGGGTAATGATCAACACCCGGCCCATTGTCTGGTGCGACTCCGGGCCGGGGACGATTATCTGCTCGCCCGGCTTACCCGCCGTTCCTTTGAGCATTTACAGGTTCGTCCCGGACAAACGCTCTGGGCACTGATTAAATCCGTCGCCATTATTCGCTAACCAATTCCGTGGTGGGTGCGTCCGTTCTCCAGCCGGGGTCGGGAGCAAAGCGCTCCCCGTGTAACTGAGCCAATTGCTGCAAGCGCACCCGAATATCTTCGAACCCGCGCTCGTGAGCGTACTTCATCGGTCCGCCCCGGAAAGGCGCAAAGCCGGTGCCGAAAATCATGGCGCCGTCCAGTAGCTCTTCGTTGTCGATCACGTCTTCCCGCAGGCAGGCCATGCAGGCGTTAAGCAGCGGCAAAATCAAACGGTCCAATATTTCCTCGGGTGCTCTGGGTGCGTTATCGGACTCTTTCGGTTTGCCGTTTTCCCAGGTGTACAAGCCTTCACCGGTTTTCTTGCCGAGCTTGCCTTCCTCTACTTTTTTACGAAGCCAGGCAGGCGTTTCGGGGAGGTTATTATCCAATCGTTCGCGCAGCATATCCGCCACACCCAGGCAGATATCCAGGCCCACTTGGTCAGCCAGTTCGATGGGGCCCATGGGCATGCCGAAATCCAGCGCCACCCGGTCAATACTCTCCGCTTTGTGGCCTTCATCCAGCATCATGATCGCTTCAATCAGGTAAGGCGTCAGGGCGCGATTGACCAGAAAGCCCGGCGCGCTGGAAACCGGTGCCGGCAGTCGGCTGATCTGTCCCACAAATTTCAGCGCCCGTTGACGGGTGTCATCACTCAATGCACTGTGCTCAACGATTTCGACCAGTTGCATCTGTGCCACCGGGTTGAAGAAGTGCACACCCACCAGACGCTCGGGCTGCTGCAGGCCATCCTGTAATTGCTCGAGCGGAATACTCGAGGTGTTACTGGCCAGAATGGCACCGGGTTTTAACTGCGGCTCCACCGTCGAGAACACCTTGTGTTTTATCTCCAGCTTTTCGGGCACCGCTTCCAGAACGAGGTCCGCCTGCCCAATGGCCTGGTGCGAGAAATCCGGAACCAGCCGGTCCAGTACCGCGCGAGTCTGAGCGGTGTTCATGCGTTTCTTGCGGCACAGGTCGGCGGTTTTTCCGATGGCTTTGGCAATCATTTCGGGCTGTGTGTCGAACAGCGTCACACGCAAGCCTTGAAGGGCACACCACCCGGCAATATCCCCACCCATGGCACCGGCACCAATCACGTGTACTTGCCGGATCGGTGAAATGTCGTCCCCCACGTTGGTCAGCGACTTCATCTGTTCGCGCAGGAAAAAGACGCGCACCAGATTACGGGAGGTTTCACTGGTCAGTAACCGGGCGAATGAGGACACTTCGTAGCGTAGCAAATCCTTGCCATTGCGTCCGTGTTTCTCCCACAGGTCAACCAATGCAGACGGTGCAGGGTAATGCTCCGGTGGCGCTTTTTGGGCGGCCTGCGCGCGCATTTTTCGACCAACGAAACGACGCAGGGGATCGATACGGAACAGCGTATTTTGCCAGCCGCCTTTTTTGCGTTTCAGTTTGCCGGTGAGGGCAAAGCGCACGGCATTGGCGACGTGCCGTTCCTGCACAACGGCATCCACCAACCCTTGGGATTTGGCTTTTCGGTCACGCGTATTCTTGCCGGTCAGCATCATTGTCATGGCCGGAATCGGACCGATGAGATCGACCAGTCGCCCGGTGCCGCCAAGGCCGGGATGCAGACCCAGCAAAACTTCCGGTGTACCAAAGGTCGCGCCCTCAATAGCAATGCGATAATCACAGCACAGCGCCAGTTCCAGTCCGCCGCCGAGGGCGGCGCCGTGAATAACCGCCACGGTGGGAAAAGGAAGATCCTTGAGCCGTTTGACCAGCGCGTGGGCGCGGTTCAGTTTTTCTTCGACCTCGGATTCCGAATGCAGGTGGCGGAACTCCTTGATGTCCGCCCCCACACAGAAGCTGCCGACTTTCCCCGAGCGCAACACCAGCCCTTTGGGCGGATCTGTTTGCAAAGTGTTGTGCAAAGTCTCGACCACTTGGCCGAGCTCTTCCAGTACCTCGGCCGACAATACGTTGACACGACTGTCGGCTTTATTCAGCAACAGCCAGGCCACGCCTTCATCGTCGCGCTGCAATTGCCAGTGTTGCCAGGGGCTGTCCCCGTCCGGGCGATATCCGAAAGGGCCCAGTTCCAGGGCGCGCACTTGCAGGGCAGAATACACAGGACCAGTCATCGTGCTCTCCTTAAACGCGTTCAATCAGCATGGCGCCAGCCTGGCCGCCGCCAATACACTGCGTGGCAATGCCACGTTTCAGCCCCTTTCGCTCCAGGGCGTTGACCAGGTGCAACACTATGCGGTTGCCACTGGTGCCCACCGGATGACCCAGGGCCACCGCGCCACCATCCACGTTAAGGGTTTCCGGATCAATTCGACCGATGCGCTGTTCCAGACCCAGGGCGTTGCGGCAAAACGTATCGTCATCCAGTGCGGCCAGGCAGGCGAGCACCTGCGCCGCAAAGGCTTCATTCAGTTCCCACAGATCAATATCATCGGTTTGAAGCTGGTGACGAGTCATCAGTTCGGCAATGCTCATTGCCGGTCCGAGCCCCATGATTTCCGGGTCCAGCGCCGACCAACAGCTGTCGGTAATCACCGCCCGTGGCGTTAGTTCATATCGGTTAACCGCTTCCTCGGAGGCGAGAATCATCCAGGACGCGCCGTCGGTGATTTGCGAGCTGTTGCCCGCCGTGACAATGCCGTACGGGCGCTCGAACACCGGCTTGAGTTTAGCCAGGTGTGCTACCGAACTGTCCGGACGCACCCCGTCGTCTTCGGTGAAAATGCGACCGTCCGCCGCAATGGCGGGGACCACCTCGTTTTTCAGCCAGCCTTCTTTTTGCGCACGAGCCAGCCGTAAATGGCTTTGCACCGCGTACTCGTCGGCCTGCTGTCGGGTGATGCCAAATAACTGGGCAATAACCTCGGCGGTTTGCCCCATGTTCAGCTCCGCAATCGGATCGGTCAGACCGCGTTCCAGGCCGATCACCGGCGCCAGCATCGAAGGGCGAAATCGGGAAAGCGCCTTCAGGCGCTGACCGAAGGTTTTGGCCGTCTCTAGCTCGGCAAACCAGTTAACGGCTTTTTGTTGAAAGAGCAGGGGAGAGTGACTCAGTGCTTCGGCGCCCCCGGCGAGAATCAAATCGGCGCTTCCACCTTGAATATAGTGATACGCCGTGTCCAGCGACTGCATGCCCGAACCGCAGTTGATCTGCACGGTAAACGCCGTCATGGCTTCACCCATTCCCAGGCGCAGTGCTGCAACGCGGGCCGGGTTCATTTCCTCCGAAATGACATTCACGCAGCCGAGAATAACCTGATCGAATTCGCTGGACGCCATGGGCTGTCGCAGCAGCAGTGAGCGTCCGGCCTGCACAGCAAGATCGACCGGCGTGAAGGGCCCGGGGCGTCCCCGGGCTTTGAGGAAGGGCGTGCGCACCCCGTCTACCAGATAGACGGGGCGACCTGTGGTCGGGGTGTACGAGTCGTTCGCCATGAGGGCTCCTTGTTGCGAGTCACTGCTGTCGTACCAATACCCTCAAGCATACGGCTTTCCTCCCCTGTCTGCCAACTCAGGTTTGACGGTCCGGTTGACGGTTACGGCATACCGTCCAGCGCCTCGCGCCTTTCTTCCGCTGTCGGTCGCAGCTGCGGCATGCCTTTTTTCAGGCGTCGTTGGCTCAACCAGTACAGCATAGGAGCAGCGATAAAAACGGAAGAGCTGGTGCCGACCACAATGCCAAAGAGCATCGGCAGTGCGAAACTGGCCACCGCGTCGCCTCCAGCGACGGCCATGGGAATAATCGCGATGAATGTGGTGACCGACGTCAGGACTGTGCGCGTTAACGTGGACGTGATGCTGTCGTTCATCAAGGGTATCAACGGGCGGTCGGGTGTTTCCCGCAAACGTTCGCGAATGCGGTCAAACACCACGACTTTGTCGTTTACCGAGTAACCGATTAGCGCCAGCAACGCCGCCACCGCCGTCAGGTTGAACTCGACGCCCGCGAGGACAAAAAAGCCAATGGTTTTGGCCAGATCCAGCGCCAGTGTCAGAGTGGCAGCCAGCGCAAAATGTGACTCAAACCGTATCCAGAGATAGGCCAGCATGCCCGCGCCCGCCATCAGAATAGCCAGAATGGTGGCTTCGCTGAAATCGCCACTGACTTTAGGGCCGACCATTTCCACGCGTGGGAAGGTCGCGTCTGGCGCCGTTTCCAGAACGTCGGATTTCAACAGGGACACCAGCTCGCCGGAAGCCACTTGGTCCGCGGTCTGGGCGGGCAGGCGAACCTGAAAATACCCCGGCTCACCAAACTCCTGAATGGCAAGGCCGGCCAGTGCCGGATCATCCAGGCTGAGTCTCAACGTCTCAACCGACAGATCATCCGCCTTCACTTCCACGACGCTGCCGCCGGTAAAATCAATGCCGTAGGTCAGTCCCGGCTGGAAAAACAGGCCGATGGAGGCCAACGACAGAACGGCGGAAACGGCAATGCCCATAAAGCGGGCGCGCATGATATTCAGCGGTTTTTTGCCGAGCCGACTGAGAAATGCCGGACCGGGAATGCGCAGCGGCTGACGCCCCAGCTTTCGCACCCGCCATTCCATGAGCAATCGCGTTACACCAATCGCGGTGAACATCGAGGTGAGCAAACCAATGGCCATGGTGACCGCGAAACCTCGCACTGGTCCGCTTCCAAACAGGAACAGCAAGCTTATAGCGATCAAGGTGGTTACATTGGAGTCGAGAATGGTACTCCAGGCGCGATCAAACCCCGCACTCAACGATTTCAGCGCAGAACCGCCATTCCGGGCCTCTTCGCGGATGCGTTCGTTGATCAGGATATTCGCATCCACCGCCATGCCGATACTGAGAATAATACCGGCGATGCCGGGCAACGTGAGCGTGGCGCGAAACAGGCTCAACGCGCCAAAAATCAGACCGATATTCAGCGCCAGGGCCGTGCACGCGATCAATCCCCAGCGACGATAAATCGTCAACATAAACCCGAAGACCAGCAGCGTACCAATCAGGCCCGTGCTTACGCCCATCGCAATGGAATCACTGCCCAGTTCCGGCCCCACGGTGCGCTCTTCCACGACATCCAGTGGCGCGGGCAGGGCACCAGCGCGCAGCAACAACGCGAGGTCGCTGGCTTCGGTGGTAGTAAAACTACCGCTGATTTCACCGCGGCCCCCAGCGATCACCGAGCGAATAACCGGCGCGGTCAGCACGTCGTCATCCAGCACGACCGCGAGCGCCCGCCCCACATTATGTCGTGTCATATCACCGAAGAGTCGGGCGCCCTCCTTGTCCAGCTCAAAGGTCACAATAGGCTCTCCCGTATCGGGGTGAAACGCCATTTGCGCGTCACGAATATGCTCGCCGGCCATCGCTACCCGTTTTTCCAGCCGGTATGTCTGTTCGGAGCCATTGCCTTTTAGCGTCATTACCGGCCCCAGCGAACGACCACTGGCAGCCCAGTGAAAGGTCATTTTGGCAGTGGTGCCGAGCAGCTCCCGAATACGGGCAGGATCGTCCACGCCGGGAAGCTGCACCAAAATGCCATCCTCTCCCTGGCGAGTGATCGTCGGGTCCACAAGGCCGGTTTCGTCCAGGCGGCGGCGCACCATTTCCAGGCTGCGCTCTACGACATCATCCAGCGCCGCCTGGCGTTGCCCCGGAGGAAGTTCATCGAGCGCCAGTTCACTGGTGTCAACATTCAATAACAGATGGGAGCCGCCGCGCAGGTCCAGGCCGAGTGCCAGTTGGTTCTGCGTATACCAGTCGGGCAGCTTGTCGGCGCTGGGGGCCGACAACAGGTTGGGCAGGGCGCTGAGCAGGCCCAATAAAACAACCAGGCCATAGACGATGGCCCGGGATCTCAGGGATTTCATGCAAAAGTCCTCGGAAAATGCGTGTTATGGAAAGTGGCTGTCAGGCATTAACCGAGGGGTGGGGCGCGTGGCGGATGGACCTCCGCTGGTGCAAAACGGGGGAATGTATCTGCTGAATACGAAGGGCGTTGCCCTTGCGTGCCGGTCGGGTGAATGTTGAAAGGGGCGTGTCGAGTTACCACCAAATAAGGCGGCTTCCAATCTGGCTCGCCGTCAGAACTGGACGAACGCAACCGTGGATTCCAGCCGGAAAGATCGCTGGGGGCACCCATTTCAATGGACTGGGCGCCACTGAGCAGGCCAGAGTCAGCGTCCGTGGCGACCGGCTGACTGGTCCCAACGCTGAAGACCAGGCCCGACAACAGCACCAGCGCCAGCCAGACGGCTCTGGCTGGCTGACGAGAAACGGCGATGTCGCGACAGGATGGCGCGGGCTGGCTCATGATCAATCCGAATAATGGCGTCAGCTAGCACAATGGGGGTACCCCCCTTGAATGTCAATATCCCGCCCTAACACATTCTTCAGGGACGCCCGTTTATTGAAGGAATTTGGGGCCGGATGCAGGGTCCTAACCCATGCAGGATCTGATTAGAACACAATCCACTATTTACTTTTACTCGATGGAAAAGGAGTCGAATCATGCAAGTCAAATCCCTGATGAGCAGCAAACCGGAATATATCGACGCCAATGCCACCATTCGCGAGGCCGCACAACGGCTGGCGGAAGATGATCGAGGGTTCACCCCCGTGGCCGAACGGGAAAGACTGGTCGGGGTGGTCACTGACCGGGACATCGCCCTGCGGTCCCTGGCGAACGGTAAAACCGCAGATGACAAAGTCAGCAGTGTCATGAGTGGCAAAGTTCTGTACTGCTATGAAGATGAAGACGTGAAGGACGTCTTGCAGAATATGTTCCAAAATTCAGTACAACGCTTGATTGTATTAAACAACCGCACGAACAAGGATTTTGTTGGCGTGATTTCGCTCAGCGACATTGCCGAAAAATGTGAGAATCCGAGCGATCCGGAAATGATGCAGCGGGTGGTGCATTGTTGTCGGCAGTACCATTGATTTCAAATTGGCGGAAGGGTGAAGCAGTACTAGTGCTGCCTCTTTCAGGTAAGTGTTAATAAATGTACATGAGGGGATGTTGAAGCAGACACTTTGATGGTGGTTTTTATCGACGGCTGATACACTTTGGCGCTCTTAAAGTGTTCATCAGTTGGAAGTTGTATTATGGTAAAAACACGCTTAAGCATAATGATGTTTCTCCAGTTTTTTATCTGGGGAGGCTGGTTCGTTACCCTGGGCACTTTCCTGGCCAATAACCTGGGTGCGACCGGTGGCCAAACGGCCATGGCCTTCGCCACTCAGTCCTGGGGCGCCATTGTTGCGCCGTTTATCATTGGTCTGATTGCGGATCGCTACTTCAATGCCGAACGGATTCTTGGACTGCTGCATCTGGTCGGCGCCGTCCTGATGTACCAGCTCTATTCTGCACAGGACTTCTCCACCTTCTATCCCTTTGTGCTGGTCTACATGATTCTGTTCATGCCGACGCTGGCACTGGTTAACTCGGTATCGTTTCGCCAAATGGTCGATCCTTCGCGCGAGTTTGCCAGGATTCGTGTGTGGGGCACCATCGGGTGGGTCGTCGCCGGTTTGATGATCAGCTACGTGTTCTCCTGGGACTCACAGCTGGGCCTTTCCGAAGGCATGCTGCGCAACACCTTCCTGATGTGCTCTCTGGCGTCCGTCGCATTGGGCCTGTTCAGCTTTACTCTGCCCAAAACGCCACCGGCAGTGGCACGGGGCGAAAAACTGAAAATGCGCGAAGTGCTGGGGCTGGACGCCTTGGCTTTGCTGAAAGATCGCAATTTTGCCATCTTCTTCGTGTCTTCCGTCCTGATCTGTATTCCATTGGCCTTCTACTACCAGAACGCCAACCCGTTTCTCACCGACATTAACGTAGAGAATGCTACCGCCAAAATGGCGCTTGGGCAGGTATCAGAAGTGCTGTTCATGCTTCTTCTGCCGGTGTTCCTGAAGCGGTTTGGCATTAAGCTGACCCTGTTAATCGGCATGATGGCCTGGGTGGTACGCTACCTGCTGTTCGCTTATGGCGACGCTGACGGACTCGTCTTCATGCTGATCATCGGCATTGCGCTGCACGGTATTTGCTACGACTTCTTCTTTGTTTCCGGGCAAATCTATACGGACTCCCGAGCCGGAGAGAGATTCAAAAGCTCGGCGCAAGGCATGATTACCTTAGCGACGTATGGGGTAGGGATGTTGATCGGCTTCTGGGCTGCCGGCGCCATTACCGACCACTTTGTGAACGCCGACGCCTCTCGTGACTGGACCAGCATCTGGCTTTTCCCATCCGCTTTCGCGCTGGTCGTTCTGGTGCTCTTCTCCGTGCTTTTCCGGAATGAAAAACTCAATGTGTCTGATTAATAGGTGACATGGAAAAGGTAGGAAGCCGGGGCAGGGGAGCCCCGGCTGACTTAAAGGATTTAGAGAATCAGGCGCTGACTTTATCCAGTGCCTGATCAATATCCGCGATAATATCATCGATATGTTCTATACCAATCGATAGACGAACCAGGTCTGACGACACACCGGCCGACTTAAGCTCTTCTTCATTCAACTGGCGGTGAGTGGTTGTCGCCGGGTGACAGGCCAACGATTTGGCATCACCAATATTGACCAGACGCAAAATCATTTGCAGTGCGTCGATGAACTGGGCACCGGACGCTTTCCCGCCTTTAATCCCGAAGCTCAAAATACCTGACGCCTGCCCGCCACTGATTTTCTGGCACAGGGCTTGATAGGGGCTGTCTGGCAACGCCGCGTAGTTAACCCAATTGATTTTCGGATGCTGTTTCAGGTGTTGAGCCACCTTCAGCGCATTCTCGCAATGACGCTCCATACGAAGCCCAAGCGTCTCAAGCCCTTGCATAATCAAAAATGCACTGTGGGGAGCCAACGCCGAGCCCGTGTTGCGCAGCGGAACGACCCGACAACGGCCAATATAAGCGGCTTCCCCGAGCGCTTCGGTATAAATCACGTTGTGGTAAGACGGATCAGGCTCATTCAGCATCGGATAGCGCTTCTTGTTGGCCACCCAGTCGAACTTTCCGGAGTCCACAATCACACCGCCCACGGTCGTGCCGTGACCACCAATGTATTTGGTGAGAGAGTGCACCACGATGTCCGCGCCAAACTCGAACGGCTTGCACAAAAATGGCGTGGCCACTGTGTTGTCTACAATTAACGGAATACCGTGCCGGTGAGCGATGTCCGCCAACGCCTGAATATCCACAATATTACCGGCGGGATTCCCGATCGACTCACAAAAGAGCGCCTTGGTCTTATCATCGATCAGGCTTTCCATTTTCTGCAAATCGTCAAAAGAGGCCATACGGACCTCAATACCCTGGCGGGGAAAGCTGTGGGCGAACAGGTTGTAGCTGCCGCCATACAGCTGACTCGTGCTGACAATATTGTCGCCGGCGTCGGTGATGCACTGGATAGCATAAGTGATAGCGGCCATACCGGAAGCCAGCGCCAGGGCGCCAATACCGCCTTCCATCGCCGCCATGCGAGCTTCCAGCACCGCATTGGTGGGATTCATGATGCGGGTATAGATATTACCCTGAACCTTCAAATCAAAGAGATCAGCGCCATGCTGAGTATCATCAAAGGTATAGGACGTCGTCTGATAGATCGGCGTGGTGGCCGCGTGAGTGGTGGGCTCAGGATCATAGCCACAATGCAACGCCAGTGATTCAAGCTTCATGATCGGTTCTCCGAACTGAGCGCCATACGGCGCGGAATAATCGTTATGGGAATAGGGGACTTTATCATTTATATAGAGAAGTTACTCCCACCTTTAACAAAACGTTCCGATAATGGGGAGCGAGGCTACACTACACGTCTCGCAGCGGTATATCCAAGGAATCTCAATACAGGTGGACTCATTATGGCGCTTAAATCATCTCGACCAGTTGTCACTTTTTCTATTCTTCTATCGACATTACCGGCCTTCGCTGAAAATGACTACCCCCCGATCAATCATCAGTACGATTACACCGAGAACGATGAGACGTTCATTGTAAAATATGAACGGAGCAAAGAGTCCGGATGATTCGTTGCTCGGGTATTCGATAGTGTCGGCAATAACCGAAAATCGGTTACAGCAAATAATGGCCAACATACACCGTGACTGCTACGAAACAGCTCAAGAGTTTGACGCGGAAGGCAATTATGTCGTAGGAGCCAATATTGCCAGTTTTCGCCACGTTGCTGATGCGATGCTTGCCTTTGGCGTAATTTGACACCGATTGAACGACGTGGCCCCTAAAAACTCCAATGTCGCACACACATGATCAGGCATTGGAGTAATTATCGGTTATGGCGCTTTGGAAGAGGGGACGACTGAAAGCCATCCTTGGCGAGTGAAGTCAGTTAAACTACTAATCCTTTTTCATTGCTTCTTTGCGTTCGCGCTTTGCAGCTCTCTTCTCTTTCAAAGAGCGCTTTGCCGGTTTTTTTTCAGTTTTTGCCATGATGCAAGTCCTCTAATTAGAGATATTGAACATTTATGGAAAAACGTGGACTTACCATTCTCCAGCATGCAAGACAATCACCTCCTGATAGACTATCGTTAATTATGCACGTTCAGTAGCAAGTTACCGACCTACAGTGTCACTGGGTGAAACATCAAAGGATTAAAGGTGGCTTAAGCATCAGACACGCCGAAACCCGAGTGCCAGGGAAGGCACTCGTTAAGAGGGGAAGATGGGGGCAAGCCTCCACATCAAAAAACGTAAAACAATACTATTATGCATATTAAACGTTGACACCGTTTGCTTTTGGGCGAATATTAACGAGAGACTACCTGAACGGAGAATAAAGTCAACCATAAGAGCTAGCTTCGCTTTGAACTAGCTCATGGACCTCATCAAAGAAAACGATCAAAGGTGCCGCAATCACCTATGGAGTTGCCTTTCAGGATAAGCGTGTCTATGATTGCCGTTGATTTTAAAGAAGAGGTGTAGAAAAGTGTTTTCTAAAATTGTTGGAATTGAGCCCTTGAGTTTAATTTCATCAGCTGAGTTAAAATTGCATGATTACGCGAAGGAAGTAACGCTCTACCAAGACAAACCCAAAACACAAGACGATATAGCAAAACGCATTGGGGAAGCGGATGCGGTACTGTTGAGCCATACGACTTATCTTGGAGAGGAGGCTTTGGCGCGCTGCCCGAATATTCGATACATTGGAATGTGCTGCTCCCTTTATTCTCCCGAATCTGCAAACGTTGATATCCATTATGCGCAATCTCGAGGAATCACCGTCGTCGGCGTTCGAGATTATGGCGATGAAGGCGTCGTAGAATATGTAGTCAGCGAATTGGTTCGGTGCCTGCATGGGTTTGGGAGAACACAAAAGGGCGCTCTTCTCAAACCATGGACCGGTACACCTCGTGAAATAACCGGTCTGAATGTCGGAATAGTTGGGTTAGGAACACTTGGAGGAATGATAGCAGATGCATTAAAGTTTTTTGGAGCAAATATTGCATATTACTCACGCTCTGAAAAACTAAAGGCTCGCAAGAAGGGTTATATGTTTCTTCCTCTCAAGGAGCTTCTTGTCAGTAGCGAAGTAGTCATTTGTTGCTTGAACAAAAACGTTATTTTATTAAGAGATGAGGAGTTCAGGTATTTAGGAAACCGAAAAATGCTGTTCAACGTCGGACTTTCTCCCGCCTGGGATGAAGCTCCTTTCGCCAAATGGTTAGAGAACGAAAACCTGTTTTTCTGTGACTCCTTAGGAGCTCTGGGAAACGAAAAGTATCTGTCTCATCGCAATGTGCAGTGTGTCGAAGCTTCAGCAGGACGAACGCGGCAAGCGTTTGTACGTTTAAGCGATAAGGTTATTGAAAATATTTCAAATTACTTTAGACCAAATCCGTAGTGGCAGTGATTTGGCTTTTATATATTACAGGTGGTCGTAGCTATCCATTAGAGGAATAGCTATATGAACCGATTACTTCAAATTGATATTATTTATAGGCGTAAAAATGAAAACTCTGGCCTTTGTAGGATGCGGAAAACTCTCCGACGTCGTGGTCAATGCAAAGTTAAATGGGCTTCTTCCGGAATATGCTTTGGTGGGTGCCTACTCAAGAAATAAAATTAACTCTCAGCGACTGTGTGAAAAAGTCAATGACTTTATAGGGGATCGTCATTGCGTTTCATGCCAATCCATTGATGAGCTTTTGACGCTAAACCCTGATTACATTGTAGAGGCAGCGTCGCCAGACGCTTTAAAAGAGTTTATCGTGCCTGCCTTGAAGCAAGGAACGTCCGTAATCACCCTTTCCATTGGTGCTTTTGCTGATAAAGAATTCTACGAAAAAGTTCAGGAAGTTGCCAAGAAGTCAGCCTCAAAAGTTCATATTGTTTCGGGAGCGATAGGGGGCTTTGATGTGTTGAGCACCTTGACACTAATGGGAGCAAATGAAGCAAGCTTCGATACAGAGAAGGGCGCGAAATCGTTGAGGTCTTCGTCCATCTACGACCCAGAGCTAGAAAGACAACAGAAAACGGTCTTTGAGGGGACTGCAGTTGAAGCCATTGAATGCTTTCCTACCCAAGTAAACGTTGCCGTTGCCGCCTCACTGGCTTCTGTCGGCCCTGAGAATATGAAAGTATCGATGACGTCAACCCCTAATTACGTGGGAGATGAGCACAAAATTCGTATTCAGGGTAATGGTATTAGAGCCAGTATCAACGTGTATAGCAGTACCGCGCACATAGCCGGTTGGAGTGTGGTCTCCACACTTCGAAATATCGTTTCACCGATAAAGTTTGGATAGTGATTCTTCCAGCTCAGGCAATGGACTGCCTGAGCTCCGGTGCGACAGCCGGTGATTTTCAACCCACAATCAAACAGTCCGGTTTTTACCGGCACGTAACCAGTGCAAGCCAACGTATTTCTCCAGATGGTCATTCTTTCTCGTTTTGATATTTATCAAAGTTGACGCCTGAAACCCTTAGAGGACGTTCTTCTTCCCCTATTGGCAAAGTCCAGATGATTTCTTCCCCCAAACGCATTCCGATAAGGGTAAACCCAAGTGACGAACAGATGCTTACCGGATGTCGGCTTGAAGTGATGAGCTCTGGATTGCCTCGTTTGGCCGTCACCACAAAAGTGGTTATGCTTCCTGTTCCTAGGTCTTTAATCTCTACGATGGACCCTATTCTGACCAAATGATGGGAGTAGAGGTCGTCGCTAACTACCGTAGAGTGGGCGAGTTTGATACGCCAATAATCGCATATAGAAGATCTTGTTAAATGGTTTTTAATATACTCGTAATCGCTTCGACACAGAACGGCGGTCGTGTTGATGGGTTTGAACATAGTGTTTCACCAGGGGTATAACAGGTGGCGGCGGTGGCCGCCATCTTTGGCTACAACTCGGCCAGCACGTACCATATTACCGAGGTAATGGTATGCTTGGGCGAAATTTACAAAAGCCACTAACGACTGAGCTGGGATAAACAGTTTAGCTGTTGCGTATAGAAGAGGGGCCGAGTGCGTTCTGCACTCGGGTTAGACGGGAAAAGCTGGAGAGGTCCTCCAAATGAAGATCTGTCTGTTCTTAAACATGACCCAAAACCAAAAAAATGAGCTTGATTGTCGAAGATAGTACTAAAACCTAGAATAAAGTCAAACCTATTGCTATCCTTAAACAGGAACGCGCAAAGCACTCACCACAAACCTCAAAGAAAAAATAAAGCCCAAATCCGATCCGACCGCTGCAATCAAACTTCAACGCAAAGCCAAGGAGCTATGATGATTTCTGGTGTATGAGCTGAGAAAAGAAGCGGTGTATCCTGTTGATTGATCTTGGCGGATCAACAATCAACACAGGAGATACACCGCATGATCGATGGTAATATTCTTGACCTGAAAACGCCAGCCCAAGACCCGCTGAATGAGCTGCTCAAGCACGGCGCTCAGCAACTGTTGGCAAAGGCCGTTGAGGCGGAGCTGGCCGAGCTTCTGGATCAGCATTCAGACCTCCGGGTGGAGGGCAGGCAAGCGGTTGTGCGCAACGGCTATTTGCCGGAGCGCACGGTGCAGACCGGACTTGGAGATTTACCGGTCAAAGTGCCCAAGGTGCGGGACCGTTCCGGCAGCGGTATCAAGTTCAACAGCAGCCTGGTGCCACCGTACTTGAAGCGCACCAAGGCCATGGCGTACAAACTCATCGTCGCGGCCCAGAAAAAATGGCGGCGGTTACGAGGCTACAAGCTGTTAGCCGATGTCATTCAGGGAGTTAAATTCAAGGATGGTGAACGTGTAGAGCCGGATCGACAGCAGGGGCACGCTGAAAAGGCTGTACACCAGATTTGACTATAGCTCGTACCATAGTTGTTGCATGCCCATTTTCTTGCGGTTTTTCTTAAGGTGCTACGACCAAGCACATTCTGATGTCTTTGCCGTTTGGCGCAAGAATCATTAAAATACCAATCGACACCGATTACCCCCTGAAAGACACGGATATTTGAATGCCCGATCAACGACTAACTGAAACCCGCGGAATCGTTAAATCCTATAAGCCACTTACCAAAACGCAGACTCATATAGAACTACGCGATAAGCCTGGCGTTTATCATCTGTCGATCAGCCAATACTGGTCACTAAGCACTGGGGATGATATCTCACTCATCTGTGAGGAAAATAACGGCGCTGGGTTCGTCGGTTGCCTTGCCTACAGAAATCACACCAAGGGCATCAGTGGCTGGCTGGAGGGGATGCCGAAAGGTTTTTTCACGGTGAATTCACAAGAAAACTCTGGCTTCCACGCACTAGGAATGGTTCTTATTGTGGCGGGCGTGCTGATCAGCTTGACCGTGGTCGGTGCGATCATAGGGATTCCACTGATTTTTATTGGCAGGCAGTTTCGGAAACCATTCAAGGCGCTAAACTCCATTTTTCCCCGGGACGAATCCCGAGAGAAACTCCTCCAGCAGGCCCGCGAGCTAGTCCAGCAGTAGAAAGGGGTAACAGTCTGGGGCTGGAGGGTTCCTGCCGATGCGCCATACATTCGCATAATGTATATTATGTTAAATAATGTGTTGTCCTTTAAAACAATGCAAGCCCTTGCTATGTCATTTCAATGTGAGACTGAGATTCGGTCTCACCACCATTTGAAAAGCGTATTATGGGAAAAACACCTTATGTGACAATAAGTTACATGGTTTTGCAGCGCAAAATTACCCGATCTTGTATCAGTTCGACCATGCGTTCATGTCCTCGCTAAAAAGCGTTCAGCGCTCATTCCCGATACACTGCCCTACCGCCTTTTGCTGCTCTCTCAGAGGTTAGGTCTGGCCCTGAACTCGGCGTTTTCTGTGCACAGGTGCTTACAGGCCGTCTTTCCTACATTCAAGAGTGTCTAACTGGCTGCATTCGGCCAATAGCGGACATTCTTTGTTGATCAAAGGGAAACTTCAATATGGCTTCTATTAATATTATCACTATAAGGCACTTGTTAATCGGACATTCCTGATTTAGGGTGTCACAATATGTTCTCTCGTGACATATACCCGATGACAGAACCCTTCTCTACCAAGAATTCCAATATTACCAAAACCTCTTCTTTCAATTGCTTTGTCCTTCGAATTTTTTCACGCTCTTTGTAGATATACTTTCTGACGAGACTTTCTAGGTAATAAACTGTGTTGGCTTCGAGCTTGGCTTCCCACAATCCTTCGTTGTTAGTCAACATTTCAGACAACCAGGCTATACCGGGATTGAGATACCGACTAGCGACGTTATTCAGCGATTTAGCCAGAGCGTACAACGTTGATGGGCAATGACCAATATTCTTGACTATTTTTGAGAAAAATTGGTTATTGCTATCTTTGAATGTATGCCAATCAGTAGCTGTTTCTTTCCAAGGAACTCGTGCAAATAAATAGCTTTCTATAATTCTATCCACATACCAGTATCCATCCCCATCCTTACAAAGATTAACCATCTTCTCTAAAAATAGATTCCAGACCTTCCAGAAATTATCGTAGGTATCCAATCTATCTTCAGCTAAAATGAATTCGTTAAATAAATCCGAGATAGGCTCCGATCCGTTGAATTCATCAAGAAATGGTTTCAAATAATTGGGAATGTCTTGCTCTGAAGCATTAAGAACAAAATACGAAAACCTTTCCAAAAAGGCATGGCGGACTGAATAGTCTATTTTATCTTCTCGCTCACGAGATAACAGAGGAGCTGCAAATGTGGCGATTACGGATAACGCAATCTGTTTATGTATAGCATTGTCCGTTTTCATGGGAATCAATTGAAAACCCGTATTTAATATATGTAGATCAGTTTTATTAAGCTCCTTTAAGTCATCTATCGAAACCGTATTTCCGATTACTTTTTGCAGGTCGTGTTCATACTCCTTGAAGAAATTCTCGCTGAGCTTTTGTTCGTCAATGTCATAGACTCCTTTTTCGTAGCCCTCATTGCGAATTTTTATTCTCAAATCTTCATACTTTGGTTTGAGCATAAAATATCCAATCAAGAGAGACTGCATATCTTCAAAATGGTAATCCCATAACTTATGAATCGCCATACTAGGATAGATAGAATACTTACCCCCTCCCATACCAATAGGGTAATCATCAAACAATGTTAGGAGTAATAATACTTTTATGCCATCCCGCTCCGTTGGAAAATTCTGAAATACTACTGGTAACGCTGAAATGGCCGACGTGGTTCCGTCTGATATCTGATATCGGTAATTAGGCATCAGTGGCATCTTCGAATACTCCAAAACAATATCTTTACAGTATTCTCTCTCTTCTTTTGAAAGCTGATTAAAATACTCAATAATCAGGATGGAGCAAACATCCGCCGGTATGGCGCTATTAAATAAATTGAAACTTTCATCAGCACCCGAATTGAGCCTCTCGATTATTTCCTTGGTTTCTTTTAAGGCTAGTTGAGGGTCCTTCTCGTACTGCTCATATTGTTTAGAGCGTTCGTCCTTGTCCTTTCTATAGCTTGCCCATAACTTCAGAGAAGTGTATCTCATCGGCTCGGTACTTTTCTTTAATGATGCTTCACTGTACTCCTTGAGCTTAGGATCAATTTCCGGATTAAAAGATATCTCGACCCCCCCTTTTTTCTCTTCGGTGGAAACCTTCATCTTTCGGCGATCCATCCTCGCCAGGAAAATCCTCCAGGTCTTATCAGCCCCGGTTTCTTGATCTTCATCTGGAAGCTGGCTATAGTATTTGTCGAAGATATCCCATAAAACCTTCTGCCTTTTCTCAGCTTCCTCTTCAGAAGTATCCTCACTTCTGAAAACCTGATAACTCAAAGCAAGCTGTTCAAGAGATTTTTTTCTGTGAGGATCATCGCAAGCCTTTATTCTGGCTTGTTCATGGAGAGCATTCTTGTAGTTTGCGCCTCCAAAACTATCTCTCAGCGAAATAAGTAAGCTCTTGTGTGACTGATCCAGCACTAATCTATTCATGTCAAAATGGAATAAATCCTTTGTCTGGAAAAGTATTTTAGCGACATTAAACGTCTTCTCCGGGAAAGCCAGCACAATGCTTGTCACCACTGCTGAAATGGATGCTGATTTAGTATTACGCAGAAGATAAAGAAGCCAGCTTTCCAATATTTCGGAATCCACGTCTTTCCAGTGATCAAGAAAAAACTTTTCTAAACGAACACCATAACCGGTTGCATATATATTGCCTGACAAACTCCCCTTCTTCGATAAACACATCAATTTCTTCTATTTCATTTCCAGCAAGTCGAGAGTGAGCAAAACATTCCGTTGTCTTATTTGTAAAATCCACAATGAAATCGATGGTTTTTTGTAGCGCTGACTGTAGCAACCAATAGATGGGGGTCTGATACGGACTTTCAGGAAAGTAATCGTGATGAGAGCCACTCAGGCAAAACTCATCTTCAACGTCCATCCTACTATAAAAACTTCCTTTTTTCTGAGGCTGACAATACCAAAACAGATCAGCAATCTGTAAGACATATTCTGGAAGAGTTATCCAGACAGGCTGAGAATCCATATCTGTCAGGATTGCTTTCATTAAATCGCAAAATGGATCTCTATGGTTGTTCCATCGATTTTTTATAACATCTCCGAATATTTCTTCTATCTCCGGTTTAATCATGCCTGCCCCATGGAGGATAGTTTGTAATAAATTTTCCTTATAGTCCCCCCGAGACAAATAGACATCCTCTTCGATGGTCCATTGATAATACCTAAGAGCTATCAGGCTAGATAACCGGGTCGTCTCACCCTCTTTGGATTTTTTGTTCCACTCATGTATCACCGGCAATACGTAGTTAATATTTTTGACACCTATCTCGTCTAAATTATCGTAGATGAAACGAATCGCGCTCTCCCAGCCCATTCCCTTCGGCTTGGTCAATACGAACTTAATGGAAAGAAGGTTTGAGTCATTAACTCCCAGTAGCTTGAGAATATCGTAATCAATTTCCATGCAAGCTAACCTTAGCAAGAAGGTCAGTCTTTTTAACAATCTCTGATCGTTACTAATCAAATCTTCCTTGAACGATTCAAAAACTATTTCTGAGTGGTTGGAGAGCAAGACGGATATCCATAGCTCATCTTTCCAAAAGTTGGAGATGTCATCACTCTGAATTACTTCGACTATAAATTTCCTTATGGACTGCCAATCGAATAGCAAACGTTCTGACACCCAATTTCGAAAACTGCGACGGACTGGCAGAGACGCTCCGATCTTTTCAAAGAAGTCCTTGTTGTTCACCTTGCGTATGTATTCGACGGCAATCTTCTTTTCTAACGCCCATTCCTCGTAAATATCGTGTGTAATAAAGTGGCCAGCTGTCTCATAACCAAAAATTCCGTCATTGACTAATGCATCTAAAACTTTCGAATCGCAGGATGGGGTGACAAAGAATTGCCCCTCACCAGCCCTCTGAAACGCCGTTGATAAGAAACATTGTTCTCTGGCCGGATTCGTTTTAACAACTATCCTGTTCCATAGCTTTTCTTTGAAACTTACATAGTCGATATTCTCGCCAGTATAGAACTTTAAATATTCGCACAGATAGAAAGGATTTGTGATCAGCTCTAACAGCCTCACATCTTTAGGAAGGTTGAAACCATTTGCATATGCTATTTCTGATAATTCTTTCTGACTCGGATTGCCTATACTAAAGTTGCTTGGCCTTATCTTATAGATATCAATAAAGTCATAATTCAAATCTGACAAATAGTTGTTTCTAGTGGTGAAGATTATTTTCCAACTATCTTTTATTAAAATCGTTAGGAATTCCTTAAAAGGATCGGTGTTGGTCAAGTCCAAAAGCTTTTCAGCAGAATCAACGACAATGATTTTGTGTGTTTCCTTTCGGTGAGCGGCTGAAAAATCCTCTAAGCTATATTCCTTAAATAGGTCACTAATACTGTCCTTATTGAATTCGCTAGCCTTAAAGACATAAAAAGGAATACTATCTTTCTCTATTTCGTGAAGCTTCTTGATGATCGCTGTTTTCCCGACGCCACCCACGCCGCTTACGATGAGAATCTGCTTTTGATCCATGTTTTCACGCAGACTCTCTAAGAGATAAGATCTGTCTATCTCGATCTTTTTATCGTTGAAACCCATATCAGTTTGAATTTCACTCAGAACATTCGATGTGTGCCTCCGCTTCTCTTCCAATAGATCAAAGATGCTTTTATCTGGGGAGAAAAAGTGTTTTGAAAATATCTCATTATCAACTGTTACAAATGGAGACTCAAAAAAGCTTGCTGTTCTCCACTCTATCTCTATGCCTGATGCTTTTGCTTTATTTTCGACTGCTTTCTTGGTCTCTGAATCATTTTCCTTCTTACCTTGTCCCCATTCCTGGTTGGTGTAGAAAATGATCTTTGTTAGGTCTTGATAATTGTTTTTGCTTTTGGCAACCATCTCTATCAGCTCAGACTTATGGTCTGACAACTTAGTGTCATAGAATTTGGATTGCCAGCCGACTACTTCTTCGCCCTTAGCGATCGGATTAGTCTCTATTCCAGACTGGTTTTTATATCTAAAAATGCCCGCCGGAGCCTTGAATTCTTGGCAGAACAGTGAATAACAGAACCACTCAAAATTCGATTGAGGGTTTTCGCTGAACTTAACTTTAAAACTGTCCCAGTTTGGTTTAATCACTTATTCTTTCTCTTGATATGTTTGGGTATTTTAGAATCCCGTTAGCTATCAGAAACAGGTTATTTAGGCTGAAGAATATAATTTTCAAACGTCCGCTTTGGGTCGAAAGCGGACGAACCAAGCCAGTATTTATAGCCCACACTTTTCACGGTGAAACGAAAATAAGAATGCATGCACGACTCAGAAGATCTGGCCTCGAGTTATTCTTTCATTTATAAAGCATCATAACCTTTTGATTTATAAGAAAATAATGTTATTTCATTGCATGAAACAATGCCTTTCTGTTTAAATTGTGCGCTATTTCTCAGACAAATTAAATACACCGCTCTCACAGTAAAGAAAAGAACAGGTTGGATATCTAATTTACGTATCCCCCTGACCGTGTAACGAGGTTAGGTATTAGCCCCCCCTCACCCATAACGCGTCAACATCGCCGTCAATCTCGCAATCTTTTCCTGCGCCGCTTCGTCCAGTGCGCAGTCTTCGGCCACCTCGTGTTCAATGGCGCAGGCCATCATTTCGCAGAAGGCTTTGTTCATGGCGGTCTTTGACGCGGCCAGTTGCTGCGCCACTGTTTCGCAGGACTCGCCCTCGGTAATCATTCGGCGCACGGCGCGTATTTGCCCCTCTACGCGGGAGAGACGTGCCAGCAGCGCTTTCTGGCGGGATTCTTTGGTTTTTGGGCTGTTTTTCACGGGTGGACTCCAGCAGTTGACTATACCCCAGGGGGTATACTAACCTGATATGAATTCGGTGAACAGGGCAGGAAATGTGAGAGCGGATCGGTTGGCACAGTTCATTCCCGCATCCGGTTGGATGCGCGCTTACCAGCGCCAGCAGCTGCCCGATGATTTGCTGGCGGGTTTCATTACCGCCGTGCTCCTGGTGCCCCAGGGGCTGGCCTATGCGATTCTGGCGGGGCTTCCGCCTCAGGTGGGTTTGTACGCGAGTATTTTGCCGCCGGTGATTTATGCTTTTCTGGGGACCAGCCGAACCTTGTCCGTGGGGCCGGTATCGGTCGCGGCATTGCTGGTGGCGGACGCATTATCGGCCAGCGGCTCGGGTTCCGACGCCACCTATCTGGCGGATGCGCTTCTGCTGGCGGCCATGAGTGGCGTTATTCTGCTGGGGATGGCGGCCCTGCGGCTGGATGTGTTGGTGAACTTTATCAGCCACCCCACCCTTTCCGGGTTCACCAGTGGGGCCGCGCTGCTGATTATTCTCAGTCAGTTCGGCAATCTGCTAGCGGTGTCCGTACCGTCCACGGGCTCGGGGTTCGCTATGGCCATGGTGGCGTTCGCCGAAGTCCCGCAGTCGCATTACCTGACGGCCCTTCTCGGCATTTCGGGCATTGCGCTTTTGCTGCTGTCGCGCCGTCCGCTGATTGCCCTGCTGACCCGTTTGGGGATGGCGGGCGAGACGGCGACTCTGTTATCCCGTGCTGGACCGCTGGCTGTGATCGTGTTGTTAACAGCGTTGGTGGCCGCACTGGATATGCAGAACCGGGGTGTCGCCATTGTCGGTGACATTCCCGCCGGTCTGCCGATCCCGCAATGGGATTTTCTGCGCGTTGACCGCGTACTCGATTTATTGCCCGCCGCCATTATGATCAGTCTGATTGGTTATGTGGAAAGCATTTCTGTGGCCCGGGTGCTGGCTTACCGGCGTCGGCAAAAAGTCGACAATAATCAGGAGCTTGTTGCACTGGGCGCCGCGAATGTGGTGGCGTCGTTCAGTGGCGGTATGCCGGTGGCGGGTGGCTTCAGTCGGTCCACCGTTAATTTTTCAGCGGGCGCCCAAACGCAGCTGGCGGGCATGGTAACGGCGTGCCTGGTCGCTCTCGTTGCGCTGTTCTTCACTCCACTTTTTTACTATTTGCCCAAGGCCGCGCTGGCCGCCATTATTGTGGTGGCGGTGGCGTCGTTGTTCGACTGGCGCGGCTTTTTAAGTGCCTGGCGTTACGATAAAGCCGATGGCTGCACCGTTCTCGTTACCTTTCTGGGCGTTTTACTGCTGAGCATTGAGCTGGGTTTACTGTTGGGGGTCGGCGTGGCCACGGCCACGTTTTTGTGGCGCGGCACCCGCCCGCACATTGCCATCGTCGGGCGTGTTCCCGGTACGCATCATTTTCGCAACGTTCGCCGCCACCCTGTCGAAACCTGGCCTCAGCTGTTGCTGGTGCGCGTTGACAGAAGCCTGTTCTTTGCCAACATTCATTATGTGGATGACTACGTGGCGCAGCAGGTGGCTGAGCAGCCGGACATCAAACACCTGGTGCTGGTGTGCAGCGCGGTGAACACCATCGACTACAGCGCGATTGAGGCACTTGAACAGTTGGCCCACAGCCTTCGCAGTGCCGGAATAACGCTGCACCTGAGCGACGTTAAGGGGCCGGTGATGGATCGACTGGAGCATCACGACCTGTACCGGTGGCTCGCGCCGGGCCAGGTGTTTTTAAGCACCGAGCAAGCGGTAACGAACATGACCTATCACAATCAGGAGCCCTCTTCTCATGACTGAATTCACACCGGTCACCGGCCTCATCGGCGGCCTGTTTATTGGCATTGCCAGCGTACTGATGCTGTGGGGTTCTGGCCGAATTACCGGCATTAGCGGGATATTTGGCGGGGTATTGACTCCGAGTAAAGGGGACTTTGGCTGGCGTGCTGCCTTCATTGCGGGGCTGTTGGTCGGCGCGCTGGTGTGGCGTCTCGCCTCCGGCGACCCGTTGCCGGTGGATTTGCAAGTGTCCTGGCCGGTGATGATTGTGGCGGGCTTGTTGGTGGGCTTTGGCAGTCGGCTCGGCAGCGGTTGCACCAGTGGCCACGGTGTGTGTGGTCTTGCCCGTCTGTCGCCGCGCTCCATGGTGGCAGTGGTCACCTTTATGCTATCGGCGGCCATTACCACGTTTGTGGTCCGTCACGTGATCGGAGGTTGAACATGGCGATCGATAATAGCCGAGGACACGATAATAGCCAAGGACACGATAGTAGTAAGGCACGGATTCTTCTGTCCTTCGGGTGCGGCGTTCTGTTCGCCGTCGGACTGATCGTTTCGCAAATGGTGAACCCGGCAAAAGTGCTCAATTTCCTGGATGTAGCCGGCCAATGGGACCCTACCCTGGCCTTCGTCATGGGGGGCGCCGTGTTGGTGACTTTTCCGATGTTCAGGTTGATTCTGAAGCGCCCTCACCCGCTTTTTGATCGCACGTTTTATGTGCCCAATCGCCGGGATATTGATGGCCGGTTGATTACCGGTGCCATACTGTTTGGCGTCGGTTGGGGGATGGCCGGGTTATGCCCCGGGCCGGCTCTGACGGCACTGGCCAGCGGGTTGTTACCGGTATTCGGATTCGTGGCCTCCATGGCCGTCGGGGCACTGATGTACCACATTTTACAGGAGCGCTATTTATGATTTTTCGGCAACTCTATGAACCGGTTTCCAGCACCTACACTTATCTCATTGGCTGCGAGGAAACCGGACAGGCCATTCTGGTTGATCCAGTGGTGAATGCTATTGACCGGGATTTGCACGAGCTTTCCAAGCTGGGCATGAAACTGGCCTACACGGTGGACACCCATATCCACGCCGATCACATTACCTCGGCGTTGGAAATGAAGAAAAAGGTGGGCAGTAAAATCGCCACGCCCGCTATCGATGGGCTGCCGTGTACCGATGTCGGAATTGAGGACGGCACGCCTTTTCAGGTCGGCGGCATCACGCTGAACCCCCTGCATACGCCCGGCCATACCGACGGGCATTTCGCCTACATTTTTCAGGACCGCGTGCTGACCGGTGATGCGCTGTTAATCGAAGGCTGCGGCCGAACCGACTTCCAAAACGGCCACGCCGATACCTTGTACAACAGCGTGACGGAAAAGCTGTTCGCGCTGCCGGATGATTACCTGGTCTATCCCGCGCACGACTATCACAAGCGCCGGGTTTCCACGATTGCGCAGGAGAAAGACCGCAACGAACGGCTGGGGCAAAACAAGAGTCTGGAAGAGTTTCGGGAGATCATGAACAACCTGAACCTGCCCTACCCGAAGTTTATCGATTACGCCGTGCCGGGTAACCGAAAGTGTGGTGTGTGTCCGGACAATCTTCCCAAACAGCTTCAGGAATATTGCGAGCAGATGACGAACAGCCAGCAGGGCTAAGCCTTGTGATGAAAGCAGCGCCAGTTCGCCGACATAAAGCGGCGGACAGGATTCTCTGATTTGTCATTGGATTGACATAATAAGCCTCTACAGTCGGCTCGCCCATTCATAGACGTAAGGCTTAGACATGACAAACAGCTTTCGAACCATGCTTACGAGCGCCCTCGTGGCTTCCCTGTTCACTCTTGTGGCTTGCGCCTCCCATCCCGCAACCACCAGCGAGGATACCGAGGTGGTATTGGCTTTCGCAGTACTTGGAGACGCGGAGCCCAAACCCAAGGCAGAGTTTCCTGGACTTGAAGCGGCTGTTCACCATGTTAATGAGCTGGCTGACCCGCAACACCTGGACTTCGTTGTGGGCGTTGGTGACATCGCTCATAAAGGCACACTGATTCAATACGAGAACGCCACGCCCGTGCTGCAACAACTGTCCCTGCCTTTCTACCCTATTATGGGCAACGAAGAGCATGGCAGCACTGAAGAGCGCTATCTGGAGTACGCCAATCAATGGACTGCCGGTAAAAACACTATAGAAAAGCCGAGCTACGTTCTGGAGTTTGATTCACTGGCCATGGTCTTTGCGTCTCCCGACCATGGACGAGACTTTGACGATGACGGTATAGACTGGATTCTCACACAACTGCAACGCCTGCAGGATAAGCCTGTGTTGCTGGTGGTACACGCCGCGCAGGCAGGTGTTTATCCTGAGCGTGCCGATAAGGGGGTCACTCACCCGGGCTTTGCCGAGGTGGTAGCGCAGCCTAACCTGGCGGCCGTCATTTCCGGTGACCTGCATATGGATATGGACCGTGTGAACCATTCCCACAAGATCGGCCAGGTCCACTATTTACACATCCCCGCCCTGGAGCGAACCAAGATCCCGGATGAAACGCGACACACCCCAATGTTCCGGGTGTTCCAGGTGACTGCATCAGGAAAGGTACTCGTAGAGACGTATGAAGCAGGTGTCGAAGCGCCTCTCTCCCGGCACCGTTATACATTCACGTTGCCCAAGAGCCCCCTGGTTCGGTGACCGTGTAAACCCCTGTGGAGGTCCGGCCGGTAAAACTGTAAAATTCAGCCACTAGCCTCGTAAGCGATTGATCCAAAACCATTTTCCCGTTATTCGATCTCCAGCTCGAAAGCCATTGGTTTAAATTTCTTGGACAAATCAATTTCGAAGCTGCCCAGTCTACCAAGGTGCTCTGCGTGGTATGGCGAGAAGCTGGCCATGTGCTCTCGGGTAATGCTGTGCCCTTCTGCCTTCAATTGGTTAAAGACCTCCGTCATTGCATTCACGTTGTAAAGAATCGCAACATTGGCAAGTAAGTGATTGTATTTCACGATCTTGCTCTGCTCATGCCTGAGGTTTGCGCTGATCTTCCCACCGTTGGCAAAAAACAACCAGCGCGCAAATTCGTTGAACTCTTCACTCTTACATGTGGCGGCCTGAATCGTCCTCCGCAGGTCAAGGTCGGTAACATAGTCCAGCAAAAACATGGTTCTGACGACCCTTCCCAGTTCCCGAAATGCAAAGTACAGCTTATTCTTGCGGTTTTTGGTGCCAAATCGCCTGAGAATGGTCGACGCGGTGATCTTGCCCGTTTTTACCGACATGGCGGTCCTCATCATATCGGGGTAATGCGTCTGAATGAGCTCCCACCGAATGGGATCGCTGAATAGCGATTGGATATGCTGTAACACCAGTCCCCTGTCTGACTTGTAGAACGTTAGGTCTTTGATGTTGCGGATGCGAGGCATCAGTTTAATGCCCAGCAGGGAGGCCAACCCGAACACCGGCGTTGACTGCGCCTGAGTGTCGCCGTGCACGGTATCCGGATTGAAGTCGGATTTGTCGTTCAAGAGACCATCGAGAATGTAGATGGCCTCGTAAACACCGCACGGAATGAACCGGCTGAACAATGCAATATAGGTATCGGAGACATGGTAGTAAGCGATACCCCCGTAACTGCCGTATCGCAGATGGTATTCAGACAGCAGATTGTCCTCGTACAGGTCCCAAAGCTTGCCATCAGCAGAAACGCTGTTGCCTGAGCCCCAACACTCAATTAGGCCGTACTTCTTGTAAGCGTTGTTGACCTTGGCGATGGCCTTATCAAGGCGCTCTTCGGTCGTCCTTTTGAGACTGATCCAGGCGATCTGTTTGCGGGATATGCCTTTCACTGACCGGGCCGTTTCTGTCGGTCCGATGTTGGTTCCGTAGCAGAACAACGTCAGTACAAAGCGTAGAAAAGGGTCGTCGATACGTGAATCAAAGCCGGATAGCGGTCCGAATTGGTGATTCAAATTAAGCCATTTCTCCACGGTGATGGCCAGATCAAGCAGGTTAATCTTCTCCAGGCGATCTTTAAGCAAGGCAGAAATGGCTTCAATTTCGGGCGGCGGATCATCGGTTTTGGCTTTACCAATAACAAGCTTCCCATTTTCAATACGAACCAGTTCGTCATCCGGAAAACGCTGATCCGCTTTCTGACAAGAGTTTGTCATGGCGCTTTTCAATGCCTGTGTGAAGGCGGGAGCCCCGGCGACCAGGCCTACCTGCTCGCAGTACGGTCCTAACCCGGCCTCGTACTCTTCCCAAGTGATCATTTGCTCGCGATAGTCGTCGAAGGTTTCGCTGTAAGGGATGAACAAGTCACCCGTGCTCAGTTCCTCCGCGATTCGCTCGAATACGCATAGTTCGAAGCACAGTTTATTGACATGGGTAACAGTTGCAGACTTCGTGGACTTGCCGGTTACCAGCTTCCACCATTTATCTCGAATCCACCGGATGTTCAGCACGTTCTTACTTGAGGGTGAATCGGGGTCACTTAGAATGCACAGGGTTTCAGTGCGGCGCTTTTTGTGCTTGAGGATAAATCGGAAAGCCTTAAGGAGATCTTTATCTTCGGTGGCCGACGCGAGGTTTAGTATCTCGATCGTACGGAACAACGTGGCTCGCTGCTTTTTGTACAGCGGCACCATGAAGGGCAGGTAGTTGTTGCCAGCATAGGCCATGTACTGTTCGCACATTTGTAAGATCAGCTCGCTGTCCTTGCCCAACACAGGATCAAACGCGGTTACTGTTTCCGGCTTGTCCAGATATATTTGGACGGTACCGGACAGTATAGCTATGAGCCGGTCCGTCTGCTTTTGGTGATGAGCCAGATACTCCTCCAGCTTCTTTTCCGCCGTGCGATCCATCTTCTGAAGGAGCTTGATGACGATCTCAGCGGCCTTGTCCAGGGTTTGGGCATACTGATGACGAATCAGCACGATCATCAGTGCCGTGCGTTTGCTCGCCTTGAGTTTCATCAGCTCAGCGTGGTCGAGAGCCTTGGCTTCGTTGATGAATTGCCGGTGTTTGACAGGCGGCAACCCCAGATCCACGGGTAAGCTATTTTGCAGGGACGTCAGCCATTCCAGATAGGTGATGTAAGTCTGAATATTTCGAGGCGTAGGCCGTTTGGGCTCGTTTTTCAGGGTGTTCCAGCCAAAACCACTCGCTCCACCGGCAGATCGGAGCATTTGCCCGATGAGCTGGCGACCTCCGGCCGTCAGATAGCCGCAGAGTTGATCATAGTACCTGTTATTGACTTCTCGGCGCGCCGATTGGCATAGTCGGTCGAGAGCGCTAAAAGCGGGCAGCTCGTACTTCTCCTTGACCAGGTACTCCAGGGTGACATTGATGATATCGGCCAATGCCTCTTTGGTGGCGGCCGCCTCCAGCGCCCAGCCCCGCACCAGAACACCCGTTGT
Source organism: Marinimicrobium sp. ARAG 43.8 (assembly GCF_050113635.1). NCBI lineage: Bacteria > Pseudomonadati > Pseudomonadota > Gammaproteobacteria > Cellvibrionales > Cellvibrionaceae > Marinimicrobium > Marinimicrobium sp. ARAG 43.8. Next base: position 280,590 of record NZ_JBNJLT010000005.1, read on the forward strand.
TTCGCTATCGAAAGGTCGAATCTTCAGGTACTGGCGAATGAATTTGACGTGCCGAATTTTCGCGCCCGAGGCGAAATAGGTCTGCAGTTCCTTACGAGATGTTCGGGAACGACTGTGAGCTCTGATGTGGTTGAGGATAACGTCTGGCACCTCGCCCAGTGTGGCAAAGCGCCCCAGCCTTTGAACCAGTTTCAGCTGCACCAGTAATCCGAGATACGAGGCGCTGGTACGTTTACAGTGACGTTGGGCGAAGCGAAGCTCTGTATCTGTCGGCGTGTAAACATCGCCGAGCTCGTGCGGCGAAAGGTCCTTCTTAAGGCGCGGGTACGCGGTGTGCTAGATGGCTACCATGGCAAGTGCTTATTTTGTATCAGGTGAGTTTGAGGGACCACCGGAAGCCTCGGCTTCGTTCGGCACGTGTCCAATCCGAAGGCGGGCGAACGGATCAGGTGCATCGATGTAGCGCATTGCGGAATGAACGTCTCTCCATCCCACATACTCCATCAAAGACTTCGTGTCCCAGCACTGGTCATTGGCCCAGTTCGCAAAGCCTCGGCGCAGGGAATGGCTGCTGAAAGCGTCTGAACCCTCTATGCCGGCGTTTTGGCAACAGGATCTGACGATGCCGATGATACTGTTCGGGTGCAGAGCTTCATCCGCAAGCCGGCCCCAGCGATTAACTCCCCGAAAGACCGGCCCCTGCTCGATTTGCGCCGCGTTGATCCAGTCCAAGTAAGCCTCTACGGGGCACAGCTGCTTCAGCGCTGGCGCTTTGAAGTAACGCCCTTGCCCCGAGCGGTCACCTTTGGTGCGGGGTAGATAAATCTCCATGCCTGAGCTAGGCTCCGCCTGGATATGCTCCACATCAAGCCGTGCCAATTCATCGCTCCGAAAGGCCCGCCAGAAACCCATCAGCATGAGCGCTTTATTGCGAAGCGGCTGCAGTGGCAATGCGTGCGATTCGTGTTGGGCAATCTGCTGATCAAGGTGGGCTATGATGGCCGTCAGCTGCACTAACTGGATGGGCCGGGCCCGCTTTTCTGGGACCGGGTGCAGCTCGGCAATGCCTTTTAGTACCTTTTTGACGTGGGGTGCCTTGGTGGGATCGGAGAACCCTTGCTCAAGATGCCAAGCCGCCAGACCCGCGAGCCGCTGGCGCAGGGTGTTTAGCGAGTGAGTGCGGGCATGATCAACCAAGTAACGTGCAACACTATCGGCCGTGGCCGGCAGGAAGCCGCCCCATTCGGCCTCAAAGTGCTGGACAGCGGCTTGATACGCTCTGCGGGTGTTGGCGCGGGTGGCTGCGTGTATGTAGTGGTCAATGCTACTCATGTCGGTTTTTAGCTATCTCGAATTCTCAGCACAGGCGGTGCTATGGGCTCAGCGTCCCTGGTATTTCCAGAGCCGCGACATCGAAGGTGTAGACACCCTCGAGCGCCTGATGCCACTCGCGTGCTTGGCGCATGGCTTTATTCACGATCAGCGCATCGGGAAAGTCAGCGCTCTTTTTCTTGCCGCCGACTTTCACCGGCCGCGCATTTTTATAGTCACTCAGCGCTCGCCAGACGGTCTGGCCATCTTCAAAGACAATGTTCGGCTCTTCAAATAGCGCGCTAAGAACGCCCGCTATCGCCTCACGATTCAATCCATAACGCTTGCCGGCTAGAACCCACATTGCCTCTACCAGTACGACATCCGTCACCAGCACGGGCACAGAACCTGTGATCAATGACGCGGCCTTTTGTGATTGAGTCTTATCGTCCTGCAGCAGGTACCGAAGAAGCACATTGGTGTCGATCGCAATCATGGACTGATACTGCTTTGTCGCGACGCCTCGTCGCTTACCTGCCTGTCTACGCTAACGCCCTTGAGGATGCCGAAAGCGGCTCCGGAGGTTTTCTTGATGATGGTGATGTGGCCATCGTTATCGACGAAGCTCTCGTATTCATCACCAGGCTCAATGCCCGCCAGCCGGCATTGATCGACGGGCAGTGTGATTTGCCGCTTGGAGCTCACTTTTGGCATAGGACAACTCTCTTTACTACTTACGGTTCAGTAAAGGGTAACACCGCCTTTACGAGTGGTCAATACGTAAAGAAACCGATGCGCCGTCCGTGGTAGCTGACATGAGCCATGCGCCTGGGGTCACAGGATTAGCCATGCCAGCTGCCAATCGTGGGTACCACATGACTCACGTGTTTCAGGGCAGACTATGGACAGCATCTGGATGGTTTTGGGTTTAGCAGCACTGCCCGCGATTGGTAAGCCTCGGGACATCCCGTTCCCAAGGCTGCGGACCATTAAAAGCTTGAGCTGCCGTTTCTTCTACCATGAACAATCCGATAAAGCGCTGGCAATACCAGCAATGTCAGCAGTGTCGATGAGATGATGCCGCCGATAACCACCGTCGCCAAAGGCCGCTGAACTTCGGCACCGGTTCCAGTGTTAAGCGCCATAGGCACAAAGCCCAAGCTGGCCACCAGCGCCGTCATCAAGACCGGGCGCAGGCGCAGGAGCGCACCGTCGATGACCGAGGCGATCAAATCACCCGATGCGTGCCAGCGGTCGCGGATAAAGGCCAGCATGACGAGCCCATTCAATACAGCTACGCCCGATAGCGCAATAAAGCCAACGCCGGCTGAAATCGACAGCGGCATATCACGTAGCCACAGGGCTAGCACCCCACCGGTCAACGCCAGGGGCACGCCAGTAAAGATGATGAGTGCGTCCTTGATCGAGCCCAGCGCCATTACTAGTAGCATAATGATAATGGCGAAGGTCACCGGAACCACGAGCGAAAGCCGCTGACTGGCCGAGGCCAGTTGTTCAAAGGTACCTCCGTAATCCAACCAATACCCGGCCGGCAGCTCGACTTCGGCGGCAATACGCTGCTTGGCTTCGTCGACGAAAGAGCCCAAGTCCCGACCGCGCACATTCACCATGACCACGACCCGGCGCTTGCCGTTTTCCCGGCTGATTTGACTGGGTGCGGGCGCAATTTCGAGCGTGGCGAGTTCCGACAAGGGGGCAAAACCGCCCTGCGGCAGAGGCACAGGCAGCTCATGCAGGTGCTTGACCTCGCGCCGTATGCTTTCTGGAAGACGGACCACCAGTTCAAACCGACGGTCACCTTCGTAGATCAGCCCTACGGACTCACCGCCGATGGCAGTCGCGACAAAATCCTGCACATCGTCGACGTTAAGCCCATAACGAGAGATCGCCATCCGCTTTGGGTGCACTGAGAGCATCGGCAGGCCATCGACTTGTTCAACCCGCGCATCGGCTGAACCTTCCATGTCATTCACAACTGCGAGAATCGCGTGGGCTGAGGTCAGCAACTGGTCGAGATCATCGCCAAAGACTTTAATACCCAGATCCGAGCGGACGCCGGAAATCAGCTCATTAAAGCGCATTTCAATCGGCTGCGTAATCTCGTAATTGTTCCCCGGAACTTTTTCCAAGGCCTCTTCCAGCTCTTCGAGCAGTTCCGCTTTGGGAAGTTTTGGATCGGGCCATTCGCTGCGCGGCTTCAGTATCACGAAGTTGTCCACCACATTCGGGGGCATCGGATCCGTGGCCACCTCGGCAGTGCCTATCTTGGCCAGCACCTTATCCACCTGGGGAAAAGCCTGGATGCGCTTTTCCAGCATTTCCTGCATCGCCACCGACTGTTCTAGCCCTGTCCCGGTAACCCGTAACGCCTGCACTGTAATGTCCCCTTCGTCGAGCTGGGGCACAAATTCGGACCCCAAGGTCGTGGCGAGCCAGCCTGAAGCAAGCACCAGGGCTGTGGCACCGGAGACAATCCACCATCGGAACCTGAGCGCCCGAGTCAATAGCGGTCGATACAGTGACTTTGCGGCGACAACGACGCGATTTTCCTTCTCACTGATGCGCCCGGTCATAAAGACGGCCACCGCCGCAGGCACCACGGTCAGTGACAGTACTAAGGCCGCCAGAAGTGCCATCACCACGGTAGCGGCCATCGGCTGGAACATTTTGCCCTCGACACCTGTCAGCGTGAACAGCGGTATGTAGACGACCGTAATGATCAGTACGCCGAACAGGCTCGGACGAATGACCTCATTGGTGGCTTGAAAGACCACCCAAAGCCGCTCCTTGCGCTCGAGCTTGCCCTTGCCAGCCGCTTGTGCTTCGGCTAGGCGGCGCGTCGCGTTCTCTACGATGATGACCGCTCCGTCGACGATCAGGCCAAAATCCAGCGCGCCAAGACTCATCAAGTTGGCGGAAACCCCGGTCTTGACCATGCCGAAGATGGTCGCCAGCATCGATAGCGGAATCACTGCGGCAGTGATCAAGGCCGCGCGGATATTGCCAAGCAATATAAAAAGTACTGCGATAACCAGCAGTGCGCCTTCTAGCAGGTTTTTCTTGACCGTCGCAATGGCTTTATCCACCAAGGTGGTGCGATCGTAGACAGTCTCCACGCGAACACCCTCGGGAAGAGAGGGCTTAATTTCTTCAAGCCGTTCCGCCAGATCGCGGGCCACTGCGCGTGAGTTTTGCCCCATCAGCATCATCGCTGTGCCAGCGACGGTCTCGACCCCGTTCCGCGTGGCTGCGCCGCTGCGTAGTTCTTTGCCAATGGCGACCTCGGCGATATCGGCGATGCGCACCGGTGCGCCGTTCGCGAGCTTCACCACCACCTGTTCGATATCGGCTATGGTTTCCAACTGGCCCGGTGATCTCACCAGCAGTTGTTCACCGTTGTGCTCGATGTAGCCTGCGCCGCGGTTGTTGTTATTGTTCCGAAGGGCCCGGCTTACATCATCCAGCGTCACCCCAAAAGCCAGTAGCTTTCGCGGATCAGGTGTTACGTGGTACTGCTTGGCGAAGCCGCCGATGGTGTTGATTTCCACTACACCGGGCACAAGGGCCAGTTGGGGTTCAATGATCCAGTCCTGAACTTCCCGCAAAGCCGTTGCGTCGTATGGCGTGCCATCGGGTTGAACCGCGCCGGGCACAGCCTCTACCGTGTAGGTAAAGATTTCGCCAAGGCCCGTTGCGATGGGGCCCATCTCGGGCTCGAGGCCCGGCGGGAGAGCGTTTTTAATGCCACCCAGGCGTTCATCGATCAGGTTGCGAGCGAAGTAGATATCGGTGCCTTCCTCGAACACCACTGTCACCTGCGATAAGCCGTAGCGGGACAAGGACCGTGTGTACGACAGATTAGGTAGCCCCGCAAGCGCTGTCTCCACCGGATAGGTGATGCGCTGTTCGGCCTCCAGTGGCGAGTAGCCGGGAGCCTGTGTGTTGATCTGGACCTGGACGTTGGTAATGTCCGGTACTGCGTCGATAGGTAGGCTCTTATAGCTCCAGACACCTAGGCCGATCAGTACAAAAATAAAGGATAATGTGAGGTAGCGCCGCTCGATTGAGAAGCGCAGAATCGATTCAATCATCGTCTGTCTCCTAATCGTGGTCTTCGACGCTGGATTTCAAAAGATCAGCTTTGACTAAAAAGCTGTTGCCCACGACATAGCGGTCACCGGCTTCGAGCCCCGATAGGACTTCGGTGTACCGGTCGTCACTGCGTCCGAGTTCTACGGGTTGCGCTTTGAACGTATTGTCCACTTTGACGAACACCACCGTTTTGCCCTCAACTGTTTGCAAGGCGCGGCTGTCCACTGCGAGAGGAGCTTCGAATGACTCGACGACGATCTGCCCCATCACTAATAATCCAGGAGCCCATTGGCCGGTGCGATTGTCGAGTGTGCCTCGGGCAATGACGTAAGGTTGCATTCCACTGTCGGGCAGTACATGGCTGAGCGTGGTGGTGCCGTCAACACTGTCGGAAGAAAGCAGAACCGTCTGCCCTTGCGCGACGGCTGACCTTTGGCCAGGGAAAATTTGGAGCTCGACCCAAAGCGTATTCAAGTTGGCGATGGAGAACAGGACTTGATCCTGAGCCAATTCGCCTGCGGCCGCTTGGCGATCAGTGACGACGCCATTGATCGGAGCGCGAAGTTGGTAGGTCCGCAAGCTGTCGTTGGACTCGACTTCAGCGAGCAAATCTCCAGCTTGGACCCTGTCGCCGATTTGGGCATGAACCTGAATGATCTGGCCTGGGAATCGGGCTCTGACCCCGGCTTCCTGCCCCGGTGGCACGACGATCTTTCCGTAGACTCGCACGGTCCGATCAAGGGTAGCGGGCCCGGCTTCTTTTGTACTGATTCCTGCTTGCTGCGCCGTCTCCGGGCTGATCTGGACCAAGCCGTCTCCTTCTCCTTGCTCGTCATCATCTCCTGTGGGATGAGTTTCCGGCGCTTCATCGAGCCGTTCGTGTCCATCCAAGTCTTGGCTGACGGCGCCGCTCGAGGCGAACGTCAACATGAATACTGCCAAGATAAAGTAGTATTTGTGTCGCATAATGTTATTCCTGTTGTTTTTGGAGCACCGGCGGTTACCGGGCGAGTTTGCCGGCTGACAGGGGCTCGGCAGTCAACTGTTCAATGAGAGCGCCGTATTGAAGCGCTGAGGCTGCGGCGTCGATCACCCTTCGCCGAGCATCCAGCAACTCTTGCTGCGCGGCGGTCAGATCCAGGTAGCTGTACCGGCCTCGCTCGTAGGCTTCCCGCGTTTCCCGTAGCGCGCGATCAAGCGTTGGAATTACCTCTTCGTGCAGTGCCGTTGCGGCGTCGATGTTCTGTTGTCGGTTCTGGAAGGCTTCAAAAAGTTGGGCATGCAGATCGAGCAGCGCCGCTTCTCGGCGAAACGCCACTTGATCGCGTTCGGCCTGGGCTGCGCGAATATCCCCACGGCTGCGGCGGCCCGAAAACAAGGGCATACTCACACCCGCAACCAGTCCAGTGTCGCCAGTGCCTTCCATCCGGCGCACGCCTAAACTCCAGGAAATATCGTTGTTGGCGCGCGCTTGCGACAGCCGCAGTTCGGCCTCTTTCAGGCGCGCCTCGCTGGCAAACACGGCCAAAGCGGCGCTGCCTTTGGCCCGGGCATAGAGCGATTCGAAATCGTCCGCTGGCGGAAACTGAAACAGGTCGCCCTGAAGCTCCTCGAAATCGGCTTCGGTGGCGCCCCAGAGGCTTGCGAGCTGTGTTTTCTCGGTGTCAAAGACTCGCCGGATGTGAGACAGGGTGATCTGCGTTTGAGCGAGGGCCGCTTCAGCGCGCAAGACTTCTGCATCAGGCGCCGCGCCCGCACGTGCACGCTGTCCAAACGCCTGCAGTGTGGTGCGCGCTAGCGCCAATGCATCTTCAGCTAAATTCAGGCGTTCCTGCGCGGCCAGGGTGGCGACGAATCTCTGGGTCACCTCGCCGAGCAAATCCAGCGCTTTAGCCTTGCGCTCTGCCTCCAACAGGTCCGCTCGAGCATCGACCAACGCCACGCGCGCCGAACGCTTACCGCCGAGTTCGATGACCGACGACAATGCCACGGTTTGTTCAGAGGCATTCAGCCCCTGCATTTCACCTCTGCCGGCAAAGTTTTCGACCTCCGCGCCCAGCTCATAGGCTGGCGCCAGATCAGCCGATTCTCTAAGACCCTTGAGACCGCGCATTCTGACGTCGAATACCCGCAGGCGGGGGTTGTGTTGCAACGTTTGGAGAATAGCGTCGTCCAGTGTCAGCGCCACCTGCTGGGGTTGTCCGTACGCGGCGCCGCTCAGTAATAAAAAAATCAATAAGACTCTGTGTACGGTGCGCGCACGCCAGGAGGCGTACCCGGCCCGTAAGCCAAAACAGTTCATCGATAACATCCTAGAATGATTAATATTGATCGGTGCCCACCAAGGAGACCGGCTTAAGGGTGTTGAATGAGCGGAGAAATGTCAGGCTTTGGGCGGACGAAACAAGGATGAGGCGTGATCGGATGAGAGAGAGATGTGATAAAACGGTAGCTTTCGCGTAGCGTCCGGGTAGAAATCGGAGAACTGGTGAGCAAATACGGCGAGCCAGCAAGCGTGACACTGACTGCAGCACGAACAATCGTCTGTCAGCAAGGCAGTGTTCGCAGCATCTCTTGAATCGATTTCTCCATTACCAGCGTGCGGGCCAAGGTCTTGAGCCTCCAGGCTCCACTCGAGCGGGCGATCAGTCCATTGAGAAAACGGATGCGCGTCCGCAGCGACCATAAAGGTCTGCAGCACCATCAGCGTTATCAATACAATCGTCACTCTTTGTTTTGTCAAAATTGAGTTCCGTACTTAAACAGGTTTCAGCACATTTCACGGCGCGAGAAGCAGCAGAGTCACCGCTCGAGCTTCATTTGTTTAGCTTTTATTCCTTTGAACCGTACCCCGGCTGCCTTTGGTCAGCCCTCGTAAAATGCCGCATTGTTCTACCTTGCGTCCGTCAGCACAGGCCTTGCGCAGCGACCGTAACTGGACTTCAAGCGCTTGTAGTGTTTCGATTTTAAGTACCACCTGATCAATGTGGTTATCAATAAGATCATTGACACTACCGCAATACTCGGTCGGTTGGCTTCGCAGTTGCAATAACTGCCGGATTTCGTCAAGGCTCATGTCCAGCGCTCGACAGTTACGAATGAATAGCAAGTGCTCCAAATCCGAGCCGTCATAATCTCGGTAATTGCCCTCGGTCCGCGAAGGTTCTGGTAAGAGGCCTTCTTTCTCCCAAAAGCGTATGGTTTCCACCGGCGAGCCGAGTTTTTTGGCCAATTCACCAATTCTCATTGGGAAATCTCCTTCGTCAGGATAAACCCTATAGTAACTTAAGTCTTTTGGTACATCAAGTGCAGAGGCAACAGCCGCAGAATGCCTTGACTCTAAAGTGGCTTTAGGGTCTGTAATAACACGAAATTTCCTTCGACGCTGAGCGAGGTTTGGCTGTGACAAAGTCCTGTGATGATCACTGCAATCCACAAACCCCTTCCACGGATAGGTCTGAGGTGAGTCATACTCAAGACGGCGCTGGTTCGTGGGTCAGCGTTTTTAAAGTGGCAAAGATGGACTGTCCGTCTGAGGAACGAATGGTTCGACTTGCGCTGGATGGGCTGGATTCGGTCAGAAGGTTGACGTTTGATCTGCCAAATCGTCAGGTACGAGTGGTGCACGAGGGTTCGCCACAGCCGATTAGCGAGCGGCTAGACCCGTTGGGGCTTGGCGCTGTGCTGGAGAATAGCGAAGCCGCCAGTCCCGAGGAGGCCATCGTCACGCCGGCCGCCCTGGCGGAAACGGCTGCGAAAGAAGCGAGAATTCTACGCTCACTGCTGGCGATCAACGGCCTGATGTTCTTCGTAGAACTGACGGTAGGCTATCTGGCGCAGTCTGCGGGCCTGATTGCGGATTCTCTCGACATGTTTGCCGATGCGGCTGTATACGGCCTTGCGCTTTACGCGGTGGGACGGGCTGCGCAGACGAAATTGAAAGCGGCCCGCCTGGCCGGATGGCTGCAACTGATTCTAGCGTTCGGTGCACTTTCTGAGGTCCTGCGCCGGTTTCTATTTGGCAGCGATCCTGAGTCGGTACTCATGATGGGGATGGCTTTGGTGGCACTAGTGGCCAATGTGAGCTGTCTGCTGCTCATCTCCCGCAACCGTGAAAGCGGTGTTCACATGAAAGCCAGCTGGATTTTTTCCGCCAATGACGTCATAGCCAACTCGGGGGTTATTCTCGCGGGCGCACTCGTGTACTGGACCGGCTCCCCTTATCCCGACCTGATAATCGGGCTAGCCATAGGTTTGGTGGTGCTTGGTGGTGCGCGCAAAATTCTCAGGCTAAAAGGCTAGCGTACGCACATACACCGGGAACAATGGAATAAGCGCAAAACCCAACCCAAGCGAAAAGGTGAAAATTGATGGTAACCGGGAATCACTCGTTTCGCCGCGGAGCGATAATAGTCAGCGTTATCGTTGTGGCGTTGGCCGCGGCTGGAAGCCTGCTCTGGCCCACGGAAAACCAGTCGCCGCTCCCTCAATCAGGGGGCGATGTTGTGAGAGAAAATCGCGGGGAGCTTTTCGATGACCCGCGTTCGCCTGTGGGCGGTAATCCACAGGGTGATATCACCATTGTGGAGTTTATGGATTACAACTGTGGGGCTTGTCGACGGATGGCGCCGATCCTGGCGCAAGCCAAGGAACGGGACCCTGGCTTGCGCATCGTCTATAAAGAATTCCCCATCCGCGGTCCGGATTCGACCCTTGCCGCAAAAGCAGCCTTGGCTGCGCACCGTCAGGGGAAGTACGTTGAATTTCACAAGGGATTGATGGAATTTCCCGGGCAAGCGTCACAGGTAGCGATCGAAGAAGCCGCAGGTTCCCTCGGCTTGGATATGGAACGGTTACTGGCCGCTATGGAGGACCCGGCCATTGCGCGGCAAGTAGAACGAAATCGAGCCTTGGCAAACACATTAGGAATCATTGGTACGCCAGCGTTTGTCATTGGGACTGAAGTCAGGTCAGGTTTGCTTGAACTTTCCGCGCTGGAATCCTTGATTGAACACGAAAGGCGGAAAAGGGGTTCATCCAAGGACTCGACTTCAGATATCCGAGCGACAGGCGAATGACCCGCATGTCAGGATCGGTATGCTAGCGGTTGCGAAGTCCATGTCCATGGCGACATTGTCTCTGGCTTGAGGTTGCTAGGCATTTCTCCCGGCGCCAGCACTGCGCTGGGCAATGAAGCACCAGTTTACCCTGCGAAACTTGAGAGAGGTGGAGTGATGCCCCAGATACCGATTGACAGAAGCCGGGACAGTACTCTGGCTTTGCTACGTGATCCCTACGACTTTATCGCGAAGCGGTGTCAGCGCTACCAGTCGGACGTGTTCCAGACCCGCCTGCTGCTTCGACCGACCATCTGTATGTCCGGCCCAGAGGCGGCGCAACTGTTCTACGACACGAGCCGCTTCGTCCGTAGCGGCGCGGCGCCCGGCCGGATCCAAAAAACTCTGTTCGGTCGAGGCGGTGTGCAGGGGCTGGATGATGATGCGCACCGGCACCGCAAGAAGATGTTCCTGTCGCTAATGACGCCGGAGAGGCTGAGGTTGCTTGCGGAGATGGCCTCTGCCGAGTGGGATAACCATGTGCAAAAATGGAGTTCGCTGGATAAAGTCGTGCTTTACGACGAGTCGCAGGTGCTACTCACCCGCGCCGTGTGCGCCTGGGCAGGTATCCCGCTTGAGGAGTTGAAGGTCGGCAGGCGGACGCGCGAGCTAGCAGTGCTATTCGACGCTGCCGGATCGGTCGGTCCCAGGCATTGGTGGTCGCGCTTGGCCCGCCAGCGGGCTGAGCGCTGGGCGGCGGGGATGATTGAGCAGGTTCGCAACGGCAAGCGGCATGCGCCCGAGCAGAGCGCGCTTCAGGTCGTCGCCCTGCATCGAGAACTCAACGGCGAACGGCTAAGTCCGCGCATTGCCGCCGTGGAACTGCTGAATGTGCTCCGTCCCACCGTAGCCGTTTCGGTTTATGTCACATTCGCCGCTTACGCGCTGCACCAGTATCCCGACTGCCAGCGGAAGCTTGCGGCCGACGAGGATGGCTACGCAGAATTGTTCATACAGGAGATCCGGCGCTTCTATCCTTTCTTCCCCGCTGTAATGGCGCGCGTGCGGCACGGCTTTGACTGGAAGGGCTATAACTTTCCAGCGGGGCGACGGGTCATGCTGGACTTGCATGGTACCAATCATGACGCGCGAATCTGGGAGGCGCCTGAGGCGTTTCGGCCGGAGCGCTTCCGCCAGTGGGATGGCAGCCCGTTCAACTTCATTCCGCAAGGCGGCGGAGAGCATCAGATTAACCACCGCTGCCCGGGCGAGTGGATCACGATCGACCTTATTAAGATCGCTCTGGACGTCATGCTGAAAAGGATGCGGTACGACGTACCGGCGCAGGATCTGGAGATCGATATGTCCCGGCTGCCCGCCTTACCTCGAAGCCGGCTTGTCATCAGCAATGTGCAGGCTGGCTAAAGCAATTGCTGGCATAAGTGCTGTCGAAGGTTCGTAAATGCCAGCACTCCGGCAGATGGAGCAACACGTTGTCATCCAACGGGGCGGCAGCGATCTAATGCGAAAACCGGCTCTGCAGCTTCTGCATTCGGAGCCCTTGGATAGCTGGCTACCGGTGGATGCCTATCCACCAATCGAAAGGAGGAACTGATGAACGCCTGGATCTGGGAAATTGTGCTACTGATCGCCATTTGGGCCGCGCACTGGGGGGCAGATCAACTGGCGTCTCCGCTGAAGAAGCTTCGTAAAGGCTGGGGCTTTTCGGGTGTCGCGGGGGGCGCGCTGGTCGGTATCGCCACCGCCAGTCCGGAATTGGCGATCAACATCACCAGCGCCGCCAAGGGTGTTAGTGACATTGGTCTCGGCGCGATGCTGGGCGCGAATCTGATCGCGCTGCCACTCACGCTGACTGTTGGTTATATCGCTTTTCGGACCGGCTCCGATCAGCAGGCGTCGACGGCATTGCCGATTGAGGAAGAGACGGTAACTCGGCACGTGTTGCCCTACCTGGCGATTCTGGCACTCGTCGCCCTCTTGACGTTACCTCCGGCCTGGCGCGGACTGCAGCCTATCGATGGCTGGATTCTTCTGGGCGCCTATCTTGCCTACCTCGCCCAGGTGCTGCTAAGGGGGCGCTCCGAGAGTCAATCCCAGCAGTGGAAGAAAAAAGAGTGGCTATTAGCCGCCGCAGGTCTCTGCGTGCTCGCCATAGGCGCCTATTTCACGGTGCGCTCCACCCAGCAAATTGTCTCTGCCCTTGGAATATCCAAATTGGTCGGGGGTATCTTCATTACCGGCACCATGAGCGCATTGCCGGAAGTCTTTTCCACCTGGAGCGTAATGCGAAGCCGACAGCATACGGCTGCGGTGACGGTCGTCCTGGGTGACCTGGTGGCGACGATGACCATTGCGTTTATACCGCTGGCCATCGTGTCCACTGCCTTGCAGGAGGTCCAGCTGTTTTGGGTTAGCCTGGCCGCGTTAGCTGCGATGGCTGCCGCCTTCGGCGCATTGATTGGCACCAAGCAACCCCGCCTGCGGAGCTGGAAAGTCGGCATCATTGTCGCCCTCTACTTGGCTTACATCGCCGTGACCCTCATTTGGGTTCTGAATGCTGTTTAGGATGTTCCGACGCCGTTCTGCAAACATCGGCCAACGCATGATTAAGTTGCTGCGTTGAAGGCGTTGTCGGTGTGCAGCGGCTCAGCGCGCCTTTCGGTCTCGGGGTGAAGCTTCGCGACGCCCCATTACTTGTCTTCGTCATCCGGCTGTTCCCGGTCCTGAAGGAAAACGGGCGTAACCCCAGACCTCGAAAAAAGGTATCGCAGGGGCCTTGGCTCTCGCTAGGCAGCGTATTGTGCAGCCAATCCCGGTCCACTTGATTCAGCGTCACCGCATCGGCTGGAGTCGCATCCAACAGTGAGTCCAAGGTGGGGCCTTGAAGCTTCTGCTCATAGGCCTCGACCAAGGCCACAAGGTAATCGCGCTTTTTCTCTTCAGCGGTGTTGGTCCAGCCATTATTAAGCTACCAATCTTTTTCAGGGCCTCACAGTAATCGGCTTCAGTCGTGATGGGTTTGCGCGCCCTGGATGTGTTTCCTTCGATATTTACGTCGCATCACAGAATGTCCTACGACTTCTACTGCTAACGAAAGCCGTTGCAGCCTCAACCTGGACCGGTACGTCTAGAACGATGTCGCAAAGCCGCCTAGGGTTGCACTGATGGAGTTCTATGCCCGCCGGCGGGCAAGCCAATGATGCGCCACAGCGAGGTAGACGGTTGAATGCGCACCTGTACAGGTTTTAGCGTCAATTTGGGCAAAAAACGCCCTAACCCAAGATAATGCTTTATTATTTAACCCTTGAGCGCCAGAATACGCCTGGCACCGTTAAGCACGATGATCCCCGCGATGGTGCCGATAATCAGATCCGGATAATTGGATCCGGTCCACGCGACCAAGGCGCCAGCGGCGATGACACCCATGTTAATCACCACGTCGTTGGCCGAGAATATCCAGCTTGCCTTCATATGTGCGCCGCCTTCGCGGTGTTTGGAGATCAACAGCAGACAACCGGTATTGGCGATCAAAGCGACGGAGGCGATGGCCATCATCATCAGCGATTCGGGCTCACTACCAAATACAAAGCGTCTCACCACTTCTACGAGTACGCCGAGAGCCAAAATCAGTTGAAGTACACCAGCAAGATGCGCGGCACGTACCTGCATTTTCACGCTATGCCCAACCGCATAAAGGGCGAGCCCATACACTGCCGCATCGGCAAAATTATCTAGGGACTCTCCAATCAGTCCGGTGGACTGGGCGATCAGACCGGCAGTCATTTCCACCACGAACAGGAGTGCGTTGATGCCAAGCAACCAGCGCAGGGTGTCGGACTCCTGCGTAGCAGAGGCTGCTGAGCTCTTAGCGATCTTGATTGTCTCTGGGTCGGCAGTCACGGTTTCCTGAAGAGAGGCACCTAGCCCTAAGGTCGTCAGCTTCGCAGTAATGGGCACAACCGAGCCGTCATGCAAGACCTCCAACCGGCGGTTGGACAAGTCAAAGGACAGCATTCGGATCTCGTCAAAGCCGTTCAGTGCAAGGCGGATCATTCGCTCTTCAGATGGACAATCCATCTTCGGCACAGCATAGATGCTGACCCACTTCCCTGGCGATTCTGAGGAAGTCTGCAAATCGGAATCCGCTGCAGGTACTTTATCGCCGCCACAGGCGCCACCACAGGAGTTATTCATGGTACGGCTCCACTTGAATAATTTTGTGATATCATCATAAACCTTATAGCTACTATAGGGTCAATAGTAGAGAATCCGTTTAGGAGAAGCTTGGTGCGTATTGGTCAGTTGGCAGAGTTGGCTGGGGTCGATACACAGACGGTCCGCTTCTATGAACGTCAGGGTTTGTTACCGCCGCCTGATCGACAGGAGAATGGTTACCGTGTCTATACCGAGAAACATGGTGAGCGGCTGGCCTTCATCCGTCGGTGCAGAATCCTGGACCTGTCGCTAGCAGAAATTCACGAGCTACAGAGACATCAGGACGACCCTCACCAACCTTGTGCCGCCGTCAACGCCCTGCTCGATGAGCACATCTCTCATGTACGGTCGCGGATAACCGCTCTGCAAACGCTAGAGACACAACTCGTTTCGCTGAGAGCGAGCTGCAACGATGGCCGGGAGGTTGAGACTTGTGGAATTCTTGCCCGAATCAATGAGGAAAGCGTGCGTCAGCAGTAGCTTGAGCATCAACCAGATAATCCGGTGACAAGCTTGAACCAGCTCTGCTCAAACCGCCGTCGCCCGGCGTTTCGGCAACTCGAACCCCCGGAAAGAGGTGGTTTCTCGATTGACGGCCAAGCGACCCACTATGAGGAGGCTGTTTTTTAACAATGGCTAATGGTCAGGAGCATCCTTAATCAGGTAAGGCGGTATCCAACGCAAAAGTGGAAGCACCCGTAGGGCATGCTTACGCACCGCCGCGCTTACTGTTGGTCTGCGTATCGACACAGCCACTGCCTTCCTGCTCAATTTCAAGTGTTGAGTGGCTGACGTCGAATTGGTCATGAAGCATACGCTTTAAATCGGTCTTCACCCGTTCAATATCGGGCAGATTGGCCTTCTTTACGACAACATGTGCTTCCAGTGCGATTGTGTGTTCAGCGAGTTCCCAAACATGTACATGATGGACGCTCACAACATCGTCCACATGCTCCATGGCGCTGATCACGTCATCAATGGAGACTCCCTTTGGTGTGCCTTCCATCAGCAAGTGAATGGTTTTCGGTAGCATACTGAAGCCTTGCCACAGCACGTACCCAGCGATCATCAACGTCAGCACAGTGTCCGTCCAGTACCAGCCATACAGCAGTATCAAGGTCCCCGCTATAACAACACCGACGGACGCCATCGCATCCGACACATTGTGCAAGAACGCGGCCTTTATGTTCATGCTGTTCTTTGACATCGTGTAGGTGAGTATGGCCGTGGCAAGATCTACAATCAGAGCTATTCCTGCCACCACGACCACCGTCCAGCCTTCGATGGGCTGCGGGGCAAATAGCCGTCCTATAGCCTCGTAGACAAGGTACATACCGACAATGACTAGCGTGACCAGGTTGATCAAGGCCGCTATGGTTTCACTGCGTCGGTAGCCGAAGGTTTTGAAGGCATCGGGCGGTCTGCGACCGATTTTGCGCGCGATGAGCGCGATCGCGAGTGATGCGGCATCGCTCAGATTATGGAGTGCGTCAGCTATGAGCGACAGGCTACCAGAAAGTATCCCACCGACCACTTGCGCTAGTGTCAGGATTGCATTGACGCCAATTGCAGCAATCAGACGTTTATCGCCCATGGCCTTGGTGCTATGGTTATGCTCATGTCCCATGGGATAGCCGCTCCCTTGAATATACAATCTGAAAGAAGGGCTGGGATGCCCAGTGGCATCCCAGCTACTCAACATTAGATGACGCTTGAATCCTCAACACCATCCTGAATGCGGATTGCACGCCTGATATCGCTAACAAAGATACGACCGTCCCCCCTAAGCCCAGTATGGGCTTCGGTTTTCAGCAGCTCCACTACGGCATCGACGAGGTGGTCCTGACACACGATCTCCACCTTCACATGCTCGGAGAACTCCGACGCACCCGCAATCGGGTGCGTGGCGCTGCTCTGCGCCTTGCTGCGACCGAAACCCCGGACTTCCGAGACGCTCATCCCGGTAATGCCATCCAGGCGATGCAGCGCCAGAGTGACCGATTCCAGTTTACGCGTTTTGATGTAAGCTTTTACCTCTTGCATGGTGTCACCTCAAGACGTTGAGTTGTCGCCGTTGGAACGATCGGCGAACCAGGGGTAGAGAGCTGGCAGAATCACCAACGTTAGAATGGTCGCGGTTACCAGCCCACCAATAACCACGGCTGCCAAAGGTCGCTGGACTTCGCTGCCCGTCCCAGTGGCAAACAGCAATGGCGCCAAGCCCAGACCCGTGGTGACAGCGGTCATGATGACCGGACGCAAGCGCGCCATTGCGCCCTGAACACAGGCTTTCGCCATGGGCACACCATCGCGCACCAACTCGTTCAGGTAACTGACCAGTACCAGGCCGTTTTCCAGCGCAATACCGAACAGGGCGATAAAACCCACGGAGGCCGGTACCGACAGGCTCAGCCCTGCCAGCCACAACGACACAATACCGCCGACCAGGGCCAGAGGAATATTGAGCATGATCAGCAGTGCATTGCGCAGTGAACCGAAGTTCGCGTACAGCATGAAAAATACCAGCGCCAAGGTAATCGGAACCACCACCATCAGGCGTTTGTTGGCCTGCTGCTGAAGTTCGAATTGCCCGCCCCATTTCAGGAAATAGCCTGGAGGAAGGTCCACCTGCTCGGCAATGACCCGGTCCGCCTCGGCCACATAGGAGCCAATATCCCGGCCACGCACATTGGCCTGAACGGTGATAAAGCGTTGGTTGTTCTCCCGGGTGACTTGCCGTGGACCAACCACTTCTTCCACGCTGGCCAGTTCGCTGAGAGGAATCTGCTGGCCCTGTTCGTTGCGAACCTTCAGGTCCCGAATGACGTCGGTTCGGTCTCTTGAAGACTCTTCCAGGCGTACGTAGATATCGAACCGGCGAATACCTTCGAACACCTGACCGGCGCTGTCACCACCCACGGCAATGCTGATGGTTTCCTGCACCTCCGACACATTCAGGTTATAGCGGGCAATGGCCTCCCGGTCCAACTTGATTTGCACCTGGGGCGTACCACCCACCTGGTCCTTCTGCACGTCTTCCCCGCCAGCGACTCGACGCATCACCTCGGCAATCTCCGTTGCCTTCTGATCCAGAACGGTCAGGTCGTCACCGAAGAGCTTGGCCGCCAATTCGGCTTTGGTCCCGGTCAATAGCTCGTCCACGGCGGCGGCAATGGGCTGGGTAAAGTTAAACTTGGTGCCGGGAAAGTCTTCAAACTCGGCACTCATGGCGGAGTAAAGGCCATCAAGCGTCTCCGCCGTTTGCCACTGATCCTTGGGTTTTAGCCCGACAAAGATTTCCGCGTTGTTCACCGGGTCGGCATGCGCCCCCACTTCACCGCGGCCTAAGCGGGTTACTACCTGGGTCACTTCGGGGAAGCGCTCCAGGAGCTGGCGCTCAAACAGGGTCATGGACTGTTTGGCTTTATCCAGGGAGATGGAGGGGGCCATGGTGGCACGAATCAGCAGATCCCCCTCGTTGAATCGGGGCACAAACTCGGAACCGAGACGCGGACCGACAGCCACCCCGACGGCTAAGACAACACCGGCGATAGCCACCCCAATCCAGCGGCGCCGGATAATACCGTTCAGGAGCGGTCGGTACCCACGGGCGATAAAGCCAATCAAGCCGCCGGGCTCACTGGACGATTGCGCCGATTTCGGGCGGCGCATTAACAGTGAGGCCGCCACCGGCGCCACCACCAAGGCGAAAATCAGGGAGCCCACCATGGCCAGCGACACGGTGTAAGCCAGGGGTCGGAAGGTCGCGCCTTCCACGCCCTGCAAGCTGAACAGGGGCAGAAACACCACGATGATAATGCTGATGGCAAACACTATCGGTCGGGCTACCGCTTGACTGGCTCGCGCCACAAGGTGCATGCGCGACTCATCTGGGGAGGATTCGCGCAAGAGCCGGTCAATGTTCTCCACTACGACCACGGCACCGTCCACCATCATACCAATGGCAATCGCCAGGCCACCGAGGGACATGAGGTTGGCGGAAATCCCAAACCACTTCATGGCAATTAATGCCAGACACACCGAGAAGGGAATCGACAAGGCCACCACCAGGCTGGGGCGCCAACCGCCCATAAAGGCGAGCAACACGATCGCAACCAACGCAATACCCTGCAACAACGCATTGGTAACGGTGGAGACGGCGGCTTCAACCAGCTGTGCCTGATCGTAATACGGACTGACTTCAATGCCCTCCGGCAAATTGGCGTTGATGGTTGCCAGCTCGTCCTTCACGGCACTGATCACGTTGGAGGTGTTGGCGCCAATCAGCTTGAGCACCATGCCGACCACGGCTTCGCCTTTGCCATCCTTGGTGGTCAGCCCCCGACGAATTTCACCGCCAATAGTCAGGTCACCGAGCTGATGCAGGTAGACCGGCACACCATCGACGCTTTTGACCACGATGTTGCGCAAGTCATCCAGATTTTCTGCCAGACCGACGGAGCGAACGATGTATTGCTCGTCGTTCTGGATGATAAACTGGGCCCCCGCGTTGGCGTTGTTCGCCTCGATCCGACGTTTGACCTGCGGCAAGGAGATGTCATAGCGCAACAGCGCCTTGGGATCAATGCGCACCTGGAACTGTTTGACGTTGCCGCCGATGGACAGCACTTCGGTCACGCCCTTGACCGTCTGTAGGTTGAACTTGACGATCCAGTCCTGGATTTCACGCATTTCGGTGCGGCTATACTCGCCGCTGGTGTCTTCCAGAACGTAGAACAGAATCTGCCCAAGCCCAGTAGTAATGGGCCCCATGACCGGCTCACCAAACCCGTCGGGAATCGCCTCCCGCGCTTGCTGTAAACGCTCACTGACCAGTTGTCGGGCGAAGTAAATGTCGGTGCCATCCTCGAAATAGATGTTCACTACCGACAGGCCGAAGTTGGACACTGATCGGACGTGATCCAGCTTCGGCAAACCGTTCATGGCGCTTTCCAGAGGGTAGGTCACATACTTTTCGACCTCCTCAGGGGCCAACCCTTCGGTTTCAACAAATACTTGTACCAGCGAGGGTGAAATGTCCGGGTAGGCGTCCACCGGCAGGCTTCGATAGGCGGCATAGCCGCCGATTACGGTGGCCAGTGCAATCACCACCACCAGCAGCCGGTTTTGCAGCGCGGCTCGAATAATCGCTTGCATAAAAACCTCCGAGTGCTAGTGGTTGTGGCCCGATTCGAATTCGCTCTTGAGCAAATCCGCTTTCAGTGTGAACCCGCCTTTGGCGACGTATTGTTCACCCGTCTCAAGTCCGGACTGGATGATGACCTGATCCCGGTCTTTTGCCCCGAGCGTTACCGGCCGGGGATGCCAGCTCTCCCCCTCGCGCACAAAAACCACCTGGCGGCCCTCATACTCAATCACGGCGGTCCGTGGAACCACCACGCCCCCTTGCGACTCGGATAGCGTTACCTCGGCCTCAATGAACATTCCGGGCTTCCATTTGCCCGAAGCGTTGTCGAGGAAAACTCGGGCCAGGCCGGTGCGCACCTGCTCGCTGACCACGGGATCCAGGTAGTCGATCTTGGCATTGACGGGGTCGGGACCGAACGCTGTGGTGATTCGAACCGGCTGCCCCTTTTGCACGTGCCCTATCTGCCGTGGGTAGAGCGCAATATCAACCCAAAGCGTTGAGAGGTCCGCCACGAAAAACGCTGCGTCTGTAGGCTGGATCTGCTCGCCCAGCGTTGCGGACCGGTCGATGACCGTGCCACGTATGAGCGATTTTAGAGGGAATCGCTGTAGCGTTTGGGAGCTTTCACCGACGGCCAATGTATCGCCAGCGTCCACGGAATCACCGATTCGGGCACTGACATCGACAACCTGGGCCGGGTAGCGAGGGCTGACCCGGGCAACCGTTTCCTTGTTCAGGCGAACTTCACCGGGCAGGGAGACCGTCTGGCGGACTGTACCGGGACCGGCGATTCTGATTTCTCCACCCAACGCCTTTAACGTTTCGGCATCAACAGAGGCGCCCTGCGCTTCGTGTTCATCGTGACCTCCATGCCCTTCATGCGCGCCCTCAGTGGCCTCCTCGTGGTCTTTCTCGCCTTCATGACCCTGGTGGTCAGAGTGCTGCTCCTTGTTGCTGTGACTTTCTTGTTCACTGTGATCCTCGTGAGCACCGCTTTCCTCATGATCACTGGGCTCATCAGCACCGTGCTCCTGCTCGCCATGGGCTTCTTCACCGTGTGCTTCGTGATCGTCTTCCTGCGCTTGTAGGTTGATGCTTACGCCGGATAGGGTCAGCATCATACTGATCGTTAAAATCCAGACATTCGATAACGGCTTCATGATTCACCTGCTTGTTCATTGTAGGGACGGGGCTCTGGTTCAGACGCTTCGTAGGGTTCTGTGGCCCCCTCGATTCCATTGGGGGCCAAGGTCCACTGTCCTGTCAGGCCCGTGCCAGTCAGTTGTTCCAGCGTTACCAGCGTTTGGTGGAAATTGACGGCCGCCTTGAGGGCATCACGCTCTACCGCCAGACGTTCCCGCCGAGCGTCCACCAGTTCAAGATAGGTATACAAGCCCTCCCGATAACCTCTGCGAATGCTGTCAAGCGCGGCGCGCGCCGAAGGCAGTGCCTCACCTCGCAAGCGAAGCGCGGTGCTACGAAACACCTCAAGTTCCTGGTAAAGCCGCTGGATTCGGGCCATCAAATGCACCCGAGTGGCTTTCTCTTCCAGCGCTAGTTGCTCGTATTCCGCCCGACGGGCTCGGACTTCGCCCTGGTTGCGATCGCTGACGCCGAGCGGCATGGACAGGCTTAGGGTAAAGGCGTGGTCGTTGGTTTCCTGCACCTGCTTGACGCCTACTCCGACCCGAAGGTCCTGCCGACCCCGGGCCCGCGCCAGTTGCAATTCCGCTTCGCGCAGTCGTCTTTCGGTGATATAGCGGGACAGTTGCGGCGCGTTTTCCAGGTGACGACGAACCTGGTTGAACTCAGGCAGTGCCACAAGTTGGTACAAGTCGGCGCGGACCTGTTCAAAATCCGGCTCGCTCTCTCCCCACTGAGCGGCCAGCGCCACTCGCGCGGACGCCAGTTGCTGCCGGGCCGAGTCTACGGCGAGCTCGGCCCGTGTGACCGCAATGGCCGAGCGTTGAAGTGAGGCGTCACTTGTTGTTCCCGCCTGGACACGCTGCCGGATGGTCTCCCGGCTTTCCCGCGCCAGTTCCAGCGACAGCTCCGCCAGTTGGATGTTTTGCTGGGCTTCGGCAACGCTGAGAAAGCGGCGTACAGTTTCCGCGAGCACCTGCCAGCGGACTTGCCGGTAGTCGCTGTCCACCAGATCGGTGCGGTAGCGGGCGACCTCCTCGCGCCGTCCGCGCTTACCGCCCAATTCGATCAGTTGGCTCAGCACCAGCGAGGCTTCGGCCGAGTCCGTACCGGCAAAGCGGCCGCTGCCGCCGATGTTTTCCACTTCAACGGCCAGTTCCGGATTGGGGATCAAACCCGCCTGGAGCTCACGGGCCTCTGCGGCGCGCCGACGGTAGGGAAACTGCGCCAGCTCGGGATGGCGTTCCAGTGTGTGGGCCAACGCTTCGTTCAGCGATAGGGGGGCTGAACCCGCTCCGGCGGGCGCGGCGGCCATGGCCAGCAGCAAAGCCCAGAGCCCCAATACCCCATGCCGCCCGGACGGACGGGTGAATAGAGAGTGAAACATGTGTTACCTGCCTGATATTTCAGTGGTAGAAATGTGCCGATCTGCACCGGGTCAAGCGCCGGGCAAGAACAATCGACAGAGGATCTCTAGGGAGTGAAATCAGGCAATGGGAGGGGGCACATCCGGTGCCATAAAATGCTGAGGGGGTAACGGCAGTTGTTCCGCCTGCCAGCGGTGACCGGTGGGCAGGTGAGATCCATACCCGCCCGTCTCAACGAAAAACAGATGGGCGTGGGCGTGACAGCTATGGCTGTGAACGCAGCTACCCCCAGGGGGATGAGAGTGGTTGGCGTGGTCGGCGCTGACGTTACCGTCAGCGCTAGCCAAATGTTCCAACGCCGCCTCGTCTCCCGTCGCCAGCTCATGCAAATCCGCCGCGAACACGAGGTTCGCGACGGCTACCAGCATTAAAAACAGGATCAGAGAGCTTTTCTTCATGTAGTTGAGTTTACTTGCAAGCAATCAGACAATACAACTCCTTTCCCGTTTACGGGACCGCGCGTCTGGCTGTCACGGTCCGCTAGCCGCCTTCGACAAGCCGTAGGCGATGACTTCCTTGTAGAGCGGATAGGCCTTCGAAGTCGAGGTCATCTCTTGAGTTGTGTGGAGTAGAGCCATGCCCGCATCACCTTGAAGATCAAGGGATTTGAAGTCAGGGCTAGCGGTTTGCAGCAACCTCTTCATGACTTACTTGGTCTGGAAACATCTGTACCTGTACAGATTTTGGCGTCGGTTTGCGCAAAAAACGTTCTAACATCAGATAATGCTTTATTATCTTGGGTTAAATTAGGTCTATTCAAAGCTCCCATTACCGCCTAATATAGTACGTATATACATATTACGTATCACAGTACGAAATAAACAGGAGAGGACAGCATGGCTCGTGGCGGTATCAACAAAGCATTGGTGGCCAAGGCCCATCAGGCCGTTCTAGCCAGGGGAGAAAACCCCTCCATTGACGCGATACGCATAGAGCTCGGTAATACCGGCTCCAAATCAACGATTCATCGCTATCTCAAAGAGCTGGAGGAGGAGGCGTCCACCAGACTCGATGATGAGGCCCTATTGAGCCAGCCCATTAAGGACCTCATTGCGCGCCTGGCATCGCGCCTACAGGAAGAGGCACACGACATCATCGATGAAAGTAAAAGCCGCTATGAACACCGGATCAAAGAGCTCTCTGACCGCTGCGCCGCGCTCACTCAAGAGGCTGGCCAACTGGCCGATCAGCAGACAGCGTTGAAATCGCGCCTTGATGAGACGAGTGAGCAATTGGCTGCCAAATCCGCGGCCTGCGATGCCTTAGATAAACAGCTCAACGAGGTGGGTCAGCGCGAGGCCAGCAGGGCGGCGCTGCTCAAGGAAAAGCAGGCTCATATCGAATCCCTTGAGGAAAAGCACCGTCACAGCCGGGAGGCACTGGAGCATTATCGTGAATCGGTGAAAGAGCAGAGGGATCAGGATCAGCGCCGGCATGAGCAACAAATTCAGCAGCTTCAGGCCGAGATTCGCACGTTAAACCAGACAATTTCCGTCAAGCAGGGCGATTTAACGCAGCTCAACAAGGACAACGCGCGCTTGGTCAGCGAGCTGAGCGCTGCACGCAAAGCAACACAGGACCTCGAATCGAAGCTTAATCGGACTGACGCGAAGCTTGAAGATGCCAATAAGCAATTGCAAACCCAGTCGACGGATCTGCAGCAGTACGCCGACAGCGCTCAGCGCCAGGCCTCGCAAATTGATGAGCTGACGCAACGCCTTGAATCGGCGCAAAGCAAGGTGCAAGATTTTACCGTCAGCCAGGCCAAACTGGAGGCTGAGCTATCGGTTAAGAACGATATGATTGAGCGCCTAATGGCTGAAAACCGGCGCCAATATGACGAACCGGCCACGTAAGCGGGAGGTGATCCAGGATTGCTTCTAGATGTCCAATATTTTCCTTTAAAATCAATGAGATGTAGAGTTAGTGGCTGGATTTTACAGCTTTACCGGCCGGACCTCCTGTGGGTTATCCGGTGATTTTGTAACAAATGTAACTCCTGTGGCATAAGTCGGCTTTATTGATAATAATTATCATTACATTAGCTGAATCCCATTGGCGTGGGTGTGATCACAGGAGTTTTATTTTGTCTTCCTTGCACGATTCATCCTTACATAATGCGAACGTAGCACTGATTTTTGGCACCGATACCGGGAACACCGAAGAAGTTGGCGATAAAATTTGTACCGCTCTAGCGGCTCACGGCATCCACGCCGACATGATCAATGTGGTGGACGTTTCCGCCGAGCAGCTTGAGGCGTTTGATATGCTGATTATGGGGATTCCTACCTGGGATTTTGGCGGTATTCAGGCCGACTGGGAGAACTTCGAAGAAGACATCCTCTCCAGCCGACTCAGCGGTAAAACGGTGGCGCTGTACGGGTTGGGCGATCAATTTGGCTACGGGTTTTACTTTCTCGACGCCATGGGCTGGCTGAATGAGCGCGTGCTGAAAGCCGGTGCGCAAACCATCGGCGCCTGGCCCACCGACGGTTACGACTTCGACGAGTCCAAAGCGGTGAATGCGGATAATTCCCTCTTTTGCGGACTGGCCATCGACGAGGATCAGCAGTTCGAGTTCACCGATCAACGCATTCAACAATGGGTGGATCAGATCGTGAGTGAGTACAGCCGAGCGAACGCGGCGTAAACCGGCTGCGTCGTCAAGCAGCCCGACCTTCACCGGGCGGGCTTTTCTCCCTGTAACCGCGCGCGAAAACGCTTGAAACGATCCAGGTGAATTTCCGGGCGGTTTAACAGATCAAGCATAGGGTTGCGCGCCCTCACCCACCGGTTCATTAGCAAACCAACGAGCAAGCCAAACGCAAATCCACCGAGGTGCGCCCAATAGGCTACGCCTACATCGCCCATCCACATTCCCAGGATGTTGGTTCCGCTCCAGATCAGGAAGTACCAGTGCGGTGCCACTTTCACCTGGAATACAAAGACCATGAACGTCAGGCTGGCATAGCGGAACCACACCAGGTACATACCAAACAGCGCGGCAATCGCGCCACTGGCACCGACCAATAACAACGGCCCGGAACCGGTATCGAAAAACGCCCACTCGGTCAGCGCGGCGACCACACCCGACACGAGATAGAGCGCGAGATAACGCCAATGGCCCACCGCATCCTCCACATTATCGCCAACGATCCAGAGGAAATACATATTGCCGATCAGATGCAACCAGCTGCCGTGCATAAACTGACTGGTGACCAACTGTGCCGTTTGCAACAAGCCGTTCGGTGTTTCGCTGTTGAAGCCCAGTGTCATTAACAGGCGCAGTTCGAGATCCGCCGAAAACTGACCCACCACAAAGAGGATCGTACACAGCGCTATGATGCTCCAGGTCATCCAGGGTGTGATGTGCGGCTTGAGGTTGTACTCAACAGGCATGCGCGTCAAAAACTGAAACACCCAGGAGCGCCAGCTCACCGATTGCTTCAGATGATTCAATGCCCGCTGCATCTGGGGCGAATGCAGGGCACCCTGCACCTCTTCCCGGTCGAGCCAGATGCCATTGCACGTTGGGCAGCAGTCCACCTCCACCTCGTATTGTTCGAGAAGATGAAAGCGCTCCATAAACTTGCTGCACCGCAGACACAGCCGGTCACCGAGGCCGACTTTGTCGCCCAGGAATTCCTCGTGGTTGTAGCGCTCAATATTGTCGTGTTTATGCACGATGGCACGGTTCAATGAACCGTCTTCAAACCACACGCCTTTGCAGTCACGGCATTCGAGAACACGCTGACGCGCTACACGGGATTCAACCAGCGTGTAGGTGACACAGTGGGGACAACGGGATTTTGACGACGCCACCTATTCGATCTCCATAAAACATGCACCGACATGACTCTGCGATTAAGAACACGCGGCGGATTCTGCCGGAATTTCACCGGGTTTCCAAAAGGGATGTGTTGAACTGTGAAACGAGTCACTGTCCCTCAGTTGGCGTCCACCAGTCCGGCAGCAGGCGTTGTACTTCGTTGCGGCAAAAGCGATCATCAATCAGATACACCACGCCGGAATCCTGCTCGCTGCGAATCACACGCCCGGCCGCTTGAACAACCTTGCGCAAGCCCGGGTACAGGTAGGTGTCGTTGTAGCCTTCTCCAAACAAGGTATGCAGCCGTGCCTTCAAGGCTTCATTAATCGGGTTCACTTGTGGCAGGCCCAGCGTCGCCACAAACGCGCCGATCAATCGCTGGCCGGGTAGATCAATGCCCTCGCCAAATGCGCCGCCCAGCACGGCCAGCCCGATGCCCTGCCCCTCGCTGTGAAACTGCTCGACAAAGGCCTGGCGATCCGCTTCGCTCATTTGCCGTCGCTGTGCCCGAACGGGCAGGCTCGCGTAATGCGCCTGCAGGTAGTCCTGCACTTGCTGCAAGTAGTGATAACTGCTGAAAAACGCCAGATAGTTACCCGGCTGCCGCTGGTATTGCTCATGAATCAGCGCGGCAATCGGGGCGACCGACGCTTCCCGATCCGCGTAGCGTGTGGAAATGTGACGGGCAATGTGAACGCGCAACTGCCCGGCTTTAAAAGGTGATGGCATGGACATGGCCACGGTGTTGTCGGGCAGCCCCAGCAAATCCCGGTAGTAACGGGACGGTTGCAACGTGGCGGAAAACAGGGTGGCGCTGTGGGCCGCTTCAAATCTGGGGCGCAGCCGTTCGCTGGGCACCAGGTTGCGTAAACTCACCACCGTCCCCCTGGCGCGGCGACTGCTGGACCCTCGCGATGAACCCCATTCGACGTCGCAGAGAAAGTGCACGTCGTCGAAGAGATCCGCCACCCGGATAAATTGCGTGGCATCAAAGTAAAACCGCATCAAATCACTGTCGAGGGCAAACGGGTGCTCCGTCAGGTAGTCGCTGATGGCGGCGGTGGCCAGCTGCAAGCTCTGGAGCAATGCCTCCGGCAAACCGGCCTGCACGATGAACGCCTCTCCCTCAGGCTGCTCACGGTTCAGGGCGTTCCACTGCCGGTTCACACGCTCCAGTGCGGTCTTGAGCGCCTTGGGGGCCTGCTTCTTGACTGCCCGAAAGACGTGTTGATCCAGGCTGGCGGAATACATACTGCGGGCGCGTTCCACCAGGTTGTGCGCTTCGTCCACCAGTACCGCCGTGCGCCAGCCTTGCTGGGTGGTGAGCGCGTAAAGCATGGCGCTCTGATCGAAAAAGTAGTTGTAATCACCGATGACCAGATCGCTCCAGCGCGCCATTTCCTGAGAAAGGTAATAGGGGCAGATATGGTGTTTTAACGCCAGCTCGCGCAGACGCGCCTGGTCGAGCACTGTCTCGTGCACTGCGTCTTGCCGCGCCGCAGGCAGCCGGTCATAAAAGCCTTCTGCCAACGGGCAGGACTCGCCGTGACAGGCTTTATCCGGATGCTCGCAGCTCTTTTCCCGGGCCACCAGCTCCAGAGTCCGCAGCTCCGGCAGGTTAAGTTTTGCCGCGCTTTCCAGCGCCAATTGCCGTCCCGGCGTTTTGGCTGTCAGAAACAGCAGTTTATCCAGCCGCTGCGGTGCGATGGCTTTTACCAGAGGAAAGAGTGTGCCCAGCGTTTTACCGATACCCGTTGGCGCTTCCGCCAACAGGCATCGGCCGCTGGCCGCGCCCCGATAAACCGCCTCGGACAGTGGCCGCTGGCCGTGGCGGAACGTGGCATAAGGAAAATCCAGGGCCGTCGCCGACTGGTGAAGCGCCTCGCGGTGGTGTAATTCCTGGCGCGCCCAACTTAAAAATTCCTTACATTTTTCTTTAAAGAAATTCTCTAACTCATTGCTATTAAAGGATTCCTTTAGCAAATCCTCTTGTTGAGAAACCACATTAAAATACACCAGAGCAATATCCAGCTGTGCCAGCGCCTCCGACTGGCACAGCAGCCAGCCGTACAGCTTGGCCTGGGCCCAGTGCAGCTCCCGGTGGTTGGCGGGCATCAAGGCCAGATCACCGCGAAAGGTCTTGATTTCCTCCAGGCGGTTTCGCTCTGGGTCATAGCCATCCGCCCTGCCCCGCACGGTCAGTTCTTCATAGTGGCCACTCAGGAACACCTCCGTTCGATACGTTCCGCCGCGCCGGCGCGTCACAATCTG
This sequence comes from Marinimicrobium sp. ARAG 43.8, assembly GCF_050113635.1. Taxonomy (NCBI): domain Bacteria; kingdom Pseudomonadati; phylum Pseudomonadota; class Gammaproteobacteria; order Cellvibrionales; family Cellvibrionaceae; genus Marinimicrobium; species Marinimicrobium sp. ARAG 43.8. The sequence continues at coordinate 309,126 of NZ_JBNJLT010000005.1, forward strand.
GTGTCCCTCCATGCCCTCGCGCGCCGTGGGCGACGGGGTAAAGCGCAGATCGAGATCTCCGGCTTTTGCGGTAAACTCGCACAATGCCCGCACCGATACCGTGTAGTGCTCAGTCATCCGTGTTTCCGTCCTGCCAGGTGACGTAGCAGACTGACACGGGCATGCCATGCTCGACAAAAAATGCCAGCCAACGCTTCTGGTTATCCTGGAGGCGGTCACCGGGCCCTTTGACTTCGATCATCTCGTAGCGGCTCTCGTCAGGATAGAAGCGAATCAAGTCGGGGAATCCGGCCCGGTTGGCCTTGACGTCACGCAACAAACGCTGGAAGCAGAGTTTCAGATGCGACGCTGGCAAACATTTCAAAGCCAAATGCAGTAACGGCTCATCCAGAGCGCCCCAGAACACAAACGGAGACTGTCGCCCCCACTTCTGTCCGTATACCTGTACGATCTTCTCGCGATAGGAACCGTCATCCAACGACGCCAAACAAGCATCGAAAGCGTCGGCCCGCCGGGCGTAAAACTCTGGCCAGGTTAAGTCCGCTGGACCTCGCTGAAAGGGGTGGAAAAAAGCACCCGGCAGTGGCTGAAACACCGGCTCCCAGCACAACAGCCCAAACAGGCTGACCATCAGCGTGTTCTCCACGTAAAACACCGGGGCCTCGGGTGTACTCAAATGCAGCAACACGGAGCGCTCCACGGAGTCGGATCGCGGTAAAACGTATTGCGTGACCGGCACATCCGGGGCGGGTGAACGCGGCGTTTTTTCCCCAAACAGTTTGCGGCGCAGCCGGGGCAGTAGCCGTTCCAGTTGTTGTGCTTCGGCATCGCTCTCGGGGTTTTGCGCGGCGGTTTCGGCTCGTGCCAGCGCGAAATCAAACGCTTCCTGTCGCTCCAGCACACGCAGAAGACGACCGCGTGCGCCTGGGTAGGTACAGGTTTCGTAGAGCGCCCTCGCCTGCGTCAGCTCCCCGAGGCGCTCCCACTCCCGCCCCAGTTTGAACAGCAGCCGGTGGTAGTGGCGTTTCAGCCAGGGATTCTGCGTGGGGGCCGTCGGCAGCCGGGGCAGAATGGCTTCCGGCGACAGGTCTTCCTCCCAGGCGGCGCGGCACTCCAGCAGTGCCCAATAATGCAGCAACTCGGCTTCCGAGTGCATGGGACGAATCTGCTCATCAAACGCCACGGGCTCGTAATCGAACAACCCCAGTTCGGTCAGCACAAATTCGGACCAATCCTGATAGGCGTTACCGAAAAACAGCCAGCGCACGCGGTCGCATTGGGGCATCACGGTCAAATGCCAGAGCGCCCCGGCCTCCAGCCCCCACTCGCGGGCGTTTCGATCCGGCCATTGCTCCGCTTCCAACATGGCCAATGCCTGTGCCTTTGAGGTACTGGAGGGAATGCCCGCCTCGGCAAAGGTGGTTTGCAACAGCGGCTTGAGGCGGGGCCAGGTGAGCACAGCAAACAAGGATTCCATCGAGAGGCAGTCCTCTTCGGCCAGCCATCCCTTTTCCAATAAAGGCGCGGCGGCCTCCGACAGATCGCCAAGTTCCGGGTAATTCAGTGAATCCGGTCGAAACCACTCGCCCTTGCGCATGACCAGACGCACCAATAAACCGCGACTCGCCTCCGGCAGCGCCAGAACGTCTTCGATAAACCCGGCTTCACGTTCTGGAAGAAGATCGTTGTACCGTTCCCGCACCCAGTGCAGCACCCACTCGAAGTTGCGCCGGTAATACAGCGGGTCATCCAGGCTGGCCGGCCCCTGGAGCTGGCCGGGGGACTGGCTGGAAGACTGAATGTCGACGGGTTTGTTCACAACGACTCCCGAAAGGTGGTCCGGCACGGCGGCTGGGCACAGTTTATGCTTGCTTAAGTGGTGGATGACGAGGCATTAAAAGCCTCAGACAACCGGAAAGATTGTCATATCCGCCAGAGTATTCTATCAATATACTGAAGACGCTTTCCCGCTCGGAGTCAGGTGGGCCTATGAACAGCAAATCGGTACTCAACCGACTGTTTCAGGATATCGAAACAGTCATTCTCAGTCGCCAGCACCCTGTTACGGGGCTGCTTCCCGCCAGCACCAGCGTCAATCACCACGGCGACTACACCGATGCGTGGGTGCGCGACAATGTCTACTCCGTGATCTGTGTCTGGGCGCTGGGCATGGCCCTGCGCCATGCGGGTGACCAGAACCGGAGCGATCAACTGGAACAGGCCACCATCAAGCTGATGCGGGGGCTGCTCCAGGCCATGATGCGACAGTCCGCCAAGGTCGAGGCATTCAAAGGCTCTCTGGACCCCAAGGATGCCCTGCACGCCAAATACGACACCGAAACGGGACTGACCGTAGTGGCGGACGACGCCTGGGGGCATTTGCAGATCGATGCCACGTCACTCTACCTGTTGATGCTGGCCCAAATGACCGCCTCCGGCCTGCGTATTGTGACGACTTTCAGCGAAGTCGACTTCGTGCAAAACCTGGTTTACTACATTTCCAGCGCTTACCGCACGCCGGACTACGGCATCTGGGAACGCGGTAACAAAATCAACAATGGCAAGACCGAAATTAACGCCAGTTCGGTCGGCATGGCCAAGGCCGCGCTGCAAGCGCTCGATGGGTTTAACCTGTTCGGCGCCAACGCCGACAAGCGCGCCACCATTCACGTGGTGGCGGATGCGATTTCGCTGGCCCGCACCACGCTGGCCTCGCTGTTGCCGAGAGAGTCCGTGTCCAAGGAAGTGGACAGTGCGTTGCTCAGCATTATTGGTTTTCCCGCGTTTGCCGTCAGCAGCGAACAACTGGTCACCCGCACCCGGGATGATGTGCTCGCCAAACTCGGCGGCGCTTACGGCTGCAAGCGCTTTATCTGGGACGGCCACCAGACGGCGATTGAGGAAACCTCACGCATTTACTACGAGCACTCCGAGCTGGTGAACTTTGAACACATTGAATCCGAGTGGCCCCTGTTTTTCACGTATTTGTACATTCAGGCATTGTTCGATGGCAACGAGACCACGGCGCGTCACTATCGGAAAAAACTTGATTCCCTGATGGTCAACAGCAACGGCACCCAACTGTTGCCGGAGTTGTACTACCTGCCCAAAGAAAACATTGCCGCTGAGAAAAAACAACCCGGTTCACAGGTTCGCCGTCCCAACGACAATGTGCCGCTGGTGTGGGCACAAAGTTTGTACTGGACAGGGTTGATGTTGCACGAAGGACTTCTGGAGCCGACCCACCTTGATCCGCTGTCGTTGCGGCAGCGCGGTACACGATTTATCAAATCCCATATTGCCCTGGTCGTGCTCACCGACAACGACACCACCAAGAAAAACCTGTCCGAACACGGCGTCATCGCCGAGACGTTGCAGGATATTCAGCCGATCACCGCCCTGTCCGCCCCCGAGCTGGTCAAAGCCTACGGCAGCGTCGGGGCGAACGCGGCGCTGGGGTTGAGTGGTCGACCCGCTCGACGCCTGCAAAGCCTGGCCAGCTCGCAGACGTACCAAATCAACGGCAAGGTGTATTTAAGTCTGTCCTGGCTGCAAAGCGAAGACAATGATTACCGACTGTACGATGCACGCTGGTTCAGTGACAGCCTGGCCCATGAGATTGAACACATCCGCAAACACTGGATCAATCAGGAGGTGGCGGTTTTCACGCTGTTGCTGACGCACGAGTTGTGCCAGATGCCGAATCTGGAGCATTTATTAGGTGCGATTCGCGCCCTGCAATTGCGCACCGAACACGAGCATGTGGGATACGCATCGGCCAACCTCGCTTACCGCGCCTCTCGCGTGAATCAGTTGAGTATTCATGATCTTTCCCTGAGTGCCCAGGAGCCTCGCCCCTGTCGGCAGTGCCGCAGCCACTGGGATCAGTTGGACGATAACGCACAAGCGCTGTGGGAAATGTTTGCGCAAGCACCGGAGCATGAGGTCTACGATCAACTGCAACACTTCCTGAAGAATCGCCCGTTGGGCGATGTAATTGGTCAACACCAGGGCCAACCCATGACGGTGCAACAGTGGCTTGAAACGCTCTACCGCCAGGCGCGGGAGTTGAATCGCTGGTTGCTGGCGCGGTTTTGTTTTGCCGCACTGGAACGCTTTCATCGCGACCTTGCCGGCAGCCTGTCCGTGTTGGCTGTACGCCATCTGCGCATTGCGCTCGGGGACCCCGGCCACGAATTCATGGTCAGCGCTCACTTGAACAACGATGAATTAATGGACGGATTACAGCGCACCTATAGCGACCCGGTAGAGCGCACACTGGCCCAGGAAATGCTCGCCCAAATCGGTTCGCTGGTAAGAACCCATCCTGAACTGTTTGACGGCCTGCGCTCCATTCATTTGCATCGCTTTATGCAGTTATGTTTGCGTCAGGGACACATCAGCGATGACTTCTGCTCATTGGATGAACTGGGTATTCTGCCTCCCTCCGCTGTGATGCAACGGTTGGTAGATATCCTGACTTACCAGCGGCGAATTTTTTCGGAAGAGGTCAGCCTCAGCGCCGGTCTGGAAGCACGCGCGAATCAGGGATTATCAATCAGCGACGCCATTCAGTCGCATGCGGTGGACGCCGACTGGTTTGAATGGCGCCTCTCGCGGGGGCTGGTAACACGTTTGGACAATGATTTTCTCAAAGCGATCTGGCAGAGTCTGTCCCACGCTACCATTTTGGAGTTCGGTGACCGGGACAGTGACGACTCTACTCTGGATTGCGAACTCGTGCGCAGCTCTATGACGTCCGGCGAGGAAAGTTTCGCCCAGTTGATTGACCGGCTTACCCAGCAGCTGCATCCCGGCTACTACAAAAGTGCCGTCGTCGAGGCACTGTATGTGTTCACCCAGTATTGCCAGAAGCATCCGGAGGCGTATTTCGAACAACCGGTGGTGTTCAGCGAAATACTGGAGGCCGCCGCCCGCCAGTTTGTCAGTGATCGACGTCAGCCGAGCGATGGAAGCGAACAGGAAGGTGAAGGCAGACAGGCACAAGCGGCTGAGCCACACCGTGACCTGGACCGCTTGCTGGACCAGCCCCCGGCGGTGTTGCAATCCTACGTAAAGCAGGTGTTCAGTGGCATGCAACAGGCCGCCGCACAGCCGGCTTAACGAAATACGTCGTTGGCGTCGACCGCATAGTAGCGATCATCGTCAATGGCGTCTCGCGACAACGTCTGATCCATCAGGTCGTTCACATCGGCAATAATGCGGCGCACCATGTCTTCCGGGTCGCCGCGCACCACCGCCTCGCGCATCGCTTCACCCCAAATGGCCAGATGGCGGGTTTCAATGCGCCGCGAGTCCACGTCCTTGGCCCACTCCCCGGCAATAATTTTGCCCGTGTCGTTCAACTCACGAGTCAGTTCCAGGCGAGCCAACGGATCGGCAACGTGCGCCATCACATCCGGAACGAGATCGTTCCAGCCTTGGCCGTACAGCCGCCAGCCCACATAGAACCGTTTGATCCAGAGCAGATATTCGCGCTCGGATTGCACCGCCCGGTTCGCGTCATCCTCTTCATACAGTGCCGCGAACTCGGCCCGTGGCGGTATCGAGTCGGGCCAGGCCGCTTCACTGACCTCCGGACGCCAGGCCGCGCAGCTGGTTAGCAACCAGCAAAAACCCGCCAAAAAGCAAAGGCGGGCATACGGAAGAAAGGAACGGAGGGGCTTATCAAAAGTCATTAGCTTAACGATCATTAACGCTTGGGATCACTCTGGCCATCATTGCTTTCCACAGAATAATCGCCCTCAATGACGTTGCCCCGACTCCGCCGGGTGTCGCCCCGGCCATGGCGAGCAGCCTGTTCCGCACGGGCGCGCATCTCTTCGGTGCGCTTGCGCATTCGACGGCGCAAGAACGGCATGGCCAGCCATCCCACCAACAGGAAAACCAGCGCCACAACGAGCCCGATTATCATCATTACGCCAAACACCAGCCAGGCCAGAAATAGTTTTGGCCCACGCCAGCGTGAGCTGGATTGTGCCCGCGCACGCCACTGCTGGGCAGAGCGCCAGGCCGCGTTGCGTTGATTGAATTGATCGTTCATAACTCTTGTCCGTATCAAACAGTGAAAATGCACCGATTTATGGGTTTACAGTAACATAAAACGAGGCGGCCCAGGTTTCCCATTGGCGCCTATCCCTGTATCCTGAGCCCTTGTGTATAAGCATTTCCTATAGGTGGAGACGTAAACGCATGTCCCAGATTTGCACGGTAGCGCGCGGCAAACCGCTTTCGCACCGATTCTTTATCCGACTCCACCGACACACAAAGTTCCCTCACTGTTTACGAGCCCCGCTGGTCCTGGCCCGCGCCCTTTCCCGCACCGCGCGGCGCTCTTTCGGCGCCAGTTTGCTGGCGGTGCTGGCGCCGCTGGAAACTCTGGCGCAAAGTCAGGGAGGACCGCGTGTGGAAGCCGTGCGAGTGCTCGAGCAGCCGCTGATTGATACGGTGCCACTCACCGGTTCGGTCACTGCCGAACGGCGATCCCAGTTGTCCGCGCAAGTTGCCGGGCTGGTACACACCTTGGCGGTGGACACGGGTGACCGCGTAAGCGAAGGCGATGTACTGATGACACTGGACGACGAGCTGGTGGCGATTGACCGCGACCGTGCACGGGCCGCTCTTGCTCAGGTAGCCGCCCAGCGCGAAGACAGCACTCGTCGGCTTGAAGAGGCGCAGGCCCTACGGGATGGGGCTATGCCGCGAGCGACATTCGCGCGCTCGAAGCCGAGCAGCGAGGCCAAACAGCGGCCCGCGACGCGGCGGCCGCCGAACTACGCCGACTGGAGGCCGAACTTGAGCGTCACCAGTTAACAGCACCTTATGATGGTGTAGTCAGCAGCCGACAGATCGATATCGGCGAGTGGGTAACCCCCGGTGACCCACTGTTGGAGCTGGTGGCCAGCGAGTCCCTGCGAATCCACTTTCAGGTGCCGCAGCGCTATTTCCCGCAGATCGCCGAGTCCGCCGAGGTCGCCTTGCGTTTTGATGCCTACCCGAACGACGCCTATGTGGGACAGATTCACCGTAAAGTCCCGCTGAGCGAGCCCGGATCACGCACTTTCCTGCTGCGTGTGAATCCGCCCAAGGAATCCCCGCTGCTCATTCCCGGCATGGCCACGTCCGGGGAACTTCGTTTGGATACCGAACGCACCGGGCTCGCCGTGCCGAGAGATGCACTGATCCGATACCCCGATGGCCGCATCACCGTGTGGGTCGCGCAAAGTGGCTCAGAGGGGGCCGAGAGCAATGTGACCGAGCAGCGCATCACCACCGGCATGAGCGCCGATGGCTGGGTGGAGATACGCTCCGGCCTCTCCGACGGCGATGTGGTCATTACCCGGGGTAATGAAGCGCTGCGGGAAGGACAAACGGTCATGGTGCAACGCGTCAGCGCCCGCGAATCACGGGATGGAGCTGGCTGATGTTTGCACACATCGTTCGTCACGGTATTCTGGTTACCGTCACCGTCCTGATTCTTTGCGTACTTGGCATACTGGCCGCCCTGCGCATCCCCGTCCAAATGATTCCGGACCTTGAAGTCCGCACCATTTCCATTCGCACCACCTGGCCCGGCGCCACTCCCCAGGATATTGAGAAAGAAATTCTCATTGAGCAGGAAGAGTACCTGCGCAACATTCCCTACCTACAGGAAATGCAGAGCACGGCGGATTTTGGTTCCGCGCAGATCGAGCTGGAGTTTCCCTTCGGCGTCGATATCAATGAAACGCTGATTCGTGTCAACAATGCCCTCACCCAGGTGCCCTCCTACCCGGAGAATGTCGACGAGCCCAGTGTGTTCGCGACATCCTTCTCGGCCAACGCTTTCATGTACTTCCGGGTCTCGCCGCTGGAGGGCAATCCGCGCGATCTCGATATGGATATGATGCGCGATTACGTCGAGGACAATGTTCGACCGAGAATGTCCGGTGTACCCGGTGTGTCGGAAGTCAACGTCAGCGGCGGCGCCGAGCGACAAATCCAGATTCACCTCAATGCCGACCGGCTGGCGGAACGAGAGCTGGCACCCGGTCAGGTTCGCGACGCCATTCGGGCACGCAACCGCGATATTTCCGGCGGTGAGCTGGAAAGCGGCAAGCGACGCTATTTGTTGCGCACCATGGGACGCTTTGAAGAGCTGGAGGATCTGGAGAATCTGATTCTCTCTCGCCAGGGCGACAGCATCACTCGCCTTGGCGATGTTGCCGACATTACACTGGATCACTTCAAGATTCGCGAAAAATCCTACGTCGACGGCCGTCCGGTTATCACTCTGTCGGTCCGCCGGGAAAGCGGTTCGAATGTCATCGACATCAAAGATGCAATGATGTCCGAGATTGATCTCATCAATGGCGATCTGCTCAACCCGGAGGGCATGGAGCTGCAACTGACCTCCGATGATGTGCGCTATGTCCGCGATTCAATTTTCAACGTCTGGAAAAACCTGATCCTCGGGGCGCTGCTGGCAACGGCGATTATGTACGTGTTCTTGCGCTCCTTCCGAGCCACTGCACTGGGCGTGGTCGGCATTCCCATCTGTACCATTGCCGCTTTTTTGGGCCTTTTGCTGGCAGGCCGTACGATCAACGTGATCTCCCTCGCCGGTGTCGCTTTTGCCATCGGTATGACGCTGGATAACAGCATTGTGGTGCTGGAGAGTATTGAACTCGAACGACGCAAAGGTTTGAAACGACTGGAAGCGGCTGTGCGCGGTGTACAAAAAGTCTGGCCCGCTGTGCTGGCCTCGACCTTGACCACCGTCATGGTCTTTTTGCCCGTGGTTTTCATTGCGGAGGAAGCCGGTCAACTTTATTCCGATATCGCCATCGCCATCTCAGCATCTATTCTCGTATCCATGCTGGTGGCCATCACCGTTATTCCCACCGCCAGTGCCCGCCTTTCCCTCGACGATGCCGGCAGTGATCCCAATACACCACACCCGGTGCAAGCCGCCATTACCCGTCGTATTGAATGGCTGATTGCCCACTCGCGCCGACGTATGATCACCATGATTACGACGGTGTTGGTCAGCGGGGCTATCGTGGTGTTTCTAACCCCACCAGCTGAGTATCTCCCCGAGGGCGAAGAGCCCAAAACGTTTGCGTCAATGAACGCGCCGCCGGGCTACAATCTGGAAACCATGGAAGCGATTGGCCTGGAGTTGCAGGAAGCGCTCATGCCCTACGTGGACGCTGAGCCCGGCGACTATACCGGTGCTGATAATGCCAGCGGTGGTAAAGATGTACCGGCCATGGCGTACATCAACATGGGAATTACGCCGCAAAACCTGCGAATCATTACCGAGACCAAAGACCCGGCCATGATCGATGAACTGATGGAGGTTCTCGTGGAGCGCTACGAGGCCTATCCCGGTATGCGTTCGTTCGCCACCCGGGGGTCGATCATCAGCAGTAACGATGGCGGTACCCGAAGTGTGAACTTGGATATTTCCGGGCCCAATCTCGCCGACCTGTTCCAGGTGGCACGTGCCGCTTACGCCCGCGCCGAAGAGGTGTTCGACAACCCCAGCATCCAGACCATGCCATCCAGCCTGTCGCTGGCCCAACCGCTGATGGAAATACGGCCAGACTGGGAACGCATCGCCGAACTCGACCTCACCACTGACGATATCGGGTTCACTGTGTCGGCTCTGACCGACGGTGCCTTTGTGAACGAGTTCTTTCTGGCCGACGATAAAATTGATATGTACCTGTACAACCAGCAGGGGCCGGGCGCGCAAGTCGATACCTTGCAGAACATTGCCGTGCACGTGCCCGGCTTTGGCGTGTTGCCGCTATCGGATCTGGCGCGTATCGAAGAAACCGTTGACACCAGCTCGATTCGACGCCTGGATGGCAGTCGAACCGTTACGCTGTACATCATTCCTCCCCGCTCCGTGGCGCTGGAAACGGGGGTGGAGCGCGTGCGTGAGCAAATCGTTCGCCACTTGCAGGATAACGGCGAGGTCCCCACCGGAGTCACGCTCAACATCTCCGGTGCCGCTGATCAACTCGATGCGACCCGTGCCGCGCTGAGCAGCAATTACCTGGTCGCGCTGATCATCGTTTATCTATTGATGGTGGCAATCTTCACGCACTGGGGCTACCCGCTGCTCATTATGACCACCATTCCCCTGGGCATTGCAGGCGGCATTGCCGGACTCGCGCTGCTCAATCTCGTTGGCGCCGCCATGGGTGCGCTCGGGCTTGGGCGCATCAGTCAGCCGTTTGACATGATCTCCATGCTGGGCTTTTTGATCCTGATGGGTACGGTGGTGAACAATCCGATTCTGATTGTTCACCGGGCGCTGAGTAATCTTAAGGAAGAAGGCATGACCGCCATTGCGGCGGTGCAGGAGGCGGTTTCCTCGCGCCTGCGCCCCATTGCCATCTCTACGATTACGACCATAGTCGGGCTGGCACCATTGGTGTTTCTGCCCGGCGCTGGCAGCGAGCTTTACCGCGGGGTCGGCGTCATCGTCATGGCGGGCATTATCGGAGCGACGGTGGTGACACTCACCATGTTGCCGGCTTTGACCGTGGCAGTGCTAAACTGGATGGAACGGAAAAACCGTTATACTGACAGCCGAGTCTAAAGACATAAAAGGACAGGAACCTGCATGCTGCCTCCGTTACGTTTTATTGATCGCCTGAAGTTTTTTGTGGAACGTCAGTTCGTCAAAGGCGGCCCCTTCCAGTTGCTGGTGGTGGGCGCCATTATTGCCTTGATCTCTATTACCGGCGGGCTGCTGACCTTCCCCGCCGGAGAAGGCAAAAGCATTGCCGATGCCATCTGGTGGGCCTTTCTGCGCCTGACCGATCCCGGCTATCTCGGCGATGACGAAGGAAGCTGGGTACGCTTCGTCTCTACCCTCCTGACGTTAAGCGGTTATGTCGTGTTCATGGGCGCGCTGGTGGCCATTCTCACCCGCTCGCTGATTAACCGAATGACAGAACTGGAACGTGGCCTCACCCCCGTGGCCTACCGCAACCACGTGGTTATCCTCGGCTGGAGCAGCCGCACCCTGCCCCTGATTCGTGAACTGGTCGGCGCCTCTGATTCCATGCGCAGCCATTTGCTGGGCCGAAGCCGCTCCAGACTGAAACTGGTGGTGCTGGCAGAAGACATGTCGGCCGAACAGGCCCAGTTGCTGCGTAACGATCCAGAGATCGGTCGCAAGGCTCGTCAAATCGTACTGCGCTCCGGGAGTGCCTTGCAGCCCGACGCCCTGCACAGAGCCGCCTGTCTCAACGCCGCCGCTGTGATTATTCCCAGCCGTTCGCACGAACAGGACAGCCTGGTCAGCGCGGATGTGGAAACCATTAAAGCCTTGATGTCCCTGAACGCCCAGGCGCGTGCACGCGGTGTAAAACGCCCCTTCGTCGTGGCGGAAATTCAGGATTTGCGCAAGGTGCCCATCGCTCAGCGTGCCTACGAAGGACCATTGCAAGTTGTCGCCGGCGACGCGATGATTGCCAGCCTGATCGCACAGACACTGCTCCACCCCGGATTGTCCGCTCTGTATAACGAGCTGCTCACCGACCAGAGCGGCAATGAATTGTATGTACGCAGCGGACAACACTTTCAGGGCGAGACACTCGCGGCGATTGCTACGCGCTGTCCTCGGGCGCTGGTCTGCGGCATGCTCAGTCCACAGAAAAACGGCGGCTGGAATGTACGCCTCAACGCCCCTTCCAACACCCAGGTTGGCGAGAGGGACAAAGTGGTCATGATGGCGCTCGACTTTCGGGACACCGAGCCTGGCAGCGCCACACAGAGACGCCTCGAAACCGTAGAACGCAAGGCCCCTGACCCACGCTTCCTGCCCACTGGGCGGCTCTATCGCAAACGGATACTGATCCTCGGATGGAGTGCGCGCCTCCCGGCACTGATTCACGAGCTGGCGAGCTACCAGCAATATCAGTTCGACCTCGATATTGTTTCCATCGTGCCTGCGGAAGAACGTCGAACCCTGATTGAACGCTACCAACCAGAACAGGTTCGCGTTTCGTGCCGTCACATCGAAACGGACTTCATGCAGGAGGGTGAACTGCACGATATTGACCTGGCTCAGTACGACGGCATCACACTGATGAGCAGTGATTTGTTGGCCAGCGGTGAGGAAGCGGATGCGCGTGCGATTGTTGGGCAAAGTATTATTGAAGAGCATATCGGCCACCTCGAGAACCCGCCGCAAATATTATTGGAACTGAGCGATCCGGATAACGCGATTTTACTCGGCCAACAGCGCGCGGAAATGTTGATTAGCCCTCTGGTGCTTAGCCACCTGTTAGCTCAGGTCGCGCTGCGCCCGGAACTAAGAGCCGTATTTGATGAACTATTTACCGTCGGCGGGGCCGAAATTGTGTTTCGCAGCCCGGCCGAATACAGCATTGGAGGCGCATTGCCGTTCTGGAAACTGGAACGGTTGGCCGCGGAGCGAGGGGAAACCGCCATGGGGGTTTTTTACGCTCACGCTGTTGATGGTCGGCGTCTGCACCTGAATCCCGCGCGGGAAACCGCACTGGATTTTCAACCCGAAGATCAGTTGGTGATTCTCACCGATACTGGCATCCATAAAGGAGATTCTCAAGAATGACAGAACAACACCCCAATCGTCGGCAATTTCTCACCGGCGCAGCGGCCCTGGGCGCCGCCGCCGTCATCCCTGGTGCCGCGCAGGCACACAACCACGGAAACCACTCCGGTATGGTCAAGGTTCCCCCGTTGACTCACACGGTTTTCTTCTGGCTGAAAAACCCGGATTCCCAGGAAGATCGCGATGCGCTGATCAAGGGTTTAAAAACGCTTGAACAAATTGAAACCGTTCGCGGCATTCATATTGGCGTACCCGCCTCCACCGAAAAACGCGACGTGGTCAACAACAGCTATCAGGTTTCCGAACTGTTGTTGTTTGATGACGTAGAGGGACAGAACGTTTACCAGGATCACCCGATCCATGTGAAATTTGTGGAAGACTGCTCACACCTGTGGAAAAAAGTGGAAGTATTCGACTCCATGAAAGTATAGTGCGCACGCTTTTTTCCGAAAAAAAGGGCGGATACCAAGGTATCTGCCCTTTTTGCTTCATGCTTCGTTGGTCACCGTTCGCGTCTACACGACCGTGCGTTTGACGCTTCGGCGGCGAATCCAGCCCAGCCCCGCGAGGCCCAGCAAACTGAACCAGCCCATTGCACCACCACTGGACGATCCGCCACCCCCGCCCTGATCCACTTGATCAATCAGCGTGTTGGGCACCGGATTGAGATCGGCGGCGGAATCCTCTCGATCATCGATCACATTCACGGAGAGCACTACCACAAAATGATCGGATGAAAGCGGCACTTTATTATCGGCATCGTCTTCGTCGTAATTCCGCAATGGTAAGTCAGTAAACACGCTCCCGTAATTAAAACGAGGCAGCTCCGCTATTTCTTCCACTACAGACATACCGCTGATTATTTCGCCAAATACGGTAAACCCGCCGTTTTGCTGATCCAGATTGGTGTGATTGTTCTCCAGGTTAAAGAACCACTGCGACGTTGCGCTGTTCACACGACCCCTCACTTTCGCCATGGCAATCGTGCCTTGGCGGTTGGACCATTCCGGCTCATTGACTACTGCGGCTTCCGTCTCGATTTCTTCCGGCACCTCACCCTCGGCATCGAAACGATAGCCGCCGCCCTGTACGATAAAACCGGGAACGGAACGATGAATAAAAGTACCGTCGTAGGAATTTCCTTCCACATACGAGAGGAAATTTGCCACGGTTTTCGGAGTGCTCTCATCGTAGAGGTTGACCTGAATATTACCGAGGGAGGTCTCGATTTCGACAATCGTAGCCGCAGCCGGGCCACTGGTCAGCAACAGGGTTGAAGCCAGCGCGCCCGCCGCCAGAAGTGACTTATGCATACAGGGTTTCCTTGGGTGAGTCAGACTTTTATAAGCCAGAAAGGCAATATAAAATCACTCTAGCAAAGCAACCCGGCGGAAACTGTAAGCCTTTGTACCGGAGTGTGGCTAAATTGTAAGAACCTGAAAACCCCTCTCACAACCGACTGATTTTTTACTCTCCGACAAAGTCCCGGGCAAATTGCCAGGCCACGCGACCGCTGCGTGCGCCACGGGTGCGATGCCACAACAACGCTTGTCGCTCGGTATCGTCGTTCCATTGCCCACCCCATTGCACCACCCAATAGCGGGCGGCATCGAGATATTCATCCTGGCTGAATGGGTAAAAGCTAAGCCATAACCCGAAACGATCCGACAGGGAGGTTTTTTCCTCAATGCTGTCACTCGGACGCAGCTCGCCCTCTTCGTAACTCACATCCAGATTGTCGCGCATGGTTTGCGGCAATAAGTGGCGACGGTTGGAGGTCGCGTAGAACAATACATTATCGGACGGTTTGGCAATACTGCCATCGAGCGCGGACTTGAGAGCTTTGTAACTGATATCGCCCTCTTCAAAGGACAGATCATCACAGAAAATGATAAACCGCTCGGGCCGCTCTTCCAGCAGCGTGAGGATATCCGTCAGGTAAGGAAGGTCGGCCTTATCGATCTCGATTATTTTCAGGCCGCGAGCGGAGAACGCGTTCCAGGCCGCCTTGATCAGCGTCGACTTGCCGGTGCCGCGAGCGCCGGTTAAGAGCACGTTATTCGCCGGCTTGCCCTCCACAAAGCGCTGGGTGTTGCGAACGAGACGCTCTTTTTGAAGGTCGATATTCTGCAAGGCCTCAAGCCCGATTCGGTGCGGATGGCGCACTGCCTGCAACCGCCCCTGTCCATTGTGCGTTCGCCAGCGAAACGCTTGCGCTCCCCAGTCCGGGGACGGGGTCCGCTGGGGCACCAGTTCCTCCACCCGGCCCACCAGTGCCTCCAGGCGTTCGAGAATTTTGTCCGCTTGACTCACATTCAACTCCTCATTTAAAACCATCACACCCCAACCATTGGCTTACAGAGTTTAACAATTGGCTGGAGTGGGCTAAGATGCCATAGTAACGAATATCGCTATCGCCCGATAACCCCGACATTTAGACCAAATGACACTGAGACCCGACCACCTCATGGACCCAACGCTTTTGGAGACTGTTGTCTTGGACCGTTTGGGATTTGACAACACGGGCCACTCCGCCCTGGAAGACGAGAGCCCTGACGCCGTGCAGGTGGCGTCTCTGCTGGTCGCCGCCCGCCATTACCTGGACACGTTTCTTCACAAGCGCGATGCCAAGGGCTCGTCGGTACTGGCCAGTGCCCGCCTGACGGGCTTCGGAACCGGTGCCCAAGAGCAGGTCTACAGCCTGGCGCACGCGCTGGACCTGTACCAGGCCGACATCGATGCCATGCCGACGCCGATTCATTACAGCTTGAAAGCCATTCAGGCCCAGCCGCTGGGCGAGCAAGCCGGAGTGGTCATGGGAGAAATGGACTGGCATTTCAATCACTTGTCTCAATCGGTGGCCTTGCTCAACATCCGTTTCTCACTGGTATTTTGTCAGCAACACGGTCAATGGCTGCTGGAGCACAAGCATCTGTCCCAACCTTCCCAGGCCCAAGGCAACGGAGAGGGTTACCCGCTGAAAGAGCTGGAAGAACGCCGGGCGGTTCTGGAGCGCCTGGTGCAAGAGCGCACTCGCGATCTGGAGCAGACCAGCCAGAAACTTCAGCAACTGGCCATTACCGATGCCCTGACCGGCCTTTACAACCGGGTTCGGACCGACGAAATGCTGGACCTGGAGATTGATCTGCAAACCCGGCAAAGTTCCCCGCTTTCCGTCATTCTGATGGACATTGACCATTTCAAACTCATTAATGACCGCTACGGACACAGAACCGGGGATCGTATATTGGTGGAGGTTGCCCGTCTCCTCGGTCAGCGGCTGCGCAGCACCGACTGCCTGGGTCGCTGGGGTGGCGAGGAATTTTTACTGATCTGCCCCAATACCAGCCCCACCGACGCGCGCACGCTGGCCGAGGAACTGCGGTTGAGCATCGAGCAGGAGAGCTTCGGCGTACTGCTCGACATGACCTTGAGTCTGGGCCTCGCGCACTATCGCCCTGGTGACACCCGCGAATCGATCATCGAGCGGTCCGACCGGGCGCTGTATCAGGCCAAGCAGGCGGGTCGCAATCGCGTCAGTGCTTCGTCTCTCTAAGCATCGTTTTGAGCTCCCGAAGCTCACTCTGCAACTCTCGCAACGTCGGCTCGCCCTCTTCCTGACGCTCCTTGCGATGCTGCTCGTCCAGTACGTTCACGACAATACCAATAATCATATTCAGAAACGCGAACGCCGATAAAAAGATGAACGTCACATAAAACACCCAACTGAGGGGATAGTGCTCCATGGTCTCGTACATGACATCGGTCCAGTCTTCAAACGTCATGATTCGAAACAGGGTGAGCATGCTGATAGCGATATCGCCCCACAGAAATTCATTGACACTGGCAAAAAACATACTGCCAATCGCGGCATAAATATAGAAGATGATAAACATCATCAACGCCACATAGCCGAGTTGCGGCAGAGCCCGCAACAGCGAGATCAGCAGCGTGCGCAGCTCGGGAATAATGGACACCATCCTTAACACGCGGAACACCCGAACCAATCGGCCCACGAGCGCCAGTTCACTGTCCTCGATCGGGATAAGACTGACCACGACAATCAAGGTGTCAAACACGTTCCAGCCGGACTTGAAGAAATCCCTTTTGCGCGGCTCACCCATAAACCGGATGCTGATCTCGACCAAAAAGAACAGCGTGATAAACCAGTCGGTGATCACAATCAGGCTGGAGACCAGCGGTGGAATATCGTACGTTTTCGCGCCGATGACCAGCGCGGAAAAAATAATGATCCCAACCACAAACAGTTCGAACGCTTTGTGCGTCCGAAGCTGGTAAAAACGAGCCTGTAACGTGTCGTTTGAGATCATACGCTCCTCGGAGAAGAACACGCGGGTCAGTCGTAAATGCAGTGTTTGGCGAAGGTGCGGGAATCGTCCTCCGTCCAATCGTTGTTAGGCACGTTCATCATTTGCTCGCACCACGCCTCCGAACCGGGCTCCGCGCGTTCTTCCAGCTTCGGAATCTCGTTCGCGCTTTCCGGCAGTGCCGGGATCAGGCCAATGTCCCGCTTGGGTTGCGGCGGTTCACTGGGTTGGCTCATGATGAGAAACACACCCAGCGCAATCATCAGCACACTGATGACCATCAATGCATAAATCGTTTTCATGGGAACCTCAGGAATCAGAGAGCCACTCAGCGGAGGAGTTGGAGAGCCACTCAGCGGAGGAGTTGGAGAGCCACTCGGCGGCGGCCTCCGCATAATAGGTAATGATCAGATCGGCACCGGCTCGCTTGAACGCAAGCAAACTTTCCAGCGCCACCGCCTGTTCATCGATCACTCCGGCGGCAGCGCCCGCCTTGATCATCGCGTACTCGCCGCTGACCTGATACACCGCAAGCGGACGCTCGGAATGCGCGCGGATATCCGCCAGGATGTCGAGATACGCCAGCCCGGGCTTGACCATCAGAATGTCGGCGCCCTCTTCCAGATCGCGCAGCGATTCCGCCAGTGCCTCGCGCCGGTTGGCCGGGTCCATCTGGTAGCTGGCGCGAGTGCCTTTAAAATTACTGTCCACCGCATCGCGAAAAGGGCCGTAAAACGCGGACGCGAATTTGGTGGAATAGGACATTACGGGAAGGTGGGCAAAACCGGCCTCATCCAGCGCCTGTCGAATCGCGGCGATCATACCATCCTGCATGCCCGAGGGAGCAATAACGTCCACGCCGGCACGCGCCGCCGTCACCACTTGTTTCTGCAAGTTCGTCAGGGTCGCGTCGTTGTCCACATCGTGTTCGTGAACCACTCCGCAATGGCCGTGATCGGTGTACTCGCAAAAGCAGTTGTCGCTGATGACACACATCTCCGGCACCGCTGACTTCGCGGTGCGTATCATGCGCGCCATCAGGCCTTCATCGTTCCAGGTGTCCGCCCCTTCACTGTCTTTGTGCCGGGACACCCCGAACAGTAACACGGCGCGAATGCCTTTTTGCCAGGCGGTTTTCACCCGACTCGCCAATTGCGCCTCCGGGTAACGAACCACGCCCGGCATACTCGCGATACTCACAGGCTCGTCAATCCCCTCCTCCACAAACAGCGGAAGAATAAAGTCGCTGGCCGTCAGCCGCGTTTCACGCACCAGCTCGCGCAGCGCGGCGGTGCGCCGCAGACGACGAAATCGGAAATCGGGGTGAACGGTGTTATGCGTCATGGTTACCTCTGGTTTACAGCGACAGTGAGCCTTCGTGATTCCACTCGCAGCGAACCTGCATATCGCCCGAGCCCGGCACATGATAATTAGCGGTCGATTCCCACGTAAAGGTATGTACGCCGGACAGCTCCGTTTCCAGGTGCACGGTGGCCGATACCCAGAACATTTTACTCAACAAATCTTCAAACTGAGCAATCCATTGATCCCACTCGTACTCCACGGCCTTATAGGACGCACCGAAGTGCATGACTTCCGTCTGGTAATGTCCGGCCCCAGCCGATACCGCCGGAATGGAGAACATTTCCTGCGACAGAAACGGCCAGTCATCCGCATGAGGCAATGTCAGCATGGCCTCGCGATTGACTTGCAAACGTCCGTCACCGGAAGGCACGTACGCCACATCTTTGATACAACCATACACAATGGATTCCTGATCCATAGCCGCTCCTTTACACGACTCAGACACAGCAAAAATTCATTCAGCGCAACGGCCACCACCAGGGACCCTTGAAGCGTCTCTCACAACCGTCGAGCTGTTCGCGGTAGCGTTTAGCCCGGCTGCCCACCTTGTTGGCCACGCCCACCAACCAGGCTTTCTGATTGTAGGTGCGGCGCTGGTAGCCGCCGTGCCCTTCGTGATACGCCAGATACAGGTTGCGGGCATCGTTCTTGCCAATGCCGAGCCGTTCGTTGCTTTGCGTATTGTAATAACCGATAAAATCGATGGCATCGGCAAAACGCGTGCGACTTGCCCAGTGGTTACCGCTTAACCTCTGGTATTCATTCCAGGTTTCATCTTTTACCTGCGCATACCCATAGGCACTGCTGGGACGCGGCCCCGGGATAATCCAGAGAATTTTGGTGCGCGGCGGCTTGGCCTTGGGGCGGAAGCTCGACTCCTGGTACATGATGGCCATCAACGTGGCGATATCCGATCCCCAGCGCCGCTCTGAACGCCGGGCATCTTTGTACCAGCCGCGTTTTTCGTCAAACACATTGCAAATATTATCGCTGCTTTTCGGGGGCGCCGTGGCACAACCGGATAACAGTCCCAGCGCCAGCACGGCGGTGACAACCACAATTTTCATGACGTTTGTTCCCATTGTTGCAATAGCGACATCAGCCCCGCTTCATCCATGATGTCGACGTCCAGTTCTTCGGCCTTGGCCAGTTTGGAGCCCGCCCCCGGACCGGCTACCAGGTAGTCGGTTTTCTTGGAGACACTGCCTGCCACCTTGGCCCCCAGCGCCTGCAACCGCTCTTTCGCTTCGTCTCGCGTCAGTTGCTCCAGCGTGCCGGTCAGGACAAACGTCTGGCCAGCCAATGGCAGTGCATCGCGATCAATCGGAGCGGCTTCCGACCAGGTAACGCCCTGCGATCTCAGTGCCTCCACGGCTTCGCGATTGTGCGGCTGGGCAAAAAACTCAGCCACAAAATGCGCGACCACCGGGCCGACGTCCTCGACTTTCTGGAGGTTTTCTTCGTCAGCGTCGGCCAGGGAATCCAGAGAGCCATAATACTGAGCCAGATTTCGCGCTGTCGCTTCGCCCACTTCACGAATGCCCAGCGCGTAGACAAACTTGGCCAGGGTGGTTTGCTTGCTGGCTTCCAGCGCCGCCAGCAAATTATCCGCGGATTTTTCGCCCATCCGCTCAAGGCTGACCAGCTGATCGCGAGTCAGAGTATACAGGTCTGCCACCGCGTGTATCAGATCTCGATCCACCAGTTGCTCAACCAGTTTGTCGCCAAGCCCGTCGATATCCAGCGCCTTGCGCGAGGCAAAGTGTTTGATGGCCTCTTTACGCTGTGCGGGGCAGATCAAGCCCCCGTCACACCTGGCCACCGCTTCGCCAGGCACGCGCTCGACCGGGGACTCGCATACCGGACATCGATCAGGGAAGGTAATCGCTTCTGCGTCGTCGGGTCGTTTACTGGTCACCACCGACACAATTTGCGGAATCACATCACCGGCGCGGCGCACGACGACGGTATCGCCAATCTTGACGCCCAGCCGGGCGATTTCGTCGGCGTTATGCAGCGTCGCATTGGACACCGTCACCCCGCCGACAAACACCGGCTCCAGCCGCGCCACGGGCGTAACGGCCCCGGTGCGGCCTACCTGAAACGACACGCCTTTCAGCAGCGTCATTTCTTCCTGCGCGGGAAACTTGCAGGCAATCGCCCAGCGCGGCGCACGGGAAACAAACCCCAGCTCTTCCTGGAGGTCGCGGCGGTTGACCTTGAAGACAATACCGTCAATATCGTAATTTAAAGCCGCCCGCTTTTCACCGATTTTACGGTAGTAGGCGACGCAGTCCGCCACGCCACTGACGGTGTCAATTTCGCCATTGATCTTCAGTCCCCACTCGCGCAACGATGCCAGTATGTCCGAATGCTTGCCGGGCAAGGCGCCGCCTTCAACATAACCCACGCTGTAGGCGCACATTTCCAGCGGGCGCTGGGCGGTGATACGCGCATCCAGCTGTCGCAGGCTGCCGGCTGCCGCGTTGCGCGGGTTCACAAAGCCTTTTTCGTCCCGCTCGCGAGCTGTCTGATTCAGGCGTTCAAAACCGGCCTTGGGCATATAGATTTCGCCGCGCACTTCAAGCACATCGGGATAGCCCGAACCGCGCAGGCGCAAGGGGATCGAGTCAATGGTGCGCACATTCTGGGTAATGTCTTCGCCCTGGGTGCCGTCCCCTCGGGTGGCACCGCGCACGAGCAAACCGTCGCGGTATAAAAGACTGACGGCAATGCCATCGAGCTTGGGTTCACAGGCGTATTCGATTTCAGCATTGTCCTGCAAACGATCGCGCACACGGCGATCAAAGGCCTCCAGATCCTCCTCGTTAAACGCGTTGTCCAGAGACAGCATGGGCAGTTCGTGAGTGACCGTGGCGAATGCACTGAGGGGCGTGGCCCCCACCCGCTGCGTAGGCGAGTCAGCGGTGATCAACGCCGGGTATTCCGCTTCCAGCGCCTGAAGTTCGCGCATTAGCCGGTCGTATTCCGCATCGGGGATATCCGGGTCATCCAGCGCGTAATAGCGATAATTGTGCTCCTGAAGGGTCGCACGAAGCTCCTGGGCTCGGGCGCTTTGCTCAGCCGGTATGGCAGAGTGGGAGTTGGCCATGTGGCGGTCGTTCCTGCGGATCAATGACTGCGGGGTGGCGGCGCGCCTCAGTGCGGCGCGCGCGACAGTTGCTTGCGTTCAAATTCGTGGATGCGTTGCCGACAGTGTTCCTGTGTCTGCCGGGTGAGCACGCTGCGATTCTCGTCTTTCAGTTCCCCGCCCAGGGCCTGGCCAATGGAACGGGCGGCCTCCAGCATTTCCTCAAATACGTCCACATTGGCCAGTTCCACCGCACGCTCCAGCGGCAGGGTCATGAACAGGCTGATACCGGGCGTGGTGAAATTGTCCATGGCATCCAGGTCGAAAACACCGGGCTTGACCATGTTCGCCAGACTAAAGAGGATGGCACCGCCACCTCTGGGCCGTTCATAACGGTGGAAAATGTTCATATCGCCAAAGCGCAGACCTGCATCGATAACGGCATCCAGCAATGCATCACCGCGAAACTGTTCTCCGGCCGGTGCCATTACGTTAATAACCAGGACCTCTTCCGGCTGGGGCGCCGGGCGCCCCGCTTCCGGCTTGGGTTCCGCCTTGGGCTTGGGTTTGGATTCCGGCCTGGGCTTGGATTCTGGCTTGAGGCCGGGCTCCGGTTTAGCCTGGGGTTCCGATTTAAACGGAGCCGGTGACGGCTGGGCGCCACGCGGTTCCAGTGGGCTAGAGGTCGCTTTTGTTCTGGCAGGCTCGGGCGCTGGTTCCGGTGCGGCAGACGGTTCCGGGGTTTCGTCCCACTCGCCGCCCCCGTCCAGCGTCGGCTCAATGCGAGCATCGTGTTCACCCGATGCCGGGCTTGCCGATTCTTCAGCTTCCATCAGTAGCGGGACCGACTCATCGAGATTCAATGCCACCTGCTCAGGAATTCGCCCACGGCTATCGGCAGGCCTGGCCTCATAGCGAGGCGGCTCGGGTTCCTCTGTCTCGAATGTTTCCGTATCGAAGGACTGACCGGAGTCCTCAATGTGAGTGTCATCGTCCAGCTCATCCACAGGCGCGCGATGAAACGGTCGTTCATCTTCCGGGGTTTCACGATAGGCCACGACGCGAGCGCCACCGTTGGGCAGCTCCGCTCCGTAATCCACCGCTGGGTCCCGATGACTCGTCGTGGAGCTCGCACGGCCCATGAAGCGGGAAACCTTCAGGGAATCCCTCTGGGCATTACGCATACGCCGCCAGCCATCGAGAAGAATCCCGAGGATCAGCAAGATAATCAGTATCGTCAGCCAGTCGCCCATAATATTGTCCGGTCAGTTAATCCGTCAGATTCTCGCCCAGTGAGTTACACAGCCGCGAGTTCGGCCGCTTCGTCCACATCCACGGTCACCAGGCGGGAAACGCCCGGCTCGTGCATGGTAACACCCATCAGTTGGTGCGCCATCTCCATGGCAATCTTGTTGTGGGTAATATAAATAAACTGCACGTGCGCCGACATTTCTTCTACCATGCGTGCGTAGCGGCCCACGTTGGCATCGTCCAGAGGCGCATCCACTTCGTCCAGCATACAGAACGGCGCCGGGTTCAGACGGAAGATTGAGAACACCAGCGCGATCGCGGTCAACGCCTTCTCTCCCCCTGACAGCAAATGGATGGTGCTGTTGCGCTTGCCCGGCGGGCGGGCCATGATCGTAATACCGGTATCGAGTAGATCCTCGCCGGTAAGTTCCAGATAGGCATGGCCTCCACCGAAGACTTTGGGAAACAGTTCCTGCAATGACCGATTGACTTCATCAAAGGTCTCCCGGAAGCGGGTCCGGGTTTCACGGTCAATTTTGCGGATCGCATTCTCCAGGGTTTCGAGAGCCTCTCGGAGGTCCTCGTCCTGGGCGTCCAGGTACTGTTTGCGCTCAGATTCGGTGTGATATTCGTCGATGGCCGCCAGGTTGATCGGCCCGAGACGGGCAATACGGCCCGCCACTTGCTCCAGTTCAGACTCCAGCGGCTTGAGTTCGGCGTCTTCGGGCAACTCGGATAACAACGCCTCCAGATCGAACTCTTCTTCTGCCAGTTGCTGGGCAAGCCCCGAGCGCTGCACTTCGAACGTCTGGGCGGCAAGCCGCTCCTGCTCCAAATGCGTGCGAACGGCCTGAACCTCCTGTTCGGCCCGGTTTCTGGCCTGTTCAGCTGAGCGCAATGTCTGCTCCACATCCTCCAGCGAACGGCGGGCTTCGGTCAACTCCGCCTCGACGCTGAGACGCTTGTCGAGATTGGCTTCCAGCTCCAATTGGTGCTCTTCCGCCGGGTCGCTGGCTTCCCCCAATGCTTCCAGCAATTGCTCGCGGCGCTCTTCGAGACGTTGCGTTTGTTCCTGCAGTCGGGCGATGCCCAGGCGGATACTGTCCAACTGGGTTTTCAGCGACTGGGCCCGCATCGCCAGTTCGTGCGCTTTGTCCCGGTCATGACGGGCTTTCTGGCGAGCGTCGTCCAGGCCACCGCGAATCCGGTCCCGCTCCTGCAGCAGTCGCTCCCGCTCGTCGGTGTCCTGGCCCATGGATTCAATGGCGTCGCTCAGGATCATGCGTGCCTCGGCCAGTTGCTCGGCCTCCTGATCCAGTTGCTCGCCCGCTTCGCGAATTTCGGTATCGGTTCGTTCCCGGCGCACGCTGATTTGTTCGATGCGCGCCTGTTTTGCGCTCAGTTGAGCACGCAGCTCGCCAGCACGCCGATTTTGCTCGTCCACCTCGCGCCGGGCGGTTTCGCGCTCCTGTTCCAGGCGGCGGACCGCTTCGCGCCCTTCGGCACGCGCCTCATCGAGACGGCTGACCTCGGTTTCCAGCTCATGGATCGTCGCGTCCAGCTCTTCCAGTTCCTGTCGACGGGCGATCACGCCGGCACTGGCATCGGTATCGCGGGCGACTTTCAGCCACTGCGGGCCGAGCCAGATACCATCGCGAGTAATCACCGATTCTCCCGCGCTCAACTGAGGGCGCAGCGCCAAAGCGTCGTTGAGTGAGTCCGCCAGATAAACACCCTGGAGCAGATCGCTCAAATCCCAGTCGGCCTGAACCTTGTCCAGCAGTCGGGGGGCTTTCTCACCGGTAACCGCTTGCGTTCGGCGGGCGGTATCCATTAACACCAGTTCGCCTTGGCTGAGATTGGCCAGTGTGGTGGCGACAGCGTCCAGACCATCGACACAAACGGCCTGAAGGCTATTACCCAGGACTGTTTCGACGGCGGTATCCCAGTCGTCAGAGACTGTCAGGGTTTCGGCCAGACGGGGCTGGTCCGTTAATTGGTGTTCATCCAGCCAGTTGGCGACGGCCTTGCTCTTTTCGCCGAGCGCGGCTTGCTGCAAGGCTTCCAGCGAAGCGTGGCGACCGCGCTGGCTTTGCAGCTTGCTGCGCGCCTGATCCAGTTCATCCGCCAGGCGGTTATTGGTCTCGCGCTGGGCTTCCAATTGCTCGCCAAGACTTTCGCTTTGGCCGCGCTTTTCCTCGACCACCAAGTCCAGTTCGGCCAGTTGCTCGTTCAACTGCTCGATTTCTTCATCGTCGGCGCCCACTTGCAGCCCGGAGCGTTCTTCTTTCAGTTTCTCAATACGTTGCAATAAGCGCTGCTGCACCTGCTCCAGATGCTGAATGCGTGACTGCTGGACCTCCGCCCGTTGGCGAGGCTCGGCGGCACGCTGGTTAAAGGCGTCCCACTCGCTCTGCCAGTGTTGCATCGCCTCTTCGGACGCCTGCAACGCATCACCGGACGACTCTTCCGCCGCGCGCACCAGTTCGAGCTCTGGCTCGATCTCCATTAGCTCCGTTTCCCAGCCTTCGGCCTTCTCTTTGTCAAACTGCAGGCTGTCATTGGCCTCGCGGCGATCCCGCTCGGTCTGATCCAGGTCCGTCTGTAACTGACGGCTGCGCTCCTTGGCGTGCTGGATGGTTTGTTCAATACGGGCGATATCAGCGCCAATGGCATAGTATCGACCCTGAACTTCGTTAAACTTGTCCTGAAGTTCGGTATATTGGCTGCGGCACTTCTCGATCTCGGTATCTTTGCTGACCTGATCGGTAACAAAGGACTCCATGCGCAGCTCAAGGTCCCGAATCGTCTCCTGCTTGCTTTTGGCCTGCCGGTCCAGGTTCCGGTATTTAAGCGCCTGCAGTTGCGCCTTCAGCTGGCGCTCTTCCTTTTTGAACTCGGTGTATTTTTCAGCCGCCTGGGCCTGGCGCTGCAACCGGCTCAGCTGGCGTTCCAGTTCGTCCCGGATATCGGTCAGGCGCTCCAGGTTTTCCTGGGTGCGGCGGATGCGGTTTTCCGTGTCGCGGCGGCGCTCCTTGTATTTGGAGATACCCGCGGCCTCTTCGATATAGACACGCAGCTCTTCGGGTTTGGCCTCGATCAACCGGGAAATCATGCCCTGCTCGATAATGGCATAGCTCCGGGGGCCGAGGCCGGTGCCCAGGAAGATATCGGTAATATCACGGCGCCGGCATTTGGTACCGTTGAGGTAATAGATGTTCTGCGCGTCCCGAGTGACCTTGCGCTTGATGGAGATTTCGTTGAAAGCGGCGTACTCGCCCTGCACGGTCTTGTCCGTGTTGTCGAACACCAGTTCGATCGACGCCTGCCCTACCGGTTTGCGGGCATTCGAGCCATTGAAGATGACGTCGGTCATGGCTTCGCCGCGAAGGTTCTTGGCGGACGATTCACCCATGACCCAGCGCACCGCATCAATAATGTTGGACTTGCCGCAACCATTCGGGCCCACCACTGCGCACAAATTGCTGGGGAAATTGACCGTCGTGGAGTCAACGAATGATTTGAAGCCGACCAGCTTGATACACTTGAGGCGCATAAGTCCTTATCACTCGGTTTTTAATCGCAGGCCAGCATGCTAGCCCATTGAAATTATTGACTTTTCCCGCCTCTCCGCCATGCGCCGACAGGCTGGTGCAAAGGCGGAAATTCTACACGGATTTGCGCTAGTCGGCGATGGGTTCGTCAATGACCAGCGTTAGTTTTTCGGGAGCATCGGCAAGCTCCACAGGGCCCAGCGTCGCCTGCCAATCACCGGGGCGAGCGGCGACATCGCCACTTCTCGACAGTCGTGCGACCAGTTCTACCGTCTCTACCGACGCCAGCGAAGCGGCGGGCGACATGGCCATTGTTTCATCTAAAGTAATGGACAATGGCAACTGAGAGGCCTGAAGTCTTTGAATAGCAAGGGGCATGGCCGATCCATTCCAGGCTCTGGCGTAAACGAACACGGTTTCGTCGCCCTTTACCTCGACGTCATCCCCGAGGCTGACATCGAGCGTCAGAGCGACGCCTCCGTCGGCAGTGGGGGCCGTGTCCGCTTCCGGTGCACCCTCTCCCAGTGCGGCGCGGGCCCGACTGACGCCGCGACGGAACGCCATCGCGTTACCCGAGGTCGGGTCCATGACCGCGATCGCCCGCTCCCAGTAATCAATGGCTTCCTGATACCGCTGGTGACTGAAAGCATCAATACCTGCCAACCCCAGCGCCGTTGTTTCCTCAGGATTCAGCTGCAAGGCTTCGGCAACCAGCGCCCGACCACGCTCCCCGATTCGATTGTCATCGCGAATAAACAGGGTTTCCGCCAAATCCGCATGGATGCGTGCCGAATCAGGTTGAAGGCTGAGGATACGCTCATACAGATCCACCGCCTGGTCATAATGCCCCAGTTCACGGGTATAGTTAGCCAGCAAAAACAGGTGCTGTACCGACTCGGGGTTTTCTTTTACCCGCTGCTGCAACTGCTCAACCACAGCCCAGGTTCTGGCCGGATCGGGCCGGCGGTCATTGCGAAGGTCGTTATTATCCCCCAACGCTTTTTGGGTTTGCAGCGCCAGCAACTCAACATCCTCACTGGCGCCTCGCTCGTGATAGAGCAAAACACTGCCAAGGGTTCCCAGCAGCGCCACCACGACCAACACTCGCCCGCCGGGCAGTGCACGGCCTTTCAGTGGTCGGCTGGACGCCAACTGGCGCTCCTCTTCCAGCAACGCCCGCTCCTGCTCCAGTTTCAGCTGTTCAAACGCCTCCTGGGACAGTCGTCCGGCGTCTCTGGACGCCTCCAGCTCGGCCAGATGCTCCCGGAACAGGGTGATATTGGTTTCCAGCGAGTGCCGACGCAGACGCTCCACCCGCGAGCCGGCCTCGCGACGGCGTAACGGCCACAGGAAAAAAGCCAGGGCCAAAGCGGCTAACAGGGCCATGCCCCACCATAAGGGTGCCATCATCGTTCGGAAGTCTCATCGTCGGAGGATTTCAGGATGCGGTCCAGGTGTTCGCGCTCAGCCTCAGTGAGGGTCTTTGTATCAGCGGCGTTATTGGACAGGTTGGTGCGGCGCTTGAGCACGATCCAGATCAACACCACAATGCCCAGCAGCAGCAACACGACGGGTCCGAGCCACAACACCAGCGTAGAGGCACTCAAGGGTGGCCGGTACAGAATATACTCTCCGTAACGATCCACCATGAAATCAACGATCTCTTTATCGGAGCGCCCTTCTTCGATCATACGATAGACCTGATCGCGCAAATCCTTTGCGATGGGCGAATCGGAGCCGGCCAGATTTTGATTCTGGCATTTGGGGCAGCGCATTTCATCGATAAAGCTTTGATAACGCTGCCGGTCGGCTTCGCTGTCAAACTCCCTGACGTCCACCGCTGCCTGAGCCGCCAGCCAGGGCAGTAGAACCAACAACCCAAAGGACAACCATGCCCGACACCATGCCCAAACCAAAGACCTCAAGGCGTACGCCCTCCTACTTAGAATTTGCGAGCGCAGAGTATAACAAGCCCTTTCAAAGCATGGCGAGGAACCGACCATAAATTCGTCAGTAAAGATTTTTCAGGATTTACCAAAAAAGGGTTTGACCTCAGCCTCCGTTTCATTAGAATACGCGTCTCCTGAACGGGGGTGGTTAGCTCAGTTGGTAGAGCGGCGCCCTTACAAGGCGTAGGTCACAGGTTCGACTCCTGTACCACCCACCAC
>NZ_JBNJLT010000006.1:0-226669 GCF_050113635.1 Marinimicrobium sp. ARAG 43.8
GTGGTGGGTGGTACAGGAGTCGAACCTGTGACCTACGCCTTGTAAGGGCGCCGCTCTACCAACTGAGCTAACCACCCTCGCCATGGGCTGCGCATTCTACCGAAATCCGACGGGGTGTCAAACACTTTTCAGAAATTAATGGGAAAAAAGCCAAGATATTGATTGTTGGGCACTTTTTAACCATTTCGCCCCTGAAAGACCGCCGTTTTTACCCGCCGTAAAGCGGTTGCACCACTGAGCGTTTCCAACCGGACAGCGTTGGGCGTTAGAATGGCGCTTTACCGTTCATAACTACTATTACGATGCGCTTACCGCCCGCTTTCAGTACAGGTTTGAAACGATGCCTCCACCCCGGCGTCTGGCCGCTGCTGTTGTGGTGTCCTGTTTCGCTCGCCCAGGACGATACGAGCTGGCCGACTACGCTTCTGTGGGTAGTGATCCTAGTACTGCTGTTTTTGCAAACGCTCTTGATCCTCGGTTTGCAGCGCAGCCGTCTGAATAACAAGCGGGCCAAACGCGCCCTGAGTAAAAACCAGACAGAGTTGGAAGCGCGTATTGCGGAGCGCACGGACCGGCTGAACCTTGCCAACCAGCAGTTGCAGGATGAAGTGGCACATCACCAGGCGACGGAGATCCTGTTGCGCGAAACGCAGGATTACCTCAACAGCATTATCAACGCGATGCCGTCGGTGTTGATCGGGGTCACCCCGGAGGGCAAGGTCACCCATTGGAACACGGCGGCCGAACTGTCTACCGGGCTGCCACCCAATCAAGCACTGGGTAAAACACTGGTCGATATCTACCCCAACCTCCCCATCTCCATGGATACCATTGCCCGCACCATTCAAACCGGTGTGCCCTATCTCAATGAGAGCTTGCAGGAAGGCAAAGGCAGCAGCGCGCGTTACACGGACCTCAGTATTTACCCGTTGATTGCCGTACAGGCGGTCGGGGCCGTCATCCGTATGGACGATATCACGATGCGGGTGCGTATTGAGAATATGATGATCCAGAACGAAAAAATGATGTCGCTGGGCGAGCTGGCCGCCGGCATGGCCCACGAGATCAATAACCCGCTTAGCGCGGTTTTGCACGGCGTTCAGAACATACAGCGCCGCACCTCTCTCGATCTGGAACAGAATCACCACGTCGCGGAAGAGCTGGGCGTAAAACTGGACGTTTTGCACCGCTATCTGGAAGAGCGTCGCGTGCTCAGTTTCCTGGACGACATTCGTGAAGCCGGCGAACGCTCCATGCACATTGTCAGCAATATGCTGGAGTTTTCCCGAGGCAGCAGTCATCCCCACGATCAGTTCGATCTGGCGAGAGTCATTCGACACACACTGGAGCTGAGCGACAATGCGCTGAACCTTCAGGAAGAAAAACGCCCTGAGTTAATCACCGAGCTGGAAGACGCTCTGCCCCCGGTCATGGGCTCCGCAGCCGAAATCCAGCAGGTGATTCTCAACCTGTTGCGCAATGCCATGCAGGCCTTTTACGCAGACCCACCGAACCGCCCGCCCGTGATCTGGTTGCGCGCCTTTGTGGACCGGGGCAGCGCCGTTCTGCAAATTGAGGACAACGGTCCCGGTATGCCCGAAGAAGTCCGACGACATATTTTTGAGCCTTTTTTCACCACCAAGGATGTGGGGCAAGGCACCGGGCTCGGTCTGTCTGTATCCTACTTCATTGTTACCGAACACCATTCTGGAACCATTGAAGTGGATTCTCTCCTCGGAGAGGGCACCTGTTTTACCATTCGCCTGCCGCTGGCGGATCACACAGAACACCACCGCACCAGCAACCCTCTGTCTTCAGGGCCCACCTCATGATCAAGTATGCCACCCGTGCCTCATTTGTTACCTCACTGTCTGCCCTCTGTCTGGGAGCCGTGTTGCTCGTTGGCTGCGCCACGCCGACGGTAACACCGCCCTCAGAGGAGGAAAAAAACGCGCTGGCCGAAGCCAGTCTGGCCTCAGCCGTCTACACGGAAACCCTGCTGGGCCGTTGTGAACGCGTGGGCCCTGACTTGAAAAGCCTGGCGCGGGATCTGCGTTTGATGTGGATGACAGAGCACGGCGACCTTTTGGCTGGCGCAGATACGCAATACAGCCTGTCTTTGGCGAATGAAACTCTGGATTACAGTGGGCATGCTATGGCGTTGAGTGCCGTACGCTTTTTGCACCATCACCAGTCCCGCGCCGAGAAAACCCTTCGCCTGCATGAGCGCAGCCCGGAAAACCGCCGTCTTGTGTGCGAACGTGAATTGAATAATGTGGAGCGCGAACTCAACCAGCCGCTGGTCGAGCAGGATGATACGGAGCGCGCGGCGCTGATACGCCGCATATTGATTGCACAAGCCGAACGTCCGGTGACACTCGAGGACGTGCCCACACTGGCACTGCAAATCCCTGGGCAACAGCCTCCCGGGCGAAGCTACCGCGCCCTGGAGTCCAGGTGGCTCTCAGAGTGCGAGGACGGGATGCTGTTGGTCATTGCCAATGAATGGCCGCACGAAGCCTACGGTGCGTTTTGTGATTCCAGCGAAACAGGAGCACCCTCTGGCCCGCGCTTTGTGACCTGCGAATGGGGCGAGTGTGATTCGCTGTAGCGAGCCCCGCGCAGGGGCTGATTCACTGGCGAGCACCTGCTACAATCCCGCCGCTTTCCATTCATGTCTATCCCGCTTGCAGCCACTGCGCTGTCGCCGCTGCAAGCGATCAACCGGCCATATCGCATCATGAGCAGTATCCATCAGGTATTTCCCGAGCAGTACGACCAGCAGCTGAATGATAAAGTCGCCCGGTTGCGCGCTGATTTCGCGCACTTTGAGCTACCTGAGATTGCCGTCTTCGAGTCACCGGCAAGCCATTACCGGTTGCGGGCCGAGTTCAAGATGTGGCAAGAAAACAACCGCGCGCATTATGCGATGTATCAGCCGGGGGAGTACAAAAAACCGTTTGTCATTGACACTTTCCCCGTCGCGTCCAAACGCATTAATGCGTTGATGGGTCCGCTGCTCGACGCGATTAACAGTGACCCGCTACTGAGAGTCCGGCTGTTTCAGGTGGAATTTCTCACAACGCTCTCTGGGGACGCCCTGATCACTCTGCTGTATCACAAACGACTGGACGAAGACTGGGAAGCTCGCGCGCACGCCTTGAAAGCCGAGCTGGGGGTGGACCTGATTGGCCGCAGTCGCAAACAGAAAATTGTGCTGGGCCGTGACTATGTCATGGAGTCGCTACGTGTGGGAGATCACACCTACCGCTACCAGCAGATTGAAAGCGGCTTTACCCAACCCAATGGGCGGGTGTGTGAAAAAATGCTGGAGTGGGCGGTGACCCACAGCCGCGGTTTGGGGGGTGATTTGCTGGAATTGTATTGCGGCAACGGTAACTTTACGCTTCCGCTGTCCCGAAATTTCGACCGGGTACTGGCGACTGAACTGGCCAAAAGTTCGCTGGCGTCGGCACGCTACAATCAAACGCTCAACGACATTGAGAACGTCACCCTGGTCAGAATGTCCAGCGAGGATTTTTCCCAGGCGCTTGATCACGTCCGGCCTTTCCGTCGGTTGCGCGATATTGATCTGGACAGCTACCGGTTCAGCACCCTCTTTGTCGATCCGCCACGGGCGGGCCTGGACCCTCACACGACGGAAGTCGCTCAGCGTTTCGACAATATTCTGTACATTTCCTGCAATCCGGAAACTTTGCGGGATAATCTGGCCACTCTCACACAAACCCATCGTATTGCGCATTTTGCGGTGTTTGACCAGTTCCCCTACACGCATCACCTGGAGTGCGGCGCCGTACTCACCAAGCGCGAGCGCTCTTGAAGATTAGAACACCCGGCCACGAATTTGCTTTGCGGCGCTCACGACGGCCTTTTCGTGAAACTGTTCCTGGGTGGCCCGCTCACGGTCGTATTGGAACTGTTCTTTGCGGCTGAGCGCTTTCCAGCCCTCCAGGATCGGAATATGTTCGGTGGCCGTTTTCAGGTCGTAGAACGGCGAAAACTCATCGCGCACGGCATCGTCAACCCCCAGGCTGTCCAATAACACGCTGATGCGAATACTGGCTTCGGTCAGGGTAATATCGTCGGAACCAATCGCCTGGGCGATCACTTGGATACTCTTGTTAATCCGCTCGCGCTGGGCATCAACCGCTTCCTGCTGCAAGCGTTCCTGTTCACGTCGTGCCTGATTGAGCTTGTGAACCTTAAAGAGCAGCGTTCCCGCCACCGCTGCCAGAACGCCGATAATGACAATGCCGGCAACTGCTAGCCCTACCCACAGATTCATCGCATTCACTCCTCTATTCTATTGCGGATCACCGTCAGGGTGCTCCTCTGACAGCGACGCATCGCTCAAGGTTTCCAGATCGGCCAGTTCGTCCGCATCCTCCAGTTTGTCCCGATCAATGGCTTTTTTGGTTTTCGCACCCAGCTTTCGAATATTGTCCACCCGCCGCAGCAAGTTACCGTTACCCGTCGACAGGCGTTTGCGCGCCGTCTCGTAAGCGTCACGAGTTTTATCGATATGGTTGCCCACGGTATCCAGCGCTTCGAGCAACAACACAAACTGGTCGTGCAGCTTGCCCGCGTCCCGGGCAATACGCTCGGCATTTTTGTTTTGCTTTTCGTAGCGCCAGATATTTTCTACCGTGCGCAGGATCGCCAGTAGTGTTGTAGGGCTGGCGAGAATAATATGTCGGTCGTACGCATCACTGTAGAGCTTCGGATCCTGTTGCAACGCCAGCATAAAGGCGGCTTCAATGGGAACAAAAATAAACACGAAATCCAGCGCTCGTACACCTTCGAGCTGCTCATAATCCTTAACACTTAACCCTTTGATGTGGTTGCGCAATGACTGAATGTGCTGCGCCAGAAAACGGTCGCGCTCGGCCTGATCTTCACTGTTGCAGTATTTTTCATAATCCACCAGCGACACTTTGGCATCAATAATAATGTCCTTGTTTTCCGGCAAACGCACCACCACATCCGGTGTACGCCTTCCACCATCGGCGCTCGCGTAGCTGACCTGGGTGTCGTATTCGCGGCCTTTCTGCAAACCCGACTGTTCCAACAGGCGCTCCAACACCACTTCACCCCAGTTTCCCTGTGATTTGGTGTTCCCTTTGAGCGCCTGGGCCAAGCTCACCGCATCCTGGCCAATTTTCTGTGCCTGTTTCTGCAATTCCACGACCTGACCCGCCAAACGGTTGCGCTCGGCATTTTCCTTGTCGTACACATCCTCCACCTTGCGACGGAATTCCGACAGTTGCACTTTCAGCGGGTCAATGGTGGTTTCCAGCAGGGTTTTGCTGTTGCTGGAAAACTGTTGCTGCTTGCTGTCAAAAATTCGATTCGCCAGGTTTTCGAACTCTCCGGACAGCTGTTTTTTGGCGTCTTGCAACAGCGCCAATTGCGCCTCGAAGTGCTTGCGCTCCTGGCCGAGCTGCGTTTCCAGCTCCGCCACCTGCCGTCGGGTATCACTCAGCTGCTGCTCGCGCTGGCGCAAATCGTTCTGCGTTTCGCTCAGGTATTGCAATTTTTCGCGCGCCCCGGCCAGTTCCTGGCGGGCGTCGCTCAGTTGCTCCTGAAGCCGTTCCCGTTGTTGTTCACCGCCGGTGAATTCATCGCGCAACGCCCGTTGCTGCTCCCGCAGCTGTTCCACCTGCTGCTCACTCTGTTGCAAACGGTAACGCTGGTCAGCCTCTTGCAGCGCCCAATCACGTTCATTATCCCGGGCCTGTTGTTCCAGCTCGCGAGTCCGGGCCGCCACCGCGTCGTTTTGACGGCGATGGTAAAACAACGCGGCCAACGCCACGCCGAGTAACAGGCTTGCGCCAGCGGCGAGTAAAAGTGTTAAGGATGTCTGAGACAAAAATGCTCCCTAATTTTCCGAAGGGGCCGCTTGTGCGCGACCGTTGGCCCACCTACAATCGCGTTTGAACCCGCCATTGCGCCATCAGGATCATGTTGCTTTCGCCAATTCACCTATTCTACCAAGC
Organism: Marinimicrobium sp. ARAG 43.8; assembly: GCF_050113635.1. Taxonomy (NCBI): domain Bacteria; kingdom Pseudomonadati; phylum Pseudomonadota; class Gammaproteobacteria; order Cellvibrionales; family Cellvibrionaceae; genus Marinimicrobium; species Marinimicrobium sp. ARAG 43.8. The sequence goes on from NZ_JBNJLT010000006.1 coordinate 6,018, forward strand.
CCTGCCCTCTCCGCCCAAGCGGTGGCGTCCATGACGTCCGTCCGCCCTGGGGCGTCACGCCCTCCGCAGTTGCTGGTGTTTGACTCGGGAGTCGGCGGGCTCAGCGTGGCCGCCGAGATCCAGCGCGCGCTGCCCGGCTGTGCCATTGCCTACGCGTCGGATAACGCCGCCTTTCCCTACGGCACCAAGGATGAGGCCACGCTGGTGGATCGGGTGGGTCGTGTGCTGGCGTCGCTGGTGAACGCCGTACAGCCTGACGTTATCGTGGTGGCCTGCAACAGCGCCAGCACTCTGGCGCTGCCCCATATCCGGGCCCGCTTCGCGGCGCCGATTGTCGGTGTGGTTCCAGCAATCAAGCCAGCCGCCGCGTTAACCCGCAGCCGGGTAATCGGCCTGCTGGCCACACCAGGTACTGTGGCACGACCCTACACCCACGAGTTAATAACACAGTTCGCGGCGGACTGCACGGTGATCTCACTGGGCAGCTCTGCGCTGGTGGAAGAGGCGGAGGCCCGGCTGCGCGGCACACCTGTGGACCCCGCTCGTCTGGACGAACTGCTGAGGCCGCTACGCGATCACCCGCGATACGGGGAAATGGACACACTGGTTTTGGCGTGCACCCACTTTCCGTTGTTGCGGGACGACCTTCAGCAATGGGTCGGCTCAGCAGTGCAATTGGTCGACTCTGGAGAAGCCATCGCCCGACGCGTCGAGTACTGGCTGAGCCAGCTGGCGCTGCCCAGAGAGAACACCCGCCCGGAGCACCTGGCTTTATTTACCCGGGACGATCCGGAGGTGGCCAGGCTCGCCCCGGCCTTGCAGCGTTTCGGTTTCGAACAGCTACGCATCCTGCCTGTTTAGCAACGCGGCCCTGTTTTTCACTCGTTGTCTCTGAGTAACGCCATCAAATCAGGGGCTGGAACCGGGCGACTGAAATAGTAACCCTGGCCATAGTGACAACCGCAGTCACGCAGAAATATCCACTGCGATTCGGTTTCCACTCCTTCCACCACCACGCGATACTGAAGACTGTTGGCCATGGCAACGATCAGCGTCGTAATGGCCCGATCGTCTTCATCGTGAGGCAGGTGCTGCACAAAACTGCGATCCACTTTCAAAATCGTCACTGGCAACTGTTTGAGGTAACTGAGCGATGAATACCCGGTACCGAAATCATCAATGGCCAGGGTTACACCACTTCGGCGCAGTTCGTGAAGGCTGGCCAGTGCCGCGTTGATGTCCAGCATCAACGTGCTCTCTGTGACTTCAAGCACCAACTGCTCTGGAGCGACCCCGGTTTCGCGCATCACCGACTGGCAGGAGGTCACAAAGTGGCGGTCATTCAACTGCCGGGCCGATACATTGATCGACACCCGCACGTGAGAGAAATGGGCGAGGTGCAACCGCCTCGCCTGCTCGCAAGCGGCTCGCATGACCCACTGTCCAATCGCAACAATCAAGCCACACTCTTCGGCCACAGGGATAAATGCACAGGGCGACAACAAACCACGTTCCGGATGGTTCCAGCGCAGAAGTGCTTCAACACACACGATATGGCCGCTTTGCATATCCAGTTGAGGCTGATAGACCAGCTCAAATTCGTCATTACAGTTGGTCTCTATCTTCGTGTTATTCTTCCCGTTCACTATGCCAACCCCGTTTGCACACGAGGAGCCAAGCCCGTTCCCATGCCTACTTCTCTGTTCGACCTGAAGCCGCTAACCACTGCGCTGGAGAATGGCGACCCGATCATCACCGCCAACGACCGATTGCGCCGTCACCTGCTCAACGCCTGGGACCAGCGGCAAATGCAAAACGGGCAGCGGGTGTGGGCGTCACCTCCAGTGTGGCTGCTCGACCACTGGCTTGCGCAGCAATGGCAGATACTGATGAGCAATGGGAGCGCCAATAGCGACCGTGCACCGGCTTCCGCTCACCAGCGCCACTGGCTGTGGGAGCTGGTAATCAGCCAATCCGATGCCGCCCAGACACTGCTTCAGGCCGAGCCTCTGGCGCAACAGGCCGACACAGCCCTGCGCAGCTTAATGCGCTGGGAAATAGAGCCCGACACACTGGAGCAGGACCTGTACCTGAACGCGAACAACCGCGCATTTTTGGAGTGGCAGCGACGCTTCAACCAACGTCTCGCGAGCCGACAGTTGATGATGCCCGAGATGGCACACCGTCGCGTGGCGGACGCGTTTGCAGAGGGCGAACTGCCGCGCTTGCCGCGCCTGTGGCTACTGGGTTTTGACGATATCCCGCCGCTGTACCAGCGACTGTTCGAGGCCGCCAGCGACGACGTTCACCGTTTGATGCCTGCGGGCGTCAGTCATAACCGGACACATCGGGTAACGGTGCCCGATGTGGATACCGAACTGAGTGCGGCAGCACTCTGGAGCCTGCAACAGCTCGAACAGGACCCAGATGCCAGCATTGGTATTATTGTGCCCGACCTCGGGCAGCGACGGGACCAAGTGGAGCGATTTTTCTCCGAAGTGTTCGAGCCGGGCTCTCTGTTGCCCGACCAACCCAGGCGTACCCCGCCCTTCAATTTTTCGGCGGGTGTACCGCTGGGAAGCACACCGCTCATTCACAGCGCCCTGGGACTGCTTGGGCTGCTGCGCGATCAATGGCCGCTCAACGATGTGTGCGCCCTGTTGCACACCCCCTTTTGGGGTGACCCCGAACGGGAACTGGTGCTGCGTACCCACTGGAGCACACGGTTGCGCGAGACGGGTAAGTTTGATGTGACCGGTACGGACCTACGCACAGTGGGTGAACGTTTGGCGGAACAGCTCACCGAAAGCACGGAAGCCGACCTTGAGTACACGGGTGACCCCATTGGCCCGGTACAGCGGCTGCAGCAGATTGATGAGCTTCGCCGCCGCTTCCCCTCCAGCGCCAGTGCTCGATTCTGGGCCGGGCAATTTCAGCGCACGCTAAATGTACTGGGCTGGCCGGGGCCGCGTCGCCTGGACAGTGTTGAGTACCAGCAGGCCCACCAGTGGGGAGAGTTGCTGGAGCTTTTCGCCACGCTGGAGGCCACTGGCGCCGACTTATCCTTGCCACAAGCGCTGACCCAGCTTGCCCAACTGGCCCGTCAAACCCACTTCCAGGCCCAAACTCCCGATTCTCCCATCCAGATTCTGGGAGCGCTGGAGGGTGCTGGACTGCGCTTCAGCCACTGCTGGGTCGTAGGGCTGCACCAGCGCCAGTGGCCTCCCGCCCCGGCACCCAGTCCGCTGTTGCCCTTGGAGCTGCAGCGGGACAAGCGCATGCCCCACGCCAGTGCCGAGCGGGAGCTGGACTTCGCCCGCAGCCTCACCCGACACTACGAACAGTGCGCGGAAACCGTCGTTTTCAGTTGCGCACGTGCCGATGAACAGGGCGACCTGGCCCCCAGCCCTCTGATTCGCAGCATTCCGGAAACGACCCTCAGCGCCCTGATACGCAACAGCGCTAGTGCCGACACATCCATGGAAGGATTGGAAAAAGAAATGGAAGGAGTGGAAGGAATGGCCATGACTGGACGATCGCAGTTTCGCGCCTCGTTGGCCGAACACCGCGCCCTTGAAGTCAGCCGGGACCGGCAGGGGCCAAGGTTCGATACCGAGCAAAACGCCCCCGGCGGCAGCAGCCTCTTCAAGCAGCAGGCAGCCTGCCCGTTTAACGCCTTCGCGCAACTGCGCCTGGGCGCCCGATTGCCCGACCCGCCCGTTGTCGGTCTGTCACCCGCCGAGCGCGGCACGTTGTTGCACGGCGTATTGGCAGAGGTCTGGAAAGTACTGCAGGACTCGGAAAGCCTGGCCAATTATGACGAGAACGAACTCAAAGCCCTCATCGCCCAGCTCAGCGAGCGAACTCTGGCCCCTATCCGCCGCCGACGGCCTCGTGAGCTGGGTCCGGAGTATTGTGCGCTGGAGCTGGAACGAACACAGGGCATGGTCGAGCGGTGGCTGCAATTGGAAAAACAACGCCCGCCGTTCCGGGTAATTGCCACCGAGCAACGCCGTCAAATCCAGTTTCAGGGCCTGAAGCTGACGCTGTTCATTGACCGTATCGACGAACTTTCCAGCGGAGAGCGTTTGTTGATTGACTACAAAACCGGCGCCGAACTCAATCCGTCCCAGTGGCTGGGAGAACGCCCGGACGAACCCCAGCTGCCGCTCTACACCGTGACCGATGACCTGCCCGTGGCCGGTGTCGCTTTCGCGCAGTTAAATCCCAAAGCCACACAGTGGATCGGACTGGGCCAAGTAAGCACACCTCCACCCGGCATCAAACCCGCGGACGACTGGGACGCGTTGCAGGACGAGTGGCGCACCGCACTGACGGCGCTGGCCGAGGCGTTTATTGCCGGTGAGGCCAGCGTGGATTTCAAGGACGCCAACGCCCAGCGCTTTTCCGGACAGCTGCTGCCGCTGAATCGATGGCTGGAAAAAGACACCGTTCAGCGCTACCTGACTGAGCACGGCGCGGCTGATTGAGCCATGGGCATGCCCCATGTCAGACCTCCCCAATTTGGCAAAAGTAGACCCAATGGCACAAGTAGACCCAATAGATAGCGACACCCTAGACCACCGCTCTCGCAGCCTGGAACAACTCCCCCACGGCGCCTTCAGTCCCGACGCGCCACCGGATTTCGACGCCCGGCAGGCCGCGCTGGACCCGTCCCGTTCTTTTGCGGTCGCCGCCCCGGCGGGCTCCGGTAAAACCGGGTTGCTGACCCAGCGCGTGCTGACGCTGCTGGCACACTGCGATCACCCCGAAGAGGTTCTGGCGATTACCTTTACGCGCAAGGCCGCCGGCGAGATGCAGGAACGTATCATGAGCGCCCTGCGCGAAGCGCAGGAGCAGCCCGAACCGGATAACCCCCATGCGCAACGCACCTGGCGGCTGGCGCAGCAGGTGTTGCGGCGCGATCACGAGCGCCAGTGGCAACTGCTGATGAATCCGCAACGGCTGCGTATCCAGACGATCGACAGTCTCTGCCGCAGCATTACCCGACAATTGCCGCTGGACAGTCAGTTGGGCGCCCAACCCGACACGCTGGACACACCGGAGCTGGCCTACCGGCAAGCGGTACGTCAGTTTCTGGCGAGACTCGAACGCGACGCCGATATTCGCGACGACCTCAAGCGCCTGTTGCGCCACCTGGACAGCCATCTCGGCAGCGTGGAATCCCTGCTCACCCGACTGCTCGCCAAGCGCGACCAGTGGCTCGGGGTCATGCTGGAAGCCCGGCAGGCTCACGCGCGGGATTACCTGGAAGGCGTCTTGCAGGCCGTCGTGGAAGAACAGCTGCAACAGGTCACCGAGGGTATTGGTTACCACAGCAGTGCGCTTTGTACGCTCGCCGATCAGGCGGCCGTGAATGTGGAGCAGGAGAGCCCGGAAAGCCCGATCCTGATGTTAAAAGGCATGGTCGAACTGCCCACTACCGAGCCGGACGGCCTGCCCCACTGGTGCGCCATCGCCGAACTGTTACTGACCGGCAAGGGAGACTGGCGCAAACGTCTCACCAAGAAAGAAGGCTTTCCGGCAGGAAAAGCCGGTGCAGCGCTCAAGCAGCAGTACGAAGTGCTGGCGGCGGATTTACAGGAAATGACGCCGGATCTGGCAGAGCAGCTGCACGCGGTACGTCAATTGCCACCAGCGCACTACACCGAGCCGCAGTGGCAATTGCTCGACAGCCTGACGCGGCTGCTGCCCCTGCTCAGCGCTGAACTCACGCTTGTGTTCAAACAGCTCGGCGCCACCGATTACAGCGCCATCGCCCAGGCGGCAAGTCTCGCCCTGGGCGATGAAGACAACCCCAGTGATATTGCGCTGAAGCTCGACTATCGCATCCGCCACATTCTGGTGGATGAATTTCAGGATACCGCCGCGCCCCAGTTACAGCTTTTGGAGCAGCTCACCGCTGGCTGGCAACCGGATGACGGACGCACACTGTTTATCGTCGGCGACGGGATGCAGTCCTGTTATGGCTTTCGCGATGCCAACGTCGGCCTGTTCCTGGACGCACGAGCGCATGGCGTCGGTCAGGTCCCGATGACGGCGCTGGACCTGACGGTCAATTTCCGTTCGCAAACCCATATTGTTCGCTGGGTCAACGCCACGTTTAGCCAGGCGTTTCCAGCCCGGGATGATATTGGCCGCGGTGCGGTGCGCTATTCGCCGTCGACAGCCTTCAATGCCGCGCTGGATATTGACGCGGTGAACGTGTACGGCTGCCTGTATCAGGGCGAACACGACGACGCTGACAGCGACGCCAGGCACCCGGATGCCAGCGCCGATAAAACGCTGGCTCAGTGGCAGGAAGCCGACTCCGTGGCCGAACTCGCCACCCGGGCTTTGAATAACAACAGCGAAGACAATGTGGCCGTACTGGTGCGCAATCGTCCGCACCTGCAATGGGTTTTGCCAGCGCTCGCACGCCGGGGGTTGCATGGGCAGGCCACCGAAATTGATCGCCTCGCCAGTCGCATGGCGATTGTGGACTTGATGTCATTAACACGGGCCCTGCTCAATCCCGATGACCGGATCGCATGGCTGTCGGTGCTGCGAGCACCATGGTGCGGGTTAAGCCTGAACGACTTGCAAGCGATTGCCAACGCTAAGCTTGGCACTGTGAATCCGCCCCTGAAATACCAGTGGCCGGTACTCTGGACTCAGTTATTGCACCGGGCCGATATTGAGGCACTTAGCGCTGAGGGACATCGCCGCCTCGACCGCGTAATGAATGTGCTGGAAGACGCCTGGCGGAATCGGCATCGCAAGCCATTGCGGCTGTGGATTGAGGGCATCTGGCTGGCGCTGGGTGGCCCCGCTTTGCTGGCCGATCCGGGCGATGCCCAGGACATACCGGCATTTTTCAACTTGCTGGAGCGCCACCAGCTCGGCGGTGGACTGCGCGACTGGGAGACCTTTGAGCGCGCCGTCGACCGTCTGTTTGCAGCGCCACGCGCGGACGCCAACCCCCGGCTGCACATCATGACGCTTCACAAGTCCAAAGGACTGGAGTTCGACGTTGTCATCATTCCGGGGCTGGACCGGGCTCCCAGCGGTGACGATAAGGAATTGCTGCTCTGGCAGCAGCGCATCAGCCAGCACGGTGAGCGACAGTTACTGCTCGGCCCTCTCGCACCCACCGGCGCCGACAGTGATCCGCTCTACCAGTTTATGCGCACTGAAGCCAAGCAGCGCGATACCTATGAATCCACCCGCTTGCTGTACGTCGGATGCACTCGCGCCATCAAGCAACTGCATCTGTTGGGCTGTGTCGGCCTCGACGCCCGAACCGGTAAACCACGCGCGCCCAGACAGGGTTCACTGCTGCGCACCATCTGGGCGGAGGTAGAGAGCCAGATGGTGGCAGCGCCCATGCCCTCCCCCGCAGCGGTGACCGCGTCGAGCCCTGACGGAGAGCACGGTACCCAGCATGCGCAACCGATTCTCCGTCTGCCACTGGACTGGCAATCGCCCCCGTCGCCCAGCATGGAAATACTGGCGCGTTACCGGGGCCACGAGTTCGACGACGATGACGATAACATTCCGGAGGTGGAAACCCCCGAGGCCCGGCTCGCCCGGCACACCGGCACAGTGCTTCACACGCAGTTGCAGCACCTGACAGAGAATGCCGTGCAACGCTGGTCGGAAGACTGGGCGGAACAACAACGCCCGCTGTGGACGCTGCATCTGCGTCAGCTGGGCTGGGAGCCCGACAGCGTAGCCCACGCCCTGGAGAAGATCCGCCAGGGTTTGCGGGCCACACTGGCCGACCCCGATGGCCAATGGTTATTAAACCCGGGCCACGAAGACAGCCGTTGCGAATGGGCGTTGCGCCACCGCGACCCCAGCCGTGCCACCGTTCGGGAATCGATCATCGACCGGACGTTCGTGGACGGCGGTGTGCGCTGGGTAGTGGACTACAAGAGCAGTCAACCAGAAACGGGCGAAACCACCGAGGACTTTATGGCGCGCGAGATCCAGACCTATCGCCCACAGCTGCAACGCTACGCGCAGGTGCTGCAGGATTTTGGTGAAAAGCGGCCCATTAAAACCGCGCTGTATTTCCCGCTGTTGGACGCATCGACGCGGTTGGTCGTTGTGGAGTGGTGAGCGGCTTGATGCCTTGGTGATAAAGTCCGCGGGACACCAACCCCGGTAAGCGCTATCGATTGGAGCTATCTTCCGGTATCTATTGGAGTGATAGGGAAATTTCTCCCAAAAGAAGCGCGGTTTTCAGTAGAATAGCGCTGTAAACGCACTATACCCAATGGATTCAATTCGATGACCGACACTCAAGTAGACGATCTCAACGTAGTCTCCCAGGAGTTGTTGATCTCACCGGCCGATCTCAAGCGTGAGCTGCCGATGAGCGACAAAGCCCGGGAGGTGGTCACCCAGGGCCGGGAAACGATTCGCAATATCCTTGATCGTAAGGATCACCGGATTTTTGTGGTAATCGGCCCCTGCTCCATTCACGATGTGGACGCCGCCAAGGATTATGCCCAGCGGCTGAAAAAACTGGCTGAAGAAGTCAGTGATACCATCTATGTGGTGATGCGCGTCTATTTTGAGAAGCCCCGGACCACGACCGGTTGGAAAGGCCTGATCAACGATCCGCACCTGAACGACTCCTTCAAGATTGAGGAAGGCCTGCATATCGGTCGCCGTTTGCTGCTGGATATTGCCGAGCTTGGCCTGCCCGCCGCCACCGAGGCGCTGGACCCGATCTCCCCGCAATACCTGCAGGACCTGATCAGCTGGTCCGCTGTGGGTGCCCGCACCACGGAATCCCAGACTCACCGGGAGATGGCCAGCGGCCTGTCTGGCGCCGTGGGTTTCAAGAACGGCACGGACGGCAGCCTGACCGTGGCGATTAACGCGTTGAAGTCCGTGTCCAAGCCGCACCGGTTTTTGGGTATCAACACCGAGGGCCAGGTCTCGATCATTCACACCCGTGGCAACCAGTACGGGCATGTGGTATTGCGCGGCGGTAACGGCAAGCCGAACTACGATTCCGTCAGCGTTGCCATGTGCGAGCAGGAACTGGAAAAAGCCAAAGTGAGCCCGCCGAATATCATGGTGGATTGCAGCCACGCCAACTCCAACAAGAACCATGAACTACAGGTTCTGGTCATGGATAACGTGGCCAATCAAATCGCGGAAGGCAACCAGTCCATTGTGGGGCTGATGGTCGAAAGTCATATCGGGGCCGGCAATCAGCCGATCCCGGAAAACCTGAACGACCTGAAGTACGGCGTGTCGGTTACCGATGCCTGCATTGACTGGGACACCACCGAGCGGGCGTTGCGAGACATGCGTGATAAAATCAAGGATCATCTGGCCAAGCGCCAGTCCTCGTAAGATACCTTTCGAGCGGGCGGGTGATTCGCCCCCTCGCTCGGCACTCCCCTCTACCGGTCGATCAAGCTCAGGGCTGTCTCAACCACGCTCAAGGCTACCTCACCCACGCTCAAGGCTGTGTCGTGACGCCGCCGATGGCCTGGTAGAGCGTGACGGCGGCGCTCAGGCGATTGAGGCGGCGCTGTATTAACTGGTCTCGAGCCTGGAACAGGCTGCGCTGGGCATCAATCAGCGTCAGCAAATCATCACTGCCCTCGCGGTATCGTACATCCGTCAGCTCCAGGGTTCGCTCCGCTTCATCCAGAATGGCCTGATCACTGCTTTCCTGATCCCGCTGCAACACCACCTGCCCCAACGCATCGTCGGTTTCCTGCAACGCGGTCAACAAGGTTTCCCGGTACTGCGCCAGTAACTCCAGACGACGGGCTTCGGTTTGGCGGGTTTGCGCGCGCGTGCGGCCACCATCAAACAACAATTGGCTAAGCGATAAACCCACGGAATTCACTTCCCGGGCATCGCTCAGTGAAAACAGTGAGGAGGTCGCCAGGCTAAACCCTGCACTGAGACTAAAACTGGGTAAAAATGCACGGCGTGCCGCAGCAACATCGGCATCAGCCACCTGCAACTGCGCTTCGGCCCGGGCAAGATCCGGACGATGATAAATAACGTCTACCGGTGTACCCGGCCGCAACTGCGGCACGTTGATATCCCGCAGGGGTTCATCATCAAGCGACAGGTTTTGAGGCAGTTCGCCAATCAGCACCGCCAATGCACGACGGGTCTGTCGGGCCTGGTAATCCAGCGGCGGCAACTGCGCGCGCTGCGAAAGCAGACTGGTGCGTTGCCGGGACACATCGGCGGCACTGGCGGCACCGTTTTTATAGCGCACCTCGACCACACGCATAACCCGCTCGCTCAGATCAATGTTCTCCCGCGCAATCTCGATACGCGTTTGCAGGGCCTGATACTCAAACCAGGCGTTTGCAATCGCCCCCGTGAGGCTCAAACGCGCCGCCAGATAATCGAACTCACTGGCGTTAAAACTCGCTTGCGCCGCCGCTCGCTCAGCCGCTACCCGTCCCCACAAATCCAGTTCATAACTCAGGCCGATATTGGCTGACGTTGATTCCGAAGCGCGGCTGTCGCCCTCCACATCTTCACTGCTGCGACGACTGGTACTGCCACCGAGCGTCAAACTGGGATAGACCGATGCCCCGGCGCTGCGCATTTGCCACTCCGCTTGTCGCAGGCGTTGCTCGGCCGCCGCCAGGTTCGGGCTCTGCTTCATCGCCTGGGCCATCAGGCGATTCAGGGCCGGTGACTCGAACCCTTGCCACCAGGGCCCGGTTATTTCACCAACATCGCTCTCTCCCGTCACGCTGTTCCAATTAAGCTCCGGGTTCAGCGCAGGTCGCTCAATCGGATCGATCCGTGCGCAGCCGGAGAAGACGGTCAGCGCCAATAATGAGGCTGGCAGAACGGAAGCCGACAACACACTGCGATAACGGACGCCCTTCATTCCCATACCTTTTACTCCGTTGCGAGCGCGCTAACCGGATTCAACCGGGAGGCTTTGCGCGCAGGCAAATAACCAAACAACAAGCCGGTGGCAAACGCGCAACTGAACGCCAGAACCACCGGTAACAGCGAGTAATAAATGGGTGTGCCAAACCACGCAATCACAGCGGCTACAGCCAGGCCAACGATCACACCAATCAAACCACCCAGGGCCGATACCACGAGCGCCTCAATTAAAAACTGTTGCAGTATGTGCCGGGTACGCGCACCGGTAGCCATCCGTATGCCAATTTCCCGGGTGCGCTCGGTCACACTGACCAGCATGATATTCATGACGCCGATCCCACCGACCAGCAGGGAAATGGCGGCAATGGAACCAAGCAGCCAGGTCAGTGTGTCCTGGGTTTCCGAAATCGTATCGATTAATGACGCCATATTGCGAATCTGGAAATCCTCGGTGCCGTGGCGCTGCATCAACAACTGATGGATGGCATCTTCGGTGCCTTGCATCAACTGGGTGTCGTCCACCGCCACCGTAATATTGCGCAGATGTTGTTGCCCGAAAATGCGCAAACTGCCGGTGGTGTATGGCACCAGAACGGTGTCGTCCTGATCCTGTCCCATGGGCGAAGCACCGCGGGTTTCCATGACGCCGATGACCTGAAACAGCACGTTGTAGATCATGATGTACTCACCCAGCGGGTCGCGGCCATCGAACAGGGAGGACACGACAGTGCTCCCCAGCACGGCCACCGGGGCGTAACTGCCCTGCTCGGCTTCGGTGAAAAATCGCCCTTCGTCGACGCGCCATTGACGGGCCTGGGGGAACTGGTGCGACGTTGCATTGATCTCCGCGCGGTGATCGGCATTGCCATAGCGCAATGTCTGACTGCCTGTGAGCTCTGGCACGGCGGCGATAATGTTGGGCACCACTTCGTTGATAGCTTCCATGTCCTCCGGCACAAGCGTGGTGACGTTCCACCGACCGCCCCACTGATCGGGACCACCGGGCCGGACCAGCAATAAATTACTGCCCATTTCACTGATTCGATCCACCACTTCCTGCCGGGCTCCGTCACCAATGGCCAACATGGTAATGACCGAGGCCACACCGATGACAATGCCAAGCAACGTCAGTGCGGTGCGGAACACATTGCTGAACAGGGAGCGAAATGCGGTTTTAGTGCCTTCCATTAACTCGTTGGTAAACGGCGGGTCGCGATGCCAGTCGGCGCCAGCGCTGTGACTTTCGCCGGCATCCGGGAAAGTCGGTTTGGAAGGACCGGGATCGGAGACAATGCGCCCATCGCTAATATCAATCCGGCGCTGTGCATGAGCGGCGACTTCCGGGTCGTGGGTAATCAATACGATGGTATGCCCTTGCTCCGACAGTTCGCGCAACAGTGCCATCACGTCTTTGCCGCTTTGGCTGTCGAGCGCGCCGGTGGGCTCATCGGCAAGAATAATTTCGCCCCCGTTCATTAACGCACGAGCGATGGAAACGCGCTGTTGCTGCCCGCCGGAGAGTTGGCTCGGGCGGTGGTCGAGTCGGTCAGAGAGCCCCAGTTTTCCGAGCAGGTCCGACGCGCGTCGTCGACGCTCCGTCGCACTCAATGCCGAGTAAATGGCTGGCATTTCCACGTTTTCGAGCGCACTGGCGCCGGGCAGCAGGTTGTAGCTCTGGAACACAAAGCCAAAAGCTTCACGGCGCAGTTGCGCCAATTGATCGCGGTCCAGGTCGGCGACATCCTGTCCTTTGAACCGGTACTCGCCACCGGAGGGTTTATCCAGGCAGCCGATGATGTTCATCAACGTCGATTTTCCGGAGCCCGACGCGCCCATGATGGCCACGAACTCCCCGGGGTACACCGTCAGATCCACCCCGTGCAGCACCGGTGTTTCCAGCTCACCGTTGTGGTAGCTTTTGGTAACGCCGTGCAGTGCCAGCAGGGGCTCCGGGGTTGAGGCCCCGGTGGAGGGCTTCGAAGCAACCGGCTCACGCATCAGCGAAACATCCTCGGCACGCGCATATTGTCATCGCGGCGACCGCCATCCGGAGCCAGCACCACTTCATCGCCCTCGCTCAGGCCTGACAAAATCTGTGCGTGCACGCGATCGGTTTCCCCGACGCGTACCTGGCGTCGCTCGGGTTTCCCTTGGGCATTGAGCACCATCACCGATCCGGCACGGCCCGGCGCTTCAGCGGCTTGATCCGCGCTTCTAGTGCGCTCCCGTGAGCCGCCCTGTCCAGGACCTGCAGCACCATAGCGCACCGCCGACACCGGAATGATCAGGGCGTTCTCCGCTTGCCCGGAAATAAAAAACACCTGGGCCGTCATCTGTGGCAGCAGGCGACCATCCTGGTTGGGGACATCGAAGAGGGCGTAATACAGTACGACATTGTTTTCCACCAGCGGCGTAGGCTCAATGCGCTGCAACGTCCCTTCCCAGCGCTGCCCCTGATTGCCAAGCGTAGTGAAGTACACGGGCATGCCAAGACGCAGCTTGCCGATGTCAGCTTCCGACACCTGTGCCTGCACACTCATGGTTTCGAGATCGGCAATGCGCATCAATATCGGGGCTTGCTGGGAGGCGTTCAAGGTTTGCCCCTGGCGGGCATCGATCGTGACCACAGTGCCGTCCATAGGCGCGTAGATATTGGCGTACTCCAGATTGGCCTCTTCAGCGCGGAGCGTGGATTCGGTTTGTTCAATCTGGGCGCTCAGGGCTTCGATCTGCGCCTCGGCCGAGCGCAGAGACGCTTCCGCACTTTGCAGGGCTTCCCGCGTGGTGGCATCTTCGGCGAAGAGATTTTCCTGCCGCCGCAACTGGATGCGGGCCAGGGTCAGTTGCGCTTCACGATCTTTTAACTGCGCTTTTTGGTTACGCAGCTGTGCGCGGGTGCCGTCCACTCGCGCGATATAAACAGTGGGGTCGATTTCGGCGAGCAAGTCTCCCTGACTGACTTCATCACCCACCTGCACATGCAGCGTTTCCAACTGCCCGGACACCTGTGCGCCTACATCAACGTAAGTGCGAGGTTGCAGCACCCCGGTAGCGGTGACTCGATTTTCAATATCGCCGCGCTGAACGGCAACCGTCGCCAGCGTATTGTCCGAGCCACCGTCCGGCCAGAAAACGAAAGCCGTTACAGCCAGTATTACGACTGCGAGTAAACCAAGTCTCCCCGGTTTAAAGAAAGCACTGCGCAACGCCATAAGCAGAAGAGTCCGTTTTATTCATTTCAGGGGCGTATTGTGCGCACTTTATCCTCTGAAGGGCACCCCTTGATAGGCGATTTTACACGCGTTAACACGAGACCCTGGAATATGGACAAATGTGCAGATACTGATATGCAGAACCCAATGGCGGAGCTACAGGAGAAAAACTATGGGCAGGAGCGCGGCCCGTGCGGGGCCGCCTGGTATGGCTGCTGGTGCGGCTGACTGCCGGTGCGACTGAGCGTGTAGCGCAAGCCGGATGGGAGCTGGGACAGCCAGCTTACATGTACGCGTTGGTGCGGTCGGTATGGTCGGTAACGTCACGCACGCCTTTCAGTTCCGGCAGCTTTTCCATCAAGGTCGCCTCGACCCCGTTTTTCAGCGTCACCTCCACGGCGCCACAGCCCTGGCAACCGCCCCCAAAACGAAGCACCGCGTACTGGTCTTCGGTGATTTCCACCAGACTGACGTTGCCGCCATGGGACGCCAGCCCCGGATTGACTTCGTTGTAGAGGACATAGTTGATTTTGTCCTCCAACGGACTGTCGTCGGTGACCTGAGGCATTTTGGCGTTGGGAGCCCGAATGGTGAGCTGGCCGCCCATTCGGTCAGCGGAATAATCGACTTTGGCGTCTTCCAGATAAGGCAGGCTTCGGGCTTCAAAAAAGGCACTGAAACCATTAAGTTCGACGATTTCATCGTCTTCCTTGGCCTCACCGGGGCGGCAGTAGGCAATACAGGTTTCGGCCTGGGGGGTTCCCGGGCTGGCTACAAACATGCGGATGCCGACGCCTTCGTTGTCTTTCTGCTTGTCGAGCAGTTCTTTGAGGTACTGTTGGGCGGATTCGGTAATCTGTACGTTAACCATAACGGCGCTTGTGCTCCAGTACTGCGGTAGCGATATACCTGATTGATTTACTCAGGTATTTTACGGGATATCTTGGCGGGAGACAAAGGGGGAGTGGGTGGATCGGTTGGAGGTGTGGGGCTGGATAGACCCGTTGTAGACTCTCTGAGGCATGGATGCCGATGAGAAGCCCCCACGGACGGGTTCACGGCGGGTCTACAACGGGTCTATCCAGCCCCACACCGGGCGTGCCCCCACCACCAAACCTGCGAACCACCACCATTTCTGCTAAAATCCCCGCCCTTTCAAACGCTATCCATCACGTGACATCAATCCCACCAATAGGTATTCCATGAGCCTGGACCAAGACCGCCAAACCCGCCTGGACACCCTGCACCGCCTAGTGCGTGAACGCATCCTGATTCTCGACGGCGGTATGGGCACCATGATCCAAAACCTCAAGCTCAAGGAGGCGGACTACCGGGGCGAGCGCTTTGCGGACTATCACACTGACGTAGCAGGCAATAATGACCTGCTGGCCCTCACCCAGCCCGCCATGCTGAAAGACATCTACAAGGGCTACCTGGACGCGGGCGCGGATATCGTCGAGACCAACACCTTTAACGCCACTCGCGTCTCCATGGCGGATTACGAGATGGAAGAGTGGGTTCCCGAGCTGAACTTGGCTGCGGCCCGGCTGGCCCGGGAAGTCGCCGATGAATACACCGCCGAGAATCCGGATAAACCCCGCTTTGTCGCCGGGGTGCTCGGCCCGACCAGCCGCACCTGCTCGATCTCCCCGGATGTCAACGACCCCGGCGCTCGGAATATTACTTTTGATCAATTGGTGGACAATTACCTAGAGGCTCTCGACGGGCTGGTACGCGGTGGCTCCGACCTGATCCTGATCGAAACCGTATTCGATACGCTGAATGCGAAAGCCGCCGTCTTTGCCGTTCAAGAGTATTTCGAACGCAACAGCGTGGAACTGCCGATCATGATTTCCGGCACTATCACGGATGCCTCCGGTCGCACGCTGTCTGGCCAGACCACCGAGGCCTTTTACAACTCTCTGGAACACGCCAGTCCCTTCTCCATGGGGTTGAACTGCGCACTGGGCGCGGAGGAATTGCGCCCTTATGTGCAGGAAATATCCCGCGTGGCGCATTGCTGGGTGTCAGCGCACCCGAACGCCGGACTGCCCAACGAATTCGGTGAATACGACCAGACACCGGAAGAAATGGTGTCGGTGGTGGAAGAGTTCGCCGCAAGCGGGCTGGTGAATATTATCGGTGGTTGTTGCGGCACCACGCCAGAACATATCAAGGCCATCGCCGATGCGGTGGCCAAGTATCCACCTCGTGCCTTGCCCGATATCGAACCGGCCTGCCGCCTGTCCGGACTGGAACCGTTCAACATCACCAAAGACTCACTGTTCGTCAATGTGGGCGAGCGCTGTAACGTGACCGGCTCGGCCCGTTTTAAGCGCCTGATTGTGGAAGAGGATTATACGACCGCACTGGAAGTGGCCCAGGAGCAGGTTGAGGGCGGCGCCCAGGTCATCGACGTCAACATGGACGAGGCCATGCTCGACTCCGAGAAAGCCATGGTGCGCTTTCTCAACCTGATTGCCGGCGAACCCGATATTGCCCGTGTGCCGGTCATGGTGGACTCCTCAAAATGGACGGTCATCGAAGCCGGCTTGAAGTGTATTCAAGGTAAACCCATCGTCAATTCCATTAGCCTCAAAGAGGGTGAAGACGAGTTCATCGAGCGTGCCCGGCTTTGCCGCCGCTATGGCGCCGCCGTTGTCGTTATGGCCTTTGACGAAGACGGCCAGGCCGACACCGCCGAACGCAAAAAAGAAATTTGCGAACGCTCCTACCGGGTACTCGTGGATAAGGTCGGCTTTCCGCCGCAGGACATCATTTTTGATCCGAACATTTTCGCTGTCGCCACCGGCATTGAAGAGCACAACAACTATGCGGTGGATTTTATCGAAGCCACCCGCTGGATTCGCCAAAACCTGCCCCACGCCGGGGTCAGCGGCGGCGTATCCAACGTGTCCTTCTCATTCCGAGGAAACAACCCGGTTCGGGAAGCGATTCACTCCGTTTTCCTGTACTACGCCATTAAGGCCGGATTGAACATGGGCATTGTCAATGCCAGCCAATTGGCCGTGTACGACGACTTGCCCCAGGAGCTGAAAAACAAAGTGGAAGACGTGCTGCTCAACCGCAACGACGGCGCCACGGAAGCGCTGCTGGATATCGCGGATAAGTACAGAGGCGACGGCGGCAGTGGTGAGAAAAAAGAAGATCTGGAGTGGCGTAGCTGGCCAGTAGAAAAGCGCATTGAACACTCACTGGTCAAGGGCATTACCACCTATATTATCGAAGATACGGAAGTGGCGCGCCATGGGGCCTGCAAACCGCTGGACGTGATCGAAGGCCCGCTGATGGACGGCATGAACGTTGTGGGCGACCTGTTCAGCGAAGGCAAAATGTTTCTGCCTCAGGTCGTTAAGTCTGCACGTGTCATGAAACAGGCCGTGGCCTACTTGCAGCCCTACATCGAAGCGGAAAAAACCGAAGCCAGCAAACCCAATGGCAAAATTCTGATGGCGACGGTGAAAGGCGACGTGCACGATATTGGGAAAAATATCGTGGGCGTAGTGCTGCAATGCAATAACTACGAAGTGGTCGATCTGGGCGTAATGGTGCCCACGGAAAAAATCCTGCAAGTAGCCCAGGAAAAGCAGTGCGATATCATCGGCCTCTCCGGCCTGATCACCCCTTCCCTCGATGAGATGGTCAATGTTGCTCGGGAAATGCAGCGCCAGGGTATCAACAAGCCGTTATTGATCGGGGGCGCCACGACGTCCAAGGCCCATACCGCCGTCAAGATCGACCCGGCATTTAATTTGAATCAGGTGGTCTACGTTGCCGACGCTTCCCGCGCCGTGGGTGTGGCAGGCAACCTCCTGTCAGACAGCAACCGCGATGCGTTTGTCGCGGGCATCCAGAAAGAGTATGAAAAGGTACGCGAGCGCAACGCCAACCGCAAACCCCGCGGCACATTGCGCAGCTACACTCAGGCTATCGAAAACCGTCCGGACATGCAGTGGGACATCTACACACCGCCCAAGCCGACGTTTACCGGCTTGAAAGTGTTTGATGATTACCCACTGGAAGACCTCATTGACACCATCGACTGGACACCGTTCTTTATGTCCTGGGACCTGGCCGGAAAATACCCCAAGATTCTCGATGACGACGTAGTGGGTGAAGCTGCCCGCAGCCTCTTTAACGATGCCCAACACATGCTGCGCAAGCTCATTGACGAGAAGCGCTTGAAAGCCCGTGGTGTTATTGGAATCTGGCCCGCCAGTACCGTTCGAAACGACGATATCGAGCTGTACGACGAACAAGGACAGGTCATCGATACGCTGCACCATATCCGGCAGCAAAATCAAAAGCCCGGTAATGATCCCGCCAACTACTCTCTGGCGGACTTTGTGGCACCTAAAGACAGCGGCAAGCAGGATTATGTCGGCGGTTTCGCCGTCACCGCTGGCATCGGGGCCGAGGAGCTGGCGAAAGAGTACGAAAACGCCGGCGACGACTACAACAGTATTATGGTCAAGGCGCTGGCCGACCGATTGGCAGAATCCTTTGCGGAACATATGCATCGCCGGGTTCGTAAAGAATTCTGGGGCTACCAGCCGGATGAGTCCCTCGGCAACGACGAGCTTATCCGGGAAAAGTACCAGGGCATCCGCCCTGCCCCAGGCTACCCGGCCTGCCCGGATCACACCGAGAAAGCCACCTTGTTTCGCGTACTTGAAGCAGAGAAGAATACCGGGCTGGAACTCACGGACAGCTTCGCCATGTATCCCACGGCGGCCGTGTCAGGCTGGTATTTTTCCCACCCGAAATCGAAATATTTCAACGTGGGGAAAATCCAGAAAGACCAGGTGCAAAGTCTCGCAGACCGTAAAGGGATGAGCCTGACCGATATGGAGCGATGGTTGAGCCCTGTGCTGGGGTATGAGCCTGGAGCTGACTAAACAGTATGGGCAAAGGTCCCTCGTACGGGAGAATCTGGCGGCTGCAGCCCCCCCTCCCGTGCGAATGGCTTCCTCGCAGACCGCTCCAGGTAGTGTAACCTCACCCGCTTATCCTCGATAAACACCGCTCACCTCTCTCATTGACCTTTCAGCACTTTTCTCGACTCAACTCATTTCAGCCAAAATAAACTTCTCTCCACGCCTTTTTTATACCCTACAATATAATGAGCGTGTTTGATGACCATACCTAACTTCAAATCTTGCCCCGTTCTGCTTTTTTTGCTATCGCTTCTCATGACACTACCGACATTCGCCGATAACAACGACGATTTGGAATCACTAAAACAGGATATCAAACGTATCTATAGAGATAGCGGTAACGTGGCGCTAGGCATTGCCGTGGTGGATAACGGGCGAGTGGCCTGGATTGATACGTTAGGCCAACAGGAACTTCCAGAGGGAAAACCGGCCAATCAGCGAACGCGCTTTCACGTTGGTTCTATTTCCAAGATGTTCGTCGCATTGTCAGCTCTTAAATTAACCGAGCAAAACGAACTTGACTTGCAAACGCCGTTGTATCAATTGGCTCCTGAAGTAAAGCATCACAACCCCTGGGAAAACTCAGATCCGGTTCGGTTAGTCCACCTTCTGGAACACACGACAGGCTGGCCCGATTGGAGCTTCGCTGAGCTGGCTTACACAGAAGAGCAATCATTAGATTTATTAGGTGATCTGAATGCTTTTCCAGAAGGCCGTCGCTCTCGCTGGCCTCCAGGCACGCGAATGGCTTACTCCAACGTTGGAGCTGCCGTAGCGGCCTACGTTGTAGAAAACGTCAGCGGTGTTGATTTCTATAACTATGTGCAAGATAACATTCTTACACCGCTCGATATGTATGATTCCGGCTTCGTCACGCCAAATCAGGATAAGTTAGCACGCCCACATATCAACGGTGCCCCGGTTCACTATCGTCCGCAGATCTACT
The DNA here is from genome assembly GCF_050113635.1 of Marinimicrobium sp. ARAG 43.8. Classification (NCBI taxonomy): domain Bacteria; kingdom Pseudomonadati; phylum Pseudomonadota; class Gammaproteobacteria; order Cellvibrionales; family Cellvibrionaceae; genus Marinimicrobium; species Marinimicrobium sp. ARAG 43.8. Next base: position 26,033 of record NZ_JBNJLT010000006.1, read on the forward strand.
ACCCCAGCAGTGCCTTCACAAGTTCTCCAGCCGACATGGCGCAACTGTTGTTGCTTTTCCTGGGAAGCAGCGAGAACCTACCTCTGTCAACGGAAACGATTTTACGAATGCAAGCGCCAACCACAACATTAGGGAACTCTGCGGGTATTACAGCCGGTTATGGCCTCGCCAATCGAACACGTGGATTTAAAGAACATGGCGTCGTCTTCCATGGGCATGACGGACGAATCCCGGGTGCTATGGCCACTTTATCCTACTCTCCAAGCTTGAATAGTGGCTATTTCCTGGCTCTGACAGGAAGCGGGGCCGGCGCTCAGAAGTTATTGAACACAGTCAATGACTACCTTCTACGAAACCACGCCAAGCCAGAAACAAAAAGTAACCCGACCAAAGAGAGCGTTTCTAAGTGGGAGGGCTACTACCAGCAAGTTCAATTCCCTGTGGATTTTATGAACTTTTTGCCGACCGCTCTTACCTCTATTCAAATCTCATTGGAGAAGGGAGAGCTGATTGCGAAAGGCGCCACCCCCTTTTCTTCAAAACGTGATACTATTTTCATACCTAAAAACAACGTATTGATTGACAAGGGGACCGGCTTGCAAACCGCCGCGCTAGTTGACGACCCTTTGATTGGGAACGCTCTACAAATCGGCAGCACGCTTTACCAGGAAACTTCGAAGGTACGGCTATGGCTGCCGTTGCTCTGCTGGATAGCTATTCTAGCGCTTAGTGCGTTGACGTTAATATGCGCAATTATTTTATCGCCCATTCGTTACTTCCGAGGGAAGCTCGAGCCGCCCGGTGCCGAACTCAGCTTTTGGGCAGCACTATCAAGCCTGACTTTCTTAGTATCTGCGCTCTACCCCATACTGAACCCTTTAGATATAACGCGTATCACCCCCTGGTCCTGGCCTTCCACTTTCCTTTTTGCCCTGACCTTAGGTTACGCGCTATGCTCAATGCTAGGTGTGATTTCCCTAAAATCTTTGCGTAAGATACCATTTCGGCTCAAAAGCCAATTGCCACTGATCATGGTGATTATCTCCCATGGCGCGATGTCTGTGTACCTTGCCCTACACGGTTTAATCGGGGTGAGGCTATGGTCCTGGTAAATCCATGATAAAACCGTTTTTTCCTCGTCAATCAAGATTCTGGTGGTACCACTGCACCGCCCTCACTGTTGTGGGGTTAGTGCAAGTGCTGTTTATTACTTTTGACCGACCTCACCCAGTAGTGGACATTTTCAGCAGTCTATTATGGGTTCCACTGTTTACCGTAGCAGCTCTTGTTTTTCGACAGCGATATATCAGGCTCAGTTGGAACACGTTAGGTACAGCGAAGCTGATCTTTTTTTCCATGCTGAACATTGCCGCTTTTTCTTTGATCATCAGCGCTATCAACCTGGCAATAGTCATCATGATTTTTTCAGACCAGCTGTTTTCTGGCAGCTTTTCAGAAAATTTTTTTGGCTTTCCTCACGGTACAGAAACCATACTGTTTAACAACACGATCAGCACCAGCCTTTTGCTTAGCGCCTGGGTTCTTTTTTATATCGGTATTAAAAGCAGGCAACGAGCACACCAATCTGAAAACGACAGGATAAATACCGAACATCGTCTTAAAGAAGCCCAGTTCAGGGAGCTGTCCAATCAACTGAATCCACATTTTTTGTTCAACAGCCTAAACAACATCCGGTTCACGATCCACGAAGATCCGAACAAAGCGGATAAAGCACTCACTGCGCTCTCCGATATTCTTCGATACTCTCTGGACATAAACACCAAAAGTAGAGTTCCCCTTAGCCATGAGCTTCAGGTGGTAAAACAATATTTAACCGTTGTCGATCTTCACTTAGAGCAACGCCTTGACTGGCAATTAGCCATTTCGGATGAGGTTCGGCAATACTTGATACCCCGAATGAGTTTGCAGCCTTTGGTGGAGAACGCTATAAAGCACGGCATTGAGCCCTCCCCTTCGGGAGGAAATTTAACTATTAAAGTCTACTTAGAGGCCAAAAATCTCACTCTGGAAGTCATGAACACTCGGTCGCTTTCTTACCCTAGAGAAACAAAACCAGGAACCGGTCTCGACAACTTGAAGCGACGCATCGCAATTATATACAGCGGGTCAGCCAGCCTTATTATTAAGAAGACTGCCACACATTACTTTGTGAGACTGACGCTTCCACAGGAGACTTGACGAATGAAAACGGTTGTCATTGAAGACTCTCGCATCGCCCGAAACGGACTCCTTAACATGCTGTCCGTTTCCCATGAATTGCAGATTCTTGGCAGCGCCGCCAATGCCGAAGAAGCCCGGGACTTAATTGCGTTACATCGGCCTCAACTGCTTTTTCTCGATATACAAATGCCAGGAGATGATGGCTTCCAGTTATTGGATTCGCTAGATTACGATCCCTATATCATTTTTACCACGGCGCACGCAAAGTATGCTGTACGCTCTTTTGACTATCAAGCTATAGATTACCTGTTGAAACCGATAAGCCAAGAAAGGTTGGCAATAAGCATCGCACGGGCTTTAAGTCATCACCAGGATCAACCGAGCCACTCCCCTCTCGATTACGACAGCCGGGTTTTCATCAAGGATGGGGATGAATGTCATTTGATCGCCGTATTCGACATTAGCTATCTCGAAAGCTGTAAAAATCACGTCCGTGTGTTCTTTTCAGGGAAAAGCGCGTTTGTAAAGAAGCCATTAAGACAACTTGAGTGCCGGCTCCCCTCTACCCTGTTCTTTCGAGCCAGCCGACAATACATTATTAATTTGAAACACGTCGCGACTATTGAGAAATCCGTTGACGAGGGATATGAAGTCACTATGGAAGACAGCAAAGTGATTCATATCTCCCGTCGCAACGGTATTATTTTGGGGCAACGTCTCACGCTATAGCGGAGCAAGTCAAACGATTGAGACATCAAGAAAGGCAAACACCACTCTCAAGGGTGCAAACCTTCGGTCACCTTCATCGTGTGAGGATCAAACGGTGAGGAATAGTGCTCATGAGCGATCTTCCCGACCAACTGCCCCTTTCTCGACTCGTCGGTACAGCCACCACGGAAAGATAATGTGCGACAGCCTTGCGTACGTTTTATCGGTCAATAAGTGTTCGAACAGCCTGTCGGGCTTGGCTTAGCATACGACCAATCAGCCGTGACAGAATCCAACGCATTAGGTCCTGCGTAAGCTCGCTGATGGAGTCTACCCATTTCATACCCAACAGCCGGGTTAAGCGTCGCATCAGGCGAAGCACCCAGAAACTGACCTCTTTCGAGAGGTCTATTCCCCGCTTGAGAACCAAGGCGATACGGTCCGCCAGCGTCATAGCCCCCATAAACCCCATCTGGAGCGGTGCCAGCAGTGCCACGCTGAGCTTTCCAAGCACCCATGCCAGCGCAGCGCTGGCGCGCTGCCATACACCTGGGTCTGCCGCATTATCCAAAGCGTCTGACGTGAGCCACTGCTGCAAGGCCACATCAGTCAGCGCTGGATTTGGCCGACTTTTGAGCATCAGCCAGCTAGCGCGTTTCATGGAATGAACATAGTTCACTACGCGGTGTGCGGCAAAGGACATTACGCCATGTCCGTAAGGAATTTCATACCCTGCGCCAGGCATCGGCGCATGCCGGTAGGGAAACACTGGGACCATGGCGACAGGATCATTGCGGTGATGGACACGGTATACGCTGGGCGAATTTAGTTTACGCGTCAATTGAGTGGCAAACCCTTGCAAACCCACTCTGGGAGCGCCAAAGCTGTAAAGTTTTACCGAGTTTGACTGGTGGCTTTTCAGCCAATCGGCCACCAGCGTGGCCACGGCTCCACCCAGGCTATGACCAATGCAGTGAATGGTGCCTGTCGTAGTAGCGTGCTCTGCAAGAAACTTTTTCAGTTGCGGCAGCAGGCTCGACAGTATCTGGTTAAATCCAATGTGTACCAGTGAACCGGTAGGACCGCGCTCCAGACCAAGGCGAGCGTTGCTTAACCAGTCAGCGCCGTAATTGGCACTGGTTGATCCACGGAATATCAAGAATAGCTCATTGCTTCTTGCCTCACGCCCTTTAACACAGACTGCAAATGCGTCCTTTGTATTCAACAACCTGAACCCTACAGTCGCATTAAGTAGAGAGCTTGCTCCTTCAGAACGAGAGAACTGTGGACTCTGCAAAAACACCGACAACATACTCTCGTCTTGAACAGTGTATACCTCTTCGGCCAATTTGGCGGCTTCCTGTGGAGTTAATACTTTCATCCTTTCCTCTCTATCAGTTATTAACTGCATCCCACGTACAAACAGTTCCAAGCAATCCATGTTCCACATCGACACGCTGAAACTCATTAGTCAGTTCGCACGTTAGGCCTACTGGCCGTCCGCCTAACTCGCCAAACAAAGATTCATCCATTTTTCCCATTTTCCAAACCAGATACTTTTGGCCATTGAATGTCACATGTATTTCCTGATGAACGACAAACTCAGAAAACGACATTGGACGCCATAGGCCGGTAATTTTCGGAAGCGAAAATTCTCCGTGCTGATTAGTAGAAACCGTGTGGTAGTGACCGTCCTTCCCGTCCCATGTCACCTTTCGTTTGAGAACAGCCCCCACCGCAGGCTTTCCTTTAAACGTAACAGTGCCTTCCATTGGGGAACTTAGCACCACTTCTTTTTTAGGAAATAAAGACATAGCGACTCCTTGCGGGGGCAGCATGAGCAACAAAAGAACAAAAAAACCAGTCAGAATCAGCAGGACAATGTGGCGAGTTTGAATCATCGGGCAGTCCGTTTGCCAGGCGAGGCGGTTCCGTTGAATGTTTTTACGATAGTAAACTTTGGGGATTTTCTGTCAAGCCAGAGGAAACTCTTTGTCTTCGAAATGCAGACTGAGTCACGGCGTGACTTCTTCTTATGAAGTGCAGACCCCTTGTCTACTTCGAATCGCTTCGAGCAAAAACACTTCTGGAAATAAAAAAAGGCCGACAAATGCCGGCCTTTTTTCGAACAATGCAAGACAGCTAATTAATCTTGATTCTTCATTTGTGCCTTGATCAGGTCACCCAAAGTGGTGGGCGAAGCCTGCTCAGCGGTTTTGGCACTGTGCTCTTTCACCGCCGCTTTCTCCTCGGCGACGTCCTTGGACTTCACAGACAAGTTGATAGTGCGGTTTTTGCGATCAACGCTGATGATTTTGGCTTCAACTTCTTCGCCCTCTTTCAGCACGTTGCGCGCGTCTTCCACTTTCTCACGGCTCAGCTCGGAGGCTTTCAGGTAAGCTTCAACATCTTCCGCCAGAGTCACGGTAGCGCCCTTCGCTTCGACTTCTTTCACAGTACCCTTGATCACAGAACCTTTGTCGTTCTCTGCCAGGTATTCTGAGAAAGGATCGGTCTCCAGCTGCTTGATGCCCAGGGAGATACGCTCGCGCTCGGGGTCGATAGCCAGCACAACGGTTTCCAGCTCGTCACCTTTCTTGTACTTGCGTACGGCCTCTTCGCCAGCTTCGTGCCAGGAGATGTCGGACAGGTGAACCAGACCGTCGATGCCACCATCCAGACCGATGAAGATACCGAAATCGGTGATGGATTTGATCTTGCCGGAGATTTTATCGCCCTTGGCGTAGGTGCGTGCGAATACGTCCCAGGGGTTTTCCTGACACTGTTTCATGCCCAGAGAGATACGACGACGTTCTTCGTCGATATCCAGGATCATGACTTCCACTTCGTCACCCACATTCACCACTTTGGACGGATGAATGTTCTTGTTGGTCCAATCCATTTCGGAGACGTGAACCAGGCCTTCCACACCTTCTTCCAGCTCAGCAAAGCAGCCGTAATCGGTAAGGTTGGTAACCACAGCCTTGACCTTGGTGTTTTCCGGGTAACGGCTGGTGATGTTGACCCAGGGATCTTCACCCAGTTGCTTCAGACCCAGGGAAACACGGTTACGCTCACGGTCGAATTTCAGCACCTTGACTTCGATATCGTCGCCAACGTTCACAATTTCGCTCGGATGCTTGATGCGCTTCCAGGCCATATCGGTGATGTGCAGCAAGCCATCAACGCCGCCCAAATCAACGAAGGCACCGTAATCGGTCAGGTTCTTCACGATACCCTTGATGACCATACCTTCTTGCAGGGTAGCCAGCAGTTCTTCACGTTCTTCCGAGTTGGCTTGTTCCAGCACGGCACGGCGGGATACCACCACGTTATTGCGACGCTGATCCAGCTTGATCACCTTGAATTCCAGTTCTTTACCTTCAAGGTGGGTAGTGTCACGCACGGGGCGAACGTCTACCAGAGAGCCCGGCAGGAAGGCACGGATGCTGGAAACATCCACGGTGAAACCGCCTTTAACCTTGCCATTGATAACGCCTTTGACCACTTCGTCGGCGGAGTGTGCTGCTTCCAGCACTTTCCAGGCTTCAGCGCGCTTGGCTTTTTCGCGGGACAGGCGGGTTTCCCCGAAGCCGTCTTCCACTGTTTCCAGCGCGACCTGAACTTCGTCGCCGATTTGCAACTCCAGTTCACCTTCGTCATTCAGGAACTGGCTCGCAGGAATAACACCTTCGGACTTCAGACCAGCGTGAACGGTCACCCAGTCTTTGTCCACGTCGATCACAACACCGGTCACGATCGTGCCGGGCTCCATGTCGACGGTTTTCAGGCTCTCTTCAAACAGTTCAGCAAAACTTTCGCTCATGGTCATTCAAATACCTTCATAAATGCCCGCCGAACCCGGATGGGGCTCTGTCACGGGTATACCGTACTGCCAGTGGTACGGGCCGGTTAAGGAGATGACGAAGCCGACATTCTAAGCTGGCGCCTGCCGGGTTCGCCCTTGCCAGGAAAGTAGTCCATGTGTGGTTACAGTCTCCAGCAAGCGCGGCAGGCTAGCAGATTTGGAGGGATATAACAAGGCTTGCCGGTTGGTTAGAACCTGTCAGATAGTGAGAGGGGTTGAGGTGAGAGGTTATTGAGCCCGGTCTGAGAAGGGCTGATGCCTCCAAGACACGCCGTAAACCCATCCCTGGGGGCTCGAATCGCGGGTCCCCCGCTCCACGGCGTGTCTCACAGGGGGTAATACCGCCGAAGCCCCCTCTACGAAGCTCCGAAGCCCTCTGCTTCTCACACCCTGCCGTAATCGTCATCGAAACGCTGAATATCGTCCTCGCCCAGATACGGCCCCGTGCGCACCTCCACGAGTTCGAGCGGAATCTGCCCCGGGTTGCTCAAGCGGTGACGAGTCCCCACGGGAATATAGGTGGACTCGTTCTCGGAAAGCAGCATGATTTTGTCGCCCAGCTCCACCTTGGCGGTACCTTTAACCACGACCCAGTGCTCCGCTCGATGGTAGTGCATTTGCGAAGAGAGGCTGGCACCGGGCTTGACTCGCAAGCGCTTGACTTCATAACGGGCGCCCCCATCAACCGAGTCATAACATCCCCAGGGACGATAAACTTCTCGGTGCTGGAGGTGCTCCGAGCGTTGTTGCTTCTCGATTTCCGCAATGACTTTCTTCACCTGCTGAGCTTCGCTTTTGTCAGCCACAAGCACTGCATCGGGTGTGTTGATAATCAGCAGGTTATTAACCCCTACCGTGGCGACCAGCTTGTCGTGACTGAACACCAGGGTTTCGCGGGAGCCAACATCAATCGCATCACCCACGAAGCTGTTGCCTCGTTCGTCTTTGTCAGACAGCTCCCAGTAGGATTGCCAGGAACCGACGTCACTCCAGCCGGCATCCAGAGGCACACAGACTACCGCCCGGCTCTTTTCCATCACCGCGTAATCAATGGAAATATCCGGCGCACGGGCAAAAGCTTCACGATCTATACGAATAAAGTCCAGGTCAGCCGCAGCGCTTTCGAGAGCGTCGCGCGCGGCGTCGAGTACCCCCGCGGAACACGCGGCAAGCTCATCCAGAAAAGGCTGGGCCCGAAATACGAACATGCCGCTGTTCCAAAAGTAGCTGCCCTCGGCTACATACTGTTCAGCGGTGGGAAGATCGGGCTTTTCGACAAAGCATTCTACCGGCTGTGCGGCCTCTGGACCTTCCGCTGCATTGCCAGCGGCTTCGTTACGAACCTTGATATAACCATAGCCGGTTTCCGGTCGGGTCGGCTGAATACCAAAAGTGACCAACTGGTTAAGCTGAGCAGCCTGAACCGCGTCCTGAATCGCATTTCGAAACGCGCTGGTATCCTGAATCATGTGATCGGCTGCCAGCACCAGCAGCGTTGGATTATCTTCCAGTGATGCAGCCTTAAGCACCGCCAGAGCCAAGGCTGGCGCCGTATTACGCGCTACGGGTTCCAGCAAAATGGAGGCATTGGTACATCCCATTTCATGAAGCTGCTCCGCCACCATGAAGCGGTGTTCTTCATTGCACACCACAATGGGATCTCCCAGGTCAGGCACTCCTTCCAGGCGCAGCAAGGTTTGCTGCAGCATGGTGGTTTCCCCGAACAGTTTCAGCAACTGCTTTGGATAGTGTTTTCTCGACAGTGGCCAAAGGCGGGAACCGGAACCGCCCGCGAGAATAACCGGAATGATCATGGTATGGTGTTCTCCTTTTGCCGAACAACGTTTTACGGCACATCAAGATTCTGGTCAGTTAGCGACTTTTCAAAAACTCGTCGAAAGACTGGCCAATTTCAGCATGACGAACGCCGTATTCCACATTGGCGGTCATATAGCCCAACTTTGAACCACAGTCATGACTGCGCCCCGTTATCCGGAAGGCTTCTACCGTTTCATCGGTTACCAGGGCGTCCAGTGAATCAGTCAGCTGAATCTCCCCACCCGCGCCCGGCTGGGTTTTGGAGAGCAAATCCCATGTAGACTTGGACAATACATAGCGGCCGACGATGGCCATATTGGAAGGCGCCGCGTCTTTGTCCGGCTTTTCGACCATACCTTTCACCGCGGCAAAGCCACCGGGCTGTAGCTCTTGGCCACCACAGTCGACCACACCGTATTTATGAACGAGTTCCCAGGGCACATCCTCCACGAGAATCTGGCTGTGCCCGGTTTCGTCGAAACGTCGGGTCATGCCGGCAAGGTTGTCTTTGCGCAAGTTGGACTGGTATTTATCGATCAACACATCCGGCAGCAACACGGCAAAGGGCTCCTCTCCTACCACTGGACGAGCGCAAAGAATCGCGTGACCGAGGCCTTTCGCCTCGGCCTGGCGCACGGAAATAACGGTCAATCCGGGCGGAGTGATTGATCTCACTTCTTCAAGCAAAGAGCGTTTGAGCCGCGCCTCAAGCTGGGCCTCCAGTTCGAAGCTGGTATCGAAATGGTTTTCGATAGAGTTTTTACTGGCATGGGTCACCAGCACAATTTCCTTGATGCCGGCCGCAGCCGCTTCTTCAATCACGTATTGAATCAAAGGCCGGTCTACCACCGGGAGCATTTCTTTGGGAATGGCTTTGGTGGCTGGCAGCATGCGAGTGCCCAGGCCGGCCACGGGGATCACGGCTTTTTTTACTTGCATCATAGACTCCTTGAAGATGGCTCAATGGTTTATTGATTCAGTAGCGCGAGAATTTCATCCGTTTTTTCCTGGACCAGTTTCTGGTCACCGCGGCTTTCCGCGTTCAAACGCACGACCGGCTCGGTATTGGACATGCGCAGATTGAAGCGCCAGTTATCGAATTCCATACTGACGCCATCGGCCCGGTCAATGGTATTGGCTTGGCCTTTATAGTGCTCGAATACGCGATCAATAGCAGCGGCAGCGTCGTCGACGGTGCTGTTGATTTCGCCTGGTGATGGAAAGCGGTCAATGCAGTTCTGTAATAATTCCGACAGGGATTGCCCCTTGCGACCAATCAGTTCAGCGACCAGCAGCCAGGGAATCATTCCACTGTCGCAATAGGCAAAGTCACGGAAGTAGTGGTGGGCACTCATTTCACCGCCATAAATGGCGTCTTCGTTGCGCATGCGTTCTTTGATAAAAGAGTGTCCGGTTTTGGACTGAATCGCCGTGCCACCGTGTTTTTTGCAGATGTCGATGGTGTTCCAGGTCAGGCGCGGATCATGGATAATTTTACTGCCTGGCACTTTCAGCAGGAACGCTTCGGCCAGCAGGCCGACAATATAATAGCCTTCCGTGAAGGCACCTTTCTCATCAAACAAAAAACACCGGTCAAAATCGCCATCCCACGCGATGCCCATGTCAGCACCGTGCTTGATGACCGCTTCGCTGGTGGAGGCGCGGTTTTCACGCAGAAGCGGGTTGGGAATACCGTTGGGGAAGGTGGCGTCGGGCTCGTGGTGTACTTTGATGAACTCGATCATCGGTAGGTGCGATTCCAGCGCATCAATCACATGACCGGCTGCACCATTACCCGCGTTAACCACCAGTTTCATTGGCTTCAACCGGGCCACATCCACATAGCTCAGCAAGTGTTCGACATAGGCATCCAGTACCGACGCCTTGCGGTAACCGCCCCGCTGCCCGTCATCCACCGACGGAAATTCGTTGGCTTCGGCCATGGTCTGGATGTCGTTCAGTCCGGTGTCGCCACTGATGGGACGGGACCCTTCCCGCACCATTTTCATGCCGTTATAGTCAATCGGATTATGACTGGCGGTGATCACAATGCCACCGTCGGTTTTCAAGTGGCTGGTGGCAAAGTAAATTTCTTCGGTGCCACACAAACCGATGTCAATCACATCGGCACCACCGTCCTGAAGCCCTCGCGCGGCTGCAAGCTTCAAGGTCTCGCTGGTTTCCCGCACGTCACCACCGACCACCACGGTTTTAGGTTTGAGGAATTCGGCAAAAGCACGACCAATGCGATAGACAATATCTTCATTGAGCTCGTCGCCGAGTTTGCCGCGAATATCGTAGGCTTTGAAACAAGTCAGGCTCATTTTCGTTCCGTCCGGGTTTGAGTTGATTCAGGATTCAGTGTGTTTGAGTATTTGCGCCAGCACCTCGTCAATGCTCAAGTCGGTGCTGTCCAGGTATATGGCATCGGGAGCGGGCTTCAATGGTGACACTGGTCGCTCGCTGTCCTGCTTATCCCTTTGGCGAATGTCGGCCACAAGGGCGGCCATATCCACTGTCTCGCCCTTCTCGACCAGCTGGCGATAGCGTCGCTCCGCCCGGGCTTCCGGGCTGGCCGTGAGAAAGATTTTGACGTTGGCATCCGGAAAAACGGTCGTGCCCATATCCCGGCCATCGGCCACCAGTCCGGGCATTTGCCGGAAGTCCCGCTGACGTTGCAACAGGGCCTCCCGCACGGGGGGATAGGCCGCCACTTGAGACGCGGCCATACTCACCCGCTCGGTGCGAATATCGCCGGAGACATCCCTGCCATCCAAGAGAATACGGGTATCCTCTTGGTCGGGTTGAAAGTTGACATTCAGGTTACGTGCCACTTTGGCCGCAGCCACCGGGTCTTCTACATCGACCCCGGTTTCGAGCACCGCCAGCGCCGTCAGACGATAAAGTGCTCCACTATCGAGCAGGTGATAGCCCAGCCGCTGGGCCACCAGGCGGCTGAGCGTTCCCTTGCCTGCACCACTGGGGCCATCAATCGCCACTACTTTTATTGCAACGTTGGCTGCACTGTCTTTGGTCACGTTATTCAATTCTCCGTTCTTGCGCTTGCTTTTGGGGCCTTGGGTGTTTCGAGGAATCATTGGCCCGCGGCGGCCACCTCCTCGGCAATAGCGCGGCACCGGGCCAAAGGATCTTCGGCGCGGGTAATGGGTCGACCAATGACCAGATAGTGACTGCCCGCCTGAATCGCCTCTGCGGGAGTCATGGTCCGACGCTGGTCGTCTGCTGCGCTCTCGATAGGGCGAATGCCGGGCGTCACCAGACAAAACCCGTCCCCCCTCGCCGCTCTCAGCGCCGAGGCTTCCTGTGCCGAACAGACGACGCCATCCAGCCCGCTTTGCTCTGTCAGCTCGGCCAGGTGCAGCACCTGTTCCATTGGAGACCGTGAAACCCCCGTTGCGTTCAAGTCGGAGGCTTCCATACTGGTCAGGACGGTGACACCAATCAAAAGGGGGCGAGAGGTTCCGGAGCACTGCTCCAGCGCTTCACGGGCCGCCGACATCATTCTCACCCCACCAGAGGCGTGAACATTGACCATCCAAACACCCAGGTCGGCGGCGGCCTTTACCGCAGCGGCTGTCGTGTTGGGGATATCGTGAAACTTGAGGTCCAGGAAAACATCGAAGCCCAGGTTCTGTAGCTGCTCCACCACTGCGGGACCACTGCGGGTAAACAATTCCTTGCCCACCTTGAGGCGGCAGATTTCCGGAGCGAGGCGGCGTGCGAAGTTCACGCAGTCGGTCACGTTGTCATAGTCCATCGCCACGACAATGCGCGGAGCTTCGGGTCTCAGCATGCGTTCGTTCTCCCCAGTACGACTCTCGCCCAAAAGCTATGGGCACAAAAAAGCCCGAACCGAGAAGGTCCGGGCCTGCCATTAAAGCAAATTTGGCACTAAATTGCAGCGTCTAAATCTCCAAAGACCCCTCCGGGCTCATGGGGATGACGAGCAAATTTACAGTGACCGTAGGGTGGCCGTGATTAAAGCGCCATACGGTCTCGGTTAGACTCAATGGTCGCGCTACCAATGCCTTTCACTTCGGAAAGCTGATCCAGGCTGACAAACTCACCGTTGGCGTCGCGCCATGCCACAATGGCTTCGGCCTTCTTGACACCAATACCCTCCAGCGCTGCCAGCGTGTCGACGTTCGCCGTATTGATATTGACAGAGGCGGGCTCTTCAGCCCAGGCAGCAACGCTGAACATCAAAACCAGTGCGGATAACAAGGACGGGAACAGTTTCATAGTGAACTCCTTTTACGATGTTTTCAGTTAAGAACGGATTGAACCATTACACAGTGCGTCATAAACAACGCCCGCCAATTATGGAGAGCAAGTCATTTGGCGCGTAGGAGAAATAAGCGTCGCCCCGTGTAGGAAATCAACCACAAGACTGAAAAGTTTGACTGGGATCACGGTTTGAAGCGAAGTTTTACCGATGGGGAAAGCGTCATGGCGGACGCACCCAAAGGTGCGCCCGTCCCGTTCTCTACAGTTTGCTTAGGTCTTTCGCATCCCAGTGCGGGAAGTGTTTGCGAATCAATGCATTTAACTCGAGCTCAAATTCACTGATATTGGTGTGAGCTGTTTTGGTGCGTTTCAGACCCTCAATCACCATACCCGCGCCCACGGTAATGTTGGTGAGTCGGTCAATGACGATAAAGGAGCCCGTCATGCGATGATTCGGGTAGGCATCCACAACCACAGGCTGGTTAAAAGCCAGATCGGTGACAGCGATGTCATTCAGCTGCAGCTTGTCGGCGGGTTTTTGTTCCTGCGTGTTAACGTCCACGCGATAATCAATATTTTCTATCGCACCCGAGACAGATTTGCTCGCAAACTTAAACAGATATTCCTTGCCCACCTGCCCCGATTCTTCGTTCATCCAGACCACATGGGCTTTCAAGTGATTGGTCTGGGTGACCTTATCCCGCGCATGCACGAGCATGTCGCCACGACTGACATCAATCTCGTCTTCAAACGTCAGTGTGACCGCCTGCCCCACAAAGGCTTCAGGCAAGTCGCCATCGAACGTGACGATGGATTTGACCTTGCTGGTTTTGCCGGAAGGCAGCACTTTGAGTTCATCACCGACCTTCACAACACCAGACGCAATGGTGCCGCAAAACCCGCGGAAATCCAGGTGTGGGCGATTGACATACTGCACCGGAAAACGGAAGTCGTCGAAATTGCGCTCGGCCATGACCGGCACGTTTTCCAGTATCTCCATTAGCGTCGGGCCGGTATACCATGGCGACTGCTCGCTGCGGTTTACCACATTATCCCCTTCCAACGCGGAGATCGGCACAAACTGCACACCACTCATGTCCAGCTTTTCGGCAAAGTTCAGGTAGTCAGCCTTAATGTGGTTGAAGACTTCTTCACTGAACCCTTCCAGATCCATTTTGTTAATCGCCACGACAATGTGCTTAATGCCCAGCAGCGAGGCAATGTAGCTGTGGCGACGGGTCTGGGTCATCACGCCGTGGCGGGCATCGATCAGGATCACCGCCAGGTCACACGTAGACGCGCCAGTGGCCATGTTTCGGGTGTACTGCTCGTGTCCCGGAGTGTCGGCGATAATGAACTTGCGCTTGGCCGTGGAAAAATAGCGATAGGCCACATCAATAGTAATGCCCTGCTCTCTCTCAGCCTGCAAGCCGTCCACCAGCAATGCCAGGTCCACTTTTTCGCCCGTGGTGCCGTATTTGCTGCTGTCCGAACTAATGGATTCCAGTTGGTCTTCGTAGATCATTTTGGAATCGTGCAGCAGCCGGCCGATCAACGTACTTTTGCCGTCGTCTACGCTCCCGCAGGTGAGAAAACGCAGCAGTTCCTTGTTCTCGTGTTGCTCGAGATAAGCGTCGATGTCTTGTTCGATCAGGTCGCTCTGATGACTCATGCTGTCAAATACCTTGGTCTTGAATTCGTTGTTCCGTAGCGGTTCAGTAAACAGGCCCTAGAAGTACCCTTCCTGCTTTTTCTTCTCCATTGAGCCGGAGCTGTCGTGGTCAATCACACGCCCCTGACGCTCGGAGGTGCGGGTCAGCAGCATCTCCTGAATAATTTCTGGCAACGTGGTCGCCTCGGACTCCACCGCACCGGTCAGGGGATAGCAACCGAGAGTGCGGAAGCGCACCATTTTTTCCTCGGGCACTTCGCCGGGTTCCAGCGGCATACGGTCATCATCCACCATGATCAATGTTCCGTCGCGCTCAACGACCGGGCGCTTGGCCGCGAAGTACAGCGGAACCAGCGGAATACTTTCCAGGTGGATGTATTGCCAGATATCCAGTTCTGTCCAGTTCGACAGCGGGAACACGCGGATACTCTCACCCTTATCCACCCGGCCATTGTAGATATTCCACAACTCGGGGCGCTGGTTTTTCGGGTCCCAGCGGTGGTGCTTGTCACGGAAGGAGTAAACCCGCTCTTTGGCGCGGGACTTTTCTTCATCCCGGCGAGCACCACCAAAGGCCGCATCAAACTTGTATTTGTCCAACGCCTGTTTCAGCGACTGGGTTTTCATGATGTCGGTGTGCTTGGCGCTGCCGTGGGTAAAAGGCCCCACACCCATTTTTACGCCTTCCTCGTTGATGTGCACGATGAGATCCCAGCCGAGGTCTTTTACTCGTTGATCGCGAAATTTGATCATTTCCTGGAATTTCCAGGTGGTATCGACGTGCATCAAAGGAAACGGTGGTTTGCCTGGATGGAAGGCTTTCTGGGCCAAGTGCATCATGACCGCCGAGTCTTTGCCGATGGAGTACAGCATCACCGGGTTGTCGAACTCCGCCGCTACCTCACGAATAATGTGGATACTCTCGGCTTCCAGTTGTTTCAGGTGGGTAAGGTTGTATTGGTCTGACATTCCGCTCAACACTGTTATCGGGGTGACGCGGCCTGGCCGCGCCCCGCCCTGGGTGATTGGGTATAGGCCTGTCGTAAGGCCGCCTGAAAACGGCGCATTATAGAGTAATACGCCCTGTTTCTCTAATGATCGATTACTTCTAAGGATATGCCGGTTTGTTTGGCCAGGGCCACAAACGTCGGGAAAGAGGTGGCCACATTGGTGGCGTCCTTGACACGAATCGGCTGGCTGGCACGCAGCGCGGCAATGGCGAAAGACATGGCAATTCGGTGATCGTGGTGGGTTTCCACGTCGCCACCGCCCAGGGTGCCGCCCTGAATCACAATGCCATCCGGGGTGGGCCTGGCATCAATGCCGAGCGTGGTCAGCCCATCTGCCATGGCCTGAATGCGGTCGCTTTCTTTCACCCGCAGTTCCTCTGCGCCCGTCAGCACGGTTTCGCCCTCCGCGCAGGCCGCCGCAATGAACAACGCCGGGAACTCGTCAATCGCCAGAGGCACCTGATCTTCGGGAATATGAATGCCTTTTAGCGGCGCGTACCGCACGCGAATATCCGCAACCGGCTCTCCACCTACCGTGCGTTCGTTACTCAGCGTCAAATCGCCGCCCATGGCTTTAAGAATATTGATAACGCCGATACGGGTGGGGTTGATGCCAACGTGGGTCAAGGTCAGATCAGAACCTGGCGCAATGCTGGCCGCCACCATAAAAAAGGTGGCCGAGGAAATATCGGCGGGCACCTCAATGCGTGTACCGGTCAGCTTGCCACCGCCGGTTAACTCCGCCACCGCGCCATCTTTGCGCACATCGTAACCAAAGCCGGTCAGCATGCGCTCGGTGTGATCGCGAGTGGGGGCCGGTTCAGTGACGCGCGTGGTGCCCTCGGCGTACAGGCCCGCCAGCAGCACACAGGACTTCACCTGGGCACTGGCCATGGGCAAGGCATAGTCAATTCCTTTGAGCGCTTGCCCACCTTTGATCTTCAACGGCGGGCGCCCACCATCATTGGTGTCAACCACGGCGCCCATTTCACGCAGCGGGTTGGCTACGCGATCCATGGGTCTTTTGGCCAGAGACTCATCACCACTGATTTCACTGTCAAACGCCTGGCCGGCGAGAATACCGGACATCAAGCGAATGGTGGTACCGGAGTTACCGATGTAAAGCGGCTTTTTGGGGGCTTTCAAACCATGCAGCCCAACGCCGTGAATCTTGACCCGACCTTCGGCCGGCCCTTCAATCACCACACCCATATCGCGAAATGCCTGCAGCGTGGCCAGGGCGTCCTCCCCCTCGAGAAAGCCTTCCACTTCCGTCACGCCTTCGGCCAGTGAGCCTAGCATTATCGAACGGTGGGAGATGGATTTGTCGCCAGGCACACGAATAGAGCCTTTTACGGTTCCTCCCGGCTGAAGCAGGTAATCAATTTTTCCTGTGGTCATGGTGGTTACAAACGCCTTCTTGGACAAAATATTGGTGAAGTGATCGCGAGCGGCTTTGGCACGGGTAAACACACCCAACAGGTATTCGCCATCCTCCCGCTCAATCGCGGCACGCAAACGGGTCAGGTTATCAATAAACAGGTCCAGCGAATCGAGTACCGCCCCTCGATTGGCCTTCATAATATCGTGCCACATCACCGGATCGCTGGAGGCAATGCGGGTGAAGTCCCGAAAGCCGCCCGCCGCGTAACGAAAAATATTCGGATTGGCGATATCCTCCGAGAGCGTATCCACCAGCGAATAAGCGATGGCATGAGGCAAGTGGCTGGTTGCACCGAGCACCTGATCATGCTCTTGCACGGACATATCCAATACTTCCGCACCCACAGCCCGCCACATCGCACGGACTTTTGAGAGCGACTCGGGGCGAGTATTGTCCAGTGGTGTCAGAATCACTCTGTGCTGGTCGTACAAATTCGGATTGGCGGCGGCAACACCGCTGCGCTCCGACCCCGCGATGGGGTGCCCCAGCACCAGTTGGGGAGGCACTGTGCCGTAGACGGCTTCCGCAGCCGCCTGCACACTGCCTTTGACGCTGGCACCGTCGGTAATGGTGACGTCGGGCGACACGGTGTCCCGAATATGGGCCAATACTTCGGCCACCGCCAGTGTCGGGACGGCGATAAAAATAACATCGTCCGCCCCGAGTTCGCCCGCTATCGCCTCGAGCGATGGCACTACCCGATCTACGACACCGAGCTCCAATGCCTTGCGTGCCGAGTCCTCGCGGAGCACCACGCCAATCGCTTCGCGACAGGCGCCTCGCTCGCGCAACGCCGCCGCCAAACTGCCTCCGATCAGACCAAGGCCGACCACCACCAAGCGGCCCACAACAGGACCCACGGCAGAAGCGCTGCGAACGCCTGTAACATCAGGCATGGTTAGAGCACCGCTTTGGGGTAGGCACCCAACAGCTTGACATCAGCGGCTCTCTCGGCCACTTCCTTGAGCACGGCGCTGACGCCCGGCTCTTCCGCGTGGCCAGCAAAGTCGATAAAGAACACATAGGTCCAGACTCCCGTTCGAGAGGGTCTCGACTCGACGCGGGTGAGGTCAATGCCATGGCGGTGGAACGGCTCCAGCAAGTTGTGCAGCGCCCCGGGTTCGTTGCGCATGGCCACCACAAGAGAACTCTTGTCATCGCCGCTCGGGGGCACTGACTCCGTGCCAATGATCAGAAAGCGGGTGGAGTTATCCGGCTCGTCTTCAATTTTTTCGGCCAGCGTCTTTAGGCCATACAAATCCGCTGCCATACTGCCGGCGATCGCGGCCGCGTTCCACTCACCTTTCAAGCGTCGCGCTGCTTCCGCGTTGCTGCTGACCGCCACCCGCTCGGCTTTGGGATAATGGGCGTCCAGCCATTTGCGACACTGGGCAAGCGATTGGGAGTGGGAATAAATCCGGGTGATACTTTTGACATCGGTGACATCGGAAATCAACAGGTTATGGTGAATGCGCAGTTCCACTTCACCACATATTTTCAGGTTGGATGTCATAAAATTATCGAGCGTATGGTTCACCACACCTTCGGTGGAATTTTCCACCGGCACCACCCCATAACTCACCGCACCGGCTTCTACTTCCCGGAACACCTCGTCAATGGCCGAGAACGGCATCGAGACGGCCGAATGACCGAAATGCTTAAGGGCGGCCTGCTGGGTAAAGGTACCCTCAGGCCCGAGATAGGCCACTTTGATCGGCTGCTCCAGCGCCAGGCACGCCGACATAATCTCCCGGAACAACCGGGCCATTTCTTCGTTGCTGAGTGGACCCTGATTACGCTCCATGGCCTTGCGCAACACCTGTGCTTCGCGTTCGGGGCGATAGAAGGTTTTTATATCGCTGCCACTGTCTTTCTTAACATCGGCCACATCCTGCGCGCACTGGGCTCGCTCGGAAATGAGTTTACCGATCTCATCGTCGATGGCGTCGATACGGTCGCGCAGCGCTTTAAGCTGTTCTGTTTCGTTCATAAGAGAATGCCGGTTACTCGGCGTCGTCCTCCACCAAAGACTCGCCACTTTCTTCGTCTTCCTCAATGCGCTCTACGCCTTTGACGTGTTCGCCTTCCTTGAGGCGAATCAGACGAACCCCCTGGGTGTTACGACTCAGCACCGAGACTTCATCCACGCGGGTACGGACCAATGTGCCCAGGTCAGTAATCATCATGATTTCCTCACCATCCAGCACCTGAACCGCACTCACCAGTTGCCCGTTTCGATCCGTGGTTTGCATCCCGATAACGCCTTGCGCTCCACGGCCTTTGGTGGGGAACTCCTCAACCGGTGTCCGTTTACCGTAGCCGTGCTCACTGACCGTCAGCACTTTGCCGCCCTCTTCCGGCACGATCATGCCCACCACTTGATACGGGTCGTCCATCCGGATACCGCGAACACCGCGCGAGACGCGGCCCATGGAGCGAACCGTGTCCTCGCGGAAGCGCACGGCCTTGCCGCTGCTGGAGAACAACATGACATCATGACTGCCATTGGTGACCGCTGTGAAAGCCAGGGAGTCGCCTTCGTCCAGTTCAATCGCTTTCAGGCCCACACTGCGCTGGCGGGAGAACTGATCCAAAGGCGTTTTCTTCACTGTGCCACGGCGCGTGGCCATGAAAATAAAGTGATCCGCATCGTAATTTTTCACCGGCAGTATCGAGGTAATGCGCTCACCCTCTTCCAGCGGCAACAAATTGACCACCGGACGACCGCGAGACTGACGTCCGGCCACCGGAATCATATACACTTTAAGCCAATAGACTTTACCGGCGTTTGTGAAACACAAAATGGTGTCGTGGGTGCTGGCGATCAACAGGTGTTCGACGAAGTCTTCGTCTTTCACCGCCGTTGCGGATTTACCCATACCCCCGCGGCGCTGGGCCTGATAATCATCCAGCGGCTGGGTTTTGGCATAACCGTTGTGAGAAATGGTCACGACGCGGTTTTCTTCGGCGATCAAATCTTCAGTGGTCAGATCAAGCGTGGAGGCGGTAATTTCCGTACGGCGATCATCACCATAGTTGGTCATCACCTGCTCCAGTTCCTCACGGATCACTTCCATCAAGCGCTCGGAACGGTTCAGAATGTCCAGAAAACCGGCAATTTGCTCCAGCTTTTCTTCGTACTCGGCCAACAGCTTGTCGTGCTCCATCCCGGTCAGGCGATGCAAGCGCAAATCCAGAATGGCCTGAGCCTGCATGGCCGAGAGGTAATAGTGTCCGTCGCGCACACCAAACTCATCCCCCAAATCCTCGGGCTTGCAGGCATCATCTCCCGCTCGGGCCAGGAAGTCGGTCATCTGCCTGGTATCCCAGCCGCGTGCCATCAAACTGTCCTTGGCTTCGGCGGGTGAAGGGGAGGCCTTGATCAGCTCGATCACTTCATCGATATTGGCGATGGCCATCGCCAGGCCTTCCAGGATATGGCCTCGCTCGCGCGCCTTGCGCAGCAAGTAAACCGTACGGCGGGTCACCACCTCCCGGCGATGGCGTACAAAGGCCTCCAGCAACTGCTTCAGGTTCAGCAGTTTGGGCTGACCGTCCTCCAACGCCACCATGTTAATACCAAACACGGTTTGCAACTGAGTTTGCGCATACAGGTTGTTGAGCAAGACCTCACCGGACTCGTTGCGCTTCACTTCAATCACGATACGCAGGCCGTCTTTATCAGACTCGTCCCGCAACTCGCTGATACCTTCGATTTTCTTGTCCTTGACCAGCTCGGCAATCTTTTCGATCAGGCGCGCCTTATTCAACTGGTAAGGAATCTCGGAAACAATAATGGTCTCACGACCGGTCTTGGGGTCTTCTTCAATCTCTGCCTTGGCGCGCACATAAATGCGGCCACGACCGGTACGATAGGCCTGAACGATGCCCGCACGGCCATTGATGATGGCCCCCGTGGGAAAATCCGGACCCGGGACATGCTCCATCAACTCATCGATTTCGATATCTTCGTTATCGATCAGTGCCAGGCAGCCCTTGACCACCTCTTTCAGGTTATGCG
Source organism: Marinimicrobium sp. ARAG 43.8 (assembly GCF_050113635.1). Lineage (NCBI taxonomy): Bacteria > Pseudomonadati > Pseudomonadota > Gammaproteobacteria > Cellvibrionales > Cellvibrionaceae > Marinimicrobium > Marinimicrobium sp. ARAG 43.8. The sequence goes on from NZ_JBNJLT010000006.1 coordinate 47,003, forward strand.
GCGGTATATTGGTGGCCATGCCGACGGCAATACCGGACGAGCCATTGACCAACAGGTTGGGAATGCGAGTGGGAAGAACTTCGGGAATCTGCTCGCTGCCGTCGTAGTTGTCGACATAGTCCACCGTTTCCTTGTCGAGATCGGCGAGCAGGTCGTGGGCAATTTTGGCCATGCGCACTTCGGTGTATCGCATGGCGGCGGCGTTATCGCCGTCGATGGAACCGAAGTTACCCTGTCCATCCACCAGCATGTAGCGCAGGGAGAACGGCTGGGCCATGCGCACCACCGTGTCGTATACGGCAGAGTCACCGTGCGGGTGATATTTACCGATCACATCACCCACCACACGGGCAGATTTGAGATACGGTTTATTCCAGTCGTTTTTGAGTTCGTTCATCGCGAACAGCACGCGGCGGTGAACCGGCTTCAAGCCATCGCGTACATCCGGTAGTGCCCGGCCCACGATAACGCTCATCGCATAATCGAGATAGGACTGCTTGAGCTCATCTTCGATATTGACGGGTGAAACTTCTTTCGCTAATTCGCCCATGGACTCGCAGAGTTCCTTATTATCAAAAAGGCTAATGGATCAACATTGCCTGATGATCGGAAAAACAGCCACCCGACAGGGAGGCTGCAAGGTGACCACCAGAACCACTCTCGCCCGCGCCGCAGCGCGCTTTGAAGCCAGCATCGGAGGCCATTTACAAAACGACAAATACTACCACAAAAACCGGCCAAGGGGGTGATTTGACAGGCTTTTTCGGACACCCACGCCTGCATGAAGCGGTGCTTTCGGAGTATACTGGCGAGCCCTTTGCGATAAAGCCTCAGGATTTGTTCTATGTCTGCTCCCGAAACCGTCAGCCTGGTCATCAAAGCCCGCTGGATAGCTCCGGTCGTGCCGGAGAACCGGGTGTTCGAGCACTGCGCGCTGATTGTTGATAAAGGCGTCATTCGCGCCCTGGTCCCTCAGGAGGAAGCCGACAAGCGTTTCGACGCCGAACAAACGATTTTTCTGGGCAACCACCTACTGACCCCCGGTCTGGTGAACGCGCACGGGCACGCCGCCATGAGCCTGCTGCGCGGCCTGGCGGACGACCTTCCGCTCAAAACCTGGCTTGAGCAGTATATCTGGCCCACTGAAAATCGCTGGGTCAACGAAGACATGGTGCGAGACGGCACAGAGCTGGCCATGGCGGAGATGATCCGCTCGGGCACCACCTGCTTCAGCGATATGTACTTTTTCCCAGGCCAGGCGGCCCAGGCCGCTCAGCAGGCACACATGCGCGCCCACATCCACTTTCCGGTCTTCGACATGCCCAGTGCCTGGGGCCAGGACGCCGAGGACTACCTGCGCAAAGGGCTGAGCCTCCACGATGATTTCCGCGCCCACCCCCTGGTTCGTGTCGGTTTTGGGCCTCACGCGCCTTACACCGCCTCTGACGACACATTGAAACGAGTCGCCACCCTGGCTCAGGAACTGGATGCGCCCATCCAGATACACCTCCACGAAACCGCCCAGGAAGTCACCGATTCGTTGAACGAACACGGCAAGCGACCCAGCCAACGGCTGGCAGAACTGGGGCTGCTCTCGCCGCTGACCCAATGTGTACATATGACTCAGGTGGACGACTCCGACGTGCGCCTGCTGAGTGAGCACGGCGCCCATGTCGTACACTGCCCTGAATCGAACCTCAAGCTGGCCAGTGGCTTCTGTCCTGTGCAGCGACTGCTGGACGAGGGGATCAACGTGGCTCTCGGCACCGATGGCGCCGCCAGTAATAATGATCTGAGCTTGCTGGGGGAAATGAAAACCGCCGCCCTGCTGGCCAAGGCCGTGGCCGGGCGCGCCGATGCACTGGATGCCCACGGCGCTCTGCGCATGGCCACATTAAATGGTGCGAGAGCCCTTGGGCTTGAGGATCGAATTGGCAGCCTGGAGGTCGGCAAATCAGCCGATGTGATCGCCGTCGAGCTGAGTGATTTGTCCTCCCAGCCCATTTACAACCCGGTTTCTCAGCTGGTGTACACCGATTCCAGCCATCGAGTAAGCCATGCCTGGGTCGCCGGAAAAGCGCTGCTACTGAGTCGCCAGTTGCAAACCCTGAACGAACGTGAATTGATTGGCAAAGCTCGCTGGTGGGCCAAACAAATCGGAAACCAGCGCTGAACCGTATCCATGAGACCGGTCAACGCACCACCAGACGCATTACGGCAGGCGGGCCCTGCCTAATTAGGAGTTCAACACATGAGTAATGTTGACGCCGCAGAAGTGGCCAAGTTCGAAGCGCTCGCCAGCCGCTGGTGGGACCGTCACAGTGAATTCAAACCCCTGCACGATATCAATCCGTTGCGGACCGGTTTTATTGACCAGCATTCGCCCGTCGCCGGCCGAAACGTGCTGGATGTGGGCTGCGGAGGTGGCATCCTGAGCGAGGCCCTCGCCCAGCGCGGAGCAACCGTAACCGGCATTGACATGGGCGAAGCGCCGCTGGGCGTCGCCCGGCTGCATGCCCAGGAGTCCGGACTGGAAATCGACTACCGGCAAATCACCGTCGAAGACCTGGCCGACCAATCCCCGGAACGCTACGACATTGTCGCCTGCCTGGAAATGCTGGAGCACGTACCCGACCCCGCTTCCGTCATCGCCGCCTGCGCACGACTGGTCAAGCCCGGCGGACACGTTTACTTCTCTACCATCAACCGCAACCCCAAGGCCTACGCCTTTGCCATACTCGGGGCCGAATACGTGTTGCGTTTACTACCCAAAGGCACGCATGACTATCGCAAATTCATTCGTCCATCGGAGTTATCCCGCTGGATGCGCACGGCGAACCTTGAGTTGTGCAAAACCACCGGCCTGACCTACAACCCGCTGACCCGGCACTATCGCCTGAATGACCGCGATGTCGACGTCAACTATATGGTCCACGCGAGGCGGATAGGATAAGTTTTATGAATACAGTGCTTTCATCGCGTCCGCCTTCCGCGCGACAGACCGTGCGGGCTGTCCTGTTTGACCTCGATGGCACCCTGCTGGATACAGCACCGGATTTTGTGGTGGTACTCAATCAACTCCTGGGGGAGCATGACCGCCCCGCCCTGCCAGCCGCCACCATTCGCCGTCGCGTATCCAATGGCGCCCGCGCCTTGGTGGAACTGGCTTTTGGTGTCGGCCCTGGAGATCCGGCCTATGAACCCTTGCGCGAGCGCCTGCTGGAAATCTACAGCGGCCATTTGGCGGTTTACACCGAGCTGTTCCCCGGTTTGCAACGATTGTTGACCCAGTTGGACGAGTGGCAAATCCCGTGGGGCATTGCGACCAACAAGCCCGCCGCCTATGCCATTCCGCTCATGGAGCAGTTGGATTTGCAACCGGCTGCGGAGTGTATAATCTGCCCGGACCATGTAGAAGAGCGCAAACCGCACCCGGAGTCGTTGTTTCTGGCCGCGAAACAGTTGGGCTGTGAGCCGCGAGACATTGTGTATGTCGGCGATCATTTACGGGATATTGAGTGCGGCAAGCGTGCGGGTGCAATAACGATTGCGGCGGCGTATGGTTACATTGAGGAGGGCGATGATGTCGACGCCTGGGGGGCGGATTATCGCGTGGAGCACGGTGAGGAAATGTTGGGGATTTTGCAGGCGCTAATGGAGGAATTTCCAGAGGAAGTTTAGGCTCAATTTAAAGCCCGGTCGGAGGTGGGGTGGAGCTATTGGAAACACGCCGTAAACCCATCCATGGGGGCTTCATGTCGGCATCCATGCCTCCAAGAGTTTCCAATAGCTCCACCCCACCTCCGACCTACGAGCATCAATCCCCTCTAGCAATCCGATACTCCTAAGACAAATTGCCGGAATAACCCAGACTCAGAACTTTATTCGAGGCACTTAGGGAGAGGGTCGGGTAAACCCTTCGACGACTCTTGGACGCCTACAGGGATGTATGTGGTAGAGCGACGCAGGAGCCAAAGCCGAGGCATGGATGCCGACATGAAGCCTACAGGGATGTATTCATGGCGGGTCGTCGAAGGGTTTATCCGACCCTCTCCCGGACGCCAACAAAGCTCAAAACGCAACACGGATCTCTTGAATGATGAAATTACCAAGCAACTACCATCCCGCCTCTGACGCCCTCAAAGACAAAATCATCGTGGTGACCGGCGCGGGTGATGGCATTGGTCGCGTCGCCGCCAAGACGTTCGCCGCCCACGGCGCTACCGTTGTATTGCTCGGGCGCACCACCGCCAAACTCGAACACGTCTACGATGAAATTGAGCGCGAAGGCGGCCCGCAACCGGCCATTTATCCCATCAACCTCGAAGGCGCGACGGAAAAAGACTACCGGGACCTCTCCGATGTCCTCCTTCAGGAATTCGGCGTCTTGCACGGTTTGCTGCACAACGCCGGAGATCTCGGAGAACGCACACCGATTGCCAGCTACGCTGCGGACACCTGGATGCGAGTAATGCATATCAACGTCAACGCGCCTTTCATGCTGACCCAGGCACTGTTGCCTCTCATGGAAAAAGCCGAGCAAGGCAGTATTGTGTTTACCAGCTCCGGAGTGGCCAATAAGGGACGTGCGTTTTGGGGCGCTTACGCCGCCTCAAAATCCGCTCAGGATAACCTGATGCAAACACTGGCCGACGAGCTTGAGGGAGCTTCCTCAATGCGGGTAAACAGTATTAACCCCGGCGCCACCCGCACTTCAATGCGAGCCAGTGCCTATCCGGCGGAAGACCCGAAAACCCTGCCCCGGCCTGAAGACCATATGCCATTGTATGTCTACCTGATGAGCGACGATGCGAAAGGAATAACCGGAGAGATTTTTAACGCTCAATAGCAAGGCAAGTCGGGCGACGACTCAAGAGCGGCGGGAAGTCGAGGGGTTGTACTCCTGCATTGTTTGCAGCAATGAAGCTTCGGCACGGGACAGGCCACAGCGCCGAGCCACTTCCGCCGCATCGTGTCCCATTTGAAACAACTGGCTTGCCTCAGTGTAAGGTAACTCGCCGTCGCTCGCTGCCGAACCGCCACCCGCCTCACGATTGGCGGTCACGCGCTTCTCCATGGCCAGTAAACGGTTGCCCATGCCAATGGCGGCACTGTTAGACACGGCCAGCTCGCTTTCCAGGCGTTTCTGGCTGTGACGCATGCGGTCAAGCTGGCGATGACTTGCGCGGAATGAGAGCGCAGCCAGCCACAGAGCGAGCAAGCTCACCACCACGCTAAGTCCCACAGCAAGCCACAGCCAGTTCATCAAATCTCGTCGAGCTCCGCCCACTCTTCATTGGAAAGCAGCTTGTTCAGATCAATCAGGATTAGCAGCTCATCATTTTTATGGCACACACCCTGAATAAACTTGGCACTTTCTTCATTGCCAACATTCGGCGCCGTTTCAATTTCGGATTGATTGAGGTACACCACCTCCGCCACGCTATCAACCAGAATGCCAATCACATGGTTGTCCGTTTCGATGATGACAATACGGGTATTGTCAGTCACTTCACCCTCGGCCAGCGCGAAGCGGTGGCGAGTGTCGATCACAGTGACCACATTGCCGCGCAAGTTGATAATGCCCAGCACGTACGCCGGGGCACCGGGCACGGGTGCGATTTCGGAGTAACGCAACACTTCCTGAACTTGCATCACGTTGATGCCATAGGTCTCCCCGTCCAACCGGAAGGTGACCCACTGCATGACCTGATCCGTGCCGTCTTTGGAGTTTTTCTGACTGTGTTTGGTCGCCGTTTCAGTGGCCATTCCTCAGTTCCTCAATCACTCAAATATCTCGGGTGTCGTAGTTGCTCACTATAGCCGATTCGGGCCTCGGTGAGCCAGTTCAAGCACGCTTGCGATCAGCGTCCATCAAAAGTTGCCCCATCCGGGGAATATCCAGCAAAGCGCACATATGTTGCTTTACCGTCCCGGCCAGCCAGGGGCGCCGACTTCGCTCGGATCGCCACTTCACATCCTCGGGATCAAGGCTGATCGGCTGGTTCACGGCGTCCACCGCCAAACCCCAGGGAACCCCATCGATCGATACCACATATTGGGCGGTTTCCAGGAAGTGTTCATCGTAGCGTTCAGGCATGACGAATTTAGCGGTATTAACCGTGCGCACTTTGCCCGTCGACGTGGGCAGCAGGCCCATAAACCAGTCCGCTTGCCCGAAAAGCGGTGTTAACTCGTCGGTTAACGGCTGAATTTGACCCAGGGCCACCAGGGGCACGGCCAACGTCAGCCCTGACACGTCGAACAGCAACACATCAAAGCGCCGCTGTGCCCAGGCCGGGCGACCATTGTCGAGCCACTCAACGTCTTTCATGCGGAACACGGGGGCCGACGCCTCCGGTTCGGGCACCTCAATCCCAGGCGCCCCAATCTCAGGCGCGAACTGCGCAGGAGATTCCTGAGGTTTTTCCGGAGCTGGCCGGGGGTCCACAATGGCCGGTGTTTCAATCACCGTTTTCGTTGCGGGCGCGGCTGCGCTGTACAGGAGCTTTTGCAAACGCTCCCGCTGCGGATTCGCGTCGGTGGAATCAGGTTCAGCATACGCGACTGCCGCCGGCTCCGGGGTGATCAGCAGCTCGTCCAGATAGGACTGAAGCCGAGCCTGAGGGTCGGTCTCATTATCAGGGCGGTTCATCCCCGACCTCCCATGGCCGACGCGGTTGCCACAACTGGCTCTTTGCGGATTAACCACTTATACAACGAGCGGTAAGCGTCGGCACCACGGCTGTCAGGCTCAAAACGGTGCGGCGGAATGCCCGCCTTACTGGCATCTCGAAATTTGGTGTCCACGGGAATCATGCCCGGCCATACGTGGTCAGGGTACGTGTTGCGAATGGTCAACAAACTGCTGACCGAAGCCTGGGTGCGGCGATCAAACATGACCGGCACCACATGGTATTCGAGCGGGTTTTGACGGGATTTACTCATCATCTTCAACGTATTAACCATACGCTCCAGGCCTTTGAGCGCCAAGTACTCCGTTTGCACGGGCATTATCAGCCGGTGCGCCGCCGCCAGTGCATTCACCATCAACACCCCTAGCAGCGGGGGTGTATCGATCAGGACCAGATCATAATCATCATATATTTGCGTCAGTGCGCGTGTCAGTACCAGCCCCATTCCCTCTTGCCCCACCGAGTGACGCTCCAGCGTGGCCAGGGCCGTGGCCGACGGCAACACGTGTAACCGCTCGAACTTAGTGGGCTGAATCAGCTCTCGGATACGCCCCGGTGTCAATTGACGGCGCTCCTCAAACAAGGTGAACACACTGCTGCGCGCCGAGTCCGGGTCATGGCCAAAATAGGTGCTCAGCGAACCGTGAGGGTCCAAATCAATCATTAATACGCGACGACCCTGATCCGCGGCCAGGCCACCCAGGGCGACAGTCGTGGTGGTTTTACCGACACCACCCTTCTGATTGGCTACACTCCAGGCTCGCAACGGGGTCTTTCCTCACACTGTCATTGAAAAAACCGGGTGCGGCGTGGCCGCTATGGTTCCGGTGCGTTTTGCTGAGGGGCTACACGCCGCTGGCGTGGCAACTCCGGATCACTGCTGAACAGCAACCCGCCGCCCTCCAATTGTACAGGCTCAATCACTTTTTGCTCGACTTCTCGGCTCTGATCAGCATCCGGGGCTTCTTCGGGTGCATCGGACGTCGATACTCCGTTATCGGCCTGACTCAGACTTTCTTGAGACACAGAGGCTTGAGGCACAGGGGCTTGAAACACAGGAGCTTGAGCCGCAGCCTCTGAACTCGCCTGTGATGTACCAGGCTCCTCCTGAGTGTTTCCCGTCGCGTCCAACCAGCCCGTCTCCGACAGAGGTGTCGTCGGTCGGTTCATGGCCTCCCGTGCAATCATCAACGCCACGCGACGGTTTTTCGCTTGCCCCTCAGGTGTATCGTTATCCGCCACCGGCTGATATTCACCATACCCCACCGCCGACAGCCTCGCAGCCGATACGCCACTGGCCGCCAACAATTTGACGATAGCACTGGCGCGCGCCGCCGATAATTCCCAGTTGCTGGGGTACTGTACATTCTGTATCGGTCGATTATCCGTATGGCCTTCCACCTGGACAGGGCTCTGGTATTCACTCAGCAACAACGCCATTTCCTGGAAAATGTCCCTTGCCTGGCCACTGGGCTCTGCACTGGCGGACTCAAAGAGAATGCTGTCTTTCAACTCGACCTTCAGCCAGTGCTCATTGGCGTAGACCTCCAGCAAATCCTCGCCGATCAGATCGCTGAAACGATCATTGATACGTTGTGCGAGTTCACCCAGTTCTCCCAAATCCCCCAACTCATCCAGCGCATCCACTGAGGCGCTTTCACCGAGCTGGGGATTTGTTGTATCGCCCCGCTCGTCCCCGCGTATATCGATAGCGGACGAGGATGGAGATCGCGAGGGCTGACCCACCTGAAGGGGCCGCACCGAGCGTGTGGGCTCGAAAGCTTCGGTCAAGGTTTCGGACAATACTCGATACTTGCTCTCGCTCACTTGAGAAATGGAGTACATCACCACAAAAAACGCAAACAGCAGCGTAATAAAATCTGCATAGGAAACCAGCCAGCGCTCGTGGTTCACGTTCAGTTCTGAGGGACGGCGGCGCGGCATGGGCAACCTCTATTTGTGCAGGTAGCCGTTGAGTTTCATCTCAATAGAACGAGGGTTTTCCCCGTCTGCGATGGCGATGATGCCCTCGATCATCAACTCACGATAATGTGAACGCTCATTGATACACATTTTCAGCTTGTTAGCGATGGGCAACAAGAAAAGATTGGCTAATGCCACGCCATAAATGGTCGCGACGAAAGCGACAGCAATACCGGGGCCAAGCTGTTCTGGATCCGCCAGGTTTCGCATGACATGGATGAGCCCCATCACCGCGCCGATAATGCCAATCGTGGGTGAATAACCACCCATGCATTCGTAAAACCGTACCGCGTCCTGATCGCGTTGTTCACTGAGAATCAGCTCATTTTCCATGACGCGACGAATGACCATCGGTTCGCTCCCGTCCACCATCAGCTGCAGGCCCTTGCGTGCAAAAGGGTCGCTTTCATTGTCCGCAATTTGTTCCAACCCCAGCAGACCTTGCTTACGGGCGGTAACAGACCAATTGACGATACAGTTAATACCCGTTTGAAAAGCGTTGACTGGCGGGCGGAATATCCAGGGAAATATTTGCAGCGCCCGCTTCAAGTGCACTTTCGGTGTTTGCAGCATCGCCGCACCCAAAGTGCCACCCACTACAATCAACGCCGCCGGACCGTTCAACAAGGAGGAGAGCGTACCGCCCTCTATAAAATTACCACCGATCAGTGCCGCGAAACCGACAATAACTCCCAGGATGCTGAGCAGATCCACGGTCAGCCAACCTCCCGGGCCAACCGGGGCCCGATATCTTTCAAGCTCAATACTTTATCGGACAAGCCCGCTTTGGCTACCGCCATAGGCATGCCGTAAATCACACAACTGGCTTCGTCCTGGGACCAAATGGTGGAGCCTGACTGCTTTAGCATTCGTGCGCCTTCGCGGCCATCCGCGCCCATGCCGGTCAATACCACACCCAGCACCTTTGCCCCATAATGTTTGGCCGCCGAGCCAAAGGTAATGTCCAGTGAGGGTTTATAGGTGACCCGCTGATCATCCAGAATCCGCACCGAGCCACGGCCATCGACCATCAGCTGTTTGCCTCCTGGCGCCAACAGCGCAAGCCCGGGTTCCAGGGCGTCGCCGTCCTTTGCTTCCCGGACCCGCACCTGGCATTGTCGATCCAGTCGTTCCGCAAAAGCGCGAGTAAAATTTTCAGGCATGTGCTGTACCAGCACGATCGGCAACGGGAAACGGGCCGGTAGATTCACCAGCACATCGGTCAGCGCGACAGGACCACCCGTAGAGGCGCCGATAACCAATAATCGATAATGGCGCTTGCCGACAGCCGGGCGAGAAGCAGGTGCAGGGCTTTCCTGAGGGTCGGCGATCTCGGGCGCGGGGCGCTGAAGCCTCGTGGCGGCCCGGGTGGCGCTGGCAGAAGCTCGCGACTGCCGCCCCAGCGTCAACAGCCGCTCGTGCAATTTATCGCGTAGAGCCTGTGCGTTTCTGGAAACTTCGCCAAAGTCCTTAGGCATGAAGTCGGTCGCACCGGCTGACAGTGCATCCAGGGTAATGCGCGCCCCTTCGTAAGTGAGCGAAGAAAACATCAGAATGGGGATGGGCCGCTCGGCCATGATATGCCGGACAGCGGTTATCCCGTCCATTTCCGGCATTTCGAAGTCCATTGTGATCAGGTCTGGTTTGAGCGATCTCGCCTGCTCTACCGCTTCACGACCATTGGAGGCAACACCCGCAACAGTAAGCTCCGGGTGTTGCTCGATCATCTCCTTCAACCGCTGGCGAAAGAAATTGGAATCATCGACCACTAACACCCTTAACGGCATGCTGCTGAACTCCTAAGAAAAACCAATCCAAGTGCGCTAATCAGCACCTGTCTCATCTCCGACTCGCCTGCCACATCGTATTGACCGCAGCTACACTCCACCAGCGTAGCGTTTAAGCAGCCCAGGGATGTCCAAAATTAAAGCCATGGTGCCGTCCCCCGTGATGGTAGCACCTGCCATGCCCGGCGTCCCTTGCAAAACCTTGCCGAGCGGCTTGATCACGACCTCTTCCTGGCCCAGCAGCTGATCTACCACGAAGCCGACGATGCGAGTGCCAATCGCAACGATCACCACATGAGCTTCCTGCTCCCGTTGTCGAGCAGCGCCTTTAATCAACCAGTCCTTGAGGTAGAAAACTGGAATGGCCCGGTCCCGAATCGTGACGCACTCCTGCCCATCCACCACGTGGCTTTTTCTCATATCCATGTGGAAAATTTCTTGCACACTGGCCAAGGGCAGCGCAAAAGCCTGCTCTCCCAGCATCACCATCAAGGTGGGCATAATCGCCAATGTCAGCGGGACCTTGATGTTCAGCCGAGTGCCTTGACCCTTGGTGGACTGAATTTCGATGGTGCCGTTAAGCTGGCTGATTTTGGTTTTCACCACATCCATTCCCACGCCCCGGCCGGAGACATCGGAAATTTCTTTTTTGGTAGAGAAACCCGGCGCAAAAATCAGGTTAAACGCTTCGGCGTCAGACAGACGGTCTGCGCCATCACGATCCATCACACCCTTATCAACGGCAATATTCCGCAATTTATCAGGGTCCATACCGGCGCCATCGTCAGTAATGGAGAGCAGAATATGATCACCCTCCTGCTCGGCAGCGAGTACCACTTTACCCGCCTTGGGTTTACCCTCGGCTTCCCGAACCTCCGGCAATTCAATGCCGTGATCCACAGAGTTGCGCACCAGGTGAATCAAAGGGTCGGACAGCGCCTCTACCAGGTTTTTATCCAGATCGGTGTCTTCTCCCACCAGTTCCAACGTGACTTCTTTTTTCAGGTTGCGAGCCAGGTCGCGTACCACCCGCGGGAATCGACCAAACACTTTTTTGATCGGTTGCATGCGAGTTTTCATCACGGAGCTTTGCAGATCGGCTGTCACCACATCCAGATTGGAAACGGCTTTGGCCAGGGATTCATTCTCAATATCATCACCCAGGCGCACCAAACGGTTGCGGACCAACACCAACTCACCCACCATGTTCATGATGTCGTCCAGACGCTGCGTGTCCACGCGCACTGTGGTCTCTGCGGGCGTAGCGTCCTTGTCGGTCTTGCCCGGGCCTTTCTCTGGCTTAGCGGCACTGCCGGCTTTGCTTTCAAGAGGCTTATTTGAAGGGGCTTTGTTGGCAGGAGCTGCGCCGGCAGACTTTTTGGTACCGGCCCCAGGGCTACGTCCTTTACCGTGCAATTCATCCAGCAAAGACTCGAACTCGTCGTCGGTAATCAGCGCCTGCTCTTCCTGTTTGGGGGCTGCCGCTTTGGCGGAGCTATCCGGTTTAGCGTTCGTGGTGCCGGGACCCTTGCCCTTACCGTGTAACTCATCCAGCAAGGCTTCAAATTCATCATCGTCGATCTCATCGCCGGACGATGATGAGGTCGCCGAACTTTTATTAGCATTAGCGACATTACCGTCTTCGGTTTTGCCTTCGTGTTTGCCCGGTGCTTTCCCTTTACCATGCAACTCGTCGAGCAACGCTTCGAACTCGTCCTCTTCGATCACATCGCTGGACGAATCCGCTGGCGCAGAAGGTTTGGATGCCGGTCCCTCGTCGGTGATCGCATCCAGCAATTGCTCGAACTCCTCGTCGGTGATATCACCTCCGACGTTACCCGATGCCGAGGCGGGTTGCCCGGTAAACGATACGGGGGCTGCTTCACTATCGACCGCCGGGTCTTCACCGGAAGAATCGCTCTCGGCAACAGGCTGGCCATCTACCAGGCGCTGCAGAGTGGCAATCAGCTCCGGATCAGCCTGCGACATTTCTTCCCGTTGGGAGAGGTCATTAAATTGCTGGTTGATGGTGTCTAGCGATTGCAGCACCACATCCATAAGCTCAGAGGTGACTTGGCGCTGACCGTTTCGGAGAACATCAAACAGGTTTTCGGTAACGTGGCAGCATTCCACCATGGGATCGAGCTGAAGAAAGCCCGCGCCACCTTTGACGGTATGGAAGCCGCGGAAGATTGCGTTGAGCAAATCGGTGTCATCGGGCCGCTGCTCCAGTTGGACCAGTTGCTCCGACAATTTCTCCAATATTTCACTTGCCTCAACCAGGAAGTCCTGGAGAATTTCTTCGTCGTCACCGAAACCCATTCAGCGCTCCTATATACGCTTTATACGCTTTTTTCACACCCGCTCCTGCCTTTAATCGCTTTGGCGCAAGGCTCTCACTCGGCGAGCGGCTTAACGCCGTATCTCAACTGGAAATCACTGCCCCGTCATTTAAAAGCCCAGGCTGGAGAGCAGATCGTCAACTTCATCCTGGTTGGAGACCACATCTTTTCGCTCGCTGGCATTGATTTGTGGCCCTTCACCGGAGCTTTTCTGGCGTGTTTTCACCACTCGCTCTTCGTTATCGGCCTCAACGGTTAAACCTGTAACATCTTCTACCTGTGAGGCAATACACACCAGGCTGACCAGGTCCTGCTCAACATCGTTGATCAGGCCAATCACCCGCTTCAGCACCTGTCCTGTCAGATCCTGGAAGCCTTGCTCCAGTACGATTTCCTGAAGGTTACTGCCAATCTGCTCGGTACCCGACACCATCTGGCCGAGAAAGTCATCCATTCGGTGATACAGATCCCGAAACTCATCCGAGCTCATTTCCCGGCGCTTTAAGCGTGCCCATTCGGTACGCAAAGCGGCTGCCTCCTGACCGAGATTGGTGGAGATGGGCGCGGACTCATCCACCATATCCATGGTCCGCTCAGCGGCCTTCTGGGTCAGGTCGATCACATAATTGAGGCGATTGGACGCATCCCGAATTTCAGAATTTTCGATGCTGGGCGGCTCTGAGCTGAAATCGCCATCAACGTTCATATTGACAATGGCATCGTGCAACCCGCGGGTCAGCCTGCCCACGGATTGATAAATATGCCGATCACGCACTTCGGTGATCGCGTGAATCAATTCCGATGCTTCCTGAAAATGATCGCCCTGCAGTTTTTCAATCAGCAGTTTGGCGCATTCCTTAAGCTCGGAAATGAATGCATCGTTTTCATGCAATTGAGTTGTGGAAGCCATGGGAGTGCCTTATTGTATCCGGCGCTAACAAATGTAACCGCCGACGCGATCAACCAACGCGCTCGAAAATCTTTTCAATTTTTTCCTTAAGGGCTGCGGCCGTGAACGGCTTGACCACATAACCATTGACCCCGGCCTGGGCCGCCTCAATGATCTGGTCGCGCTTGGCTTCAGCGGTCACCATCAGGACCGGCAAGGCATGCAGTTTTTCTTCCTCGCGCACGGCTCGAAGCAGGTCAATACCCGTCATCCCCGGCATATTCCAATCCGTGATCAGGAAATCAAAATCACCACTGCGCAGCATGGGCAATGCAGTCACGCCATCATCCGCCTCGTGGGTGTTACTGAAACCCAAATCTCTGAGCAGGTTCTTGATAATCCGTCGCATTGTCGAAAAATCGTCGACAATCAGGATCTTCATGTTTTTATCCAATGCAACCTCCGTCTCGTATGGCGGGAGCCGTTTGATCGGACGAGGCCTAAACGGCCCCGATACGTTTTACTGATTCGTTACTGGTTTGAACGCGTCACGCTCACCATACCGGCCAATGTGCCAGATGAGAGTCCGTTATCTCAGGCAAGTTACCCAGATTCGGCAGGCTGGTCAATCATTCTCGCGCCAATCTGCCAGACGCGTGCGCAGGCGCAACGCCGCCTGGCTGTGAATTTGGCTGACCCTGGACTCACTGACACCCAGCACCTGGCCAATTTCCTTAAGGTTCAATTCCTGATCGTAGTACAGCGCAAGAACCAGTTGTTCGCGCTCCGGTAATTGGGTTATCGCCTGAGAGAGGGATTGCTTTAGCGCTGAACGCTGGATACCTTCAAGCGGGCTGTGGTGCTCAAGGCTTGAGCCGCTCGTCAGACTGGACTCGTCGTCCCCAAAGGTCTCCTCATAGCTGAAAAGGCGGCTGGCGCTGGCATCGCGCAACATATCAAAGTAATTGTTGAGATCGACACCCAGCTCATCGGCCACTTCGGCATCCTGAGCATCCCGTCCGGTGCGGGCTTCAACCTGCCCTATCGCCTCGCTGATGCGCCGGGCGTTACGGTGCACGGAGCGCGGTGCCCAGTCACCGCGACGCATTTCGTCCACGATTGCCCCGCGAATCCGGATACCGGCGTAAGTTTCGAAGCTGGCACCCCGAGAGGCGTCGTATTTCTGAGAAGCCTCCAGAAGACCGATCATGCCGGCCTGGATCAGATCCTCAACCTGAACACAAGCCGGCATGCGCAGCATCATATGGTGGGCAATCCGCTTGACCAGCGGCGCATAGTCTTCCACCCGAATATCATTGGTGTACTGGCGGGTTCTGTCATACATGGCAAGTTGATCGGTTGCAGCCATTCTCAGTTACCTCAAGCTCACCCATTAGCGTTGATTGGCAACCTGAAGGAGGCGTTCCACAAAGAACTCCAGCCGACCGGTCGGCGCACTGGGCAATGGCCATTTATCCACCTCTTTAGCGAGTTCCCGAATAGCCTGGGCCGCCTTCGCATGCGGGGCGAACTCCAACAATGATTTTTGCTTCTGCACCGCTTTGCGGACGCTTTCGTCAAACGGAATGTGCCCGACGTATTGCAGCGTAACGTCCAAAAACCGTTCGCATACGCTGTTGAGCTTGTTGAACATTGACTGACCCTCCCGGGGAGTACGAGTCATGTTCGCCACCACGCGAAAACGTTGCAGATCATGATCGCGGTTGAGCACTTTGATCAGCGCATAGGCGTCGGTAATGGATGACGGTTCATCGCACACCACGACCAGCACTTCGTGAGCGGCACGAACAAAGCTGACCACGGTGTCAGAAATACCCGCAGCAGTATCTACCACCAGAATATCCACTTGGTCGCTCAGTTCACTGAACGCATTGATCAGCCCCGCGTGCTCACGCGGGCCGAGCATCGTCATGCGCTGAACGCCGGAGGCCGCCGGCACTATTTTCAAACCCGCCGGGCCGTCCACGAGCACATCCATCAGGGAAAGCTGGCCTTCCAGGACATCCGATAATGTATGCCGGGTTTTCAGCCCCAACAGAACATCGACGTTGGCCAACCCCAGGTCGGCATCCAGCAGCACTACCCGTCGACGCAGCTCGGCCAGCGCAATGCTCAGATTAACCGAGATATTGCTTTTGCCAACGCCACCTTTGCCGCCGGAAACCGCGATGACTTGAACCGGACGCATCTGACTCATCTGGTTATTGATCTCCTCCGCTGCCCTTAATACCCCGAATTGGGAGGGCAATGTCATTATATAGCTCGCGCACCCGATGCAGACACAGGGCGATCACCTGCCGGTCGGCTGATCAATCCCGCCGCCCGAGTCACCAGTTGATGGGGTCTGACCACCTCCAGATCCTTGGGAATGTCCTGGCCGTCCGTAGTATAGACGATTGGCACCCCGCCCTGCACCGCCACGCCGAGTGCCTCTCCCAGGCTGGCGCACTCGTCCAGCTTACTCAGCACACACCCCGCCAACGCATCATCGCCGTAAGCGTGCAGAACGGCTTTAAGAACCCCGGGCTGGCTGTTGGCCGGCAATACCAACAGCGGTTGGATGTGAGGCTGGCGTAGCAACGCCTCCCACTGTTCCGTCAGGCGCGAGTCACCTGGCCGGAAGCCTGCTGTATCAATTAGCACAAGCGAATGACGACGCAAACCGTACAACACTGAGCCGAGCTGTTCGCGATCCTCGACCACTTTCAAGGTGACCCCCAATACGCGCGCCAGGGAACGCAACGGGTCGTGTCCACCTATGCGATGAGTATCCAGCGTCACCAGAGCCACCTCTCCGGCCCCCTTGGACATAACGTGCCGGGCAGCCAGCTTCCCAATCGTGGTGGTTTTTCCGGCCCCGGTGGGCCCCACCAGCGCAAATACGCCGCCCCGACTGACGGGATCGTTGCCTTGCACAGGAATCCGGCGAGACAGCTGCGCCAGAGCGGATGTCCAGGACTGCCCCAACGCCTGGCTTTCCGGGATGGATTCAAGCACTTGCGCACTGACTTCGGCGGGCAATCCCAACCGTTCCAGGCGCCGCCCCACACTGGAGTGTACCGGGGAGCGTGGTCCATCGTCTGTCGGCATCATCCGGGACAGCTGCTCTTCCAGCAAATACCGCATTTCAGCCAGCTCGACCTGCAGCGTTTCCAGTCGGGTGTCCTCAACGGGTGCTGAAGGAGGCTCGGACTCATCCCGCAGACCATAGCGCTGCGCAGCGCTCGTGGAACGGGCGCGACGGACCTCCAAATCATCAATGGCGTTCGCCCCCCCGCTGGCTTGCCCTTCCAGCAGTGAGCGACGCACCGGTATTCCGGCATTAACCCGCTGGTTGGGTTGCAGGAACTCGCGAGCGGAGGCTTCCAGCTCACGCTGTCGGTGCTGGCTGGAGCGCGCCATTAGCTGGGCGACGATATCTTCGGACTCAGAGGCGGCCGCCCTGGCACTTGTCACCTCATGGCCGGCCTGAGCAACCGGTTCTGGGGCTTCGGGCGCAGAGGGCTCGGAGATAGCGTTCGTAGCGGGCACCGTCAGCAATTCGACACCGTCTTTGGTACGGTTACTCGAAAGGATAACCGCATCGGGACCCAGTTCCTGACGGACCATTTCCAGCGCGCGTCGCATATCGGCTGCAAGAAATCGTTTTACCTGCATTGTCTACTCCTCATTCAACCGGGCTAGCGGTTGGCCGTGTTGCCGGCACCCACGCTGGCATCGATGGAAATCTGTTTGTTCTCAGGCACTTCGGTATAAGCCAAAACGTGTATGTCCGTCACGCTGTTGCGCGCAAACCGGGCCAGCACATTGCGAAGCGGTGCCGCTACCAGCAAAACCACCGGTTTACCGGCCACTTCCTGCCGCTGTGCGGCTTCCTGCAGCGACTGCCGCAACCGCTCGGCCAGCCCCGGCTCAATAAAGGCGCCCTCATCGGCGCCAGATTTCTGTGCCTGTTGAATGGTGTTGAGCAATAACTGTTCCAACTCGGGCTGAAGTGTGATGACGGGCAGCTCTGCATCAGAGCCCACAATGCCCTGTACGATTTGACGAGCCAGTGCCACCCGAGCCAGGCTCGTTAAAGTGGCGGGATCTTGACTCTTTCCGCCACTGCCGGCCAACGCTTCCGCAATCGATCGCATATCGCGAATTGGCACACGCTCGCGCAAAAGATTCTGCAACACTTTCAGCAGCACATTGAGTGACACCGTATTCGGAACCAGCTCTTCCACCAATTTAGGGGAGGTGCGAGCCAGCATGTCCAACAGCTTCTGCACATCCTCGTGGCCGAGCAACTCCCACGTGTGTTGTTGCAACAGCTGGTTGAGATGGGTGGCCACGACCGTACTCGCATCCACTACGGTATAACCCAGTGTCTGGGCTTTTTCTTTCTGGGAAGCATCAATCCAGACTGCATCCAGCCCAAAGGCTGGGTCTTTGGTTTTTGCCCCGTCGAGCTCTCCAAACACCTGTCCGGGGTTAATCGCCATTTCGCGATCGGCGTAAACTTCGGCTTGCGCCAGGGGCACACCCATCAGACTAATGCGGTAACCGTTGGGCAGTAAATCGAGGTTATCCCGAATATGCACGGACGGAATCAGAAACCCCATATCCTGTGACAACTTGCGCCGCACACCTTTAATTCTGCCCAGTAATTCCCCACCCTGCGCACGATCCACCAGGGGAATGAGGCGATACCCCACCTCAAGACCGATAATATCGACCGGCTGCACATCGTCCCAGTCCAGCTCGGCCGTTTCACGCGCTGGCGGCAACGACGCCGTGTTGCCTTGCGGTGACGACACCGTAGCGCCACCACCGCGCCCGCTATCGCCCGCGCGCTCACGCTGGGAAAACTGACCGGTGTCATCCACCGGCTCAGGCTGCTGGCTGCGCCAATAAATAAAATACGCCAACCCGGCACACAGTAAACCCAGGCCGAGAAACGCAAAATGCGGCATACCGGGAATGGAGCCCATCAGCAGTAAAACGCCAGCGGAGATAGCCAGCGCCTTGGGCGAGGCGAACATCTGGCTCATCACCTGCTCGCGCATATCCTCGGAACTGTTGACCCGCGTCACCAGAATCGCCGCCGAGGTGGACAGAAGAAGCGAGGGAATCTGAGCGACCAGGCCGTCACCAATGGTCAGCAGAATGTAGTTTTGCAGCGCGGTGGAAAAGTCCAGACCGTGCTGGACCATACCGATGCCGAGCCCACCGATGATGTTAATGATCAGGATCAAAATCCCGGCAATGGCATCCCCGCGCACAAATTTGCTGGCACCGTCCATCGCCCCGTAGAAATCTGCCTCACTGGCGACGTCTTTACGTCGCTCGCGCGCCTCTTCCTGATCAATCAACCCCGCATTCAGGTCCGCATCAATGGCCATCTGTTTGCCGGGCATGGCATCCAGCGTAAACCGGGCGCTCACCTCGGAAATCCGGCCAGCACCCTTGGTGACCACGATAAAATTGATAATCATCAAAATCAGGAACACGACCAGCCCCACCGCGTAGTTCCCGCCGATGACCACTTCCCCAAAGGCCTGAATCACTTTACCGGCGGCATCCCCGCCTTCGTGACCATTGAGCAGCACCACGCGGGTGGAGGCAACGTTGAGTGCCAACCGCAGGAGAGTAGCCACGAGCAAAATGGTGGGGAAAGCGGCAAAATCGAGCGGTCGCATGGCGTAGACGCTGACCAGCAATACCACGAGCGACAGTGCGATATTGAAGGAGAAAAAGGCGTCGAGCATCAGGGGTGGAATGGGCAGGATCATCATGCCCAGGAGCATCAGCAACAGGATGGGAATGCCGAGGTTGCCACGACCGAGGCCACGGATCTGCCGGACGGCGTTGCCCCGGTCGAAGTTACGAAGTTGGCTGAAGCTGGGTAATGCCATGGAGGTCGCTTTTTTGACGGTTTTCAATCTCTGAGCGACCTATCGCAAGATCTATACCATTAATGGTTTTTCACAGACAACTCTATTGAATTACGTGAATAAGCGGATGCGGAGTAGACCGGTTGGAGACTCTTGGACGCCTACAAGGATGTAGGTGGTAGAGCGACGCAGGAGCCAAAGCCGAGGCATGGATGCCGACATGAAGCCTACAGGGAAGTATTTACGGCGGGTCTCCAGCCGGTCTACTCCGCAGCCGCTGGAGCCAGATAAAACGCTCGGTGCCTAAGTACAGCCCGGCGGCTACAGCGTTGGTTGTTCGGAGACCCGCCGTGAACCCATCCATGGGGGCTTCATGTCGGCATCCATGCCTCCAAGAGTCTCCGAACAACCAACGCTGCATCCGCCTCATACGTATCATCACGCATGACGGATTCTGGACCGGAAAATCTCAGCAGCGCTAATCAAACTGCATGTTGCGGGGCACTTTGATATTTCGTGGATACTGCGGGCGCTCACCCCTGCCCTTGCGATAGTTACGCAACTGGAACACATAAGCCAGCACCTGCGCCACCGCCATATACAGATCCTGAGGGATTTCCTGCTCCAAATCCGTTGTGTGGTAAATAGCCCGCGTCAACATTGGCGATTCCATAATCTGGATATCATGCGCCCGCGCGATCTCCCGGATCTTCATTGCGGTCTGATCCGCCCCCTTCGCCAACAGCACCGGCGTGTTCATCGAATCCGGATCGTATTTAAGCGCTACCGAATAGTGTGTCGGGTTGGTAATGACGACATCGGCTTTGGGCACTTCGGACATCATGCGCCGTTGGGCCATTTCCCGTTGTAATTGACGAATGCGGCTTTTGACTTCAGGTTTGCCGTCGGTGTCCTTCATTTCGTCTTTCACTTCCTGTTTGGTCATTTTCAATTTTTTGTTGTTTTCATAGATCTGGAAGGGAATATCGATGGCCGCCACGGCGATGGTCACGGCGGCAAGGGCAATGGCTCCAATGGCACTGAGCCACACAGAGTTTTTGATGGCTGTTGCCGGTTCCTGATCGGATAATCGCAGCATATCCTGTTGTTGCACTATTAACAGGCCAACAGCCACCGCCATGATCAGTAACACTTTGCCCAGGGCTTTGGCCAGCTCCACCAGCGCTTTGAGCGAGAACATGCGCTTCAGGCCGGATATCGGGTTCATTCGACTGGCTTTCGGCGCCATGGCTTTGCTGCTGAATAACCAGCCGCCAAGGCCGATCGGGCCAAAGATGGACGCCAGCAATAACAGCCCGAACACGGGCATCATGCTGAGGGTGCCGTGGTAAAGGGAAGCGGTCAGGTGCTCGAGCATGGCGTCGGTGCTGAACACGACTTCCCGCTCAATGGCGAAGTTAAACTGGAGAATGCCGGCGAGTTTACCGGCCATATAAGGACCAAATATTAACAGGCCAATGGTTCCGGCGAGCAACAAAAAGGTGGTGGTCAGTTCTCGGGATCGGGGAATCTGGCCGTCTTCGCGTGCTTTTTCAAGTTTTCGCGCCGTGGGCTCTTCTGTCTTTTCCTGACTGCTGTCGTTTTCTTCGGCCATCAGGGAATTCCTATAATCTCTCGTACGTAACGGAAGGCCTCTTGGCTAAGCACTTCAAATACTGGCAGAAATGCCGGCAGGGCCAGCCACATCACCAGCAGTCCAAAAATCAGTGTCATCGGGAAGCCAACGGTGAAGACGTTCATTTGCGGCGCAGAACGATTCATCGCGCCAAACGCCATATTAATGATCATAATGGCGGTGAACACCGGCAGCACAATCACTAACGCGGCACTAAACATCCAGGTACCGAGGCTGGCAAGGGCTGCAAACTGTGTTGCGCTCAGCCCCGCGCCTTGCAAAGGAAGCGCTACATAGCTGTCAACCAGCATCTGAATCAGAATGAGGTGTCCATTGAAGCTGAGGAATAGCAGTGTTGCCAACATTAAGTAAAACTGGGACAGCACTGAAGTGGAGACACCCGTGGATGGGTCGTTCATGGCCGCGAAGCCAAGACCCATTTTCATGGCGACAAATTCTCCAGAGAGCACGAATACTTGCAGGAATACTTGCAGGATAAAACCCATGGCTACACCGATCAAAAGCTCTTTGGCGATCAGTGTCATGGCGTTCAGCGATACCAGGTCAATCGCGGGCGGCGGGGGCAACATGGGGGCGAGTAGTAATGTGGTGAATACGGCGAGCACGACTCTTACCCGTGCGGTTATCGTTTGTGCTCCGATGATGGGCATCGCCAGGAACAGGCCACTGATGCGGATCATCGGCCACAGGTATTGACCGATGAATTGCATGAGTTGTTGTTCGCTCAGGACCAGTTCGTTCATAGCTGTATTGTGGTATGGGCTCTTTTAACGGTGTAGAGAGTCCGGCTCTGATGGAGGCCTGCGTTTCCAAAACGCGATGGATACGTCCCTGTAGCTCCCCCACTTCTTCCCTGAAGTGAGGGTTTGGAAAGCGTCACCACCACCAAAGCCTCAGAGATAATGTCACGTTCTATTTCTGAACCATTTTTTGGTTAACCGATCAGGTTTGGGACGTTGGTGTATAAGCGGTTGAACAGGTCCATGAATTCCCGCAGCAGCCAGGGGCCGGCGATCATGACCGACGACAGGGTGACCAGCAGGCGCGGGAGGAAGCTAAGCGTTTGTTCGTTGATCTGGGTGGCGGCCTGGAACATGCTGACTACTAAACCGACCACAAGGCCCGGCCCGACGATGACGATTAGCATCAGGACGGTGAGGTATAGGGCGTCGGCAAACAGGTCCATAACGACTTCGGGTGTCATGCTCTAGACTCCAAAGCTGGCGGCCAGTGTGCCGATCAACATGGCCCACCCGTCGACAAGGACGAACAGCATGATTTTGAACGGCAGGGAGATAATTAACGGCGAGAGCATCATCATACCCATGGCCATCAATACACTGGCCACAACGATATCGATCACCAGAAAAGGAATGAAGATGATAAAGCCGATCTGGAAGGCGGTTTTCAGTTCGCTGGTAATGAAGGCAGGCACCAGAATACTGAACGGTGTGTCCTGCGGTGTCTGGATTTCCGGGTTACCGGCGATGCCTACGAACAGGGAGATATCGGACTCCCTTGTCTGCGCGAGCATGAAGCTGTGAAACGGTTCCGCGGTTCTGGCCAGAGCTGTCTGGGCGTTGATTTGTTCGTTGATGTAGGGTTGCAGCGCGTTGGCGTTCACCTGTTGCAGCACGGGCTGCATGATAAACAGCGTCAAGAACAGAGCAAGCCCTATCAATATCTGATTGGAGGGTGACTGCTGCAACCCCAGCGCCTGGCGCAGGATGGAGAAGACAATAATGATGCGTGTAAAGGACGTCATCATCAACAGGATGGCAGGCAGGAAGGTCAGCGCCGTCATGATCGCAAGGATCTGCAACGTAACGGTGTACTCTTCCGAGCCGTCCGGGTTGGTCGTCACGGTCAGGGCGGGCAAACCGGGGATGGCCGGGATCGCACCGCCCACACTGTTTTGTTGAGGGGTGGCCAGTTCCGGTTCGCTGTCCTGCGCCTGCGACAATACCGAAAGACCAAGCAGCATGGCGAGCAATAGCAGGCGCGTTAACAGGCGCGTTAAATAGGAGCGAGGTGAAACCATGGCAGGGCTCATCACTCTTGCGGGGGGTTCTTGTTCATCAGTGTCATGAGCCGATGGCGGAAATCCGGAGTCACTGTGTCCGTCGCTTCGATAATCGGTTCATCGAAAACGTGCAGGGTGCGAATCTGTTGAGGCGTTATCCCCAGCAAAAGCTGTTGCCCTCCCACCTCCACCAGCATCAGTCGCTCGCGGGTTCCCAGCGGCAGGCTGGCCACTACCTTCATAGTCTGACGATTAAAGGGGCCACCGTGGCCAAAACGGCGCAGCATCCAGGCCAGCGCCAGAATGAGACCGACCACCAGTAACAGGCTCAGCGCGATATTCAACAACTGGGTAGCGGCACCGCCTTCCATTAGCGCAGCTTCTTGATACGTTCGGAGGGGCTGATAACGTCGGTCATGCGGATACCGAACTTCTCATTGACCACCACTACCTCACCGTGCGCGATCAATGTGCCATTCACCAGAACATCCAGTGGCTCACCCGCAAGACGGTCCAATTCAATCACTGACCCCTGGTTTAACTGCAACAGGTTGCGGATGGTTATGGACGTGCGTCCCACTTCCATCGAAATGGAAACCGGAATATCCAGAATCACATCGAGATCAGGGTTGGTATTGGGGCGCTCATCTTCGGTTAGTTCATCGAGGGCTACCCGGTCTACATCCTGCTGGGCGTCCGACATCTGGGCGTCAACACTCCCGGTGCTATCAGTGCCTTTCTCGTCGACCGTCTCCTGCTCCAGCATGGCCGCTTCCCACTCGGCTGCCATGGCGTCCTGATCCTGTTCTCCATCGTGGGTGTCATTCTCGTTCGCCACTGGAACCCCCTTCATTTGCCGTAATGTTGTAGGCCGAACTGTGATCGATCAAGCCATTGATTTTCAGTGCCAGATTGCCTCGAATCTGGCCCAGGCGTGTGCGGAACATGGGCACTCCATTCGCGGTAACCACATGGTGGTCGGGCATTTCCATGGGTATAACGTCCCCGGCCTTGAGATTGATAATGTCCCGCAGGGTAATCTCGCGCCGCACAATATCGCATTCCAGATCCACTTGAGCGGCGAGCACATCCTCGCGCAGCGCTTTTACCCAGCGCTCGTCCTGCTCATCGCTGTCACTTTGCAACCCCGAGTCAAGCACTTCACGAATCGGTTCGATCATGGAATACGGCACGGTGATATGCATATCACCGCCGCCGCCATCAAGCTCCACATGGAAGGTGCTGACCACAACAACCTCACTGGGGCTGACGATATTCGCCAGCGACGGATTCACTTCGGAGTTGATGTACTCGAAGGTAATGGGCATGACGGCCTTCCATGCCTCACCGAGATCAATAAAAATCTGATCCAGTACCATTTGCACCACGCGCAACTCGGTGGGCGTAAATTCCCGGCCTTCAATCTTGGCATGGCGACCATCACCGCCAAAAAAGTTATCCACCAGTTTGAACACCAGGCGCGCATCGAGAATGATCAGCGCATTACCGCGCAAGGGGCGGAATTTTACGATGTTGAGGCTGGTGGGCACATAAAGGGTGTGGACGTATTCGCCGAATTTCTGGATCTGAATGCCGCCGACAGAAACATCGGCCGTGCGACGCAACATATTGAACATGCTGATTCGCGTGTAACGCGCGAAACGCTCGTTGATCATTTCCAGCGTGGGCATCCGTCCGCGGACAATACGGTCCTGACTGGTCAGGTCGTAGGCTTTGACCGGATCGATGTCGAGATCATCATCCGTGTCGATATCGCCATCGTCCACGCCGTGGAGCAACGCATCGATTTCATCTTGTGAGAGTAGGTCTTGCACGATCCGTTACCTTAGCGCCGGTTAATCGCCGAATTACTGCATGACAAAACTGGTAAAAAGCACTTGCTCCACGCCGGGCTGCCCGATTTCTTCGTCCATGATCGATTGCACCACCCGCAACGCATCTTGCCTCAGTAACTCTCGGCCTTCCGGGGTTTGCAGATCTTCAAAGCGCTGCCCGCTGAACAACATGATCAAGTCATTTCGTACCCGCGGCAAGTGCTGCTCTAATGCAGCAGGCACGGCATTATCCCGGCACATCAGAGTAATTTCCGTTTGCAGAAAACGCTGCCGCCCTTTGACCTCATAATTGATGAGTATTTTTTCCTTTAATGGAAAATATATCGCCTTCTGATCAGCGGGCTCCACGGGCTCTGCCTGCGCTTCCGCATCGGTTGGCGATGCGGGTTCTTCCCCTAAAAAGTGCAACAAAGCGAGGGTGACACCCACCGATAAGAGGATCAGCACCAATCCCAGAACCGCCAGCTTAATCCGCCGGCTCCGACGAGCTTTTCGGTCGGCTTCCGTCCGTTCTTCCTCAGTCAGTTCTCGTTCTTCTTCGGCCATGCCAAAATTCCGTCACTCATTCTTACCAATAGGAGGGTGAGCAAGCGCCGTGCCAATTACGGCACAGCGCGCAAAGTAGCGATACTGTCACAGGCGGGGAAGACGGGCAAGCGCTCGGGTAAGCGCTTTTTATCCAACACGGAGATTCAGGCGTAGTGATCCACCAGATAATTCGAGCGCAGCACGGTCACTTGCCCGTTCTCGGGTTCGCTGTCCTCCTCACTGCCCGAGGTGCCTCCGCCGCGACGGCTGCCATCCTCGGCCAGCGACTGCTCGCCAGACTGGTCGGAGACGTTCACATCCACCAGATTGAGCCCTTGCTCGGAGAACATCTCGCGCAGCCGGTTGGCGCTTTGATCCAGTGCTTCGCGCACGCCTGTCTGAGGGCTGGTAAACGTGACGCTGATTTGGTCGTTATGGCTGCTGACTCGAACGTGAACGGGTCCCAGATCCGGGGGGTCAAGACGCAATTCAGCACTGCCCAGCTTCTGACTGGCCAGCCAAAGCACCCGCTCGCCAACGGCTTGTCCCCACTGTGCCTGACCCACTGGCACCCGCACTTCGGACTGAATGGTGAATTGCCGTTCAGCCGGCGATAGTGGCTGAGCCCGACTGCCGCCTTCCAATTGCGCGGTGGCGGCCACATTTTGAGAGGAGGACGCCGTCGCTTCATGAGGCTTCGCGTTTTCACCGCTCACCTTCGCAAGGAGCGCCTCCATCAGCACCCCCCTTTCCGCTTTAGGGTCGGAGGCAATGGTTTTATTCAGCGCAAGTAATTGGTCCAGTGACGAGGGCTCTGCGTCCGCTCCCTGAGAGACTGTTAGTAGCGAGGCGGACGATGGGCGCTCTGAGGACACCTGCTGCGTGGGTAACATGGCACCCAATTGAGCGAGGTAAGCCGCGCCACTTCGTCCCAACACATCTTTCAGGGTTTGCGCACCCGGAAACTGGCTGGCCAGTTGGGGAAATGAATGGATCGGAATGGCGTCCAGCCCCGCGATAATATCCTCCAGAGGGGCACCACTTTCCAGGTCTGAGAGCAAATCCTGCAATGCCGCTGTCAATTCCTGAGGAAGCTCGCCAGCGTCCAACGCGGTTTTCAGTTCGCTCAGTATGGCGTCTATATTCTCATTTAAATTTTCCCATTCACCGTCAGACAGTTTTTGCAAAATGGCGCTGGCATCGAGGTCGGAGACGGGGGTGTTTTCCGCGCTCTTGGAGACCGCCTCATTCGGAGCGTCGGCCCTACCCGGTTGAGATTCATTTGCTGTAGCGGCGTCGGCGCGCTGGGGGGAAGCCTCTTGCCGGGAGTGAACCTGTCGGTCAGAGGCATGAGCCGAGGACGCTTTGGAGGGTTCTCTACCCCGCGCTGAAGGCTCCCTACCCCGCGCTGAAGGCTCTCTATTCTGGGCTAAGGGCTCTCCATTCTTCTGAGCTGAAGGCTCTTTAAAAACCGGGCGGTTTTGGCTGGGGTCGGATTGCCGGAATGCCTGTTGAAAAGCGGCACCACCATCGCTGGCCCGAGCGCTGGGTCGGTGTTGGTCCACCCGCGAACCCACAGAGAGAATATCGGCGATACTATTTTGCGTTGGCATCCACACCACTCCGGCAATACAGGCGGCAAGAGTTTGCCGCCCGGTCATTGAATCCGGGCAAATTCCCGGTCGCTGGAGAGAAGATAGCAATGTTGATGCCAATGCATCACGTCGTCAATTTTTTGGCAGGCTATTCTTCGTACAGCCACCGCCCAACGGACATGGGTCACCCCGAGAAGCGTTTCAACATCGGCTTAAGGCGGGAGAACTCGTTCTGGATTTCGACCAGCAGCTGTTCCAGGCCGTCAAGCTCGCCGTCGCGGCCACGCTGCTCCATCCCAGCACAAAGATTGCCCAGTCGTTCCGCACCGATATTGTGGCAGCTGCCCTTAAAGCTGTGCGCCTGCCGGCGGACCATGTCGGCCTCTCCCGAGGCGATTGCCCGCTGTAACTGCCGGATGCGATCTTCGGAATCCGAGAGAAAGGTTTCGATCAATACCGGGAACTGATCTTCCATCACATCCTGCAATGTTTCCAGAATATCCCTGTTCAGGCGGTTATCCGAACTCATGGGCGAAACCTCTTCAATCAATCATCAGTGCGCCACGAAAAGGTCGCCTCAATCCGGCTGCCTTCACCGAGGTATTGAACAGAATCGCACAGTTTCTCCACCAGCGCGAGCCCCCGACCACTATAACGGGAAGGCACTGTTTCCGTTTGAGACGCGCCCCCGCGAAAGCCTTCGCCACTGTCTTCCACAGAAATGCGTAGAATCCCGCCATCCTCCGTGGTGCAATGCCAGAGGTGTATCTGAATCAATCCGTCATTCACTGCGGCCAGGCGCACACGACGTTGTTCATAATACTGCCCAAAGCCTTCGACGGTTTCCTTGAGCGACGAATCCAACCCCAGAATCCCGTGTTCAAGAGCGTTGGAGTAAAGCTCAGAGAGGATGGTGTACAAGGTACCACTGTGTTGGCGCAGACCCGGCACCTCCACCAGAATATTCAGCAAGAGAGGCATGGGGTCGAATTGCCGAAAGCTGGAGGCCAGGATATCGAAGTTCATGGTCCACTCAGAGAGCGTGGAGCGGTTTCGACGCTCTGCCTCCGCCGCAACGGCGTTTATGTTTTCCGGCCGATCCATGCGAACCTCTACCAGCGAGAGATCGTCGTGGTGGTCTCTGGAGCCCACAAAATCACACACTCTCTGTAACAGCCGATCAAACAGCGTTTCATCGTTGTCTGACGACTCATCAAATACCGCTTGCAAGCGATCTTCACCAAACATTTCTCCCTGAGCGTTCCTCGCTTCATGGATACCATCTGACCACAAATACAAGCGGTCCCCCCAGGCGAGGGGGTACGTTTGAAGATCGCCTTTGAAAGCCGCGCTGTCTAATACGCCGAGAGGCAAGTGTGTCGAGGTAATCGGTTCGGTTGCCCCTCCGGCACGACGAAAATACCCCGGTGGCAAACCACCATTCCATACTCGAACACGCTGCTGCCGAAAGTTGACCTCCGCCATGGTGGCGCAACAAAAAATACCGACCGGCAAAATGCTCTTCAGTTTTTCATTGATCTCCCGCAGGATGTCCGTCATCGCAAAGCCTTTGCCCACCATTCCATAGAAGGTAGACGCCAGCGGGATAGCCCCCACGGCCGCCGGCAATCCGTGGCCAGTGAAGTCGCCGAGCAGTACCATCATACTGCCTGAAGGCCGCATGGCAGCCACCAGAATATCCCCGTTGAACACCGCCAGCGACGAGAGGTAGTACTTGACGTTATTGGCATCCAGGCAGCCACTGTGGGCAATGTTGTCGAACACCTGTTTGGCCACCGTTTGCTCCTGCAACAAATGCTCGTGGTGGCGGCTGATTTGATCGCGCTGATCCAGAATCGTGGCGTGCATGGCCCGCATGCGGTTGAAGGCCCGGATCTTGGCTTGAATAATGATGTGATTGTAAGGCTTGGAGAGAAAGTCATCGCCGCCCGCTTCCAGGCACTGCACCAGAGACTCCGTATCGGTGAGCGATGTCAGAAAGATAATCGGCACCAGCGCTTCACCCGCCAGCGCCTTGATCTGCTGAGCGGCGGCAAAACCGTCCAGATTCGGCATCAATGCGTCGAGTAACACCAGATCGGGTCGTTCGCGCTCAAAAACCGCTACGGCTTCCCGTCCATCCCTGGCACTGACCACTCTGTGGCCATCGCGAACCACAATGGCCTCCAGAATACGTCGATCCGGCTCCGCGTCATCGGCGACCAGAATAGTCAGAGGCGTGTCAGCCGTCATACGCACTGCTCCAGACCGCGGGATAATCCAACCAGACCGGGCGACCTCCGTGAACGATCAATGGCATTTACTGGATATCGAACAGCTGGTCAAAATTGGAGATAGTCAGGATTTTGCGGACATCCGCGCTGCAATTGCGGATTTCAATATGAGCGCTGTCCCCACCCGCGTAATCGCGCAGCAGCAACAACATTCCCAGTGCGGAGCTGTCCAGATAGATCGTATCTTTGAGGTCCACGCGATAACGCTCCGCCGGCGGATCCAGGCTTTCATAGGAAGTGCGGAAATCCTGATGCGAACTGAAATCAAAACGCCCCTGAATGTAAATGGTCAGGAGAGTTCCATCGGCGGATAAGGTGGAAGTGATGGCCATAACGCTTTCTCATCCCTATACACTGTCGTTGCCTGCCCAAATACGGGCTACCAGTAAGCTCCTGGAGGGGTTCGGCCTGGAGCGGACGTTTTTAAAGAATAGTCGAATTCCCCAGTGATGTCAGAATTTTCGCGCCGCCCCACCCCGGCCGTGGCGACGCTGCCCGGCCAGATCATCCAGTTCCCTCTGCTGGCGGCGATCCTGTTCTGACAACTCCTCGCGGCGCAGCCGTTTAATCATCTCCTCAAGGGAGCATCGGCGGTGGTAGCGACGCTGCCACTCCATCCGCCCTTGTTCGAGCCACTGGTGAGCCTGGGCAAGCTTTTGCTGCTGACCGGCCAGAGCGTCCCCCAACCGTTGCAAAAACCCACTGTAGCTCTGTAGCGTGGCGGCGTCCACTCCCCGTGTCATTTCTCGGTAATCGGAAAAGTATTGCCCGCGGTACGCCTCCAACTGGGCCAACTGCTGCTGCTCGCGCTCAACGTGGTCCCGCCGCTCCCGCAGACGACTGGCGGCGGCCTGTTCCTCGCGCTCAGCGATGCGCAGCACCACCGCTAGCCGCTCCGAACGCCGCGCCGCCATTAGTGGTCGCTACCGCGGTGTTGCGCCGCCAGAGGGCCGCGGTTACGGGCCGGCGCGGGCTCCTGACTGGCCGCATTACCTCGGGCTGGTGCTCCGCGCAGCGGCACATTCGCCGCCCGGCCAGTGCCATTCGGCTCGAGCGTGCGCTGTAAATGCGTCAGGCTCTCGGCCAGGTGGACTGACTGATTCAACCCCTGCTGGATAAAGGCCCGCAGGTGTGGGAAGCGCTCAATCGCTGCATCGGTTTCCGGGTCGGCACCGGGGGTGTAGGCCCCAATGTTCACCAGGTCCCGGTTTTGCTCATAGCGGGACAATAACTGTTTGAATCGCTGCATGGACTTCAGGTGTGATTCATCCACAATGTTCGGCATCGCCCGGCTGATAGACGCTTCCACATCAATGGCCGGGTATACGCCCTCCTCCGCCAACGACCGGGACAGCACAATATGGCCATCGAGAATAGCACGTGCGGCGTCGGCGATAGGATCTTGCAGATCATCCCCTTCCGAGAGCACCGTGTAGAACGCGGTAATGGAACCCTCGCCTTCCGCCGCATTGCCCGCCCGCTCCACCAGCTGGGGAATTTTGGCAAACACCGACGGTGGATAACCTTTCGTGGCAGGCGGCTCGCCAATGGCTAACGAAATCTCCCGTTGCGCCTGTGCATAGCGCGTCAAGGAGTCCATCAACAGCAGGACATTCCGCCCCTGGTCCCGGTAATACTCGGCGATGCGACTGCACAACTGCGCCGCGCGAAGGCGCATGAGCGGCGCATCATCCGCCGGCGAGGCCACCACCACAGAGCGCGCCATACCCTCGGGGCCCAGAATGTGGTCAATAAACTCTTTTACTTCCCGACCGCGTTCCCCCACCAGGCCCACGACCACAATGTCTGCCGTGGTGTACTTGGTCATCATGCCCATCAGGACACTCTTACCCACACCGCTGCCGGCAAACAGCCCCAGTCGCTGCCCCCGCCCCACGGTGACCAGCGCGTTAATCGCGCGAATTCCCACATCCAGTGGTTCGCTGATCGGATGACGCTTGAGGGGGTTAATATCGTGAGGGGCGAAATCCAGAAAGTCATCGCCGCGCAAAGCACCGCCATCATCGAGCGGCTGACCCAGTCCGTTGACCACCCGGCCGAGCAGTTTCGGGCCTATGCGCATTTGCTGGTGACCGGCCACCGGGATCACTCGGGCACCCGGCTGAAGCCCTTCCACTCGCTTGACCGGCATGAGGTACACAATATCGTCGTCAAAGCCGACCACTTCCGCTTCTATGCACCGGCCGTCGCGATTAATGACCTGGCACTGGCGGCCTACCGAGACGTTGAGCCCCACCGCCTCCAGGGTCATGCCCACTGAACGCGTCAAACGGCCTTCGGCCTCCGGGCGGGGAGCGGGTGGCGGGGAAACCGGGGAATAGCTGCGCAGCCGCTGCAATAACGGGGCAACGCCAGAGGGGGCCGAACGGCGATCCTCTGGTGAATTCACGACGAAAACTCCCCGTCCGTCGGGGCTTGATCTTCCGCGGGCTTGTCACTGTCCTCGTCCGTATCACGACCCAGTTGTCGGTGGACAAAGGCTTCAAGTTGCTGGGAGAGGCGGTGTTCGACCGAAAAGTCCACCCGGCTTTCCTCGGTTTCTACCCGACAGCCGCCTGGCAATAACGCGTTGTCCGTGTGGAACTGCCAGTCCAACTGGTGCTCCTCCGCAAAGGCTTCCACCAGCGCCAGATCATCGGCATTCAGGTAAATACGCATATGTTCGGCCCCGGCTGGTAACGCACTCACCGCGGCGCGCACCTGATCCAGTATCATGCCGGAATCCGTCAGCAGTTCACGGGACACCAGGCTTCGGGTCAGTACACACACGGTATCCAGCAGCCACTGCTCCAGGGCAACTTCCTGATCGGCCAGCGGATCTCGCAATGCTTGGACCAAATGCTGAAAGCGCTGTTGCTCTGCGGCCAGTTTTTGCCGCATTTCTTCCCAGCCCTTTTTCTCCCCGACGTCATAACCCTCCGCGCGCCCCTG
Organism: Marinimicrobium sp. ARAG 43.8; assembly: GCF_050113635.1. NCBI lineage: Bacteria > Pseudomonadati > Pseudomonadota > Gammaproteobacteria > Cellvibrionales > Cellvibrionaceae > Marinimicrobium > Marinimicrobium sp. ARAG 43.8. The sequence continues at coordinate 79,504 of NZ_JBNJLT010000006.1, forward strand.
CTCAAAACCGGCCTGATAGCCCTGCTCGCGTCCCGCCTGTTCGGCCTCATCAACAATGCGCTGCATTTCCTCGGCGCTCATTCCGGAATGGCCGCCCTGGTAATCCACGTCTTCGATTTTTTCCTGCTGGCGCCTGTCGTCTTCCTCGCGCTGCTTGCGCGCTTCACGCTGCGTCGAGGGCAGCACGCGATCATCCTCTCCATGGATCGGCGGCAGCACCCAGGGCTGATAATCCTCAAGGTCTTCGGCGGGAATGCGGTTAGAGAGTTTCTTGGTGGTCATGAAGAGAGTACCCGGTCAGGCAAGCGCGGCGATGCATGGCCCCATTACAACATTTTTTCGCCGCTGTTGCTCAAAACAATCTCGCCAGCGTCGGCCATCCGTCGAGCGATCGTGAGAATCTCTTTCTGGGCGGACTCCACTTCGGAAAGCCGCACCGGGCCCTTGACCTCCAGGTCGTCGCGCAGCAGCTCGGCCGCGCGCTTTGACATGTTGTTGAAAATTTTGTCCTGTAACTGACCATCTGCGCCCTTGAGCGCCACGATCAGTACCTCAGAGGACACTTCGCGCAGCAGCATTTGAATGCCGCGGTCGTCCACATCTTTGAGGTTGTCGAATACAAACATCAGATCCTGGATCTGGTTGCCCATATCCTCGTCCAGCTCTTTGATGGCGTCCATCAAATCGGCTTCGATGCTGCCGTCGAGATGGTTCATGATCTCCGCGGCGGTTTTATAACCGCCGACGGCTTTGGTCTGGGAGGACGCGTTGCCCGTGAACTGTTTTTCCAGAATGTCGTTCAATTCCTGAAGCGCACTGGGCTGCACGGTATCCAGTGAAGCGACGCGCATCATGATATCGAGCCGCATTTTTTCGCTCAAAAAGCTCAAGACTTCCGCCGCCTGGTCCGGGTCCAGATAGGAGACGACAATGGCCTGAATCTGAGGATGCTCATTGCGAATAACATCGGCAACCGAGCGGGCCTCCATCCATTTGAGCGTATCCAGGCCAGTGGTATTGCCGCCGAGCAGAATACGGTCAATCAGGCCGCTGGCTTTATCTTCACCCAGAGCGGTAACCAGCATGTTGCGAATGTAGGCGTCCGAGTCGGTACCCAGCCCGGTCAAGGTACGCACTTCCTCGAGAAAATTGGTCAGAACCGCATGAACATCCGTCTGCCGAACGTTTTTCATTTGTGCCATGGCTGCGCCAATACGCTGAACTTCCTTCGGGCCCATATGACGCAACACCTCGGCCGCATCCGCCTCCCCGAGGGACATCAGGAGAATGGCCGCCTGGTCCACATGGTTCAGTTTTGAAACCGGTGTCGCCGGTTTGGCGTCAGGGGCCGGAGCCGCCGCTTTTTCTGCCACAGTTCAAACCTCAGTCGTCTCGATTGATCCAGCTTTTCACTACCTGAGCCACACGGCCGGGATCATCCGCTACCAGCCCCTTCACCGCGTTGAGCTGCTGCTCGTAGCTTTCTTCCGGTCCCGGTAATCCCAGAGCTCCCCCGGTCAGCGTTACCGTCTCGTCGGACAGCCCATCGTAACCACCCAGCCCGGACTCTTCCAGAGCAGCCAGTTCGCGCGCCTCTTCCTCTTCGGAGGCACGGCCACCGGTGCGAGCCAGGCTTTTCAATACCGGGCGCAACAAACCGAAGATTAGCAGCAGAATGACGAGAATGCCGGCGGCCTGCTTCAGATAGGGAAATAACCACGGCTGCTGCCACCAGGGCACTTCCGGCGCGGTGAAATCGCCGAGATTTCGGGCACGGAACGGCGAATTCAGAACATTGACGCTATCGCCGCGAGCGGCGGAAAAACCCACCGCGTCACGTACCAGCATCTCCAGTCGTTGCAGCTCGGCGTCCGTCCAGGGTGTGCGCGTTTCAGCGCCACCGGCATCGGTCTGTACTTTGTCATCCACCACGACGGCAACGGACAACCGCCCGAGCCTCCCTTGCTGGAATCGGGTATAACTGACGGTGCGATCCAGTTCATAGTTGCGGGTAGCGCGCTCACGAACCTGACGGCGTGCCTGTTCCCCTTGCGGCTCGCCCGTTTCCGGGTCCACTTGCTCAGGCGCTTCCGCATTAACACCCGGTGGCTGATTGGTCAGTGCGCCGGGAATACCCGCTTCCTCTCCCCCGATCCGGGACTCGTTCAGCGTTTGTTCGCTACGGATGGCAGGCACATCGGGATTGAACGTTTCGGCGGCCTCCTCTGTCGCGGTAAAGTCCACATCCGCGGTCACTTCGGCTCGGAAATTGTCACCACCGATCACCGGTTCGAGAATACGATTCACCCGCTGGACAAAACTCTCTTCCAGGCGACGAGTGTATTCACGCTGCCGGTCTGCCAGCAGCAGCTCACTGTTCTCTTCTTTGGCGGAAAGCAATTCACCGCGCTGATCCACGATGGTGACGGCATCGGGTTTGAGTTCGGCGACACTGGACGAAACGAGATTGACGATGGCCTTTACCTGACTGGCGTCCATGTCACGCCCTGGGTTGACATCAACAAAGACCGAAGCGCGCGGTTCTCTCACCTCACGCACAAACACTGATCGCTTGGGAATCGCCAAATGAACGCGCGCGCCGCGCACATTGTTCATGCTGGAAATCGTGCGAGCCAGTTCGCCTTCGATGGCCCGGTGGTAACGAGTGCTTTCTATAAACTGACTCGTTCCCAGAGGCTGTTCCTGGTCCATGAGTTCAAAGCCAGTCGAGTTGTCTCTGGGAATGCCTGCCTGCGCCAATTTAATCCGCGCGGTATGCATATTGTCGGTGGCTACCAGCAAGCCGCCCGTGGACGGATCGATGCGAAATGGGATTTTATTCTGTTCAAGAATCGTCACGACATCGGGTGACTGCCGAGGGTCCAGGTCGGGCAGCAAGGGGCGGTATTCTTCTCCCTGCGTCCACAGCACTACGGCAAAACCAATGGCCACGCTGGCCGCCAGCCCCACCATCAAACCGGCTTGACGCAGCAGGTTCAGGTTGCTGAAACCCTCGATTAAATCATTGCCGGCACGCTTGCCTTTGCCGCGATCGCCTGCGCCATCATTGGAAAAGGTATCGTTGGTTGCGGAATCCGATGCGGCCATCGCGGTCTATCTCGTGAGTCAGAGGATCGGTGCCATTAAATTGGCATGTTCATTATGTCGCGGTAGGCTTCCACCAGTTTATTCCGCACTTGCAAAGTCGCCTGGAAAGCGACACTGGATTTTTGCGAAGCAACCATGACGTCGGTAATGTCTACGCCGGCTTCGCCCCGCTCATAAGCATCCTGCAAATCACCGGACGCTTTTTGGATATCGTTGACTTTGTTGATCGCCTGGCTCATGACTTCGCTGAAACCGGGAACGTCGCGTGCTTCCCCCACTCGCAAGGCAGACTCTCTGGAAGTTGCTTCCGGATTCAGGCCCTCGGGTTTTTGAAACGCCTGGGTCTGGGCCTTCAAAGAGCGCATTTCCACCAGTAAGCGGTTGATGTCAACGCGGTCAGTCATGATTTTTCCCCTGCGACAAGATTTTGGCGATTCACCCGCGTTCGGGCCACTGAGCGCTTTTTCTGCATAAAGCGGGCCAACTCAAAGAAGAGCGCGAATCGGTCTAGACAACGCCATCAACCGGAAAGCCAGCCTCGCGCAGTCGAGCCATTTTGTAACGCAGGGTGCGCGGGCTGATTCCGAGGCGCTCTGCCGTTCGCTTCTTGCTGCCGCGCTCACTGTTCAACGTGTTGATGATAATTTCATATTCGCGCTGTTTCAGATCACTTCCCAGAGCTTGCGCCTCTGCTGGTGTCATTTCAGCCCCACGTGACGTCGGCACTGCGACGACAGGCGCTTCGGTTTCCGGCGTACCGGTTTCCGCCACCGGCAAGTCCGCTTCCAGCCCGAGATCCATTGCCTCAACGACGTCTCCCGGCTGTAGAATCAGGGCTCTTTGCATTACGTTATCCAGCTCCCTGACGTTACCCGGCCAGTTGTGCGCCACCAATGCCCGCCGCGCGGACTCTCCAAGCTGCACCCAGCCTCGGCGCTGTTTTTGCGCATGTCGGGTCAACAGTTGTTCCGCCAGCGGCAGGATGTCTTCTCGACGATCGCGCAGCGGCGCCCATTGCAGCGGCAACACGCTCAAACGGTAGTAAAGGTCTTCACGGAACTGCCCCTGTGCGACGTGCTCACGCATGTCGCGGTTCGAGGTGGCAATCACGCGCACGTCCAACGGAATCGTCTTGCGCCCGCCGAGCCGTTCCACCTCACGTTCCTGCAAGACTCTCAGCAATTTAGCCTGCAAGCCCACATCCATCTCGGAAATTTCATCGAGTAACAGCGTCCCGCCGTTGGCTTGCTCAAATTTGCCCGGCGCACTGCTGTGAGCGCCGGTATAAGCACCCTTTTCGTGACCAAACAGCATCGCTTCCAACATGTTTTCCGGAATCGCCGCGCAATTAATCGCCACGAACGGCTGGTCGTGCCGGGGAGAGTGATCGTGAATATAGCGGGCCAGCACCTCCTTACCCGTACCGGACTCGCCGAGAATCAACACGGTGGATTCCGACTGGGCCACCCGTTGAGCCAACTGCAACAATTTCAAGCTGGTCTCAGCCCGCACAACCGGTTCGCTGCCAGTGACGGGTCGGCGACTCAGATGACGCTCCAGGGTATCCACCAGTAATTGCGGCTCAAAAGGTTTCACCAGATAATCCACCGCGCCCTGCCGAATCGCATCCACCGACTGGCTGATGCTGGCATAAGCGGTAATCAACATCATGGGAATATGCGGGTAATGGCGTTTAATCGCCAACAGTAATTCCTGCCCGCTGATCCCTCCCATGTTCACATCGGAAATCACCATATCGCACGCTTCACCGGCGCTCAGGTGCGCGAGCGCCTGCTCGCCACTGTCTGCCTGCAATACGTCGTAATCGGCCAGCTCCAGGGTATCGCACAATGCTTCGCGCAATGCCGCATCGTCTTCGACAATCAAAAGGCGCGCGCGAGACCGTACCGATGAGGAAACGCTGCGCAACGAGTGTGAATAGGCGGTTTGAGCCATAAACCAATCTCCAGTGCGATTATCAGGCGCGAGCCGTTGGGTGTGTCTGGGAGGAAAGCTGAGCGTAAGAGGACTGCAACGGCAGCAGCAGCGTGGCACAGGCCCCCTCGCCGGGCGTTGACTGCAAATCAAAAGCCCCACCGTGAGCGCGCGCTACCGCCTGAACCACGGCCAATCCCAACCCTGTACCCTGGGCTTTTGTGGTAATGAACAATTCCTTGACGCGCGGCAACAGCTCGGGATCAATACCGGGGCCATTGTCCGACAGATAAATCGCCAACCAGTCACTCCCTTTGACGGTTTCTTTTTCGAAACGAATGTGCAGGCGGGCCTGACGCTGGGTGGCTTGAATGCTGTTGTTAGCGAGGTTCAGCAAGGCGCCGACCAGGGCTTCCCGGTTACAGCGAAAGGCCACCTCCCCGCAGTCGTTGCACCATTCGCATTCGCTCTGCGATGTGCTCAGCGGCACTTCAAGCGCTTCCGCCAGGCAGCTTTGCAATTCGCTGACGGATACGTAGTCGTTCAGAGGCAGCTCGCCTTTGACGAACAACAACATATCCTGCACTTGTCGCTCGATATGATTGAGCCGATTGGAGAGCTTACCGGCAAACTCCTCACGCTTGCCTTCATCCAGTTGGCGATGGCGTAAATGCCCTGCATAAAGCATGGCCGCCGACAACGGCGTACGAATCTGGTGAGCCAGGGCCGATACCATTTTCCCCAGCGCGGACAAGCGCTCATTGCGACTGACGTCACTTTGCAGACGTCGGGTTTCCGTCAGGTCCGTCAACAGGATAATTTGCCCGTCGTCGCCGAGATTGCGGGTGGCGATGCGAATGCGACGGCCATCGTGCAGCGATACTTCGTGCCCATCGTCACTGCGCGGCTTAAAGGCCCGGGTAATAATCACCCGCCAGGCCAGCCCTTGCAGCGGCTCACCCAGCAGCTCCACCGCAACGGGGTTGCATTCGGTGACCTGTCCGAAGGAGTCCAGCACCACGACCCCACCGGGCAGGAAATTCAAGAGGTTTTCCAGACGGTTGGCCAGTTGTTCTTTTTCGGCCAGTTCCTGCTCCCGCTGGCGGTTTACCGCCGAAAGCTCGCCCGTCAGCGACTCGACACGATGTTCGAGCTTCTCGTAAGAGGCCACCAACTGCTGCGAGACATCGCCAAACAGGTCAAACGCCTGCTTGAGTTCCTCCACATCGGCCGCGGACGGCTCCGCGCGCAGGGGCACCACATCGGCTTGAGGCGGCTTGCTGGATGCAGTATCGCCGCTGGTCGCTTTGCGATACCGCGCTGCGGTGGAGGCACCATCCGCCATGAAAGACTCCCGAGAACATCAGTTACGGTTTTTCGGCATTAAACCGAGGCTTAACCGTCGTTCAGCAAATAAGGTGCCAACATAAAAAACTATTATTTTTCATACACTTAAAGAAAACCGACCCGCAAGCAGAGTCAATTTACCGTCGCCTCGGGAGAGCGCGCCAGCAGATACCGTTGGTGCAGCGCCACACAACCTGCTACACTCCCGCGCCCGGCGTCCATCGGTCGACGCCGCCCTTCTTTTGCTCACATTTCAAGGCTCGCCCGGACCGTAACCGCACCCTGTCTTGTAACGCTGACAGGCTCTGGGGAGTGCGCGAGCCACAGGACATACTTCATGACGTTTTCCGAACTCGGCCTGCGTGCCGAAATACTGCGTGCGCTCGATAAAGCAGGCTATCAGACTCCCACTCCTATTCAGGCTAAAGCGATTCCTACCGTGCTTAACGGTGGCGACCTCATGGCCGCAGCACAAACCGGCACCGGTAAAACCGCGGGTTTCACCTTGCCATTGCTGGAGAACCTGAGCCGCAACACCAGCACGGGCAAGTTCCGCCCGGTGCGTGCGCTGATTCTGACACCCACTCGCGAACTGGCCGCCCAGGTGCACGAGAATGTGCAAACCTACAACCAATATTTGCCGCTGCGCTCCACCGTCGTGTTTGGCGGCGTTAGCATTAACCCTCAGATCGATAAACTGCGCCGCGGCGTGGACATTCTGGTCGCAACACCCGGTCGACTGCTGGATCTGGTTCAGCAACAGGCGCTGAATCTGGACCGAGTGGAAACGCTGGTGCTGGACGAAGCCGACCGCATGTTGGACATGGGCTTTATTCACGATATTCGCAAAGTGCTGAAAATGGTGCCGGCCCAAAAACAGTCGCTGCTTTTCTCCGCGACTTTTTCCGATGATATCAAGGCGCTGGCACAAGGCTTACTCAACAAACCGGATTTGATTGAGGTTGCGCCTCGTAACACCACCGCCGAACGTATCACGCAGCGCGTCCATCCCGTGGATCGCCAGCGTAAGCGCGAGTTGCTGTCTTATCTCATTGGCGACGGAGACTGGCGACAAGTGCTGGTTTTCACTCGCACCAAGCACGGTGCCAACCGACTGACCGAACAGTTACAGCAGGATGGCATCACCGCGGCGGCCATTCATGGCAATAAAAGCCAGGGCGCACGGACACGAGCCCTGGCCGATTTTAAATCGGGCCGGGTTCGCGCTCTGATTGCCACGGATATTGCCGCGCGCGGCATTGATATCGATCAATTGCCTCACGTTGTGAACTACGAGTTACCCAACGTGCCGGAAGATTACGTTCACCGTATCGGCCGTACTGGACGTGCGGAGCGCGAAGGCGTTGCCATCTCTCTGGTGTGTGTGGATGAGCACGAATTTCTGCGCAATATTGAGCGGCTGATTAAAAGCAAAGTGGAACAGCAAGTCGTGCCAGGTTTCGAACCCGACCCGAGCATCAAACCGGAACCGATTGCGCTCGGCGGTCAGAAAACCGGCGGTCGTCGACGTCCTGGTGGGGGCAACTCTTCCGGCAGAAAACAAACGCCGGGAAGATCGGCCTCGGGCAGAAAACCGGGGGGCAATAATAATTCCCGCGCTAATGCGCGAAGCGATGGCGGTCGCCGAAACGACAATGGCGGCCGCCCCAACCAGGGCCGCCGCCAAAGACGTTCATAAAACCGCGCAACACTATCGGGCGGATACGAGCGAAGCTCGTATCCGCCACCCTTCAGCGCTTACAACGATTCGAGGAAACGAATCAGGTCCTGTTTGTCGTTCGCCGACAGGGACTGATAATTGTTGTTGGCGGCCTGCCCTTCTCCGCCATGCCATAGAATCGCTTCTTCAATAGACTCCGCGCGTCCGTCGTGGAGATAGCTGGGCTCCGGTGTACAAACTTCATTGCCCTGCCCTCCAATCGGATTTTCTACCCCACCGGTCACGCAAGCGGAAAGTCCCAGGCTCCACAACGGCGGGGTACGCCATTCAGCACCAGACGCTTCGCCTTCACCCAGGTTATCCGCCAACCCCGGTCCCATATCGTGCAATAGCATATCGGTATAGGGGTAGATCGTCTGGCCTCTCAACTCAGCCAACGGATGATACTCGCTGGTTTCAAAGGATGGCGTATGGCAAGCGGCACAACCCGTGCTTTCGAACAGGGACTCGCCGTTTTGTACCGCTGGATCGTTGTAGTCCCGCTGCGGACGCACACCCAGCAGGGACACGTATTTAACCAGATCATCTAAATGGTGATCGGCCAACTCCGGTCCGCTGCTGCCACAGTTGCTTTGATTGCTGCCACAATCGGGGCTTGGCAGAACGGACGTCATCACGCCCATATCCGTATTAAACGCCGTCGCCAGTTGATGGCGCACACTGACCGTGCCCGCTTTCCAGCCAAAACGGCCGAGACGGGTTTCACTGGTTTGCGGATCAATAATACGGTTCGGGCGACCAGAAATGCCATCGCCATTTAAATCATCGGGATCGGCTTGCGCCAGAATAGCCGATTCAGGAATCGCTTCGAGCAAGCCTATGCCCACCAGGTTCGGGGCAATACGTGCGGAGAAACGCTCAGGCGTTACACCATCGAACGAAAAGACCGGGGAGCGCAAACCGTTGGGCTCTGGCGTCCAGGAAGCGATGCGAACGGCGCCCTCACCACTGGCCCCTTGCGTACCTTCAGGCTGCAATACACGGCCCAACATCGGGTGTGGGTTACCGTTGGCATCCGCCACTTTGAACGACCACTTATCCAGCGGCTGACCAATCGGTGCAGCGGCGGCGCGCCCATTTCGATCATGACAGCTTGCACAACTGGTGTTGATATAACGCGGCCCCGCTTTACCAATCGCATCGCTGAGCGGCGGATTTTCAATCGGGCGCTCATCGTGCACGCCATCCACAAACGAGGAGTGCAGAACGCGGCGGCCACGCACAAAGGGTTGTCCGTTATCGTAGGCGAGGTTAGTGGCCATTTGCAGGAAATGGTTGTCAGTTTCACCGGAAGTGGCCGCATGAATGGTCGTCTCGCCACCCAGCCACGCTTGCTCGGGAATCTTGACAGAATCCTTGATACCCCCGGCGGGCGTCGCGCCACCGACATCCCAGGGCACCAGACCTTCACCCACGATATACAGGTAGGTAGTCCCGTAATAATTCGCACGTCCGTTGGGTACGCCGGGGTCCAGGAACTGACTGATTTCAAATTCCAGTTTATCGCCCACTTGAATGGGACGACCTTCACGGCAATTGAAATCACGCTCTTTATAGTAATTCAGGTTATCGACCACGACCATGGTGCCGTTATCGCAATACTCAGCTACAGTCCCGACACCGCGGTAAAACCAGCGGTTCTCCGCCTCGGTATCACTCAGTTTGAACTCCGTGCGCACATTCATGCGAACGGTATCGCCGCCTTTGGCCACTTCATCGATAATCTCAATGGCGGCGGTACGATCTTCCCAGTAAAAGCTCAGGTAATGATCGTAGGACTGGAACTGATCTTCTTTCGCGTGGCGATCCCGGGCCCGGTCAGAGAAACGGGTCACCAGCGCCGTGGACGTTTCGTACTTGATTACCGGCTCCAGCGCTGTCGTGCCATCGTACAATGGCACGATCGTGCCCAGATCCACCGAGCTGCTGGACGAGCTGGAACTGCTTGATGGGTCAGAGCTTGAGGAGCTGGAGGAACTGGAAGAGGAACTGGAACTGCTTTGGCTCGACGAAGAGCCGCCGGAACCGTTACCGGCAAAGACATGGGTCTGCCATCCGGTATTCTCACCAACGCCGTTGTTGATAATGGTAAACGAGGCGTCGACGCTGTCACCTTCAGAGAGATTACCGATATCGTAGTACCAGCGGCTGCCGTCATTATTCATGCGTACGTTTTGCTGCGCACCGCCATTAACACTGAAGTGAATATCCACCACATCGCCATCGGTCACCACGGCTTGCAGGGTGCTGCTGTCGGTTTCCTGAAGGCAGCCATCATCGCAGCCGGAAAGCGGTTCGCTTCCGTAGACCTCCAGTTCCCAAATGGAATAACCCCATTGGTTACCGGCGCTGCGGCTGACACCGTAGATGCGCACGAACTGATACGTGCCCGACACAGACACCGTGTCGGTGCGGTTGCCAAAGCTGCCACCGGTTTCCGTCGCCAGCGTGGTCCATTGACTGCCATTGGCAGAGCCTTGCACTTCATAGGTCTCAGCATTCGCCGCTTCCCAGTGAACTACCACCTGGGAGAGGTCATAGCTTTGCCCCAGGTTGACGGTGATATGGGAGGGGTCGGTCTGGGCCGCCGAGGCCCAGCGGGTGTTCATATCGCCATCCACCGCATTGCCCGATGGCAAGTCCGCTGTACTGGCACTGGTTAACGCGCTCAACGCGCGATTCGGTGACTGCGCGAGCGCTTGCGCGCCCAACAACATGAAAAACATTGCTCCCACCAAGGGGAACCGATACTTCATACGTATCATTAGAGGCATGATCACGATCCTCACTCTTCAATATTATGGTTATTCAAAGACAGCCCGGATCGCCTACCTGCGACGTTCGCTGAAGCTTGCTTGCCTTCGGGCACGTATTGAGTGACAGCGTTGTGATAGTAGACACAACCTGCTGAGGGGTCGTCCCACTTTGGACGGGAGAAGGAAAGTGGCGCACCGGGAAGCAGCGCCACCAAAAGAGAAAATAATCTTTAAAATCAGAGAGTTAGAAATGTACCACTTTACGTCGGGACTACTGGCACCCGGATGTTGTGAACCGGTTCACTTCCCAACGCTCAGCGCTGCAAATCGTATTTGCGCATTTTTTCCACCAGCGTAGTGCGGCGAACGCTCAGTTTGTCCGCGGCGCGGGCTACTACGCCGCCACAGTCATTCAACGCCTGCTGGATGAGCTCTTTTTCCAGGTTATTAATGTATTCACGCAAGTCGATGCCCTGCTCCGGCAGCAGCGGCGTATCTTTCATACTGACGTAACCGGCCTGTCCATTGAGCGCGTCCTTTTCAGACTCGATGCCAAAGTCCTCATCCACCACATCAACGTGCCGATACTTCGGTGGCAAGTCCTGCACGCCCACCACACCATAGGGGTGCATAATCGCCATTCTTTCCACCAGGTTCGCCAATTCCCGGACGTTGCCGCTCCAGGGGTGACGACACAGAGAGAGAATGGCGGCGGAGTTAAAGCGAATGGAGCCGCGCTCCTCACTTTCCAGCCGGGAGATCAATTCGTTAATCAACAGCGGGATGTCTTCCGAGCGGTCTTTCAGCGCTGGTAGTTCAATGGGGAAAACGTTCAGACGGTAATACAAGTCCTCCCGGAACTGACTGTCCGAGATCATCGTTTCAAGGTCCCGGTGGGTCGCCGCAATAATTCGCACATCCACTTGCGTGGTCTTGTTGCTGCCCACCCGCTCAAAGCAACGCTCCTGCAAAACGCGCAAAATCTTGACTTGCATGTTCAGCGGCATATCGCCGATTTCATCGAGGAACAATGTGCCGCCTTCGGCCAGCTCGAAACGGCCCGCCCGAGCATTAATGGCCCCGGTAAACGCCCCTTTTTCATGGCCAAACAGCTCGCTCTCCAGCAACTCCGCTGGAATCGCACCACAGTTAACAGGTACAAACGGTTTATCGCGCCGGGGTGAGTTGTAGTGAAGGTTACGGGCGACCACTTCTTTGCCGGTGCCGGACTCACCGGTAATCAGCACCGAAACGTCCTTATCCGCGACTTGCGACATCATATCCCGCACATGCTGGATCTGACGGCTGGTGCCAACGAGGCTGCGAAATAAATGCACGGGACGGCGTGTGGGCTGACGTCGGCTGCTCTGCTGAGCCTGTCGATAAAGCTGGGCGCGATGAAGGGTATCCAATAACTGATTGTAAGCCGGTGGGACGCTGAGGGTAGCAATGACCATTCTGGCCAGCACGGGTGAGGCGTCGTTCGCCAACGGTCGCTCATCGAGAAGAATGACCGGCACATCATCCTGCCATTGCCGAACCTCCTGAAGCTGGGACTCCAGGGCACGGGGCCGTACCGACGCACCGAGGAAGACCGCCATAACGCCCCTGTCATCCTCTACCGACTCAACCGCATCTTGCCAGTTCGGCCATGCCGTTTCTTTTACGGTTTTTCCCAGGAATTCCAGGATAACTGCCAGCTCCCGGCGCCTTTGTTCGTTATCATCCAAAACCAGAACATTGGTATTTCGCCACATTCCAGGCCCTTCCATCATTCTTCTGAGCGACGACGGCGAGTGTGCTCCGCGCGTGCCGGCCTTTCTACATAGATAGACGAAACGTTGCAGCCAGTCAAATAATCGACGACTTACGTAAAATCGACTGACTGGTGACGAGATTCGTCAATTTCCCCAAGAAACCGTGACGCAGGTCACAGTCATTTTGCGGATTCTGGCAGGCTTATTCGATTTGAGCAATCCCAAATCGGCAAGAATGACAAAAAAATGGCGAGATACCTGTCAAAAAATCGCCTGGAGCGATTTTTAACATCGTTTACGATGGCCCGAAGGGGGCACGCCAGGGAAGGCGGGCATCAAAAATCGCCTGGAGCGATTTTTAACATCGGATACGATGGCCCGGAGGGGGCACGAAATCACTACAGGGCCATACGGGTCACTTCGTCCTGACAACGCTCAATCAAGCTGAAATAAACCCCCTTAAGGTCGCTCAACGTCTCGACCAGGGCGTCCTTATCATCCAGCTCGGCGTGCAGCACCCGGTCAACCAGGGCGCCGCAAACTCGATCCAGCTCCCGGACTCGGGGCCAATCCCCGTCGCGCAATGCCTTGATGAGGTCATTGCGTACCTCTCGCAGCTGCGAGATGCCCTCCTGTCCCTGATAAGCGGGTGTTGGGACCAGACTGAGTCTCATGCACGAGCCTCGTCGGCAATTCCGTCCCAGGCGCTTTTGAGTTCCCCCAGCAGTCGGCCACATTCATCGAGCCGCGCCTGGCTGTTGTGCAAATTGGCCTCGGTCAAGGCCCGAATGATGTAGTCATAGAGGTCATCCAGATTACCTGCCAGCTGGCCGCCTTCATTATCGCTCAGGCTACCCTGCAACCCCGCGACAATGTTGATAGCCTTACCGATCAACTCCCCTTTTCGGGCCGTTTGCGACTGCTGCATAGCCCCTTTCGCCTGGGCGATTCTCTCCAGAGCACCCTCAAACAGCATTTGAATCAGGCGGTGAGGAGAGGCATCCATCGCACTGGACTGCACTTTCATGGACGAGTAATTCTGAGCCGCGCGAGCGTAGGCGTTCATACCGGTTCCCCGTGGGTGGTTATCGTGGGAGGACTTTGTCATCCGCTTACTCTCTATGGCGGCCATTCTCTACAGAACTTTAGCCGCTCCTCCGAGGTTTTCAACACCCTCCGCTTCACTTTCCCAGGGCACTCCGGCACACTGGAGCGCTACAAGGAGCCTCGCTATGAAATTGAACGTCCTGACCTTTGCCCTCTTGTGTACCCTGGCCAACACGGCCTGTGCCGCGACACCGTGTACAACCAGCGCCACGGGAGAAAACCCGGATGGCAAAAGCACTGACACCACAATGAGCTTTCAGGAAGCCGACGCCGAACTGAACCGGGTATACCAGCAAATACGTGCGGCTTACGCCGACGACGACGCTTTTCTGGGAAAATTGAAAAAAGCGCAACAAGCGTGGATAACGTTGCGCGATGCCGACCTTGAAGCACGCTTTCCGGCCGACAACAAACAGGCGTACTACGGCAGCGTTTACGCGACCTGCGCGGCGAACGTGAAGACGACGGCGACAATTGAACGAATCGCGTTTTTGCAGCAGTGGCTGGACGGGGTGGAAGAAGGGGAAACCTGTGCGGGGTCTATCCGCCGCGCGGAGTAGCCCCCAATTAACCTTTAGTTAACCGTTAGCCTTTAACCTTTTGGCGCCGTGAACGGCAAGCGGTCGATAATACCGTCCAGGAAATCACCCGAGCTGTTCAGGCTGCGTACGATGCGCTCCATGGCCAGGAATTGCGCCTCCTGGCGCGCTCGAAACGCTTCGATGCGACGGTCCAGGGCTTCACGGTCTTCCTCGATGCCGCTGAGATTTTTACCGAGCGTTTCCTCCCGCTCACTGATAAAGCCGGAGTTGCTGGTAAAGGAGTCCACGGCGGACTTCAAGGACGCACCCAGCCCCCAGGAGAAGTTGATCGTTGCGGTATCCACCCCCGGCGCTACTTCCACGGCCAGGCCTTCGGTGGGTCCACCGGAGTAGGCGCGCAGGATATTGCCAAAGCCCATGCCCTCGCGACCGTTGATCGTGCCCTGTACGTCCTGCCCTGTAGTGCCGGCACCTTCATTAATACCGAAGTCTGCCATATCCGCACCGAGCGACAGGAAGTCAATCTTGCTGGACGCGCCGTATCGGCCCGACTCAAAATTCAACGTACCGGTGGCGTCATCAAAGCTGATATTGACGCGCGTATTAGACTCTTTCAGCGCGGCATCACTGTTAATCAGCGTCTGCAACTCTTTGGCCAGCTCGGCGCCGCTGTTATATACCTTGTCTTCCGGCAGAGTGATTTCCGCCGTCTCCCGGCCATCAACCGCTACGACAAAGCTGTAGTCCTTGCCGGTAGTGTCCAATGGAAAGCCGCCCGCCAGCGCGCCCTCTACGCCCGAATAGGTTCCGCGAGTGGCATGCTGAGTAATTTCCACCTCGTAGGTGCCCGCTTGTGTGCGTTCACTGTAATCAAACACATCCAGCCGGGAATCCGAGGACGAGGTGCGTGGTATAAAGATATCTTTCACTTGATCGTAATATTGATCAAACACTTTATCGAAATCCGTGCCCCAACCATTGGACGGAATTTCCAGCGTGCCGTCTTTCTTCGTGACGATACCGATACTGGCCAGCGAACTGAATGCATCGTCCAGCGCCGGAACAGAGCCGGACATCATTTCACGAATCGTGTTCACCACATTGCTGCCAATGGGATCCCCCCGCAAACTGCCCTGCCCGTCTTCACCTTCCTCGTTACTCTGCAAAAACTGCATTTGCTGGATGAAGGTGTTGTAGCTGTCGACAAAATCACGGATGGCCTGCTCAGCCATTGAGCGATCTTCGGTAATGTTGATGCTGATTTCTTCGTCGGGATTGCTGTTGAATACTTCGAACTCAACACCCTCGATCACATCAGAAATCACATTGGAGTTGCGGGATACCTGGAGACCGTTGATGCTCAAGATCGCATCTTTGCCCTCCTGTTGCTGGGTAAACTGCTGATCCGCCTCGTTAAAATTGAATGCAGACAAGCCGGCCACGTCACCCTCTGTGGCCGTAATTTCCATTTCGCGCGTGGCACCAGTTGGTCCGGTCAACAGCAGTTGATAGCTGCCATTCTGGCCAACAATACTGGCCTGCACACCAATATCCGCCGCATTGATGGCATCACGCAGGCCACGAAGACTGTTGTTGCTCTCATTAATTTCAATGGTGGCACCTTCCGCCGAGGCATCCAACGTAAATGCGCCATCGTCCCAATCGCCAAACCGAATGGTCAGCGAGCCCGTTCCCACCGGAGAACTGGTGCTCTCGAACTGGCCTGAACTCAACGATTGGGATTGGGCCACCTGTTCTACCCTGATACGGTAGTTGCCCGGCACCGCTTCGGGGTTGAGGCTATTGACGGCCATCAGCATTGTGTCGGAAATGGAGGCCTGCTTTGCGTTGAAGGTATCGGGATTAGCCAGCGCATCCAACGAAGCGCCAAACTCATCCATCGCGCTGCGCACCAGCCCTAAAGCAGAGATCTGCGCTTCGAGCTTGGCCTCGCGCTGATCGAGCCGATTCTGGGTGGGCGCGCGCTCCAGCTCAACCAGCTGATCCACCAGCTGTTTGGTATCAATGCCGGAGCCGCCCCCCAGTTGGTTGATGATGCTGCTGGAAATATCATTGGCCATATCAGAACCTCGTGTTTTTCTGATGAGCACGCGCTGAATCGCCCGATGTCGGGCCTATATGCCGTTTTCGGCCGCTTTTGACCAAACTTTAACCATCAAGAGAAAAAAGCGGCAATGTTGTGATCAGCTTCACGATTAACGAAGCGTTCCCCCTCACAAAAGCAAAAAGGGTGCCTGTTCAGCACCCTTTTTGCTTTTCATGGAAAACCCGTTAACACTAAACATGATCATTGAAGAAGTGGATAGGTTCCTGTTCACGAATACTGCGTGCCAGTTTCAGAAAAGTCTCATCCGGAATCTGACGCACCACCTCTTCCGTCTGCCGGTCAACCACTTTGACAATCGTCTCACCCAACTCCCGGTCAATGGTAAAACGGAGGTCACGCTGGGTGGACTGGATATACTCGTTCATTTGAGTAATCGCTTCCCGTACCGCCTCAGAAGCATCCTGATGAACCGCCTCTACAGGAGCCAATTTTGCAGGCACAGACGAAAACGAGGGCGGCAATGCCTTGCCCCCCTCTTTTTCCGTTTGCTGGGTTGAGTCCGGTGAAGCGCGCCGGGCACCCATCAAGTCCGGAAACTCAACACGCACCCCGCTGTTAACAATAGCTACTTCACTCATATCGTTACCCTCGAACGGGCTCCGTCAACCGGGGTTGACGGAGCGTTCCGGCTTACTGGAGAAGCTGCAGAACCTGCTGCGGACGGGCATTGGCCTGGGCCAGCATCGCCTGGGCCGCCTGTTGCAACACCTGGCTTTTGCTCAGGTTAGCGGTTTCCGCCGCAAAGTCAGCGTCCATAATCCGTGAGCGGGCCGCTGAGGTCTTCTCACTGATATTGGACAGGTTGGCTACGGTGAATTCGAGACGGTTGTTAATCGCACCCAGATCCGCACGAGTCTGACCAACCTGGTCAATGGCTTCGTCCAAAATACCGATAGCTTTTTGAGCGCCAGCCGCGGTGGAGATGTTGATGCTTGCGACAGAGCCTACACCATTCGCCGCATTACGCTCTTGCAAACCAGTAGCTTCGTACATATTGCTTGCATCCACTGACTCACCATACTGGATAGAAATTTCATCTCCAGTACTTGAACGCAACTTAAGCGCATCACTATCTACAATGGCCACAACCCCTGTTTCGGATGAGATATCGTTGATTTTCTCCGCCAGGATTTCTGCGTTCTCAGCAGCAGTTGCACCATCAAGATTCATTGCTCCCACAGCAACACCATTGATGATGAGGTCTCCCTTATTGAGAGTATCCAAAGTGGGAGCGGCCACGAGATCAGCGCCAAGCAAGTTACCGCTGTCATCGTTGAAGTCAATACCGAGGTTATCGGCCACCGCTTCAGTACCATCACCTGAAATGGTAACGCCACGTTTTTCTGTGCTGGTGTCATTAATCACCAGAGAGAAATTCGTAGTGGTTGCCTCGAGGCCAGTATTATCCAGGGAATCCCCAGTGCCAGCGACCTCGATAGAGGTAGCACCTTCAGCGCTCAGAATCAAACGCCCATTGGTGTCCAGAGACGCTTCGATAGAGCTGCTGCTGTTAATCTTTTCTACCAGCTCTTCCATGTTGTTGGTGTTGGCAATATCAATTTCCTGAGTGTTGTTGTCGCCATCCGTCAGCGTCAACGTCAGTACGTCACCACTGCGCAGCACACCTGAACCACCGCTGTCACCCTCAACCTGCACCAGCGTAGTCACTTCAGCGCCTTTGCCTTCCAGGTCCGCATTAATGATGTTCAACGCTTCGTTCAGAGTGTTGGCGCCATCAAGAGCACTGATATCCGTATCGTTAATGACCAGATTTCCGTCAGTCTCGATAGCCTGCAAAGCGCCCAAACCGGTGGATTCTTCGCCCACCAAATCACCGGAGTTCCCACCCAAAGAGCTGGTGCTGAATGAACCAATGTCCAAACCAATGGTTTGGTTTTGCTCAGAACCTACTTGCAGCAAAGTGTTTTGCAGAGAGCCATCCAACAGCGCTTTACCGTTGAAAGTCGTATCTTTGGCAATACGATCCAATTCCACTTTCAGCAACTGGACTTCTGAGTCCAAGCGAGAGCGGTCGACATCCTCGTAACTACCGTTAGCCGCCTGAATGGACAGTTCGCGCATACGCTGCAGGATATTGGTCGCTTCCTGCAGAGCACCTTCGGCGGTCTGTACCATGGAGATACCGTCGTTGGCGTTACGTACCGCCTGGTTCAAGCCGCGAACCTGGGACGTCATGCGGTTGGCAATGGCCAGACCGGCGGCATCGTCTTTCGCGGAGTTAATGCGGTTGCCTGAAGACAGGCGTTCGGTGGCCTGGTCCAGAGCGTTACCGGATTGCAGCAACTGACGCTGGGCGTTCAGAGAGGCAACGTTGGTATTGATAACGAGAGACATAGTCTTTCTCCTAAATGTATTTTCCGGTTCACAGGCTTTACCAGCCGTGGATCTTCAGTCGGACAGTGAAGCCTGGGAACGCGAACACCAGGTCTTCTGTAAAGGTTATCGACGAGATAGAGGGGAGCTTTAGGAGATTTTTTAACTTTTTGTGCCAGGGGCGTTGATTTTTTTTATTTATTCTTATAAATCAATAATTTAAGGCTTATAGGCGCGAATGGCCTTTTTCTGGACGCTGTGTTGGCGAAGCTGGCCAGCGGCCTCATCCCTGGCCTGTTCGGCAAGAACGCCGATGCGGTCGTTCAGCGCCTGCAACTCGGCGACTTGATCTTTCAGGTACTCTGCCTCGCCCTGTTCCGTTACCGCCTGCAGAAAATCGTCCTCTCCCAGGGCTTGTTGCCAGCCCTGACGCGCTTTGGCCATCGCCTCAAAGGCTTCCCAGTCGCCAGCCTCGGCCAGGGACAACAGCGCTTCTGTACACTGGCGGAATTTGTCCAGTGGGGTCCAGAGGCGGTCAGTCACAGAGGGTTTCGTCACAGGGCACAGACTCACTATTACAGATAGTTGAACAGGTTAAGGTTGGCAACCTTCACGAAGGTCTGCTGGGCGGCGCTCAGCACCAGGCTCTGCATTTGCAGGCGGGTGGTGGCTTTGGCGTAGTCCAACCCCTCCAGATCGCCGATGACTTCTTCGTTGTGAAGACGGGTGTCCAACAACAGCTCCTGACTGGACTCCAGCGTATTCATGCGGGCACCCAGTTCGCCCTGGGCCGACGTCAAGTGAGTCTCGGCGCGGTCAATATTATCGATGGTCTGGGCGATCACTTCGTTCAGCGCCTCAATGGATTCCGGCGAGCCGTCCAGATTCTGCATGGCCAGACTAAAACGGGACACCGTGGTCAACAACCCCTGTTTGTTGCTGGATTCAAGCACGAAGCTGTCACCCGGGGTAGCCAGCTCGCCGTTGGTTGAGGTGGTACCCTGGTTTTGGGTGGTCACGCCGAACACCTGGTCGGTGTCGGCCGTGCCATTGCGAACCGTAATGTTCTGACCACGGGCTGCCTCCAGGCCGGTTGGCGACACCGTCAGGCCCAGATTCGCCAGCTTTTGCGCGTTGCGATCCGCGCCACTGCCCGTTATCTCTTCTGCGGTAGCGGACAATGCAGCAGCCAGGTCGGCGGCGTTGTTGACGAGACGATCCAGTACCAGGGTTTCCGATTTACCACCCACCGTCAGGGTCACGCTTTGCGCCGCCCCTGAGAAGTCCACGAGCGTGACTGCCCCAAAATCAATTGTCGCCGGGGTTGCGGCTTCGCCGGGATAAGGCTGACCGGTAATTCTCACCCGTGCGCCATTGATCTCAATGGCTTCGCCCTGTTCGTAGGGAACGTTCTCCGCCAGAACCCGGCCACGATCATCGGTGATGGTGTAGTTGGTGCCAGCCGGGGAGACGGATTCCGGGGCGTTGAAGGTGATTTTCATATCGCGGGGATAGAACGCCTCGTAGGCGTCCTGATCGATAATTTCCCCGACATCAATACGTGCTGGAGGCACGGCCTGGTTGGCGGCGCTGGGGCGGGTATTGAAGGTGCTGTGCCCGCTGGGAATATCCACAAACAGGTTTTTCCCGGAATCGGACACCGCCACGGAGCCGGTTTCGGACACCTGTATTCTCATTTGGCCTTCGTCGCCCTGATACACGTACTTGCCGCTACCCTCCCGAGTGAACGGCTGGGTATTGCCCTGGTGGCCCGAGAAAATATACTGGCCAGACGAATTACGGGTATTTTGTAAGTCAAACAGTTCACCCAGGCGGCTTTCGACTTCCGCCGCGACCGAGTCATAATCGGACGGCGTCATGGTACCGGTGTTACCCGCCTGAATGGCCAATTCTTTGACCCGCTGCATTAGCGTAATCACCGACTGCACAGCGACCTCTTCCTGATCCAGGCTGTTCTGCGCGGCGCTGATGTTTTTTTCGTACTGTTCAATGCGACCGAGGTGCTGGGTGAGCCTCAGGATGCTGCTTGCGGCCACGGGGTCATCGGCGGGGGTCAGCAGGCGTTTGCCCGCACTCATTTGTTCACTGGTCTTGTTGATCGCCGACTGGGCATTGCGCATCCCGATATCGGAAACGCTGTAGATTTGCAGGGTGGATATGCGCATGACCAATACCCCGGTTAGATCGAGTTCAATAGCGTGTCAAAAATATCCCGTGCGATGGTAATCACCCGGGAGTTCGCGTTGTAAGCCTGCTCGAAGCGAATCAGGTTGGCGGCCTCTTCATCGAGGTTAACGCCGCTGATGCTGTCGCGCATGGACTGTGTCTGCTCAACCAGGCTGCGGGCGGCCTCGGTGTTGGTGCGGGCCGAAGCGCTCTCGGTACCCACCTGCTCGACCAGACGGCCGTAGGCATCACTGAGCCCCATATTACCGTTGCCCATTACCTTGGCCGTTTCCAATGCAGCCATGGCCAGGCCATTGCGGTTGTCGCTGCTGGCGTCGTTGTTGAAGTCCAGAGTAAAGGTATCGCCCGCTTTCGGCTGACCTTTAATCACGGCCTGAAAACCCAGATAGGACGACTGCGCAAAATCCTCCGCCTGGCTGTCGCCGAACAGCTGGCTGTCAGAGGGCGCGGTATTCAGGGTAACACCGTCCGCCAGCGTGAGATCCACCCGGCCACCCACGGTCACCGTGGATTCGGTGCCGGCGCCCTGACCACTTAAACGCACGTTCGGATTACCGTTGCTGTCATTGACGCTGAGCTGGTTCTCACCGGCACCATCCGCCTGGAGACGAATATCCATATCGACACCGGAGGAGGCCACCATCCGTACTTCCAGTTCACCGGTTACCGGGTTGGCACCGGCTTCCGCGCGAAAGCCCAGCGCCTGCAGGTTGGGATTGTCGTTGATGCGTTCCGCCAGATATTCCTGGAATTCCGCTGGCTCGGTTTGTGGATTCGGCACCTCGGGAGAGAGCGCCCCACCCTGGTACTCCAGCAGGTTTTCACCGTTGACGGTGATTTGCAGTGGTGAGCTGAAATCCTCGAAATTGAAATCGGTCAATGTGGCTTCGGTAAACGCATTGGCGGACACCCCCGGCACGCGACCCAGTTGCTCAGCCAAATTCGCCGCCGACATATTCGGCCCGGTCACCACGTTCTGGGTGCTGGTGACGCCGGTTTCCGGATCAGTGATGCGAAAGCGCATCTGCTCCACCGGATAACCGTTGCCCTGGGCAGCGCCTCCGGCCGCCACTACTTGCGCATTGCGGCCATCGGGCAGGCCAAGCTTGCCGCCGTTACCGACCACCCGAGTCTCTCCCGGATCGGAGGTAAAGAGCGCATTGTCCTGCCCCGGCACATAAAGCTGCTCGCGAATGGGCGGCTCCAACGGCTTCGGGTTGGACGGGTCGGAATTATCGAGAATCTCGTAGGTGGTCTCAGAGGTAAAACGGATAATCACCGGAGGGGAGAGCTGCCCAGCGTTGGCAAACGCCGGCAACAAAGTGCCATCGGGCGCAAACATGCCCAGCACTTCACCTTGACTGATTTCCGCCGTGCCTTCGTTGCCGCTGTTCGTGCCAGTCCGTACCGGCGATGCCAACGCCAGATCTTCCGGGCGAGACAAACGTGCCTCCATATAACGGGCCGCGTCGGTGGTGGGTTTTATCGTAAAGGTATCGCCACCCTGAAACGAGCCAGCTTCCAGCGTAACCGTCACCCCGTCGAAAGAAATGCTCTCCGGGTAAGCGCCCGTCAACATTCCCTGCCCCACTACCTTGTCATCCCCCAGCCGGGTAATGACATAGTTATTGGTGTTCTCCAGGATTTCAAACTTGTAGTCACTGGCGGTTAACTGATTAATATCATCGATAGTGACCGACAGTTCCCGATCATCGGGCGCCGCGTTGTTACCGGACACCACACGCTGTTTGGTGAGGTCGGGTGAATTGATGTCTTTGAACATGCGCTCGCCGAAGTCGCCGTCCAGATCCAGCCCCTGAAGCTGTTGTTCATTGAAAACCCCGGAGAGCACCAGAGAGACACGCCCCAACTCATTTTTGGCGGTGTGCAATATGCCATCGCGGAATTCTGCCAAACCGCTGAGCTGCCCGCCCGTGAGTTGCTCGGTGACATTGCGGGTGCGAGACCCCTGGCCCAGAACGACTTCGCCGGCATTGGTAACGCGAAATCGGTTGGCATCAGCCCCGACCACCAGCGCTTGCCCCTGGCCCATAAAAACATTAACGGTGCCATCGCCCTGCGAAACGACATTCACACCCACCAATTCCGATAACTGGCGCAATGCCTCGTCTCTCTGATCCAGAAGATCATTGGGAGAGTGACCATTTCCCCCTTCGGATTTATCGGCTATGGCCGTGTTCAGGTTGGCCACTGTAGCCGCCAGGTCATTGATCTGCTCGGTAATGGCTTCCATTTCCCGGATAACGTTGCGCTCGATATCCATCAGGCGGTCATAGAGTGTGTTGAAACGCGTGCTCAGACTTTCGGCCTGGGTAACGACCAACTGGCGCGCAGGCGTGGATGACGGATCGTCCGCCGCGTTCTGGATGGCCGCAAAAAAACTCTCCAGTCCGCCGGTCAACCCGGTGGACTGGTCGGCAAACAGCTTGTCAATTTTTTCCAGATTCGCACTGTAGCTGTTCAGGGAATGGTAGTTGGTGGTGTCGGTACGCAGTTGCGTCAGCACGAACTGATCAACGATTCGCTTGATGTTCTGAGTCGCGGCCCCACTGCCCACATAACCGGCACCGCCCGCCTGTTGAGCAGGCTGGGAAACATCCTCGGTGCGCTGCCGGCTAAAGCCCGGCGTATTCACATTGCTGATATTGTGGCCGGTGGTGCGCATTCCCGCCTGGCTGACGCGCAGCCCCGAAATCGCCGTGTTCAGTAATCCGGACATATCTGTTCCTGTTTAATCAGAGCTATGTGTTAGGGCCAGAATCGAGTGACGCGAGAGGCGTGGCCGATTCGAAAGACTCCAGAGTCGCGAGCGGGTCAGTGCGCATAATGGTTTTCAGTTTTTCGGCATAAGCCGGGTCGGTGGCATAACCGGCATCCTGCAGTGCGTCCACATAACGGTCGGCGTTCTCACCCGCGGCCAGCGCTTCCTGGTAACGGGGGTTATCACGCAAGAAATCCACGTAATCGGCGAAACTGTCTTCGAAACTGTCGTAACGTCGGAAATCAGCGCGCTCCTGTCGTGGCAGGCCGTGGCGGTATTCCAGTGTCGACACATTGATACGATCACCCTGCCAGCGCTGATCCGCTTTAATGTTGAAGAGATTGAAGCTGCTATCGCCGTTGCCTGAATGGATAACGTGACGCCCCCAGCCCGTTTCCAACGCAGCCTGAGCCACCAATGCCTGCGGCGCTACGCCCAGGGCTTTGGCGGCCCGGTGAGCATGTTCGCTGATATGATTGACAAACGCTTCCGGTGAGTCGGTCATTGCCGCTTTGCCACCGGAAAGCGTTTTAACGGTGGGTGTCTTAGCCGAGACAGAAGCGTCCACCCGGATATCAGCCGTGCGCTCAATCGGATCGCTCTTTGCAAGATCCGGCGCGCGTTCCGGCCCCTGCCCGTAGGCTTTCTCCATTTGCTGATACAGCATTTCCGCCAGGCCCAGCCCGCGACCTTGTGTCAGCTCCAGCGACATTTGTTCATCCAGCATTTGCTGGTGAAAGCGCATTTCCTCACTGTCCAAAAAGCTGTCTTCGCTGAAAATTTCATTGGTGGAGCGCATTTGCTTGAACATCTGTTGCACGAACATGGATTCAAACTGACGCGCCACTTCACGCAGTGCTGACGGGTCACCCTTGCGACCGCGGGCACGCAGCGCCTCCAGCCCATCGTTGTTCAGATGGGTGTCCTTGATGGTCGACAGGCTGGAGGCGCTATTCGTCATCATGATCAAATCACCATCAGCTGGGCTTTCAGGGCCCCGGACTGTTTGAGCGCTTCCAGAATAGCCATCAGGTCGCCCGGGGAGGCGCCCACATTGTTAACGGACCGCACGATGTCCTCCAGGGTATTGCCGGGCGAGAATTTGAACATCGGGTTGGTTTCTTCGGTAATTTCAATGTTGGAGTTCGGCAGTACAGCCGTGTCTCCGCCCGCCAGTGGGTTGGGCTGCACGGCGGTGTAATCTTCGGAAACGGAAACCGTCAGGCTGCCGTGCGTCACGGCCACCGGGGAAACCCGCACATGCTGCCCCACCACGATGGTACCGGTGCGGGAGTTAATCACCACCTTGGCGGCTTCCTCGCCGGGCTCGACATTGATGTTTTCCAGAAGCGATATAAAGTCCACCCGGTGAGACGGATCTTGTGGCGCACTGACGGCCACCGACACCGCGTCCTGCGCACGAGCCACATCCGGGCCGAGCATTTCATTGATGCTCTGCGCGACACGGTTGGCCGTGGTGAAATCGGCGCGATGAAGGTTGAGCACCACCGGCTGGCCGGCGGAAAAATTATTGGGGATCGCCCGTTCGACGGTGGCACCGCTCGGGATGCGCCCCACGCTCGGCACATTCACGGTAATGCGCGACCCGTCCCGACCCTGGGCACCAAAACCACCCACCACCAGATTGCCCTGGGCAATGGCGTACACTTCACCGTCCGGACCTTTGAGAGACGTCATCAACAGGCTGCCACCGCGCAGGCTGGTGGCATTACTGATGGAGGAAACGGTCACATCCAACCCTTGCCCAGGCTTGGCGAACGGCGGCAATTCGGCCTGAATCATCACCGCTGCCACATTCTTGGTTTGCACACGAGTGCCCGGCGGCACAGTAATACCGAATTGCTGCAGCATGTTGTTGAACGATTGAATGGTAAATGGCGACTGGTTGGTCTGATCCCCTGTGCCGTCCAACCCGACCACCAGGCCGTAACCGATCAACTGATTCGAACGCACACCGGCCACCGTCGCGATGTCTTTGATGCGTTCGGCCTGAGAGGCGCTGGCCATCAGGAGCATGAGCGCGATGGTGATTGCCCGTTGTATTGAATTCATACTCATCTCACACCTTCAATGGCTCAAAAAGGCCAGTAGCCGCTGTTAAAAAACCGGGATAGCCAACCCATGGATTGAGAGTCGGCCAGGGTGCCCGTGCCGCTGTAGGAAATCTGCGCGTTGGCCAGCCGAGTGGAAGGAACGGTATTGTCCGGCGCTACGTCTTCCGGACGCACGATGCCATTAATGCGAATGAATTCGTCACCCCGGTTGATCGTGATCCACTTTTCACCTCTGACCACCAACCCCCCGTTCGGCAAAACCTCTGCCACCGTCACGGTAATGTTGCCTTGCAGGCTGTTGCTCTGATCCGCCCCGGCGTCTCCGGCAAACTCCCGGTTCTGGGTGAGATTGGTTTCCAGTGTATTGCCGCGAAACGTCGGGTTACTGCCCAGTAAAGGACCGGCGTTGAAGTTCGTGCTGCTGTCTTTCTGAACGGACACTCCGGAGCTTTTGCTGGAAACCGTGCGTTCGGACAACGTGACCGTGATGATATCGCCCACATTCAACGCTTTGCGATCGGTGTAAAGCATCATGCCGTAATTGCCCTGATACAAAGAACCTTCCGTGCGGCGAGGCAGGTCGGCCGCCGAAGGAATCGTGGCCGCGTAATAAGGGTCTCCCGGCACGGGGCGCTCGTAGGTCACACAGCCGGACAAGCCGAGCACCAGTGGCAAACTACAAGCCAGCAGCCGGCGAGCAAAACGCTTGAGTGTATGGCACGGCATGAACATGGTGTTATCTCCACAGCCCCATTTGGGTTTCAGCGGTTTTGGTTTAAAGCGTCTGGTTAATGTATTGCAGCATCTGGTCCGCACTGGAAACGACTTTGGAGTTCAACTCGTACGCGCGCTGTGCGGAAATCATATCCACCATTTCCTGAACAATATCGACGTTGGAGCTTTCCAGCATTCCTTGTTTAAGTGCTCCCATTCCTTCCTGAGAGGGCGCACCGATAACCGGGTTGCCACTGGCTACGGTTTCCACGTAGAGATTGCCACCGATGGCTTCCAGGCCGGACGGGTTAATGAAGTCGGCCAATTGCAACTGCCCGATTTCCTGCGGCTGGGGATCGTCGTCAAAGTGCGCGCTGATAATGCCGTCTTCGCTGATATTAATCTGGCTGGTGTTTTCCGGCACCACGATGCCCGGCTCGACCAGCAAACCCCCATTGGTCACCAGTTCGCCCTCGCCGTTAATTTGCAACTGGCCGTTGCGGGTATAAGCCAGCGTGCCGTCGGGGCGCAGCACCTGCAAAAAGCCGCGACCGTCAATCGCCACGTCCAGGGCCTGGTCAGTCACTTCCAGGTTGCCTTCGGTAAACTCTTTTTGCGTCGACACCACTCGCACACCGGTACCCAGTTGCAGACCGGAGGGGAGTTCATCGTTCTGGTTGGCGAGGCCACCGGGCTGACGTTGTGTCTGATACAGCAAATCTTCGAATACCACGCGATCGCGCTTGAACCCCACCGTGCCCACATTGGACAGATTGTTCGCGATGGTGGTCAGTTGTTTGTCCTGGGCGCTGAGGCCGGTTTTACTGACGTACAGGGCTGCGTGCATGGTGTGTTCTCTCTGTCGGTTGCCGCCAGGGCGGCAAACTGTTTCCGCTTTGCGGCCATTCAGCCGCGCTCAAGCCTTGCTGTTAACTAGTTTTGCAATAGCCGTGCCGAGGTTTCAGAATTCTGGCGGGCAGTCTGCATTACTTTCACTTGCATTTCGTACTGCCGGGACTGACTGAGGATTTGAGTAAATTCCTCTACCGCATTGACGTTGCTGCCCTCCAGGAACCCGGTCAGCACACTGACCCCGGCGTCCGCAGGCGCCGGAATATTATTGTCCTGGCGGAAAAGCCCATCTTCACCTTTGGAGAGCGCCTCCGCCCCGGGGTTAACGAGTTTGATCCGATCCACTTCGACCATGGCTTCCGGCCCCAGCCCCTGCGCCACCACCGAAATGGTGCCGTCTGAGCCAATCTCCATTTTTTCCATGGGCGGAAGGGCTACAGGCCCCTCATTACCCATCACCGGCAATCCACTCCCGTTACGGAGAATACCCAGTGGGTCGACATGTAACCCACCCGCCCGCGTGTAAGCTTCGGTGCCATCGGGCGCCTGAACGGCGATAAATCCTTCGCCCTGCACGGCAATATCCAGGTCACGACCTGTCTCATTCATCGGGCCCGGTTGAAAATTCGTGGCGGGCCGCTCCGTCAGAGCGTAGGCCCGAGACGGATGCCCATCCCCATAATAAATGGGCATACTGCGTGCCTGAGCGAAGTCTGCACGAAATCCGGTGGTGTTCAGGTTGGCCAGGTTATTGGAATGGTTGGTCTGGGCCAGCATATTGTTCTTGGCGCCAGTCATCGCCACGTATAAGGCTTTATCCATGAGTACTCCCCCGAAAAGCGGCAAAAAATTACCTGATATCAAGGGTATTGCAAGAGCAATGCCAACTGATGATTATCGCGGTGAAAACAAAGGGAGGTGGCCGGCGCGTACTGTGTTGACACGCATCCACGCCGGATAAAAAAAGCGGATGCGGGCATAAACCCGCATCCGCTTTTACCGATCTATAGCCCGCTGTGACTATCGGAGGTTAATGATTGTTTGCGTGATCTGGTTGGCGGTCTCAATGGTTTTTGAGCTGGCCTGGAAATTTCGCTGGGCAATAATCAAATTGACCAACTGCGCCGATAAATCGACGTTGGATTCTTCCAGCGCCCCCGCAATCACATCGCCAAGCTGCGCGGTGCCGGGTGCGCCAATAATCGGTTCGCCGGAGTCCGCCGTTTGCACCCAACTGGTATCCCCAACGGGCTTCAACCCTTCAATGTTATTGAAGTTTGCCAAAGCCACCTGGCCCAGAACCTCGGCTTCGCCGTTGGTAAAGCGGGCAAAAATAGTACCATCCTCACCGATATCCAACCCTGACAAACGACCGGTGCTGTAACCGTTTTGATCCTGCTGCTCGACGCCAAACCGCTCGCCAAACTGGGTGGTGCCATCCAGGCTGATTTCAAAGTTGGAACTGCTGGGCGGCTCGGTCACAGGCAGCTGGCCGCCTTGCAACACATTCAGAGGCCCCAGTGCACCGGTGCTGGAACCGTCATCGTTCAGCGGCGTCCAGTTGGAGATGAGCATTTCATCCGACAACGTTTCATTCAACGTGCCATCACTATTGAAATGGACATTAAAAGAAGCCATGGTCGCTTCGGTATTTTGCGGTGGCGGTAGCGTCGGATCTGGATCACCCACATTCTGGCCGTCCACTTGAACGTACATTACCCAGTGATTGGGCGATGTGGACGGGTCAGCCGGGTCATAAGGCTGACGCACAAAGTACTGCTCAAGGGTATGCGGATTACCCATGCTGTCATAAATGGATGAACTGGTTGAGTGGTTGAAACTGCCCTGATTGTCCGGATCAAACGCGTTGATCGCCACTTCGGTAAAACTGTCATCGGTCAGGGGCGCAAAAATATTACCCACCGTCGGGGACGTGGAATTCAGAGCGTAGCCCTCTTCCATTTGCACCGTCACACTGCCGCCAATAATGACATCATCGGTGTTGTTGTTAACGGACTGGATGCCCGTGCCCGTTCTCCCCACCACGTCCATGGAGCCGGGCGCCAGGCTGCCACCAAACCCAAAACGCAGGTCGGTACCGACGCGGGAGGTGATCTGTAAATCCCCAGTGGCGGTCACTTCCGCTCGGATACCCGGCAGTTGGGACGTGCTCAAGCCGTTGATTTCGTTGGCCAGCGCATCGAGCGTGGTTGAGCTCAGCGTCACTCCGTTCAGGGTAAAGTTGTTATTGCCGTTATTGAACGTACCGGAGAGAATTCGCGCATTGGTCTGAGCCGAGGCGGTAATGCCGGTTAACGCGTTAAGCTCGGAGGCGGTTTGAGCGGCAGAGGCGTTCTCTTCGCTGGTGAACGTCACACTACCGCCATCGGGTGTTTCGAATTCCAGAGTTTGCGCCAGGTAGCCATTCGTCACTTCAGGAATGCCCGCGACAGAAGGTGGAGCGGCATTCAAGGCGTTGGACAACGCATTGGCGCCCGAAGGAGCGTTGATATTGCTCAGGTTAATATTGGAGCTGACGCCTTCGGTCAAATCCTGGAACACCAGCTGCCCACCGTTCACCACGGCTTGCACATTAATCGGGGAAGGAGCCCCAAAAATTTCGCTGTTGATCAGGTTGGCAATGTCCTGCATCGAGTTGGCGGTGGAAGAGTCGAGCGTAACGCTAACCGTGCCATTACCGGATGCCGGAGAGGAGCCTACCAGTTCGATGTCGAAGGTGGTGGGGTTCGCCGAGAAGTCAATCGGTGTGGCAATCGCACCCAAATCCATACGCGTAGAGGTCGCTTCCTTCAAACCTGTTTGAGCCAGCCCTACGGCTGCACCATCTGTCCCGAAGGAGGTACCGCGGCTCTCGAGCACAGCCTGGTTGGCATCCAGATTAAACCGCGCCAGACTCAAGGTGGTCTGCCGGGGAGCCTGTACACTCACATCCACTTGCAAGTCACCCAGGGTGCCATTGATGTTGCCATTCGCATCCGCTGAGAACCCCTGCAGAAGCGCGCCGGTGTTCGACACGATAAAGCCGTCGTCGTTAATACCAAATGCCCCCGCACGAGTGTACTGACGCTCGCCGGCATTGCTGGTCACAAAAAAGCCCGTGCCGTTAATGGCCAGATCCAGGGAGTTATCCGTAATGTTGCGGTTACCCTGGTTGAACTGCTGGCGAATTTTCTGCAAATTGACACCACTACCGGGCGTTGTCGCCGTGGTGCCGAGAATACTGCCGCCGTAGATATCTCCAAACTCCGCCCGCGACGACTTGAAGCCCGTCGTGCTGGCGTTGGCAATGTTATTACCGGTCACATCCAGATCCGCGCTGGCTGCGCGGATACCACTGAGCGCGATATTAAAAGGCATGGAATAGTCCTCGTTTCAACGCCATTGAGCGATTAGTTGAATTGTTTTACATCGCCGATATTAACGGCACCCAGCCCGGCCAGATTCAACGTCAGGCGGCCATCATCACCCATGCTGACGCTGTTTACATTGGCACTGAGCGCGGTTTCAAGCTGTTCGGTTTTTCCATCCTGGGTAACGAGCACTTCAAAACGGTACTCTCCCCCCGGGAGCGGCTCTTCTCCACCGATCCAGTCAAGCAGTTCGCCATTCACTTCCACGTTCTGACCATCCCAGCGGAAGGAAAGATCGCCGGCGGGGCGGGAACCCAGCGGAATGGCAGAAACCTGCTCGCCGGCCTCGTCATAAACATTGATGCGCATATCGTTGGTGGACTCTTCCAGCCGGACAGAACCGCTGACAATGCCACCATCAAACAGCAGGGTTTTTTCCGTCGGCACCGTGACTTGCCGTCCAACCAGCGAGGAGGCCTGCAGGGCCTGGTTCGACATAAACGAACCACTGAATTCTTCAAAACGGTTGTTCAGGCGCTCCAGCCCTTCCACCGAGCTGAACTGTGCCAGTTGCGCGATAAAGTCGCCGTTGTCCTGTGGCGAGAGCGGGTCCTGGTTGTTCATCTGGGTAATCATCAATTCCAGAAAGGCGGACTGCCCCAATTCGTTGGAGTTTTTATCATCCTTGTTTTTGTTGGCAATATTCAGATTGCTCAGAATACTATTGGTGGTGTTGTCGTTGTTGACCTGGCTCATGGCGATAGGCTCTCGCTGAGTGTTCGGCTTACTGACCCAGGGTCAGTGCACGTTGAATCATTTGTTTGGCTGAGTTCATGACTTCCACATTCATTTGGAAAGAACGGGAAGCGGAAATCATGTTGGCCATTTCCTCCACCGGGTTGACGTTGGGGTAGAACACATAGCCCTCTTCGTCCGCTTCGGGGTGGTCGGGCTCATAGCGGCGCTGCAGCGGCGCATCGCTCTCGACAATGCCCATCACGCGTACACCACGCCCTGCTGGTTCTTGCCCCCACGCTGAAGGCTCTTGTCCCCACGCTGAAGGCTCTCTACCAAAAGCGGCCATGGCATCGGATTGCATTTGAGAGAATACGGGTTGGCGGTTGCGATAAACCTGATCGGCGCTGGAGCTGGCCGTTTGGGCGTTGGCGAGATTACTGGCGGTCGTGTTCAGGCGCACGCTCTGCGCGCTCATGCCGGAACCTGCCACATCAAACACATTAACCAGTGCCATTGTATAACTCCGTCGTCAGCCGTAATTACTCACCGCGCAGCGCGCTGGTCAGACCTTTGAATTTGCCGTTGAGAAAAGTAAAGCTCGCCTGAAAATCCAGTGCGTTTTTCATGTACGCGGCGTGTTCAATGTGTTCTTCCACTGTATTGCCATCCACCGAGGGTTGGTTTGGCACACGATACTTCGCTTCCGCGTCACCCAATTCGCTGACACCGTGCAGATGACGCTGATGGGTAGCATCCAGAGAAAAGCGGCTTTGCTCACCGCGCTCCACCGCCAGCGCCTGCCGAAAATCCAGGTCTTTGGCTTTGTAATTGGGCGTATCCACGTTGGCCATGTTGTCGGCCAGAATCTCGGCGCGACGGGCCCGCAGCTTGAAGGCGGACTCATGAACGCCCAGGGCAGATTCGAAACTGATGGCCATAACCGATCTCTCCAGCGGCAATACCTAAAAATGACATCAGTGACTAAGCAACGGTTGTGCCACAACCAGAAGAAAAGGTTAAGTTGTTGTTTTTAAAATAGTTTTTGGTCGAGTTTTTAGAGGCGGGGAAAGGGAGAGGGAAAGGCGGCAATAATCAGGCGGCAAGGGTTTACCGCTTTGGAGAACACGGACCGGCAAACCGGTCCGTGTGGCGGCAGGTAATTACACCACTCGGACCGAGATAACATGGTCCACCTGAGTGACCGCCTGCACTACCGCTTCAGAGGGTGCCTGGTCGAGATCGATAATGTTGTAGGCGATCTCTCCACGGCTTTTATTCACCATATCAATCACGTTGATATCATGATCCGCCAATACGGAGAGCACATTACCCAACACACCGGAGACGTTGTCATTGCAGAAGGTAATACGCGTGCCCTTCTCGCCGGAGCGCTCCATGTTGACCAGGGGGAAATTAACGGCGTTCAGGATGTTGCCGTTTTCCAGGTAATCCTTGAGCTGGTCAGCCGCCATTACCGCGCAATTCTCTTCCGCCTCACGGGTGCTGGCACCGATATGCGGCATGGCATAGACGTCTTCACGGGACAGGAGGCAGGGCTCCGGGAAGTCACACACGTAACGCCCCAGCTGCCCCGCTTCCAGACTGCGAACGATGGCTTCCGGCTCTACAATAGCGTCACGCGCAAAGTTCAACAGCACGGCGCCCTGTTTGACAGAACGAAGTGACTCATCATTAATCAGGCCACGAGTGGCATCCAGGGCCGGCACATGCAGGCTGATGTAGTCAGAACGGCTCAGCAGCGAT
This sequence comes from Marinimicrobium sp. ARAG 43.8, assembly GCF_050113635.1. NCBI lineage: Bacteria > Pseudomonadati > Pseudomonadota > Gammaproteobacteria > Cellvibrionales > Cellvibrionaceae > Marinimicrobium > Marinimicrobium sp. ARAG 43.8. The sequence goes on from NZ_JBNJLT010000006.1 coordinate 112,763, forward strand.
TGCAGGTTTTCCATACGCCCGACCTGACTGGGCAGACGCCAGGCGGCTTCAACAGACAACGCCGGGTCATAGCCAACCACATTCATTCCCAGGGATAAGGCCGTCTCGGCCACCATGGAGCCGATAGCACCCAGGCCCACGACACCGAGTGTCTTGCCTTTCAGCTCGGAACCGGCGAAATTGGATTTCTGCTTCTCCAGCAGCTTGCTCATTTCCTCGGCATCGGTCATGTCGGTCAGGGTCTGGACGTAATCCATCCCCTGCAGGATGCCACGAGAGGCCAGCAGCATGCCGCCCAGCACCAGCTCTTTTACCGCGTTGGCGTTGGCACCCGGCGTATTGAATACCACCACCCCTTTCTTTGTGTACTCCGCCACCGGCACATTGTTCACGCCCGCGCCCGCACGGGCGACCGCTTTCACGCTGGAGGGCAGCGCTTCGTCGTGCAATTTGTGACTGCGAAGAATATACGCATCCGGGTCGTTCAAATCACTGGCGACTTCATAGTGATCGCGCCCGAAGCGATCCAGCCCTTTGACGGAAATCTTGTTGTAGGTTTTGATCTTGAACATGAGTCTTCCTGTATCGAATGTATTTGCGGCGATCAGCCCTGCACAACCTGTTCATAGGCCCAACTCAACCAAGGCAACAACGCTTCAATATCCGCGGCTTCCACGGTGGCACCGCACCAGATACGCAGTCCAGGAGGCGCATCGCGGTAGGCACCGATGTCATAAGCGACACCTTCCTGGTCCAGCAACTTAACCATTGCTTTCACTTGCTCCGGCTCGGCTTTCAGGATGAAGCAAACGCTGGTATTGGACACCGTGCCAGGAGCCTGCGCCAGAAATTCAATCCAGGGGTTCTGCTCGACAAAACCACTCAGCACCGCGAGATTCGCTTCGGAGCGACGAATGGCTTCGCGCACACCGCCGATCTCTTCAATCCAGTCCAGCGCGTCCAGATAATCCGCCACACACAGCATTGACGGCGTATTGATGGTTTCTCCTCGGAAAATGCCCTCAATCAGCTTGCCGCCTTTGGTCATGCGGAAGATTTTCGGCAGAGGCCAATCCGGCTCATAACTCTCCAAACGTTCGACCGCGCGCGGGCTCAAAATCAGCATACCGTGAGCACCTTCCCCGCCCAGCACTTTCTGCCAGCTGAACGTCACCACATCGAGCTTCTCCCAGGGCAGTTCCATGGCGAATACCGCCGAGGTGGCGTCACAGATGGTCAACCCCTGACGATCATCGGCAATCCAGTCTCCATTGGGGACTTTTACGCCCGAGGTAGTGCCATTCCAGGTAAAAATAACGTCGTGATCAAAGTTGACCCGCGTCAAGTCCGGCAGCAGGCCATAGTCCGCTTCCAGAGGCGTGACATCCTTAAGCTTGAGTTGCTTGGTAATATCGGTCAGCCAGCCCTTACCGAACGACTCCCATTGCAGTACGTCAACCGGCCGCTCGCCCAGCAAAGACCACATGGCCATTTCCACCGCGCCGGTGTCAGAAGCGGGCACCACGCCCACCCGATACCCTTCTGGCAATCCGAGCAGGCGAGCGGTGTCTTCACAGGCCCGCTTCAAAGCCTCTTTTCCCAAGCCGGAACGATGTGAACGGCCCAATGTGGCGGTATCCAGCTTGCTCACGTCGTAGCCGGGACGCTTGCTGCATGGACCTGAGGAAAAATTGGGGTTGCGGGGCTTAACCTGTGGTTGCATGGGAATCCTCGAACAGTTGACGGTGGTAACAGTTCCAGTGAAGCCGTGACCCGGGGCCTGGCTTCAGAAAGGCGCCGATTATGCCAGTTAATGGCAAAAACCACTAGGCATCACACAAGGATCAGCATCGACTTGGGGAAAAGGTGAAAACGATTGAGGACTGCACCCAAATCCAATGGGCACGTCTTGCCGAGGGTGCGTTAATCGTGAAACATCAGGCAAAAAAAAGCCCTTTACAATGTAAAGGGCAAGAGGGAGACCTCGATGCATCAACCAGACATCGAGGGTGAGAGACCGTGGTGCTCGGCTTGACGCAATAGTTCCATCGGGGCGTTCAGCCTGCTACCGAATGCCAACTCCATGCGGCATCTTCCTGAAAGAACTTTACTGAGGGCTGACAGCGCTGTCAACACCTTCTCCCGCCGCAGGCCACCATTAAGTGGCTGCCTTACCTTATCAAAAGCACGCTGCAACTCAAAGGCATCCTGCAGCGCAGCGATGTAACCGTTTTCACGGCATATCTCCCTTAATAAGGTTTTCCAGAGGCTCGCCTGTCGCGGGCTTGGTAGCACAGTGAGTATCCTGTTTACTGGCTATGTCGAAGACTTTAGCACATTTTCTGAAAAAACAAAATGTTACCGATTACATCAAGACCAACCTGCATCTCGTTATCGAAACCTGCACCTGATCACCAAACCAGCGCTCGGCAAAACAGCCTCATTCAGACGCTTAACACGGTTTATCCCTATCGAAAACGATCAATATTCAACCAGATTGAGCGGCGATGCTGCCCCACTGATTGACAGCGCTGTCAACCACCCTTAGACTCTCTCAACTTTTCATTGGGGCCGCTCCCCCATTCCAATAACGTCGGCCCAGGGCCACAGAACGATGAAACGGGGAAGTTTATGAGCTTTATTCTGGTTGCGGATATTGGTGGCACCAACGCCCGCTTTGGTCTGGTGGATATCGCCGAGGCCACCTCAGCAACCCCGGATTTTACGGCTCGCCATCAACACGGTCTGCGTTGTGCCGATTACAGCGGCATCGACGACATGATTCGCGCCTACGCCGAGACCGTAGACTGTGCCCTGCCCGAATACGCTTGCTTCGCCATTGCCGGCCCGATCCACAATGGCCGGGTGCGCATGACGAACCTTGACTGGGAGTTCGACACCGAGTCACTCCGGCAGCAGCTGGGCATGAAAGCGCTGGATGTCATCAACGATTTTGCGGCACTCGCCTACGCGACCCCTCACCTGAAACCGGACATGCTGCGCTCGCTGGTAAAAGGCGGCACCGACCCCGACGCTCCTATGCTCATTCTCGGTCCCGGTACCGGGTTTGGCATGGCGGCGCTGGTGCCTTGCGGCGGACGATGGAAAATTCTGCCCACCGAGGGCGGCCACACCAACTTCGCTCCTGGCAATGCGCGCGAACTGGCTATTCTGGGACGTATGCTGACCAAACAGGAACACGTTTCAGTGGAAACCCTGATTTGCGGCAAGGGCCTGGTCCGTATCTATCAATCCCTGGCCGAACTGGACGGTGTGACCGTTCAAGACTACGAACCGGCGGACGTCAACGAGAAAGGCCAAAGCGGTGAAGACCCCTTGTGCCGCGAGGCATTAGACCTGTTCTGCGCCATGCTCGGCAGCGCGACCGGTGACCGGGCGCTCTGCCTCGGTGCTCAGGGCGGTGTCTTCCTGGGCGGTGGTATTGCCCCCAAACTGGCCGATTATATTGAAGGGACAGAGTTGGTAACCCGCTACCAGAGCAAAGGGCCCATGAGCGATTACGTGGGCCGCATCCCCCTGAATATTATTATGCACGACAAGTCGGCACTGATTGGCACCGCCGCCTGGCTGGTGGACAATGTACCAGAACTCAGCGCCCGCCCGACGACGACTTCCGCGGCACGCTAGGTTTTCCTGCGACCGGGCCGGAACGCCCGGCAGGTCCTGTCCCGGCAGGCCCTGTAGAATCCCGCCGGATCATGCTGGAACTAAGCATGCTGGCGGGAAGCTGCACATCTTTCCCTTTCAACTGTTTAAGCAGCAAGTCAGTCGCCTTCTGCGCCATCGCCTGAATCGGCTGCCGCACCGTGGTCAGTGACGGCCATATCTGATGGGCCACTGGCGTATCATCAAACCCCGCGACAGAAAGATCTTCCGGAATGCGCAGCCCGCTCTGATGAGCGACCATCATCGCCCCCGCTGCCATATCATCGTTCGCCGCAAAAATGGCGGTGGGCGCCGGATTCAGCGCCAACAGTTTCCTGGCAGCCTCTTCACCGGACTCAAACGAGTTGTACCCCTGCACGACCAGTTGCTTGTCAACCTTAAGGTGGTTTTCCACCAAGGCCGCACGATACCCTTCAAAACGATGAGCAACGGCTTTATGGTCCGGATGGCCAGCGATAAACCCAATGCGTTGGTGCCCGAGGGCAATCAGCTCACACGTCATATCGTACGCGGCTTCGGCATCGTTGGTTTCCACAAACGGGCACATGGCTTTATCGAAGGTCGGTGCAATGCGCACGAAGGGCAGCTGCCGCTGCTCAAGCACCGACAGAATGGGCTCCACATCGGACAGCGGCGGCGTCAGAATCACACCGTCGATGCGCGTCTGACGAATCAAATCACTCACCTCACGGCCAATCTCGGGGTCTTGATGGTTGCAGGGGTGAATCAACACGTCGTAACCCTGGGCACGGCAGATGGACAGAACCCCATCCTGAACGTCAATGACGTAGTTGGCACTGGGATTGTCATACAGCAACCCGATCACAAATGAACGGTTGCCCGCCAGGCTTCGCGCGGAAAGATTCGGGCGATAGTCCAGCTCGGCAATGGCCTTGAGCACTTTGTCACGAGTGCCCTGGCGCACATTGGGCTCTTTATTGACTACCCGTGAGACCGTTTTGATGGAGACGCCCGCCAGCGCCGCCACATTGTCGATGGTCGCTTTAACCACAGATTATTCGCTCCGTCAGATCGCAGACAGCTCGCACTATCGGGGAAACGGACGGCGAAGGCAAGAACCTTACCCCACAGACCAACAAATAAACGGGTTGGCTGAAAATTTAGCCAAGACCTGGTGACAGCGCTGTCAATCTATTCTATAGTGTGATGACCTTGCGGACGAATGGCAATGTCCGCGAGCCTGAAAAGTCGGCACTTAAAGCGCTGTTGAAAGATGGCGATATTCGGTCAATACAAGGTGCCCGCACTGCAGCCTCGGCGCTGCCGTCAGCGGGCCATGAAGCGCCGCATGGCCATCCACCCGACCCGGGTGGATGGCTTCCATTCCAGTCTTACACGCCTCTATTCAAGCCTTACCCATTAGTACAGCAGAGTGAACAGCTTGCGCTGGTATTCAATCGCCAAGGGATCGCCTTTGCCCAGGGCGGCGAGAATATCGTTAAAGGTTTTGCGCGCAGCGCCCTCTTCGTAGGCGAGGTCTTTGCGAAGTACCACCATCAAGCATTCCAGCGCTTCACGCTGATAGCCTTCCTGATGATATTGCACCGCCAGCTTATAATTGAGTGGCAGGCTCTCCGGGTCGTTTTCCAGCTCAGTTTCCAACGCTTCGATTTCCGGGTTTTTGGCCGCTTGTCGTTTCAGCTCCAGCTTGGCCTTTACCTGTTCGTACAGCGTATCCTGATCCGCCAGCTTAACGGTGGCCAACATTCGTTCGGCTTCGTCCAGACGATTCAGCTCCACCTGCGCCATGGCCACCAGGCAGGCAATTTGCGGCTGTTGGCCGGACTCTTCGTAAACTCGCTGCAACACCGGTAAAGCGGCGCTGAAATCTTCGTTCTCCAGTAAGGCCTGGGCTTCCTGCAAATCGGCTTCCCAGGCTTTCGGCAAATGCTGGGCCAGCATATCGCGCACCTGCACCTCGGATTGCGCACCGGTGAAGCCATCCAGCGGTTGCCCGTCTTTGATCAACATCACTGTAGGCAGGCTGCGAACGCCGAACTGGCTGGCGAGCATTTGCTGGTCATCCGCGTTGACACGAGCGAGGAGAAACTGGCCGTTGTACTCTTCGGCCAGCTTTTCCAGAATGGGCATGAGGGTTTTGCAGGGACCGCACCAGTCGGCCCAGAAATCCACCAGCACCGGCCGCTTAAAAGACTCGTCGATGACGTATTGCTGGGCGTTGTCGAGGGTAACGTCGATGATATGCATGGCTTGCCTTCTATCGAATCCGCACGAAAAAGCGAGAGTTTAGCATTATTGCTCCGGGCGCATATGCGGGAACAACAGCACATCCCGAATAGAAGCCGCGTCCGCAAACAACATGACCAGCCGGTCAATCCCAATCCCCTCACCGGCTGTCGGGGGCAAGCCATACTCCAGCGCACGAACATAGTCCGCGTCGTAATGCATCGCTTCATCGTCCCCGGCGTCTTTTTCCCGCACTTGCTCCCGGAAACGCTCGGCTTGATCCTCGGCGTCATTCAGCTCCGAGAAACCGTTGGCCAGTTCGCGCCCACCCACGAAAAACTCGAAGCGCTCGGTCACCTCAGGTCTGGCATCCATACGCCGCGCCAGTGGTGACACTTCGGTGGGATATTCGGTAATGAACGTCGGCTGGTCGAGTTTATGCTCAACCGTTGCCTCGAAAATTTCGATCTGTACTTTGCCGAGGCCCCAGGAATCCTTCAATGGGATCTTCAGCCCCTCCGCCACCGCCCTAGCCCCCTCCAGGGTACTGATATGCTCAGCGCTGATGTCAGCGTTGTATTCCAGAATGCTGTCGAAAACGCTGATCCGGCGGAACGGCTTACCGAAATCGTATTCACTGCCCTGATACTGAATCACCGATTGGCCCATGACATGCTGGCAGAGGCCCCGCAGCATATCTTCGGTCAAATCCATCAGATCATTGAAATCAGCGTACGCCTGGTAGAACTCGAGCATCGTAAACTCAGGGTTGTGCCGCGTGGACAGGCCTTCGTTACGGAAATTGCGATTGATTTCGTACACGCGCTCGAAACCGCCCACAACCAGCCGCTTCAGATACAGTTCCGGCGCAATACGCAGGTACATATCAATGTCCAGCGCATTGTGGTGGGTAATAAAAGGACGTGCCGTGGCGCCACCAGGAATTACCTGCAGCATGGGCGTTTCCACTTCCATGAAATCCCGACCATTCAGGTAACGGCGAATGTAATCGATGCAGCGAGAGCGCAACCGGAACGTATCGCGCACTTCCGGGTTAACAATCAAATCCACGTAGCGCTGCCGGTAGCGCTGTTCCTGGTCGTGCAGGCCGTGATATTTTTCCGGCAGCGGGCGCAGGGACTTGGTGAGCAGCTGGTAGTGCTCCATATTCACGTAAAGATCGCCTCGACCGGAACGGTGCAACGTGCCTTTCGCCCCGACGATATCGCCAATATCCCATTGCCCCCACTGCGTCTTGATGGCTTTTTGAGTGTCCTTGTCGGCGTACAGCTGCACAGTGCCGGAAGCGTCCTGAAGCACCATGAACGGGCCGCGCTTGGCCATAATACGACCGGCCACACTGGCCTGAAGCCCGGCCGACTCCAGGTCCTCCTTGGACTGGTCCCGATGCCTGTCTTGCAGTTCCGCACAGGTGCTGTCGCGACGAAAGTCGTTCGGAAAGGGGTTGCCCTTCTCCCGAATAGCCGTCAATTTGGCACGACGTTCGGCGATCAGGTTGTTTTCGTCCTGGGGGGCATTGGGCTTGCTCATGGCATCTCTAACGGTTGCGGGTCAATGGGTTGGGCCTGCGGTTACAGGCCCGCTTTTAAACTGGCGACGATAAACGGATCCAACGCACCATCGAGCACAGATTGGCAGTTGCTGGTCTGTACGCTGGTGCGCAAATCCTTGATGCGCTGGTCGTCGAGTACGTAGGAACGAATCTGGCTTCCCCAGCCAATGTCGGCTTTGTTGTCTTCCATGGCTTGTTTCTCGGCGTTACGCTTGAGGATTTCCTGCTCATACATTTTCGCGCGCAACATGTTCATGGCACGGTCCCGGTTCTGGTGCTGGGAACGCTCACTCTGACAGCTCACCACGATGCCGGTGGGAACGTGGGTAATACGCACGGCCGAGTCGGTTTTGTTCACGTGCTGACCACCGGCCCCGCTCGCGCGATAGGTGTCGGTCCGCAAATCGCCCGGATTGATGTCGATTTCAATATTTTCATCAATTTCCGGCGAGACAAACACGGAACAAAAGGAGGTGTGGCGACGATTGCCTGAGTCGAACGGGGATTTACGCACCAGGCGGTGAACGCCGGTTTCCGTGCGCAGCCAGCCAAAGGCGTACTCGCCCTCAAAGCGGATCGTGGCGCTCTTGATACCGGCCACCTCACCAGCGGAGACTTCCTCCAGCGTGGTTTTGAAACCTTTGTGCTCGCCCCAGCGCAGGTACATGCGCAGCACCATTTCCGCCCAGTCCTGGGCTTCGGTGCCGCCGGAACCGGACTGAATATCGAGATAGGCGTTGTTCTCATCCATTTCGCCGGAAAACATGCGGCGGAACTCGAGCACCTGAAGCTGCTCGTCCAGGCGTTCGATTTCGCTGGCCACGTCGTTGACGCTGTCTTCGTCGTTCTCTTCCACCGCCAGCTCGAGCAGCTCGCGGCAGTCGCCGACGCCAGCGTCAAGGTCCTCGATGGTTTTCACCACCAGCTCCAGAGACGAGCGCTCTTTGCCCAGGGCCTGGGCCCGGTCCGGTTCTTCCCAAACGTCGGGCTGGCTCAGTTCGAGTTCAACTTCCGTCAGACGCTCTTTCTTGTGAGCGTAGTCAAAGATACCCCCTAAGCACATCGGTGCGCTCAGCCAGGTCTTTAAGTTGATTCAACAGCGGATTGATTTCCATAGTGCTCCGATAACGGTGTTCGCGCGATAACAACGGTGCGCCACCGGACCATAACGGGACCGGACAATAACCGGAAGAACCCCGTAAACTCGCGCCGCGGCAGCGCCTCAAGGGCGCGCATTCTACCGCACAAGCCGCCACTCCTGCCAGTAGCGTCTCCCCTTCCAGCCTGACTTACCGTGTCATGTGACCTTTTCCACGTTCCGTTAACACGCTGGGAAAGCGCCATGGCGATCTGCGCCACAAACTGGCAAACTGATGCTGTCAAACCCGGCCAAAACCCGTCACAATGCCCGGAAGCCTGGCAGGCCTGCCAGCTGACGGCATTCTGGTGAGGTACGAACCGACATGGACCCGAACAATAAACCGCCCGGAGCGACCGGTATGAAGAACCCGTTGTTGTCGATCCTTACCCCAATGTTCAATGAGTCGAGCGGCATTGACCGCTTTTTTTCCACACTTGAACACGCCATGAAGGCCGTACCCATTGACTACGAAATCCTCTGTGTGGACGACGGCTCAACCGATGACACGCTGGCGCGGCTGCGCGCTCACGCGGAACGCAACCCCTGCATTCGCGTCCTGGCATTAACCCGCAACTTCGGTAAGGAAGCCGCGATGACCGCGGCTCTTGATCACGCGGAGGGGGACGCGGTGTTGCCCATTGACGCTGACCTGCAAGACCCCCCGGAGCTGATCGGCGCCATGGTGGAACAATGGCGTACAGGCCAATACGAAGTGGTCTACGCCAAGCGGGCCTCCCGCCAGACCGATAGCCTGCTCAAGCGCAAAACCGCGCAGTGGTTCTATCGCCTGTTCAATCGCATGAGTGAAATTCACATTCCGGAGAATGTCGGTGACTTTCGCCTGATGGACCGCAAGGCGGTAGACGCCATCAAGCAGTTACCGGAGAAAGACCGGTTTATGAAAGGCCTGTTCTGCTGGCCGGGCTTTCGCCACACCGTCATTGAGTTTGATCGCCAAGAGCGCGCCAGTGGGCAGAGCAAGTTCAATTACTGGCGGCTGTGGAATTTTGCACTGAGCGGCATCACCTCGTTCAGTACCTTTCCGATCCGCGCCGGCACGTACTTTGGCCTTCTGGTTTCTCTGTTCGCGTTTATCTACGCCGTCATCGTCATCATCAAGACCTTGTTCACCGGTGTAGACGTGCCGGGTTATGCCTCCACCATGGTGGTTATTCTGTTTCTCGGCGGCATTCAACTGTTCTTCCTCGGTCTGCTCGGCGAGTACGTGGGGCGCATTTATAAAGAAGTGAAAAACCGGCCCATTTATCTGGTGGCCGCCAAATGGGGTTTCGAAGAGCGTGATACTGATTAGGCAGCTGCTCTGCTTTGGCCTGGTAGGCGTTACGGCCACCCTGACACATTATTTTATCGCGCTCGGGAGCCACGAAGGGCTGCACATTGATCTGTACCTGGCCAACCTGATCGGTTACCTGACCGCCATGGCCGTGTCTTACCTTGGGCACGGGCTACTCACTTTTCAGGTTCGCCTGACACGCCAGACCCTGCACCGGTTTGCCATCGCCTCCTTTTCCACGTTTCTGTTCAGCGAGGTCCTCCTGTGGGTACTGGAGAACGGCACTGACCTACCCCACCGGATTACGTTAAGCGCCGTGGTACTCTGCGTGCCCATTGTGTCTTTTTTATTGAACAAACTCTGGGTTTACCGGGTGCCGGACCGACATTAAGACTCAGGGTTCGGTTCAAACCAGCTTGAACGGCATGGGCCTGGCAAGGCTATCGATGATGGCACACTCGGCATGCTCATCACCCTGACACTGGTTCGCCATGGCCAGTAACGTCGTGCGCATGGCTTCCAGCTGCTCCAATTGCGCTTCCACCTGCTCCACGTGAGACATCACCAGCGCCTTTACCTCAGCGCTTCTCCGGTTCGGGTCACGATACAGCGTCAGTAACTCCCGGCACTCATCCAGACTGAACCCCACTGAACGGCAATGCTGCAGAAACCGCAATTGCACCACATCCTCATCGCGATAATCGCGGTAACCATTCGCGGAGCGCTTGGGCACTACCAGACCCAGAGTCTCGTAGTAACGAATCGTCTTGTTGCCTAATCCGCACCGGCGAGCGGCTTCCCCGATATTCATAGCCTCACCTTCCTCCCAGTCATCGCCTGTTGCCGCAAAAAGCAGCACTGATCAATCAAACATTACGTCCATTGTAAGGTTTAATGGCTAAAAAACCCAAATTTCAAGCCAAAAACGCTGAAAATCGCTGTTTTCGAAGAGTTATAGTTGGCATGAAAAATACTTTTTATTATTTTAAAACAATGGCTTATATAATTTATTTGACAAACATGATGAAACTACTAAAGTAACACTATTAAAAGCCGGAGTATTCATCATGGAATATCTCAGTATGACCCACCCGGAGTGGGAAGGCATGTGGGATCAGCTCGCTCAGGAACGCCTCAATGGCGGTGATCCCCTGTGCGAATACGCGGGTCGCGGCTGGGAGTACATGGGGTCGACGCCCGATCACCATCATTTTCGGCACGACTGTCACCCCGAAACGGAAAAGACCGAGTACCTCTATATCGAGCGCACCGGCATGGCTTTCGCGTGGGTGGGTTGATTGTGAAATAGCCCGGTCTCGTCAGGTGCAAACCGGGCTCAGCAGGCGTTACACCCCGATATTTTTCAACGTTTCCAAAATTTCCCGCATGGCTGCCGCCGTCCTGGGATGTTCAGCCTCCATATCCTCCACCAGTAACTCCAGCGTTTCCAACGGGACCGGCTCACCGTAGGTATCTTTCATCCCCCTCGGGTGCGTGTGTAGTTCCAGTTGCTCCATCAGATGTTTTTGTTGATCGCTGGGCTGATCACTGCCAAATGTCTCGTGCATGCGAGTCATCAGATTACGTATTTTTTCCTGGGGCATAGTCACCTCGAGTAATGTCACAATTGTTAATCAATATCCTTTTTGGAGTTCCGGCGTGGCAATGTGCCAGGGCCTTCGGGTGGGGGCAGGCTTTATCGAAGACTCTTGGAGGCATGGATGCCGACATGAAGCCTACAGGGATGTATTCACGGCGGGTCTTCGATAAAGCCTGCCCCCACCCGGAGGCCCGGAATGCTCCCACCAGAACTCAACAACACTGTTACACAAACCAAGGATATAGACCAGTATAGCGAAGGTAGGTTCTCGGAGCGGTTGCCGCGTTATACCTCTGACTTCATATCGCGACGGCGCGCTTCCCGTGCTTCACGAGCGGCTACGCCGTACTCCCGCCAATGCCCCCGTCGCCAGCGCCACCACTTGATAACCGCCCTCACCGATTCGTCCACCACCGCTGCGGCCAGCACGCCATAGATGCCCCACGCCAGCGTAATGGTGAGTACATACGCCAAGGGTACGGAGAATAACCATATAACGGCAATGGTCGAATAGGAAATAAAAGCGGCATCACCCGTCGAGCGTAATGCACCGCCCATCACAATGTTCACCGTGCGTGCCGGCTCCGACAAAAAGGCCAGCACGAACACCCAGAAGCCCAGCGCAAGGATCGCCGGATCATCCGTGTATATACCCAACACGGGGCGGTAAAAAATCACCCAGAACAACGCCAACAGCCCCGTTCCCCACAGCGCGACCTTCACGCTTTGCCGCATCTGGCGATCCGCTTCGTCCAGTTCGTTGCGTCCCACGCGCTGCGCAATAATCACTTCCGTAGCCATGCTGAGCGCTACCGAAATCATCAGGCAGAACAAAAACGTGTTGAAGGTGTACACCTTTACCTTCAAGGCGAGGTCCCCCACCCCGGCCACGATCCAGTTAAGCGCAATCATGTACATATTAAACGACACGGGCTCCAGGCTCGCCGGAGCCGCGATACGAACCACGGGTCGAATCAGTGAGGGAAACTCGGCCAGCCCGCGCCGCAAGGGCAGCCGCAGACCAAGCTTCCAGTGTACGATGGCGACCGTGAAAAACAGGCTGCAACCAATGGCCGCCACACTGGCCCAGGCCACGCCGATCACACCCAGCGGTGGCACACCAAACAATCCGAACACCACGATGCTATTGCCAATGATGTTGGCCGCAAAAAAGACGAAATTGCTGGCGGTGTTCCACTTGGGTTCACCGTACACATTGAGGATGGTTTGAAAGGCGGCGCGCAGCCCCCACAGCGCGACCATCCAGCCAATGACGCCCAGATAGGCCACCGCATGCTGTTCCACCACCGCCGACAGCGGCATCCACCCCGCGACAAACACGCCACCGATATTGATCGCCAGTGCCGTGAGTAATGCCAGACCAGTGATCAGCAGTACATACGCCATCATGGTGGCAGTGGCGAGGTCGTAACGGTTAGCACCGATGCGCTGGCTGGCAATGCTGGAGCCCGCAAAGGCGGTCACCATCAAGAGTGTATTCCCGGCGAATACCAGGGGCGACACAGCGCCCACCGCCGCAGCCGCGCTGTCAGAGACGCGGCTGAGGAAGAACATATCGGTCAAGGGGATGGTAAAGGTGACAGCCTGGTCAACCAGCATGGGGGCACTCATTCCCCACAGCCCTTTGTCCAGCACTCGACTTGTTGGTTGGCGACTCAAACCGACTCCCACTTGCAGAAAACCGAATCGCATTATAGTCGAGTGGACACAATAGGTGGTGCCCCTCGAGCCTCGAAAACGTTTTCGAGGCTCTTTTTAAAAACTTCAAGGGGATTTAACGGAGGCCTTGATCCTGGCTGGCGGCTTCCTGCCGCTCGTTAAACGGCTTCCCGGAGGACTACGGCCGGAGGCGTCGTCACCGCACGCCGACAGCTCACGGCCCCCAGCAGGCCAACGAATGCTGCGCCGAGCAGCGGCCCCATCAACCAGAACAGGTAGTGCGGTCGTATGGGAATTTCCAGTACCAGATGTTGCAGGCTAAGCAGCAGGGCTTCGGAACCGAGCACCGCTATGATACCGGCCAGACCGCCCAGCAACGAGAACTCGGCCCACACACTGCCCACCACGAGACGTCGCGGGCAACCCAGCGCACGCAGCAGACCTGCCTCCTGTTTGCGCGCATCGAGGCTGGTGGTCACGGAGGCGAGCAGCACCAGTACTCCGCCGATGATCGTTAATATCAGAACGAGCTGTAACCCTCGAGTCACCTGGCTGATGATCGAGTGAATCTGTTCAAACACCCGGTCAAGCTCAATCAGCAAAATGGTGGGATGAGCGCGCATCAAATCGTTCACCAGCGACTTCTGCGCGGCCGGAATGTAGGCACTGGTAATATAGGTGGCCGAAAAGTCGTCCAGGGCACCGGGCTCAAAAATGAAAAAGAAGTTCGGGTTCATTGACTGCCAGTCGAGGGTACGCAAGCTCGCGACCTGCGCTTCCAGCGTCAAACCGCCGATTGAAAATGACAGACTGTCCCCCAGCGCAATACCCAGTTCATCCGCCACTTCCTGCTCGACAGAAACGCCGGGTAAACCGTCGCGCTGCCATTGATCCCACCACTGACCGGCCACCACCTCGTTGTCCTCGGCGAGCGTGTCGGTCCAGGTTAGATTCGCTTCCCGGTTGAGCCGGTTGTCCGGTTTCTCCTGACCGTTAATGTGCGTCAAACGACCGCGTACCATCGGATATAACGGCTGACGATCCACCTGGTTCTGGTCCAGTAATGCCTGCACATGCTTCACATCGTCTGGAGCCACATTGACCAGAAAGTGATTCGGCGCCTCTTCCGGCAGTTGCATGCGCCAGTCCTCTACGAGGGAGGTGCGCACCACCGTCAACGTAATCAGTAACATGATGGCAATGGCGAAGATCACCATTTGCATCAAACTGTGGCCGCGCCGCCGCTGCAAATTGGCCACCGCCAGTCGCCAGACACTCCCGGCACCCGTTGTAAGACGACGACTCAGGCTTAACAGCCCCAGGCCAAGCGCCGCTGCGGCCAATACCACCACTAACAGTGCCCCGACCACGCTCAGTGCCAACACCCAGTCGCGACTGAACAGAACCACCAGCAAGGTTACCGCCAGCAGGGCCAATACCACTTGCGTCCCGGCTTGCACGCGATCAACGCCCAGTTCGCGGCGCAAAATTTTCAACGGCGGTACGCTCGGCAAAAACCAAAGGGCCGGAAACGCAAAAAACATCAGGCAGACCAGACCGCTGAGCACGCTCAATCCATAAGCCAGCCAGCCGGGTTGAGCGAGCGGCAATTCAAACAGTGCAGAGAGACCGTAGGCGACGAGTTGCTGGAGTCCTTCACCAAGCAAGACCCCAAGAGTGGAAGCACCCAGCGACAGTAAAAACAGTTGCCCAAAATACAATCGGCGAATACGCTGGCTGCCCGCGCCCAGACTCTTCATCAGCGCGACCTGATCGACGTGCCGATCCGCAAACTGACGTGCCGCCAGGCCAATCGCAACACCGGCAAGCAATACGCCAACCACCGCCGCCAGCAACAAAAACTGCTTACCCCGATCAAGGGTTTGCGCCAGGCGCTGCTGGGAGTTTTCAATGTCCATCACCCGGTAATGATCGGAGAGCTGAGGCTCCAGCCACTCCAGAAAACTCTCCAGATTTTCCGGACGATCCGCCGCAAGCAGCCACTGGTAACTGACGCGGCTGCCGGGTTGTACCACCTGGGTCTTCTCCAGATCCTCCAGGTTCATCAACACCCGGCCGCCGCTCATAAAAATAGACGTCGCCCCATCGGGCTGCCGCACCAGAGTCTGCGTAGCTCGCAGTTGGTATTCACCGATCCAGAAGGTGTCGCCGAGTTCTATGCCCAGAAGCGGCAGCAGCCGCGCGTCGATCCAAGCTTCACCGGGTGCAGGAATCCCTTCCGCCACGGCCGGTGGTTCGGTGCTCCAGGGCCGATCGGTAATTTCCACCTCTCCCCGCAGCGGGTACCCTTCACTGACCGCCCGGACCGATGCCAGGTGCATTTGGTCTTCGCGATACACCATGGAAGAGAATTCCACCAACCGGGCCTGCTGCAAACCGCGTTCCCGTGCCTCATCCTCCCAGGCCGGCTCATGCAATTGCGAGGCTCGTACCACACGGTCTGCGCCCAGCAGGTTATTGCTTTGCTGTACCAGCGTCGCTTCCAGGCGGTCGGTAAATATGGCAATAGCGCTGACAACCATCACCGCCATCACCAGCGCTACGCTCAGCAGGCGTACCTCTCCACTGCGCCAGTTACGCCAAAGGAGTTTTGCTGCCAGCATTTTCAAACCTCCGCCGGTTGCGCGGCAGAAGACGGTGTGTCCTCAGCCAGTGAACCGGCGACCAGATGCACTCGCCGACCACAACGTTGCGCCAAACGCTCTTCGTGGGTAATCAGAACCAAAGTCGTGTTTTGTTCACGGTTGAGATCAAACAAAAGATCAATGATTTTGGCACCCGTGTGCTGGTCCAGATTCCCCGTCGGTTCATCGGCAAACAACACGTCCGGCTGACTCGCAAATGCCCGGGCGATGGCCACCCGTTGCTGTTCCCCACCGGACAGTTGCTGCGGGTAATGGCTGAGACGTTCCGCCAGGCCGACTCTCGCTAGATAGTCCCGGGCCAGCGAACGGGCGTCCTTCAATCCGTGCAACTCCATGGGCAACATAACGTTTTCCAGCGCGGTCAAGCCCGGTAACAACTGAAACGACTGGAACACAAACCCGACGTGCTTCGCCCGCACCCCCGCGCGTTTCTCTTCGTCCATTCGGGTCAGGTTTTGGCCGCACAGGATCACCTCGCCACTGGAGGGCACATCCAGTCCGGCCAGAATACCCAGCAACGTCGATTTACCAGAGCCGGAAGGACCGGTGATTGCCAGGCTTTCACCCTCACGCACCGCCAATGACAGGTCCTGCAAAATGGTCAGTTCCCCTTCCGCCGTGGGCACGACTTTTCCCACGTTGCGGGCGTCCAACAGAACCTGCTCGGTCATGCTATTCTCCAGATTGATTGCACAAAGCCTCCATTGCACCCGCAAAGCGGGAGGCTGTCAAAACGGTTCACAATTCTTTACCGTGCAAGCAGCGCCCGGCCCTTTGCGTACTTCCCGGGGCTGGTACCATAAGTCTCACGCTTTCACCCGGATACCCTCCCTTAAACCCGGATACTCTCTATGCGCCCACTGGCTATGCACCCACTGGTTCAACGTTTGCTGCTGTTCAGCACTTTACTCTTTTGCGGCAGCCTCAGCATGGCCCAGCAGGCACCGGTCATTCTCGTGATGGGAGACAGCCTCAGTGCCGGTTACGGCATTGACGTCCAGGAAGGCTGGGTGACACTGCTGGAGGAACGGCTCAGCGAGCAGGGGTTTCCGCATCAGGTGGTCAATGGCAGCGTCAGTGGGGAAACCAGTGGAGGCGGACTCAACCGCCTGCCTCGGTTGCTGGAGCAACACGAGCCGTCTTGGGTCATTCTGGAACTGGGTGGCAACGATGGGTTGCGCGGTTACCCGGTCTCTGACCTGCGCGGCAACCTGGAAGAGATCGTGGCTATGAGCCGGGACAGTGGCGCTGACGTACTGTTGCTTGGCATGCAAATCCCGCCTAATTATGGCCCTCGCTATACGCGCCAGTTTGCGGAGGTATACCCGGCACTCGCCGAGGAGCTTGATCTGGCACTGGTGCCCTTCATGCTCGAAGGGGTGGCCACTGACAGCACGCTGATGCAGCGCGACGGGATTCACCCCAATGCCGACGCCCAGCCTCTGATCCTGGAGACAGTCTGGCCTGTACTTCACCCGCAACTCAAGGCCCTCGGCTCTCAACGTCAAACAGATTGAACAATCGGCCTTCGGCGCTTTCCAAGGACTTGGATCGTCCACTTACACAGTAAGGAGAACTTATGAAACCGAAGATGCTTGTCATAGCCAGCTTGCTCAGCACGTCTGCCCTTATGGCCTCCACAGGCTTCGCCGACGAGCCACTGAGCATTGACCTCTATCAGGCCACCGAGGATGGGCAAGGCTCGCCAATCGGCGACGTCACCTTTGAAGACACCCAGTATGGCCTATTAATCACTCCTTCGTTGAAAAATCTGACACCGGGCGAACACGGTTGGCATGTGCATGAACGCCCCGATTGTGGTCCGGCGACAAAAGACGGGGAAAAAACCGCAGCGGCGGCGGCGGGAAGTCACTACGACCCGCAAAAGAAAGGCGCTCACAAGGGGCCTTATCACTCAGACGGTCATTTGGGTGACCTCCCCGCCCTGTTTGTCGCAGACGATGGACAGGCCACTCGTTCAGTATTGGCCCCCCGTCTGGAAGCCGCTGATTTACACGGGCGCGCGCTCGTCGTCCACGAAGGCGGTGATAATTATTCCGATGACCCCAAAGCGCTGGGTGGTGGCGGCGCCCGCGTGGCATGCGGGGTGATTCAAGCGCCCTGATCGGGAAAGCATGTTTGCTATCAGAAAAACCCTTTGCCCGTTGAACAATACGGGCAAAGGGTTTTAGATCGGAGATTCAAGTTAACGCTTCGAGATACTCGACGATCAGTTGCACAGACTGTCGGCCCCGGAACTCATTAACGTCCAGCCGGTAAGCGAGCTTTACCTGTTGCACTGAAGGGTTGGGCCACTGTTCTGCATCGACATTAAAGGCGATGGCATCCACCAGGTGTTGTCCATTCGAGTCCAGGGCCAGGGTCATTTTCAAGTGATTCTGGCCCACCCGCTTTTGTTGTACCACCCCGAAGTCACCGTCGAACAGTGGCTCTGGAAAATACTGTCCCCAGGGGCCAGCCTGCCGCAATACAGAAGCCAGCTCCAGGCTCATTTCCTGCGGTGACAAGTGTCCGTCACTGACCAGGACCGCCTGCAAGTCCTGCGGCTGCAATTGACGCCTTACCTCCTCGTCAAACGCCTGCTGGAAGGCCGCAAAGTTCTCTCGGGACAGACTCATTCCCGCCGCCATGGCGTGGCCGCCAAACTTGGTCAGTAACTCTGGATGACGCGCCGCGACCGCGTCCAGCGCATCGCGAATATGCAAACCGGGGATGGATCGGGCGGACCCTTTGATTTCCCCATTATCAGCGTCCGCGAATACAATCACCGGCCGATGCAGGCGGTCCTTAATGCGCGAGGCCAGAATACCGATCACCCCCTGATGCCAGTTACCGTCGTACAGGCACAGGCCCCAGGGCAGATCCTCCCCGGTATCCTGCAACTGAAGACGCTCCAGCATGGCCAGTGCTTCTTTCTGCATGCCGCTTTCAATGGCCTTGCGATCACGATTCAACTCATCCAGAGACAGCGCCATTTCACGAGCCAGCGCATCGCTATCACACAAAAGGCACTGTATTCCCAGCGACATATCGTCGAGTCGGCCAGCGGCGTTGAGGCGCGGGCCGATCGCGAAGCCGAGATCGCTGGCCACGAGGCGGTGCATTTGTCGTCCTGCAATATCCAGCAGCGCCAGGATACCCGGGCGAGCCACGCCAGCGCGAATGCGTTGCAGCCCCTGGGAGACGAGAATGCGGTTGTTGTGGTCCAGAGGCACCACATCGGCCACGGTCCCCAAAGCCACGAGGTCGAGGTAGCTGGCCATGTTCGGCAGCGCCCGATGTTCAAACCAGCCCCGCTGACGCAATTCGGTGCGCAGCGCGTTCATCACGTAAAAAATAACCCCCACCCCGGCAAGATGTTTACTGGGAAAGGGGCAGCCCGGCTGGTTCGGATTCACAATGGCTTCGGCCGGAGGCAATGTATCGCCTGGCAAGTGGTGATCCGTCACCACCACGGCGATGCCTTTGTCCTGCGCGGCGCGAACCCCCTCCACGCTGGAAATGCCGTTGTCTACCGTCACAATAACGTCCGGTGCCAACGCCGAGGCGACCTCGACAATTTCAGGCGTCAGGCCATAACCGTATTCGAAACGGTTGGGCACCAGAAAATCCACTTTCTCCAGCCCCATGGCCTTCAGTGCCAATACGGCCAGTGCCGAGCTGGTGGCGCCATCCGCGTCAAAATCCCCCACGACCAGTACGTTCGCCTGCGCCTCAACGGCGTCAGCAAGTAAAGCCACGGCATCGGGCAGACCTTTGAAATCCGGCTTGTGCAACAGCTTCAACGAATATTGCAGTTCCTCGGCGCGAGAGACGCCGCGCAAGCGATACAGTCGATCCAGGAGCGGCGGCAGGTGTTCTGCCAGCGGGAGATCCTCTTTGGCATCGGAGAAAGATCGACGAAGAATGGTTTTTTGCATGTGAGGCTTCAACGGCTGTACGGCGGAGAATGAATAACACCGCCCCGGCCAGGATAAGACTGAGACCGGAGCGGGTTTTGTTGCAGTGCCTACGCCTTGAGATTACCCGCGATGTAGGACTGCACGGCATCCAGTTTATTGCCCAACACGTCGTAACGCTCTTCCCTCTGGAACAAATCGGCCATATGGACCGGCAAGGCGGGATCGCTTTCCTGCCCGGCCTTGCGCACCGCTTCGGGAAACTTGGCCGGGTGTGCCGTGGCCAGACACACCATCGGGATGTCCTGGCGACGACGGGTTTCACGGGCGGCTTTTACGCCAATCGCCGTATGCGGATCGAGTAAGTATTCCGTGTGCGCGAACACATCGCGAATCACCTCCAGCGTTGTGGCATCATCCACTTTATAACTGCTGAACAGTTCGCGAGCCTGGCTCAGCGCGGCTTCGTCCAGGTGCATTTCGCCGGACTTGAAGTCGTTCATCAAGCCACGAATCTTATCGCCATCACGCCCGTAAAGATCGAACAACATCCGCTCAAAGTTACTGGACACCATAATGTCCATACTGGGAGACAAGGTGTGTTGCAGTGACTGCTTGCTGTGATCGTTGTCACTCAGGCAGCGATGCAAAATATCGTTACTGTTGGTGGCGATCACCAATTGGTCGATGGGCAAGCCCATACGCTTGGCCAGATAACCGGCAAAAATATCGCCGAAGTTGCCGGTCGGCACCGAAAAAGACACGGGGCGTGCCGGCGCACCCAGGGCGAGCGCGGCGTAAAAATAGTACACAATCTGGGCCATGATACGCGCCCAGTTGATGGAGTTCACTGCCACCAACTGTCGTCCTTCCGGCAAAAACGATTGATCGCCAAAGCTGGCCTTCACCATGTTCTGGCAATCATCGAAATTCCCTTCCAGCGCGATGTTGTGCACGTTGCTTTCCAGCACAGTGGTCATCTGCCGACGCTGCACATCGGAGACCCGCTGATAGGGGTGCAGGATAAAAATATCAATGTTGTCGCAGCGGCGGCAGCCTTCAATCGCTGCGGACCCCGTATCGCCGGACGTTGCCCCCATGACTACCACCTTCTGGTCACGCTTCTTCAACAAGTGGTCCAGCAAGTGGCCGAGGAACTGCAACGCAAAATCCTTGAACGCTAACGTAGGCCCCTGGAACAATTCCAAAACCCATTCGTTGTGCGCTGTTTGCACCAGGGGGGCAATCGCATCGTGGCGAAATGTGCTGTACGCCTCACGAATAATTTGCTTGAGCTCATCGTCCGACACGGCTCCCGCAACAAAGGGAGACATCACCTTGAACGCCAGCTCCTGATAACTCAGACCTGCCCAGGAGGCGATTTCTTCCCGGCTAAACTCCGGCAACGTTTCCGGCACATAGAGGCCACCGTCGGGCGCCAGTCCAGTCAGTACGACGTCTTCAAAATCGAGAGCCGGGGCCTCGCCCCGCGTGCTGATGTATTTCACTGTCTTTTCCCACATAAAATGGACGTTGTGCGATTGACGGAAGGAAGAACCAGCGGCTCGTCCTTCCACATAGGCCACGGTGTTATTAGGCCACGGGTTATTTCAGCGGCTCTACCCGGATGCGAGTAATCGGCCCTGTAATCGAACTCAGGGATTCAATTTTGATAATCGCTTCAACCAGCTGTTTTTCCACCGCGCGGTTGGTCAGAAGAATCAACGGAACGATCTCCTCCTCATCCGCCGCCTCTTTTTGGATCAGTGCTTCGATACTGATACCGGAGTCGCTGAGAATCTGAGCGACCTGGGACAAAACACCCGGCTTGTCCAGGGCGGACATGCGCAGGTAATACGCCGTTTCCACTTCCTCGATCGGCAGGATTTCCAGCTCGCTGCGCAGCTGCTCCTGCTGGAAGCCGAGATAGGGAACCCGGTGTTCGGGATCAGCGGTCAGGGTACGCGCCACATCCACAATATCTGCCAACACCGCCGACGCGGTGGGCTCTGCACCTGCACCCGCCCCATAGTACAGCGTTGGTCCTACCGCATCGCCCTTCACAAGCACAGCGTTCATGACGCCGTCGACATTGGCAATCAAGCGCTTCTGCGGAATCAAGGTGGGATGAACACGCAGTTCAATACCTTTCGGTCCTTTTTGGGCGATGCCCAGGTGTTTAATGCGATAGCCCAGCTCCTGAGCGTACTGCACGTCCTGAGGTGCGATCCGACTGATCCCCTCGGTAAAGACTTTATCGAATTGCAGCGGTATCCCGAAGGCGATGGAGGCCAGAATCACCAGCTTGTGCGCCGCATCAATCCCCTCCACATCAAAAGTGGGGTCAGCCTCCGCATAGCCCAGTTCCTGGGCCTCTTCCAGGACTTCCGAGAAACCGCGGCCCTTATCGCGCATTTCGGTCAGAATGAAGTTGCCCGTCCCATTGATGATGCCGGCCAGCCATTCAATCTTGTTCGCCGAAAGCCCTTCGCGAATCGCTTTAATAATTGGGATCCCCCCCGCCACGGCAGCCTCGAAGGCTACCGTCACCCCTTTTTCATTGGCGGCCGCGAAGATTTCATTGCCATGTTCGGCAATCAGGGCCTTATTGGCCGTCACGACGTGCTTGCCGTGCTCAATCGCTGTGAGAATTAACTCGCGCGCCACATCAATGCCACCGATCAGTTCGACGACAATATCAATCTCGGGGTTGGTCACCACGTCAAAAATGTCGCGCGTCACGTTCAGCTCGGTAATATCGCACGCCACGTCATCGCGACGGCTCGCTACCTGGCCGATAATAATGTCGCAACCGGCGCGGGCATTGATGACCTTGCTGTTTCTTTTGAGGACGTTGACAGTGCCGCTGCCTACGGTCCCCAGACCGCAAATACCTATTTTGACCGGTTTCAAACGCTTCTCCCCTATAGTCGGTTCGGCGCTCTGCCGAACCGGAATTCAACGACTTTACCTAGAAGGCCGTGTATCGTAACGCAACGCCCGCCCACACAGCGGTGAGGGCGGGCGAAGGCGGTATTCTACTGGAATGCGCGCCTCGGAGCGAGACGCGGGCCACCTTACTGGGCCTCTGAACGCGTGTCAATCAGCGCCAGATGACGGATTACAGGCCAAGCGTCTGAGCCAGGCGCTCGGGTGGCAGGTAACCGGGTTGCATAGAGCCGTCGGGCAGAATCAACGCTGGCGTGCCGTTGACGCCAAACTGGCCGCCCAGGCGGTAGTGTTCGGCAACCGGGTTACTGTCGCAGCTTTGGGTGTCCACTGCCTGGAGGTTCTTGAGGCGGTCCATCACAGCCTGACGGTCGTCGGCACACCAGGCGGTTTCCAGCTTGCGAGCCGAAGGACTGTTTACCCCCGCGCGCGGATAGGCCAGATAGCGAATCTCAATACCCAAGTCGTTGTAGCCGGGCTTGGTCTCACCACCGTCCTGATAGCTGTGCATCTGGCTGTGTAAGCGACGACAGAAGCCGCAGTCCACATCGGTAAACACGTAAACCACCGCTTTGCTCTCGCCCTCCGGGGCAAAGGCAATGGAATCCTTATCTTTCAGCGAAGCCGCCAGTTCCTTGCGTTTTTTAACCAGCTCCGGGTCTTCGTAACGGGCAAAACCATTCGGACCGACAGTAAACACGTCACCGGCAATCATCAGGCTGGCATCTTCATTAACGTACAGAACCGGTCCACCGGTGACCTGCACCTGATAGAGCCCGTCAAATGGCGCAGGGCGCACATCGGTAAACTCAAAGTCCGGGCGAGCCTCCGACAGCGACTCGATAATATTGTCCTCCACCGAGGAAGACTGGGCGCTGACCGCACTGGCTCCAGCTAACGCGATCAACCCGACAGCAAGTTGTTTCCACATAACGGTTTCCTGTGTGTTATTCGGTAAATCATCCCATTTTAGCCGCGGGGATGATGGCGCGCATGCTGCTCCTGCATTCTGGCCCGCGCCACGTGAGTGTATATCTGCGTGGTGGACAAATCACTGTGCCCCAGCAGTAATTGAACGACCCGCAAATCCGCACCATGATTCAATAAGTGAGTGGCAAATGCATGCCTTAACGTGTGCGGCGACAGGGGTTTATCAATACCAGCCACCGCAGCCCAGTGCTTGATTCTATGCCAAAACGTCTGGCGGGTCATGATCCGCGCCCGGGTACTGGGGAAGAGTACTTCACTGGGCGCATTATGCAAGAGCGAAGGCCTGGCCTCGCGCAGATAGCGTGTTAACCAGTCCACAGCCTCATCACCCAACGGCACCAACCGCTCCTTGCTGCCTTTGCCCATGACCCGCACAACGCCCTGTCGAAGATTAACCTGGGCCAGCGTCAGGCCAACCAGCTCAGAGACGCGCAGGCCACAGGCATACAGCACTTCAAGCATGGTTCGATCCCGCAGCCCCACGGGCTCGTCAGTTTCCGGCGCATTAAGCAGCCGTTCGACGTCAGTTTCGGTCAGCGATTTGGGCAACGCTGTGGGCAGTTTGGGATTGTCCACCAGGGCCAGCGGATTATCCTGCAGGCGCCCCTCCCGGATCTGATGACGATAGAAGCCACGCGCACAGGAGAGAAAGCGTGCGGTGGACCGACTGGAATAGCCTTTGCGGTGACGGACAGCGAGGTAATCGTAAGCCGCCACCGGGTCCAGAGCCATCAGAGTTTTGCCCTGATCGGCAAGCCAGAGGGCGAAATGCTCCAGATCACGGCGATAAGAAGCCAAGGTGTTCTCACTCAGGCCTTTTTCCATCCAGATGGCGTCGAGGTACTGCTCGAGAATTTGGCTTTCCTGGGTAGATAGCGTCACGAATAACGGCGCCTGTCAGTCAATGTCAGCGGTGAGAATAACACAATCGATCCGTTGGCTTTTTGTTGCCGGAGGCATTCGCGTTTTGCCGGAGGCATTCGCGCGCAGGGGCATTCTCTCAGGCGCCTCCATTCTATTAAGGCGGGCATAAAAAAAACCGGAGCACAGGGCTCCGGTTTCTCTGGTTCGGATAAAACCGACCTCTTAGGACAGCTTTTCCTTAATACGCGCCGCTTTACCAGTCAGGTCACGCAAGTAGTACAACTTGGCCTGACGCACATCACCTTTACGCTTGACCTGGATGCTGTCAACCTGCGGGCTGTGGGTCTGGAAAGTCCGCTCAACGCCCACGCCGTGGGAGACTTTGCGCACAGTGAACGCGGAGTTCAGGCCGCGGTTGCGCTTGCCGATTACCACGCCTTCAAAGGCCTGCAGACGTTCGCGGTTGCCTTCCGTTACCTTAACCTGTACCACAACGGTGTCACCGGGGGCGAAGTCGGGTACGTCTTTTTTCAACTGTTCTTCTTCGATCTGCTGAATAATTTTGTTAGTCATGCCTAGTCTCCTGAGAGTCCGTAGCTTCACAGCTAGAGTGATTCAATTCAAGGTCCCGACGAAAGTCCGTCAACAGCGCCCGCTGTTCCTCGGTTAGGTCAATTGCTTCAAGCAAGTCTGGCCGTTTCTGCCAGGTCCGCCCCAGCGCCTGTTTAAGGCGCCAGCGCCGAATTCTTTCATGGTCTCCGGACAGTAAAACGTCCGGAACCGGTCGCCCCTCAAACACTTCCGGGCGAGTATAATGTGGACAATCCAGCAGCCCCCCGGCAAAGGAATCCTGCTCAGCCGACTGCGCATGCCCCAGCGCCCCGGGAATCAGCCGGGCGATGGCATCGATTAAAACCATCGCCGGCAGTTCACCACCGCTCAGAACATAGTCACCAATGGACCACTCCTGATCGATCACCGTATCCAACAGGCGTTCGTCTATTCCTTCATAGCGTCCCGCCACCAAAATCATGGCACCGCGGTGTTGCGTCTCCCCGGCCAGAGTCTCGACCCCTTCCTGCGTCAAGGTGCGCCCCTGAGGCGAGAGATAGATAACCGGGGCCTCGGTGCCCGCCCACCGCTTTGCGGCGCTAATGGCATCGCGCAACGGCTCCACCATCATCACCATGCCGGGGCCACCACCATAAGGGCGGTCATCCACTGTACGATGCCGATCGCGGGTAAAGTCACGCGGATTCCAGCACTGTACATCGATCAGCTTCTGTTTAACCGCTCGACCGGTGACACCGTAACGGGTGACCGCGTCCAACATTTCCGGAAACAAACTGATCACCGCCACTTTGACCGGTGTGTCACCCGTCATGGCTAAAACTCCGGGTCCCAATCCACCTCGATTACCTCGGCAGAGAGGTCCACTGACAGTACAAACTGCTCCGGTACATAGGGAATCAAGCGCTCCTGCTGATCGATACTGTCAGTATCCCCTTGCACCACCAGTACGTCGTTAGCGCCGGTTTCCAGCAGACGGACAACCACGCCCAAGTCCTGCTGCTGCCCTTCCCAATGGCTAACCACACGCAAACCCTGCAACTGATACCAGTAGAAGTCATCACCCTCAAGATTCGGCAACTGATCCCTATCCACCGCAATCGTAATACCGGTGTAAAGCGCCGCCTGATCGCGATCACTGACACCTTTGAGGCGGGCCACAAACCCTTTCCCGTGAGGGCGACTGTCTTCAATTTCCACCGTTTTCACCCCGTGCGCGGTTTTTAACCACCAGGGGGCGTAGCCAAACAGGTTTTCCTGAGGCTCGGTGTAGGAGTGGATTTTTACCCACCCCTCAATACCGAATACAGCCGTAATGCGCCCGACATCAATCAAATGACTTCCCTTACTGGCGGGGCGGGCACTGGCCATAATCGCACCTGACCTGAAATCAGGCAGCCGCTTTCTTCTGCTCTTTCAGCAGACCAGCCACGCGCTCGCTCAGCTGTGCGCCCTGCTCTACCCAGTAATCAACACGCTCATTGTTGACACGCAGACGCTCTTCCTGGCCGCGAGCAACCGGGTTGAAGAAACCCACGCGCTCAATGTAGCGACCGTTACGGGCGCTGCGGCTGTCGGTTACGGTCAGGTGGTAAAACGGACGCTTTTTGGAGCCGCCACGTGACAGACGAATAGTTACCATTGAGGAATTTCCTGTATTTTTCCTGTTGGGCCCGGTGTTGACCGGCACCCGGTGAAAAGACGCCATCGCACTCGGGGTGCGAAAGGCGCGGTATTTTAAGGGAAACAACCGGCTTTGTATAGGCCGGGGCGGCAAAAATCAGCGCACCCCGCCGGGCCCTGTCTCACCCCGGTGATTGATCACGATTGCCCTGTCATGTCGGAGTAGCGATTGGGAAGATTCAGGTCAATACTCTGGGTCATTCCCGGCAGACGCATTTCCCCGCTATCGAACTCAATCAAGCGCTCGTCAATCATGCTCTCGCCAAAATGATACAGGGTATCGAACTGGCCCCGTAGCGCTCGCTGATCGTACTCGAGGGCGCGATCACGGGTATTCTGGCGGCGTTGGCGGTAGCTCTCGAACGCCGAGTCTCCATACCGCTTGCGAAGCATACCGTCCACCACCGAGGGCGACAGCACACTGGCGGTGGCATTATTCCCGCCAAACCCTTTGGAGTTCAGAAACGCGACATCCACCGGCTTTTCGCGCCGATCCAGATCTTGCAGCGGAATGTGCAACCGCTCAGCAAATACGTCGTCCGCCACCCGATCGATGGTTTTGACGCCCGGCACCCAGCCGTGGCGGAAAATACCCAGCGTGTTGATTAACTGTTCGCCGCTGGCGGCGGACAATGAATGACCGACAAACGCTTTGACCGCGGTAACCGGCCATTCAGTAATGCCGAAGACCTCAGCCACCCGATGGAATATCTCGGATTCGGTG
Source organism: Marinimicrobium sp. ARAG 43.8 (assembly GCF_050113635.1). Classification (NCBI taxonomy): domain Bacteria; kingdom Pseudomonadati; phylum Pseudomonadota; class Gammaproteobacteria; order Cellvibrionales; family Cellvibrionaceae; genus Marinimicrobium; species Marinimicrobium sp. ARAG 43.8. Next base: position 140,312 of record NZ_JBNJLT010000006.1, read on the forward strand.
ACCCGGTTCTGAGGCGTACTGGAGCCGTGCGCCTGCACCAGCGACCGCTCGCGCACCGACTCGTCGCCCAAAATCGCGCGCGCAGAAGCCACTGCCTTGGCCATGGTGATGTAGTTGCCCGGGCCCGGCGCGGAAATGGATTTCTTGAAACCGTCCGCGTTGATGAACACATCGTTGACCGCGCCATGAACATCCGCGCCCAACTCAAGCGCCAGGGCATCGTCCATCAGCACGACGTACTGTGAGGATTCAGCAATGGTAAATCCACAGTTTTCGCCAAATGGCCGGCTGGAGCGACGGGGGTCGGTTTCATCGGCGTTGTCGAGCTTTTTCAGTTTCTCTTCGGCCGCCAGTGCACCCATGGTGGCGTAGCCGTCGATAATCTCCGGCGTAATGGGTGCCTCGGCATTCCCCACGACAGCGACTCGGCAACGTCCGGCGCCAATATCTTCCACGGCCGCTCTCAAATTATAGAGAAAGGAAGCACAGGCGCCCGCGATAGCGCCGGTCTGACCCACGCTGCCAATGATATAGGCATTCACGAAGTCCGCCGGCATACTGTTCAGTCCCAGTGGGCACTGTTTGGTGCTGACGCGATGCCCCTTCAATCGCGATTGCAGCAAGCCACCAAAGCCGGCATCGTCCATCTGGCTCATGACATTGCTGGCGTAGACGCTGATTTGATCGGGGCGCACGGCGGCGGCAATATCGCCCCAGGGAATACCGACGGATTGAATGGCGTCAGAGGCACCGGCGACGGTCAGTTGCAGGGCTCTCGGATGAAAACGGGAGTTATACAACGCCCCGGGATCAAACCCTTTGGGCAATTGACCGGCGGATTTGACGGGAAGATCACGGTAGCTGTCCCATTTCACCTGAACCTCACCGGACAGGGTGACTCGAACCCGGCGCTCGTCAATGTCTTCCAATTGCCAGTCTGAGGGAACAGGCTCCGGCAAATCGCGGTGCGACAACTCAAAGCTCAGGGAGGTAGCGCCTTCACCGCGCAGACTGGCATTTTTTTGCCAGTGCACAGCGTCTACATCGAAGAAGCTGGGGTCAATCCGACGAATCAGCGTGCCTTCCATCACGGTGGGACCAAACTGTTGTTCCACCGCCTGGGCATCGTAAGCACGATCATCGGCATCCAGGTAGCGGTCACCTTCACAGCGCACCAGCCCCATCATCACGGCCAGACCTACCAGGGTTTCCCGGCGCTCCTCGGCGGACAGACTTTCCAGCACCATGCGTCGATAAGCGTGATGTCCAGAACTGCGGCCTGCCGCGTTAAAACCACCAAAACCCACGATAACCGGCAGTGATAACATGACAAGCTCCTCTCGACAAAACATGCGACAAAACGTGTGACAAAACATGGGGGCAAGCCCGACGCACGGACATCAGGCAGGAATGGAGGGAAGTGTATTGCGATGCTTGCACTTTGTCATGGTGCTTTCAGCCATTTTGTATGGTAATTTGGCCAAACAGTAGCCTGCGAGAGCGTTTATGTCCAAAACCACTCACGGCGTCACACAAATCGCCTTCCTGTTGAGCGACAACATGCTCGCCACCAGTGCCACTCTGCCCATGGAAATGCTGCTCACCGCCGAGAGCGCTGCCCACCGACAGTACAAGGTTCAGCAGCCCGGGCTAAACCTCTTTACGGTGGGTGCCAGCCTCCAACCCGCCCAAACCCGATCGGCTCTGCAATGGCCGCCGGACTTCACGCTAAAAGATGCACCCGCCCCCGACCTGATTTACGTACCGGGGCTCTGGCGAAACCCGCGACCCGTGATTCGCCGCCAACCACAGATTCTGGAGTGGTTGCGGGAGCAGTACCAAAACGGCGCCCTGATCAGCGCGGTGGGCACCGGGTGCTGTTTTCTGGCCGAGGCCGGGCTGCTGGACGGCAAACCCGCCACCACTCACTGGCATTACTTTGATCAGTTCCAGAGGGATTATCCGGATATATTGCTCAAACGGCAGTATTTTATTACCCAGGCAGGCAGCCTGTATTGCGCGGCCAGCGTGAACTCGCTGGCCGATCTGACGGTGCACTTTATTCAGCGCCTGTACAACAAGGCCATTGCCAGCCATGTCGAACGTCATTTTTCCCATGAAATCCGCCGTTCTTACGAAAGCAGCGGTTACTTTGAGGATGCCCATAGCCGTCATCCCGACGAAGAGGTGGCTCAGGTGCAGCTTTGGTTGCAGGATAACTATCCCAGAGCTATTGCGCTGTCACAGGTGGCGCAGCGTTTCGGCTTCAGCAACCGCACGCTCAATCGACGCTTCAAGGCCGCGACTGGCCAAACCCCTCTGGAATATCTCCAGGAGATTCGCATCAACAACGCGCGCGATTTGCTCAAGACCAGCAATCTGACGATTGGCGAAATTGCCGAAAAGGTGGGCTATCAGGATACCGGATACTTCACGGGGCTATTTAAAAAACAATTGACCACTACGCCACGGGAATATCGGGCCACAGTACGGGCCAAGCTCTTTAGCGCCGAGTAATTGGTGTGACAAAAAAAGCGCCGGAGGGGTATCCGGCGCGCAGGCTGTGCGGCTGAAAAGCCGCACGAGTGAAGTTCAAAATGCTAAGTCCGTGACGGACGTACTAAGCGGCTTTATGACTGTCCGCATTGTGCGTAACGCGAGCGGTTTCATCGCCACTGTTTTCAATCTGAATCGTGCGCGGTTTCATCGCCTCGGGGATTTCGCGCTTCAGATCAATATGCAGCAAGCCGTTTTCAAACGTGGCTGCTTTCACCTCCACATGGTCTGCTAACTGGAAGCGACGCTCAAAGTTTCGAGCGGCAATTCCCTGATGCAGGTAGGTGCGCTCTTTCTCGTCGGAGCCTTTGTTGGCCGAGATCGTCAAGTTGCCCTGGTTAACTTCAATGTTCAACTCGGCACGATCAAAACCAGCAACGGCCATTGTAATTCGGTACTGATCTTCACCCGTCAACTCAATGTTGTAAGGCGGATAACTGGGTTGGTTCTGCTCAGCACGGCTGATGGAATCCAACAGCGACGCCATGCGGTCAAAACCAATGGCAGAACGGTACAGGGGAGAAAAATCAAAGCTACGCATAATCATATCCTCAATTCAGAGCAATATTTGAAAGTGGCTCATCACAATGATCGAGCCTTCTACTCACCCGCCAACACCTCGCATAGGTGAAGGCTGAGTAACCTGACCCCTCTTATCGAGCGGGCCTGTTACGAATATAGGGTCGATCCAAACGGTTTCAAGTCGAAGAGAATATTTTTTTAATGCTGTCGCTACTTACTGGAAATACTGCGCCGCAAAACCAGCGCCGGCCCCATCGGATTCCGTGAGTGGACGATCACCTCCGTCGCCATAGAAACCGATGGCACTGCCATTGATCAGGGTCACTGGAAACGTATCACGCTGCTGAAAATACCTGAGCAGCGCTTCGGTCGTGCCAATGCGGCTACGCCGAAAGGCCTCTTTACGGGAGTCGTTCCAGCGACCATTGGCCAACGGTTCGCCCGCGAGATTGATGACAGTGTGCACGGGCACATCCGGTTGGGTCTTCGGCAGAGCAAATGCTCCGGTAGTCCCACCACCGCGTTACTGTAGATGACCGCACCGGAATAAGCCTTCAGCGTTCTGGCTCGTCATTACGGATTCGCAGAAAACTGGCAAAACGAGGCAGTCCGGTGGACGTCAAACCATAATACTTATAAGTAACCGTGCTGCCTATGGCCGGGGGGTCACGGCGCTCAGCATCGCTAAACCCCGAGCCAAGGCGAAACCGTCGTCCATCGGGCGTCTCTACCACAATCGAGCCCATCATCCCCCGGTACTTGCCCTTCCCTTCGAGGTGGCCTACCACCTGCGCTTCGGCGTCTTCATGGGTTTTCACTTTCAGCAGCGCGTCAGTGCGACCCGACGCATAAAGATTGTCGCCGTGATGCAGCATTAATCCCTCCCCGCCTCTGGCCAGCACCTTTTCCAGCCGTCTCTGAAGCGCCTGATGATCGGTCGCCAGGGACTGGGGAATCATGTCCAGCGACTCGGCGGACGATGTCGCCACCAGTTCGCGCATTTGCACCACGCGCTCGGAAAACGACGCTTCGCTGCCGGGCAGGTCAAACAGCATGTAGCGAATTTCCCGCCACTCGGCCGGGTCTGGCACCTTGCGCCTGATCGCCGCCGATACTTCTGAAAACCGCTGCCGCCCCATCCATAACTCCCCATCCAACGGAAATGAGGGAAAGCCGCGGGTGAACCACTCCGGCGCGGCAATGCCGTGTCCGCCACGGGACAGGAAGCGCTCGCCATCCCAGTAAGCCCGAACCCCGTCGAGCTTTTCACTGACCCAGTAACCGCTCAATGGCATGCCTTGTTCATAGACATTGGCCAGTTGCAGCTCCGGCCGTTCGTCGGGCAACGACGGGGCCGACAGAGTCCATAGCAAACCGCAACCCACACACAGTAAAATCCTTTTCAGCGACATCATTCAAACGCCCCCAGGCAGTCATCATCAAAATCCGGCATTGTGCCGAAAGCAGCCTCGGTATTCTGTAGGAAGACACCGGCACTCGCTGTAGGAAATCAGCGGCGTTTTGTTAAAGGGAAGGTTTCAGCGACAACACGGCGGAACGCGCAGAGGATGGCAGAGGGAGGGCATTGACGCATAAAAAACCCGCCAGCGAAGTGGCGGGTTTCAGAACAACACCTCAGAACAACACCGATAGTGAATCAGGCGGCGTCCTGATTCACCTCGGCGTACTTGTTCACCAGGCTGTTCAGATTCTGCATGGATTGCAAGTGGCTGAAGATCAGCTCCAGTCCGTCTTTCTTGAACAAATCCAGTACATCTTCGTCTTTCAGCGCTTTCAGTTTTTCACGGTTTACCACGTAGAAGCCGGTCAGATTGAAACCACCTTCTTTGTTGTTATTGAGTTTGATGTTGGCTTCCATGGGCTCCAGCAACTCCAGCTCGCCGAGGCGCTTGCAGAACACGTTGGTCAGCTCGGCGCGATACTGGTAGTCCTTCAGGAAGTCCATCACCCCTTTCAACTCTTCGGTCTGCTCGCCCTGTTCGGTAAACAGACGCTTGCCGGTGCTGCCGTCTTTGTTCCAGCCTTCGAACTGATCGTCAATGCACAGTGTGAAATTCTCGCTCTTGCCATCGTTGGCGAAAGCGAAAGGATAACGGCGCAGGAAGCCGGGTACGTAGCGAAGGGTCAACTTCTGCTCCGCATCGACAAACAGGTTCTGGCCTTTCTTCAACCCCAGGACACCCAAGGGCACGAAACCGCCATCGTCCTGGGTTTTGGCAAAAATCACGGGCAGCTCACGTGCCACGCTGGCGATCTCGGTCGCCAGCAGCGGAACGGAGTTCAGTTCGGTGGCAAACGCGTGATTATCGATCTGGATGGACCAGTCGCGGTGCGCTTCGCTGGAGACAGGCTGAATGTTGTTGTAGATCAGAAGTTGTTTCGACACAGTATTACCTCAATCATTATTCTCAAGCGCCGCACCGGGCGCCACGGAGCGAAAAGAGGGCAAATACTAGCATTATCCGCTGCCGTGTCACCACCCGTAATCGCACCGTGCGGCGTTCTTCGCTTCATAAACCTGTGCCTCACGAACCCAAACGCTGCCGCGCCGTGTCGATATGCCGACAGAACAACGCTGCCCCTTCCAGAATACGCAAGGTGTGGCGCTGAATGATGTCCGGCGGCACGAAAAACAGGTTGTTGTGGCGCACCGCCGTGAGTCCCGGCCATTGACGCCAGTCATTGAGCCACTCGGGTCGCTCCTCACCCATGCCGCTGGCCACAATGGCCTGAGGGTCGCGCTCCAGCACCGACTCCATATTGATCTTGGGCGCAATCGGCTCGGCGTTGGCGTAGGCATTACGGCCTCCGCAGAGGCGAATAACATCACTGACCAGATGCTCGCCGTTCAGGGTTTGCAGCGGCTGATTCCAGACCTGGTAGAGTACCGACACGGGCGTTGCCTCACGATACTGGCTGCGCAGCAGATCCATCCGTTCCAGAAACTGGTCTGCCGCCCGGTCCGCCACGGCCTGAGTGCCGGCCAGGGTGCCGATCTCACGCACCGAGCGAGCCACATCCTCCAGCGTACGCGGTTCGTTCACGTACACCGTCACCCCCAGCCGTTCCAGCTGGCGAATCAGCGTGTCCCCATTACCACTGCCCCAGGCCAGCACCAGGTCCGGCTGGCGGGCGACAATGGCTTCCAGGCTCAGGGACTGGTAGCCACCCAATTGCGGAAGCTCGCGCGCTTCGGGGGGATAATCGCTGTAGTTCACGGCCGCAATGAGTTTATCCCCTGCCCCCGCGCTGTAGACGTTTTCAACGATATGCGGTGCCAGCGCGATAATGCGCGAGGCGGGCTGCGCCAGTTGAACGGTGCGGCCCAGATAATCTGTCACCTGGATATCCGCCCGCGCAGCGGTCGCGGTGCTTAACGCCACGATCACTACCGTAACTACCGCGCCAACACTGAGGAGCCTCTGTTTTATCGATGTCTTCATTGCTGTTCCCAATTGATGTATTCCCGGTCGCTAACGACCGCCACCCGGCGCTTCCAGAATAGGCGCCATCAACTCTGCCAGCCAGTCCATAAACACGCGCACCCGTTGCGGCAGATGCCGACGGTTGGCGTACAACAACGTGACGGGCATCGGTGCGCACCGATATTCCGGTAACACTTCGACCAGATCCCCGGCGTCCAGCTGCGCACGCACCGGGGGTTCAGGCACCTGAATAATACCCAGCCCTGCCAGGCAAGCCTTTCGGTATGAATCCGAATTGCTGACCGTCACTGAACCCGCCATGGGCAGAAATCGGACTCGCCCCGCCTCTCCGGGCAGCACGTACTCGAACCCCGAAGACCGATTGCCCAGATCCGGCACATAATGGATCAGCCGGTGCCGCTCCAGATCCTCCAGTGACGTCGGCATTCCATATGCGTCGATATAGGCCCGACTGGCGACATTGACGATCCGATAAGCCCCCAGAGGGCGCGCGACCAGACTGGAATCCACAATGTCCCCCACCCGCAGAACACAATCGAACCCCTCGCTGACCACATCGACCCGCCGATCCGTGCTGCTTAATTCCACACTCAATCCAGGGTGGCGCTCCAGAAACGCTGGCAGGTTGGGCAAGATCACCCGGCCGGTCACCCCCAGCGGCGCATCCACACGCAATCGCCCTCGCAATTCCCCACGGTGCTCGCGAAACATCTGCTGCACCGTCTCCACCTGATCCAGCAGATCCAGTGTCGTCTCATAGAGACGTTCACCGTCGGGGGTCAGACGCACCCGCCGCGTGGTGCGGTGCAAAAGCCGCGTTCCCACGAACGCTTCCAGCTGTCTCACCGAGGTGGACACCCGGGATTTAGGCAGCCCCAGGCTTTCGGCGGCCGCTGTAAAACTGCTCAGCTCCGCCACCCGGCGAAAAATTTCCATGGCTTCCAAAGGTTTCATCGAGGCTTACTCCGCACCGCTTGGCTCCGCACTGCTTGTCTCTGCGCTGTTTGTCTCGGCGGTATCTATCCACTCTTCATTGTTCGAAATAGAAGAACAGTTTAATCATTTTTTCCCGGTTTATCGAACCAATTGGCACACCTACACTACCTCCATGGTCATCAAGCCATTGCCCCTTCTTCCCTTCACTCACGGAGACGCTCCATGAATCGCAAAATTGCATTGATCACCGGAGGCAGCCGCGGCCTCGGAAAAAACACCGCTGAGCATCTGGCCCGCCACAACGTCGATGTCATCCTCACCTATCACAGCCGCCACGAAGAGGCCGAGGCCGTGGTCGCCGAACTTCAAGCCAGTGGCGTTCAGGCTCAGTCCCTGCAACTGGATATTGGCGACGCCAGTACCTTTGCGGACTTTGCCACGCAAGTGCAACACGTGCTCAAGCAGCACTGGCAGCGCGATACCTTTGACTTTCTCATCAACAACGCCGGTATCGGCATCACCGCGCCTTTTGCCGAAACCACGGAGGCCCAGTTTGACCAGTTGATGAATATTCACCTGAAAGGCACTTTCTTCCTGACCCAGGCGCTGCTGAACCTGTTGGCGGACGGCGGGCGCATTGTCAACCTGTCCTCTGGGCTGACCCGCTTTGCCCTGCCCGGCTACTCCGCTTACGCCGCGATGAAGGGGGCAGTGGAGGTCCTCACCCGCTACCTGGCCAAGGAGCTGGGGCCGCGCGGTATTGCCGTCAACACACTGGCACCCGGCGCCATTGAAACTGACTTCGGCGGCGGCGTGGTGCGGGACAATGAGGAGATTAACCACTTCATTGCCTCGCAGACGGCCCTCGGCCGGGTCGGGCTGCCCGACGATATCGGCGGAGCCATTGCTACGTTGCTCTCTGACGACAATCACTGGATGACGGCCCAGCGCCTTGAAGTCTCCGGCGGCATGTTCTTGTAAACCACTCTGGTGCTGCGGGCGAATTCACCGCACGCTCACGGCACCCAAGGCACGGCGTAGCCGTTCTCCGCCATCCTCAGGTAAACCGCAGCGCAGCCATCCTTCCCCCGGGTGGCTGGCGCTGTCACCGAGTCGCAACCACAGGCGTTGCTGTGCCAACTGGTGATGCACGGCCTCCAGTGTCGATGCCTCGCCACGCAAGGTGACAAACAGGCCGCCATTGGCCAATGTCGCTCTCCCCTCCAAATTCTTTTTTACCCGGCCCTTTTCGTTCAGTAACGGCAACGCCTGCCACATTTCTTCCAGTGCTGCGGACGCCCGAAGTAACCGCTCTCGCTGGACTTCTTGCCAAGACCTGTCCCGCAGCGCCTGGCACCCAATCCATTGCGCGGGGTGGGACACACCCCAGGGGCATACCTCGTTGCGCAGAGCCTCGAACAACGTCGGTGCTCCCCGCCGTTCCCCTATGCCAGGACGGCCCAGTAAAAACCCCAGACGAACCCCCGCCAGCCCAAAAAATTTTCCCAACGACCGCAGTACCCACAGCCTTGCCCGCTCGCCTACTTGAGAATGTTCATCCAACAGCGGCGCGACACTTCGTTCAGGCGTCAAGTCGATAAACGCCTCGTCCACGAGAACGACCGAGCGTTCGTTGAGCCCCGACAAATAGCGTTCCACGCGCTCACAGGCCAACCTTTCGCCCGTGGGGTTATTGGGGTTGATCAGTACCAGATGGTCGATCCGGCGTTGCGCCACATACTCATCCAGTTCGTCAAGGTGACGGTAAAACACGGGCTGATGTCCGGCGGCCACCCAGGCGCGTTCGTGCTCTCGGTAACCGGGGCAAGGGAGCGCCACGCGACCGCGCGCCACATGCGTGGGCAGCCGGGCAATTCCGAACTGGCTGCCAGGCAATGGCAACACCTGTTCCCCCGAAATCCGGTAGTAACTGGCCGCTACCTCGCACAGCGCTGTGCCCGGCTCCGGCAAACGCTGCCAGACGTCGTTGGGGACTGGCGGCACCGGCCAGCTCCAGGGGCTGATGCCCGTGGACAGGTCCTGCCAGTCGCCCTCCCCATACAACGAGCGCGCGCTATCGAGATTGCCGCCGTGCCTCATGCGACGGCGCCACACAGAAGACAGAGCGCCAGAATATAGAACGAAAGTACCCCCAGGACGCCCAGCACCGTGCGCCGGATCAAACCCAACACACGCTGAAGATCACCGTCCTGCGGTTCTCTGCTGGTGCCAAACCAGGGCTTTTCCCGACGGTGACCGTGGTAGAGGGCAGGTCCTCCTAAATGGCATTCCAGTGCCCCCGCGCCCGCACACATCACGGGGCCAGCATTGGGGCTATCGCATTGAGCCGCCTGGGTTTGCCAGCAATGCCACGCCGCTCGACGAGCCGCAGTGCCGGGCGCGGCCAGCACGAAGCCGAGTGCGGTCAATCGCGCCGGCAGAACATTGAGCAGATCATCGGTGCGGGCCGCCGCCCAGCCAAACGCACTAAAGCGAGCATTGCGATACCCCCACATGGCATCCAGTGTATTCACCAGCCGATAGAGCACCACGCCCGGCAGCCCCAACAGCGTCAACCAAAACAGCGGCGCCACAATCGCGTCACTGGTATTTTCCAGCGCCGATTCCAGCGCAGCCCGGCGCAATTCTGGCCAGTCGGCGTCAGTACAGTCACGACTGACAATACGGCCAACGGCATCGCGTGCGGCCATTAAATCTTCATGATGGAACGCCTGTTGGATGTCCTGCAGATGATCCAGCAGACTTTTGTGACCGAGCGCCCAATACAACCCCAGCGCACAGAGCAATCCGTACACTCCCGATCCAAACATCCCTGAACCTGACTGGGCAACGGATAACAACAGCCATTGCAGCCCCGCCGCCACCCCCACAAACGGAGCCACGGCCAGTAACAGGGCGACCACGCCTTGCCCGCGCCGCCTGCGATTCAATCCGGCCTCCAGCTCAGCCGCGTACCGGCCAAAACCGACCAGAGGGTGCCAGCGACGGGGCTCACCCAGCCAACCGTCTAGTACATAGCCCAGCCACAGCGCCGGCAGCACGATCAGACTCATGACGGCCATCCCATCAACACCAGCAACCAATACCACAGCAGGAGCACTTCCAGACATTCCACCAGGGCGCCCAGCGTGTCGCCGGTATACCCCCCGATCTGCCGTTGCCAAAACGCTCGCCACGCCCAGGTCACCAGGCCCAGCATCACCAGCAGCCCCACCGCCGGAACGGCGGGAAAGACCATCAATGGCGCTGAAAGGGTCACTCCCAGCGCCGCCCAGTACGCCAGGGACGAACGACCACCACTCAGCCCGGACGCCAACCCCATTGGCCGCGCATACCGGGACGACATCAACACTGGCAACAGCATGACGCGAGGCAATGCCAGCAGCAGGCACCAAAATGCCACCTCGGCCGTCAAGGGCCGGGTCAGTAGTGCCTCCAGTGCCAGCCATTTACCCAGCAGCACCGACACCAGGGCAACTACCGCCATCGGACCGCTGGCCGGGTCGTGCATCACACGCAATATACGGTCGCTTCGCTCCGCCGCATCGGTGCAGCGATGACCGGCGGCATAGCCATCGACGCTGTCGGCCAACCCGTCCAGGTGCAGCGCCCCGGTCAGAGCCACCCATAGCACCACGATGACAAACGCGGTCAGTCCGACCGGCCAAGCCGCCATTAACCAGGATACGGCCCACAACACACCGCCCAGCAATGCCCCCACCAGTGGGTAATAGACCGGGGACAAATGCTGTGCTGCCGCACTCCATTGAAAGCGCGGCACAAAAGGTAACCGGGACATCAGTGCCAACGCCCCCAGCAGCGCCCGCCAATGCTCAAGCAGGTTCACGGATTGCCCTCTGACAAGTGCCCGTCTTTCCAGCGCAGGGAGACATAGTGCGCATAAGGCACGTGGTGACCACGCAGTAAGCCGCGCGGCTGTTGATGGGCGCGAGTCAGCAACAACCGGATGACGCCCCCATGGGTAATCAGTAGCAGGCGTTGCCCGTTGTGCTGGCTGGCCAGACGATCCAGCGCGGTCATCACCCGATCGGCAAAAACCGCCAGTGGTTCACCCCCCGGTGGCGTATAGCGCTCGGGATCATCGCCCCAGTCTTTCAACAGCTGCGAATGGGTCTCCCAGAGTTCATCGTACCGGCGCCTCTCCCAATCGCCGAAGTGCATCTCGCGCAGATCCGGCTCTACGATCAAAGGCAGGGACAGCCTGGCCGCCGTCGCTTCTGCGAAGTGATAACAGCGTTTCAGCGGCGAGCTGACCACACCGTCCCACCTGTCATCGCGCCGCGCCTGAATTTGCGCCTCCATGGCCGCTCGCCCTTCCGGCGTCAATAACACATCGCTGGAACCGCGAAACATTTCGCCGCCTTCACACTGCCCATGGCGTAAAAGATCCAACCGTGTGTCAACCATCACTTACCCCGGCAGATTCAAACGTGGCCATTTCCCGGTGCATGGCCAACGCACTGCGAATCAGCGGTACCGCCAGCGCCGCGCCGCTACCTTCCCCCAGACGCATATCCAACGCCAGCAGGGGTCGGGCATCAAGCGCCGCCAGCAACGCTTGGTGGCCCGGCTCGCCCGAAGCATGGGCGAACAGCAACCAGTCCTTCGTCGCGGGCAGCAACCGCACCGCCAGCAGCGCCGCCACAGTGGTGATATAGCCATCAACCAGTGCCGGAACCCCACGCTGAGCGCAGCGAATGTAGGCGCCGGTCAGTGCCGCAATTTCAAAACCGCCCAGGCAGCGCAGCGTCTGCATCGGATCACTGAGATGGTCGGCATGTCGCTCCAGGCTCTGTGCCACCACCGTTTGCTTGTGTCGGAGAGTCGGCGCATCTACCCCAGTGCCGGGGCCGACGACCTGCTCGGGCGACTGGCTCAACAGCGCCGCCTGTATGGCGGAAGCCGAGGTGGTATTGCCAATGCCCATTTCCCCACCAATCCAGAGGTCACACTGGCCCACCGCGTCCCGGCCAGCGTCCAAAGCGCTGCGCAGCTGATGATCAGTCATCGCCGCTTCAACGGTAAAGTCTGCCGTGCCCGGCCCCAGTGGGCTGTCGATCAACCGCGGATCGGCACTCACCGGAGCGACACACCCCAGATTCACCACCTTGAAATCCGCCTCGCAATGGCGGGCCAGCACACTGATGGCGGCACCGCCCTGGCAAAAATTGGCCACCATCTGCGCAGTCACCGCTTGGGGGTAAGCCGACACGCCCTGTGCCGCCACCCCATGATCGGCGGCAAACACGCGCACAGCCACGTCTTCTATAGAGGGGCAACTCTTGCCCTGCCAGGCGGCAAAGCACTCGGCCAACCGCTCCAACTGACCGAGCGAGCCTCGCGGTTTGGTCAGCTGCTGCTGGCGGGTACGAGCCGCTTCCAGCGCTTCCGCGTTCAGGGGAGCAGCGCCCTCCTGCCACCAATCGATGTTTGTCGAGTGACTCACGACTCCCCCTTGAGCGTCAACGGCAAACCGGCCACCACCAGAGTGACGGTGTCACACAACGGCACCAGCGCCTGATGAAGCCAGCCGCTGGCATCCACAAATTCGCGGGACAGCTGTCCCATCGGGACGACGCCCGAACCCACTTCGTTACTCACCAGCACCACCGAGAGCGGCGCGTCCTGCAACGAGTGCATCACCTCCAACAGTTGATCCCGCTCTTGTAGCCAGCACGCTTCATGCAGAGCGTTGCTGATCCACAGCGTCAAGCAATCCACCAGCACACAGGCGGAACGATCCCGCAACCGATCGAGCACTTCCGCCAGTTTCAGGGGCGCTTCGACCAGTTGCCAACGCGCATCGCGATCCGCCTGGTGGGCGCGGATACGCTGCCGCATTTCGTCATCACCCGCTTTGGCGGTCGCGACATAAATCAATTCGCCCCGACCTATTTCAGAACACGTGTCAGGACACTCGTCAGACCATTCCAAAGCCCGGGCTTCCGCCAGACGACTTTTGCCGCTGCGGGCACCGCCGAGAATCAGTTGTTTCATCCTCCGCTTCCTTTGTCCGAACCCATTTAATCCCCCGGCAATACTACGGGCTTGCCAGTATGAGGGTGTGACAGCACCGTCACACCCGTGTCGAAGAGGCGGCTTATGCACGCCTCGGTCACCACGGCTTCGGGCGTACCGTAAGCCGCACATTGCCCCTGTTGCAACGCCAGAAGGTGATCGCTGTAGGCCGCCGCCAAGGTAATGTCATGGACCACCATCACGACCGCCACGCCGCTGTCGGCAAAGGTGCGCACGGCCTGCATGAGTTGCCTCTGATGACCGAGATCGAGCGATGTCACCGGCTCGTCGAGCAGCAATAAACGCCCCCTTTTTCCGTCGTCTCGCCAGATTTGCGCCATCACCCGAGCCAGTTGCACTCGCTGCTTTTCCCCGCCGGAAAGGGACGGGTACAGTCGGCCCGACAGGTGGGCGACATCCAGCGCCGCCATGGCGGCCCGGCACACCTGATGATCCACCGCTGCGCCGGTACTGTGCGGCGTGCGCCCCAGCGCCACCACCTCGGCCACGGTGAAGGGAAAAGACAGCGGGTTGGCCTGGGTCAACACCGCCATGGACAGGGCGCGCTCGGCTGTCGACCACTGTGACAGCCGCTGGCCGCCAAAAAACAGAGAGCCGCTGGCCGGTTCCAGATCCCCACTGATGGTGCGCAGCAAGGTGGTTTTACCGGCGCCGTTGGGGCCGATAATGGACAGCACCTCGCCCGGCTGCACCGCGAATGACACATCGGAAAGCAATTCGCGACCGCTGACCTGCACGGACAGATGGTCGATGTTCAGCAGCGGGTTCATTCACTCCCCTCACGACGCCGATGACGCAACAGAGAGATAAAAAACGGGGCACCCAGCAAAGCGGTGATCAACCCCACTGGCAATTCCGCCGGGGCCATCACAGTGCGCGCCAACACGTCCGCCAGCAGCAGAAGCACCGCCCCGCCAAGCGCACACAACGGCAGCAGAACGCGATGATCCGGCCCCACCCAAAGCCGAACCATATGAGGCACCACCAGCCCCACGAAAGCAATGCTGCCAGACACCGCCACCGACAGGCCAACGCCGGCCGCGACCAGGAGGATCAGACGGGTTTTAAGACGCTCGACATCGATACCCAGATGTCGCGCCTGAGACTCACCCAGCAACAGCGTATTCAAAGCACGCCCAAAAGCGGGCAGCGCCACCAGCAGCAGCAACAGCAACGCGGCCGCAAGTCCGGCTCGGGGAAAATTCGCTCCCTCCAGGCCACCCATGCGCCACAGACTCATTCGCCGGAGCATTTCATTATCGGCTACATAGTCCAGCAGCCCCGTCGCACTGGCGGCCAGGGCCGAGACCGCAATGCCCATTAATAGCATTGTTGCCACGGAGGTGCCGTTGACACTGGTGGCCACGCGATACACCAGCCAGACGGCCAGCAGACCGCCACTAAAAGCGCCCAGGGAAATCAGTGAAAGACCGGCCACGCCGCCCAGCGCGGCGCCCAGCCCGGCGCCGAACATAATCATCAAGCTGGCACCGACGGAGGCACCGGCGGTGACTCCAATCAGGGAGGGGTCGGCCAGGGGATTGCGAAACAGCCCCTGCAAAATCGCACCACACACCGCGAGAATCGCACCAACGCTGGCCGCCAGCAGTGCGCGGGGAATCCGAATGGAATGAATGATCAACGCCAGGTGCTGTGGTACTTCACCGCCCGTCAGAGCCTTCCACACGGTGGCGGGCGGCAGCGATACCGACCCCATGGCCAGCGCCAGCACTGTGCTGATGCCCAGCAGGCCCAGTAATACCAGGGTCGCTTGCCGGCGTCGGCGAAGGCGCTGCTCCGTATGCACCACCACGTCAGGGAGCCCGCACCAGTTCGTTGGTACTCATCGGCGTGGCCTTCGCTCGCCATCGCTGTAACCAGCAAGCATCCATATGCGTCGCCAGGGTGTCGGCCAAACGATTGAGCGAGGCCTCGCGCTGTTCTGTAATGGACACCCCGGGGGACGACGTCAACCCGGCCCAACCCAGCAACAGCCCCTGCACCTCCGGCTGGTCGAGAATCCCGTGCACATAGGTGCCGATTATCTGGCCATCTTCGCTGATAGCCCCGTCGGCACGACCGGATGAGTCGGTATGGCCGGAGGAAAAAGTCAGCAACGGCTTCTCCAGCGCCGTACCGGTGGTTTCACCGCAATGAATTTCATAACCCTTAAAAGGAACGCTTTCTCCGTCCAGGCTCAGCCGCCCTTCGACATTGTGCAGCGCTTTTTCGGCTCTCAGGCATGTATCGATATCGAGCAGCCCCAGCCCGCGACTTTCCCCGGGTAAGCCTTCCACCCCCTCCGGATCGGCAATGCGCTGGCCCAGCATTTGATAACCGCCGCACAACCCCAGCACTTTGCCGCCGTAGCGCAAGTGGCGTTTCAGATCATTGTCCCAGCCACTGTCGCGAAGCAGGTTCAAATCCCGGCGCACATTTTTCGTGCCGGGCAGAATCACCCAGTCACAAGCGGGCAAAGGCTCGCCCGGCAACACCCAGCACAACTCAACGTCCGGGTTGAGGCGCAAGCTGTCAACGTCGGTGTGATTACTGATGCGGGAAAACACCGGCACGGCCACCCGCATTTTGGCACCGGGCTTTCGGGCACTGTGGGTCAAGGCGTCCTCGGCATCCAGATACAGGCCGTGCAAATAGGGCAAAACGCCGAGCACCGGCTTGCCGGTTTTTTGCTCGAGCCAGTCCAACCCCGGCTGCAACAGTGCGAGGTCACCCCGGAAGCGATTAATGACAACCCCTTCCACCCGCTGGCGCTCCGAATCCGACAGCAGCGCCAGCGTCCCCACCAACTGTGCGAACACACCGCCTTTGTCGATATCCGCCACCAGGATGACCGGACAGTCCACGGCTTCGGCAAACCCCATATTGGCAATGTCGTTATCGCGCAAATTGATCTCAGCGGGGCTACCCGCGCCTTCGGCCACAATCAGGCGATAGCGTTCGCCGAGGCGTCGGTGGGACAGCTGCACAGCGGCCATCGCTTCACGCTTATAAGCGTGATACCGGTCAGCATCCATGTTGGACAGGGCCCGCCCATGCACAATCACCTGGGCGCCGATATCGCTGTTGGGTTTGAGCAGAACCGGATTCATATCCGTATGCGGCGGAAGAAAACAGGCCTGCGCCTGCAAGGCCTGGGAGCGACCGATTTCACCCCCATCCACCGTCACGGCACTGTTGAGCGCCATGTTCTGGGGTTTGAAAGGCGCGACCGATAGGCCGTCCCTCGCCAGCAGCCGGCACAACCCCGCCACTACCGTACTTTTTCCGGCGTCGGAGGTAGTGCCTTGAACCATCAGGGTAGCCATGCGGGCGCGCTCAGTAATCCACGCCCTGGCGGGCCTTGATACCGGCACGGAAGGCATGTTTAACGTCTTTGACGTCGGAGACAGTATCCATAATGTCTTGCAGGGCACTACCGCCACCGCGCCCCGTTACCACAACGCTCTGCGCCGACGGGCGATTCTGGATGGCCTGCAGTATCCGCTGTTCGTCCAGGTATTGATAGGCAATCATATACGTGAGTTCATCCAGCACCACCAGTGCGACGTCCGGATTCTTGAGCAAGGCTTCCGCTTCTGCCCAGGTCTGTTCCGCAGCGGATATATCGCCGCTGCGATCCTGGGTATTCCAGGTAAAACCGGTGCCCATCTGGTAAAAATGTACCTGCGGGCAATGATCCCGCAGGTACAGCTCTTCACCGGACAACTGCGCCCCTTTAATAAACTGCACGACGCCGACACGCTGCCCATAACCCAACGCACGCATCACCATGCCAAACGCGGAACTGGATTTACCCTTGCCGTTGCCAGTCAGGAGCAAGGCTATGCCGCGCTCGGTTTTTGCCTCGGCAATGCGGGCGTCCACTTTCGCCTTCTGCTTTTGCATCGACGCTTTGTGTTTGTCATCCTTGCGAGTGTGTTCGGTGTGCGGGTCCTGGTCAGTCATCGGTGTACCTCGTGTATGATCAGAAGGTGAATTCCACCCCGGCGTAGCCGGCGGCGCCAGCGGTGTAGTAGTTGGGCACTTCCACGTAATCCTCATCCAGGATGTTTTCGCCGCGGACATACACCACGACACTCTCGCTCCAGTGATAACGCACGTTGGCATTCAGTACGTGGTAATTTTCCAGCCGGGTGAGGCCGTCGTAACGGTCCCGTGCTACGCGCCAGTCCAGACTCGCCAACCAGTCGGCGGTGGGCGTAAAGCGTACACCGATATTGGCCAGATGTTTGGGCCGACGCGAACGCGGGTTGCCGTCATCGGCTTCAGTGTCCACGTAGGTGTAGTTGGTGGTCAGTGCCCAGGTATCGGCCAGCGGCCACTGCGCGATCAGCTCCACACCCTGTGACTCGCTGCTCTGCTCACCCTGCATATAGCCAGCATAATTCACCAGATCGAAATAAATTTCATCGTCGATGGTCTGGTCGAACAGAACGGCTTCCAGGTGCAGGCCATTATTACCCAGGTACTCGATGCCGACATCCACACCGCGACTCTCTTCGGGGCTCACTGGTGACAGTACCTCCGGCATGGCCGAGGTGCGGTTGTAGTCGATCTCATACAGACTCGGCGCCCGGAAGCCGGTTCCCACACTGGATTTGAGTTTCAAGGTGCCATTGCCAACACCGGGGAATAAATACGCCGCGCTCACCCGATAGCTGGTGTTATCACCAAAATCCTCGTTGTCATCGTAGCGCACACCCGCGGTGACATACAGGCGGGACGCGTAATCGCCCTGATACTCCAGATACACGCCGTCCTGATCGCGCTCCAACACACCGACTGTATCTTCGCGGTGTTCCAGGCCGTAAACGAGCGTGTGAACATCGCTCAATCGGGTGTGACCGTTGAATTCCAGCTTGGCAATTTCCCCTTCCGTGTCATAGGACACATCGCCAGCGGCATAATTGGTACGAGAGACATCGGTTCGGGAGTACGACAGCGTATTTTCGCCACGCGTGTTGCGGTGCGTCAGGCTGCCGCGCACATTGGTCTGATCGAAAAAGCCCACGCAATCGTGAATGTACTCACCGGAGAAACAACGATCAAACTCATTGCGCGCGTCGACATCGCGCACGACGAGATCCGCATGCAAATTGTCACGAATATTCAACCCGACGCGAGCGTGCAGCGTGGTATTCTCGTAACCGTCCTTTTCACCGGACGTATCTTCCATGTGGGTATTGAAACCGTCGGTTTCCGCCCGTGCGGCGGACAGGTAAAAATCACCGGTCTCGTTGCCGCCACCGAGATAACCCGAATACTGCTGGCTGTTGTAGCGCCCTGCCTCGGCGTTGACGCCACCTTGAACCCCCTGGGACACATGGTCCGTGGTGATATTGATAACGCCGCCGGCATCGGCGCCGTACATTAAGCCCTGCGGACCGCGCAGCACTTCCACACTGGCAACCTGGGCGTTGAGCAGGTGTTGCACCTGACCAGTGGCCTGGGTGCCGGTGGGGTCCGAAACATCCACCCCGTCCACACGCACGAGCGTGCGATACCCCTCTTCGCCACGAATACTCAATGAGGTGGCTTTACCCATACCACCGGAGTTACTGACCGATACAGAAGGCAGACTGCGCAGGGCGTCGACCAGCGAGGGAGTGCCCAGTGCTTTCAGGTCTTCCTTATCCAATATCGACACGGAGCTTCCCACTTGACGCACCGGGGTAGGCGTCCTGGAAGACACAATCACCAGGGTTTCCAGCGCGGTTTGAGCATCGCTGCCGTTGCTGGCAGCGGTACGACTTTGCGCCACAGCGGGCACGGCGGAACTGGCGGCCATTAACGCCACCGATAGAAAAGACGGCTTAAACACAGTCGATCCCCTATGTTATAAAGTGGGCAAACATGGGGAGGGAGGAGTAGCAACGCGACTCGGCCGGGGCGCAGGACACCCCCACAGCGCGTGAAGAATTGCCGGATGGTAGCCCTCCGCTCCATCTCTGGTGAAGTGCGCCCGCCTAAAGCAGGCACATCACCGCGACGCAGGGCCGGTATCGGGCTGACAGGAGCGCGTTCTCCTGATCACCGTTGCGGGGGCAGCGCTGGATTTCCAGACTTCCCGTTTAACCTGCTCAGCCGCCCGAATAGCTCCGGGGGCAACAGGCACCCTGTGACGAGGTGCGCAATGTAGGGGAGCCGCGCGCCAAAGTCAACGCGCGGGGTGCGTCCGGCTACTCGAAGTAGTGCTGGTACTGTTCGGGAATGCCGTCGATGGATTTGATGTCAATACGCCGGAAAAAGGCTTCACCTGCTTCGCTTTGCAGCACGATCTGTCCTTCTGTCAATGGTTTGATCTCACCGTCTTCCGGAAAGGAAGAACCGCTGAGTGCCATAACCACTTCGCCATTCACAATATGTAGGCTCTTGTCGCCGTAGGTGATCAGATCCAGAGTGTTCCACTCACCGGAGGGCTTCTCATGGTCTTCTGACGCCCGGCAGGTAATATCGCTGCCATGCCCGCCGAAGGTTTTCAGTGGCGCTGTCGGGCTGTAGACCGGAGGCTCATCTTCGTTCACGGTTTCGCAGCGAATATCAATTTGCGAGTGGGCGATTTTCCACCAATCACCCGTGGTGCCATCCACGCCTTTCTCAACGATTTGAAATTCCTGGGACAGCGGCCAGGCTCGCCAGTAGTCCACGCCATGCTCACCCTGGCCGTGGTACAAAATACCGGTGTCCAATGGCAACTCTTTACGCGGTTGCCACTTTTGCGAGCCCCACTTAATTTGCAGACGCAGGTGATAATTGCTGAAGTCCTTGCGGGTAAAGATACCGCCATAGATTTCGCCGCTCACCCGCAACACCGGCTCACCGCTGTCGGTGCTGACGCTGAAGACATTCCACTCATCGCGACCGTAGCCCACCGGTTCCAGGTATTCACCTTGTTCATCGCGCTTGAGATCGCTCACCTCGGTGTCCGTGCTCGGGTAACCGAGATAGATTTCCCATTGGCTCAACTCTTCATCCAGCAGCGGTTGCCAGTCCGCCGCCTGAACACTCAACGAGCACAGCGCGCCCAATGTCGCAATCGATACCGTTCTCAAACAAGTCATTGCCGATTCCTTTTTGTCAAAATGACGGGGCGAACCCCTTATAGTTAGGACGACCTATCTTACGCGATTCCATGGGAAGGCGTCACGGATGCGCATCGCAAACCGAACCCAAGTGACACACAAAGGTCTGAAAACCGGCATTTTGCTCTACACTCTGTTGAGCCCCTAAATAACTTTACAACTTTGTCGCCACGAATCGATTAACCTGACGGCCTGGGCCGGAAAACACAGCGCACACATTACTGTAGAGAAAAGGATAGAAAAATGGATAGAACGCATTGGTTGGCCTGCTCCCTGATCGGCGCGACCGTCCTGTTCGGAGGCTGCCAGCAACCCGAACCCTCCGAGTCGGAACCCTTGTCGACAGAGGAAAGAGAAGCCCTTCTCGAGCAACTGCCTACCCTGGAGCAATCTTCTTCCAGTGCGCCGACCGAAGCCCCCGCCTCCGAGCCCTCTGATGCACCCTCCCCACCGGAACCAGGCGAAACACCCACAACGGCTTTTCCGCCGCCAGAGCCAGCACAGGCCGC
This sequence comes from Marinimicrobium sp. ARAG 43.8, assembly GCF_050113635.1. Taxonomy (NCBI): domain Bacteria; kingdom Pseudomonadati; phylum Pseudomonadota; class Gammaproteobacteria; order Cellvibrionales; family Cellvibrionaceae; genus Marinimicrobium; species Marinimicrobium sp. ARAG 43.8. Next base: position 161,486 of record NZ_JBNJLT010000006.1, read on the forward strand.
AGACGGTGAGCCAGCCGGAGAAGCGCTCAGAATTGAAAGGTTCGCGCCGCAGGGGGACATCGATCGCGCCCGGCTGATCAGCCTGACGTTTTCCCAACCCATGGTCGATATCGGAGCACATGCCGAGCAGCCCACCCCCCCCATTACCGTAGAGCCCGCCGTGGACGGGCAATGGCGCTGGCTCGATACTTACAGTCTGGTTTTTGAGCCCAACACCGATGCCTTGCCCATGGCCACGGAATACACGGTCACCGTGGATGACTCACTGCGCTCTCTGGCCGGGCAATCGCTGAACGAGCGCCACCAATGGCACTTTGCCACGTCCGCTCTGGAAGTCACCCGTTATCATCCCGCCGCCGATCAACCGCTGGCCCAGCAACCCGTGCTGGTACTCATCTTTAATCAGCCCGTCGAGGCCGAGACGCTCATTCCCCGGCTACAAATCCGTTCTGCAAACGGCGACGATCAGGCTGATGGACAAACCTGGCCCGTCGAGCAAGCCCCGCCCGCCCTGATTGAGCGGGACCTCTACCAGGCCGGTGATGTGATTGAAGGACTCGCCGAGGGGCACTGGGTGGCCGTAACACCGAGCGAGCCTCTCCCGAAAGATCACACGTTCACCCTGACATTGCCAGCCGGAACGACGGTTACCAACGGCAACAGGGTCTCCAACGACAGCAAAGCCACCAACGGCAACAGAGCCACCCCCGAGGCCCAACACCACACACTGCGCACCGCCGGCCCGCTGGCCATGGAGCCCAGTCAATGCACTGAGCGCTCGCCCTGCAGCCCTGAAGCCGGCTTCCGGATTTCACTGAATAATCCGCTGAGCGATGACTGGAGCAAAGACCAACTCACCGTCTCCCCGGACGTACCGGAATTGGCTGTCAGTGTGTATGGCAACCGCCTTTATCTCAGCGGCGACTTCGAGCCCGAAACGCGCTACACCGTGACACTGAAAGCGGGCACCACTGACCAGTTTGAGCAGGTATTACAACAAGACCTCTCCGTGGAGCAGTTCACCCGCACATTCAATCCGATGCTGCAATTACCGGGAGGGCGTGTCGTGACGCTGCCCGCTCATCTGCGCCACGAATTACCCGTCTACAGTCGCAACGTTCAACATCTTGATGTGGAGCTGCGCCGGGTTACGCCAGAGGATTGGTCGGCGTTTCAGCAGTTCGAACGCCAGCCTCGCGACACGACAGCCGCCGCAAGCCCACCCGGCGAAGTGGCCGCGCGCTTCCGCCTTGAACTGGATGACCAGGGCCGAGCGGTCACCACCACCGGAATCCCGCTGGATGAGGCGCTGGACGATCGCGGGCCGGGCCATGTCATCGTAACGTTGCGCGCCACCGAACTCGATCAAGAGCGACACCCCACTTATTCACGTTCTGACCGCCACGTCTGGGTCCAGGTCAGCAACCTTGGAGTCAGCACCTACACCGATGCACAGGACATCGTCAGCTGGGCCACACGACTGGATAACGGACAACCCGTGGAGGGAGCGGAGCTGCGCATCAACGCCGAGCGCGCGACCACCGATGCCGACGGCATTGCGGTTCTCGACACCAGCGCCGTCGACGACAGTGAGAGCGCCGCGCTGCTCTCTCTCGGTAACGATCAACTGCTGCTGCCCGAACTGAATCGGCGGCGGCCATGGCTATACGACAGCGGTGCCCAGTTCCCTACCCTGACCTTTACTGATCGCGGCCTTTACCAGCCGGGGGAAACCGTTCACTTAAAAGGAATCACCCGTCAACTGACGGCGGGCCCCGAGGGCGATGTTGTACTACCGACATCGATCACCCACGCCCAGTGGCACGCCTACGATGGCCAGAGCCAGGAAGTTGCCAAGGGCCGCGTCGAGCTAAACTCGATGGGTGCGTTTGATTTGAGTTTTGCCATTCCCAAGTCTGCGGCTTCCGGCATGGGTCATGTGGAGTTGCAGCTGCAGCGCGATGGCTCCGACCAGAAACCACAAAATGTCACGCGCCTTTATCAGGGATTCCAGATCGAGGAGTACCGCCGCCCGGAGTACGAAGTGGTTACCACACTGGCGGAAGATGATGACTTTTACATCGCACAAACCGAGCTGAACGCCGACGTCACCGCCACCTATTATTCCGGCGGTGCCCTGCCCAACGCCCCGGTTCAATGGCAGGTTTCTTTGAACAAAACGCATTTTGCCCCGCCCGGCTGGAGCGAATATGTCTTTGGCCAGTGGCGACCCATCTGGTATCGCAGCCTATGGCCTATGCCGGAGCCGGAAGTGTGGCGCAAGCCCTTTGACGGGGTCACCGGTAGCGATGGTAAGCACCGCTTGCCGCTGGAGCCCAACGACCAGCTCGCGCTGGATGATCTGCGCTACGCTCACCGGCTGACCGCCGAAGCAACCGTCACCGATGTGAACCGCCAGCAGTGGAGCAGCCGCAGCGAGCAACTGATACACCCGGCCAGCCGCTATGTGGGATTGCGGACCGAAAACACCCTGGCCAAAGCAGACAATCCCATTACGCTGCACTGGGTGACTGTTGATATCGAGGGTGAGCGCGCGAGCGGGACAGCGCCCGACTTACGCATTGAACGAATGACCTGGGAGAACGATGATTGGACCGTCGCTGAAACACTGACCTGCGAAAAGGGTAGCGAGAACAGCTGTACGTTTACGCCGGAACAGGCCGGACAATATCGTTTGACGGCATCCGTTAGCGATGAACACCAACGCATCAGCGAAACGCAAATGACCCTGTGGGTTGCCGGTGAAAATGCGCCTGATTTTCCCTCCCCCGCCAATATGGAACCCGCGGTTCAGTTGATTCCGGATCAGGAAAGCTACGAGCCCGGCGACACCGCGCGGCTACAGATTCAGGCTCCGTTTTCTGGAAACGGCCAACAAGCCAGCGCGTTGATAACCGTTCAACAGCAGGGGTTGAAGGCTTACTACCCTATCGTGCTGGACAACGGCCAATATACGCTGGAGCTCCCTATCGGTGAGACGGACATGCCCGGGCTTACTATCCAGGTTGACGCTATCCAGGTTGATGCTATCCAAGTTGACGCCGCCGGCAATCGCCAGGGTAGTCGACGGCCGCAATACGCCACCGGCATGATGCGACTCCCGGTCAGTACGGAATCGCGGGCATTGAACGTAACTCTTGACACCGATAAACAAACGCTAAAACCGGGGCAGACCGTGACCGCCTCTCTCGCCGTTAAAGACCACGAAGGTCACGCCTTCAGCGAAGGGCAGGTGACGCTCTACGCGGTGGACGATGCCGTGCTGGGATTAACCGGGTACACCGCTCCGGCGGCTCTGGACGCGTTCTATCGTGATCGTCCGCTGGGCGTTGACACCACTCATTCCCGGTTCGGTCTCCTGGAACCGCCTCAGGAAGAGATGATGGTCAGTGGCAGCCTGGCGGAAAAAGCTTCGGCCCGTTTTGCCGCCGACATGGCCGCTCCGCCATCAGGCAACGGCGGTGTGACACCTCGCTCCGATTTCAATCCACTGGCCACGTTCCAATCCACGGTTGCACTCAACGGCAACGGTGAGGCTGACGTTTCCTTCACGCTACCCGACACATTGACACGCTACCGATTGATTGCAGTGGCTTATGGTGAACAGCAGTTTGGTGTGGGTGAATCCGAACTGACGGTGGGTCTGCCACTCATGGTGCGTCCTTCCCTCCCTCGCTTCCTCAATCTCGGTGACAACGCCGAGTTGCCGGTGGTGGTTCAGAACACGACCGACCAACCGATGACGGTCAAGCTGGCATTGCGCGCCGCCAACCTGACCATTACCGGTGAACCTGGTCGACGTTTAACGATTCCCGCCAACGACCGCCGCGAAATCCGCTTCACAGCCGAGCCGATTGAAACCGGCACAGCCACGGTGCAAGTAATCGTGCAATCGGGACAACATCAGGACGCGGCAGAAATCTCCCTGCCGGTGGAAAGACCCGCGACCCGCGAAGCCTTTGCACAATACGGCAGTTTGACCGAGGGCAATACTTTCCTGGGAATGGCCGTGCCGGACAATGTCTATCGCGACTTCGGTGGCCTAAGCCTCACCACCAGCAGCAGCCAGCTTCAGTCATTAAGCGACGCGTTCCTGTATTTGCTGGACTACCCCTACGGTGGCTCGGAACAACTGGCCTCCCGACTGATGGCCATTACCGTGTTGAAAGACTTGCTCGGCGAGTTTCACGCCGAGGGACTTCCGGAGCCACAAGCCATTGAGAACAGCGTCTCCGATATCCTCGCACGCTTGCAGGAATTGCAGAACAGCGATGGCGGCTGGGGTTTCTGGAGTCGGGATGGCCGGTCCTATCCCTGGGTGTCGGTTCACGTGACCCACGCGCTGCTGCGTGCCCGCGAAGCCGGTTATGCCATTGAGCCCTCCGTGCTTGACGCCGCCCTTGCCTATAACCGGGATATCACCCAACACCTGCCCGACACTCTCGGTGCCAAAGCCGAGAACAGTACGCACGCCTACAGTCTGTATGTGCGGTCGCTCAATGGTACGCCGGTGGCAGAACAGGCGGTGACACTGTTTGAGAACGCCGATGAAGACGCGGTGAGTCTGGAGGCGATGGGCTGGCTGCTCAGCGTCGCTGGTAACGCGGATTCCGCTCGCGGCATGCGGCAGGAAATCCACCGCCGCCTCAATAACCAGTTGCGGGAAACGGCGGCCACCGCGCAGTTCGTGGATGACTACCCGCAGAACGGCCATTGGATCCTTTATGGCAGCCGTCGTACCGACGCTGTGGTGTTGGACGCTCTGCTCACGCACGACACGGACACAAATCAAGTCGAAAAAAGTGACCTGCCCGAAAAACTCGCCCGCGGTTTACTCAATGACCGTCGCAACGGTCGTTGGGGCAATACACAGGAAAACGTATTTGCGTTGCTTGCGTTGAAACGCTACTTCCTGGCTCGGGAGAGCGAGGTTCCCGACTTGACGTTGCGAGCCTGGCTCGGCGATACCTACCTCGGCGACGCAACATTTCAGGGCCGTCAAACCGAACCGCACACGACCCAGGTTGCCATGAACACACTGCAAACCATGACCGAGTCGCAAAGCAGTGATCGCACCTCAACGCTGACGCTGCAACACCAGGGCAGCGGCCGTGTATATTATCGGGTGGGGCTGCAATACGCACCGGCGGACTTGCAGCTGGATTCGGCCAGTCACGGTTTCCGGGTGACACGGCAATACGAACCCATCAATGACCCCGACGACGTCAAGCGAGCGGAGGATGGCACCTGGGAAATTCGTGCCGGGGCGGCGGTGAACGTCAAACTGACCCTGACCGTGCCCGCGCGCCGACACCATGTGGCGCTCACCGATTATCTACCCGCCGGCTTTGAAGCGCTGAACCCGGCGCTACAAACCACGGCCACGGCCCGGCCACCGGAAATTTCAAGGGGTTCCCTGATCCGCCGCCCCGCTCCCTGGCCTCAGCACTGGTACGAGCATCAGCAATTGCGCAATGAGCGCACCGACGCGTTCAGCACTGAAGTGGAAGCGGGTGTTTACGAGTACGAATACACGGCGCTGGCGACAACCCCTGGCACGTTTATCGCGCCTCCGGCAATCGCCGAGGAACTGTATCAACCGGAAACGTTTGGCCGAACGGCGACAAATGTGGTTCGCATTCGAGCCAGGCCTTAAGTGATCAAAAACGGGAGAGGCGTCAGGGATGACGCGATCATAAAACGGCGCCGTCCCTGGCACCTATTGTGTATCAGACCTTTGGCATAACGGTCTTTATGGTTTGTTATTCTTCGAACGTCAATTCGATACGGTAAGCCGACGTGGTACCACTGACCTCATTGCCCACAATCAGCAGCGGCTCGCCGGTGGGAGAATCCTCTGCCGCGATAAACGTGGAGGCTTCAGGGCCGAGATCACCAGCCGCCTTCAGGTTGTCTTCCGGGTTATCTTCCCAGTTGTCACGCGAGTTGTAGTAGTCCACAAACCTAGCGTCGGTGGGGTCAGTGATGTCGTACACCATGATGCCGCCCATCCGCTCCAGATTGACGAAAGCGAACACTTTCTCACCGATCTGCCCGAGGGTAACGCCTTCCGGCTCAGGGCCTTTGGCATCGCTGCGGCTGTCAAACGCCTGCTCTTCATCATGACCGGAGTTAAAGTAATCCGCACAGGGAATCGTGCGTTCAGATCCCGCCATGCACGAATCGCTTGCCAGGAATTGCTCAAAACGATCACCGGAATCCCAGACCCGTTCACCCTCGGCATTAAAGATACTGAAGCTGCGTGCGCCGAAGCTGTAGAGGTTGTCATACATGAGCCAATCGCCGGCCGGATCTTCGACGCCCGCTTCGGTAAACATCACCGGATTGCCTTCATCGTCCTGGCGGTAACCTTTTGTCCAGGTCACGTTAAGGCGACCCAGCATCTCATCTTCACGGCAATCACCGGGATCACCCGCTGTGGCGCCACAATAGGCAAAGGTTTCCGGATTCAGCAAAGCGCCTTTGGCCATGGCGGCCAGATGTGCGGGCATATCATCGCCAACGCGACGTTCGAAACCGCTGGAGTGAACCAGGTGTTTTACGCGAATTTCTTCCACAAACCCCTGTGCGGTATCCCCATCCCAGTACGCCTGATTGTCTTCGCCCCAGGCACGTGCGTCGCCCTCGTTGGCGGTAACAATATAGGTCTGGCCGCCAACATCGTACGCGGCAATCGCATCGGGGTGATACATTCCGTAAAGACCGGCCCACTCGTTGCTAATGTTAATTTCGCCATCCTCATCACTGACATCGAGGCCGCGGCCAGCACCAAAGAAGTCATCATCGCCCCAGTGCTGCTTGTAACCCAAAGGAAGAATATCCGTGACGGTGGCAGACTCAATATCCACGCGCGCAAGCGCATTGTTTTCCTGCAATGAAACAAACGCTAATTGGCTGTCGGCTGACACCGCGATGTATTCCGGCTCCAGATCCTGGGCGACACTCGCGTTCGGACCAAAAATCCGAACGCCGTCCGCCAGCAGTTGTTCTTTGCGGTCGTTAAACGCGTGGAAATCCGCAGTGCGCACCTGAATATCATCCAGGTCGGAAATGCCCACTATACTGATGGAGCCTTCCGGGTCGACGCTGTAGTCGTCGCTGGGCTCACCTTCGTTGGCGGTCAGAATATATTGGCCATCCGGCGTAAAAGTCACCATATCCGGCAGAGCACCCACTTCCACGAAGCTAATACGCTCAAGGGTATCCGCCCGGTGAATGGCCACATAGCCGTTATCCGTTTTTACAGGAGCTTCTACCGCGACGGCGATTAAATCACCGTGCACAGCGACGCTGTTCACCACGGAATTCTCTTCAATTCCGGTCGCATCAATCGTATCGATTTTTTCGGGGGCGGCGGGGTCACTCATATCCAGCACATCCACGGCACCTGCCAGCGCGTTGACCACAAATGCACGCTGAGTGCCCGCGTGAAACGCGGTGACTTCGGCAGCAGACTCATCAAACTGTCCCGTGGCGTGGCGACCCATCAGTTTCAGGGTGAGCCCGGAGGGCGTCACAACCTGATCGTCATCCGTGTCATCGGGTTGCTCGGTATCGGGAGTGTTGTCATTCACATCGTTGTTATCATTGTCACTGGCACAGGCAATCAGGGTGGTCGCCAGCAACAGAGCCATGAATAATCTCAGGTAGCTCAACAACATGTATGGTTCCTCGTTGTTAAAGTGGTCAATCAGTGTTGGAAAGAACGAGCAGAGCTTAAAGACGCGGTGTGACAGTAATGTGTACAGAGCGTGTCGGCCGGGTACAGGAACCCGGACCAGAGAAGCGGAGTGAGAGCGGCAGGAAAGACAGAGGTAGGAAAGGGCCTGCTCGCAGGCCCTAGGGGCAACGGGGCTTGTTCGCCCCCGCTGTGGAAGACGCCGAGGTTGAAATCTCCGACATGGACAGCATCGACCAGGCCGTTTCCGCCATGGCGTCGGCCAGCGTGGTTATCATATCCTGATAAGACTGCACCAGAGCGGCGTAATGCGTCGGAGGATGATCGCCTGGGGCGTTGCTGTCGATCAGGCTGTGGCACTCAAGCCGCTGGCGCAACTCACCTGTCAGCCGCAGGGACCAGAGCGCTTCCAGTTGCGCACGATGCCCCGGCCAGGCGTCCAGACGTTGCACCGCCACACGAGCCCGCAAGCGGGGACGCTCCCCGTCGTGTTGCCCGTCGTTATCCTCGCGTGCCAGCTCCGCCAGACGGCGGCCCAACGCGGCCTGCACGGCGCGTTGCATTTCCTCCGGCAGCGCACCGGCCCAGCGCTCATCACGCAGCACCACTACGCCGGTCTCGCCCTGGCGCACCACCAGCGCTTCGCGATCCACCGCAGACGGCATTCGCACGGGCAGCACCTCTAACCGAACCGGCATGAACCGAACCAGAGCATCCCGAGAAGAGGTGGCAGCCGGTTCCACCAGGGTGTAGTAACGCACCGTGGGCGAAGATGAACAACCTGCCAGTAAAACAACCGCGCACACCCACATCATTGAGCGGCGTAAAAACAAAAAGCGTCGCCAGGTCACGGTGCATCCTCCCGGAGTTGGTCAGCGTTTCGGGGCGGCCGGAAGTCCCTCGGTGGTCGGTCTTCCGGCAGGCCCCGCAGCAGCGCTTCGGGGTTCTCTCCCAGCCGCTCGGTCACCGAGCGTAGAGAACGCGCGGCACGCTGTACTTCGCGCAGCGTTTGATCAAGATTGTGTTGCAACGGCGCATCCTCGCCCACCAGTTCCTCAGCCAGCCCGAACGTCCGGCGGGCCTGCTTCAAGGTGTCGAGCGTTTCGGGCAGTAAGTCTCGATTAACCGACTCCAGGGTTCGGTTCAGGTTAACCAGCGTCGCATTCAGGTTCTGGCCAATGGCATCCAGAGGCATCCGCTCTACCTTGGCGACGATACTCGCCACTTGGTCCTGAAGTTGCTCGAAGTCACCGCGCACGGTGGGCAAGGTCAAGGGTCGCGCATTGACATCAAAGCTCGCCGGGGCGGCGTTTTCCACAAATTCAAGCGAAATATACAGCTGCCCGGTCAACAGGTTGCCGGTGCGACCGCGCGCGCGCAGGCCCTGAGCCACCATGTCCCGGAGAAATTCTGCCATTTGTTGGCGATTGTCGTCGTCGGTCATTTGCGGCAATTGTTCGCGAACGCCTTCACCGAGACGGTCCGGATACACGACAACGCCCACCACGCTTGGGAAGCGTAAGGCCTCAGCATCGTAGTCCAGATCAATAGACACCACCCGGCCCAACTCGATACCGGAAAAGCGCACCGGCGCATCCGTGCCCAAACCGTGCAACGCCTGGTCAAAATACAGTCTCAAATACAGGGGCGGCCCATCTCGTGGGGCCATGGCGGTGCGCTGGTCTTCCTCCAGATCAAATTCGGTTTTTTCCGGGGCTGGCTCGGCCCCTTCCCAGCGGGGTGTGGCAAACGCAATGCCCCCAGCCACCACCGAGGCCATGGACTGGGTTTTTAGCTGCAACCCTTCCGCCCCGAATGACACGTCCACACCGCTGGCATTCCAAAACCGGGAGTTTGTCGTCACAAACTTATCGTAAGGATCATCGATAAACACCTGAATATTGACATCGCTGCCATCATCCGCCAGTTGGTAGGAGGCCACGCGCCCGACCTGTATACGCCGATAGAAAACCGGCGACCCAATATCCAGGGAACCGAGATCGCGTGCATGCAGAATAAAGGCCGTACCCGGAGTGCCGCCAATTACCGTGGGCGGATTCTCCATGCCGGTAAAGCGTCGGCTGGTTTCCTCCGACGCACCGGCATCGGCGGCGATATAGGCCCCGGAGAAAAGCGTATCAAAGCCGGAGACGCCCCCCGCGCCGATACGGGGTCGAACTACCCAGAAGCGGGAGTCTTCGCGGGTCAGACGCTCGGCGTCCCGGTCCAGCGTAATACGGACCACCACATGGGTCCCGTCCTCGCTGAGCGAAATGTCCTCTACAGCCCCCACCACCACATCCCGATAACGCACCTGTGTCTTGCCGGCTTCCAGTCCGGACGCGGTACGAAAGGTCACGGTAATCTCCGGACCGATGGATACCCAGGAGTGCAGCAGCATGGAGACGCCGATCACCGCCGCCACCAGCGGCACCAGCCAGACCAGCGAAATAGCCCAGCGCGGTCGACTCACCACCTGGGGAGAGCCGGGTTCCGGCGTTGTCACAGTCTTATCCGTCATCCTTCCTGTCATCCCATATCAAGCGGGGGTCGAAGCACATCGCGGACAACATGGTCAGCACTACCACCATACCAAAAAACAAAATGCCCAGCCGGGGCTCAACCGTGCTCAGACTCTGAAACTGCACCAGCGCCGAGACCACCGCCACTACCAGCACATCCAGCATAGACCAATAACCGACCAGCTCCACCAGGCGATACAAGCGCGCCCTCTCCAGTCGGGCCCAGCGAACCCGCCGCTGGCAGGTCAACAACAGAAGCCCCATAATCAAAAACTTGGTGCAGGGCACCACCACACTGGCCACGAATATAATCAAAGCCACACCGTAGGAGCCACCGTTCCAAAACTGCACGACGCCACTCATGATCGTGCTATCGTAACTTCGGCCCAGAAACCCGGTATGCATTACCGGCAATACATTGGCCGGAATATAGAAGATCATGGCCGCGATCAGAAACGCCCAGGCTCGCGGGATGGCATCCTTGCGGCGGCGATACAGCGACGCCCCACAGCGCGGGCATCGGGCACGAGGATCGCGGCGAGACACATCCTCACAAACCAGCCCACAGCCATGACAGCTCAACACACTCCATTCATGAGCGCGCGGCAAAGAGATCATACGGACCCCGCTTTGGGTGTTGTGGGACTCCCGGACGGTGCGGTCTCTTCTTCCGCTTCATCGTCTTCATAAATTTTGAGGGCCTCGGGCTCGGTCAGCGGCCACAGCCACTGCGTATCGCGATTGGCAATGATCGTAATCAACACCATCAACGCCGCCATCGCCCAGAGTCCGGGCTGCAACGTCACCTGAACCGTGCTGGAGAGCTTGATCAACGCGACGAGAATGCCCAACAGGCAAACTTCAATCATTCCCCAGGGCCGCAGCACCACCAGGGCTCGCATCGCCAGCGCAAACCCCGGAGCGCGGCGGGCGCCCCGGGCGTTCAATAATACCCAGGCCAGCAGCACTATTTGCGCGCCAGGCACCAGAATGATCGCCATCAGCGTAGGGGCCGCGATCAAGGCAATGGGTCCCTGAACCAACGCCATAGCCGCTTCCCACAGCGTGGCGTCATTGCTCGACCCCTGTAACCCCACCGAGACCAGCGGCGTCACATTCGCGATAATAAACGCCACCGCCGCCGCGAGCGTCAGCGCCAGCCAGCGGTCCACATCCAAACGCCCCGCCCGATACAGCACGGCGGCACAGCGCTCGCAATACGCCACCTGCCCCGCCGACAGGGTCTCGCGGTGGTATACGGTGTCGCAGTGCTCACAGACCACCAAGTCTGGAAATGTCTTCATGGCTGAGTTATTGGCTCCAGAGTGACTCTGCGAAAGGATTCAGGATCAACTGTGCTGTATTATCGGATAGACCCCCACCAGTGTCCATGGCACGAGACCCACGCCCCTCAAACTCTCCTGGCGCTCGCGGCGCTCGGACAGACCGTGAATTCAACGTCCTTCGTTTGACAAAATTCTGGAGCGCTTTTAGTATCGGACTGACATTCAAAAAGGACTTTCCACATCATGCTTTTCTATCGCCGCCCCGACACCCGCCTTCGTCCTTGTACTCGCCAGCGTACTCCGCAGAACATTGTGACACGCCTCACATTATGCTCCGCGTAATCTTCTTCACCGGTCTTCTACTTTCCGAAACAGGAGCTTATTCCATGGGTTTACTGAACGCTGGGAAAGTGTGTCTTTTTTCCGAAATTTCGGGCGTAATCACGTTAAACGGCGAGCCTGCCGCTGGAGCGGAATTAACACGAACGGCGAACCTCAACAAAGACAAGGTTGATTACACGACCACGGATGATAGTGGACACTTTAAAATGCCGGCGGTCTTCCAACGAACCGTCACTCAGTTCCTGCCGCAGGAGTTCGTCGCCAAACAGGAAATTTACGTTTCCTATCAAGGAACACAGTACAGGATGTGGTCGGGCGTCAAGCGGAAGCCCGAGGAAAATGTGGAGTCTCGGGGAGAACCTTTAGTGGTTCATTGCGAGCTCCGGCTGGAAGAAGAAAATTATAAACGCATCGATGGCTCCCCGATATTTAGTCTTTGCACGTGGAACGCCGAACCCGACCCACCCTTTGAGCAACCCATTTTTGACACTGGCGAGCAGTAGCTAATTAACACTTCATACACAAAGGAATGATCATATGAACACTTTACGCCTACAACCTTCCTTCGTCGCCAGACTGGCTTACGATGTTTATTCATTAACCGGTGCTTCCGATTTAGAATCGGCTTACAAACAACTTAACAATGATTACAAAGGGGTTTTCGACATTTCCGAAAACCAATTAATCAAGGGAAAAACAGGTGCTTTCAAGCCCATAAGATCCAGGACAGCGTTTGGCTTCACGATAACAGGAAAGAATCAACTCAAAAATCATGCATTCATATTACTGCGGGGCTCTCACTATCTCGCAGACTGGCTAACCAATCTCAATGCAACATGCTCTCGCTCTGCATTTAATCAACTGGTCCACGACGGTTTCAACCAGGCGTTCAAAAGCATGATGCCGCAAATTGCAAAGTTTATGGAAACCTCGGTCGCCTCGGAAGGTATTCATACCATCCACTGTGTCGGACACAGCCTTGGTGGAGCTCTCGCCTCTTTGTGCGCGGAGTGGATAAAAGCGAACTATGGTCGACGATCATTGACCTACACGTTCGGCAGCCCCCGCGTCGGGCTTGAAGGATTTGCCAGCAACAGCACCCGCGAACTGGGCGGGGATTCCATGTTTCGCGCCTACCATAAAACGGACGTTGTACCCTATTTACCCGTATGGCCCTACGTGCACACCCCGAGCAATGATGCTTGCTATTACCTGCCCTCTCCGGGCGTTCTGCCCGGTGCCAAATATCACTCCATGAGCGAATATATGACTTCCGTCCGGGATAAATCCTGGCTGGCACTGTCGGCTTATCGTCCAGAGAATAAAAGTGATTTCAGTATAGCGGCATGGCTGAAAGAAGAAGGATGGATCTGCAGCACCGGATGAATAACATCGCTCGCCGAGCTCTCGATCAAGCGCTGGTCAATGGCAAGGCCGTTTAATGGAGAACGGCAAAAAAGAGGCAGGTTGAACACCAGAAACGAAAAAACCCTTGAACATCGACAGGACATTCAAGGGCTTAGACATCGGTATTTGGTCGGAACGGCAGGATTTGAACCTGCGACCCCTACACCCCCAGTGTAGTGCGCTACCAAACTGCGCTACGCTCCGATTGTGGCTGTGAGCGGCGTTCTCAGAGGGTTGGCCGTCACAGGGATGGGCATGATACCGCAATTTTGGGGTTTTGCAAGTGCCTGATTTAGCGGGTTTTCAGCACTTCCAGAACCTCTTCCAGCTCGGCGATCATCTGGTTGACGAGCTGGCCAAACTGGCTCGCATCGTGCTGCGCGGTTTCGCCTTCCATCTGTTGGCGGGCGCCACCAATGGTAAAGCCCTGATCGTACAGCAGCGCGCGAATCTGGCGGATAGTGAGCACGTCCTGGCGCTGGTAATAGCGGCGATTACCGCGGCGCTTGACAGGCTTGAGCTGGGGAAACTCCTGCTCCCAATAGCGCAACACATGCGGCTTGACGGCGCACAGGTCGCTGACCTCTCCGATCGTGAAGTAACGCTTGCCGGGGATGACCGGCAGCTCGTCGTTATGGCTTGGTTCCAGCATAGGCTTCTACTTTGGCCTTGAGTTTTTGTCCCGGTCTGAACGTTACGACCCGTCGGGCGCTGATGGGGATTTCTTCCCCGGTTTTCGGGTTGCGCCCCGGGCGCTGGCTTTTGTCTCTCAGGTCAAAGTTGCCGAAGCCGGACAGTTTTACCTGTTCGTTACTCTCCAGCGAGCGCCGGATTTCCTCAAAAAACAGTTCGACAAGCTCTTTGGCCTCACGTTTGTTGAGGCCAAGCTCGGTGTGCAGTTTTTCGGCCAGATCGGCTTTGGTCAGTGCCCCGCCCGACATAGTTCCTATCCCTATCTGAGGGTGGCAGAAAACTCCTCCTCAAGGCGCTTCACCACACGCTCAATGGAGGCGTTGATCTCTTCCTCGTTAAGAGTGCGCGATGGATCCTGAAAGGTCAAGCCCAAGGCGACACTTTTTCGTTGCGTATCAATACCTTTGCCCATATAGACGTCAAAAACCTTTAAGTCTTGAAGCTGCTCTCCCGCCGTGTTTTTAACGCAATCCAGCAGGCTCTGCGCCGTCACTCCCCGATCCACCAGCAGCGCCAGATCCCGACGCACAGAGGGAAAGCGCGACAAGGGTTGGAAGACCGGTTTACGGGCCGATTGCAGCCCTGCCAGAGACACCTCGAACACGAAAACATCACCGGGGATATCCACCTCCCGTTGCACCTGCGGGTGCAAGGTGCCCAGCACGCCAATGACCTCACCATCGCGCAAGATCTCGGCGCATTGCCCCGGGTGCAGCGCCGGATGGGCACCGGCCTGCATACGGAAACTGTCGGGCTCACCGGTCAGGGACAACAAAGCTTCGAGGTCGCCTTTCAGATCGTAGAAATCCACCTTGTCCTTGCGGTTAGCCCAGGCTTCGGCGTCGCGGGCACCGTAGATCAAACCGGCCAGCATGGGCTGCTGGCTCAAGGCCCCGGCTTCACCGGGCACAAAGCGCTGACCGCTTTCAAAGAGGCGCACGCGCTCTTGCTGGCGATTCAGGTTGCGTTGCAAGGTGCTGACCAAACCGGGCAACAGCGTGGGCCGCATCACGCTCATATCGGCGCTGATGGGGTTGCGTAGCGCCACCGGCTCCACTTCCGGTGCAAACAGTTTGCTCAGCCTGGGCTCAATGAAGCTGTAGGTGATGGCTTCCTGGTAGTCACGGGCCACCAGTTCACGGCGTATCCGTTCGATGGACAAGTGCGCTTCCGTTCGGGCGGGAATCGGCAAGGCCGCCGCCAGGCTGCGGCTCGGCAGGTTGTTGTAGCCATGAATTCGGGCCAGCTCTTCCAACAGATCCGCTTCAATTTCCAGGTCGAAACGGTAGCTGGGAATCGCGAAAGTCCAGCTGTCCTCGGAGCGATCACTCAGCGTCAGCCCGAGGCCGAGCAAAATGGCTTCCACTTCGCTGTCCGGCAACGCCAGACCCAGGCCGCTGGCCACGCGCTCGCGACGAAGCGTGACGGTGCGTCCAGCCGGGAGATGCTGTTCATTCGTCGCTTTGACCAGAGGCCCGGGTTCACCGCCGACAATCGCCAGCAGCAGCCCGGTCGCGCGCTCTATGGCCTGCTCCTGTAGTTCGTAGTCCACACCCCGCTCGAACCGGTGAGAGGAGTCGGTGTGCAAGCCGTAACTCCGAGCCTTACCGGCAATAAAGACCGGGTTGAAGTAGGCGCTTTCCAGGAAAATGTCGCGCGTGTCGGGACCCACGGCGCTGTCACGCCCCCCCATTACACCGGCCATGGCCAGGGGCTTTTCCTGGTCGGCAATCAATAGTGTGCCGTCGTTCAGGGTGACTTCCTGATCATCCAGCAGCACGAGTTTTTCATCCGCGTTTGCCATACGCACGTCGATACCGCCTTTCAGGCAACCGAGATCGAAAGCGTGCATGGGCTGGCCAAGTTCAAGCAATACGTAATTGGTCACATCCACCACGGCATCAATACTGCGCAAACCAGCACGGCGCAGTTTTTCCTGCAACCACAGCGGGCTTGGCTTGCCGATATCGATATTGCGCACGACACGGCCGATATAGCGGCTACATCCTTCGGGCGCACTCAAGGTGACCGGGAATGTGTCATCGACCTGCGCCGGGACCGGCACGATCTGCGGCTCGGTGACGGCAATGCGGTTGAGCACACCCACTTCCCGGGCAATGCCTTTAAGGCTCAGGCAGTCGCTGCGATTCGGCGTCAGGTCCACCTCGATGATGCGATCATTCAGGCTCAGGTATTCGCGAAGGTCCGTGCCGGTCGGGGCGTCAACCGGCAACTCCCACAAGCCATCATCATCCTCACCGGCTTCCAGCTCGGTTTGCGCGCAAAGCATGCCGAACGATTCCACACCGCGCAGCTTGGCCTTCTTGATTTTGAAGTCACCGGGCAGTTTGGCGCCCACCGTCGCAAACGGGACTTTGATACCCTCGCGGGCGTTGGGCGCACCGCACACCACTTGCTTGAGTTCATCACCGTCGCCGGCCACTTTGCAGACCCGCAGTTTGTCGGCGTCCGGGTGAGGCTCCACCGCCACGATTTCACCGACCACCACGCCGCTGAAGTCTCCCGCCACTGGGTCAATAGCGTCTACTTCCAAACCCGCCATGGTAATTTGTGCGGCCAGTTCATCAGTGGAAAGGGCCGGGTCTACCCACTCCCGCAACCAGGATTCACTTACTTTCATAATCGGACTCTTAAAACTGTTTCAGGAAACGCAGGTCGTTTTCGAAGAACAGACGCAAGTCGTTCACGCCGTAACGCAGCATGGCCATCCGCTCGACTCCCAGGCCAAAGGCGAAGCCACTATAGACTTCCGGGTCGACGCCGGATGCTTTGAGAACGTTCGGGTGAACCATGCCGCAACCGAGAATCTCGATCCAGCCGGACTGCTTGCACACACGGCAGCCTTTGCCGCCGCAGTGAGTACAGCCAATATCCACTTCGGCTGACGGTTCTGTAAAGGGGAAGTACGATGGGCGGAAACGAACCGGCACATCGGCCTCAAAGAACGCTTTCAGAAACTCGTCCATGGTGCCCTTGAGGTCGGCAAAGCTGATGCCTTTATCCACCACCAGCCCTTCAATCTGGTGAAACATTGGCGTGTGGGTCAGGTCGGAATCACACCGGTACACGCGGCCCGGACAAATGATGCGAATGGGAGGCTGGCGGTTTTCCATGGTGCGCACCTGCACCGGAGAGGTGTGCGTACGCAGTACGTGGCTGTCGTCCACGTAGAACGTATCGTGCATCGCCCGCGCGGGATGATGCGACGGAATATTCAGCGCTTCAAAGTTGTGGTAGTCGTCTTCGATTTCCGGACCTTCTTCCACGGTATAACCCACCGCGGAAAAGATGGCTTCAATACGCTCCAGGGTGCGAGTCACCGGGTGCAAGCCACCACTCTGGCTGTTGCGCCCAGGCAGCGTGACATCCAATGTTTCAGCGGCGAGCTGGGCGTCAATGGCGGCTTTTTCCAAGGCGGCCTTGCGTGCATTGAGGGCTTCCTGAACCTGGTTTTTGGCTTCATTGATTTTGGCACCCGCGGCAGGGCGTTCCTCGGCAGACAGTTGCCCCAGGGTTTTCATCTGGGCGCTGATACTGCCTTTCTTGCCCAGGTATTCCACCCGAACCTTATCCAGGCTGGCCAAATCGTCGGCGTCTTGCACCTGCTTGAGCGCCGCGTCGGTCAGCGCATTGAGATTTTCCATCAGTCGAAACCCATTTGTTCACTTGAGGGCATTTCACCCAAAACGAATACATCTGTAACCGAGAGAAGCCGCTCCTGCGCATCCATGCGCCCGCGGCATACCGTTCATCCTGAACATAAAAAAGGGAAGGACTGCATCAGCCCTCCCCTTTTGATCGTGCTCACTCGGACACCCCTAAGGGTTGTCTGACGTTGTTGCCGATTAAGCAGCCAGAGCTGATTTAGCCTGTGCAACAACGGCCGCAAACGCGGCTTTGTCGTGAACGGCCAGGTCGGCCAGAACGCGACGGTCCAGAGCGATATTGGCTTTTTTCAAGCCGGCGATCAACTGGCTGTAGGTCACCCCTTCAGCGCGGGACTGAGCGTTAATACGCGAAATCCACAGCTGGCGGAAGTTACGCTTTTTATTGCGACGGTCGCGATAAGCGTACTGACCGGCCTTGATGACCGCCTGCTTGGCTACGCGGAATACCCGTGAACGGGCACCGTAGTAACCTTTTGCAGCCTTTAGAACTTTTTTGTGACGACGGCGTGCTTCCACACCACGTTTTACTCGAGCCATTATTTACTCCTCAGAAAATTTCCAGTGACACAACGATCAGTTGGCACGCAGCATGCGTTTTACCGCCGGTACATCAGCCGCGTTCAGCGTGCTGGTACCGCGCAGCTGACGCTTGCGCTTGGTGGTCATTTTGGTGAGGATGTGGCTTTTGAAAGCGTGCTTGTGCTTAAAACCAGCCGCAGTTTTCTTGAAGCGCTTGGCGGCGCCACTGTGTACTTTAGCTTTTGTTGCCATGGGAATAACTCCGCATTCTAGGTTAGTAAAACAGTAACTCAGGCAGCTAAAAAGCCCAGCTACTTCTTCTTTTTCGGGGCGATCACCATGGTGAGCTGCCGGCCTTCCATCTTCGGCTTTTGCTCTACGGTGCCCAGCTCAATCAGGTCCTCTTCAACGCGCTGCATCATTTCCATGCCGAGTTCCTGGTGAGCCATTTCCCGGCCGCGGAACCGTAAGGTCACCTTGGCCTTGTCCCCGTTTTCAAGGAAACGCACGAGGTTGCGTAGTTTGACCTCGTAGTCCCCTTCCTCCGTCCCTGGACGGAATTTCATTTCTTTAATCTGCTGCTGCTTCTGTTTCTTCTTGGCAGCGGCCTTGGTCTTCTTCAGTTCAAACAGGTGTTTGCCGTAGTCCATTACCTTACAGACGACGGGGTCACTATCGGGCGATATTTCCACCAGATCCAGTTCTGCGGATTGGGCCGCTTCGAGGGCGTCGGCCAATGGTACAACACCAATTTGGTCGCCATTGGGGCCAATCAGGCGCACCTCACTGGCTTCGATTTGATCATTAATCCGAGCTTTTTTGGACTTGCCTTTAGGCGCTGGTCGTTTGATAGCTGTTATCTCCTGTTCGTTGAAAACGTGAGTCTGTATCCACAATGCTACCGGGGTTCGACTCGTCCGCGCCGGGCTACATCCGAGGCCAGGCGAGCGGCGAAATCATCCAGACTCATTACCCCCAGGTCTTTGCCATCGCGTGTCCGAACGGCAACATGACCGGATTCCATCTCCTTGTCGCCTATGACCAGGAGATAGGGAATGCGCTGAAGGGTGTGCTCGCGGATTTTAAAGCCGATCTTCTCGTTTCTCAAGTCCGAAATTGCCCTAAATCCTTTATCTCGCAGGGTTTTCTCTACTTTTTGGGCATATTCGGCCTGATTATCCGTGATATTCATCACAACGGCTTGCTCCGGAGCCAGCCAGGCGGGGAAAATGCCCTCGTAATGCTCGATCAAAATCCCGATAAAACGCTCAAATGAGCCCAAAATGGCCCGATGCAGCATCACCGGCACTTTGCGGGAGCCATCTTCCGCCACATATTGAGCATCCAAACGACCCGGCATCGAGAAATCCACCTGGATCGTGCCCAACTGCCAGACCCGGCCAATACAGTCTTTCAGGGAGAATTCGATCTTGGGCCCGTAGAAAGCGCCTTCGCCCGGAAGTTCCTCCCAATCGAGGTTTTTGGCGTTTAACGCCTCCGCCAACGCCTTTTCGGCCTTATCCCAGCTCTCTTCACTGCCCACGCGCTGTTCCGGGCGGGTAGAAAGACGATAAATGATCTCGCCGAAGCCGAAGTCCTGGTAGACCTCGTGCAGGAAGTCGATAAAGTCCGCCACTTCCGGCTGAATGGCATCCTCGGTGCAGAAGATATGGGCATCATCCTGCGTAAAGCCCCGCACCCGCATGATGCCGTGCAGTGAGCCGGAGGGCTCATTGCGGTGACAGGAGCCGAATTCCGCCAGCCGCAGCGGCAGATCCCGGTAACTTTTCAGGCCCTGATTGAATACCTGCACATGGCACGGGCAATTCATGGGCTTGACGGCAAAATCCCGCTCTTCAGATTTGAGGGTAAACATCCCGTCGCCGAACTTGTCCGCGTGGCCGGACTTCTGCCACAGCGTCATATCCACCACTTGCGGCGTGCGGATCTCCTGGTAGCCATGGCGGTTCTGCATCCCGCGCATGTAGTCTTCCAGGGTTTTGTAGATGGTCCAGCCCTTGGGGTGCCAGAACACCATACCCGGGGCTTCTTCCTGGGTGTGGAAAAGGTTGTGCTTTTTGCCCAGCTTGCGATGATCCCGCTTTTCGGCTTCTTCCAGACGCTGGATATAGCCTTTCAGCGCTTTCTTGTCGTTCCAGGCAGTACCGTAGATGCGCTGAAGCTGCTTGTTGCTGGAGTCACCCCGCCAGTAGGCACCGGAGACCCGCATCAGCTTGAAGTAGCGCATGACGCGGGTATTGGGCACGTGCGGGCCACGACACATGTCGATGTATTCTTCGTGGTGGTAGAGACCCACGGCTTTCTCGCCGGCTTTGATCAGGTCGTCGACCAGCTCTACCTTGAAGTCTTCACCCCGTCTGGCAAACACTTCACGGGCGCGCTCGATGGGTGTCATCTCCTTGATCACGTCGTAGTCTTTCTTGATCAGTTCCTGTACCCGCTGCTCAATGGCTTCTATGTCTTCCGGCGTGAGCGGGCGGGGGAAATCGATATCGTAATAGAAACCGTCTTCGATCACCGGACCAATGGCCATTTTGGCCTCGGGAAACAGCTGCTTCACCGCATGTCCCACCAGGTGGGCGAATGAGTGGCGAATGACTTCCAACCCTTCCGGGTCGCGACCGGTGATCAGGGTAATCTCAGCGTCTTCTTCAATCAGTTCGCAGGCGTCGACCAGTTTGCCATTGATGCGACCGCACACGGTTGCTTTGGCCAAGCCGGGACCAATATCCTCGGCCACTTGCATAAGCGTGACCGGCTGGGCGAATTCGCGTTGGGAACCATCGGGAAGTGTAATAACAGGCATGGTGTATCCTTGTATCAGTGGTGACCCCTACCAAAGGCCACGTGAGTGGAACTCCGCCGCCCTACGGGGCCGAAAGGCCCGGACGACAGCATTGCATCGGGAAAACCGGCGATTATAAAGAGGTATGCACGGCCATGGCAAATTACTGGTTGTTTAAATCCGAACCGGATGAATACGGCATTGAAGACCTGAAAAACGAGCCGCAAGGTATCGGGCGCTGGAACGGCATCCGCAATTATCAGGCCCGGAATTTCCTGCGCGACTCAGTGCGTGAAGGCGATCAGGTGCTGGTGTATCACAGCCAGTGCAAGGTGCCAGGCGTGGCGGGAACCGCCAACGTGGTCAAAGCCGCCTACCCTGACCCGGCACAGTTCGACGCGCAAAGCGCTTACTATGACCCCAAGGCCACGCCCGACAATCCCCGCTGGTTTTGTGTGGATATCCAATTTGCTTCGGTGTTTGATCAGGTAGTGCCACTGAAGACCCTCAAACAACAACCATCACTGAGCGAAATGGTGTTGCTAAAGCAGGGGCGGTTGTCGATTCAGCCGGTCACCGCCCTTGAGTGGCGCCACATTATAGGCATGGCGTCCTGACCAGACGCGCCGACACTATTCTTCCGCCGTGTAATAAACCCCGGGAAGCCAGCTCTTCTTGATGATCAGGGTACGACTCAGGTCATCCGCCATTTGCTCGGTGTATTGCACTGTATGGGTACCAATGCGAACCGATACCTCAGGCCCCAACAACGCCTCGGGCAACCGCTTATCATTCACCCAGACGCCATTGGTGCTGTGCAGATCTCGGATGCGAAACCCCTCGGCGGTGGCCTCGACCACGGCGTGATGGCCGCTCACCGTTGGATCATCCATTACCAGATGATTGTCCGGGCTGCGGCCAATGGTGAGCGCCTCGTTGGTCAACTCGTAATAGCCCACGCTGGAGCCGTTCAATTGATGGTGGAGATACGGCATAGAGCCCCCTTCCTCTTCTGCCGGTTACTGCTAAAGGTTAGCACAGAGTCTGCACTCACTGTGTGACCCCCTTCTCCCGCCGTCCTGCATTATTGCAACACGGACATCATTGTAGGCTAATAGTTAGCATGCTAACATTATGTTCAATACCTATTTTTTGAACAGCCAGAAGACTCGACAGCGAGGCCTCTTTTGAACACTCAATTTGCTCCCTCCCAATTCTTCGACGCCCTGACCACGGTAAGCCGCAAGATGCGCACCCTGTTCAACCAGCGCGTCACCGCGCAAGGCCTCACGTACCCTAGAGCCAGGGCGCTATTTCGCCTCGCCCGCCATCAGCCAATGACACAACGCCAACTGGCCTGTGAGCTGGAGCTTCAGCAGGCCACACTGGTGCGGTTGCTGGACCGAATGGAGGAGCACAATCTGATCGAACGTCGTGCCGCCGCGGGTGACCGACGCATCAAACACATTGTTCTGACCCCGCATGGCGAGCAGCAGGCGGAGCAGGTGCATCGCATTGCGGAGCACATGCGCCTCGAAGTGTTTCAGGACATCGATCCCGACCGGTTGGCCGAGACATTCTCTCTGCTTGAGCAAATCCAGCAACGGATTGCCAAACTGGAGGATACGGATGGCCACGAGCGGTGAGCGCCGCCTATATTCTCGCCGGCATTTTGCTGGCGTTGACGCAAGGGC
Source organism: Marinimicrobium sp. ARAG 43.8 (assembly GCF_050113635.1). Taxonomy (NCBI): domain Bacteria; kingdom Pseudomonadati; phylum Pseudomonadota; class Gammaproteobacteria; order Cellvibrionales; family Cellvibrionaceae; genus Marinimicrobium; species Marinimicrobium sp. ARAG 43.8. Next base: position 184,164 of record NZ_JBNJLT010000006.1, read on the forward strand.
TGGGGATGAGTTTTATCTCCGGGAACATCCGGGAGATTGCCGGCCCGATGGGGTTGACCCAACAGGAAGCCACCTGGCTGATCGCCGCTTATGTTTTCCCAAACGCCAGCCTGACTCTGCTGCTGTTCAAGGTGCGGGCTCAATATGGCTTGAGGCGTTTCGCGGAGATCACCATTGTGGTTTATGTGCTGGTTTGTCTTGCTCACCTGTGGGTGGACGGCTACCAGAGCGCTCTGATCATGCGATTTTTTGCCGGCGTTGCCGCTGCGCCGATGACCTCTCTCGGGTTTCTTTATATTCTCGAATCGATTCCACCAGAAAAGAAACTGAACGTCGGTTTATGCATCGCGCTGACCGCCATGGCATTGGGCCTGCCCCTGTCCGGGCTGATATCTCCAGCGCTGTTGGAGTCCGGCAATCCTCAGGTGTTGTATTTGATGGAACTGGGGCTGGCAATGATCGCGCTCGGCCTGGTTTATGCCTTTCCGTTGACGTCGCCGCCACGGCGCAAAGTGATCAGTAAACTGGATGTGCTCAGTTTTCTGTTTCTGGCAATGGCACTGGGCACTTTTGCCTCGGTACTGACCGTGGGGCGCGGTTATTGGTGGACCACCACCAACTGGCTCGGCATCTGGCTGATCGCGGGCATCGCGGCGGCGATTATTTTTGCCGTTATCGAATTGCACCGGGAAGAGCCACTGGTCGACGTTCGCTGGATTACGTCCCGGGAAATTCTGCATTTTATCGGCGCACTCATGGTGTTTCGCATTGTGCTGTCCGAGCAGTCTGGCGGGGCCATCAATTTTATGCGTAACGCCGGGCTGCTGAACGAGCAAATCGGTGGGCTGTATCTCGTGATGATCATTGCCACGATAGTCTCCGGCGCACTGTGTGCGGTGATCATGAAACCTGGGCGAGAACCCGCGTTGCACGCGGTGGCTTTATTAATGATTGCGGTCGGCAGTTACATGGACAGCCAGTCCACCATCCTGACCCGCCCGGAACAAATGTATGTCAGCCAGGCGTTAATCAGTTTTGCTGGTGGCTTGTTTCTGCCGCCAGCGCTGGCCATCGGATTAAATTCCGCGCTCAAGCGTGGCCCCAACTACATACTGTCATTCATCGTGGTCTTTCTGACCACGCAAAAAGTGGGAGGCTACCTGGGCAGCGCGTTGTACAGCACATTTGTCCAGTGGCGGGAACAGTTGCATTCAGCGCGCCTGGCCACCCAATTAAACACGACCTCGCCCTTGGTCAGTCAACGTATTGAAGCACTCGGTTATTCGTATCAGGGCGTTGTACAACCCGGTAGTGAGCAATCGACCCTCGGGGCCAATCTGCTGGCGCAGCAGGTGCAACAGCAGGCTTATGTGCTGGCGTACAACGATTCCTTTTTGCTCACCGGCGCGCTTTGCGTATTGGCTCTGATCTGGTTAAGCCTGCACGTACTGTGGCGACATCGACACCAGTGGCTGCCGCATCGGCTGCAAGCGGCGCACGGGTAAATTTTCTGCCAATACGGAGAGCCTTTGTTTTATGAGGAGCACTATTGTTTTATGACTCAAGTACTACGTTCCATTGCCACTTACATTACATTGCTGATCGGTGCCCTCGGGGTCGCTATCGTTTTATACGCCTGGGATCTGCCACCGTTCAATGGGTCGGAACAAACAACGGACGATGCCTATGTGCGAGGTCAGGTCATTCTGATTAGCCCACAGTTATCGGGCTATTTGGTGGACGTGCCGGTACAGGATTATCAACACGTTCGCGAGGGAGACTTAATTGCCAAAGTCGACGACCGAACCTACCGTCAAAAGCTGGCACAGGCCAAAGCGCAACTGGCCAAGGCGGAAGCGGCGCTGGCCAATTCGGAACAAAGCCGACAGTCCGCCCAGGCTCGTATCGAGTCCGCCCTGGCCGCCGTAGACAGCGCCAAAGCCAGGCGTGACGAAACAAAAACACAGTACCAGCGCGTGCATGCATTGCGTGACACGAATATGGCCAGTCAAAGCGAAGAGGAAAAAGCCAAAGCCAACTCCGATCAAGCCCAGGCGGCGCTTCGACAAGCCGAAGCGGCGGTGCAGGTAGCGCGGCAGGAACTGAATACCATTGTCGTCAGCCGCCGCTCGCTCGAAGCTTCTGTAGACAGTGCGCAGGCCGACGTTGAGCTGGCGAAAATCGATTGGCAGAACACCCGAATCACAGCGCCACAGGATGGAACATTGGGCGAGGTCTCTGCACAGATTGGTCAATACGTATCTGCCGGATCACGCCTTGCCTCTATCATTCCCCGACAAACCTGGGTCGTGGCAAACTTCAAGGAAACTCAGTTGCGTGGAATGGTAGACGGGCAAGCGGTCAATTTCACGGTGGACGCGCTGGGTGATCACCGCTTTGCAGGACACATTGAAAGCTTTGCCCCGGCGACCGGTTCAGAGTTCTCTGTCATAAAAGCCGATAACGCCACCGGGAACTTTACCAAAGTGGCTCAACGCCTGGCGGTGCGCATTGCCATTGATCCCGATCAGCCAATGGCCGAACAATTAGTGCCGGGCCTGTCCGTGGTGGTGCACGCGGATACCAATGCGCTTAAAGGGACACGACCGAATGGCACTCGCTCGACGGCAGGCCTCCTTCGTTAATCTCGGGGGCAGATAAGACGAGGCGCTCCAGCGCGGAGCGCGGTCCCAAATTGCGCAATCATTACTGCCATTAATAACCAGAGAGGCACCTGCCAGCTACCGAAGCCATCGTGCAGCGCTCCGAACAACACCGGCCCGACCGCCGCCATCAGGTATCCCACGGATTGGCACATGCCGGATAAACTCGCAGCGGTGGGTGCATCGGCGCCGCGTATTCCGATCAATGTCAGCGCCACACTAATCATGCTGCCCTGCCCCAGCCCCATGCAGATAGCCCATACATAAGGCCATTCCGTGGTCGCCAATACGAAGCCTGCCACACCCACCACGGCGGGCACATGCAACAGCGCCATTGCCAGAGCCTTGTTGCGCATCCGAGTGTAAATCAACGGAGCGAGAAACGTGGCGGGAATACCGAACAGGTTATAGAGCGTCAACAACGTGCCGGACTTTGCCTCACTCATTCCCGCGTCGGCAAATACCTTCGCCAGCCAGGCGATGCAGGTATAAAACACCATCGACTGGCAGCCGAAAAATACACTCAGCCACCAGGCCTCCGTATTGCGCCATAAAGAAACCGAACGGCGGTCCGGCACATCGGCCCGGTGCCGAAAACGCAACATGGGCAACCAGAGCAAAAAAGCGGCCGCCGCGAACAGCGCCCACAACCCGACCGGGTATTGCCAATTCCCTTTCATGGCGTCCCGCAACGGCACGGCGCTGAAGGCCGCCAGTGCGCCGACAGATGACATCGTCAAGGTATACACGCCCGTCATCAACGCAATGCGTGAGGGAAAACTGCGTCGAACCAGCGAGGGTGTCAGTACATTCATGAGCGCGATGGCAGCGCCCAGTATTACCGTGCCCAGCAGCATCACCGTGTAGTGGTCCACCGCCCGGAGTCCCTGCCCCACCGCCACCAAAGCGAGCGCACCCCAAAGCGTTAATTCCAATCCGTGACGACCGGCAATGCGCGGTGCCATAACAGAGAGCAACCCAAAACACAGAATCGGCACGGTGGTCAGCAGTCCCATTTGCACACTGGACAAGCTCAGGTCACGTCCAATGCTTTCAACCAGCGGCCCCACCACAACGAGACTGCCTCGCATGTTCGCGGCCAGCAATAACAGCGCAAGCACAAATCCCACTAACGGCAACCACGGGCGGGAAAAAAGAAACTTCACGATAACCTTCTCCAGGGGCTCCAGGCTCCAGGCGGGATGATTGACGGTAAACGCATAAAGGCCCCGAAGGGGCCTTTATCAACGTAATACTGCTATCAAAATATCACTACCGTCCTGCAATCGGCGCTATCTCAAGCCGGGACGATACCGATCTACTCTTTTTCCCGAAACACCAGCGCTGCCGTTACCGGCACGGCTGTTGCAATCGCATTCAATCCAGCCACTTCACGCAGCTTTTCAATACCGGTATCCAAACCGTGATCAGCCGCGTTCAGCATAATCGGCGTTTCCGTCACGGCCAGGAACGAGCCTTCTTCCAGAACACTGATTCTTAAGGTAGCGGGGTAGGATTTTGATGTGCCGTTCAGATCAACCGTTAGTGCCACTTCTTCCAGCAACAACTCTCCCGGTGCCAATGTCTCCAGCAACTCGGGATCAATATCGGCAGTAATCGTGGCCGTGGGCATTTTGGCTACGTTGAACAACATGTCCCGCATGCGCTCATTGCGGATGGGGATAGCGCTCTCGACGCTGGCCAACTCAATCTCGACCGTTGCTTTTCCCGATGCGTCAATGCCACCGGACAGCTCTTCAAAGTAATGAGCCTCGGCAATCGCATCGTTTTTGACAGAGACAAAGTGCAGGCTGGATTGCCCATCATCCAGTGTCCAGTCCGCCAGTGCGGGCGCTGCCGCAAGTCCTGCCAATGAGGCCGCGAGCATGGATTTGCAGAGCCATTGTTTAATCATACGAATACTCCTGAGCGTGTGGATGCCACTGTGAACAACACTCATAATACCCGTGTTTTCCGACCAGTAACAGGGACCGGGCTTTCCCCTCCCAGTATCTCTTTATTCCAGCACCGCGTCAGCCCAGCCCACGACCACGGGCAGAGGGTCCTGACGGGTTTGCCGCGCGACCAGCTCTACCATATCAACGCCCTGCACATCCACGTCCAGTGTGATCGGCTTATCGCTCACGCCCAGCGGTTTTGTAGCCGCCAGCTCGCGGCCATCACCGTACACCACGAAGGTGACCTCGCCGTCTTTCCCCAGGCTGCTCTCATCCACACCCACAATGGCGCTGAAGCGCGTGAACTCGTCCTGCGCGTTGATTTCCAGCCGTGAATTGGCCAGCGCACCAATCCCGTGACGATACCGTTGCCCGTTCAGCGTAATGGCATCGCCATACGGGGAAACATTGGCTCTCGGTCCGCCGAAACCGGGATAACTCTGTCGGTAACCGCTGCCCTTCCGCGCTGATTCGTGTTTCTCGGCGTGTTTCTGAGCGAGTGTACGGTGGGCTACCGGGTCCAACGACACCGCTTGCAGCCCATCGACGGCCACATTAATGCGGCCCGGCATTTCCGATAAGTAACGCCCCTTTTCCAGAGCCCGTTCGCCGGTCGCTTTAAAGGTCAATGAATCGTGAGGCGGTAATGTAAAGGTTTTTTTACCGACGAACTGGCCAGCCGACTTCTCCTGCCACAAATCCCGAAGCTGGACTGGCTTGTTTTCCTTCATACCCAGATCGGACGCCAACAAGGTGACCTCAACGGCGGCGTCGCTGCGATTAAACAACACCACGGCTTTTTCTCTCGGATGGCTCAGGCTTTTAACGATAACCTGACTGCGCTCATTATCCTGCATCAGCACGCCCTGATGGCCTCCGGCGTCCTGATTAATCGCAATTACCTCTTCCGCGCCCCAGATATCCAACAGAGAGGACGGCGCCTCTCTCAGATCAAAACCAATCATCAACGGCGCCGCCAACACGGCCCAGAGTGAAAAGTGCGTTTTCGCTTCAACCAGGTGATTCTCATCAAAATCCCCATGGCCGATATACAACATATCCGGATCGTTCCAGGTTCCCGGCCCGGCAAACAATGCGCGCGTCACCGCGCTGTCGAACACATGCAGCATGCTGTCCCAACTGGAGCGAATATCTTCGCTGGTACGCCACAGGTTTCCATAATTTTTACCCCAGGCGCGAACGTTCGCGGTTCCCCAGGTACAAATGGACAGCACGTAATCGTTGTCCTCGTTGACCGTCGCCAGCGTTTTCGACAAGTCACCGTAGAGTTTCTGAACGCCTGCAACGTCGGTATTCGGCAGATCCCCTCGTATAATCAGCGGCTCAAGTGGCTGGTAGTCATTTTCGGCGATAAACGGCTTGTCAGAACCATAGTCTGCAATCCCGCAGGCATCGACCTTGACGTAATCGAACCCCCACTCCTCGAAAAACAACGCAATATCCTGCGGCAAATGATTCCATAAACCCACCTCTCGCTCCGCCGTACTCCCTTCTGGCAAATTGGGGCTGTGCAGATCCCATACCTGGGAGCAGGCATTGCGCCCTACGTCGGTGTAAATGCCCGCCTTGAGCCCCATGGCATGCATTCGATCCACAAAGGGCCGAAAGCTGGTGTTCTGGTTCTCGCCCCGATCGGCACTGGGGAACAGCGCTGTGCGAATCACGATACGGCCATCGCTCTGGCGCCGCTTCAGCCACCAGCCATCATCGATATTGATGTACCGATAGCCTTTCCGGGCCAGCCCGGAATCCACGATGGTTTTCGCCGCGCCAACCACCTTGCTTTCATCCACATCGGTTCTGAACGCATTCCACGAATTCCAGCCCATCGGCGGAGTCGGCGCATTGCCTTTGGAGAACGCCGACCATTGGCCGGTAGGTTGCAGCGGGTCAGCATGGGGAGTGGGCGCTTCAGCAGCATGAATGTTCGCCGCCAACAGCAACGTGGACAGGATAATTGATGGCCATCTCAGTTTCATAAAGCGCCCAACATAGGTTTCATAAAGTTTCCTTTATCATAATAAAAGATCGAAAACAAAACAATAAAATGACAGGAAAACGTTTAAAATTCGCAAAAAACGACAAAACGAAACTAGGCACGCAGAATCAGGAGCGTTTTCGGCTTATATTTGGCGCGTAATGCGTTAATGAAAAAACCAATCGGAAAGAGCGGGAAGGTCAGTCTAAACAGGAGAGGTTTAAGAGGGAGCGGCGGTTTTTAAAGTGGCCTCAGCGGCCGACAGGTGCGGCCCTCCGTTAGAGGACCGCCTCATTCATCAATATTCAGCGTTGTGGTAAACATGCTGAACGTCATCCAGATAGTTCAGCAGATCAACCATTTTTTCGAATTGTTCCACATCCTCGCCTTCAATCGCGGTGGTCACCTGAGGAATAAACTGAACATCCTCGACATCAAATTCGATGCCTTCAAAAGCTTCTTTCAGGGCGTTGCGTGTTTTGGCGTATTCGGTCTGCGGAGCAAATACCGTAATCACGTCATCTTCGGCTTCGATATCGGTCACATCCACGTCGGCGTCAGCCAGGGCTTCCAGCACCGCGTCTTCATCCGGTCCGGAGAATCTGAAAATCGCACTGTGGTCGAACAAATGACTGACCGCGCCGGAGGCGCCCAGCTTGGCTTTGACTTTGTTAAAACAGGTGCGCACATCGCCGTAGGTCCGGTTGGGGTTGTCGGTCAGGCAGTCGACAATGATCATGGTATTGCCCGGCCCGAAGCCTTCATAACGCGCTACCGCAAAATCCTCGCCGCCCCCACCGGCGGCCTTGGCAATCGCCTTCTCAATCACGTGAGCGGGCACCTGCTCTTTCTTTGCACGCTCCAGCAGGGACGCCAGTGCCAGGTTGCCGGTGGGCTCGGTGCCGCCGGATTTGGCGCACATGTAAATCTCGCGGCTGTAACGGCTGTAAATTTTGGATTTCATGTCCGACGTTTTGGACATGGATTCTTTGCGGTTCTGGTAGGCTCTGCCCATGGGTGAATACCGGGTTCGTTAATTATTGATGCTGGCCGTCAACTGACGGCCTACTCCCACTCAATGGTGGCCGGTGGCTTACTGGAAACATCGTAAGTCACCCGTGACACACCGGAAATTTCATTGATGATGCGATTGGAGACTGTCTCCAACAGTTCGTAAGGCAGGTGCGCCCAACGCGCGGTCATGAAATCGATGGTTTCAACAGCGCGCAGTGCGATCACCCATTCGTAGCGCCGGGCATCGCCCACCACGCCCACGGATTTGACCGGCAGGAACACGGCGAAGGCCTGGCTGGTTTTGTGATACCAGTCGGCGTTGTGCAATTCCTCGATAAAAATGGCGTCAGCTTCGCGCAGGATGTCGGCGTATTCTTTTTTAACTTCGCCAAGAATACGCACTCCCAAACCCGGCCCCGGGAATGGGTGGCGATAAACCATATCGTAGGGCAGCCCCAGTTCAAGCCCGATTTTACGCACTTCGTCTTTGAACAGTTCGCGCAACGGTTCGACCAGCTGCATTTTCATGGTTTCCGGCAGACCGCCCACGTTATGGTGGGACTTGATGACATGCGCCTTCCCGGTTTTGGAAGCGGCGGATTCGATCACGTCCGGGTAGATAGTGCCCTGGGCCAGCCAGTTAACGTCCTTGAGCTTGGTCGCCTCTTCATCGAATACGTCGATAAAGGTGTTGCCAATCACTTTGCGCTTGGCTTCGGGATCTTCGATGCCGTGGAGCTTGCCGAGAAACAAATCCTCAGCATCAGCGCGAATCACTTTGACGCCCATATTCTGGGCGAACATTTCCATCACCTGATCGCCTTCGTTCTTGCGCAACAAACCGTTGTCGACGAATACGCAGGTCAGTTGATCACCGATGGCTTTGTGCAACAAGGCGGCCACTACGGATGAGTCCACACCACCGGAGAGGCCCAGCAGCACTTTATCGCTGCCGACCTGTTCGCGCACTTTTTCGATGGCGTCATCCACGATTTTGGCCGGTGTCCACAGCGCGTCGCAGCCACACAGGCCGAACACGAAGTGTTCCAGAATCCGCTTGCCTTGCAGGGTGTGGGTCACTTCGGGATGGAACTGCACACCGTAGAACCCTTTGTCTTCGCAGGCCATACCCGCGATGGGGCAACTCGGGGTGGAGGCCATGACGTCGAACCCTGGGGGCATGGAGATGACTTTGTCACCGTGGCTCATCCAGACGTCCAGCAATGCCTCGCCGTTGTGATCAACGTGGTCTTTGATGTCGTGCAGCAGTTGGGTTTGGCCGTGTACTTTAACCTGGGCGTAACCAAATTCCTGGACTTTGGAGCCCTGCACGGAGCCGCCGAGTTGTTGGGCCATGGTCTGCATGCCGTAGCAGATGCCGAGCACGGGAACGCCGAGTTCGAACACGCTCTGGGGCGCGCGCGGGCTGCCTTCGGCGTGGACGGATTCGGGACCGCCGGCGAGGATGATGCCGTTGGGGTTGTAGTCCCGGATTTCGTCGTCGCTCATGTCGAAGGCGCGGATTTCGGAGAAGACGCCGATTTCGCGTACTCTTCGGGCGATCAGTTGGGTGTATTGGGAGCCGAAGTCGAGGATGAGGATGCGTTGGGCGTGGATGTCTTGGGTCATGGGGGCTCTTGGTGTCGGGTGTCAGCTTGTCGGGTCAGGGTTGGAGCTTTGTAGCCGACCCGGGGCGGGACAGACCGCTTGAAGACGCGCCGTGAACCCTTCCCTGGGGGGTTTCATGTCGGCATTCATGCCTCCAAGAGTCTTCAAGCGGTCTGCCCCGCCCCGGGCCTTCCTTTTGTGAGGCTCCAGGCAAAACCCGCCCGAGCCTTGCGTTTAATGGGTTAGCGGCCTACCGGATAGTTGGGGGCTTCTTTGGTGATTTGTACGTCGTGGACGTGGCTTTCACCCATGCCGGCGGCGGTCACTCGGACGAACTGCGGTCGGGTGCGCATGTCGTCGATGCTGTGGCTGCCGGTGTAGCCCATGGCGGCGCGCAGTCCGCCCATCATTTGATGGACGATGACGTTGAGCGGGCCTTTGTAGGGTACGCGGCCTTCAATGCCTTCCGGTACCAGTTTTTCGGCACCTTCGCTGGCGTCCTGGAAGTAGCGGTCGCTGGAGCCCTGGGTCTGGGACATGGCGCCCAGGGAGCCCATGCCGCGATAGGCTTTGTAGGTGCGACCCTGGAACAGTTCGACTTCGCCCGGTGCTTCTTCGGTACCGGCAAACATGGAGCCCATCATGACGGTGTGGGCGCCGGCCACGACGGCTTTGGCGAGATCGCCGGAGAAGCGAACGCCACCGTCGGCGATGACGGGCACGTCGGTGTCTTTCAGCGCGGCCACGACGTTGGCGATGGCGCTCACTTGCGGTACGCCCACGCCACTGACGATGCGGGTGGTGCAAATGGAGCCGGGGCCGATGCCGACCTTAACGCCGTCCGCACCGGCTTCTACCAGTGCCAGGGCGGCTTCACCCGTGGCGATGTTGCCACCGATTACTTGCAGCTCCGGGTATTGGGCTTTAATACGCTTGACGCGTTCCAGCACGTTTTTAGAGTGGCCGTGCGCGGTGTCCACGACGATGACGTCAACGCCGGCCTGAACGAGGGCTTCCACGCGGTCATCGGTGTCGGGGCTGGTGCCGACGCTGGCACCGACGCGCAAGCGTCCTTCCGGGTCTTTGCAGGCGTTGGGGTATTTTTCCGCCTTGTTGATGTCCTTGACGGTAATCAGGCCTTTCAACTCGAAGTTGTCGTTAACCACCAGGACTTTTTCAATCCGGTGCTTGTGCAGCAATCCGCGTACTTCGTCGTTGCTGGCGCCTTCTTTTACCGTAACCAGACGATCTTTCGGCGTCATGATGCTGGCCACTTTGGCCGCATGATTGGTTTCAAAACGCACATCGCGACCGGTCACGATGCCCACCAGATCACCGTTGTCCAGCACGGGCAGGCCGGAGAAGTTATTCTGGCGGGTCAGCGCCAGCAAATCACTGATGGTCGCACTCGAATCAATCGTGATGGGGTCCTTGACCACGCCGGCCTCAAACTTCTTGACCTGACGTACCTGCTGGGCCTGCTTTTCGATACTCATGCTTTTATGGATGATACCGATGCCGCCTTCCTGCGCCATGGCGATGGCCAGACGGGCTTCGGTGACGGTATCCATAGCAGCGGAGATCAGCGGGATATTCAGTTGAATGCCACGGGTCAACCGGGTCTTCAGGGAGACGTCTTTGGGCGTGACGTCTGAGTAGCCCGGCAGGAGCAGAACGTCGTCAAACGTGAGGGCTTCTTCAGCAATACGCAACATACAGCCAACCTTGATCCTGAGTTTGAGTAAACCGTCAATTATACACGCGAGAGGGCCTCCGGGTAAACGGGTCCAATGCCAGCAAAAGCCCGCAGCGCGCGGCCCCCGCGTTCACTTCATCAGGTATAATGCCGGGCATGTTTAATGATGATGCCCTCTCCCCCGCCCAGGAACGCCAGGTGCTTTCGGTCAGCCAGTTGAATCGGCGCGCCAAGCAATTGCTGGAAACCCACCTTCCCCTGCTTTGGGTCGAGGGTGAAATTTCCAATCTGGCTCGCCCGTCATCCGGGCACTGGTACTTCACGCTGAAAGACGACGGCGCCCAAGTGCGCTGCGCCATGTTCCGGGGCCGCAATCAATCGGTGCGCTTTCAGCCGCAGCAGGGGCAGCAGGTGTTGTTGCGGGCCCGCGTCAGCCTGTACGAGAATCGCGGCGACTACCAGTTGATCGCCGAACACATGGAAGAGGCCGGGCACGGAGCATTGCAACGGGCCTACGAGGCGCTCAAACACAAGCTCTCGCAGGAGGGGCTGTTTGATCAGGAGCGCAAGCGCCCTCTTCCCGCCCTGCCACGTCATATCGGGGTGATTACCTCCGGCACTGGTGCCGCACTGCGAGATATTCTCACCGTCCTTAAGCGTCGCTTCCCCGGCATTCCCGTCACGCTGATTCCGGTGCCGGTTCAGGGTAAGGAAGCCGCACCCGCCATCGTCGACGCCCTGGCTCTGGCCAATCGGGCCGGGTTGTTTGATGTATTGATTGTCGGTCGCGGCGGCGGCTCCCTGGAAGACCTGTGGCCGTTTAATGAGGAAGCGGTGGCGAGAGCCATCGCCGACAGCGAGGTGCCGGTGGTCAGCGCCGTGGGGCACGAAGTGGATTTCACCATCGCCGACTTTGTCGCCGATCTGCGCGCACCCACGCCTTCCGCCGCTGCTGAGCTGGTGGTACCGGACGCCACAGAATGGCTCGCCCGCTTTGCGGGCTATGAACAACGGCTCGCACAGCTAATGAATCGTCGGTTGCAGGCAGAGCGCCAGCAGGTTCAACACCTGGGCAAGCGCCTGCGTCACCCCGGCGAGCGACTGCAACAACAAAGCCAGCGCCTGGATGGACTTGAACTGCGTTTGAATCAGATCATGCGCCAGAAGCTGTCCCTCTCCCGGCAGCGCGTGGAAGGCTTGACCCTGCGTTTGCGCACACGCCGACCGGACATGCGCGTGTGGCGACAAAAAATGGACCAGTTGGACGAGCGCATGCAGCGGCAAATGCAACACACGCTGCAACAGAAACGCCAACGCTTCGCCGAGGCCAGCCGGTTACTGCACAGTGTCAGCCCGTTGAGCACCCTGGAAAGGGGGTACGCGATCGTACACACAGAAAGCGGCGATGTCGTGCGGGACGAAGCGCAATTGAATACCGGCGACCGAATCCGCACACGGGTGGCACACGGGGAAATTATCAGCCGCGTGGAATAAAACGGCGGCCGGTGTTAGTGATTGCTGTGGCGATCACTGTGCCCCAGATCCCGCTCGGGAGAGACTCGGTCGCGCACCAACTGCTTCACTTCCTTCGCTTCAGGAAAACGCCCTTCCGCCCGACGCGAATACAGCAGCACACCATCACAGCGAACCTCGAAGATACCGCCGGTACCCGGCACCAGCGCCACTTCTCCCAGCTCACCGTTATCAAACGTGGTCAACAATTCCTGGGCCAGCCAGGCCGCCCGCAGCAGCCAGCGACACTGGGTACAAAATTCGATTTCAATACGGGGTTGGGCCATGGGGTTCCTCGCGTTGACTGCCGTGAACATTGCCGTTGATTCTACCATTGCCAGTGGTTACTATTGAGCCCACTTGTCGGGGTGCCCCGTCGCGTCCATCACGTCACGCGTCGAGCTGAGATCGGTCGAGCCGAAACCCGTTGAACCTGATCAGGTTGATACCTGCGGAGGAAACAAGCATGTCCGGTTCTGAATCCATCGGCATTGCCGGTGCCGGCCTGTTAGGCCGACTGCTCGCCTGGCGCTTATTGCGCCTCGGTTACCGCGTAACCCTCTACGACGCTGGCGCCCCCGATGCGCAACAGGCCGCTGGGTGGACAGCCGCCGGCATGGTGGCGCCCCTGAGTGAAGCCGTGGTATCGGAACGCCCGGTTTATGAGATGGGCCTTTACGCACTCAGTCGCTGGCCCGAGTGGCTGGCACAGTTGCCTTTATCCTTCTCTCAAGCCTCAGCCTCTCCGCAATCCCTGTGGAATCACAACGGCAGCCTGGTGGTGGCCCACTCCCAGGACGAGGCCGAGCTTTACCAATTTCATCGCGAACTTCAATTCGGAACCGGCAGCGCCGACGGCTACCAGTGGCTGAACGATGCGGAATTACAGCGGTTGGAACCCGATCTCAGCCACCGTTTTCAACGGGGGCTGTTGCTGGAGCACGAAGGGTTTCTCGATAATCGCGCGCTGCTAGCGGCGCTGCTCGACGCCATTGAAACGCTGGGAGGCACCACCCACTTCCACACGCCGGTAACCGTGGATGACACCACCTTGTGCAGCGCTGGCGGACCGGATCGCTTCGACCGTGTGGTGGACTGCCGGGGCGTGGGCGCCAAGCCCGACCATTCCGATCTGCGCGGTGTGCGCGGTGAAATCCTGCACGTACACACCCGGGACTTAACCCTGCAACGCCCCGTGCGCCTGGTACATCCGTGCTACCAGTTGTATGTGGTTCCCAAACCAAACCAGCACTTTGTTATCGGTGCTACCCAGATCGAAAGTGAAGACCGCTCTCCCATGACGCTGCAATCTTCACTGGAGCTGAGCAGTGCGCTGTACACCCTGGCACCGGCGTTCGCCGAGGCGCGCATTATTGAGCAATCCGTCAACTTGCGTCCCACGTTTGCCGACAACAACCCGCGCATCCAGCGGCGCGGTCAGCACATCAGCGTCAACGGCCTGTTCCGACACGGCTACCTGCTCGCCCCTGCGGTCGTTGAACAGGTGTTAACCCATTTCACCGGCAGCGATGACACGCCGTTCGCCGCTTTTCTGCAAACTGAAGAGGATGCCGGATATGATTAACGTCAGCTTGAACAATCACGCCACCGAACTGCCGGACAATACACCGCTCAGCGAGGCGCTGACGCAGTGGCAATACGGCGGCAAAAAGCTTGCCGTCGCGATTAACGGCACCTTTGTACCGCGCTCGCAATACGCGCATTATCGTCTGCAAGAAGGCGATCAACTCGACATTGTACGACCTGTGGGAGGCGGCTAATGAGCACGACCCAATTACCGGCCTGCGACGCCGATACGCTGACGCTGTATGGCGAAACTTTTCAAAGCCGCTTTCTACTCGGCACGGCGTTGTATACGTCGCCAGCGGTCATGCGCGATGCCATTCATGCCTCGCGCTGCGACATCGTCACGCTGGGGCTGCGCCGACAAAATCCGAACGACGGCGGCGGCGATGCCTTCTGGCAATATATTCGTGACTGCGGTTGCCGGTTACTGCCCAACACCGCCGGCTGCAAAACCGTCAAGGAGGCGGTCACTCTGGCCGAAATGTCGCGGGAAATGTTCGAGACGCCCTGGATTAAACTGGAAGTGGTGGGCGACGACTACAATCTGCAACCGGACCCCTTCGGTCTGATCGAGGCCGCCCGCGAACTGATAAACCAGGGGTTTAAGGTGTTGCCCTACTGCACCGATGACTTGATGGTCGGCCAGCGGCTGCTGGATGTCGGGTGCGAGGTGCTGATGCCCTGGGGGTCGCCCATCGGAACGGGTCAGGGATTATTGAACCGCTACAACCTGCGAACCTTGCGCGACCGTTTACCGAATACACCACTGATTGTGGATGCCGGTCTCGGCGCTCCTTCACAGGCCGCCGAGGCGATGGAAATGGGTTTTGATGGTATTTTGCTGAATACCGCTGTCGCCAAGGCACACCGCCCGCCGCTGATGGCCGAAGCGTTTGCCGATGCCATTGACGCTGGCCGCAAGGCATTTCACGCGGGGTTAATGGAAAAACGCCAGACCGCCAGCCCGAGTACACCCACCATCGGACAACCGTTTTGGCATCAGTAAAGCGACGCCGACCGGAGAGGTCTTAGAGAACGTAGAAAACTTATAGCAACAAACTCCACAGCGGCACCGTCAACAACGACAGCAGCACACCGTAACCGACCACGGTAGACACCAGCCTCGGCGCCAGTCCGTGCGCCATGGCCACCACGCCAGCCGATATCATCGACGGCATAGCTGTCTGCAACGCCACCGTCTGGGCCGCGATGGAGTGCCAGCCCAGCAGCGCAAACAGCGCAAATACCAGTGCCGGTATCAGGATCAACTTGTACCCCAACCCAATACTGGCCGGTGCCAGATGCTCACGATCCAGTCGCAACTGCCACTGCAACCCTACCGCGACCATCACCACTGGCACCAGGCTTTCACCGATGCGGCTGGTGGTGTAACGCAACCATTCGGGATACTCCATGGAAAGCGTAAGAAAGGCCACCACGAGCGCAATCAACGGCGGAAACATCACGATGGATTTACCGAGTTCCCGCCACGAGGTTTGCTGCCCGCTGTACCAGGCCGCCACAATAACTGCATAAGTATTCAGCGCAATCACCGTACCGGTTTGATCGTAGAGCAGCGCGTAGGGAATCGCCTCCGGTGGCAGCAAGGCTTCAATAAGCGGCAAGCCGATGAATGAGGTGTTGCCGAGCACGATGATCAACATCAAAGCGCCGGTCACCCCGCGGGACCAGTTTAGCCAACGCGCCGTCAACCACACCAAACAGGCGGTAAACCCCATCACCAGCCAGGACGCAACCACCGGCAGCAATGCGCGTTGATCCAGCGTGAGCTTGGGCAGTTCAGTGAGAATGACCGCGGGCAACGCTACGTAGAGCACGTAAAGATTCAGCGCTATACCGGCATCTTTCGGCATTTTCCGCACACGCTGTAAACCCAGGCCGATGCCCAGGCAAACCACGATTAACAACAAGTGTGCCATCGGTGCTTATGAGCCTTTGCGCGGACGCCGACGATCCTTGGTTGCACTGCTGAGCTTGCTGCGCCCACCATTGTTTTTCGGCTTCTTGCGGTCGGCATAGGGGTTATCACTGGAGCGGAACTCAATACGCACCGGTGTACCTTCCAGGCCCAACACCTGCCGGAAGGTTTTTTCCAGATAGCGCGCGTAGTGATTGGGCACGGAGGCGGTCTGGTTGCCATGAATCACCACAATCGGCGGGTTGTGGCCGCCGGGGTGCGCGTAACGCAACTTGATACGACGCCCGTTAATCATCGGCGGCTGATGTTCACGAACGGCGTCTTGAAGCACACGGGTCAGGAAGTTGGTGGAAAACTTCTCCGTGGCGGAACGATAGGCGCTCTCCACGGATTCATACAGATGACCGACGCCCGTGCCATGCAGTGCGGAAATAAAATGGATGTTGGCAAAATCCACAAAGCGCAACCGGCGCTCCAGTTCATTGCGCACGTATTGTTTGTGACCGTCCTCCAGACCATCCCACTTATTCAGCGCCACCACCAAACCTCGACCGGCATCCAGCACATTGCCCATCAGGTGCAAATCCTGATCCACCACGCCTTCGCTCGCATCCATCACCAGAATGGCCACATGGGAGTCGTCAATCGCCTGCAAAGTCTTGACGATGGAGAATTTTTCCACGGATTCCGACACATTTTTGCGCCGACGAACGCCCGCCGTATCGATCAGCGTGTAATGCTTTTCAAAACGTTCATAGTGAATATAAACGCTATCACGAGTGGTGCCCGGTTGATCGTAAACCACCACCCGGTCTTCGCCCAGCATGCGGTTCACCAGTGTGGATTTGCCCACGTTGGGGCGCCCCACAACAGAAATCTTGATGCCCTGCTCCACGGGCGAACTTTCGTCTTCCTGCGGCGGCGGTAAATCTTCCACCAATTGGCTCATCATGGTTTTGACGCCACGACCGTGCGTCGCCGTGGTGGGAAAAATCTCGCCCAGGCCCAGCTCGTAAAACGGCGCCAGTGCCAGATCCGGATCTACGCCGTCAATTTTGTTGGCCACCAGATAGGTTTTCTTGTTCTGCACCCGCAGGTGACGGGCAATCATGTCATCCGCTGCTGTCAGACCCGCTCGGGCGTCCAGAATAAACAACACAATGTCGGCTTCCTGGATAGCCAGCAGCGACTGGCCGGCCATCACGCTGTCGATGCCTTCTTCCTCGCCGCTGATCCCGCCAGTGTCGATCACCATAAAGCGCCGCCCGTCCACCTCAGCTTCGCCGTATTTGCGATCCCGGGTCAGACCGGCGTAGTTGGCCACCAGGGCGTCGCGACTGCGAGTCAGGCGATTAAAGAGTGTGGATTTGCCCACATTGGGGCGGCCCACCAGGGCAATGACTGGAATCATAAAAGCGGTATCGGGGGTTGGTGAGAGCAAAGGCGCCTAGGATAGCGGATTGGCGAGATTTTATACAGGGGAAAGAAGTGGAAGAGAAGCAACAGGCGAAGCCTTCGGGCTTCGCCTGCGGCGAGCAGGGCGGGCCTACTCCTCGTCGTTGATTGACTCGATTCGCAGCGCCACCAGACGCCCGGAATCCGCCAATACGTACAGAGTGTCACCATTGCTGACCATTGTGCCGGAAATACTGCCCCGATCAATGCGTTTACGAGCGGCAAATTCGCCATCCGAGCGATTCAGGAAATGCAGGTAACCATCATAGTCGCCGACCACCACATAATCGCCCAGCACCTGGGGGCCGTTGAGGTGGCGACGCAGCATTTGATCGTTCTCCCAGCGTATTTCGCCGGTGCTGGTGCTGTAGGCGCATACCACGCTGTCGGCCTGCGAGAGATAGAGCGTCCGTCCGGCCACGGCCAGATCACGGTGCGTTGAGGCCTCCTGTGTCCAGATTGCCCGCCCGCTGTTGCGACTGAGCGCCATTACATTGCCCTGAAACGAGGCCGTGTAGATGACGTCGTCCACCAGCAGCGGAGCGGCATCCACATCCACCATGCGTTCAATTTCAGAGCGCCCCTGGGGCAGCGCCACGCGGCGCTCCCAGAGCACCAGACCGTTATTGGGGTTAAACGCCATGACCTTGCCAGTCGCGAAACCGACGATCACCGCCGAATCGGTCACCAGAGGCGTAGCGGCACCGCGAAGCGTCAGTACCGGAGGCGGACTGTCGTACCGCCACAGGCGTTCGCCATTTTCCGCGTTCAGTGCATACAACTGCCCGTCCATGCTTTGCGCCACGGCTATGCGGCCATTGGTTTGCGGCACCGACAGCACTTCACTGGTCAGCATGGTACGCCACAACTCTTCACCGTTTTCATTGGACAACGCCACGACTTCGCCCTGGCCGGTGCCGTAAAGAAGGATGCCCTGATTGCTGCTGATCCCGGCGGTAATGGGATCGCGCGTCTTGACGCGCCACAAGCGCTTGCCGTTTTCGCGGTTAAAGGCGTAGACCTCACCATCGGTATCCGCCGTGTACAAACGATCACCATCCAGCGCTGGCTGTAGCTTCACCACCGCACCATCGGTGCCGTCGCCCGCGCCGCTGCGCCAGACAACGTCAACCTTGGCCGAGGGTTCAAATTCCACCAGATCCACTGGCTCTGTACCGTCTTCTTTCGAAAACAGTGCACAACCTGACATCGTGGACAACAACAGGCCGCAAAGCGCTAGTGCGCGTAACCTCATGAAGCATTCTCCTCGGTGGCCGGTGCATTGCTGACATCAACCGGCCGGACATTATCGAGTTTCATTTGCAGCAGCCTGTAACGATTCTGCTGCTGCGCATCCAGCGATTCCATAGCACTCTGGTAAGCATCGGCGGCGGCGTCATTGTCGCCGCGAGCTGCCAGCACATCACCACGTGCCTCGGCATATTGAGACACCAGGCTCTGGGCCGGGGACGCTTCGTCAAGCACGCTTAACGCGCCGTCCAACTCGCCCTGCCCTGCCAGAACCCTGGCCAGGCGCAGCCGTGTCAACTGTGCAACGGCCGCTTCCGGCTCCTGATCCAGCACCCAGCGCAGCTCCCCGGCCGCCGTTTCCAGATCGCCTTCGTCCACCGCCCACCGGGCGTGCATCAAAGCCGCATTCACACCGTAGGCGCTATCGCTGTAATCGGCTTTAAGCTGCTCGGACAATTCCACGGCGCGGGCACGGTTTTCATCGGATATCGCTTCGCCTTCGTCGACCGCCAAAGTATCCAACAGTTCCGTATAAAGCGCAGAACCGGCTTCGGCGGACTCCTGTTGCTGCGTTTGATAGCTGGTCCAGCCAAAATACCCGCCAGCGGCAATCACAATGGCCGCCACGATCCACTTGCCATTTTCCTTCCACCAGCGCTTGAACGCCTCAAGCTGTTCTTCTTCGGTCAGATGATCGCTCACGATGTGCTCCTGTTATTGTGCAATATCAAAAAATCTGAATACTCGGGCCCGAACGGTTACAGACAATACTCCGGCCAGCGTTCCTGCAACAGCTGAATAACGTCATCGACGTTCAATGTCTGCTGTGGCTGCTCTTCACGCAGGTACTTTAGCGTTAACTGCCCGTTGGCCATCTCTTCCTCACCAAGGATCAGGGCCAGCTCCGCGCCACTGCGGTCCGCCTTTTTCATTTGGCTTTTAAAGCTGCCGCCACCGCAATGTGTGAGCAACGGCAAGCCCGGCAGGGCGTCGCGTAACTGTTCAGCCAGGGTCAAAGCCCGTGATTGTACCTCACCCACGGCCACCAGGTAGACCTGTATGTGACGATCCAGCCCTTCCGGCATCTGGCCGGTGGCCTGCAACAACAGCAACAGGCGCTCCAGGCCAATGCCAAACCCGATGGCCGGCGTCGGTTTGCCCCCTAACTGTTCGACCAGTCCATCGTAGCGGCCACCCGCACAGACGGTGCCCTGGGCGCCCAACGCGTCGGTCACCCACTCAAAGGCGGTCTTGCCGTAATAGTCCAGGCCGCGAACCAGTCTGGGGTTGACCTCAAACGAGACACCCGCGTCGCGAAGCATGGTCTGTAATTGTTCAAAATGCGTTTTGGAGTCCTCATCCAGGTAATCCAGCAATACCGGCGCGCCATCCAGCAGGGCTTGTGTCTCCGGGTTTTTGCTGTCCAGAATGCGCAGCGGGTTGCTGTCCAAACGGCGCAGGCTGTCATCATCCAGCGACTCTTTGTGACCGTTTAAGAACGTCACCAGCGCGTCCTTATAGCGGGCGCGGGCCTCGCTGCTGCCCAGGCTGTTCAGTTGCAACGTCACTTGGTCGGCCACGCCAAGGTCACGCAGAATACGGGCACTCAACAGTAGGACTTCAGCATCGATATCCGGGCCAGCCATCCCGAATACTTCCACACCCAGTTGGTGGAACTGGCGGTAGCGCCCTTTCTGCGGGCGTTCGTGACGAAACATGGGGCCGGTATACCAGAGCCGCTGAGTCTGGTTGTACAGCAAGCCGTGCTGCTCGCAGGCGCGCACACAGCTGGCCGTGCCCTCGGGGCGCAGCGTCAGGCTATCGCCGTTGCGATCCTCGAAGGTGTACATTTCCTTTTCGACGATATCGGTCACTTCACCAATGGAGCGTTTGAACAGCTCGGTGCTCTCAACAATGGGAAAGCGAATTTCCCGGTAACCGTATTGCTGGAGAATCGTCTTCAGTACGTCTTCCAGGTATTGCCACTGCCCGGAGTCGTCCGGTAACAGGTCGTTCATTCCTCGAATGGCTTGAAGCTTTTTCAAAGTGTATCCCTAAATCGTTCTGTTCTACGCGTAGGCATTCTACGTGCGGAGTGTGCGTGTGGGGTGTATGTATGGTGTTTTCGGTTGCCGGGCTCACGCCCGGGCAATGACATTCTCTTTGTCTTTTTCCAGACGTATCTTTTTCTGCTCGGCTTTCTCGCGAATCAGTCGCTCGAGATTGTCCACCAGATCCTCATTGCCGAGTTTCTGGCTGGGCGCACCGTCTATATAAATCAGATTGTTGGGCGTGCCGCCCGCCAGGCCGAGATCGGCCTCTTTCGCCTCACCCGGACCATTCACTACGCAGCCAATTACCGCGACGTCCAGCGGCACCGTGATATCTTCTACGCGCTGTTCCAGCTCGTTCATGGTTTTAATCACATCGAAGTTCTGGCGCGAGCAGCTCGGGCAGGCGATAAAGTTCACGCCCTTATTGCGCAGCTTCAGGCTTTTGAGCAAATCCCAACCAACCTTCACTTCTTCCACTGGGTCCGCTGCCAGTGAAATCCGCACAGTATCGCCGATACCGTCCATTAACAGCGCACCCAATCCCACTGAGGATTTCACCGTGCCGGACCGGAGGCCCCCGGCCTCGGTAATACCCAGGTGCAACGGTTGATCAATTTCTTTCGCCAGTTGCCGATAGGCGCCCACCGCCATAAACACGTCAGAGGCTTTCACGCTCACTTTGAAGTCGTAAAAGTTCAGCTGATCGAGAATATCGACATGGCGTAGCGCGGATTCCACCAGTGCTTCCGGCGTTGGTTCTCCGTACTTTTTCTGAAGGTCTTTTTCCAGGGAACCCGCGTTGACACCGATGCGAATAGGGATGCCCAGATCGCGGGCCTTGTCCACGACGGCGCGAATGCGTTTCTCCCGACCGATATTGCCGGGGTTAATGCGCAGACAGTCTACGCCCAGGTCCGCTACCCGCAGCGCGATGCGGTAATCAAAGTGGATATCGGCCACCAAAGGCACTTCGACTTGTTGACGGATTTTGCCGAAGGCTTCCGCCGCCTCCATGGTGGGCACCGACACGCGCACGATATCCGCACCGGCCAGTTGCAGGCGCTGAATTTGCTCGACGGTAGCGGCCACGTCCATGGTGTCGGTGTTGGTCATGCTTTGCACGGAAATCGGGGCGCCGCCACCCACGGGTAAGTTGCCCACCATAATCTGGCGGGACTGACGACGTTTTATCGGCGATTCACTGTGCATAGAAAAATCCTGTGAAATCAGATCAGGGGTTAGCGCTGACGGTCAGCGTCATTAACCGGCCATTCGAGGGGGGTGTGAACTCGAACGCCTCGCCATTCAGCACGACATCCACAGCCGAGGAGTTGCCCAGCTTGACGGTAAAGGGCGCCTCACCATTCAGGGTCAGGTCCCGACCTGCCTGGAACAGGTTGGTTTCCAGCACGTCACCGCGACTGTCCGTGACTTCCACCCAGCATTCATCGCTGAAACTTAACTGCAATTCATCCAGAGCCGCTTCGAATTCGGCGGCAGGCTCAGCAGCCCGGCTAGCGGCAAGGGGTTCTACATTATCAGGCACCGAACTTGCGGCGGAGATCTCCTCTCGCGCCGCGTCAGTCGTCATGTTGGGAGCAGGCCCAGCGGCATCGGACGCCGAGGGTTCACCACGGTCCTCAACGGTGCGGGTTGCAGCAGCGGTCTCAGAAACCGGGGCCGAATCAAGGTTGGTCACCGCAGCAGTCTGGGTCGCCGTCCCTTCAATGGCGCCTTCGCCTGAGGTGGCGGAGGAACGGGTAGAAGGCGCTTCATCCATCGGCTCCGCAAAGCCCACCGGTTCCGATGACATGGGACGGTTGCCCAGAAACCATACCGAGAGCGCCCAGATGCCGGCGAGTAACAACAGAATCCAGATGGCGAATTTCCACAAGGAGCGATTCTGCGCTGGCACATTGATCTGCAACGGACTCTCTTCCGGCCCGTCGCCGAAACCGGCCGCGCGCCGGTGTGCCTGATAGGCCTCCAGAACAGGCGCCGGGTCCATACCCAACAGCTTGGCGTAGGTGCGCAGGTATCCCCGAATAAAAATATCGGAATGCAGCCGTTCATAGTCGTCTGCTTCCAGGGCGCGCACCTTGGTCACGGTCATACTCATTTCGCGTGCCACGTACTCTTCGCTCAGTTTGGCGTCCTCACGAGCGGCTTTGAGCATGGCGCCGGGCTGCGGTGTCGGCTCTGCGTCCGGCACCTCGGAATCAGGTGTATTCTCTTCGGCTGACATCAGGACCTCATTGAATCATGTCGCGTTTGTATTCCAGATACTCTTCGGAATAGGGAAAGCGATTTTTCAACGCCAGTACGTAGCTGGCTTCCTTATCCTTGTTGCCAAAAATCCGCTCGATTTTGATTCCCAACAGTAGCGTGCGGGCTGATTGACCCGCGATTTCCGTGTACTGGTCCAGGTAACGCTTCGCCTCGGCGTACTCCTGTTCCCGGAAGCTGATATCCGCCAGTTCAACCAGCACTGAAGCCAGGCGACGATCCAGCATATAGGCATGTTCAAACGCCGCTCTGGCCCGGGCTTCACGCCCCAGCTCCAATGCCGAGCGACCGAGATTCAGCAGCGCCCGCGCGCGACTGTCGTAATTGAGGTCTTCACTGACGATGGAAAACTGCTCGTAGGCTTCTTCATAACGGCCCTGCTGGTACAAAAAAGCACCGTAATTATTCCGTGCCTGGGAAAAACCGCTGTCGCGGCGCAGCGCCTGCTTGAAGCTGGCCTCCGCCCGCTCCATTTCACCTTCCAGTTGGAATAACATGGCCTGAGCGGCATAGGCTCTGGGCGAATTCCGTTCCAGCTCGAAGGCTTTCTGAATGTGGTGACGGGCGGATTCGCGATTGCGGTTTTCGATGTACGCCATAGCCAGACGGTAATGCGTATCGAGTGCGGCCTTGCGATCCACATCCGGGCCGGAGTTCTGAGTGACACACCCGGACACTCCCAACACGATACCCAACAACATCAGAGAAACAACGTACACTCGCCCAAACCTCATGGCCGCTGTACTGAGTGATCTGGTCATTGCTGCCCGCCTCTCGGTCTGCGCACAGTCAGGGTGACGGTGCGATGATTTTCACAGTTTGCAGTTCATCGGGCCGATGGTCGGCGTTCTCTCCCTCGGCTCTTTCCCCAAAACGGGACCGATATCGCTCACTGCGACGGGTGATGTCATTGACTGTGCCCGCCAGCTGCCCGCAAGCCGCATCGATGTCGTCACCCCGGGTGGTACGAATGGTCGTGATATAACCCGCTTCCATCAAAATGGTCTGGAAGCGGCGCATGGCATTGTTGCTCACCCGCTTGTAATTCGACAACTTGAAGGGGTTGAACGGTATCAGATTGATCTTGACCGGCACATCTTTCAGCAGCTCTGCCAGCTGGTGCGCATGCTCCGGGCGATCATTAACGTGGTCAATCAGGGTGTACTCAATGGTAATACGCCGATGGGTATCCGGCAGCCCGTCGATATAGCGCTTGGCCGAGTCGAGCAGCACCGCGATCGGGTATTTTTTATTGATGGGAACCAGCTCATTGCGCAGCTCATCGTTGGGCGCGTGCAGGGAGATGGCCAGGCAGGCATCGGTGTATTGTCCGAGGCGGTCCAGCGCCGGGACGACGCCGGAGGTGCTGAGCGTGACGCGCCGCTTGGAGATACCGTAAGCGTTATCATCCATCATCAGGTTCATGGAATCGACGACGTTGTCGAAGTTAAGCAGTGGCTCACCCATGCCCATCATGACCACGTTCGTGACTTTGCGCGGCCCGTTGGGGCTGAGCTGGTTAAACGATTTGGCGGCAATCCAGACCTGGCCGATAATTTCAGCGGCGGTCAGGTCGCGGTTAAAGCCCTGCTTGCCCGTGGCGCAAAAGCTGCAATCCAGCGAACACCCCACCTGGGACGACACACACAGGGTGCCCCGCTCCCCTTCCGGGATAAATACGGTTTCCACCACACTGCCGCCGCTGACACGGATCAGAAACTTGCGAGTGCCGTCGCGGGAATCGAGTTGCTGAATCACCTCGGGTGCGCGAATGTCCGCGTGAGCCTTGAGCTTTTCCCGCAGCACTTTGCTGATATTGGTCATCTCGTCGAAGTTTTCCGCACCGCGCTGATGAATCCACTTCAACACCTGGGTAGCGCGAAAGCGCTTCTCACCCAGCGTCTCGAAAAAAGCCACCAGTTTTGACTCGGGCAAGCCGAGCAAATTAACGCGCGCCGCTTGTTCAGCGGGAGGCGTATCGGTGGTGGTAGCGGTGGCAGCAGTCATGACGTTGAACCTGTGGGTCTGTGTTCCGACAAACGGTTTGCGGCGCGAGTCTCAGGCGACCTAGCGGGCAAAAATTTCATCGGCTTCAAAAAAATAAGCAATCTCGCGCTCGGCGGAGGTTGGCGAGTCAGAGCCGTGGACGGCGTTAATCGACACGCTTTCGGCAAAATCGGCCCGCAATGTACCCGGCGCGGCGTCCGCCGGATTAGTCGCGCCCATCAACTCGCGGTTGCGGGCAATGGCGTTCTCACCCGCCAGCACCTGTACGCAGACGGGTCCGGAGGTCATAAATTCTACCAGTCCGTCGAAAAACGGCTTGCCTTTGTGCTCGGCGTAAAAGCCCTCGGCTTTTTCGGACGACAGTGTGATCATCTTAAGTGCCACGATCTTGAGGCCAGCTTGCTCAAAACGGCTCTCAATTTCGCCGATCAGGTTTTTCCGTACCGCGTCCGGCTTGATGATCGAGAGGGTTTGTTGCTCTGGCATTGCTCACTCCACGGGTCAAATCACAGATTGAATTTCGTTGTTGTTGGACTCCGCCA
This sequence comes from Marinimicrobium sp. ARAG 43.8, assembly GCF_050113635.1. Classification (NCBI taxonomy): domain Bacteria; kingdom Pseudomonadati; phylum Pseudomonadota; class Gammaproteobacteria; order Cellvibrionales; family Cellvibrionaceae; genus Marinimicrobium; species Marinimicrobium sp. ARAG 43.8. The sequence continues at coordinate 209,735 of NZ_JBNJLT010000006.1, forward strand.
TACGCGGAGAAATGCGGGAATTATACGCGGGTTGCGGCTATAAACCACCCCAACCTCATCAGCCCTGTTGCCGGGTTTCAGCTCCGACGGGCAATTTCCTGGATGCGGGCCACCATGGCGCGCAAACCATTGCCTCGGGTAACGCTCAAGTGCTTTAGCAGGTTGAGTTCGTGAAAATAGCCTTCAATATCAAACGCCAGCACGTCTTCGGGCGTTTTGCCATTATAGGCGGCCAGAACCACACCGAGCAGCCCGCGCACGATAAAGGCATCGCTGTCGGCATCAAAGTACAGTCGCCCGCCTTCCTCGCGGTGGACAAGCCACACTTGGCTTTGACAGCCCCGCACCAGATTCTCTTCGATTTGCTGGGCCGACTCCAGGGCAGGCACCTCTTTGCCCAGATCGATAATGTACTTGTAACGATCCTCCCAGGTATCAAAAAAACCGAGGGTTTCTACAATATCGTCGGCGGTGATCTCGGTGCCAAATTTCGAGTTGGGCGTCAATTCAGGCATGGGCTCTATACTTCCTCAGAAAAACAGGCCGGTTTCAAGCTGGGCTTCTTCGCTCATCATTTCCCGGCTCCAGGGCGGATCAAATACCAGATCGACCACCACGTCACGGACATTCGGCACTTTGGCCACCCGACGCTCTACATCGCCGACCAGAACCGGCCCCATACCGCAGCCGGGGGCGGTCAGGGTCATGGAGACATCAACCCGACCGGTGCCTTGCTCGATATTCAGGCGGTATATGAGCCCAAGATTAACCAGATCCACCGGAATCTCGGGATCATAGACCGTTCCCAGCGCTTCCCATACCTGATCCTCGCAAATGCCATCGCCTGCCGGTTCGGGAAAGTCCAGCACCTGGGGTTCCAACCCCAGAGCGGCGGCATCAGTGCCATCGACCCTCACCATCTGGCCGTGATAGGTCAACGTGTAGTTACCACCCAGCGACTGGGTAATGGTAACGAACGTATCCTGGGGAATGGTTAGCGGGGTGCCATCGGGCACTCGGCGGGCCGGGCAGTCCGCCTGAGTCACCACCATGCGTCGTTCAGTCATCGGCCGGTCAGTTCACGCTAAAGCTTTCACCGCAGCCACAGTAATCCTGGGCATTGGGGTTAATGAATTTAAGCTGGCGATTGACGCCTTCCAGCACGTAATCAATTTCGGTGCCGGTGACGACCGACAGGCTTTCCGGGTCTATATAGAGGGCGACATCGTCCGACAAGGCATAGTACACATCACCGGGCCGTCCATCCTCAACCAGATCAACAACGTACATAAAGCCGGTACAGCCACTTTCTTTCACACTCAAGCGCACGGCCCGGGATTTCTCCTCTTTGGCCAACTGGCGACGAAAGTGCTCCACGGCCGCTGGCGTGACCACCACGGCCTGGCGAGTGGGATCATAAGACTCTACTGCCATCTCACTCTGCTCCTGTGTTAAATGGAAAACGGGCTCAACCGAAAAACTGCCGGGCTTTTTCCAGCGCCTCGAACAGCCGATCCACCTCTTCGAAGGTGTTGTAAAAACTGATGCTGGCACGCACTGTGCCGGGAATACCATACTGCGCCATAATGGGCTGGGCGCAATGATGGCCGGTGCGCACCGCAATCCCCTGCTGGTCCAGCAGAAAACCGAGATCATTTGGGTGGGTGCCTTCTACCAAAAAGCTGAGCACACTCACACGCTCGGCCGCTGTACCCACCAGGGTGATGCCCTCGGAGGCCTTTGCCTTTTCCTCGGCGTAGGCCAGCAACGCTTTTTCGTGAGCCATGGCCGCATCGCGGTCCAGCCCGTTCAGGTAATCAATGGCAGCCGCCAAGCCAATGGCACCCGCAATATCTGGCGTACCCGCTTCAAATTTGTAAGGCAACGCGCCGTAGGTCGTTCCCTGGAAGCTCACCGCTTCGATCATTTCCCCACCGCCCTGATAGGGAGGCATTGCCTCCAGCCATTCGCGCTTGCCGTACAAGACACCAATGCCGGTGGGACCAAACAGTTTGTGTGCGGAGAACGCATAAAAATCGCAATCGAGCGCCTGCACATCCACCGGCCAGTGACTGACCGCCTGGGCACCGTCGATCAGCGTCAATGCACCTGCCGCTTTGGCCAGCTCGACGATCTCTCTGACCGGATTGACTGTGCCCAAGGCGTTGGACACATGCCCGACGGAAACCATCCGGACGTGCCCCTCGGCCAGCAGCGCTTGCAGCGCCACCAGATCCAGTGTTCCGGTTGCATCGACCGGAATGGCTTCAACGCGCGCGCCGGTATCCTGGGCCACCATCTGCCAAGGCACGATATTGGAGTGATGCTCCATGGCAGAGACCAGCACCCGGTCACCGGGTTGCAACTGGCTGCGCCCCCAGCTCTGGGCCACCAGGTTAATTCCTTCCGTGGTGCCCCTCGTCCACAGGATCTGCTCGCGGGCCGGCGCGTTCAGGAACGTCGCGACCGTGTCGCGCGCGCCTTCAAATTTTCGCGTGGCCCGATCAGCCAAGGCGTGGGCACCGCGATGCACATTACTGTTGTCGTGCAGGTAGTAGTGGCTGATCGCATCGATCACCGCTTGCGGCTTCTGCGTCGTGGCGGCGTTGTCCAGGTACACCAGCGGATGCCCGTTCACCTGCTCTTGCAGAATGGGGAAGTCCCGACGCACGGCGTCCACATCGAAGTGGCGAGTGGTGTCTGTACTTTCCGCTTTATTCATAAAAAACTCACTGCTCGAGCTGTACATGCTTCAACAGCGTTTCATCCACGCTGAACAGTTTGGCCAACCGCGCGCCCAAATAGTCCCGAACGGACGGCTCGGCCACTTCTTGCAACAACTCGTTAATGAAACCAAAACTCAACATGACCTGCGCTTCGTCGCGACCAATGCCGCGCGACTGCAGGTAGTAAAGCGCGGTTTTGTTCAGCTGACTGACCGTTGCACCGTGCGCACATTTAACATCGTCGGCGTAGATTTCCAGCTCCGGCTTGGTATCCACTTCCGCCTTGGGCGAGGTCAGCAGGTTTTTGTTGCTCAGCTCCGCCAGGGTTTTCTGTGCGTCCTGGTGAATGTGAATCCGGCCATTGAATACCGCGTGGGCCGAATCACTGATAATGCCGCGAAATACTTCGTTCGTGGTGCAGTGCGGTACGCAGTGCTGCACATTGGTGTGGTAGTCCACAAACTGGTTGTTGCGCGGTAAATATATACCCTGCAAATCCAGGTGCGCCCCTTCACCGCGATGATTCACCTGGTAATCAATGCGCTTGAGCCGACTGCCCTGGGCAATGGTAAACCCGCGCAACTGCGCGCTGCGTGCCAGATTGGCGTGAACACCCCCGACGTGCAGCAAATGCTCTTCTTCCAGATTGATGCGGTAATGATGCAAGTGCGCATTGTCGCCAAGGCTGACTTCCGTCAGGCTGTTGACGAAGCCATCCTGGGTTTCATCGGTGGACACAAAATGTTCCAGCACGCTGGCTTGCGCCCCGGTACCCAACACCGCCAGAACACGCTGGTTCGCGGTGGCCGGTGTGCCGGTCGGTGTGGACACATGCACGATGTACAACGGCTTGCGCAACACGGCGTTGGCCGGCACGTGAAGCAGTACGCCCTCTTCCGACGCCCAGGCATTACTCAACGCGGCAAACAAATGCTGCTCGCTGTCGACGATCTGCCCCAGATGCTCGGCAATGACCGCTTGCTGTTCGGCATTCGCGTTGCCAAAGCGCACGATCTCGGGGGGCAATTCCGCACTGGAGGCTTCGGCATCAAAGTGGCCATTGACGAACACCAGGCGAGTGGCGTCCAACTCCAGAAACTCAATTTGATTCTGCCAGTCGGCGGTGTGGCCCGCCCATTCCTGGAAGCCGCTGCGTTGCAGCGGGGCCAGGGGCGTGTATTTCCAGTGTTCGGTTTTACGGGTCGGCCAGGGCGTTTTCAGCCATTGCCGCGCGCCGGTCGTCCGCACGTCCGCCAGCCACTCCGGCGTGTCCTGCTGCCCCGCCAACTGAAGCGCCTGCTGCTGAAAATCACTCATGCTCAGGCCACCCCCTCTTCGAGCCAGCTGTAACCTTTGGCTTCCAGCTCATGGGCCAGTTCCTTGCCGCCGGATTTAACAATTCGTCCACCGGCCAGGACATGTACCTTGTCCGGCACGATGTAGTTCAACAGGCGCTGGTAGTGAGTCACCACCAGAAAGCTGCGGTCTTCCGCACGCATGGCGTTGACCCCATTGGCCACCACTTGCAGGGCGTCGATATCGAGGCCCGAGTCAGTCTCGTCGAGAATGCATAGCTTCGGTTTGAGCAGCATCATTTGCAGAATCTCATTCCGCTTTTTTTCACCGCCGGAGAAACCTTCGTTCACACCGCGTTTGAGAAACGAGGGGTCGAGGTCTACCGCCTTGCAAGTTTCCCGGGCCAACTTCAGGAAGTCCACCGAGGAAATGGCCTCTTCGCCAAGGTGTTCACGGTGCGCGTCCACAGCCGCTTTCAGAAATTCCATATTGCTGACGCCCGGAATCTCCACCGGGTATTGAAAGGCCAGAAACAACCCTTCGCGCGCACGCTCCTCAGGCTCCTGATCAAACAGATCCTTGCCGAGAAAATTTACGCTGCCGCCGGTGACTTCGTAGCCTTCACGGCCGGTCAGCACATTGCCGAGGGTACTTTTCCCAGAGCCGTTGGGGCCCATGATGGCGTGCACTTCGCCCGGCTTGATGTCCAGATTCAGGCCTTTGAGGATTTCTTTCTCTTCCACGCTGGCACGCAGGTCTTTAATGGTCAGCATAATCTCGGTTTCCAATCTCTTTAAAAACGCATGTTCGGTTTTGTATCAGTGGATGCCTTACCCAACAGAGCCTTCCAGGCTCACCTCCAGCAGTTTGCCGGCCTCCACGGCGAACTCCATGGGCAACTCCTTGAACACTTCGCGGCAGAAGCCGTTCACGATCATGGAGACGGCCTTTTCCGGGTCCAGACCGCGCTGTTGGCACAGGAACATCTGGTCCTCGCTCACTTTGGAGGTGGTGGCTTCGTGCTCGATCACCGCCGTCGGGTTTTTGCTTTCGATGTACGGGAAGGTGTGAGCACCGCAGCGATCACCGATGAGCAGCGAATCACATTGGGTGTAGTTGCGCGCGCCCTCGGCACCGGGGTTCATACGCACCAGCCCGCGATAGGCATTGGAGCTGCGCCCGGCGGAAATTCCCTTGGAAATAATCGTGGACCGGGTGTTTTTGCCGATGTGGATCATCTTCGTGCCGGTGTCGGCCTGCTGGAAATTGTTGGTCAACGCCACCGAGTAAAACTCGCCGACGCTGTTGTCACCCCGCAAAATGCAGCTCGGGTATTTCCAGGTAATGGCTGAACCGGTTTCCACCTGCGTCCAGGAAATCTTGGCACTGGTATGGCAAACGCCGCGTTTGGTCACAAAGTTGTAGATTCCTCCCTTGCCGTTCTCATCACCGGGGTACCAGTTCTGCACGGTGGAGTATTTGATTTCGGCATTGTCGAGCGCTACCAGTTCCACGACAGCCGCGTGCAGCTGATTTTCATCGCGCATGGGCGCAGTGCAGCCTTCGAGGTAGCTCACATAAGCGCCCTCTTCCGCCACGATCAACGTGCGCTCGAACTGTCCGGTATTCTGCTCATTGATCCGGAAGTAGGTCGACAACTCCATGGGGCAGCGCACCCCTTTCGGGATGTACACAAAAGAGCCGTCGGAAAACACCGCCGAATTCAGCGCCGCGTAGTAGTTGTCTTTTTGCGGCACCACGGTACCAAGGTATTTTTTTATCAGCTCCGGGTACTCATGGACTGCTTCACTGATGGAACAGAAGATAACGCCGGCTTCTTTGAGCTTTTCCCGGAAGGTGGTCACCACAGACACCGAGTCGAACACCATGTCCACGGCGACGCCCGCGAGCATTTCCTGCTCGTGCACGGGGATGCCCAGCTTTTCGTAGGTGCGCAGCAGCTCGGGGTCGACTTCGTCCAGGCTTTTGGGGCGGTTTTCCATGCTTTTCGGCGCGGAAAAGTAGGACAGCGCCTGGAAGTCCACCGGTGGATAATCCACGTGTGCCCAGTTGGGCTCTTCCATTTTTTCCCAGGCGCGAAACGCCTGCAGGCGCCAGTCGAGCATCCACTCGGGCTCGCCCTTTTTGGCGGAAATAAAGCGCACCACGTCTTCGTTCAAGCCCGGCGGCAACGTGTCGGTATCCACCAGTGTGTGGAAGCCGGCGGCGTATTCGCGCTTGATCAGCTTTTCAACTTGCTCTTCAGCCATTTAATCACCTCTGCCTCCGTTACCGGAGTGAGTTCGCTAAAAACGGTTCATGAATTCTTTCAGTCAGCGCTCTGCGGCGCCTTTAATGTAACTGATTAACTGCTTTCGCTCAGGCGCGCTTGCGCTGTAACTGGGGCACAATGTCGCGAATGTGCTGTACCACAAAATCCACCTCTTCCCGGGACGTCCACCGTCCGAGACTGATCCGCAGTGACGATTGCGCCAGCTCATCACTCAGGCCCACGGCCCGCAGCACATAACTCGGTTCCAGGCTGGCCGATGTACACGCCGAGCCGGTCGCTACAGCCATCTTGCGAAGAGACAACAGCAGCATTTCCCCATCGCACCCACCAAACGCCACGTTCAAATGGCCGCAGGCGGTACTGTCCAGCTCGCTGTTGAGCTGCACGCCGGGCAAATGCCGAATGCCCTCCCAAAGCCGGTCGCGCAGAGCCGCGATGGCCACCGGATCGCTGTCCAGCCTTGCCACCGCCAGCGCCGAGGCTTCGCCCATGCCCACGCACTGGTGCGTCGGCAATGTACCGGAGCGCATACCGCGTTCGTGACCGCCGCCGTGCATCTGTGCGGCAATACGTACGTCGGGATGGCGACGCACGTACAGCGCGCCAATGCCCTTGGGGCCGTACATTTTGTGCGCCGACAGGGACAAGAGGTCCACACACTGGTCGCCGACCGCGATGGGCAACTTGCCCGCACTTTGCGCGGCGTCCACATGAAACAGGATGCCGCGTTCCCGGCACACGGCACCCAGTGCCGCAATATCATTGACGCTGCCCAACTCATTGTTGACATGCATCACGCTCACCAAAAAGGTGTCGTCACGCAGTGCGTCCCGAAGCGCTTCCGGTGAAACGCGTCCCTGCCGATCGGTCGCCAGGCGAGTCACGGCGACGCCCTGCGCCTCCAGCCACTCGGCCGGGTCCAACACTGCTTTGTGCTCAATGGCCGACACGACAATATGCCCACCATTCGGAAACTGCTCGCCTGAGCGACTCCGCCACGCCTCCCAGGCTCCCTTCAATGCGAGGTTATCGGCTTCGGTGGCACCGCTGGTCCACACGATTTCGCGCGGGTCCGCCCCGACCAGGTCAGCCACTTGCTGCCTGGCATTTTCCACCGCTTCTTCCGCCTGCCAGCCGTACAGGTGGGAGCGGGACGCCGGGTTGGCAAAATTACCCTCCCGGGTCAGACACGCCGCCATACGCTCAGCCACCACCGGATCCACCGGCGTGGTGGCCGCGTAATCAAGATACACGGGCGAGCGAATTGCGCTGTCTGTCATCGACGTAGTCGCCTCCGGTCGGTCTGAATTACACTTGCGTGCAAGCAATCTGTTCGGCGCTGATGCGCTGGTGATCGTCCTGGCGCGCACGAACCGCCTGGATGTCCCGGCGCGCCACCAGGTCCGCCAGGGAAATTTCGTTCAGGAAGTGGTGAATCTGGGAACTGAGGTCTTCCCATAAATGGTGCGTCAGGCAGACCTCGCCGTGCTGGCAATCGCCCTTGCCTTCGCAGCGGGTGGCGTCAAGCGATTCGCTGACCGCATCCACCACCTGCGCAACAGAAATGCCTTCCAGTGGCTCGGCCAGCCGATAACCTCCACCCGGCCCGCGCACACTGGACACCAGTTTCTGGCGCCGAAGTTTGGCAAACAGCTGCTCCAGATACGACAGGGAAATGCCCTGTCGCTGGGAGATGTCCGCCAGGCTGACCGGTCCCTGTTCACTGTGCAGAGCCAGATCCAGCATTGCGGTGACCGCGTAGCGACCTTTGGTGGTAAGTCTCATGCCTGGATTCGCCTATCGTTGCCGAGGGTGCTCGCGCCGCCCCATACTCAGTACCAGAACCCGGACTTGCCAGGCCCCTTCCTATAACCAAGTATTTTACTCAACTATTCCTCATTATCCAAGCGCTTTTCCCCGCCGGACGCCGCCTCCAGCGTTTTTAGCTTCTGATCCGTGTGGTAAATGTAGTTCTGCGTGGCCGTCAACACGCCCCTCAGGATGCTCAACTCCATTTCGTCCGGACGGATGCGGTGGTACAGGCGACGCAGGCGCGTCATGGTCTGGCGAGGGTTGTCCGGCGTCAGGAAGCCCAGGGTTTCCAGCGTCTCCTGCAGGTGCTCGAAATAACGCTCCAGCGCCTCGCTCTTAGCGGGCGGCATATCCCACTCGGTGCGCCCCAGCGGACCACCCTCCTGAGCCGACAGCGACGCCATGCGCAGCTCATAGCAAAGCACCTGGACAGCGGTGGCCAGATTCAGGGAGCTGTACTCCGGATTGGCGGGAATATGCACGTGATACTGGCACTTGTGCAGCTCTTCATTGGTAAGCCCACGGTCTTCACGGCCAAACAGCAAGGCAATGTCGTGCTCTCCCGCCTCTTGCCAGCACCGCTCACCACACTGACGCGGATCGACCAGCGGCCAGGGGATACGGCGCTCGCGAGCGCTCGTGCCGACGACCAGCCCACAGCCCTCAATCGCCTCCTCCACGGATTCCACCACTACGGCCTTATCCAGCACGTCCAGGGCGCCAGCGGCGCGCCACAGCGCTTTCTCCGAGGGAAATTCCTTGGGCTCCACCAGATACAGGCGGGAGAGCCCCATGTTTTTCATGGCCCGCGCCGCGCCGCCGATATTGCCGGGGTGCGAGGTGTTCACCAGCACAATGCGAATATTGTCGAAGGGGTTGGCGCTCATAAAAGCCTCTCGAAAACAGGGGTGCCCAAATAAAGGCGCGCATTCTAGCACGAACGCACCTCGCCAGAGGCCCGAATCCACCGCGCTCAACGCTGGCGGGGGCCGACGCTTGCCGTTATACTGTGCGGCCTTCGCGAGGCTCGCCCTCGCCCCGTTCTTTCCCACTGCTCAAAAGACTGATTGCCCTATGGAACCCATGCTGAATATGGCCTTGCGCGCGGCGCGCAAAGCCGGTGAACTGATTGAACGCGCCTATGGGCGCCCCGACACCGTGAAGGTGGAAACCAAGCGCCCCAACGACTTCGTCACCGAGGTGGATCGCGGTGCCGAACAGGCGATCATTCAAGTGTTGCGCAAAGCCTATCCCGACCACAGTTTCCGGGGTGAGGAAAGCGGCACAACCCAAGGGAACAATCCCGATTACGTCTGGGTCATCGACCCTCTCGACGGCACAACCAACTTTGTCCACGGCATGCCCCACTTTTCTGTTTCCATCGCCTGCTTTTATAAAGGCCAGGTGGAACACGCCGTGGTGCTGGACCCGATCAAACGGGAAGAATTCACGGCCAGCCGTGGCCGCGGTGCGGCGCTCAACGGTCGCCGCATTCGCGTTTCCTCGCGCCGTGGGCTGGAAGGCGCCCTGCTCGGCACCGGGATTCCATTCGACGGACCGGCTTACGCCAAGATTCAGCCGTTCCTGACCTGTGTGGCCGAGCTGGCCGGTCAGACCTCGGGCATTCGCCGCGCTGGCTCAGCCGCACTGGACCTGGCCTATGTGGCCGCTGGCCGTTATGACGCTTTCTGGGAAATGCACCTGAATGAGTGGGATTTCGCCGCTGGCGTGCTGTTGGTGAAGGAAGCCGGCGGCCTGGTGAGTGATTTCCGTGGCGGTAAGGCGTATATGGAAACGGGCCATATTGTGTGTGGTACACCGAAGGTGTTTAAACCGGTGCTTCAGGTGATTGAGAAGCATCTGGGGCATGTGAAGTAAGTATCGTGGCCGGGGCTCAGCTCCGGCCGGTTTCGTTTTCTATGACGGGTTCTAAGTGACGGATGTTATTGATCTGGTATATCACCACGGCGGCCACGAGTAACCCGACGGCGACATAGCTCCAGTGAGCAGGCAGCTGCCAATAGGCCGTTGCAAATCCAGCAACGATACCCAGAACAATAAAAAACAATAGATTCAGGGCTACACCAAACCGCCCCAGACGGGACTTTCTTTGCGGAAAAATCAGCCTTTGCCTCTGGCAATCCTTGCCGTTTTTGGCCAGCGTACAAACCACCGGGCCATTTAGCAGACTCTCAATATACAGTGTTATCGAGTAGTCATTCTCACCAATGCGGAACGTCTTCGATGACTGTTTAGAGAGGTTTGTCTGGGACAGAACCATCTCGCCATTAACAAATACTTTTTCACGCCCGGACAACGCACTGAACCAGGCCTCAATAACCCGCCCTTCATCCTCAAACCGAAACGCGTAGCCCTTTACCAGGCTGAATGTCTTGTTACTCATATAAAGTCGCACCTATAACTTCTTCCCGAGTCTCTTCTCGATCTGCTTTCTTTCCCAGTTGGGCATGAAGAAGTCAAAAATCTCAAATACGCTCAAACCATGAGAAATTACCCCCACTCCCCAACCGAATGCAACCCACTTGGCCCAGACAAATTCGGGAGACACTGTGAAATTAAATACAAAAAGCCCGCTAATCACCACAATATAGATCAGCAAATGTGAGTAAAAACCTTTTAAATCTCTCACATACTCAATAACTCTTCTCTCTTCGTCAAAGCATTCTTGATCTGTGGTCATGGCTACCTCCTTTTCCAGATCAACGACTTGAACGTCAAATACAGCAGCCAAGGACTTCAACGACTCAAGGCCCGCCTTCTGCCCACGCTCAATACGCTGGATAGTGCGAACGCTCAGCCCACTGAGTTGAGCCAGCTGATCCTGAGACCAGCCTCTTTGAAGCCTTAACTTTCTTACCATCATTTACACATATCCTTTAGCTGCTCGCGAGAAGACACTATGGGCCAACATCTGTGTCAATCGCCACGACTTATTGGTGACAGAAACATGACATATCTTAAAAATCAATTAGTTAGGGTACATACAATCCAGGCACTACAATATAAACGCATCCACACTCACGACCATTTAGCTATTTCGGCACGCTCCAGCGCCTAGAACTTTAGACGTTTGATCACCGAATTATTATGAACAGGACAAACGTTTTTTTCATTTCATAAAAATTCTCGTCCTGCCCGTCGATTCGGTATCCAAGTTTCTGATAGAACGAGATGGCTCTTTTATTAACTTTAAACGTTGAAAGAGTGACTTTAGCGTCGAGACCAGCCGAACGTTCCAACTTCTCCATGATTTGGCTTCCCAAGCCTGCCCCCTGGAAAGATTTATACAACAGAAACAAAGACAAATGCAGGGCCACTTCAAGTTTACTAAAACAAGCCAACCCAATACGGCGTCCACTTCCGTCATTCAGCCAAAACAGCGTTTCTAAAGAATAGGATGATCGGAAACGGTCTCTCTGAAACGCCTCGTCCCATCCGAATGTTTGATCAATAAATCCAAACAGGCACTGCTTGTACAGATCATAAGCGTCATCGACTTCATAAGGATGCACACCCTTAAAGCTGATTTCATCTTTCATTTTTAACTTTGTCCAGCCAGTTAGACAGCCTCTCCTCTACTGCTCAAGTAAAAATCAATGACAAAGCAGTCCGACTCATTTAGCTTCAGTATTTTCCCATCAAATTCGGATCTCACCGAGCCCGGGTCACTGAGCTCTTTCACATTAACGTAGCTCCAAACAAGATTGGCCAGAAGCTCCCTCTCCACATGCCTCTCGTTCCGTACAACCTCCATCTCACAATTAGAGAACAGGTTTTGTGCTTCAAAATCACGAAATCCTTGTTCAAAAAGCGCGAGTTCTTCATGGGTGCCTCTGGGTATGTAAAAATCGGGAAGTACCTGCCCAATGGTTGCATCAATAGCGGCGTACACCTGCTCAGAAAACCGAGGTTGATGCCATACTGCCACCAGCTTTCCACCGGGCTTCAAGCATTGTCTTATTTTCGAATACGCTACGTGCTTCCGAACCCAGTGAAGTGCGCTCGCGGAGAAAACCAGGTCATATTCTCTGTCTGGTTTAAACTCTTCAAACGTCTCATTAATAACAGTTACATTTTTGTTCGACGAGAACTTCTCTCTGAGACGCCGACAAAAATTAGAGCCAGGCTCCACGCAGTCAATGCGGCTGGAGACTTTCAGCAAGCCCACAGTAGCCTGACCTGAGCCACTACCAATCTCCAACGTAACACCTGGATTAATATTCTCAAAAAATTTTTCCGGGTAACTTGGCCTAGCGTGATCATAAGCCCCGGCCACCAAATCGAAACCTTCAGCTCCCGAAAGGTTTTCATTAAAGTACATAAGAATTACTCATTGTTGTAACGGCAAGCACAGATGAGAAAACCACTAAAAATGCGATATTACGCGCCAGATTACGAAATTTCTCTGGATTATAACGGTACTTTGTACGCTGCCGTGCCAAACCAAAAAGGATCGCAGACAAACCAATGAATGATACGACCAAATACTTTCCGGGAGTAAAAAGAGAATAAATTCCCACACTAGCTATAGCTATCGAAAGGGAGCCCCAGAACATCGCCAAATATTTATTTTCTCTGAGGGAACAGGTCAAATCCATTACTCCTTCTAATATCTTTATCTATCACTACATACACCTATCAACCAACACCGCTGTAATCACATAGGATTATCGAGTGGATCTGCACAACAACAATCAATATCAGCTGAGAGCATCCGCACAGAAACCTGGCTGCGATCAGCAGAATTGTTAATCACTACGGCGCACCATGCAAATTATATCTATATAGTCAGACTCAACTCGAACAGCCTCCCTTTTTATGCCCTCCACTGCAAAACCCGTTTCACGGTATAGCTCTATAGCTGGAAAATTGTTTGAAAAAACCTCAAGCTCTATGCGTTTTAATCGGTTTTTCTCGGACCATACAAACAACTCATCCAGCAGGGAACGACCAACACCCTGACGACGAAACTCATTCAAAACTGACATGCCAAAACTGGCGCAGTGCGACCTCTGTGAATTTTTATCTACACTTGCGTCTAACATTCCGATTATTTGACCGCAATCATTTACAGCAACGAGTAACAATTTATTTGGGTTAAAGTGGCTCCTTATAAAGTCAACCACTTTCTCCAAAGAGGGTGGCTCCGTTTTAGCATATAAAACTGGAAGGTTCTCGCAAACAACCTTCTGTAGATACCTCTCAAGATATTCCTCATCATCTAAGCAGGCTTTCCTTATCATGATTTGAAGCACTTTTCCTTCCCACCGTTAAAGTTTTACGAAAATGGTAAAAATATCGAAAACAGATTCAGGATAATGACTTAACACAGCGTCGATGATTTTTCATCACTATAGAGGTTCATAGAGAAAAACCTTTCAAGTTGCTAACGCCCAAAGCTCAGGAAAACTCTCAGCGCAGCGGAAAATAAGTACCTGCGCCAAAGATTGTCAAGACACTTCTGACGCATCCAAGCACTCCTCGATCGAGCTTTTCATATAGGAAACAAGTGCTTCAAAACCTTCCTGTTTACCCCAGCGGTCCTCAATCAGCCCCAGATAACCTTCCCGCGCATACTTCAGTAGCACTCCGTAATGAGGAGGTGCCTGCTTTTCCGTCCATTTCGCAGCCGCATCTTTTGGAGCAATATCGCCGGTCGCAGCGGTCAGCCACATACGTGACAGGGTCAGAACGACATTGCGTTCATCTCCCGCCGTATCAGCCAGAAGATTGGGCAAAGAATCACGGATGGCCCTGCGGATATCAGTCATTGGCACCAGATCGAAGACCTTTTCTGCATGGCTTCCACACAACGGCAAGCTGTTATCGATCACTTTTTTCAGAACAATGGCAAGATCAGGATCGCAGACTGGTCCTGGAACGCTTCCAGCTTCGAATTCCTCTCGCAACCATTCACCGTAGACAAACTCAGCCCGAGGAGGAAACTTCCAAGGTATGACATCAGAAACCGTTATCACAGTTAACTCTAGTGGCCTGATGGCTTGTGGATTTCCAATCTTTCCGGATACGCTCATTAACTGAAATACCAAGACCTTCCTTTTCTCAAAGGTCGGCGATTCCGAGACTGCGACCAAAATATCTACATCGCTGTCGCGCTTCAAACCACCAACGACGGCAGAGCCGAAGAGATAAATACCGATAACAGATTCACCAAGCACGCCTTCAACGACTGACTGTGCCTGTTTCGCTTCATCGGGTATTTCTATATTTTCCATATACTTCGGGATCTCCTCTCGCTCAAGCGGCAAACTCACAGGGGAACCGCAGGACGATTTCTGTGCAACGAATTGCCATTTGGTGTTTTCGAAGCTTTTAAGCCCTAATATCCACTCAGACACAGGACTTCAAATTAATTGAACAGTGAGTTGCTGTCCGTGAAAGTGATATAAGATCAGTGGCCGTAAGGCGCCGATAGGCACGTACTGGTGCGTTTGGTTATGCAAGGTTGGAGCCCGAGCCCATAATTTTTAACCCCACGATCCCAGCAATGATAAGGCCTATACAAGCAATTCGTTTCAAATCTGCGACTTCGTTAAACCAAATAATACCGACAACAGCAACGCCAACAGCCCCGATACCAGTCCAGACGGCGTAAGCATTGCCGAGGGGTATGGTTTTCAAAGCGTATGACAGACAGCCAAAACTTATCCACATAGCCGCAATAGTAAATACCGAAGGCCAAAGCTTAGTGAAACCGTCGGTATACTTAAGGCCAACGGCCCATACAATTTCAAAAAGCCCGGCCACTACTAAAAACGCCCATCCCATACAATTCTCCTTAGAGTGCATAATGCCCGTAACATAAGCCGGAGCGCCCAGCGTGCGGAGGTCCATTTGCACGAACATGATTATGATTGTTATGTGCTCTGATCACTTTCGGTTCCGTCATTTTTGACCTTGCAGATATGCACCGAAATTAGCGCTAATCCAGAACCTATAGCGCCAACGCTAACTCCCATGAAATAACCACCATCGAAAGTAAGGCTCAGTATTCCAAAAAGAACGCCATTACAAAGAAGTACAATTCCTAAAATCATAAACACTTTTGAATTTTTCATTCACGACCTCTCCGTTTTAGTTGATCCATGGGTTTACATAAACGCTAAGCTTTGGGGCGGCTGAAGCAACGCGTAAGCCGTCCCAGCCACGGACGTGGCGACAACAGAGCCTTGTATGAGTTTCACCCCCAGGCTTACCGAGATACCCCGCCGCTTCAAAATAATAACTGGATGCTTCTTGGATAGTGGAGAATGACTTGGTGTTACTTTTTGCTCCTCGATCCTGATTGTAGCAAGCATAACCATAAGTAGCTTTTACGAGATAAAAGCCATCAAATGTATTTGGCTCGAAATAGTGCCAGCCATCACCAGTAAACTCGTCAAAAACTTCATCAGTGGTAAACAGCTCTAGAACCCTGCTTTCGTCACCAGCTAATTTTTCTTCGATAAGTTTACCGATAGTTGGCATAGCTATTACTCATAACGTTGCCGTCATCCGGGCCAGAAGTGGCGCGTCAGCGACGCTTCTGGCCTCCGGTGCACGGCTTTGTTAAACATAGCTACTCCCGATAGTCCTGTGCTTATTCAACTACTTACATACAATTTTTACTGGCACACCTAGAGCTGTCGCCCTATATATGCCGACCCCCAAGGAGTTATTTACGACCTTTCCTTGATGGCCAGAAAATCCGCCGTATACGTTAAATCGGTAGCCTAATATAGCGTTGTACCCGTTACGCAAAGCTTTTTCGTATATAGTTTTTCTCAGGGAATTTTCATCTATTTCGTTCAAATACGAATGCCTATCATCGACATATTGGTTGTACGTTCCTACTGTGCTGAATGCGTACATAGACTCTGTTGATACAACCTTACACCTGTCGACAGGATAGCTGTCTGTGGTATAGAAGCCGAGAAAGCCATCAGCATTTACTATAGAGGAGAAGAACATTAGAACTAAAACTATGCGTTTCATAATACCTCTTGAAATTTAACGCCCGCCATAAACGGCCGAGTGAAACGAGGTCCGGCGACCGAAGGGAGCGTATTTAATGGCTTGGTTATACGTTCTTCTCACAACACCACCTTAATGCACCTTCAAGACTTGACGTATTAGTCTTCTGTAGTATTTCGTTTTCATACTCTTTCATCAGTGGAGTTGAAATACCTTGCCTTTTTACCGAAAGAAGGTAGCTGATACCATCTTTCCCGGCTTTCCCAGCTTTTTCCTTCGCGCTTTTGATTGCAAGATCAGCCAACTTAGCGGCACTTCGATCTGTGATATTGGCGCCAAGCTTCGTATAGATTACAACGTCGATTCCCGTGAAATTATCCAGCTTCTCCACCACCATTCTGTTTGGGTTTGGCTCGACTGGAGGTGTGTAATGCCTATTGGTAGTTTCGTTTCTTGTCTCTCTCCGCCACAACAAGTCTTGCGCCTTCTCTAAGCTGACAGCGGCATCCAAGATAAGGATTGTGGCATGTACGGAACTTCCACCGCTTTCGACAGGAACGACTGTGGGCGCGCCATCGCGCGTAGAGCTAGACCGAGCAAATTCTATCGAGAATGGAGTTTCGACCTTTTCTTTCCGTTCGCTAATAAGCGGCTTAATTTCCGTGCCTGGATCTTCGATTAAAGATCCGTAGGCGAGAATCCCAACTCTATTCATATGTGCGCCTCTTGACACGTATAACGCCGCGATAAACGGTGGTTTTTAAGTTGCACTTTTGCCACAAAATGGAGCGAAGCGGAATGGCAAAAGAGCAA
>NZ_JBNJLT010000007.1:0-207757 GCF_050113635.1 Marinimicrobium sp. ARAG 43.8
CTCGATATCGCCCCCGGTATCCCCCGGTCAGAAACCGCAATTCGGGTAAGAAATCAAGAGGACGAGCATATCGACCTCAAGAAGTTTGTGGTGGAGGAGATCAACTAACCTGACGCTAAACCGAAAGCGGTGTGATGCTTCTATACTGAGACGCTGAGTATATGAGAAAGGCCGCGATAAATATCGCGGCCTTTCTCATTGACAGGGTAAAACTATCGGAGGGATTTAGTCAAAACGGTAGTTCAGGCTCAGTGTGTAGTCCCTGGGTTTACCGTAACGGTAGGAACTGAAATACGAGATCTGTGAGTAGTATTTCTCGTCGGTCACATTGGCGGCATTGAATTGGACGCTGAGGGCGTCGTTAAACTCGTATCGCGCCATCAGGTTCACCAGTGAGTACGCTTCTTGAGTGAGTCGACCAGGCTGCCCGATGGGGTTGGTGCCCACGGAGTAGGTTTCATCTTGCCAATTTACACCGCCACCAATGGTTAGCCCAGGCAGAGAATCCAGGAACTGATAAGTGGTGAACAGCTTGAACTGCTTGGTGGGCTGGGCGGTGTTCACATCATTACCCTGTGCGTCCTCTGCAGTGTATTGAGAGTAACCTGCGGTGATATTCCAGCCATCAATGGGCTGCCCCACCACCTCCAGTTCGAAACCAATGCTTTCCGTTCCCTGTGCGGGGTAGTAAGCCGTCGTTTGTTCCGGTGTGCCCTCGAAGCTGGTGTCTACTTGGGCAAGGTTGTCCTGCTCGATATCGAACACAGCAATGGTGGTGTGCAACCGGTCATTCAAAAAGCGACTTTTCAAACCCACTTCAAAACTCTTGCCTTGCAGCGGGTCGAGTAGCTCACCGTCGGCATCCCGGGAGTTTTGTGAGTCGAAAATTTCCGTGTAGCTGGCGTATACCCGATGGGTATCCGTGATATCGTAAAGCGCTCCTGCATAGGGAATAAACTCGTTCCGATTGCCGTAGTCGTAGTCTGTTCCCCATTGAGAACCGTCGCGTAACCAAGTAGCAACTCGACCACCGAGAATGAATTTGAGTTTGTCTGTGGCGGACAAGCGGGTCGCCGCATAGTAGCCGCGCTGTTTCGTGGAGACGTCCTGGTTATGTACGCGCTCTGGATCCCATTCGGGCTCCTGAATACCGCTTGACTCGAAGAAGTTCTCCACCGGCACAGAGTCGTATTCAGGGGGAGGAGGATTTTGATCTGCGGGAGTTTGATTAAAGGTATCCGTTGACTGGTCACTGTGCAGTGCGCCGAGCACGAACTCGTGGGTCTGGTTGAACAGGTTAAAGTCGCCTTTCAATTGAAGATCAAAGCTGTCTTGCGTGGACTTTCCGTCACTGCGATAGCGCTGTGCCGATAAGCCTCCACCGGTCTCTCTGTCCACTGTGCCGGAAACGTACAGTAAACGGTTATCGGTTTCGTAGTTTAGCCTGTTGTAATTGGCTATCAGTTGCCAGCCGTTGTTAAACGTGTGATTGATACTGGCAAAGTAGTTTGTATTAGTGGTTTCCCACCGGGTCCAGGGCATGGCGGTGTTGGTCGACACATCCCAGTCTGCAATGGTGCCGTCAGAGTAAAAAGTCGGCAAAATACCCCAGGTGGCTCCCTTGGGGTCGTTATGTTGGTAGCTGGCGCCGACGCGCAGCAGCGTGTCGGCGCTCAGATCGGCCTCCAATACGCCATACAGCACATTGGAGTCGTCTTCGTAGTAATTCTCGTGGGAATCGCCACTGGAGTGTTTGCCTACGAAACGGCCGCGCAAGCTTCCGCTCTCGTTCAGGCCGGAGGAAATATCCGTGGTAATGCTTTTCTGGTCCCAGCGCCCAGCCGATACATCCACATAGCCGCTGAGTTCGGTGCTGTCGGCGTGCTTGCGAACCAGATTGATAGAGGCGGACGGATCGCCGACACCGGTCAGCAGACCTGTGGCCCCGCGTACGACTTCAATGCGCTCATAAATTACAGTATCCGCAACGGTTTCACCCGAATCTCCTCCCAGGCTCCATGAGGTCGGCACACCGTCAATCTGGTAGCTGTCGATTTGGAAGCCCCGGGAGTAGAAGTCGTTGCGCACGTTATCCACTTCGGCAGAAGACACTCCGACGGTGTTGTTGACCACTTCCAGAATGGTGTCGATGTTCTGATCCTTCATGCGTTCCTGGGTCAGAATGGACACCGATTGCGGTGTTTCCTGGATGGTCAGCCCGAGACCGGTTGCGGTATCGAGCGTCTGGGCCACGCTGTACTTGCCGGTCACCATGATTTCCTGGACGGTATTCTGCTCATTACTTCCTTGCGCCAGACCCAATGCCGGGTAGATGCCAAATGCAACGGCAGCCGATAGGGGGAGAAGCTTAAATTTCACGAAAATGCTCCAAATCAGGGGGATGAGATAATTTCGCGCTAATTTAACACAAATAATAACTATTATCATTATATGTTCTGAAAAATATTTATCGTTGTTACTAAGCGTTTGCCTTTGAAAAAACGGCTTGCCTAACCGTCTTAAGCGAGTCTCTTGATTTGAGGGGGAGGGTTTTGTATATTGATAACGATTCTCATTTTCTTCTTGCTGTGCCTTCATCCCCAACAAGCAGGTTAACCACGCCGTGAAGTACGCTGACGATAAGCTGGAAGTGTTTATGTCGCACCGCTCGGCGCTAGTAGATTACGCAACCCCCATCACCGGTTGTCGTTCTAAAGCTGAAGATGTGGTGCAAGACGCCTTTCTGCGCTATGTGCCGACCGCCGACGGCCATGAGGACCCGTTGAGAGCCGGAGTTTCCTATCTGTACCGTATTGTTCGTAACCTTTCTATTGACATGGTTCGCCGCTCGGCCATGGAGTCCCGTTATACGGACGCGGATACCGTCACCTGGCTGGAGCCTGCAGGAGAGGCGGGGCCAGAGGAGGTGTCAGAATACCGCGATCAAGTCGGTCGGGTGGCCGCTGTGCTTGAGGCTCTTCCGGAAAAGGAACGGCTGGCCGTCGAAATGCACCGCTTTGGTGATTATACTTTGGCGGATATCGCCAGGCGGCTGGAGGTTTCCATTGCTACGGCTCACCGCATGGTGCGCAACGCCATGCTGAAAGTTGCAAAAGAGCTGGATTAATTCGTTCTGTGAAGGCCGTAGAGCCCCATTGCCTGAAAAACGATTCCGAATCACTCGTATACCCTATATCGATACTTGCCGACAGGGCAGTGGCCTGATTCGGCTCAGCCGTGTGGAACCTTGAGAAATGACTGCAAACCCACCAGAGTCCGATGCGTTGTTGGAGCAAGCAATAGACTGGATGATTCGGACCGAGTCTGAGCCGGATAATCCCCAGCTGCGACAGGCACTGCAAAATTGGCGGTCTGCTGACCAGGCCAACGAGGCCGCGTGGCTCAGGGCTCGCCGAGTGTGGGAGAGCATGGGGGAGTGGCAGCCTGATCGCAAGCGCTGGCCCGATCCAGTTTCAGACGGGAATGGGGAAGTGAGCGGGCGGCTACCGAGGATTCATTCGCCTCGCCGCTCACGGGGGCTGCGGCGTGTGGCGACGCTGGCCGCCGTGGCGTGCCTGATGCTTGCGGCCTGGCCGGGCATCTACCTCCACCTGCGAGCGGATCATATCACCGGCACCGGAGAGACGCAGCAAATTACCCTGGAGGATGGCAGCACCGTTTATCTGGGGGCGGCCAGCGCTATCCGTACTCGATTTTCCTCCGGAGAGCGTCATGTCGACCTGCTGTCCGGGCAGGCGTTTTTTGATGTCATGGCCAACGCCGAACGTCCGTTTATCGTGAACGCTGGTGATGTGAATGTCACCGTCTTGGGAACGGCTTTTGATGTACAACTTGGATCACGCGTTGCCGCGGTCAGTGTGCAAAGTGGATCGGTGGCCGTTCAGCCGCGTGAAGGTGATGAGCAACAACTTTCGCCGGGCCAGCAATTAATGATTGAACGCTCGAGTGGGGCCAGCCGGGTTGCCCAAATTTCGCCGTCGAACGTGGCGGCGTGGAGAGAAGGCCGCCTGTTTGTCCATGACCGCACACTCTACGATGTGGTGGAAACACTGGACCGCTACTACGGTGGCCGGATCCTTGTGGGAGCGGCATCACTCGGCGAGCAGCGCGTGACCGGCAGCTACAATCTGGACAACCCTGATATCGCCCTCAAGGGGCTGCTTCGTCCTTTCGACGGCAGGGTGCTGGAGATCACGCCGTTGCTCAGGGTATTGCGGGACTCCTGAAAAAAACATCCCAGTCACTCGTTATAGCGTCGTATTTCGAGAATGATTACTATTTAAAGGCTGGAGCATGTTGGATTTCCCGTGTTTTTCCCGTTATATCGCCCGCTTTTCCCGTTCTATCGAATGGTGCTTCTTGCGCGCGGCCTGTGTCTTGCTGCTGGGCCTGATATCCGTTGCCGTCCCGGCCCAAGAGCGCGCAGGCGGCACACCCTTATCGTTTGATATTGCCTCGCAGCCCCTGCATTTGGCGCTCGATGAATTTGCCCGCCAAACCGGCATGCAGGTATCGGCGGGAGCCGACCTCGTAGCGGAGCAACAATCATCCAGTGTCTCCGGCCGTTACACACCGGGCCAGGCACTCGAAGTCCTGTTGCAGGGCACCGGGTTGCGCTGGTATTTCCTGGGTGATGCGACGGTGGTGCTGCAACAGGCCGAACGCAATGGCTCGGCCATGCTGCCCAAAGTGCAGGTCAAGGCGGCCACGGAAACGTCTCCCCGTGAGGCGGCCTATTCCGGTGCCGGTTCTTCCAACTACCTGAGCCAGTCCGATATAGAGCGCAATCGCGGGTTGTCCGTGGGCGATATGTTCCGGGGTACCACTGGCGTTCTGGTGGCTGAAAATCGCAATAGCGGTGGGCTGAATATCAATATCCGGGGCATGCAAGGGCAGGGCCGTGTGCCGGTCCTGGTGGATGGTGCCCGCCAGGAAACCACGGTGAATCGTGGTTACGCCGGTGCCACCAGTCGCAGTTATGTGGACCCGGACTTAATCGGTGGGGTCAGCATCGATAAGGGGCCCACCATGGACCCCCAGGGCACCGGGGCCACTGGCGGCCTGGTCAGCATGAAAACGCTGAATGCCGATGACATTGCCAAGCCGGGAAACACCTGGGGCCTTAGGGTGCGCGGTGCCCTGGTCGGTAACAACAGCGGTACGCCCGCAGAGCCCGGTACCTCTGCGGGCTATGCCGTCGCACGGGCCAGGTCGGGAATCTCGCTGGGCGGGCAGAACAGTTACCGCGTGGATTGTCGGGCGGGCAGCTCTCTGTGCTCGGGCGAACACGATATTGCCAACGTCTATGGCACGGATGAAACCCTGGACCGGCCCGACTTGCTGGACCTCAAAGGCCACGCCTACAGTGTGGCCGGCATCTGGCGTCTCCCGTGGGTGGACTTGATTGCGGCTTACGCTTCGCGGGAACAGGGTAACTACTATGCGGGCAAGGACGGGCCCACGCCGAGCCTGGATTTGTCGGAGCGGTATAACCGGGGTTTTTACACCGAAGTACGTCCCCGGGTTGAGGGCGCGTCGCGTTTTCGTGCCGAAGAGCGCATCGTTAACAGCAACTACACCAGTGATTCCCTGCTGCTTAAAACCACTTTCTATCCAGCGGATGAGCAAACCCTGGAGTTCAGTTACCTGCAGTACGACAGCGATTACGGCGAGCTGATGCCATCGCAGCTGATCTGGCTGGGCCGCATTCGACAAACGGAAAACTCCACTGTCAGCGTGGATACCTACACCGGGCGCTATCAATGGGAGTCGGAGCGCGACTGGCTCGATCTGGAATTGCGCCTGTGGCTGACCGATACCGAGAGCCTGAATAACAGCTACTCGGAAAACCAGGCCGAGCTGCTGGCGCAACGACCGGGTGCGGAACACTACCAGCGTCACGGAGGGGATCTCAGCAACACCATGCAATTCGAGCCCTGGGGCGAGTTGGAATGGCGTTACGGCTTGGCGTGGCAGTTCGAGGACGTTAAGCCCGAGAACGATGAAACCACCGCCAGCTCGCCTGTGCGTGATGGCGAGCGAGAGGAGTGGAGCGCTTTCACTGCGCTCAAGTGGAAACCGGTATCGGCACTGACACTGGAGACGGGCATTCGCTATACCCGGTACGATTCCGATGATCGCAAGCCGGTGCAATTAAGGCAGGACAGCCCATACTGCCAGAGTGCGGAGCAGGGCGATTGCGCGGATCTGTTCCTGAGCAGCAGCAACTCCGGTAGTGCGCCCATGGCCAGTATCTTGTGGGAGCCCTGGCAGGGCATTCAGTTTTATGCGCAGTACGTGGAAGCGTTGCGCATGCCCAGCCTGTTTGAAACAACGGCGGGCTTTTCGGTGGCGGCTTCACCGGGTGTCACCCTGAAACCGGAACACGCGAAAAACCGCGAAGTCGGGTTTAACCTGATGAAAAACGGCGTGCTATCGGAAGATGATGCCTTGCGTTTCAAAGCGGCCTACTTTCACAACCGCACGGAAGACTACCTGACCCGAACCATACCCAATGCCTGGGAAGACACCAGCGCCGGGCAAAATGCCGCCATGTTCCGCATGCGCAACATCGACAGTGTGGCGTTTCAGGGGGCGGAGTTATCATTGGAATACGATATTGGCTGGCTTTTCGCCGAACTGTCCGGCACCCGTTATTTTGATATCGAGTTGTGCCATGCCGGAAGTTACCGCCGCGACTACTGCACCGATTACGGTATTGCCACCAGCTACGTCAATAACATGCTGCCGCCCAACAGCGAGGCCAGCGCGACCCTGGGCACCCGGTTATTCTCCCGAACACTGGAACTGGGGGTGAAAGCGCAGTGGATGGGCGAACGCAACCAAGTGCCGGAGTACAACAACCAGACGGAAACCGGCCTGGGGTTCGCTACGCCCATTCCCTGGCATCGCTACACCTTGGTAGATGTGTATGCCACCTGGGAGCCGAGCGATACTTTCAGCCTTGATTTTGCGGTAGATAATGTCACGGACCAATACTATCTGGATGCGTTAAGCCTGGGTATGGTTCCCGCACCGGGGCGAACCGCAACCCTGAGTGCCACGCTGCATTTCTGATCATCATAAGCCCGGCTCGTCCGGGTCTTCCCCGTTTTATTCCCTATTCCCGTTTGTCTGTTTTCCCCTTGGTATTCCTGCCGGTAAAAAAATGACCGGCCCGGTGAAAAATTCCGGCTTGGCATCCGTTATTGAAAATGAGACATAAAATCATTTGCAATAACTGAACTTGCCCGCGTTGTTTATGCGCCGGGCAAGGAAAGGCCTGAACCCATGTGGAGGAATAGAGGTCGTGAGTATTCGTTTAGTAACACTGAGTGTAGTCATG
Organism: Marinimicrobium sp. ARAG 43.8; assembly: GCF_050113635.1. Classification (NCBI taxonomy): domain Bacteria; kingdom Pseudomonadati; phylum Pseudomonadota; class Gammaproteobacteria; order Cellvibrionales; family Cellvibrionaceae; genus Marinimicrobium; species Marinimicrobium sp. ARAG 43.8. The sequence continues at coordinate 7,367 of NZ_JBNJLT010000007.1, forward strand.
CTGTTTTTGGCCGCCTGTGGCGGCAGCAGTGGAGGGGGTGATGATGGTGGTAATGCCCAGCGCCCGGTGGCAATAGCCACTGTCGATGTCGAGCAGGTGAATGCGGGAGAGCAGAGCGTAGCGCTTGATGGCAGCGAGAGCCATTCGCCCAATGGCAGCATTACCGGATGGGAGTGGCGCTTCATCAGCCAGCCGGCCGGCAGCGAGGCTGACATTGCTGACATTGAAGGAGCCGACCAGGGCCAGGCGATGTTCACCCCAGACCTGCCCGGCGAGTACGTGGTACTGCTCACCGTCAGTGACGCGGAAGGTCGCAGCGAAGATACCCAGGAGGCCCGGGCGACCGTCCTGGCGGTGAACCCCAACCCATTGGCGGTGGTGTCCGATGAAATCAACTGGATTCTGGGCACCGTGCAGCTTGACGGCTCCCGCAGCCAGGCCCCCGATGGTGGCGACCGGGAGCGGCTGATTTATGAATGGACACTCACGGAAAAACCCGATGGCAGTGAGGCCGAGCTGGACCAGGGCAGCCTGATTTACCCGCGCTTTACCGCCGATGTGGTCGGGACTTACCGGGCTGAACTGATAGTGCATTACGATGACCGTGTCAGTCGACCGGCCACCACCACCATTAACATTGTGGAAGCCAACTCGCCGCCCATGCCCGCCATCGCGGAACTGAGCGGCACGATTGTGCGGGGACAAACCGTGACCCTGGATGGCTCCGGCAGTCAGGATGCCAATGGCGATCCGTTGCAGTATCGGTGGCGTTTTTTGAACCGGCCCGACGGGTCTCAGGCGCAATTGAGTGGCGCTACCACCGACACCGCGAGCTATGTCGTGGATGTTAAGGCACTGCAGGCGGTAGAGCTGTGTGTCTACGATGGGATTGCGCGTCGCTGCACGAATATTATTATTCGCCCAACGGATATTGAACTGCCTGACGGTGCGGCGAATACGCCGCCGGTAGCGGTCATCTCCCCGGACGATTTCAACCAGGCGACGTTTGAAGCCGAACTCGGTGCCTTCGCCCGCCTGGGCTCAGACTCCTACGATATAGATGATGATGCGGTCAGCGAGCAGTGGAGTTTTGTCAGCTACCCGGATGGCTTTGATCCAGATGCCAGCGCCAATCTGGACGCTGGCTGGTCGTCCGGTTTCACCCCGACGGTGGAAGGCGAGTATGTCGTCCGGCTGACCGCCTCGGATGGGCAGGCAAACCACTCGGTTACCCAGACCTACACCGCACGCCTCGGGGCAAACCGTGCACCGTTGGCGCTCGCGGCCACCGCGACAGGAAATCCGACCGTCATGGCGGGGGAGTCCATTACTTTCGATGGCGAGGGCAGCTCCGACCCCGACGATAACCGTCTGACCTATGAGTGGTGGCTGGTGGATCGCCCGGATAACAGCGAGGCGGAATTACAGCAAGCCAACACCGCCTTCCCCACGCTCACCACCGATGCGCCGGGGCCCTACATTGTCGCTCTACAGGTGACCGACGAACACGGCTGGCTCAGCGAGTACGAGCCGGGCTTCCGCGATCACGAAGTGCTGGTAATGGCCAAGGGATTTAACAACCCGCCTTTCAGTCGTCTGGATGCAAGCGTTCCCGCTCAGCGGTTGCAAAGCATGGCCCTGGACTCTGAGCAGCCATTTGCCATTAAGCGTGATTACGTCACTGAGACCAATGAGCGTTATGGGCGCACGGTCACGTTTCGGCAGGATAGTTTTGTGTTGATGGCCGAGTCTCAGGACCCGGACGGCGATGTGCTCAGCCACCTTTGGACGCTGGTCAGTGAGCCGGCCGACAATCGCATGGAAATTATCACCCTAGGGGGAGGGCTTTGCGACAACGGACAGCCCCGGTATGAAGCCAGCGAAGAGCCGTGGGAAGACTATAGGGAACGCATAACGTCCTACCGGGAATGGACCTGTGAGAATGTGGATATAGCTCCCACCGAAGCTGGCCTGTATGTCTTTGAGTACCAAGTGTACGACGGCTCTGAATTCGCGGGTCCTTACTCGAAAACCGTGCATGCCGTAGAACGGGACGACTATCCATCGCTATTGTTGGAAATCCAGCACCATCATAGAGACAGTTGGAGACAAAGTGCGTTTCCCTGGGATATTTCAAGAGGCTTCTCCTTGAGAAGGGTTTCGGAAAGCCCCGTGAGCCTTGAAGAAAGCCGGATCAGGTTGAGCGCCATCGGGGGTGACTACACCTTGATCAACGTCGATACGCCTTCGGATGATGCCCGTTACCCGACCCGCTTCTGGGACCTCACCCACAACCAGCCGGTTACCGAGGGCTATTCCATTCCCCAGGGAGAATCGATTGAGATCGTGTTCCAGGTGGAGATTCCAGCGGATGAGCTGCCCAATGGTGATCGGGCGCTGGCCAGTGAACTCGCGGAGCGTATGAACGCTGCCAATATCACCGGTGGCCGTTTTGACGTGGCGGAAAAGCCGGGCTGGTCGGTAGAGATTACTACAGTCTTTTCAAGTCGATAACACAGGAAGCCGGGCCAGGGAAGGTAAATCGCAGTGTTTCGCTGCGCCGTAGTCGTGATAGGAGAGGTAACTCAAAATACCCATCTTGCATGGGTCAACCAATGTTCAATCAATGATGATTAAGGAGTTGAGTTATGAAAACATTCACATTTGCCTCGGCAGCGCTGATGAGTCTGGCATTGAGTGCGGTCGCCCATGCCGATTACCTGGGTGGGCAGAGCAGCAGCGCTGATATTGAAGTGGGTGAGTCCACCGTTGATGGTGGTCCGCACTCTTCTGGCCAGGCTGGTATTGGCATTGACAATGGAACCCTGAGCACAGCGGATAAGATTGATTTCAGTGGTATTCTGCTCTACTCGGATAATAATTTTGATACCGACCATCACGACGTCTATCTATTTAACGGCGGGCCTACCGACCACGGCGGCATGGGTGTTTTCACCTTTGCTGAGGTCGGCGTTTCCGATGTGTGGTATGGCGAATGGTCCAATGATGGCAATGCTGGAGGCTTTACTGACCGTGCCGTGTACTACGTCGGTGACAAAGGCAATGTCGATTCCACCATGCCAACGACCGGTTCAGCCACTTACACCGTTCAGGGAATCAGCCAGTTTAATGAAAGTGCCTCTTCTCCCAATACTCTGGCGGGTTACATTGATGTCTATTATGGCGGCGGTCCGGGCAGCGTATCGGGTGAACTGGAAAACGACACATTGGGCATTTCTATCGATGCGGCCATAAGTGGTTCCAGTTTCTCCGGCAATGCTGAAGCCTACAACGTCGACACAGAAAGCACTCTGGCCACTGGCGCCAGTCAGGGCGAGTTCTACGGCAGCGGGGCGGCAGCACTGGCCGGGATGGCGACCTTCAGTGGTGCTGACAGCCAGTACAACACTGCCTTCGGTGGTGCCAAGTGATTGCAGTGTTGTCACGCCTGGCGTGATTGCATTCAATCGGAGAACAAGCATCCGCTCGGCGGGTGCTTGTTCTTTTTTCTGTACGTCCTGATCCTGTACCACCTGAAGGCGACCAGTGTTATGCGTTCAAACCGTTGCGGGTTTCCGCTGTTTTGGGCTCTAGGTTTAGTGCCGCTGCTGATCAATATGGCAAGCGCCGAAGAGGATACGAGCCTGCGGCTGAACCAAAGTATTGAACAACGCTCTGTGGAGCGGGAAAGCGAGTTACTGAAAAACGAGCAGGGCAACACGTCCTTACCCACCCTGGTGGTCAATGGCCGGGAATATACCGTGGAAGGCGATGTCAACGCCATGGGGCGGGCGCTGTACACGGCGGTGCAGCAAAAACAATGGCCGGCGGTGTTGTCATTGTTAAATGCCTACAAGGCGCTCCCCGGTGCGGACGCCATGCTGGTGGCCTACGCTGAAGGGGGCGTGAGTCGAGTGCAGGGTAACCTCGCCGAAGCCGAAGCGCACTATCGGCAGCTGCTGGACCTCAAGCAGGATTTTTTGCCCGGCCAACTGGAGCTGGCCCGGGTGTTGTTCGAAGACCACAAGAATGTGGAAGCGCAATCGCTGTTTGATCATATCCACCAGGGCTTGAGTCCGGAACGGGAGCGTACCAGCGGTGTTCGCAATACGGTGGATACCTTCTTGCAGGCACTGGATGAGCGTGACAGCTGGCAGGGGAAAATAGCATTTGGTCCTTCCTATGATGACAATCTCAACCGCTCCTCTGAAAGCTATACCTGCCTGATTCCCGCGCAGGGTGGGGGCTGTTTTTTTGACCGCAAAGTGCCGGATGCCATCAGCGCACCGGGCCTGAACTACGAAGCCACGCTGGAAAAAAATATCTCCCTGGCGGGTCATCACAACCTCTTTGTTCGCGGCCTTGCCTTTGGTGACAGCTATCAGGATTACCATGAGTACAACGAAAGCAGCCTGACCGCCAGCGGTGGCTACCGGTATCGCTCGGCCAGGCACATGATGTCCATCGCGCCGCAGTTCGAGCAGCGTTACTACGGCAACCGGGCGCTTTACCAGGCCTGGGGTGCACGCGCGGAGTGGATGCGGTATGTCTCCCGCAAAACGGCACTGCGGCTGGAGGGGGATTTTAAGGAACTGGACTATCGGCCTGAGTTTGCCCATTACGACGGTACCATGAGTTCGCTGTTTGCCACGGCCTGGCATGCGGTGAATACCCAGTGGTCAGTATTTGGGGGGGTGGACCTTGTGGATCGTCATAGTAAAGAGGCGGTGTATGCCTATGAGCAGGTGGGTGCTCGGGTAGGGGTTTCCCGTCGGTTTCAGAGTGGCTTCAGTGCGGTGCTGTTCAGCGCCTTCCGCTTGCGGGAGCACGATGAGTTCAGTGCGCTGCTTGAAGCGCGTCGGCGCGACAAGGAGCAAAATCATACGCTGATTCTCGAAGCGCCCCGCCTGGCCTTTGCCGGATTTACACCAACACTGACGCTGAGTCACAGCCGTGTCAGCAGTAATGTGGACTGGCTTTATTCATACAGCCGGAATTCCGTTAGCCTCAAGCTGGAGCACCGGTTCTAGAATCCGTCATCGCGTAGTGAAAATCGGTGCCGGACTATTCGTTAACACAGTTTGCTTCGTCAGAATCAATTTGAGTCGTTAAGAACCGTTTAGGTTGTTAACGCGGCTTGAGTAAAAACACACAGTCAGGAGTTGACATGCATTGGTTGCGAATTGGCTTTTTGATGGTATTGATGACCGTGACGTCGGCTTACGCGGCGGATCGTCCGACGCTGGTGTCGGTCGGCGGTGGCGTCACCGAAATCGTGTACGCGCTGGGTGCAGAGGACCAGTTGCTGGGGGTCGACACCAGCAGCACCTGGCCAGAGGCCGCCACTGAGCTTCCGCAGGTGGGTTATCAACGGACTTTGTCCGCAGAGGGAGTCTTGTCCCTGAGGCCCCAGGTGTTACTGGCCAGCCACGAAGCCGGCCCGCCCCATGTGCTCACACAACTGGCGGATGCCGGAGTGGATGTTGTGCGAGTAGAAGGTGATTACAGCTTCGCTGGGCTGCTTAATCGCGTGGAGACGGTGGCGGAGGCCATTGGTCGGGAGACACAAGGGAAAGCATTGGCCGAGCAGCTGCAATCGGAGTGGCAGGCGGTGCAGACGACCGTGAAAAACCAGTCACTGCAGGCAGAGGATGGCGGCGCTCTGCGGGTGGTCGTATTGATGTCTCATGCGGGTACACCCATGGCGGCTGGTGAGCACAGTGGCGCTGACACCATGCTGAGTATGGCGGGAGTGCGCAATGCGTTCGCGGAGCAGTTTCAGGGATACAAGCCCTTTTCCGCCGAAGCCATGGTCAGTGCGGCACCGGATGCAATTGTGGTCACCCGCATTGATAGCAGCGCATTTGATATCGACCGTGTTATTGAGGATGTGCCGGGGTTGTCATTGGCACCCGCCGGCAAAAATCGCCGTGTCATCCCCGTGGATATTGTCAGGTTTCTCGGCTTTGGTCCCCGTCTGCCCGAGGCGGTAGCGGAATTGCATAAGGCGCTGGGCTTGCAGAGTGAGCATTGACGTATCGTTGAAAGAGAAGAAAGTGGAACGACTGCGCCTTTCGCGCAATGGCGTGTTGATGTTATTGCTTTTTCTGTTGCTGCTCGCAGCGGTCTTCGCCGTCGGGCAGGGCGCCTATACCATTGAGCCGAGCCGGGTGATTGCGCTCTTGCTTAATGCCTTTGGCGAGTCCACAGCTTCTGTGGACGGTGCAGTCTTGTGGAGTCTGCGTGTACCGCGTGTGCTGCTGGCACTTCTGGTCGGTGCCGCGTTGGGGCTGGCGGGAGCGACATTACAGGCACTATTCCGCAATGCGCTGGCCGACCCGGCGTTGGTGGGGGTGTCCAGTGGCGCCGCCACGGCCGTGGCTGTCACCATTGTGTTCGGTAACCTGGTATGGTCCGCCGCCAGCAGCACCCAGGCCTTACTTCCCGTCGTGGCGTTTCTTGGTGCTTTGCTGGCAGCGTGGCTGGTGTATCGCATTGGCTGCACCCGCAATGGTGTCTCAGTGGCTGCCATGTTGTTGGCCGGCATTGCCGTGAATTCACTGGCGCTGGCGTTAATCGGGCTGGCCAGTTATCTCGCCACGGATGAACAGTTACGCACACTCACTTTCTGGAGCCTGGGCAGCCTTTCGGCGGGGAGCTGGAAGGTGGTCGGTCTGGTCACCGCTGGTGTGCTTCCTGCACTGGTGCTGATGCTGTTGCTGAGCCCCAGCCTGAACCTGATGGCACTCGGCGAAGCCGAGGCGCGCTATTTGGGGGTACGTGTCGAACGGGTGAAAAAGCTCGCCATACTGGCGGCCGCTTTGGCCGTCGGAGCCAGCGTGGCGTTCTGCGGCATCATCAGCTTTGTCGGACTGGTAGCGCCGCACTGCGTTCGCTTGCTGGCCGGGCCGGATGCGCGAATCGTGTTGCCCGGCGGTGCGTTGCTGGGTGCATTGCTGCTGGTGGTGGCCGATGTCGCCGCCCGCACGTTGGCGGCTCCGGCGGAGATTCCCATCGGGGTCTTGACCGCGCTGCTCGGAGCGCCTTTTTTCCTCTTCCTGCTGTTGCGGGCCCGGGACCGTTTGGTGGGGTGAAAGAATGACCGTATCCACAGAAGAGCCCGCTTTGCTTGATGCCCACTCACTCAAAGTGATCCGGGGCCGCAGGCTGCTGCGTCGCACCGTATTAAGCGATATCCGCCTGAAGCTGCACGCGGGGGAAGTCGTGATGCTGATTGGACCCAATGGCGCGGGCAAAACCACATTGCTGGAAACCCTGGCGGGAGACCTGCCGGTGCACAGCGGGCAAATGTATTTTGCGGGCCGGTTGCTGACGCACTGGCCGCTGGGTGCGCTGGCCCGGCATCGCGCTGTACTGCGTCAACAGACTCGCTTAAACCTCGATTTTTCCGCGAACGAAGTCGTGGCACTGGGATGCCAGTCCCGCTCGGGCACCCGTGCCTGGCGGGAAACGCTGGTGGCGAATGCCATGGCCATGACCGGCGTGTCCCATCTCGCTCAGCGCAGTGTGCTGTCGCTCTCGGGGGGTGAACAGGCACGAGTGCATCTGGCTCGTGTATTTGCGCAACTGTGGCCAGACAACATTGCCGACTTCGGTGATCAATCTCAGGCAGAGGCGCTGATGCCCCAGCCTCCACGATTATTATTACTCGATGAACCCTGTGCCAGCCTGGACCCGCGTTTCCAACACCACGTTTGCCAGATAGTGCGGGATTTCGCGGCGCAAAGTGGCAGCGCCGTGGTGATTACCATGCACGATATGAATCTAGCCGCGCAATACGCCGACCGCATCCTTCTCTTGCAGGAGGGGCGCATTGTTAAAGAGGGCGCGCCCCGCCAGGTGCTCGAGAGAACCACTATTCAGGAGTGCTTCAACGTTGACAGCGAACGAATACAAGCTGAACACACCTTGATGATGGCCACCCGGGCGCTGGAGTGACCGGACTGAGCTTGCACCACTTCCTACCGGGCATGAAAAAACCGGTGGTTCCACTCGTTAAGGTTTAACAGCTTGTTAAACAGAAAAAGCGAATCTTGTTAATCCGATTGTCCGTTGTCATGGAGCCCCGGTATGAACTCAACCTTAGCCCAAACCCAAGCCGCCTCGCGCAGCGAGCGCCTGGCCGAAGTCACTGATCAGCTGCATGAACACCTGCACACTCTGGTGGCTGCTGCCGCCCCTTTCAGCCAGAAAGACCGCTACATTCAGTGGCTCAAGGTGCAATACCGCTTTCAATCCCGCATTGCGCCCTTGTACCAATGGGTTGCCAGCGACAGCCAGTTTGCGCTGCCGGAGCGAGGCCGACTCAAGCACGTTGAACAGGATCTGACCGACCTCCGCCAGCCGTTGCCCGATGCGGTCGAAGCTGATCCCACAGCTAATACTTTGCCGAAAGCCCTGGGCTGGCTGTTTGTCTCAGAGGGCTCTACCCTGGGTGCCGCGATACTGCTCAAACGCGCCTCGCAACTGGGTATGACCGAAACCTTCGGTGCCCGCCATCTGGCACCGGCGCCTGAAGGGCGAGGGCGCCACTGGAAAGCGTTTATTTCTGCCCTGAATGAACTCCCTTTCAACGATGCCGAGGAAACCCAGTTGCAGGACGGTGCCTGCACCGCGTTTATTCATTTTGGAAAATTGCTGGAAGAAGAATTTGCACTGGTGGCACAGCGGGCAGGCTGAGCTTTGGTCGTAAGGTGGGTTCCTGTTTACGTGGGGCTGAGCCTGGGTGATTGGTGGCTCCCTCAGCCAGGTAATGGAATAAATTCGATGTCGTCTCCCGGCACTTTCGGGAAGCGTTGTGCCTGCCAGTCTGCTTTGGCCTGCTCTATACGTTCTTTCCGGCTGGACACAAAATTCCAGTCGATAAAACGGTGGGACATGGTTTCTCCGCCGATAATGGCGATGCGTGCCTCGGAGACCGCCTCCAGTACTACTCCTTGCTCAGCGGAAAAGATGGCCATGGCGTGTTCGGGAATTTCCGTCTCCCGGGCTTTCAGACGGCCGCTGGCGACATAGAGAGCCCGCTCTTCGGCCTCTGGCAGTTGCAGGGTCTGCCCGGGCTGTAGATGGGCCTCGACATACAATGTCTCGGCATAGGTCTTGACGGGAGATGTCACGCCATAGGCGCTGCCCATCATGACCCGAACTGGCACACCATCGACGGTTGCTGCGGGAATTTCTGCCGAGGGGTAGTGGTAAAAAGCGGGGTCGGTTTCTTCGTCGGCTTCCGGTAAGGCCAGCCACAGTTGCAGGCCGTGCAGTGTGCGGCTTTTCTCCATGGCTTCGGGGAGCTCGCGTTCCGAGTGTACGATACCGTGTCCGGCCACCATCAGATTAATATCGCCGGGGCGAATGGGTTGCAGGCTGCCGACAGAGTCCCGGTGCAGGATTTCGCCTTCAAACAGGTAGGTAACGGTGGCCAGATTCACATGAGGATGCGGTCTGACATCAATGCCCTTGCCTGGGGCGAACTCCGCCGGACCCATGTGATCGAAAAAAATCCAGGGGCCGACCATCTTGCGCTTGATCGTTGGCAGTACGCGGCGTACGGAGAATCCTCCCAAATCTTTGTCGCGCGGCTGTATGATCAGGTCTATAGCACCACAGATTTCCTTATACCCGCAATTCTGCTCGACAGTCTTGGCCTCAACACTCATAGCTTGCTCCGGTTTTCGTTCGGGATACGATCAGTATAGTGGTTATTACCCGACAATATTGGCGTTCAGGTCCACAGCCGAGGCGGTCCGATTGCCCAAGAAGCCGCCATACGCCAGCAAAGTACGCTTTTCTTGAATCTCCCCCCGGTTTCTTTATTATTCCCCTCAGTGGTCCGGCCAAAGTTGTCGGGTCAGCGGTCAGGGAAGGGCCGATAACAACGAAGTGAGAGATAGTGAATCAACCAACGGGATATTAAAAATGATCGATATAAAGAAGCGCGATAGCCTGAGAACCTTGGGCCTGTCGACCTGTGCTCTTGGCCTGCTGTCTGCCGCAGGCTGTCAAACCTCTCCTGCCGCCACTGCCGGTTATGTCAAGGCTGATCAGGCTCGATGGCAACAGGCCGATGACATTATTGCCGGTATCGCTCGAACGGATTTCCCGAACCGGGATTTTCCGGTAACGGAGTTTGGTGGCAAGGGTGACGGTAAGACGGATAATACCGATGCCGTTGCCCGGGCGATTACCGCTTGTGCCGACGCCGGTGGTGGCCGGGTGGTAATTCCGGCGGGGCGGTTTAATACCGGCCCGGTGCACTTGAAGTCGAATGTGAATCTGCACCTGGAAAAAAGGGCGGTGTTGTCCTTCTACACAGACCCGGAGCGTTATCTGCCAGCGGTATTGACCCGCTGGGAGGGCGTGGAGTTAATGGGCTATTCCCCGCTGATTTATGCGTTGGAGCAGGAGAATATCGCGGTCACCGGTGAGGGTATCCTGGAGGGCAATGGCTCGAATTCCGAGTGGTGGCCCTGGAAGGGCAAGTGGAAGAATACCGCCTGGGAGCTGGACCCGGAGACCGATCAGTCCAATACCCGCAATCCGTTGTTTCAGATGGCCGAAGAGGGGGTGCCGGTTTCCGAACGCCGTTTCGAGAAGAATTTCCTGCGCCCGCCGTTCTTCCAACCCTACCGCTGTAAGCGGGTGTTGATTGAAGGGGTGACCATCCGCAACTCGCCGTTTTGGCTGGTGAATCCGGTGCTGTGTGAGGATGTGGTCGTGCGTGGTGTGCAGTGTGTCAGCCACGGCCCGAATTCGGACGGTTGCGACCCCGAGTCCTGTAATCGGGTGTTGATCGAGAAGTGCTTGTTCGACACTGGCGATGATTGCATTGCCTTGAAGTCCGGTCGGAATAACGATGGCCGACGTTTGAACACGCCTATTCAGAATGTGGTGATCCAGGATTGCCAGATGCGCGCAGGCCACGGCGGAGTCGTGATTGGCAGTGAGATCTCCGGGGGGGCACGTAATATTTTTGCTCGCCGCTGTCACATGAGCAGCCCGGTACTGGATCGCGGTGTGCGAATCAAGACCAACTCGGTACGCGGCGGCCTGATCGAGAACATCAATGTGCGCGATATTGTGATCGGGCAGGTGAAGGATGTATTCGTGATCAACTTCTATTATGAGGAAGGGGACAAGGGCGATTACCTGCCGGAAGTGCGCGACTTGCACATCAGTAACATGGTGGTGGATAACGCCGAGCGGGTGTTCCATTTGCGGGGTTTTGAACGGGCACCGATCAGTGGGGTGACGCTGCACAATGTCAATATCAAGCACGCGAAGGAGCTGGGGACCCTGGAAAATGTCTCATCCATTGAGATCAAAGGCGTTTTTCTGAACGGGGAGCCGTTATCGCTGTAGCGCGGTGCATCTGTTATACGGCGTGGCCACAGGGACGTGGTCATTTACCCGAAGCGCACCTCTTACCCAAAGCGCACTTCCACCAGCCGAATATCAAAAACCAGCACGGCGTTGGGGCCAATTTTACGGCCCACGCCTTTGCGTCCCCACGCCAGTTCCGGGGGCACCACGAATTCGTATCGCCCGCCTTCGCCCACATGTTGTAACCCTTCCCGAATGCCGGGAATGGCTTCCTTCATGGTAAAGGTGTCCGGCATGCCTTCCTGGTAGGTATCCGCAATGACCTTGCCGTTCACCAGTTGAATGCGCTGGTTGACCACCACGGTGTCGCTCTCAGTGGGTTTCAGGTTGTTGCCCGGTTCGATTTCCCGGTACAGCAGGCCACTGTCGGTTTCCACCACACCGGGTTTCTGCCGAAACTTCTCTAGAAAGCGGTCACCGGATTTGCGGTTTTGCCCTTGGGAGCCTTTGTTTTGGGATTTTTTGGTCATGTGCGTTGGCGCTGTGCTGGTCTGGAGAGCCGCGAAGTCTCCCGTAAAATGGGTATCGGTGCAAGCGCGTTTGCCAGAGGGGGATTGGCGCTATAGCATATGGATTGGCGTTGGATAGCATAGAGTGTCGTCCGCAAATTCTCTATACATAAACATCAGGAGCAAAGGATATGCGTTATTGTCGAAGGATTTTGGCTGTGGCCTGTCTGCTAGGCTTTGCCTGGCTGCCGTTAACGGCCAGTGCGGACCGCTGTGACAATCATTGGAAATGGGCGGAACGCTACGCCAGACAGTTGCAGGAGGGCGGCACTTCAAGCCAGGTGCGCCGCTGGAAGGAAGAGCGCCGCAAGTATCTCGAACGCCACCGCGAATGCCGCAAGGGACGGGAATCTGCACCTGAGGTCCGGACGGCAAGCGGCCGGGGAGAAGACCGTCACAATAAGCCGGATTATCAAAAACCCCGCACGTCCAAGAGCCGGGATGCCAAAACACAGCGCTTACTGAAGACCTGTAACTACTGGGTGGCGGAATACAATCGCCAGCCCACCGACACCCGCCGTTCGTACCGGGACACCGCCTGCCGGGCATTGCACGAAGCGGAGCGCCGGACCCAGCGGCCCACTGCCTCTCTGGCTCCCCATCGTCGCTCTCTGGAGGAGTGCATCAAGCCCGGCAATCAGCTCGATAACGAGGTTCAGGCATGCCTGGAGGGCCGACAGGAGCCCTATTGGCGTGAGGAGTGAGCCTTGTCGGGGAAACGGTCTCCGCAGGGTCCGTTTTGGCGTAAAACGGGCTCGACAGAGCGTTCCGGGGTTACGTTTTGCAATCGACTCGATTACCCTTGCCGCTTTGCGTATAATTTGTCGCCACAATTATATGATTAATAGGTAAAGGCAGTGGTTCGCGAGTTACTGGAAGAGTTATTGGTGGCACGGCTGAATGAGAGCGGGCGTGCCTTCTGGGAAAAAGCCCGGGCGGATATTGCCGCTGGCCTGAGTGGTCAGGGCTTTGCCCAGCGCTTGGCGCTGGGCAGTCGCCACGCCAAACGACAGGCGCTGAGCCTGACCGAGGCGGAGCTGGCGGCCGCCGAGGGCGCCCTGCCGGGCTGGAGTCCCCGTGCCTGGAACCGTCTGGAACTGCTGCGTGTCAATCTGATTCTGGCGCGGCCGGACTTGGAAAGCGACGCTTTCGTCGCCGACTTCGAATCCCTGTTTCAATTTGCCGACGAAGGCGAAACCTGCGCCCTCTATCGCAGTCTACCGTTTTTGCCCGATGGTCAACGGTTTGTCTGGCGGGCTGCAGAGGCCTGCCGGACCAATATGATGACGGTGTTTGAGTCCGTTGCGCTGGATTCTCCCTATCCGGTCAGCCATTTTGGTGAGACGGCCTGGCATCAACTGGTCATCAAGGCGCTGTTTCTGGACTTACCGCTCCATCGTATTGCCGGATTGGACAGCCGCCTGACGCCGGAGTTGACCCGTATGGCACTGGATTGGGCCGAAGAACGGCACAGTGCCGGTCGCACCTATCATCTCGGCTTGTGGTTATGCCTGGGGCCCCATGACCCACAGCGTGTGCTGGCCCTGCTACAGGCGCACTGGCCGGAAGCGTCCCGGACTGAGCGCTGTGCCATGGCACTGGCCGCGGCCCGTGCCGAACAGATGGAATGGCTCTTTGGCATACAACCGGAGGACGCGGAAGTGTTACCCTACTGGCAAATGGCCAGCCAGGGGCAATGCGATCAACATCGTTTCGCGCCCTTGTTTGCCGACGCGTCGTCTACGCCGTAACCCTTCGACTCGAATAACTCAGAGGCGTTCTTATGCAGTACTTTGATCCTCACATTCATATGGTCAGTCGCACCACCGACGACTACCAGAACATGGCCGCCGCTGGCATTCGGGCGGTGATCGAGCCCGCCTTCTGGATGGGCCAGCCCCGTACCAACGTGGGCAGTTTTATCGATTACTTTGCGACGCTGGTTGGCTGGGAGCGCTTTCGGGCGTCGCAGTTCGGGATCGCTCACTATTGCACCATCGGCATTAATTCCAAGGAAGCCAATAACGAAGGACTGGCCCGCGAGGCTCTGGAGCTGTTGCCTAACTTTGCGCTGAAAGAGGGGGTGGTGGCCATCGGTGAAATCGGCTACGACGAGATTACCCCGGCTGAAGAGTATGTCTATCAGCGCCAGCTCGAATTCGCGGTCGAGCACGATATGGTGGTGATGGTCCACACACCGCACCGCGACAAGAAAAACGGCGTTATCCGCTCCATTGATGTGGCCCGGGAAATCGGCGTGCCCATGCACAAGCTGGTGATTGACCACAACAACGAAGAAACCGTGGACGATGTACTCGACGCGGGTGCCTGGGCGGCGTTCACCATCTATCCCAACACCAAGATGGGCTCCGAGCGGATGGTGGAAGTGGTGCGTAAATACGGTCCGGAACGCATTATCGTGGACAGTTCGGCTGACTGGGGTGTGAGCGATCCACTGTCGGTGCCTAAAACCGCGAACCTGATGCGCGAGCGCGGTATCGACGAGAAAGCCATTGAGCTGACCTGCTGGCGGAATGCCCTCGACGCCTACGCCCAGTCCGGACAGATTGATGTGGAGGAAATCTCCCAGCCCGCGGTGATCGACCAGCGACAATCTTATAACGACAACTCCGTGCTGCGCGGCCAGCAACCGCGCGTTGACGAGCCGGTTCCCAACTGATTGCAGACGAGCGGTAGCAATTCAATGTGGCAAATTCTTCAGGCGTTCACCATGGCGCACGAGTTCCCGGTCTGCTTTGACCGGGGCACCTTCTCACCCGACAACCGCCTGCTGGTGGATATCCTTGGCCGCGCAGGCAAAGCCCGTCATCGGGTCTTGCCTGTGATCGACGATCAGGTGCTGGCGGGCCACCCGGACCTGCTGGAACGGATGCGCGCTTATGCCGCCGCTCATGCCGATGAGATAGAACTCATTGAGCCGCCGCTGATGGTGCGTGGGGGTGAAATCTGCAAATCCGATCCGCAGGAAGTCGACGAGTTCTATCAACGCACCCAGACCGACCGCATTGACCGACACAGCTTTGCGTTGGTGATCGGCGGGGGCGCGGTGGTTGATGCCATGGGGTATGCCGCCGCCACGGCGCATCGGGGCATTCGTCTGATTCGTATGCCGACTACCGTGCTGGCGCAGAACGACGCAGGCATCGGGGTCAAGAACGCGATTAACTACAAGGGCCGGAAGAACTATCTCGGCACGTTTGCGGCTCCGTTCGCGGTCATTAACGATTACGACTTCTTGAGCAGTCTTTCCGCGCGCGATCGCATTTGCGGCATGGCGGAAGCGGTCAAGGTTGCGCTGATTCGCGACGGCGAATTTTTCCGGTGGCTGCACGAAGCCCGGCATCGTCTGGCCGCATTCGAGCCTGAGGCGATGGAATACATGATCTCCCGCTGCGCCGAACTGCATCTGAACCACATTCGCACCAGTGGCGATCCGTTCGAGCAGGGCAGTGCCCGGCCACTGGATTTCGGGCACTGGGGCGCGCACCGGATGGAAGAACTCTCTGATTCGGAATTGCGTCACGGAGAAGCCGTGGCCATTGGCATTGCGCTGGATTCGCTGTATTCCCATGCCATGGGCACCATCAATACCGAGACGTTACTTGCCATTCGCGATACCCTCGAAGGCGTGGGCTTTACTTTGCGTCACAAGGCGCTGGAGCAACTCGATATAGATGCCGCTCTTCAGGGCTTCCGGGAACACCTCGGTGGCGAGTTGTGCATCACGTTATTGACCGCCGCAGGGCAGGCCGAAGAAGTTGGCGAGATTGATCTGGACGTGATGCACCGCTGCCGTCAAAACCTCGTGGAGGCGGTATGGCCGGCCTGAAAAGTGCGCCGCTAACCTATTGCAGCAATATCCACCCCGGTGAAGGCTGGGCGGACGTGATGCATAACCTTAACAGCCATGGCCTGGATGTGATGCAGCGCCTGGGCGATAAAGCCCAGCGCCCCTTTCCCCTCGGGCTGCGTATTGCCGGGCAAGCGGCCTCCGAAGTGGATGACGCGGCCGTGGCCGAGTTTCGCGAGTGGTGCCGGGCTCATAATAGCTACCTGCTGACCATCAACGGCTTTCCCTACGGCGCGTTCCACAACGCGCGCGTCAAAGAAAACGTCTACCTGCCCGACTGGCGAGAGGCCGAACGTGCGCGTTACACCTGTCAACTGGGTGACATTGCCGTGCGTTTGCAGCCAGATGCGGACATGATCTCGATCTCCACCGTGCCGGTGGCATTCAAGCCCGGATTCGCCGAACACGATTGGCCCGTGGTGCTCGATCACATCCAGACAGTGCTTGCACACTTCGTCAATCTGCACCAGAACACCGGCGTTAAAGTCATGCTCGCCATCGAAGCCGAGCCGGCGTGTGTACTGGAAACCACCGACGAGCTACTCGATTTCTTCCGCCGCATTCGCTCACAACTGACTCTGGAAGAAAACGCCCACCTCGGCCTGTGCTTTGATTGTTGCCATCAGGCCGTGGAATTCGAATCGCCCCAGGCGTGCCTGCAACAACTGGCCGAAGCGGAAATTCCCATTGCCAAAGTGCAGGTATCCAGCGCGCTACAAGCGAACAACCCAGAAGAAATACAACGCGTACTCGCGTTCGATGAACCCGTGTACTTACACCAGACCCTGGCTAAAACATCCGATGGCTCCCTCAGCGCCTTCACCGACCTGCCGGATTTCCAGGCGGCGCTCGATAATGGCCTGGCACCCGAGACCTGTCGAGTCCATTTCCATATCCCCATTTTTCTGGAACACCTCGGCGACTGCGGCACCACCCAAAAATTTCTCACCGAACTGCTCCCATTGTTGCCCAAGGATATCCCGCTGGAAGTCGAAACCTACAGCTTCGCGGCCCTCCCGGCACACCTGAAAACCGATACCGTTGGACAAAGTATTGCCAGAGAATTGAAATGGGTTCAGAGCTTATTTGAGACCCGCTGAAGGTTGCTGCCGTTGGTCAGGCATAGGGGTTCAAGACTCTCTGAGGCATGGATGCCGAAGTGAAGCCTCCAGGGACGGATTTACGGCGTGTCTTGAACCCCTATGCCTGACCAGCGGCTCGCGCTCAAGAGGAAGTCTTCCAGCCCTGTCACACCTCAATGAATAGAAAAGGCCCGTCGTTATGCACAGAACCGTTGTCTTAAATGTTGTCGGCCTGACCCGTGCACTGTTGGGCGAACACACGCCCAACTTAAATCGGCTGGCGGATCAAGCGACCGATATTGAACCGGTCATTCCCGCTGTCACCTGTTCCGCTCAGGCCACCTACATCACCGGGAACCCCCCGAAAGACCACGGCATCGTGGCCAATGGCTGGTATTTCCGGGACATGAACGAAGTCTGGCTCTGGCGGCAGAGCAATAAACTGGTGCAGGGGCCCAAAGTGTGGCACCTGGCCAAAGAGCACGATCCCTCGTTTACTTGCAGCAACACCTTTTGGTGGTACGCCATGGCCACCGATGCTGACTACACCCTGACACCGCGCCCACTGTACCTGGCCGATGGCCGCAAGGAACCGGACTGCTATACCAATCCACTGGAATTGCGGGAAGTGTTGAGCGAAAAGTTGGGTAACTTTCCCTTGTTCAACTTCTGGGGACCGATGACCAGCATTAAGTCCAGCCAATGGATCGCCGATGCGGCCAAATATATTGAAGAGGAACATCAGCCCAGTTTGCAATTGGTGTACCTGCCGCACTTGGACTACGTGCTGCAAAAAGAAGGACCGGACGGCGATATCGGCAAAGACCTGCGGGAGATCGACACACTGGTGGGGGATTTACTGGACTTTTTTGCCGAGCGTCAGTGCCGCGTGATGGTGTTGTCCGAATACGGTATCCAGAAAGTGTCCCGCGCTATACACCCCAATCGGCTGTTGCGCGAGGCGGGCATGTTGTCGCTGAAGGTGGATCAGGGTAGGGAGTATCTGGATTATTTCAGTTGCAAAGCCTTTGCCGTGGCGGACCACCAGATTGCCCATGTGTACGTACACGATGCGGCCGATATTCCGGCGGTGCGCCAGGTCTTTGAAGGCGTCGACGGTATTGAACAGGTGCTCGATAAAACCGAACAGCAGGCCTTGGGGCTGGATCACGAGCGCAGTGGAGAATTGGTATTGCTGGCCAAACCCGATAGCTGGTTCACCTATTATTTCTGGCTGGATGACAGCCGTCAGCCAGATTACGCACACCAGGTGGAGATTCATCGCAAGCCCGGTTTCGACCCCTGCGAGCTGTTTTTCGACCCCGAGTTGCGCTTTCCTAAACTGAAAGCGGCCCAGCGGGTCGCACAGAAGAAGCTCGGCTTGCGTTACGTGATGGATGTGATTGCCGTGGCCCCGGAACTGGTGAAAGGATCGCACGGTGTCAGTGACGGCTCCCCCGAATCGTTACCGTTGCTGATGAGCACCGAGCCGAGTCTAATTCCTCAGGGGCGGGTGCCGGCCACTGATGTGTGTGATCTGATGCTGAAACACCTGTTTGATTGATATTCACTGAATAAGAGTTCGCTATGCCTTCTGTTAAAACGCTATTGACCCTGTGTCGCGTCAGTAATCTCCCCACGGTTTGGATGAATGTGCTTACCGCCACCGTGATTGTCAGTGCGGTGGCGGGCGGAAGTTACACCATTGGCTTGGTGTTGCTGGCGCTGTCCTGTTTTTACGCCGGGGGCATGGCGCTGAATGATTATTGTGATCGCGATTGGGATATGCAACGTCAGCCTTACCGGCCTATTCCTTCTGGACGAGTCACCGCCAGGCAGGTGTTGAGCATTGCTCTTGGGTTGTTTGCAGCGGGTTTCGTCTGTTTGTTTTTCGCCCCGGATGACCGCGCGCCGCTGGCCGGTCTTGTATTGCTGCTGCTGATTGCGTTGTATGACGCCCTGCACAAAAAACACTGGAGCACTGTGTTTATCATGGCGCTCACCCGCCTCGGTGTGTATGCGGTAACGGCCGTGGCCCTGGTGGGAGAGGTGCCGACACTGGTTTGGCTGGCGGGCGGCATTCAGACCCTTTACACCCTTTTGGTGACGGTTGTGGCACGCTGGGAAAACAGCCGTTCAAGCGACTTCGGCTTTCCGCTGATTCCCTGGATGTTGGCCGGCATGGGCATTGTTGATGGATTGTTTCTTGCGGTGTTGGTGCACCCGGTGTGGCTGCTGGTAGGGGTTGCGGTTACCGCGCTGACCCGAATGAGCCAGCGCTATGTGAGAGGAGACTAGGCGCCGCGCTTCAGGGCGACAGACATTCCATACAGCGGGCATACACCATGCGCGGATCATCTAGTTCCGCCAGTGCCCGCAGCGGTGCCAGCAAAGGGGCCAGTTGGCGTTTCATTTCCGGGGTGACCCACGTGCTGGCTGCTGGCTCGGGAAGCGCGGCGGACACGCCGCCTTGGGAGAGCAGAGCGGCCAGTTGTTCATAGGGGGTTGGCGGGCGAGTGATCACCTGTACTTCGTAGTCTTCAAGCCCGGCGTGGCTCGCTGCGGCGGCGATAGTGTCTTCCAGTCCGCCGAGATGATCTACCAGACCCAGCTCCCGGGCGGTGGCTCCCGTCCAGACGCGACCCTGCCCCAACTGATCCACTTGTTCTGCTGTCAGACCCCGGGCTTGAGCAACGGTGTCGAGAAACTGCTGGTAAATATGGTCCACCGTTTGCTGCATGACGCGCTCGGCCTGGGGCGTTAACGTACGATCCAGGCGCATAGACCCCGCCAGTGGTGTGGTGGCCACTCCGTCTACATGAACGCCGAGTTTTTCCAGACTGTCCTCGAACGTGGGCAGGGCACCGAACACGCCAATGGAGCCGGTCAGAGTGGTTGGCGTCGCCCAGATCTCGTCGGCGCCCATGGCTATCCAGTAGCCACCGGAGGCGGCCATACTGCCCATCGAAATCAGGACCGGCATGCCTTCGGCCCGCAGTGAAGCGAGTTCGGTGCGGATGACTTCGGAGGCATAGGCGCTGCCACCGCCACTGTCGATACGCACCACCAGCGCTTTGATGGAGGCGTCATCGCGCACTTGCTGCAGGTGCTGACGGAAGGTGTCGCTACCAATGCTGCCCTCCGGCTGCTCGCCGGTGGTAATCGTACCGGTGGCGGCAATGACCGCGACATTGCCCTGTGAGTCGGAAGGGTGACGACCCATATCCGCCAGAAAGGTGTGCGGGTCGAGCCCATTATAACCTTGCCCATAATAGTCGCTGAAGCCGAAGCGCTGTACCAGCATTTGCTCGCGCTCCTGAACGTTCAGAATACCGTCTACCAGTTGCATTTGCAGGGCAAGCTGAGCCCCGTCACCACCGACGGCGGCAAGATGCTCATCCATGGCGCTGATGTAATCGTCGATAGCGCCGCTGGGTAGCTGCCGCTGCGCTTCAACCCGGCTGGTGTACACGCCCCATAGCTGATTGAGCCAGGACTGGTTGTGTTCGCGTGATGCGGCGGACATATCGTTACGCGTGAAAGGTTCCACAAAATCCTTGTACTTGCCGGAGCGGAAAATATGGAAATTGACGGCAAGCTTATCGAGTGCGTCCTTGAAATAGACCCGGTAGTTGGCGTAACCGGTCAGCACCACTGAGCCCATGGGATCCATATAGATTTCATCGGCGTAGCTGGCGAGGTAATACTGGTCCTGAGTGAACAGGCTGCCGACGGCGACCACAGGCTTGTCGCTCTGTTTAAAGCGCTGTACAGCTGCGCCGATTTCCTCCAGTTTGCTGATGCCGCCCCCGAGCAGCCCATCCAGCTCCAGTACTACGCCGGTTACCCGCTCATTCGTTCGCGCCGCATCCAGGGCATCAATCAACGGTTGTACCGGTGTTTCCATGGGTTGGTTGCCGCTGCCGAGAAGCAGGTTTACCGGGTCGACGTAACTTGCTTCGTCTACCAGAAAACCCGTCGGGGCGATCGTCAGCGCGAACTGCTCGGGCAGGGGCACAGGTTCTTTTGGCAGCAGGGCGATGACAATGAATAAAAGCACGGCCACAAAAATGACGTTGGCCAGAATGACTCTCAGCCAGTTGAGGGCTCGACCGATGGCGTGGAAAAATCGACGCACCGGCCCTCGGCGACGGGCAGGACGAGAGTATTCTGAAGAGTTGTAGCTCACAATGCGGTTCCTTTTTGTTTGCGATATATCGGTTTGTGGCCCATTTGGCTCCACACCCACCACTGTTGCCGCCAGCGGCTGGCCATCATGGCGCTGATAAACAATATCACCGTGATAAGCAGCACCAGATAATCCCGCCAGTAGGCAAACGGCGACATCACATTTGTAACCGACCAGGTGAAATACAATAGCACCACAAAGCACAGCCAGCTGTAGGTACGGTGGTGGCCGCGAACCAGACCAACGGCAAAAATCAGCAGCGGGACGACCTGCGCTATCCACAGAGCCCAGTTCGGGTCGTGATGAAAGAGGGTTAGGGCAGTAAACAGCAACAACAGCCCGGCGTAGCACACCAGTACCAGTGTTCGCGCCGCGATCAGTCGTCGGCGTATAGCGTGGGCTTGCTCGGTGGTCTCCGGTGGTTTAGGCGCCAGTGCCATGGGCGGTATCTCCAGAATGGCTCAGGGTGAGTGCCAGGCGGGCGAGGCGTTCGCCCAGGCGGTGGCAGAGTGTGGTTTCGTCATCGCTCAATGTGGCTCCCGCGTCTTCTCCAGCCCAGTGCGATACGCCGTAGGGAGTGCCGCCGGTGCGGGTCCGGGTCAGTGCGGGTTCACTGTAGGGTTGACCGATTAATATCATGCCATGGTGCATCAGGGGCAGCATCATGGAAAGCAGGGTGCTTTCCTGGCCGCCGTGGAGGCTTGCTGTGGATGTGAAAACCGCTGCGGGTTTATCGATCAGGTCGCCGTTGGCCCACAATCCACTGGTGCCGTCGAGAAAATACTTTAGCGGCGCTGCCATGTTCCCAAAGCGGGTGGGGCTGCCGAGCAACAGACCGGAGCACTCTCGCAGATCATCCAGGGTTGCGTAAGGAGCGCCTGCGTCGGGGATCTCGGGCAGGCTGCCGGTATCCGGAGAGACGGGGGGAACGGTGCGCAGACGCGCTTCCATGCCAGCCACACGATGAACGCCGCGTGCGAGTTGTTTTGCCAGAGCCTCGGTGGCACCTGTGCGGCTGTAGTAGAGGATCAGTATGTAGGGCATGATTTCTCTCTTTTTGACTAAGGTTAAAGCAGTGTCAGCACCGCTTCTGGAGGACGCCCAATGACCGCCCGATTGCCTTTGATGGCAATCGGGCGTTCGATCAGTTTTGGGTGACGAACCATCGCATCAACCAATTGCCGGTCACTCAGCTCGGTGTCTGCCAGCCCAAGTTCTTTGTATTCCGCCTCGCCTTTGCGCAGCAGGTCGCGAGCGGAGACCCCCAGTGTGGTGAGTAACGCTTCGAGAGTATCGGCGTCCGGCGGTGTTTCCAGGTAGCGTACTATCTCAATCGTCTGTCCCTTTTCTTCCAGCAGGGCCAGTGCCTGGCGGGACTTGGAGCAGCGTGGGTTGTGGTACAGTGTAATCATTGATGGCCTCTTTGATGCTCACAGCTCATGATGGTTGTATATTGCGACCCGGCTGCTTCGGGTATCAGCACGGGATGAACGCTTATGCGGGACTGGTTTACTTCGGACAATCGTCGGCGCTACGTGCGCCAGAGCACCCAATTCGTTCAAATGATGTGGCAGCGCCTGTATGACACCGACTGCCAGAAAAGCGCGGCGCAGTTGACGTACGTGACGCTTTTCGCTCTGGTCCCGCTGATGACGGTGACCTACTCCATGTTCTCCACTATTCCCGCCTTTCAGGGCGTGGGAGACCAATTACAGAGCCTGATTTTTGCCAATATGGTACCTGAAAGTGGCCAGGAGCTGCTGGGTCATTTGCAGAATTTTTCACGCCAGGCGCGTCGGCTGACCATCGTAGGGGCCGTTTTCCTGGTGGCCTCCGCGTACTTCATGCTCGCGAACATCGAGAAAAACTTCAATGTGGTGTGGGGGATTGTCAAAGGGCGAAGGGGCATTTCCAAATTTTTGTTGTACTGGGCGGTATTGAGCCTCGGCCCTCTGTTGTTGGGTGTGGGCCTGGCCATGAGTACCTATCTCGCTTCTCTTGAATTGTTTATGGACGGTTACGAAGCGCTGGGCCTGGTGACCTGGGTGTTTGGTTTTGCGCCCGTGCTTTTGACGTCGGCGACATTTACCCTCCTGTTTGCCGCCGTACCCAACTGCTCGGTGCCAATTCGGCATGCCCTGCTCGGCGGGATATTGACGGGTGTGTCATTCGAAGTATTGAAAGCGGTATTTGGTTTGATTGTGGCCAACTCTGCCCTGTCCTCCATTTACGGGGCGTTTGCGATTGTGCCATTGTTTTTACTGTGGGTGAATTTGACCTGGCTGGTGATTCTCGGCGGCGCGGTGTTTGTGCATACACTGGGCATCTATCAAATCGCCCTGCGGGACCGCGGGTATCCCGACCTGGTCGCCGCCATACTGGTGCTTTGGTATTTTTACCAGCGCAGTCTGCAAGGGCGTGGCCTGGAAGATGGTGAGTTGCTAGAGCTGGGGCTCGCCTCGGATCAATGGCAGAGAATTCGTGAGGCCCTGCAAGCCCACCACTGGATCGCGGTGACCAATCAGGGGGATTTCGTGCTGTGCCGCGACCTGCATCACCAGCGTATCCGTGAGCTGGTGCCGTTGTTGAATACACCGAAGGTTCTACCCGACCCGGCGCTGGGTCTGGAAAAGCTGCCCTGGTATCCAGAGTTATACCGCCGACTGCGTGGGGTGGATGCGTTTTCGGAAGAACAGTTGGGGCTGACCTTCACTGAGCTTTTCGAGCGTGAGTCGGAGCAGACCATGACCGCTCAGCCACACGCGTTATAAGGGATATTCCAGTGTAAGAGACATGCTGACGGCATTCGGTCTACTGTAGCAGGTGCCGGGCGTCTGCCAGCGCTTCTCCTAAATCCCGAGCTTCGGCGGACTGAATGTCCGGGTCCATACCGAGGCGCTCAAAGGCGGTCACCGTCCGGCAATCGAGAGTTCCCAGATTAGAACCGTCCCCAAGGTGGCTTTGTAATAACGCCACAGTGACGATGTCCGCGTAGTCTGCCTTCGGTGTCTGGCGGTTAAATTTCAGGTGTTCACTGGGCACGTTCTGCAACTCTTCAGGGAAGGCCCACGCTTTCAGGATGTGATCGCCCAGAGGCCCTTGCAGCTCACCAATCACGCGATCCAGTGTCAGGCCGTCGGCGAGCAATGCCGGGTGATTTTCGGCGTAGCTTAAAATGGGAAGCACACCAATTTTGTGTACCAGGCCGGCCAGTGTGGCCTGGTCGGGCCGAAGATTCGTGTAGTGCTTGCTCAGTACGTAGCATATGCCGCTGACTTCGGTGGAACGACTCCACACCTCGCGTAAGCGTCGATCAAT
Organism: Marinimicrobium sp. ARAG 43.8; assembly: GCF_050113635.1. Lineage (NCBI taxonomy): Bacteria > Pseudomonadati > Pseudomonadota > Gammaproteobacteria > Cellvibrionales > Cellvibrionaceae > Marinimicrobium > Marinimicrobium sp. ARAG 43.8. The sequence goes on from NZ_JBNJLT010000007.1 coordinate 31,736, forward strand.
CAGGTCAGATGTCGCCTGGAACATTTGCTCCATGGCCAGGCCCGTCGCGAGGCTACAGGTGTAATCCATTCCCAGCCGACCCAGAGCCGTTTTCAAGTCCTCGATATGGCGATTGCCACGCATAGCGGGGTTGTTGGTGACGCGAATAATCCGTGCACTCAGGGCGGCATCGTTGCCTATCACACGGGCCAGATCAGACAGGCTCGCGTCGGGATCATCGGCGACTTCGCGCACCCGTAACGCCACTTCGGGGAGCGTAGGGAGGGTCAGCTCATCTTTCTGCAAGGCGTCAATAATATCGTCGCGGACGCGGTCGGCAATTTGGCTCATGACATCGGGCTCATACAATGGCGTTAATAGACAGATGGTGGTCTGCCTTACTAAAAAATTATGACTCAGCGCCTGTTTTTCTGTCGGCAGGAGAAATCAAAACGGCACGTTGCTGTGCGATGGACAGCGTTTGTTCGAGAGCGCTGTCATCAAGAACAACCAATACATCGTGGTGATCGAGCGCCCGGGCGGCCATAACGACGTGGCCGACATTTTTGCTCTCAGTGCCATCGTCATTTACGACACACACGGGAGTGCCGGGCGCTGGCGTATCGCCGGTTGGGTCAGGAAGGATCAGCGCGTGTAAGTGTTGCTTTAACTTTCCTTTGTAATGCAGGCGCGCCACAATTTCCTGGCCGGTATAACAGCCTTTGCGGAAACTGACCGCGCCCAGTGCAGGGAAATTCAAGGCTTGTGGTGTGAAAACGCCGCTGGTTTCCGGCAGCACAGTGCCGAGCCCGGCCTGGATGTCAAAACTTCGCCACGGCTGGTTACCCTCGGTCGGGGGTGCGACGTCCTCGGCTAGCCTGTCGAGCAAGGCGTCGACGAATTCAGGTTTTATCCAAAGTTCGTAACGTTCGTCCGGCAGTGTAATGATGGTTCCCCATTCGTCGGATACTCGGTCTCCTGGAGCGACGGCTGGAGTCAGCCAGTGGCGCGAGAGGATGTCAGGGGCAGTGTTGGCCGGGGTTGCGCCGCCCAGCCCGAAAAACCGGAACAGCTCTGGCGCCGGCGCGAGTTCGGCTTTGGAAAAGACGATGTATTTGCCGAGCGATTGGGTGACGACATCCACCATCGGGGTGGGCACTTGTAACAAAAGCTGTTCATCCGACAGTGCAATAACGCGAAAGCTGAATTGCATGCGACCCTTTGGGTTGCAATGCGCACCCAGTCGGCTGTTGCTGTCGCTCAGCTCGCGGACATCACAAGTGACCTGACCCTGCAAAAAAGAGTGCGCCTGGGGGCCGCTCAACGTTAAGAGCGTGCGATCGGTCAGAGCGTAGAGAGTGGGGGCGCTGGCGGTATGCATCAGGAGACAGCTCCATTGGCCGCAGAACAGTAGCTCAGCGGGGGCGGAAAGCGATAGTGACAGGTGCGCATGATAGAACGTTCCGGCGGCCTCTCCAAGCCTTGTCGTGGCCGTTCACGCTGAATAATCGCGCGCTCACGAAAAGACGCGCTGTCCGAGCGGTGCTATACTGCGTGCTGTTTTTGATTGTGGGGGTCCGACGTGGAGTTGAATCGTCTTTTCTGGGGAAGCCGGCGTGGTATGTTGGAGCTGGATCTGATCCTGCTACCTTTCCTGGACAATGTCTATCCCACGCTTGAACAGGATGACAAGGAACGCTACTGGAAGCTTCTGGAGGCCGAGGATCAGGATATGTTCGCCTGGTTTTTACATCGTGAAGTGCCAGAGGATCCGGACTTGAAAAGGATCGTTGATATTGTCCGCGCCAACACCGGCCCCACCGCCAAATAGACGCGCACCCGGCCTCGCACCGGTAAAGCTGCGTTCCTCTCCGAGCCTTCAGCGACTCTACTCCGGGGTGGTGCTTTTGCTGGCACTGCTGCCGTTGCTGGCGTTTTTATTGTCCGATGTCGAGGCGCTTCCTGCCGCGCTCTGGTTGCCAGTGTGGTGGGTAATCCTCGCCGCTTCCTTTTGGAACCAGCGCCGCCGTGGGCAGAACGAGCCCACGGCACTGAGCTTTGACAGCGGTGGCTGGTGTTTGCACTGGCAAACTGAGCGCCGCCCAGTGGTGGCCATCGGAGAGTGGCTTCTTTGGTCCTGGTTACAGATATTGCAGTTTCGAGATGAGAGCACTGACCGTCGCTGGCGGTTGATTTGCCTCCCCGATAGCGCTTCATCTGATGATCGGCGTCGGCTGCGTGTGTGGCTCAATATGGGGCGTTGGCGCCTGCCCTCATAGCGAGCGGCGGGTGAGGGTGTTATTCCTTATTGACGATGATGTTTTGCCCCGCGAAATTCATGGGCACCAGCATTGTGTCCCGCGCGATGGGGGAGCGGTCGGGAAAGTCCAGCGAAAAATGCAGCCCCCGGCTCTCTTTGCGCGCGATTGCCGAGCGGATAATCAGCTCGGCCACCATAGTGAGATTGCGCAATTCAATCAGATCGCTACTGACTTTGTAGTTGCTGTAGTACTCGGCAATTTCCCGCTGCAACAGTTTTATACGGTGAGTGGCTCGTTCAAGCCGCTTATGGGTCCGCACGATGCCCACGTAGTCCCACATAAAGCGACGCAATTCGTCCCAGTTGTGGGAAATGATGACGTCCTCATCGGAGTTGGTTACCCTGGATTCATCCCAGGCCGGAGATTCTTCCGGCGCCGGGATTGTGGGCAAGTGCTCTCCAATATGCTGTGCGGCCGAACGTGCGTAGACAATGCACTCCAGTAAGGAATTGCTGGCCATCCGGTTGGCCCCGTGCAGACCGGTGAATGAGGTCTCGCCGATAGCGTAGAGGTTCAAAAGGTCTGTCTGGCCGTGGTGGTCGACCACCACGCCTCCGCAGGTGTAATGAGCGGCGGGCACCACCGGGATGGGCTCTTTGGTGATGTCGATACCAAATTCTTCGCACCGGGCTTTGACAGTCGGGAAGTGCTCGGCGATAAATTCCGGTGGCTTGTGGCTGATATCGAGGTACAGGCAGTCACAGCCCAACCGTTTCATTTCGTGGTCGATGGCGCGGGCGACAATGTCCCGAGGGGCCAGCTCGCCGCGTTCGTCGAATCGGTGCATGAAGCGCTCGCCGTTAGGCAGCCGCAGGTAGGCGCCCTCTCCTCGCAGTGCTTCGGTAATCAGAAAGGTTTTTGCGCGGGGGTGGTACAGGCAGGTGGGATGGAATTGATTGAACTCCATGTTGGCTACCCGGCATCCGGCGCGCCAGGCCATGGCAATGCCGTCGCCGCTGGCACTGTCCGGGTTGCTGGTGTACAAGTACACTTTGCTGGCGCCGCCCGTGGCGAGTACGACCACTCTGGCCTGAAAGACGTGCACATGATCGTCGTCGCGGTTTAGGGCATAGGCGCCGGTGCAGCGCAGCTTTGCCGAGCCTTTGTCGGCTTGCGAGATCAGGTTGAGGGCGACGTGGTTTTCGTACAGGCGGATGTTGGGCTCCGCACGGACCCGGTCAATCAGGGTGCTGTGCACCGCCTCGCCAGTGGCGTCGGCGCTGTGAATAATACGGCGGTGGCTGTGGCCGCCCTCCTGCGTGAGGTGGTAATCTCCCCCGTGCTCACGGGTGAAGTTCACCCCTTGATCAATCAGCCAGCGGATCGCCTCGCGGCTGCGCTCCACGGTGAAGCGAACCGCGTCCTCATGGCAGAGACCGGCACCGGCGTTCAGGGTATCGGCGACGTGGGCCTCAATCGTGTCCTCGTCATCGAGTACAGCGGCGATGCCGCCCTGGGCAAACCAGGTTGAGCCCTCGTTAACGGCATTTTTACTCAGAACGTTGACGGTTCCCTCGCGAGCCAGTTGCAGGGCGAGGGTGAGTCCGGCGGCGCCGGAGCCGATAACCAGTATGTCGCTGTGGAAACGGTGGTTCATGCGAAGTGGTACCTGTGGAACAATCGCGTGCCGATTAGGAAGTGCATGGCATAAGATCGTATAATAGCAGGGCTCGTGATTTCTGTGTTAGAGAACGCGGAGTAATAGCAATACAAGTGCTTATGAACTTTTGGTTGGGCTCTGAGTCTTTCAGGGCAGCTTTGAATACCTTTGAAATCGGCGTCTTAAGAGATGCCGGTGACCGGGCGCTGCCAGTGCAAGTGCGTGGGCGGTTGGCCTTATGACACAACAACAGACGATTTGGATCGCTGCTCACGAGGGGTGCGCAGCGGATCACTTGGGGGTTACGGGATGACAGCGCAGTCTGCGCAGGACACCGATCAGCAATTGGTTGAGCGCGTGCAAAAAGGCGATAAGCGTGCCTTCGACCTGTTGGTGATCAAATACCAGCACAAGATTTACGCCATTATCGGGCGTTATATTCGCGATCAGGCAGAAGTGCAGGATGTGGCGCAGGAAGCGTTCATCAAAGCGTACCGGGCGTTGGCGAAATTCCGGGGGGACAGCGCGTTTTATACTTGGCTGTATCGTATCGCCATTAACACCGCCAAGAACCATCTGGTGGCGCGTAACCGTCGTCCCCCGGCCTCGGATGTGGAAGTGGAAGACGCCGAGTTCTACACTGGCAGCGAGGCATTGAAGGATATCGACACACCGGAGCACAGCCTGTTGCGCGATGAGTTGCAGGCCGTGGTGGATCAGGCCATTCGGGATTTGCCGGAAGACCTGCGTACCGCCGTGACGCTGAGAGAGATGGAAGGGCTTAGCTACGAGGACATTGCCACCATTATGGATTGTCCCGTGGGGACCGTCCGATCCCGCATATTCCGGGCTCGTGAGGCCATTGATCGGTGTATTCAACCGCTCATGGCAGACTCGTAAATCTTTGTTAAGATTTTTTGCAAATTGGCTGAACCTTTGTGGAGAAGGTCAGTCTCATGGGCTGAGGATTGCGAAACCCGGCGATGAATATCGGCGGGTCGCACAACCCAGGTCCGGCTGACTGTATTGGCCAGCCCCATCGAAAGCCGTTTTATTGTGAAGGTAGATGCGCGATGACTGAGCAGAGTAACCACGCCTTGAACGAATCGCTGTCGGCACTGGTCGACGGAGAGGCGTCGCCGCTGGAGGTGCGTCGGCTGTTGAAGGCCGGGGCTGAGGACCCGGCGCTACGGGCGCAGTGGTCCCGCTATCAACTGACAGCGGCGGTGATGAAGCGTGAATTGGGCAGCATGGCTCCGGCCGGGTTTGCTGACCGGATCAGTGCCGCTTTGGAGGACGAGGCAGCGCCTGCCGGTCATCGGCGGCACTGGTGGCAGCGGGCTGGCCAGGCGGCTGTGGCCGCCTCAGTCGCTGGCGCGGTGCTGATTGGTGTCCAGCAATTTCCCGGCGGCGCTCCGACCGCCACGGAAGTGGTAGCGGACACGACACCGGCTGCTGAGACCAATGATGTTGGACGTTCTCAGCCGGTGTCATTGCCGGCGGGTTATCAACTGCCCAATATGCCTTCAGCCCGCACGGCGAGCGCTGAGAGTGGCTATGAGCCGCTGCAAAGGCCCTCTCGTGAAGTGATTTTTGTGCCTGTCCGGGCTGAATCCGGAGAAATCCCGGCCGAAGAGATCCGGGCGTATTTGAATCATCTGATGCAAGTGCATACCGGCCACGCCGCCCGCAACAGTAATCAGGGGGTTCTACCCTACGCACGGGTGTCCGGCGAAGAGGAGTAAGTTGAAGTGCTGGGACGGCTGCTTACGCTGGCAGTGCTGCTCGCAATGGGTTGCAAGGCTCATGCTGAGGCACCTGACCACGAGCCTGCCCAGTGGCTGAAAAAGATGGCAGAAGCGCGTCAAACGGTGGATTACCGTGGCGCGTTTACCTATGAGCACCGGAATGTTATGGAAAGCTTCCGGGTGTTTCATTGGGTGGAAGACGGGCAGGTTCACGAGCATTTGGAAGCGCTTGACGGCCCTGAGGATGCCGCCCGATCACTAACCGACCCCAGTGGCTGTCACACGGTGGGTTATCGTCTTCTGAGTACCTCTTCTCCCGAGCAAGTCGGACGTATCGAACGTTTTTACCAGCTCAAACTCCGCGGCGCTTCCCGTGTGGCGGGGCGAAATGTGCAGATGTTGGAAGTTCGGCCTCGCGATGAATTGCGCTACGGTTATTTGCTGGCGCTGGATAAAGAAACCGGTCTCTTGCTCAAATCCCTGCTAATTGACGAACACCAGCGCTTGTTGGAACGCTTTCAGTTTGTTGAACTTAGTTTTGACCCCGATGTGAGCACCCTGAGGGCGCAGGCGCGCTCGGGCGATAAGGTCGAGTGCCTCGCCGAAGAGGGTGCTCAACCCAGCCACTGGCAGTTGGAATGGCTTCCCCCGGGCTTCGAGTTCTCGGGCCAAACGCATCTCAAGCCCGGTCTGGATATGTTAATGTATACCGACGGGCTGGCCAGTTTCTCCGTCTTTCTTGAGCCCCTGGACGCTGGCCCTAGCGTGGAAGGACGTGCCCAGCGTGGTGCGATCTCGGCCTACATGGGCCAGCTGCTGGTAAATGAGCAGCCTTACCGCGTGACGGTGGTGGGTGAGGTGCCCGGTATTGTGGCCGAGCGCCTGGCTCGCAGCCTTCAGGTTGGGGTGGAGGCACCTGACGAACTTCAAGAGCAGGCAAGACAATGATCAGCGAAACCGGTCGTATCGTGGCGGTGGAAAATGAAGGCTTGTGGGTGGAGACGATTCAACGCTCCACGTGCGGCAGCTGCGCGGCTGAAAAGGGGTGCGGCCAAAGCCTGATGTCGAAGCTGCTCGGGCACTCGTCGTATTTGTGGGTAGTGCTGGAAGGCCGCGACGCATCAGATTATCGCATTGGCGAGGAAGTGAGTATCGGCGTACCGGAAACCGTTGTGGTGCGCGGCTCGTTGTTCGTGTATCTGGTGCCTTTGCTCGCCATGGTCGCCGGTTCCGGTCTGGCCCAGCACTTATGGGGCTCGGACGGATTAAGTGCGATCGGCGCTGTGTTGGGCCTGGTGGCCGGTGGTGCGCTCGTGCGCTGGCGAGCCTATCAAACGCGCTATGATCGCAGGCTTCAGCCGGTGCTGCTGGATGACCGCCAGCCAGTGACCCTCATTCCCTCCTGAGGTCGCCGTGCTGACCATCACACCTTCCGTCTCTATTCCCGAAGATGAAATTGAGTTGACCGCCATTCGTGCCCAGGGCGCGGGCGGTCAGAACGTGAACAAGGTCAACAGTGCGGTGCATCTGCGCTTTGATGTAGCCGCTTCCTCCCTGCCCGACGAGATCAAGGAGCGTCTGTTGAACCAGCGTGATCAGCGTTTGACGAGCGATGGCGTGCTGGTTATCAAGGCTCAGCAGTTTCGAAGCTGGGAAAAGAATCGAACGGATGCCCTGGAGCGGCTGGCAGAGGTGATCGCCAAAGCCAGTATTCGCCCCAAGCATCGGCGGCCGACCCGGCCGACCCGCTCGGCACGCCAAAAACGCATGGACCGTAAAACGCACCGGGGGTCCATCAAGCGTAATCGTGGGCCCGTCAAACTGTAAGCGTTGTTTTAAGAGGCGGCACCCGGTGTTGGATTCGGTCGTGTCGATGTGTCATACCGATTCACTTCCGGCTCCGGCACAGCCTGCCATAATTCATTGCGTAACGCCTCGAAACCCGATGCCTGAGCGTTTTCCTGGACAATCCACCGCGCCAGGGCCTGTGCCACGTTCGGGTAGGCAACGGGTCGTTGCCGTGGCATGGCCAACCAGTCACCAATCGCTTTTTCACTCAACACCTGAGCGACGGCGCCGTAGCCCAACTGGCTCAACGCGAGGGCATTGGACTGCTGCTCCATTTGGCCAATGACGGGCTGAACCAGGAGTTTCTTGCCGAGCTGAATGGCCTCGCTGGGCAACTCGAACCCCGCGCTGCAAATGACACCCTCACACCGGTGCAGATCGGCCTGGAAGCCTTCGCGGGAAAAGGGGCGAATATGAATATGGCCCTCGTTCCTCGGTTCCGGCACCTGCTGGTAAACATAGAATCGGGTATCCGGAAAGGCTTTCAGCTGCGGCAGGAAGTCGTCCAGATGAGCGAAGGGAAGGTAAACCAGGCACTCTCCTTTTTGACATTCGTTGGGGTAGTGTGAAGGTTCCACCAGCGGCGGCAGAATCGACTGGTTGAAGTGATGCCAGTGCAAGCCGATGGCCTGATCCACCGGAGCGAAATATCGCATAAACCAACGAACGAAGGTGTTCTCCCCGCGCTTGGGAATTGCGTGCTGGAAGGCTGCCTGGTGCGATAAGCCGATGCTTCGCAGCCCCGCTCTCTTTGCGGCCCAGGCCGTTATAGGCTCAAAATCGTTGAGCAACAGGTCATACCCGCTCACGTCCAGTGAGCGAATGTCCCGGTAAAGGCGACTCAGGTGGCTTTGGAGAAAGGTCTGAGGGTAGAGCACCCGGCCGTGACGGGTGACAAAAGTCAGCCCCCGAAAACACTGGTAATCTCCGAACACTTCCATGTCAAAATAGTCTCCCGGCGCTCGCCCGGAGAATACCCAGTCCACATCCGCTCCCTCAGCGGCCAGGGCGCTGGCCATGATTCGAGCGCGAGTGGTGTGACCGTTGCCCGTGCCCTGAATGCCATACAGTATCTTCATAAACCTCCCCAGATGATCGGGGCTAGATAGAGTCCGAAAAACGCGGCGCCCGATCCGAGCAAGGCGCCGGCGGCGATGTCGCTGGGGTAGTGCACGCCGAGCAGTACCCGGCTGGCCCCGATCAGGCTGGCCCAGAGGTAGCAGGGCACCGCCATCACCGGGTAAAAACTGGCCACCAGCGCCGCGAATAGAAAAGCGGCCGCTGTGTGCCCCGAGGGGAAGCTGAACTGATCCGAGGGGGTGATCCAGGCCTCGTAAAAGTCAATTTTCATTGCGGGTCGGTCCCGGCGAATCACGTTTTTCAGGACGAGGTATGCGCTGATATCCAGGCAGTAAGCCAGTGTGGCGGCCAGTGCCATGGCGGAGCCGTGTTCCGGCTCCCAGAAGGCCAGGGCCAGACAGATCAAGGCATAGAGATGACCATCGCCGGTGCGGGAGACCCAGCGAACCGATTTGCGATAGGGGAATCGTTTGGTGACGTGTAGCCAGAGAAAGGCGAGGGTGTCGAGCTGGTGGACGCGTTCAAAGAGATTGTTCATAGCAGCACCGCCATTGTTTGCATGGGCTCTGAGCCGTGACGAGGGTATTATTAGCAGCGCTTTGTGAATCTTATGTGACAGTATAGGCGAGCCATTTTCATGCGGCCGGTAATCCGTTACCGTTAGCGCCTTTTGGGGAGGAGAGACGGGATGCCCAAGCCCGGTAAGAAAGGTCTGCGTCGTATTATTGATGCGTTCGGTTATTCGATGAACGGGTTTGCGGCGGCGTGGCGCTTTGAAGCCGCGTTTCGTCAGGAGGTATTTCTGGCCGTTGTGTTGCTGCCAGCGGCCTTTTGGGTGGGCGAAACGGTGGTGGAACGTCTGCTGTTAGTCGCCAGCGTATTCTGGGTCATTATGGCCGAGCTGGCCAATTCCGCCATAGAGGCGGTTGTGGATCGGGCCGGCGAGGAGCTGCATGTGCTATCCGGTCGAGCCAAGGATCTGGGGTCCTCCTTGGTACTGGTCAGCCTGGTTCTGCTCGCCATTGTCTGGTTTACGCTGGGTTATCAACGGTTTGTCGGCCACTGAGGCGTGATTGGCGGTGGTGTCACAGGGCGGTAATACGCTACACTCGGGCCGATGCTAACGCCTCTGCGGCTTTCAGGCTCTGGCCCTATGGATTTCTTGCACGACTTTTCCACGCTTTCGCTGGTGTTAATGGCGCTGATTACGCTGTTAACACTGTATTTCGCTGGCCCTGGCTATTCCGCTCAGAGCGCGGCGCACGCTCCCACGATTCTGACCAGTACGGGTATCTTCGGCACCTTTCTCGGTGTGGCGATGGGGCTGTTGGCGTTCGATGCCGACAATATCCAGTCGAGTGTTCCCGACCTTATCGAGGGACTGAAAACCGCGTTCTGGACCTCCATCGCCGGATTGTTTGGCGCGCTGGTGGTGAAGTTCCGTCACCTGGCTTCCACGTTGCGCCTGCACCACCGACAGGACAGTTATGAAGCGGCCTCGGTGGATGATCTCGCCAATCTTCTCGCCGATATCCACCGCTCTCTCTCGGACCCGGAAGCAGGGGGACTGAACGCGGCGATTCAAGGGCTGCAACAGCAGCAAACGCGTGAGATGGCCAGCCTCAAGCGCTCGCTGGAACAGTATCAGGCCGATATGACCGAGGCTAACACCAACGCACTGATTCAGGCGCTGGAAACCGTACTGAGGGACTTTAACGCCCAAATCGATGTTCAGTACGGCGAGAATTTCAAAAAGCTCAACGAAGCCGTCGGGAATATGTTGCTGTGGCAGCAGAATTACAAAACGGAGCTGCAGGAGCTGCTGGTCACACAAAAGTCCAATGGTGAGTTGCTGGACAAGGCTAGCCAGGCCTACGAAAAAGTCGTGACCCACTCAGAGGTGTTCAATCAGGTGTCTGAGTCCCTGGGCGGGCTGATGGAGGCACTGCAAGAGCAATCGCGGGGGCTGGACCAATACCTCTCCCAGCTGGCGACGGTGGCTGAGAAAGCCGCAGCGGGCCTGCCATCGCTCGAAGGGCGGGTGGACGCGCTGACAGACCAACTGGCTGAGAGTGTGACACGCAACCAGCAGCAGCTTAGCCAGGTGCTCGATGAAGCTTCACGGGCGCTGCGCGATACCTCCGCCGAAGTACACCGCAACCTGGCGGATAGCCTGTCACACTCTCAAACCGGCCTGCACGATCAAGTGTCGGCGATGGTGCAGCGCACCGGAGAGCAACTGGAGCAACTGGACCAGGCCCTCGAGAAGGAGCTGACCAAAGCGCTCACAACCTTTGGCTACCAGTTGACGTCGCTGTCTGAAAAGTTTGTCAACGACTACGCCCCGCTTACTGATAAGTTGCGTGCGCTGGTGCAGGCCAGTAACGCTTCTGTGTCGACAACCCCGGAAGATGCCCATGAGTCCGCGCCCCGGAAAGCACAATCCGCTCGCGCCCCGGCCCAATCATGATGTAGAACACGAGGAGCATTGGGTATCCGTCAGTGACCTGATGGGTGGCCTGATGATGGTCTTCCTGTTGATCGCCGTGGTGTATATGGTGCAGCTTGAAATCGAGACCCGAAAGGTTCGCGATGTCGCCGTACTGTATGACCGCTTGCGCACGCAGTTATACAACGACCTGCAGGACGAGTTTGGCGAAGACTTGCCGCGCTGGGGGGCCGAACTGAATCGGGACTTGAGCCTGCGCTTTTACAATACGGATGTTCTCTTCCCCCAGGGGCAGGACACGCTGCGCCCGGCGTTCCAGGACATTCTGGCTGACTTTTTCCCGCGCTATCTGGCGATTATCAGCTCGCCCACCTACCGCGACGATATTCTGGAAGTGCGTATCGAGGGGCATACCTCCAGTGACTGGGGAGAAATGCCCGAAGAGGAGGCGTACATTCGCAATATGGCGCTGTCGCAGTCGCGCACCCGGACCACGCTGGCCTTTTTGCTGGGATTGCCGGAAGTGGCAGATGATAAGCCCTGGATCAAGTCCCACCTGACCGCCAACGGGTTATCGTCCTCCAAGCCGGTGATCGTAAATGGTGAGGAAGACGAGGTACGATCCCGGAGGGTGGAGTTCCGGTTGCGCACCGATGCGGAGTCCCGTATCGAGGGGCTGGTGACTGAGGATCGCTCTTGAAACTGCCGGACTTTCTGGGCTTCGAGCCCTTTAATACACTCCGGGAGCGCATGGGCGCTGAGCAACTGGGAGCTTTTGAGTTCTTTGATCCGCGCTTGCACCTGACCGCAGCGGAACGGTCTGAGCTGGCCGATGGGTTGACGGTAGGCTGGTCCCAGCTGCGCTGTATGCACGATTACACGCTGGCTTACAAGAACAGCCGGATACTTCTCTGGTTTGAGGATGTGCCGGGGCGCACCACGGACTCTTCGGTGCCCTGCTATCACCTGGCCTACTGCCGGGGCCTGCAAATGCTGAGGCGCCAGGAGCCTGATCAGCGCGTTCATATTGGCACGCAATTGCCAGCCCCGGATCCCTGGCCCTGGCGCGTGTGCCCGCGCTGTCTGCAACAGCTTGAGTTTCGGGGCTTCGATGCGGCGCGCGGGCGTCATCGTGACTATAGTGAGCGTGTTCTGGAAACGTTCCAGCTGTCTGATTTTTTTCGGCAATACCCTGCTTACCCGCTGACTTCTGCGATTTTGCGGGCATTGGATGCCGTAGAGTGAGCGCTGAGAGGGGTTTATTTTACTTTTTGTACGTGTTTTGCTCTGGGTCAACACTTGGAGTGGGTTGATCGGTACAATACCGACCTTAAACCTGCTTGAGAACTGAAATGAGCCCGCGAGTCGGGCATGGGGTAAGAGAGATTCATGAAGCCTGTTGAAACGGCGATTATTGCCAAGTTGAGTGACGCCTTCTCCCCCGGCCATATGGAAGTGATCAACGAAAGCCATCAGCACAATGTGCCGCCAGGATCAGAGAGTCACTTCAAGGTGGTCCTGGTGAGTCAAGCGTTTGTGGGTAAACGCCAGGTTCAACGCCATCAGGCGATTTATGGTGTGCTGGGCGAGGAGTTGCGTGGGCCGGTTCATGCCCTGGCGTTGCACACCTTCGCTCCCGAGGAGTGGGGCGATGCTCAAGTACCGGCCTCTCCCAACTGCCTGGGAGGCGGTCGGGAATAGGGTGTGCGCACTGGCTGTACAAAAATTAAGCGTTTATAATGAGCCCCGCCTGATGGAGCACTCCCAAAAGGCTGTCTTGAACCACTGATGACCTCCGATTGAAGAGTTTCGAGCTATGAGTTCTGTTGTTGTCGCCGCACTGTATAAGTTTGTGGCGTTACCCGATTATCGTGAATTGAGCGAACCGCTTCGCGATCGCTGCAATGAGCTGGGCTTGAAAGGCACTTTATTGTTGGCCGAAGAGGGTATGAATGGCACGGTGGCGGGGTCCCGAGAGGGCATTGATGGGCTGCTGGCTTACCTTCGCGCCGATGAACGCCTGGCCGATCTGGCGCACAAGGAATCGCCCGCGGATGGACAGCCCTTTTACCGGATGAAGATCAAACTCAAGAAAGAGATTGTCACCATGGGCGTGGAGGGCATTGACCCTCGCCACATTGTTGGCACTTATGTCGCACCCAAAGAATGGAACCGCCTGATCAGTGACCCAGAAGTACTCGTAGTGGATACTCGAAACCACTATGAGTACGCGATTGGCAGCTTTGAGCGTGCGCTTGACCCCAATACCGAGACCTTTCGGGAATTTCCGCAGTACGTGAAGGACAATCTGGACCCGGCCCGTCACAAAAAAGTGGCGATGTTCTGTACCGGCGGCATTCGGTGTGAGAAAGCCACTGCGTATATGAAAGAGCAAGGGTTTGACGAGGTGTACCACCTGGAAGGTGGCATCTTGAAGTATCTGGAAGAAGTGCCGGCCGAAGAAAGCCTGTGGCGTGGAGAATGTTTTGTATTTGATAACCGGGTGGCAGTGGATCACAACCTGGAGCCCGGATCTTACGATCAGTGTCATGGCTGTCGGCATCCCATTACCGAGGAAGACAAATCGTCACCGCACTATATGAAAGGGGTGAGTTGCCCTCGCTGCTATGGCCGGTTGACCGACGATCAGAAGACACGCTTCGCTGAACGCCAGAAGCAGATCGAATTGGCGCGTCGACGCAACGAAGTACATTTGGGAGCCGAGCCTCCCGCTCGACAGAAACGTGCGGCGGGTGGCTCCTGACCGTTTTGATTACCCCTTTATTCGGGAGGACTGGCTGTGGAACCTCTGGATTACGATAACTGGGATGTGGATGTAACGGCAGGCCGCGCGGTGCATGCGTGTGGCTTTCAGCTTGAAGTGGAGGGCAGCGTAAGTGATCCCTCCGGTGTGTTTCCCTCCGGATATCCCGACGGGCTAAGTTACGCTGAGCAGGCGAGATTGTTGCGCTCAGGCATGCAGGCGCTGGCTTCTGCGGGAGGCGGAGGCGCCGTGGCGACACCTCGGGGGCGCCAACCATCCATTAACCCAAAAGCTCAGCAGGCCGGGCAAAAAGCCCGGATGTTTGCTGAGCAAAGCAAGGATCGTCCGGCGCGCGCCAAACTGTCTCTAAAAAGATCGCCCGCTAACGAATGACCAGCTGGCCGCGAAGCTGCAGGTCAGTGCGGTGGTTGTCCAACTGACCGAATAGCTGGTCCATTCGGGTTCCCGCTATTTCTGCCTGGCCGGCGGAAACATGCACTCCGCCTCCGCTCGCGACCAAACGGTCCAACTCTGAGGTAGTGGCGTCGATGGCCGCCATAATGGCCTGTGTGGTCGGTTCGTCTCGGAAGACCCGGCCCTGTCCGGTTAATGCCAAATATTGGTCACACTCCTCCAGCCACTGCTTCCGTTGTTTCAGAAACTGGCTGATATTGCGCATGCCCCCTTTGTGGCCGGTTTGGAGCTTGCCGTCCCGGTAATTCTGCAGGCTGTCTCGGCCGCGCAAAAGAAAAGCCACACTGGTGTCCTGGCAATAGTTGGCCGTCAAATAGCCTGGAAAGGTGATGTTATGGTCGGTCATTGCCGCTTCGCGCTTACAGGTTTCGTCACAGGCGAGAGCGGAGTGACAGAAGAAAACCCCAAGTAGAATCATGTATTTTTTCATAGTCACGCCAGTCGGTTGTTATGGATGTTGTACCGCTTCAGCGTTTATATAAAAGATTTGGGCGCAAGGGTCAATTGTTGCGCCGCAAATCAGGGGCGTTATTAGAATTCAGTCTAGAAGGTGAGCTGTTAGACGCTTTGGTAGTAAAAACCAGTAAAAACCTACCAGTCGTTTTCCTCGTCACTCTGGGCGTGGGCGGCCAACAGCCAGGCGTAAATACGTTGCACGCTGTTGGAGAAGGCGTCTGTCGAATATTGTTGTGCAAACGATTGTGCCTGATGAGACAGACGCGCCCGTAACGTGTCATTATCAATCAGTTCTGTCGCTTTCATGCACCACAGCTTGAGATTGTCGGGGGTTTTAAAACCATTTTCATCGTCGCGCACCACATCATCGATACCGCTGGAGCGCACCGCCACCACTGGCATAGCCGCTGCCATCGCTTCAAGGATGACCATTCCCTGCGTCTCAGATTTAGACGCGAACACAAACAGATCGCCGAGGCGGTAGTACAGTGGCATCTCATCCGGCGGCACAGCGCCCACCAGCGTGACATGGTCCGCGAGACCTTCGCTATCGATGCGCTCTTGCAGGCGGTGGCGCTCGTGGCCGTCACCAATGATTAACAAATGGAAGGGTGTTCGGGTCGTGCCTTGCAAATGATTCACCGCATCGAGCAGGAAATCGATATTCTTTTCCGTAGATAGCCGTGAAACACTGATCAGTACCCGTTTTCCCTGCAAAGCAAAACGTTGACGCAACGGTACGAGTGATGTATCGCTGACGGATTGAAAACGATCATAATCAATGCCAGTCGGCTGGACGAATATGGACGTCTTGACGCCGATCATCCGCAGGTATTCTTCTGCGGAGTTGGTAGGCACAATGACGCCGTTGCAACGATTGGCAAACCGTTTGATCAGTGCGTGCGAAATCAAGTTACGGAACAGGGCGCCGGGCAAGGGCACGAAATGTGCGTAATGCTCCAGTCGTGTGTGGTAGGTGTATACCACCGGCACGTTTAGCCGCCGCGCCATCCAGACGCCTAATGATCCCATCCAGATAGGGTGATGAACGTGAATGATCTCGGGGTGAAAATTACGTATGGCTTGTCGTAGACGCCGGGTAAAGATATTGGCTAGACGAAACTCCCCGCTGATACCAAAACCCAACAGCGAGGGCGCGCGTATTACGTGAGTGTCGTTTTCCGGAGCGGCTGGTTTCTCACTGGAGTCGTTCACGGACTTGTTTCGGTATTGCGGTGCGACCACAAGAACGGCATGGCCGAGCGCTTGCAGGCCGCGCCGAAGCCGTTCGATAGAGAGCGGTACACCGCCGATGAAGGGCAGGTAGTTATTGGTAAACATAGCCACCCGCAATGGACGTTCTAGCCAGGGGGTGGGGTCCAGATCGAAGTTGGGGTAGTAGTCGCGACCGATAAAGACGCGCTGATACAGCTTGATGCCGACCACCATAAACGCGCTTATCAATAGAAAGAAGTTGATATAACCTACATAAAATAGTGAATAGACAAAAAACCAGAAG
Source organism: Marinimicrobium sp. ARAG 43.8 (assembly GCF_050113635.1). Taxonomy (NCBI): domain Bacteria; kingdom Pseudomonadati; phylum Pseudomonadota; class Gammaproteobacteria; order Cellvibrionales; family Cellvibrionaceae; genus Marinimicrobium; species Marinimicrobium sp. ARAG 43.8. Next base: position 47,974 of record NZ_JBNJLT010000007.1, read on the forward strand.
CCTTCAAGTCTTTTCAGCAGTGGGTGCTGACCAATTTCCAGACGCTGCATTTGCAGCGACACCTCGTCGCCGTTCACCTCGACCGCTACATAGTGGTAAAAACTCTCATCATCGTTTAACACGAGTCCGCCGGCACCGCCCGTCGTAATAAACTCCGTCCCGCCGTGAGTTTGTTCGGAAAACAGAGGAAGGTTGGCTGAGAACACCGCCGTCACATGGTGCTGTGAAATCAGTCCGAGCAGAGCTTCCCGAAACAGTGTGTCTTGCAAGTACTGATCTTCGCGTTTGAAAAACAGGTCATGCTGAATCGGCAGAAGGGGGTGGCCAATAAACAAAAACACAGGGCCATAGTTCTGTTCTTGAAGCAACCCTTTGAGCCATTCGATTTGCCAGCGCCAGGGCGTTTTTCCAGTGCTGTCCAGAAAAATAAACTGACTGCGACCCAGCTTGAAGTTGTAGAAGTACGGGCCGAAGTGCTCATAAAACCGAAAGCTGCCAAAGTCCTGATATTCATTTTCCCCAAAGGTTAACAGGTAGGGGATGGTGAGGTGGCTGAGTGTGCCGTGCAGTGCCCGGTACTTATCTTCGCCGCCTCCGCTAACGGCATTGCCTGCGGAAATCATGAAGTCCAGGCCGGATTGATTCAATGCCGGAATGAAACGCTTTTCAAAAACACCGACAGAGTTGTTGATGTTGCCAAGCACGGCAAACTGAAACTGCTCGGGGTCCTGAATACGGTTCTTGATGTCTTGTAGTTGCTCAGTGTGGACGCTGCTGAACTCGGGCCGCTCCAGATTCAGGTAAACCTTATAGCCGATCAGGAACCCGACAATAACCAGGTTGAGGTAAAACAGCCATTTTAACAGCCGGATGTGTTTCATGGTGTTAAGGGATTCTTCCGGGGGCTAACCAGTTCATTGGCGAGCGTGCGTTTGAACAACCACAATCCGATCACCATGCCCACGTAAATGGTGAGCAGCCGCCAGGTGATGATGACCAGTATCAAATGCTGGCCGCCGATCAAGGCGCGGAAAAAATGGCCAAATACCCCCTCGGAAATGCCCGACGCGCCAGGCGTGGGCGAAAAATACATAATGAAGGTGGTGATGTTGAGCAGGCCGAGCGCGGTTAAATAGTCTGCTGAGTAGCCCAGCGCCCAAATCAGTAACGAAGGGAAGCTGAACAGCGTCAATAGAAATACGGCAGTGAAAAAAATGGAAAGCGTAACGGCCCACCGATCACCGGCCCAATACTCGCCGAAAGCTCTGGCAAAACGAAGCATTTCCCGCCGCGCTTTGTATTGCCAGCGCTGATGGCGATGATCGCTGATCCAGCGCCAGCGATGCAGGCGTGTCAGAGTGGCGCTAATGGGGCCGATTAACCACCGGGTGCGGAACAGTACGAGAGAGAAGAATCCGAGATAGATAAACACAAATACCACCAGCGCCGTGCCCACATCGGCGCCAATGCTTTCTTTATCAAAAATATTCAACGCCAACAGGCACACAGGGGTGAGTGAAAAAATGAAGGCGACCGCGAGCAGCGTCCGGATCGTTGTGGCGGCGGTCGCGTGCCCGATAGGAACGCCGGAGCGCTGTAGGTACCAGATCTGGGCAAAACCGCCACCTGTCGCCATCGGTGTAATGTTAGAGAAGAACAGGTTGATAAACACCAGCTTTAACAGCCGCGGCAGCGGCATATGATGCCCGAGCGCTTTCAGCGTATAGCCCAGGCGCAGCGCATCGGACACATAGTAAGTGGCCAGCAGCATCATAGCCGCCAGCACAGGTACGGGCTGAATCAGCCGGGTATCGAAGGTCAGTTCCCGTCCGGCGAATTGTTGATAAACCGAATAAAGCCCTGCGGCGGTCAGCGCTATGAAAATCGCGCCGAAGAGTGTTAGCCGTCGCCATGAGTTGGGGGTTTGTTGAGGCAAAGCGCTGCGTCCTGTTTAAATCGGTAAAATTGCCAGGAAGGCCAGCGGCTGTTTGCTGATGGCGACGAACGTGATAGGCAGGTGCTTGACTGCGGCGATCATGATAAAGGCGTCCGGGTAGAGTCGTCAGGCTTTGTGCACCCGTTTCGGATGCTTCCGTGCCGGATAGCAAGTTCGGCAAATGTCGCATACGGTACCATCGCAGCGCCGTGCGGAACAGTGCTCACGTCCATAATAGATGATTTGCAGGTGCAGATCGTTCCATCGGTCCTTGGGGAACAGGCGCTTAAGATCTTTCTCGGTCTGTGTCACGCTCTTTCCCGTGGTGAGGCCCCACCGCTGGGCCAGCCGATGAATATGGGTGTCCACCGGGAAGGCGGGTTCGCCAAACGCCTGACTCATCACAACGCTGGCGGTTTTATGGCCCACGCCGGGCAGCGTCTCCAGTGCATCGATATCCTGGGGTACCTTGCCGCCGTAATCCTCCACCAGAATGTGCGACAAGCGAGAAATGGCTTTGGACTTTTGCGGAGAGAGGCCGCAGGGGCGAATAACGGCCTTGATATCCTCTACCGGCACTTTGGCCATATCGTAGGGATTGTCGGCCAGTTTCCACAGATGGGGGGTGACCTGGTTAACGCGTTCATCGGTGCATTGAGCCGACAGAAGCACCGCGACCAAAAGCGTGTAGGGGTCTTTATGATCCAAAGGGATGGGAGGAGCCGGGTACAATACCTGGAGTCGTTCCAGAATGAGCGCCACCCGGTCGGCTTTTTTCAGGTTTTTCAGTTCGGTCATTGCCATCTCTTCGCCAACGCTAAAACTGAGCCATAAACGCTTTTAGACGGCGCGCCGCTTCGACGCACTCTTCAGCAGATGCCACCAGCGCCATGCGCACGTACTGGTCTCCGGGGTTACCGTTCCCGGTGGATCGCGCGAGATAATTGCCGGGCAACACGGTAATATTTTGCTGGGCAAACAGCTCGCGAGCAAACGTTTCGCTGTCCACCGGGGTGCGCGGCCAGAGATAAAAGCCGGCCTCCGGCCGCGACACCGCCAGGCAGCCATCCAGAATATCCAGCACCGCTTCAAACTTCTGCCGATACAAGGCTCGATTGGCCATTACGTGGTCTTCGTCTTCCCAGGCAGCGATACTCGCCAGTTGCGAGGGAACGGGCATCGCACAACCATGGTAAGTGCGGTAACGCAGAAACTCCGCCAGGATCGACGCATCCCCGGCTGCAAACCCGGAACGCAGGCCGGGCAGGTTCGAGCGCTTGGACAAACTGTGAAACACCACGCAACGGTTGAAATCAGTGCGCCCCAGCTCGCAACAGGCTTGCAACAAACCCATGGGGGGAGCCCCCTCGTCGAAATACAGCTCCGAATAGCATTCATCCGAAGCAATGACAAAGTCGTATTGGTCGGCCAGTGCCAACAGAGTGCGCCAATGCTCCAGCGTGAGCACCGCGCCAGTCGGGTTGCCCGGTGAGCACAAGTAGAGCAATTGGCAGTCGCGCCAAGTATCGGGAGAAACCGCTGAAAAGTCCGGGATATAACGGTTGTCGGCGGTGCAATTCAAAAACGCCGTGTTGGCACCCGCCAGCAGAGCGGCCCCTTCGTAAATCTGGTAAAACGGATTCGGACTCACTACCAACGGATTGGTTTGTGTGCGATCCACCACCGCCTGGGCAAACGCAAACAACGCCTCCCGCGTACCGTTAACGGGCAGCACCTGGGTTTCCGGGTCAAGCATATCGGCAGAGAGTTTGAAACGCCGCTCGGCCCAGGCCGCGATAGCCTGGCGCAGTTCGGGAAGGCCCTTGGTGGCCGGGTAGTTGGCCACGCGGTCGAGATGGTTGCTGAGCGTATCAAGCACGAACTGAGGTGGCGCGTGTTTGGGCTCACCAATGGACAGCGCGATATGGGCCAACCCTTCGGGTGGCTGAATGCCCGCCTTGAGACTGGCCAGCTTTTCAAACGGATAGGGGTGGAGTTGATTCAGATCTGGGTTCATAAGGTCAATCTTGTTGGCAAATTGATTCCTGCTTCTAACCGGGGTTGCCGAAGCTGGCCTCTCTAAAGATTCACCACCGACGATGTCTTGGTCGCTCGCTTGTCCAACTGCTCACAAATCTCCCGCTGCAAAGACTCACAGAGCGCCGGATCACTCAGCGGATTACCCTCACCATCGGTAATAAAAAACACATCCTCCACGCGCTCGCCCAGCGTCGCAATCTTCGCGTTCTGTAGCTCAATACCAAACTGAAGAAAAATACGCCCAATACACGCCAGCAAGCCTGGGCGATCCGGACTGATAACCTCCAGCACCGTGTAACCACTGATCATATCGTTACTCAGGCGGGTACGAGTTGGCATCGTGAAATGCTTCAAACGCCGGGGGGTGCGGCGGCTGATCACTTCAGAGTAATCATCCACCAGGCGCAATTCCTCCAGCAGGGCATCGTGAATCCGTTTGAGCACTTTAGGGTCATCGCCCAACGGCTCACCATTTTGATTCAGTACAAAAAATGTATCGGCGGTATAACCACTGCCGGAGTTGTAGATACGCGCGTCCTGAATGCTGAGGTTTAGCTGATCCAACGCCGTGGCAACAGCGGCAAAAATATTGTTGTGCCCTTTATGGCGGACAAAAATCTGCGTGGCACCTTCGAGCTCACGGCTGCTGGTACGCTTGATTAAAATCAATGGCGCTTCGCTATCGTGATGGGCCATGGCTTCGGTATGCCAGGCAATATCCAGCGCGGTTTCACGCATGAAATACTCTTCGCTCATATCTTTCCAGAGCGTCCAAACCGTTTCTTCCTCAATGTGTTTGCGCTCAAGTTTGCGTAGCGCGGATTGCTGCGTCTCTTCAATTAACTCGTGTTTGTCGATATTGTTTTCCAGCCCACGACGTAAGGCACGCTTGGTTTCCAGGTAAAGCTGGCGCATCAGGCTGGCGCGCCAGGTATTCCACAGCTCTTTGTTGGTGCCGTTAATGTCCGCTACCGTCAAACTGTAGAGGTAATCCAGGCGCTGTTGGTCGCCAATACGCAACGCAAAATCGTGGATGACATCGGGGTCGGAAATATCCTGCTTTTGCGCGACCGATGACATTAACAAATGTTGTTCTACCAGCCAGCACACCAGGCGGGTGTCCCGTGGTGACAGGCCGTGACGCTGGCAAAACGCCTCGGCATCCACTGCCCCCAGGGTTGAGTGATCGCCGCCTCGCCCCTTGGCAATGTCATGGTACAGCCCGGCGATATAAAGCAACTCTGGTTTGGGCAACCGCCTTATCAGGTGAGCCGCGATAGGGAACTCGTCCTTGGCATCCGGCTTCCAGAAATCGCACATATTCTGCATGACTTTCAGCGTGTGTGCGTCCACGGTGTAAATGTGGAAAAGGTCGTGCTGCATCTGGCCGGTCACAAGGCCAAATTCCGGCAGGTACAGGCCCAGAATGCCATAGCGGGACATACGCTTGAGCTGTTCGACCAGCCCTTGCGGATACTGGAAAAGTTCGAGGAACAGGCGGGTATTCTCGGGCGCGCAACGATAGGCGTCGTCGATCTGGTAACGGCTTTCGCGCAGCAGCCGAATCGTCGAGGCACGCACGCCCTGGATGTCGGGGTGTTTTGCCATCAACACAAAAATTTCCAGCAATGCCGACGGCGTTTCCTCGAACACATAAATGTGGGTGGCTTCGATGTAGTGGTCGCGTAACTGGAACCGCTCACTCAGTGCCGTAACGTTTTTGCAGGCGCCTTTTTGCAGAATGACTTCATGTAAAAACTGAAGCAGGACATCGTTGAGTTCCCGCAGTGACATGGCCAGCCGATAGTAGCGGTGCATAAACTGTTCGACCGCCAGGCTTTCGGCATTGTCCCGGTAGCCAAACAGAGCGGCCAGTTCGCGCTGGTGATCGAATAGCAACCGGTCCTCGGCTCGACCGGCGATCATGTGCAGTCCGTAGCGTACCCGCCACAGGAATTCCTCGCCGCTTTGCATCAGTGAGAACTCTTCTTCCGTGAAGAAGCCTTTGCCTTCAAGCTGCTTGAGGGTACGAACCTGGAAAAAACGTTTTGCGACCCAGCTGATCATTTGAATGTCGCGCAATCCGCCGGGGGCATTCTTGATATTGGGTTCGAGATTGTATTCGGTGTCGTTGTACTTCTGGTGCCGATCCAATTGCTCTTGCCACTTGGCTTTGAAGAACGCATCCGCGGGCCACAGCTGGTCTGGTGCCGTTTCCTGCATCAACTGGATGCGTAAAGAGGAGTCGCCCACCAGGGTGCGGGACTCCATCAGGTTGGTCGCGACGGTAATGTCGTCGCGGGCGTAGCCGACACACTCTTCCAGAGTCCGCACGCTGTGGCCAATTTCCAGGCCAATGTCCCACAGAAATGTCAGTAATTGCTCGATTTGGCTTTGGCAGCGCTCCAGCGTGCTTTTATTGCCCGCGAGAATCAGCAGATCGATATCCGAGTGCGGATGCAGCTCACAGCGGCCATAGCCGCCCACGGCTTCCATGCTGATGCCCAGCGGCCAGGCGTGGCGGTGCCAGACATAATGGAGCATGCAATCTACAAACAGTGCACGGTCGTGGATCAGTGCACGGATGTCTTCCCCTTCCCGAAAGCGGGCGTCGAACTGCCGGTTGGCCGCCGCGATTGCATCTTTGAAGACGGTAATAACGGGTTTTTCGAGCAGCGCACGACGAAAACGGGCCTGATCAAAAAAGAACAGAGGGCGTTCAAAGTAGGGGATTGACTGGATCTCCATGCTTAGAAGGATTCCTCCCGGCGGGCCGTCAGCACTTCCACACCATCGCTGGTTACCGCCAACGTATGTTCCCATTGCGCGGAAAGTCGGCCATCGCGTGTTTCCACCGTCCAGCCATCCGGCTTGGTTTTGGTGTGTCGTTTACCGGCGTTGACCATGGGTTCAATGGTGAAGGTCATGCCTTCTTTAAGCTCCATCCCCGTATCGGGGCGGCCGTAGTGCAATATCTGGGGGTCTTCGTGGAATACGGCGCCAATGCCGTGGCCGCAGTATTCGCGCACGACGGAATAGTGGTTGCTCTCAGCGTGCTGCTGGATGATGTGGCCAATATCTCCGAGACGAACGCCCGGCCTGACCATCTCAATGCCTTTGTAGAGGCATTCCTGGGTGACCGCTACCAACCGCTCGGCGTGCGGGAGGCGTTTGCCGACAAAATACATTTTGCTGGTGTCGCCGTGGTAACCATCATAGATGACCGTGACGTCGATATTGATGATATCGCCGTTCTTCAATGTCTTTTTCTCTGACGGGATACCGTGACAGATCACTTGATTCACCGAGGTGCAAATAGACTTCGGGAAGCCTCGGTAGTTGAGGCAGGCAGGGATGGCGTTTTGCACGTTGACGATGTGCTCATGGCACAACCGGTCCAGCTCGGCGGTGGTGACGCCGGGTTGGACGTGTGGCTCAATCATTTCCAGCACTTCGGCGGCCATTCGACCGGCGACGCGCATTTTTTCGATCTCTTCGGGGGTTTTGATACTGACAGACATGCTTTCTCGCCAAAATTGCAGGGAAAAGTCCTCATTCTAAACGATCCGGGCGGTCTCCGACAGCCCGCTGGGGGAAGGTCAAGGCCGCCGGGAAAGGGCATTTTGGGTTTCCCTGGGAAGGGAATTATGGTATAAAGCGCGGCTCTGCAACCCGAGCTGTCTCGGCGAGCGGGGCGCCGGACTCCTCCGGGAAGCGGCATAGTATTGAAACCTTAACGTCACACACGCACCGTTACGTTCAGCCTGGGTGCCCGCAAGCGGGTTGGTTGACCGGGTGTGTGGAGGCCTAACCCGATATATAGGAATGACAAAATGCCTTCAGTAAGCATGCGCGATATGCTGCAGGCTGGTGCCCACTTTGGCCACCAGACCCGCTATTGGAACCCGAAGATGAACCGCTTTATCTTTGGTGCCCGCAACAAGATTCACATCATCAATCTGGAAAAAACCGTTCCCGCCTTTGCTGAGGCGATGGAAGTGGTCAAGAAGATGGCCGCCCAGAAGAAAAAGGTGCTGTTCGTCGGTACCAAGCGTGCTGCTCAGAAAACCATCAAAGAGCAGGCCGAGCGTGCTGGCATGCCGTTCGTCAGCCATCGCTGGTTGGGCGGGATGCTGACCAACTACAAAACCATCCGTGCCTCTATCCGTCGCTATCGCGAGCTGGAAGCCCAGAGCCAGGACGGAACCTTTGAAAAGCTGACCAAGAAAGAAGCCCTGATGCGCACCCGTGATATGGAAAAGCTGGAGCGCTCCATTGGTGGTATCAAAGACATGAGCGGCCTGCCGGACGCTTTGTTCGTGGTGGATGTTGACCACGAGCGTATTGCGATCCAGGAAGCCAAGAAGCTGGGCATTCCGATTATTGGCATCGTGGATACCAACAGCAACCCGGACGATATCGACTACATCATCCCGGGTAACGATGACGCTATCCGCGCTATCAAGCTTTACGTAAGTGCCATGGCTGACGCCTGCCTGGAAGGTGGGAAAGAAGCCCAGGCCGTGCCTAACAAAGACGAGTACGTGGCTGCCGAAGGTGAAGCGGCCGCCGAGTAAGCTCTGCGTCTCACGGCCAGGCAAAGGGGGCAGGCCAAACGGCGGCCCCCTTTTTTCGAATACTGATACAGACCTAATTCAAGAGGAAAGCGACATGGCTGCGATTTCTGCGTCAATGGTTAAGGAACTGCGTGACCGTACCGGGCTCGGCATGATGGAGTGTAAAAAAGCCCTGAATGAAGCCGATGGCGACGTCGAGCTGGCGATTGAGAACCTGCGTAAGGCCAGCGGCCTGAAAGCCGCCAAAAAGGCTGGCCGCACCGCTGCGGACGGCGTGGTCAGTGTGAAAGTGGCTGACGATAATGCCTATGGCGTTGCTGTTGAAGTTAACAGCGAGACCGACTTTGTGGCTCGTGACCAGGGCTTCCTGGCGTTTGTTGAAAAAGTGGTTCAAAAAGCGTTCGATGCCAAGCAGACCGATGTGGCGGCTCTGATGGATGGTGAACTCGAAGGCGAGCGCGAGGCGCTGGTTCAGAAGATCGGCGAAAACATCAGTGTTCGTCGAGTGGCGATTCTGGAAGGCGGCGTGATTGACGGTTATGTTCACTCCAACAACCGTATCGCGGTGCTGACCCAGCTGGAAGGCGGCGATGCCGAGCTGGCTCGTGACGTGGCCATGCACGTTGCCGCGGTTAACCCGCAAGTGATCAACCCGGACGATATGCCCGCAGAGCTGGTGGAAAAAGAGAAGGAAATCATCAAGGCCCAGCCGGATATGGAAGGCAAACCGGACGAGATCGTCGAGAAAATGATGGTGGGTCGTATCAACAAGTTCCTCAAAGAAGGCAGCCTGGTTGAGCAGCCCTTCGTGAAGAACCCGGAAGTGAAAGTGGGCAAGCTGGCGAAAGACGCTGGTGCCTCTATCCAAAGCTTTGTGCGTTTCGAGGTGGGTGACGGTATCGAGAAAGAAACCGTCGATTTCGCTGAAGAGGTTGCCGCACAGGTAAAAGCGTCCTCCAAGGGGTAAGTAACGGCTGGTCTCTCCGCCGGGCAGGACTTGCGCCCGCCCGGCGGTTCACCGACACTACCACAAGCCCCCAGCGGAGAACCCGATATGCCGAGCGCACGCGACAAGAAGTACAAACGAATCCTGCTCAAGCTTAGCGGCGAAGAGCTGATGGGATCTGAAGGTTTTGGGATTGACCCCAAAGTTCTCGATAAAATGGCGCTTGAAATCGGCCAGCTGGTCGGTATTGGCGTTCAAGTCGGCTTAGTGATTGGTGGTGGCAACCTGTTCCGTGGTGCGGCTCTGAGCAGTGCCGGCCTGAATCGCGTGACGGGCGACCACATGGGTATGTTGGCGACCGTTATGAACGCGCTCGCCATGCGCGATGCACTGGAGCGCTCGAACATATCCTCCCGCGTGATGTCTGCCATTCCCATGAGTGGTATCGTGGAGCACTATGACAGCCGTCAAGCCAACCGCGCCTTGTCCGCTGGCGAAGTAGTCATCTTCTCGGCCGGTACAGGCAACCCGTTCTTTACCACGGATTCTGCGGCATGCCTGCGTGCCATTGAAGTGGAAGCCGATATCGTGCTCAAGGCGACAAAGGTGGATGGCGTTTACACCGCCGACCCCATGCAGGATCCGAGTGCGACCAAATACGATCGCCTGACCTATGACGAAGTGCTGGAGCGTAAGTTGGGTGTGATGGATCTCACCGCGATTTGTCTGTGCCGGGAGCACTACATGCCGGTGCGGGTATTCCGCATGAACAAAGCCGGAGCGCTGCTCAATATTGTCGTGGGCAGTAATGAAGGCACCCTGATCGAAGAGGGCAGAAACGATGCTGAATGACCTTAAAAAAGAAACGGAAAGCCGTATGGCCAAAGCGCTGGACGCGCTGGGCAACAACTTCAACAAAATTCGCACCGGACGTGCGCATCCGAGCATCCTGGATGGCATACACGTTAATTACTACGGAGCGGATACGCCGTTGAACCAGTTGGCGAATATCGGTGTGGAAGATGCCCGTACGTTGAGCATCAGCCCCTGGGAAAAAAATCTGGTGCCAGAGATCGAAAAAGCGATTATGAAGTCCGATCTCGGTCTTAACCCGTCGACCAATGGCGGCCTGATCCGTCTCCCAATGCCCGCGCTGACGGAAGAAACCCGCAAAAATTACATCAAGCAGGCTCGCACCGAAGCCGAGAATGCCCGGGTTTCGGTGCGCAACGTGCGCCGGGACGCGTTGTCCGATGTTAAAGCCTTATTGAAAGACAAGGAAATCACTGAAGACGAGGATCATCGCGCTCAGGACGATATTCAAAAAATTACTGATAAATACATCGCCCAAATCGACAAAGCGCTCAGTGCCAAAGAAGAGGATCTGATGGAGATCTGAGTCGTCAGGGGCGAACGATGGCCCCTAATGACCTCACTGGCAACTGATCCGGGAGTTTTTTGTGAGCAGCAATTCCTTGCGCCATATCGCGATTATTATGGATGGCAACAACCGCTGGGCCAAGCAGCGAGGTATGAACGGTGTGGCGGGGCATAAAGAGGGTGCCGAACGTATCCGCGATATTATGACCGCCTGCCAGGAGCTTGAGACTGAAGTCTTGACGCTCTTCGCCTTCAGCAGCGAGAACTGGAAGCGGCCTCGCAAGGAAGTCGAAGCTCTGATGGGTTTGTTCCAGTGGTACCTCAAGCACGAGACCCGCGAGCTGCGTCGTAAAAACGTCCGCCTGAAAGTCATTGGCAATCGCGACAATTTTTCTCCCGCGTTGCGCAAAGCGATCGACGAGGCCGAGCGCGTTACCCAGGAGGGGCAAACCACTCTGGTGATAGCGGCTGATTACGGTGGGCGTTGGGATATCGCCCAGGCTGCCCGCCGCATGGCAGAGAAGGTGGCCGAGGGTGATCTCTCCCCGGATGATATTGACGAACACTCCCTTCACGATTACACCAGTCTCGCTGAATTTCCCGAGCCTGACCTGCTGATTCGCACGGGCGGTGAAGTGCGGATCAGTAATTTCCTGCTGTGGCAGTGCGCCTACGCCGAGCTGTATTTCAGTCCGGTACTCTGGCCTGCATTTGGCGGCGACGAGTTAAAAAAGGCCGCACAGGATTTCTACCAGAGGCAGCGGCGATTTGGACTGACCTCAGATCAGGTTTCTGGCTCTGTCGAGGCCCGACATGCTTAAGCAGCGGGTGATTACCGGACTCGTTCTCGCGGCGGTATTTGCACTGGCGCTGGTTTATTTGCCGGGGCCGCTATTTTCAGCCTTTGCCGCCACCATCACACTGATTGCAGCCTGGGAATGGGCGAACCTGTCAGGTTTTGCCCGCTATTGGCAGCGTGCCGCCTACGTGACAGTTATGGGTGTCATTCTGGCGGGGGGGGCGATGTACCTGAATGTGCATACGCTACCGGAAGCCGCGCTGGAAGACAGTGCTTTAGCGGAGGCGCAGCGCCTGTCCTTCCGCAATATTCTGATGGTGGGCTGTGGCTGGTGGGCTCTGGCGTTGCTTTGGGTGCAAGGGTATCCGAGCAGTGCTCTGCTGTGGCGAAGTCGCTGGATGCGTGCCGGCATGGGCTTTTTCGTGCTGATACCGGCCTGGGCGGCGCTTTCCTATTTGCGCGTGCAGGATGGCGGGCTCTGGCTGCTGCTCCTGCTGGTGATGATCGTAGCCTGCGCTGATATCGGTGGATACTTTGCCGGACGACGCTGGGGCCGCCGCAAGCTGGCGATTAATGTCAGTCCCGGTAAAACGTGGGAGGGCTTTGCCGGTGGTGTGGTCGCCAATTTGTTGCTCGCGCTCCTGATCGGCTCCCTGTTTGAAGGGGGGCTGCTATTCTGGATAGCCATTATTATTCCCACCAGCCTGGTGTCGGTGCTGGGCGATTTACTGGAAAGTATGGTCAAGCGCTATCGTGGCATCAAGGACAGCAGTGCGCTGCTGCCAGGCCATGGCGGTGTGCTGGACCGGGTGGACAGCCTCACTGCCGCCGCGCCCGTATTTGCGCTCGCCCTGTTGGCCGGCGGCTGGCCGCTGGCCTGAGGTGACACTTCCAATGACTACCGATCAGGTAAGGAATCAGGCGTCTGTACAGCAAGTGACGTTGCTCGGCGCCTCTGGCTCAATTGGTGCTAGTACACTTGATGTACTGGCGCGGCACCCGGACCGATACCGTCTCTATGCGCTCACCGCACACCGTCAGTGGCGGAAGCTGGGCGAGTCCTGTTTACGCCACCGGCCTCGCTACGCGGTGGTGGTAGAGGCTGCGGGGGCCGAGGCACTCAGTGCCTGGCTGAAAACACACGGCAGCGATACGCGGGTGCTGTGTGGTGAAGACGCATTATCCGAGGTGGCTTCCGCCCCCGAAGTGGATACCGTAATGGCCGCTATTGTCGGGGCAGCGGGTCTGGTGCCAACGCTGGCCGCTGTCGAGGCCGGCAAGAAGGTCCTGCTGGCCAATAAAGAGGCACTGGTTATGGCTGGCGGACTTTTTACCCGTGCGGTGGCCCAGCACGGTGCCACGCTGCTCCCGATTGATAGCGAACACAATGCAATCTTTCAGTGTCTCCCCCGTCATCCCGATGACTGCCTGGCCGGAGAGGGCTTGCGTCAGAGCGGGGTCCGGCGTATTTTGCTGACCGCTTCCGGTGGCCCGTTCCGGGCGCTTTCCGCCCGGGAACTGCTTGATGTGACGCCGGAGCAGGCCTGTGCCCACCCGAATTGGAGTATGGGTCAGAAGATTTCCGTGGATTCGGCCACGCTGATGAACAAGGGGCTGGAGCTGATTGAGGCCTGCTGGCTGTTTCACACGCGTCCCGATCAGATTGAAATAGTGGTGCACCCGCAAAGTGTGATCCACTCCATGGTGGAGTACGTGGACGGTTCGGTGCTCGCGCAGATGGGTAACCCCGATATGCGCACTCCCATTGCGCATGCTCTGGCCTGGCCCGACCGCATTGAATCGGGAGTGGCCAGCCTGGATGTGATCGCCACGGCTCGACTGGATTTTGAAGCACCGGATACAGCTCGCTTCCCCTGTTTGAAGCTGGCTGCCGAGGCGGCTAGGCAGGGCGGCACAGCCCCCACGCTTTTGAACGCTGCCAATGAAATCGCGGTGGCGGCTTTTCTGGAAAGGCGACTGGGATTTACCGAGATTCCAGTGGTGATTGGCACAGTTATGGAGCGTTTATCCACTACTGAACCCCACGACCTGGAAATGGTCCAAACCGCCGATCGGCAGGCACGTGAACTTGCGCGCCATCTGATTGATGCACGATGAGAGGTAAGCCGTGGCACTGATTCAGACAATCCTCTGGTTTTTGGTCGCACTGATCGTGCTTGTGGCGGTGCATGAATTTGGCCATTTTTACGTGGCGCGGCGTTGTGGCGTGAAGGTGCTTCGCTTTTCGATCGGTTTTGGGAAAGTTATTTGGCGTCGCTATGATCGCCACGGAACAGAGTATGCCCTGGCGAGTATCCCCATGGGCGGTTACGTCAAAATGCTGGACGAGCGCGAAGGGGAGGTGCCCGAGGAAGAGCTGGAGAGGGCCTTCAACCGGCAGAATGTCTGGAAGCGTATCGCCATCGTGGCTGCAGGACCGCTGGCCAACTTTATTCTGGCGGTGCTGCTGTTTTGGCTGTTGATGATTCCCGGTACGCAGGAGCCGATTCCGGTGATCGGGGAGGTCGCTCCGGGATCCGTGGCGGCGAGCGCCGGTTTGGAGCCGGGCCAGGAAATACTGTCCGTTGATGGCCAGCCTACGCCCACATGGCAGGCGCTGCATCAGCAGTTGCTGCGCCGTCTGGGGGAGAGTGGCACCATCAGTTTCCGCGTGAAGTACCCGGACTCCGAGCTGCAGTATGTTTCTCAGGCGAGTCTGGAGAACTGGCTGCGAGGGGTGGACGAGCCCGACCCAGTGGCCGGCCTGGGGTTGACGCTGGACCGGCCCAATACCCGGCCTATCATCGGAGAGGTAGTGGCTGACAGCCCGGCTGCTCAGGCGGGGCTGCAGGTGGGAGACCGCGTGTTAAGCGCCGATGGCCAGCCTGTTCCGGACTGGATGCACTGGGTGAACTACGTTCGCGAGCGGCCCGGCGAAGAAATTCAGGTCATTGTGGAACGCGAAGGGGGGCAAGAGAGTCTAGTGGTGACGCCCGATACCGTGAATCAGGACGGGGAACGGTTTGGCCGCGTCGGCGTTGCCCTGCAGTGGCAGCCCTGGCCGGAAGAGCGTATCCGGGAGTACCGGTACGGACCCGTTGAGTCTTTTGTGGCCGGGGTGGACCGTACCTGGGAAACCGCTGGGTTTGTCCTGCTGTCCGTTAAAAAGCTGGTGGTGGGGGAGATATCTACAAAGAACTTGAGCGGCCCCATCACCATTGCTAAGGTGGCGGGCGATTCTGCCGAGGGAGGGTGGAAAAGTTTTGTCGGGTTTGTGGCGTTACTGAGCATATTTTTAGGTGTGTTCAACCTGCTGCCCATTCCCGTGCTTGATGGCGGACACCTGCTGTATTACTTCATTGAGGTCATCAAGGGCAGTCCGGTATCCGAGCGGGTCCAGCAAGTGGGTTATCAAATGGGGCTGGTTATGGTGGTCGGGCTCATGGTGCTGGCTTTTTACAACGACATTATGCGGCTTTAGGCCTGGGCAAAGCGCCGGGCGGCGTGTGATCTTAACTGATAAAGACGTTTCTATGATGCGAGTTTGGATGCGATTGACGGGGTTGATGCTGGCCATGCTGCTCTCGGCGGCAGTACAGGCCCAGAGTTTTCAGATCAACGATATTCGGTTGGAAGGGCTGCAGCGGGTGTCCGCCGGTACAGTCTTTAGCGCACTGCCGCTGAGGGTTGGCGACCAGGTGACCTCAGAAGATATTCGTGCCGCCACCCGTTCACTGTTCCAGGTAGGGTATTTTAGTGACGTGGCCATGGGGCGCGATGGCGATGTGTTGGTCGTGCGGTTGGAAGAGCGTCCGGCGATCAACGAAATTACCATTGAGGGCAACAAGGTTATTAAAACCGAAGACCTTATGGGCAGCTTGCGTGAAAATGATTTGTTCGAAGGGCAGATCTTTCAGCGCGCGACCCTGGAGGGCATCAGTCAGGCGCTGGAGCGTGAATATATCGGGCAGGGGCGTTACGGTGCCTCCGTTGATATTGATGTGGAAGACCTGCCGCGTAACCAGGTAAAAGTGACGGTAAACGTCAACGAAGGCAAACCGGCGCGAATCAAGGGTATTAATATTGTCGGCAATGAGGTTTTCAGTAACGAAGATTTGCTGGATAACTTCGAACTGAAGTCTTCAGGGTGGTTTTCCTGGATCTCCGGTGATGATAAATACTCGCGCGAAAAACTGACTGGCGATATTGAAACCCTGGAATCCTATTACCTGGACCGCGGTTACCTGAGCTTTCGCATCGACTCCACGCAGGTAGCACTCAGCCCGGATAAATCCAAAATTTACATTACCCTCAATGTCTCCGAAGGCGAGATCTATACGGTCAGTGATGTTGAACTGGCGGGCGATCTCAAACTGCCTGAAGAATTGGTGCGCCGCATGATCATGCTGCGCGAGGGCGATACCTTCTCCCAGATTCTGATGACCAACTCCTCCGAGTACATAACGCAGCGGCTGGGCAATGAAGGCTATACGTTTGCCGAAGTGGAGGGGATCCCGGAAAAAAACGATGAAGACAAAACCGTTAAACTGACCTTCTTCGTTGACCCGGGCCAGCGAGCGTATGTTCGCCGTATCAACTTCAAGGGCAACACCAAAACCATTGACGAAGTATTGCGCCGTGAAATGCGTCAGATGGAAGGCGGTGCGGCGTCCAATTCCCAAATTGAGCACTCCAAAGTTCGTCTTGATCGTCTGGGTTTCTTTAAAGAAGTGAATGTGGAAACCAATGAAGTCCCAGGCACCAGCGACCAGGTGGACGTCGAGTATACGGTCGAAGAATCACCGTCGGGCAGCATGGGGCTGCAAGTGGGCTATGCGCAGTACACCGGCCTCTTGCTGTCCGCCAGTATCCAGCAGAATAACTGGTTTGGTACGGGTAAGCAGGTGGGCTTCTCACTGAGTAATAGCCGCTTCCAGACCGCTTACAACTTCAGCTACAACGACCCCTATTTTACAAAGGACGGTGTGAGTCGCGGGTTTAACCTCTACTACACCCAAAGCGACTATGCGAACTACAACGTCTCCGGTTACAGCACCGATGTATATGGCGCAAAAATGAGCTTTGGCTACCCGATTTCCGAGATTGAGCGGATCGGCTTTAGTATTGAGGGACGTGATCTCACGGTGAAAGCGAGCCGCTACTCCGCGCGCGAGATCGTTCGTTCGCCGATGATCCCGGTAGGGTCCCGTTATATCACCCAGGATCAGTACAGCGAGGTGCTGGATAATCTCGCAACGGGACGAGACTTCCCCAATAACTTCACCGGCAATACCGTCACGGAAGAAATGCTGGGCGAGCCGGGCTACATCGACCTGTACGGCGGAGAGTTTCAGGATGCGCTGGTTGGCTTCAATTACGTTCGCTCTACCTTGAACCGAGGCATGATGGCGACCCGAGGCAGCTCCCAGCGTTTTTCTCTGGAGGCCTCTGTGCCCGGTGGGGACCTTGAGTACTATAAACTGCAGTATCAGGCGGAAACCTATAAACCGTTGACGCGTGCGCTGACGCTTAAACTGCGCACTCGTCTGGGGTATGTAGACAGTTATGGTGACACAGAGTTACCGTTCTTCGAGCATTTCTACGCGGGTGGTTTTGGTTCCGTGCGCGGCTTTGAGCGCAACAGCCTGGGGCCGCGCTCAACGCCTTATGAAAGTTCTGTGACCGTGCCCTACGCCTGGGATGACGCCAATGGTGATGGCGTGCCCACCTCTGGGGAACTCTCCAATGCGTATCTGCTGTGTGAAAACCCGGATGATCTCGCGGGTGTTCCCACCGGCACTGGCACCGCCTTTAATTCCAACAGCTTTAAATGTCGCCCGGGTGAATTGGTCACTCAGTACAGTGTTGCCCAAAATCAGCTAGGGAGTCGCAACAGTCGTTATGACGCCTTTGGCGGCAACATTCTCACTGAGTTTGGCGCTGAGATCCTGTTCCCATTGCCCTTCATCAAGGATCAGCGCATGCTGCAATCGAGCTTCTTTGTCGAAGCGGGTAATGTTTTCAGCACTAACTGCAGCGAATTGCAGCGCAACTGCTACGAGCCGGACCTGAATCACCTCAGCGCCTCGGCCGGCCTGGGGCTGACCTGGATCACAGGCTTTGGACCATTGACCTTTGCAGTGGCTCGCCCGATCAACGAGAATGAAGAAGACAAAGCGGAATTTTTCCAATTTTCGTTGGGTGGATCCTTCTAACGCGGTATGATTGGCTCCTTTTCGGATCCCCGCGTGGAACACCGGGTCCCCCAATGGCTTCTTTCGGCCCTGGTATCAGGGCCGTTTCGTTTCCTAAGTCACTGATAATACAGAGGAATTTTTCGTCATGATGGCAAAAGTAAAACACTTCGCGCTGGCTATCACCCTGATATTGGGCGCCCCCTTGGCCCTGGCAGAGGGTAAGGTGGTGATTCTGGACCTTCAGGCGGCTGTGTTGAGCACTGACGCTGCACAAACGCGCCTGGAAACCCTGGAAAAGGATGAAGATTACGCGGCGTTGCGCACTCGCTATCAAAGCTTGACCTCCGATCTGCAGGCTTTTCAGGAAGATGCCCAAAAGAACGGCATGACCTGGTCAGACGAGCAAAAGCAGCAGAAGCAGGAAGAGATGCGTGGCATGCGCGAGCAGTACGAACGCACTGTTCAGGCGCTGCAGGGCGAACGTCAGCAGGTCATGCAGGCGATTATGCAGGAAATGGGTGGCCGAACCCAGGAAGCTCTGGCTCAATTGATTGAGGCTGAAAAAATCGACTTGGTCCTGAACAGCCAAAGTGCATTTCACGCCTCTGAAGATTACGATATCACCGCCAAACTGACCGAAATGCTGAATAAGAGCAATTGATTGAGGGCTTGATGTGGCACAAGCCTATTCTTTGGCAGAGTTAGCCGCCTGGTTGGGAGCAGACTTCGAAGGCGATGGGGAATGCTCTCTGACGGGGCTGGCCACGCTTCAGAATGCCCAACCGGGGCAACTGAGCTTTATTGCCAACCCTAAATACCGCAAGTATCTCTCTGAAACCCGTGCTTCCGCTGTGATCGTAAAACCGGATATGGCGTCGGACTTCGAGGGAAACAAGCTGCTTACCGACTCGCCCTATGAGGCTTACGCACGCCTCACGGAGCGCTTTGATGACCGCCGCCCCGGCCTGCCGGGGCAGCATCCGACCGCAGTGATCGGCGAAGACTGTGAGATCGACGACACGGCGTCCATTGGTCCCCACGTCGTTCTGGGTAATAACGTTCGGGTGGGTCCCGGTGTCGAGTTGAGTGCGGGTGTGGTCGTCGGAGATGGCTGCTCGATAGGAGAGGGCACTCGAATTGCTCCGCGCGCAGTGCTGTATCACAACATTCGAGTAGGGCGTCATTGCGTAATTCACAGCGGAGCGGTGATTGGCGCCGATGGTTTCGGTTTTGCTCCCTCTGGTGAAGGGTGGCTAAAAATCCACCAGCTCGGAGGGGTTTACCTGGGGGATGGTGTTGAAGTCGGGGCCGGGACCACAATTGATCGCGGCGCTCTGGATGACACCTGGATTGATGATGGCGTAAAAATCGATAATCAGGTGCAAATTGCTCACAATGTACGCATTGGTAAAAATACCGCCATTGCTGGTCAGGCGGGTATTGCCGGTAGTACGACGGTAGGAGAGAATTGTACTTTTGCCGGTGGCGTTGGCGTTGTTGGCCATATTGATATCACAGATGGCGTCCATGTTACGGGGATGACCATGGTAACTCACTCTATTGACGAGCCTGGTTCATACTCCGCCGGGACGCCGTTCTCGACCACCCGTGAGTGGCGCCGTAACGCGGTGCGTTTCAGACAATTGAACGAGCTGGCGCTGCGCCTGAAAAAGCTCGATCAACAGACCGAATAACCGAGGCGACGCCTGTTATGGCGTTGCGGATTAATAGAGCCGGCCGCTGTCGCCCGGCGATTATGTATATCAAGGGTCGTTGACTATGATGGATGTTAGAGAAATTCGTGAATACCTGCCCCACCGTTACCCGTTTTTGCTGGTGGATCGGGTGGTAGAGCTGGTGGAGCACGAATCAATTGTCGCATACAAGAATATTTCGGTGAACGAAGAGGTATTCAACGGCCACTTTCCCCAAAGCCCGATTTTCCCCGGTGTGCTCATTCTGGAAGCGCTGGCCCAGGCCTCTGGTATTCTGGGCTTTAAAAGCGTTAACAAAACGCCGGAAGATGGCTCTATCTATCTGTTCGCCGGCGTGGACAATGTGCGCTTCAAGCGCCAGGTGATTCCGGGAGATCGATTGACGCTGGAATCACGGGTGGTGTCAGTCAAGCGCGGAATCTGGAAATTCGAATGCAAGGCGAGTGTGGACGGCGCATTGGCGGCCTCCGCCACCATTATGTGTGCAGACCGCCAGGTTTGATCCCGGCTCGATCTCGATAGTGGTCAAAGTGGCCAAATAGAGAGACGGCCCATTTTCAGGTTCCAGAGAAGAGTGAGGCAAGCCTTGATTCACCCCTCAGCGATTGTTCACCCCGACGCTCGGTTGGCACCCGATGTTACAGTAGGGCCTTGGACCCTGATTGGCGCAGATGTAGAGGTTGGTGCAGGCACGGTGATTGACTCCCACGTGGTGATTAAGGGGCCGACCCGTATCGGTGAGCACAACCGTTTCTATCCCTTTTCCACCATCGGTGAAGACACGCCGGATCTGAAATACGATGGTGAACCCACCCGTTTGGTGATTGGCAACCACAACACCATTCGTGAGGGCGTCACCATTCACCGGGGCACGGTGCAGGACCGCAGTGAGACCACCATCGGGGATCACAACCTGCTAATGGCCTACGTACACGTCGGTCACGACAGTGTGCTGGGTAACCATTGTATTCTGGTGAACAATACCGCGCTGGCCGGTCACGTTCACATCGGTGACTGGGCAATTCTCAGCGGTTTCACACTGGTACACCAATATTGCCATATCGGTGCCCACAGCTTTACAGGAATGGGCACCGCGCTTGGTAAAGATCTGCCCGCCTATGTCATGGCCAGCGGCAACCCAGCGGCGGCCAAAAGTATTAATGCCGAAGGCTTGCGCCGCCGCGGTTTCAGCAAAGACGATATTGCGTCGATTCAACGCGCTTTCAAAGTGTTGTACCGCCGCGGCTATACCATGAGCGAAGCGATGGAATCGCTAAATGATATGGCCGGAGATTGCGAGGCTTTGCAGGTGATGGTCGAATCCATCCAGAATTCATCCCGCGGTATTGTTCGGTAGAGGTTGCCATGACCGAGCACATTAGCCGCACATCCAGCCGTTTGCAGATTGGCATGGTAGTGGGCGAGTCTTCAGGCGATATTCTTGGGGCGGCGCTGATGCGGGCCCTGCGTCAGCACTTTCCTGACTGCGAGTTCAGCGGTATCGGCGGGCCGCGAATGTTAGAGCAGGGTTTTCACTCCTTTTTTCCGATGGACCGTCTCTCGGTAATGGGATTGATTGACCCGCTCAAACGCTTGCCTGAGCTGCTGAAAATTCGTAAGTTTATCAAGCGCCACTTCACTGAACAGCCGCCCTCAGTGTTTATTGGTGTGGACTCCCCGGACTTCACCTTGAATATTGAACGCCACCTTCGCGAGGCGGGCATACCGACCGCGCATTACGTGAGCCCCTCGGTTTGGGCGTGGCGGCAGGGACGGATCAAAGGCATTAAGCGGAGCGTCGATCTGATGCTGACACTGTTGCCGTTTGAAGCTGATTTTTACCGTGAGCACAAAGTGCCCGTGGAGTTTGTGGGGCACCACCTGGCCGATGAAATCCCCATGGATGTCGATCGTAAAGCGGCTCGCTCAGCCCTGAGAATTCGCGAGGATGGGCCTCTGGTGGCGCTGCTACCGGGCAGTCGCAGTGGTGAAGTGGAACAGCTGGGAACGCTGTTTTTGAAAGCAGCGCGCCTTTGCCGGGAAAAGCGGTCTGGAATACAGTTTGTTATTCCTGCGGCGAGTCCCGAGCGGTACCGACAAATCCACCATCAATTATCGGAGTTCGTGGATCTGAATGTTCACCTGGTCCAGGGCCGTTCCCGGGAAGCCATGGCCGCGGCCGATGTGGCGTTGATCGCCTCCGGGACGACGGCTCTGGAGTGTATGCTGCTGAAAACGCCGATGGTAGTGGCTTACAAAATGGGTTCAGTGTCTTATTCGATTATTTCCCGCATGGTGAAAACGAAATACGTTTCGTTACCCAATCTGCTGGCGGGGCGACGACTGGTCCCTGAGTTGCTGCAAAAAGCAGCCACCCCAGAGGCGCTGAGCACCGAAGTCCTGAACTATTTTGACCACCCGTCACAGACGGAGTCGTTGCGGGAGACTTTTGCGGATCTGCATCGCGAGTTGGCCTGTAATGCCAGTGATCGCGCGGCTGACGCGCTTGCTGACCTGATCCGGGAGCACGCATGAGTTCGCTGTTGTCGCCGTTTGAACCTGCTTATCGCGGGTTGTTGTTAGCCGGTGTGGATGAAGTCGGGCGGGGTCCGCTGGCGGGCGACGTGGTGGCGGCCGCCGTTATTTTGAACCCGGAGGCGCCGATTGAAGGATTGAACGACTCCAAAAAACTGACCGAGCGTCGCCGTGAACGCTTGTTTGACGACATTCAGGAAAAAGCCACCGCCTGGTGTATAGCGCGAGCGTCGGTTGCAGAAATCGATGCGCTGAATATTCTGCAGGCAAGCCTGCTGGCAATGACCCGCGCGGTGCAAGGGTTACCGCAAACGCCGGAGCATGTGCTGGTGGATGGCAACCGGCTGCCGGAGTGGGACTTTTCAGCCGAGGCGGTGATCAAGGGCGATAGTCGTCACCCGGCCATTAGTGCGGCTTCTATTTTGGCCAAAGTGGCGCGGGATCGTGAGATGGTCGCGCTGGACAGCGAGTATCCGGGCTACGGGTTCGCGGGCCATAAAGGCTACCCTACAAAAACGCATTTGGAAGCGCTGGCGCAATTAGGTGTGACGCCCATCCACCGCACCTCCTTCTCGCCAGTACGCGAGCGCCTGGCTCAAGTCGAGCTGTTTTAAAGCCGTACACGGGCTTTACCTTCAAAACTGACCGGACAACCGCAATGACTATGAGCACACAATTCGTTCACCTGCGCGTCCACACGGAATACTCTCTCTCGGACAGTCTTGTTCGAATCAAGCCTCTGGTCAAGAGAACGGTCGAGCTGGGCATGCCCGCCGTTGCCGTCACTGACCAAACCAATTTCTATGGGCTAATCAAATACTACAAAGCCGCCCAGGGTGCCGGACTCAAGCCCATCGCGGGCAGTGATTTTCTGGTGGCGAACAGCGACCCCGAGGGCAAGCCCACGTTACTGACCCTGTTGGCGATGAACAACAAGGGCTATAAAAATATTATTGAACTGATTTCTCGCGCCTGGCGCCAAGGCCAGCAACAGGGAGTGGCGTATCTGCAGCGTGAGTGGGTGAGTGAACTGAGCGAGGGCATCATTGCGCTCTCTGGCGGTAAATTCGGTGATGTTGGTGTGGCACTGGTGGCGGGCCGGAATGCACTGGCACGTGAACTGCTCGATGGCTGGATGGCGGATTTCCCCAATCGCTTCTATTTGGAATTGCAGCGCACCGGCCGGGAAAATGACGAAGACTATCTGCATGCGGCGGTTGATCTGGCCTCCGCCGCGCAGTGCCCGGTGGTGGCCACCAATGATGTGCGCTTTCTGACGCAGGATGAATTCGAAGCCCACGAGGCACGGGTGTGTATTGGTGAAGGCCGCACGTTGGACGATCCCCGTCGCGAACGTCGCTACAGCGATCAACAATACCTGCGCTCGCCCGCCGAGATGGCCGAACTGTTCAATGATATTCCCGAGGCGTTACAGAACTCGGTGGAGATTGCCAAGCGCTGCAATTTGGAAATCGAACTGGGTAAATATTATCTCCCGGAATACCCGATTCCTGATGGTATGACGGAGAACGAATTTTTCGCCAAAATTTCCTATGAAGGGTTGTACAAACGCCTGGCAAAAATTCTGGACGCCGAGGCGCCGGATTACGAAGCGCATAAGAAACGCTATGAAGAGCGCCTGCAATTTGAGCTGGACATCATCATTCAGATGGGGTTTCCCGGCTACTTCCTGATTGTTATGGACTTTATTCAGTGGGCCAAGGATCACGATATTCCGGTGGGACCGGGCCGGGGTTCCGGTGCCGGCTCACTGGTGGCGTATTCACTGCAAATTACCGATCTTGACCCACTGCAGTACGATTTGCTGTTCGAGCGGTTCCTGAACCCGGAACGGGTGTCTATGCCCGACTTTGATGTCGACTTCTGCATGGATAATCGCGATCAGGTTATCAGCTATGTGGCGGAAAACTACGGTCGCGATGCGGTGAGCCAGATTATCACCTTCGGCACCATGGCCGCCAAAGCGGTGGTGCGGGATGTGGCGAGGGTACAGGGCAAGTCCTACGGGCTGGCAGACAAGCTTTCCAAGATGATTCCTCCCACGCCGGGCATGACACTGGAAGTGGCACTGGAGCAAGAGGAAGTGCTGCGTGAATTTCTGGAAGTCGATGAAGAAGCGCAGGAAATCTGGGAAATGGCCCGTCAGCTCGAAGGCCTTGCCCGGAACGTCGGCAAACACGCCGGGGGGGTTGTGATTGCCCCGACCAAACTGACGGACTTCGCGCCGCTGTATTGCGACGAGACCGGGGGTGGGCTGGTTACCCAGTACGATAAAAATGATGTGGAAGACGCCGGTCTGGTGAAGTTCGACTTCCTCGGGCTGAGGACGTTGACCATCATCGACTGGGCCAAGGCAATGATCGATCAGCAGCGGCAGAAAACCGGCGAGCCGCCACTGGATATTACTGCCATTCCGCTGGATGATAAACCGACGTTCGATATGCTCAAACGTGCGGAAACGACGGCGGTGTTCCAGCTCGAATCCCGCGGGATGAAAGACCTGATTAAACGCATGGTGCCCGAGAGCCTGGAAGAGTTGATCGCGCTGGTAGCGCTGTTTCGCCCCGGCCCTTTGGACTCGGGCATGGTGGATGACTTTATCAACCGTAAGCACGGCCGCGCCAAGGTGGCGTACCCGGATGCGCAATATCAGCACGAGCGGTTGGAGCCAATTCTAAAGCCCACCTATGGCGTGATTGTGTACCAGGAACAGGTCATGCAGATTGCCCAGGAGCTGGCCGGTTACAGTCTCGGTGGCGCCGATCTCTTGCGCCGCGCCATGGGTAAGAAAAAACCCGAGGAAATGGCCAAACAGCGGGAAGTTTTTGAATCCGGGGCCAAAGAGCAGGGCATTGATCCCGATCTGGCAATGAAAATCTTTGACCTGGTGGAAAAGTTTGCCGGTTATGGTTTCAACAAGTCGCACTCCGCGGCCTATGCGTTGGTGTCATACCAGACCGCCTGGCTGAAGGCACACTATCCGGCGCACTTTATGGCGGCCACCATGTCGTCGGACATGGATAAAACCGATAAAGTCGTGACATTCATCGAAGAGTGTCGCCAGATGAAGTTGCAACTGTTGCCACCGGATGTGAATACGGGTGAGTTTCAGTTCAGTGTGGACGGCGATAACAACATCATTTACGGGTTGGGAGCGATCAAGGGACTAGGCGAAGGCCCGGTAGAGAGCATTATCGAGGCCCGCAAAGAGGGGCCGTTCAAGGATCTATTCGATTTTTGCGCCCGTGTCGATCCACGCAAAGTGAACAAGCGCGCTCTGGAAGCTCTGATACGTTCAGGTGCTGCGGATCGGCTGGGCCCGGGGGTAGACATTGATTACGACCGTGCCGTAATGTTTGCCGCGATTAACGAAGCCGTCAAGACCGCCGAGCAAAAAGCCGCGAACCAAAGCGCCGGCATGGTGGATCTGTTTGGCGACGTAATCCCCGGGGGTGATCCCGAAGGTGACTCTTACGGTGAGTTCCACAAAGTGCGCAGCTGGAGTATGAAAGAGCGTCTGCACGCTGAAAAAGAAACACTGGGCCTCTACCTGACGGGCCACCCGATTGATGAGTATGAGCATGAACTGAATCATCTGGTCAGCTCGCGAATTGCCGATCTTAAACCGCAGAAAGAGTCCCAGACCGTGGCGGGGCTGGTGGTGGCGATGCGGGTGATGAAGACCAAGCGAGGCGACAGCATGGCGTTTGTCACGCTGGATGATCGCACCGGTCGGATTGAGGTGGCCGTGTTCAGCGATGCCTTCGCCGAAGCGCGTGACCTGCTGCTGAAAGACAGCCTGCTGGTCATAACCGGACAGGTCAGCCACGACGATTACAGCGGTATGCTGAAAATGCGAGCGGATAATCTGCGGTTGCTCTCGGATGTGCGGCAGGATCGTGCCCGGGAACTGTGTCTGTCCGTGGCGTCGGATGAGCTGTCGGCCCACTTTTCCCGACAATTGGGGGAGTTGCTGGATCCCTACCGCGAAGGGCGTTGCCCGATTGTGATCGAGTATCGACGACCCGACGCCTGCGGTCAGGTTCGCCTGGGTCAGTCCTGGCAGGTGCGCCCTGAAGATGACCTGCTCCAGCGCCTGCGTGACACCTACGGTGTCGACAGTGTCCGCCTGGTTTATTCTTGAACAACGTCGCCCTTGTGCCGGGTTCACGTCGGCCCATCAGATGACTATGTGACCCTAGAGGTCGACTAATGGGGCGCTTTCGCGTATCTTAGGCGCCCTTCAATACGTGTTTACTGTCAGTAAAACGACACTGAGCCTGAAAAGCCGACTATGAACCTGAACTATCTGGAATTTGAACAGCCCATCGCCGAACTCGAAGGAAAAATCGAGGAACTTCAGCTGGTGGGTAGTGATAACGACCTCAATATTGCCGAGGAAATCGCCAAACTTCGGGAAAAAAGCACTAAGCTGACCGAAAGTATCTATGCGCAGCTCACACCCTGGCAGGTGGTGCAGGTAGCGCGTCACCCGCACCGTCCCTACACCTCGGACTATATCAAACGTCTTTTTACCGACTGGGATGAACTGCACGGCGACCGCCACTTTGGCGATGACCACGCCATTATCGGTGGTGTGGCCCGCCTGGGCGACAAGCCGGTGATGGTGATCGGCGAGGAGAAAGGTCGGAGCGTCAATGACAAAGTGTATCGCAATTTTGGCATGCCGCGCCCTGAGGGTTACCGCAAGGCCCTGCGCCTGATGGAAATGGCCGAGCGCTTCAAGCTACCGGTACTGACACTGATTGATACCCCCGGAGCCTATCCCGGCATCGATTCCGAGGAGCGCGGCATCAGTGAATCCATTGCCCAGAATCTGGCGGTGATGTCGCGGTTGCGCACTCCCATTATCTGCACCGTCATTGGCGAGGGCTCGTCCGGCGGTGCTCTGGCCATCGGGGTAGGGGATCAGCTGAATATGCTGCAGTATTCCACCTATTTCGTGATTTCCCCGGAAGGTTGCGCCAATATTATCTGGAAAACCGTGGCCAAGGCACCACAGGCCGCGGAAGCCATGGGGGTTACCTCCACCGTACTGGAAGAGCTGGGTATTGTGGACGAAACGATTCCCGAGCCACTGGGTGGTGCTCACCGCGATATGGACGGTATGGCGAGCAAGCTTAAAGAGCGTCTGGCGGCGCAATTGGACCGCCTTGAGGGGGAGCCCATCGATACATTGCTCGAGCGTCGTTACGAGCGTTTGATGAGCTATGGCAATCCCTGATCGCTGACGCGTCAATGGCTCCATAAAAAAACCCCGCTTCCAAACGAGCGGGGTTTTTTTATGGGCCCCATCCATGGGCTCATCCGCACGATGGTCCGGCTTACTGTTTCAGGGCGGCCCGCACCCCGGCGGCGTACTCGGGGTGTACTTGCTCGAAATGTCCAAGCTGGCGTTCGATGATAAAGTCCGGTACGCCCTGCATGGCACCGGCGATGTTGTTGAACAACCGCTGCCGTTGCCCTTCGTCAAACAGCTCGAACAGGGCGCGTGGCTGGCTGTAGTCATCATTGCCTTCGCGATGATTGTAACGGTCAGCGTCGCCGCTGATCTTCAGGGGCGGCTCCAGAACATCGGGTTTTTCCACCGGCCCATTGAACGAGTTTGGTTCGTAATACGCATCCGGATTGGGATGGTTGGGCATGAAGTTCATTTGCCCATCTTTGTGATAGGTGTGAACCGGACACTTGGGGGTATTGACCGGCAGGGCCTCATAATGCGTGCCCAACCGGTGGCGGTGAGCATCGGCGTAGGAAAATATCCGGGCCTGTAACATTTTGTCCGGTGAGAAACCGATGCCTGGCACGATGTTGGACGGTGAGAAAGCCGCCTGCTCAATCTCAGCGAAGTAATTGTCGGGGTTGCGGTTCAGCTCCAGAACGCCGACGTCGATCAACGGGTAGTCGCCGTGCGGCCACACCTTGGTTAAATCGAACGGGTTGTAGGCGGTCTTCTCGGCGTCTTTCTCGGGCATTATCTGCACACACATGCGCCATTTCGGGTACTCGCCTTTCTCCAGAGCACCGAACAGATCCTCTTGCGTCGACTCCCGGGTTTGTCCCACGACTTTTTCCGCTTCCTCGTTGGTCCAGTGTCGATGGCCCTGCACGGTTTTGAAGTGGAATTTGACCCAGAAGCGCTCATTGTCGCTATTGATAAAACTGAAGGTGTGACTGCCGTAGCCATTCATGTGTCGAACATCGGTGGGTAAACCGCGATCGGACATCAATATGGTGACCTGGTGTATGGACTCGGGAGACAGTGACCAGAAGTCCCACATGGCAGTGGGAGAGCGCAGATTGGTTTTCGGGTGGCGCTTTTGAGTGTGGATGAAGTCGGGAAACTTGTAGGGATCACGCACAAAAAATACCGGGGTGTTGTTGCCCACCAGATCCCAGTTACCTTCTTCGGTATAGAACTTGAGCGCGAAGCCGCGAACATCACGTTCGGCATCCGCTGCACCCTGCTCACCGGCGACGGTGGAAAAACGAGCCAGCATCGGCGTCTGCTTGCCGACTTCGCCAAACAGTTTCGCTTTGGTGTACTTGGAAATATCGTTGGTAATGGTGAGAGTACCGTAGGCACCCCAGCCTTTGGCGTGTACCGTGCGTTCCGGAATACGTTCGCGGTTTTGGTGCGCCAGCTTCTCAATGAGCTGATAATCTTGAACCAAAAGTGGCCCTTTTGGCCCAGCGGTCAGACTGTTTTGGTTGTCGCCAACGGGTGCGCCTGCCGAGGTCGTCAATACGGGCTTCTTTTTGTCGGTCATGGTGTTCTCCCTTTGCTTATCTGGTTGCTTGAGCGAAGTCTACGTTGTATGCGTCACTAAGGATTACCTTGATAAGACTAGACGGGTGGGGGCAAAGTGGCCAATTGGGACTTTTTATCGTTTTTATAGGTTTACACGGTCTTAATAAGTGCTGGCTATGAATGCCAGGTCCCTGGCGCGTGATGATCAGCGATTGCTTAACAGTCGATCATACTTGGTGCTGAGCAGGTCATAAAACTTTTCTCTGGCGCGGGCAATGTCCTTTTTCAGGGCGGCGATTTGCTCCAGACTGATATCCGCGCGACCCACATACACCTGTTTGCGAAAGAGGGCGATGTGGCTGCCATATAGGCGCAGACTCCGTTCCAGATTTTTTTCCCCCAGCATTAATAGTTTGGCTTCGGCGTCGGCGAGCCCTTTAAATTCGTTGACTAAATCGGCACTGATCGTGTCCAGCTCATTTTTTCGTTCGGCGGGCCAGCGCTCGCCAAATTGAACGGACTCGGAAGCCAGTGACGAATATTTGGCGAACGTGTGCGTCACTTGGCCCACCTGGCTGGAAATAGCTTCGAGGTGAGTTAATTTGCGGTTTTCACGGGGCGAGCGGCTGCCGACTACCGCGTTGCGGCGCATCACCCACCACCCGGCGACCCAGGCGATACAGGCGCCTAGAGCGACCTTGAGAGCGGTGTCCAGCAGCTCGATGTAAATGCCGGTATCCAACATGGGTTCCTCAATGACGTAAACTTGACGTTGGCGGGCCAGTGCTCGCCCTTAACGCCTGCTCTTGCAAGAGTTGAGCCATTTGCATGACCTGGGTTATCCGAGAGACGGGCGCCACCGTCGTCTCCATTCCGCGTCAGGATCGGTGGTTAACCGCCAGCGATTTTTACAATGAACCCTCGCTTCTCCAGCTCGGGCTTAAGTTTGTCGCGCTGGTCGCCCTGGATGGTGATGACGCCGTCTTTCAGGGCTCCCCCTACGCCACATAACTGCTTTAACGTTTTGGCCAGTGATTTAAGGGCGTCATCCTCGAGCGGTACACCTGTTATCAGCGTTACCGCCTTGCCGCCCCGGCCCTTGGTCTCACGGTGTAGGCGGACGATGCCATCTCCTGATGGACGCGGCGTGGAGGCGGGTTCTTGAGGTTTGATGCGACCGGTCTCTGTTGAATAAACCAGGCGACTGTTTTTGCTCATGGCGGTTTGCTCCTCCTTTCCCCCGGTGTTGTCTGGCCGGAGATGATCGACAGGCAATGCGTCAAAGTCGGCATGATACCAAGCCTTGGTGATAGAATCCGCTGCATTGATCAGAAGGTGAATTGCGCATAGCGTCGCAAGATTGAATAGCGCCGCGATGCTGACGGTTCAAAAATCAGCCCTGAGGAGATGATGCTGCTGTGAAACAAGCCTTGAGGGAATTCAGAGACGATACGTTTTACCGGCGATTTGCGCTCACACTCATTCCGTTAGGGATGCCCCTGCTGCTGGCAGGCTGTGGTGAGAGTGCCCGCCAGGCCGGTGAGGAACAGCAAATCGCCGCCTCGCCTGAAGAGCGGCGTATTGAACAGGGCCGCCAGCAGGCTCGTATGTGCATTGGGTGCCACGGGCCGGAGGGGCGCTCACGAGTAGAGTCCTATCCGTCGCTCGCCGGGCTGGATCGTTCATACCTTGCCGAGCAACTGCACGCGTTTCGCAGTGGCGAACGGGATAACCCCATGATGTCCTCTATTGCGCGAAACCTTGATGACGAGGCGATTGCCGTTCTCAGTGCTTACTTTGCGACTCGTGAGGCCGGCAATGAGTGAAGTAAAGGGCCATTGGAAAGCTCGTTGGGAGCCCGTCGTCGAGTCGTTCCGACAGAACATACGAGAAGCGGGAGAAGAGGCGGCGGCGCTGACGGTGTATCGCGCTGGCAAGCCTGTGATCCGCCTGTGGGCCGGGGAGTCGACGCCCGGTACACCCTGGCAGGAGAATACCCGCGTCAATCTGTTTTCTGCCAGCAAGGGCGTCGTGGCCCTGGCGGTATTGCAGCTGGTGGAGGCCGGTCATCTGTCTCTGGATCAGCCCGTGTCCGATCTATGGCCGGCATTCGCTCAGGCCGGCAAGCAGGACATTACGGTGCGCATGCTACTTAGTCACCGTTCCGGACTGTCCGCGTTGCAAGAGCGTGCGCCGGAAGCGGCCATTTTTGACTGGAATGACATGACGGCTCGTGTCGAAGCCGCACGGCCCTGGTGGACTCCGGATTCAGCCCAGGGCTACTCGCCTTTTCTGTTTGGCTGGGCGCTGGGTGAAGTGGTGCGACGGGCCGCTGGCGTGGAGCGATTTTCAGACTGGGTTGAGACGAGTATCGCCAGGCCATTGGGTCTGGGCCTTACTTTTGGTGCTGCGGGAGACGCGCCCGTGGCGGACTCTCGACCATTAAAACGTGGGCTGGGGCTACCCAGTAACGGCGCCGACAGTCAGTCGCTGGGCAAAATCATGAAAGCGGATCCTCGTGGTGTGACCAATCAGGCGTTCAGCAATCCGGTGTCGCTGCTGACGGCCAGCAACAGCGAGGCCTGGCGCGCCGCCGAGATTCCCGCTGCCAATGGTTATGCCAGTGCGACGGACCTGGCGGCCATTTATGGCGCACTGGCTAACGGTGGGCAGGCGGCGAATGCTCGGTTGCTGTCCGAGGACATGATTGCACTGTGCGCTCAGGAGCTAACCTTCGAGGATGATCGTGTCCTGGGTTTACCGCTTCGATTTGGTCACGGCTTCATGTTGTCCCAAAAGCGTGATGATTGTCGCTTTGGGCGCGGACGAGGTGCCTTCGGACACCCCGGCGCTGGAGGTTGTCTGGGCTTTGCCGACCCCGATTACGGCATTGGTTTTGGCTATGTGACCGGTCGTATGGGCCCGAGCCTGCTGATTGATTCCAGGCCTCAACGATTAATAGATGCGCTTTATACAGTGCTGGGAGATACCTTATGACGAACGATCATGCGATTGAAGATCTGCAGTCGCGCCTGGCGTTTCAGGAGCAGACGTTAATGGAATTGAATGCCGTGGTGGCGAGCCAGGCGCTGCACATTGACCGGCTGGAACAGCAGATCCGGGCTCTGGCGGGTACTTATCGGGATTTGCGGAATGAAATGGACTCGCCGCCAGCGGCACCGGCGTCAGAGAAGCCGCCGCATTACTGATAACACTCGTAGTAACGCAAGCACCAGAGTATATAGCGGGAGCAGCGGAAGTGAAGGGACGTGTTGAGTGACGGAATATTGGCGTCAAAATTTACTCTTTTTTACAGTTTTTTCAGATTTATCGGCTAAACTTGGGTCATCCCATACTACAACGACAGGATTGGCCCCATCTAATCATGAGGCAGGGAGACTCAAACCAACTGAGGCGGTTCAGCTGTTCTCACCTCTTTTCTGACCCCGATCTGGTTGGGGAAGCTCTCGATGCGTCCGGGATTGCGCTGTGGAAATTGAAGGTGCGCACGCGACAAGTGACGCTGTCAGAGCCCCTCTACGAGTGGCTGCCTGAGCTGGGCACCATCGCCGAAGAAGCGCAATTACTGGCACTCATGCCACCTGCCGATCAATACCTGTTCCAGAAAACCTTTGCGTTTGATCGTACCTCCAGTGAGCCTGCCTCCTGTGAGGTCTGCCTGGCGGGTCTGGCCAGCCAGCCGCGACTGCGTTTTATCGGGCGTCTCGTGGTGGAAGATGATGCGCAGCAGTTTGTCGGCGCTGTGGTGCAAGCAAAACACTGGCTGGCAAACCCTGGTCCTGAAGCACTCCAGAGCCTGCTGTCCCGATTGTTCTCCGAAAGCCCCATTCCCTGTTTTGTCACAGATTCCGATGGTGTGTTGCTGGAGTATAACGAGGCGCTGGAACAGATGGTGCGCCTCACACCTCGTCGGCTTACTAAGGGCATAGGCCGCTATCACGTATTGAAAGATCCCATTTGGAAAAACCGTCCGGAGGCCGCAAAGAGAGCCCGGCGTGTTTTTGAACTGGGTGAGATTCATAGTTTCGAATTCCAGTATCCGCTGTCCCACCTGCACCGCAACCGCCTTCAGGGTGAGCAGTTTCTGCCCATCAAATTGAGCTTTTTACCGCTGCGCGATCGACGCGGAGACGTCACCCGCGTGCTCGCACAATGTCAGGATTGCAGTGGCGAACAGCCAGCGCCTGAAGCATTGCAGCATCGCGATCAGATGCTTTATAGCCTGATCAATAACACTCAGAACCTGGTGTCGGTCAAATCGGTGGAGGGTCGCTACCTTTTGGTCAATGATGGCCTGGCGCGATGGCTGGGTCGGGATGCCGAAGAGGTGTGTGGTTGCACCGATGTGCAACTGTTTCCGAAACCGCTGGCGGAACGCTTTCGCGCCGGGGAGCTGAAAGTGCTGCGAGAGCAGTGTGTTTCGGAAAGTGAGGAATGCCTGCCAAGCCCGGAAGGGCGAGAGCATACCTTTCTTTGTGTACGCTTCCCGGTGAAAGCACAGGATGACAGCATCCAAGGTATCGGTCAGATTATGACGGATATCACCCGGCAGAAAACCAGTGAGCGCCATTTTCATGACCAAAGGCAAGAGCTGCGCCTGTTGCTCAATTCAATGCGGGCGGCTATCTGCTATTTTGACCGCTGGGGCGTCGTCAAGGACTTTAATGCGCTGGCTAAAGAATATCTTGGCACCGCCCTTGGCCGCGGGTGCAGTTTTTTGGAGATATCACCCGAGTGGGATGACCCGGCAGAGCGACAGCGCGAATTGATGCAGGTGGTGCGCTCCGGCGAGTCGCAGCTGCACTCGGTGGAGTCTGCTCAATTGCAGGGTGCACGCCACTGGTTTTCAGTCGACAAGATTCCTACCAAGAACAATCTTGGCGAGGTCAGTGGTGTGCTACTGGTCATGAATGACATTACCGAGAACGTGATTCGGGAGCAGGCGCTGGCACAAAGCGAGGCTCGCTACCGGGCCTTCATCGCCAACAGTGCTGAAGCCATCTGGCGTTATGACATGGAACCGCCCGTGCCGGTTGAGTTGCCGCCGGAACAGCAACAGGCCGCGATTGTGGAGAGAGCCCGCTTGCGGGAGGGTAATAGGCGGCTGGCTCAGACGTTTGGAGCTTCATCGCTTGAAGCATTGCTGGGGTCGGGCCTGAGCGATACGGGTTCACACGTTTATCATTTTGATGTGCATCAGTTCGTCGCCAACGATTATCAGTTGGTGGATTACGAATTAATACGACGAGATCCGCGAGGCCGGGATATTCATTTTCAGATATCCTGCGTGGGTGAAGTGGAAGACGGCTGCCTGTGCCGCGTGTGGGGTACCAGCAAGGACATCACGGCACGCAAACGTTACGAAGAGCGCCTGGAGTACCAGGCCACGCACGATGCGTTGACCCATTTGCCCAATCGCACGCTGCTGTACCGTGAAATGGACGCCTGGCTGCGCAAGCCCGAAGGGCGAACCGCCGCCCTGTTGTTGATCGACCTTGATCGGTTCAAGGAAATTAACGACACCTTGGGGCATCAGGTGGGCGATCAACTGCTGCGACAAATTGGCCCCCGTTTGAACAGTGAGATGTCGGAGTTCTCGGGAGTGGTGGCTCGACTCGGTGGCGATGAGTTTGCCATTTTTCTGCCGACCATTCGCCACCAGCGCCAGGCACTGGTGTTCGGCCACCGCGTTCTGGATGCGTTGCGTAATGAGTTTATCGTCGGCGGTTATGCGACTGAAATCAGCGCCAGTATTGGCATTGTCATCGCGCCGACTCAGGCTCGCGATATCAGTACGTTAATGCGTTACGCCGACGTCGCCATGTACTGTGCCAAAAGTGATATGACCGGCGTAGCGCTCTACAATGGCGAGAAAGACCCTCACTCGCCCAAAAGACTGTCGTTGATGAACGAATTGGGGCGAAGTATTCGTGAGCAACAGCTGCGCCTGCACTTTCAGCCAAAAATAGAGCTGACTCACCGACGGTGTTATGGTCTGGAGGCCTTGCTTCGCTGGGAGCATCCGATAGAGGGCAATATTTCTCCGGCTGAATTTATCCCAATTGCTGAAAATACCAATCTGATTCATCCGCTCACGGCTTGGGTCTTGGAGGAGAGTGTGCGGGCCTGCTGCGACTGGCATGAAGCCGGTTATCCGTTAAGCGTCGCGGTTAATCTCTCGGCTCGAAGCCTGCTGGATGACACGTTGCCCAGAAAAGTGGAAATCCTCTTGAGAGAGTATGGGTTGCCGCACTGGGCGCTGGAGCTGGAAATTACGGAAAGCTCCATTATGACAGATCCGCGTCGGGCGATGACCAACCTTGAACGGTTGCATTCGCTGGGCGTTTGCCTTTCCATTGACGACTTTGGTACGGGCTATTCTTCCCTGGCTTACCTCAAGCGTTTACCTGTGCAAACGTTGAAAATCGATTTCTCTTTTGTTCGGCAAATGCTGGATGATGAGCAGGATGAGATCATCGTCAACTCCACCATTCACCTGGCGCACAACCTGGGGCTGAATGTAGTGGCGGAAGGCGTGGAGTCGGAAGCGCTGCTACAGCGTTTAAAGCAAATGGGGTGCGATTTGGCGCAGGGTTACCATATCGCCCGCCCCATTCCCGCCGACGCCTTAAACCACTGGTTGGCCGAGTCCCCCTGGGTTGAGCGGGCTCGTGCGGCACCAGTGAGTCATTAGTGCTGCTTTTAGCGTGATGACAGCCCCAGCCGCGCTGCTGTGCGTTGCATTTCCTCAACTTGCTTGATCCGTTCCCGGATCAGAATGCGCGCGTGAGTACTGTCATCGTCAGTCCGTTTGAGAGCGTTTTGTAGCTGTTGAAGTGCCTGGCGATAAGCGCCCACCTGAATAAAATATTCGGCTCGAGCTTCATGGACCTGCTGAATATCCCCCGCGAGACCGCTGACCTCTGCCAGCCAATACCATACCTCTGGATCACTCTGGCGCTGGCGGGAAAAACGGCTTAGCAAGCGCGTACTTTGTTCAAAACGATTGGCTTTCATCAAGGCCAGCGCATAACGCATGGTAATGGCGTAATTGTCGGGCTCGTCTTCGTATAAGCGATTCAGCCGCGAGAGTGCCGCTTCATGGTGACCGCGCTCGGTGTCCAGCTCCGCCGCCAGCAACTGATAGGTGACGCGCTCGGGTTCTGCATCCAGCAGCGGCTCCAGAGTGGTCTCGGCCTCATCGAACTGACCGGAACGTACCTGTGCCAATGCCAACCCGTAGCGATTGGCGCTTTCACTGGCACTTTTCGGGGTGCTTTCCGTGGCGCGACCTTCCGACGCTGCCAGCTGATCTCGAAATCGTTGTACAGCCACTTGGGGTGAGCGTTCGTGGTCCACTTTGATGCGTGCGCGCATCAAGTGGTACTCGAGGTTACCGGCATGCGCCGGTGACGGGAGGTTCATGGCCCGGTTGCGGGTATCGGCGATTCGACGCTCGGTAACAGGGTGGGTGAGCAGGAATTCTGGTGGGCGTTCCGTGTAGCGCGTGGCGCGCAACATGATCTCGAAAATGTCGCCGGCGGCGTTGGGGTCCATACCGGCTCGGGCCAGTGTCTGCATGCCCAGCCGGTCCGCCTCTTGCTCAAACTGCCGACTGAAGCGCAATTGGGCGTCCAGAGCTGCCGCCTGCGTACTCATAATGGCTGCCATTCCCGCATCGGAGCCGGAAGTGGCGGCCAAAATCAGACTGCCCAGTAGCGCCGCGTAATAGGGGACGCTCATCTGTTGCTGCTGTTGTTGACGTCGGGCATAGTGACGCTGGCTAAGGTGGGCCAGTTCGTGGGCCAACACCGAGGCGAGCTGGTCCTCGTTCTCGGCGTAGTTGAGCAGGCCGGTGTTCACGCCGATAATGCCGCCGGGCGCGGCAAACGCATTGATAGTCGGGTTTTCGATCACCACCATTTGCAGTGCGGCAGGGTCGGCCAGGTCGCTGTGGGGAGCCAGCTGGCCCATCAGATTTTCCAGATACTGAACCACCTGATAATCGGAGGACGTAGGCATCTGGCTGCGGTAGAATCGCAGGGCTTCACGACCTAGTTGTTGTTCCTGATACGGAGAGCTGATAGCTGAGCTGGTGTCGCCCAGTACAGGTAATTGCAGCTCCCGGTTGCTGCTGTTGGCTGCGACACCACTGGTGGCCAGTAGCCACAGGCTGAAAACGCCCAGACGTAAAGCGCCCAGTTTCAAGGCGCCCGACCTCAAAATGCCCGGCTTCAAAACGAGAGTAACCGCATGTTTCACGTTAGTATGCACTCCGGTGTTCATGTCGTCGCAAGCGATAGTGTAGCGTCCAGAATGGTCTCGGCGCCAGCTGGCGAATCGATTATCCCGGCCAGGAAGCCGATTCACTGTGTCAGACCGTTTGCGGGGGCGACGGTTCAGCCAGGCCGTCAGGCAGTGCGATGAAAAGGCTGTCAGATTTGGAGCGCTTTGTCGTTCGTGAAGTGGACGCCCGGGAGTTGCGTTGCCCCATGCCGCTGTTAAAAGCCAAGCAGGCGCTGCGAGAGTCGGCCCCGGGAGAAGCCGTGCGAATACTGGCCACCGACCGCGGCTCTGTGCGCGATTTCCAAAGCTACGCCGAACTCGCCGGGCTGGCGTTGGCCCGCAACGAGGATTCGGGCGGTGTTTATGAGTATATTTTGCTAAAATCCTGACCGAAGTGTCGCTTTCAAGCCGATTAAACGGACATTTATGCTGAAAATTATTCGTCGCTGGTCCGATCGCTACCTCTCCGATGAAGAGGCCGTACTGCTATTGGTGTTACTGGCTGCCGGCCTGGTGGTGATCCTGACGCTGGGCTCTGTCCTGGCGCCTATGATCGCCAGTGTCATCATCGCCTTTTTGATGCAGGGCATGGTGACTCGCCTCAAGCACTGGGGAATGCCCCACTGGTTCGCCGTGGGCGTCACCTTCTCGGTGCTTCTGGCGGGTATGCTGGCCATTTTACTGGGATTGCTGCCGGTTATCTGGCAGCAATCCACGCGGTTTTTTACCGAGCTGCCCCGCATGTTACGGGAGTGGCAGGAATTAATGTTGCTGCTGCCCGAACGCTACCCCAGCCTGATCAGCGAAACCCAGGTGGAGCAGATGATGTCGATTACCAGCACGGAGCTGAGTTATGTCGGGCAGTACATCGTCAGCTTTTCGGTGTCCAACCTGCCGATATTGGCCACGGTGCTGGTTTATTTCGTTCTGGTTCCGATTCTGGTGTTCTTCTTTTTGCTGGACAGTAAGGCCATTTTGAGCTGGTTTGGCGGGTTTCTTCCGGAAAAACGGACCCTGATGACCAAAATCTGGCAGGAAATGAACCAGCAAATTGCCAACTACGTGCGTGGCAAGGTGATTGAAATCGTGATCGTGGGGAGTTCTGCCTACGTAGTCTTTGTCCTGTTCGGCCTCAACTACAGTGCCTTGCTGGCGATAGCCGTCGGTTTATCGGTGCTGGTGCCCTACATAGGGGCGGCAGTGGCGACTATTCCCGTGGCGTTGGTGGGGCTGTTTCAGTGGGGTTGGGGGCCAGAATTCGTGTACCTGCTGCTGGCCTACGGTGTACTCCAGGCGCTGGATGGCAACGTGCTGGTGCCGTTGTTGTTTTCTGAAGCCGTGAACCTGCATCCGGTGGCGATTATTCTGGCGGTATTGGTTTTTGGTGGACTTTGGGGCTTTTGGGGCGTATTTTTCGCCATTCCTCTGGCGACGCTGGTGAAGGCGATTCTTTACGCTTGGCCAATCGGTGTTCAGGAAGCACACGGACACCATGAGTCGTCACCCCAAGGTAACGAGCAAAGCGAGGCATAATGCGGTTAGATGTAAGGCATATGCGCTGGTGGCTGGTGCTCGGCTGTCTATTGATGGCCAGTGGCGCGTGGGCACTGGCTCCCGAGAAAGGGGAAATCGACCACCGGGATTACCGGTATTTGACGCTGGAAAACGGTCTGGAGGTGCTGCTGATCTCTGATCCGCAGGCCGAGAAGGCCGCCGCGTCCCTCGATGTGAATATTGGCAGTCACCAAAATCCGCTGGATCGTCCGGGGCTGGCTCATTTCCTGGAACATATGCTGTTTTTGGGCACTGAAAAGTACCCCGAAGCGGGCGAATACCCGGCCTTTATCAGTCAGCACGGCGGGCAGCACAATGCCTTCACTGCGCCGGAAAATACCAATTATTTTTTTGATATTGACCCCGATTATCTGGAGCCGGCGCTGGACCGGTTCTCCCAGTTTTTTATCGCACCGCTGTTCAATCCTGAATACGTCGAGCGCGAGCGTTTCGCGGTTGAATCCGAGTTCAAGGCACGGTTGCAGGACGATGCGCGCCGTGTACAGGATGTCTATCAGGTGCTGATGAACCCGGCTCACCCGGCCGGGCGGTTCGCGGTGGGCAACCTGGCCACATTGACGGACAGTGAAGAGCAGCCCTTGCGGGAGGACCTGCTGGCCTTCTATAACCGCTATTATTCGGCCCACCTGATGGCGCTGGCGGTGGTAGGACGAGAGTCGCTGGATGAATTGCAGAAGATGGTGACCGAGCGCTTTAAAGCGGTGCCCAAAAGGGAGGTCTCTCTGCCTAAAAGCTACGCGCCTCTGTTTGGCAAAGGGCGGCTGCCGATGCGGGTGAATATCAAGCCCGAGAAAGAGCTGCGCCGCCTGTCTCTGCTGTTCCCCCTGCCGAGAGACCCGGAGGACTACAGCCGCAAGCCCCTTTCCTACATCGGTCATTTGTTGGGCCATGAGGGGGAGGGGAGCCTCCTGTCTTTGCTTAAAGAGCTGGGGTGGGCCGAGGGGCTCAGCGCGGGCGCGCGCCACCGTGACCGTCACGGGGAAATTTTTCAGGCCTCCATTGATCTGACAGAGCTCGGTGTTCGCGCGGCCGACCAGATTGTGGCGTTGGTGTTCTATATGCTCCGGAATATCGAAACCCGTGGGCTGGATGAATGGCGTTATAATGAATTGCAGCAGATGGGCAGCATTGATTTTCGCTTTCAGGAGGTGCGTTCGCCCATTGATACCGTCCGTGGCCTGTCCCACCGGATGCACCTCTACGCCCCGCAGGACGTGCTGCGCGGTGACTTCCTGTATAAGGGCTATGAAGCGCGGCGCATCAAGCGTTACCTCGGTTATCTGAGCTCCGATAACGTGCTGGTCAGCCTGGTGGCGCCCAATGTCGAGGGCGACCAGCTTTCTCCGTATTATAACGCTCCCTATAAAGTGGTTGAGCAGCCCGCCGCCGTGCCCGATATCAAGCCGCGCATCCAGAGACGACTCGTGCTCCCCAAGCCCAACGATTTCATCCCCACTCGCCTCGCGGTGAAAGAAGCCCCGCTGTTGCCGGGACCAGGGAGTCGTCGGGATCATGGCGGCGAGCGACCGGAAGCCGTTATCAACAAAGAGCGTATTCACGTCTGGTTCCAGTGGGATCGCCAGTTTAACGTGCCCAAAACCAGTATGCGCCTGCGGCTCAAACTGCCTGCGGTAGCGGCCAGTGCGGCGGGAGCGGCGCGGGCGGAGCTGTTGTCGGCGCTGGTGCGGGATCAGCTCAATGAGTTTGCCTATCCGGCTCAGATCGCTGGCCTGGACTTCTCGTTGCAGCCCAATACCCGTGGTCTGGATATTGAAATTTTCGGGTACAGCAGTCGCCAGAATCTACTGTTAACCCGCATCGTGGAAGTCCTGCGCAAAGGCCGGTTCGAGCAGGACCGGTTCGATGATCTCAAGCGCACGCTGGAACGTCAGTGGCGCAACGAAGAGTTGGATACGCCATACGGCGTCATTGCCCGTAATATTCCGCGTCTGCACTTTTCCCCCTACTGGCTGGGCCGGGATAAGTTGTCGGCCCTGGAAGGGACCGATCTCAAGGCGCTGCACGAATTTGCCGACGGTCTGCTGAAGGATGCGCAGCTGGATGTGCTGCTTTACGGCAATCTCTATCGACAGGAAGCGGTGCGCTTGTCGGCTTACCTTGAACATCAGCTCCTGGGTGACATTACCCGTCAGAAAATGCCTCCGGCACAGGTGTATCGCCTGAAACACGAGGACGGCAAACCCTGGGTTTACGAACGCCCGCTCGACCATCAGGACAGCGTGACCATGCTCTATGTTCAGGGCCTGACGGGCCAGCTGGAGGATGTGGCGCACATGCAGGTGGTGCGTCGTCTGCTGAGCCCAGCTTTCTTTCACGAGTTGCGCACTCGTAAGCAGTTGGGGTATATAGCCACTCTGTTTGCGCTGCCGCTGAAGGATCAAGAGGGGACGGCCCTGGTGGTACAATCCCCATCGGCGGACAGCGACCGCTTGTGGCGTGAGATGTCAGCGTTCCTGGATGAGGGCGATCAACACCTTAAGGATGGACTGGCCTCCCAGAAAGAGGCGTTAATCAGGGAATTGAGAGAGCCCGCCAAGACGCTGTATCAGCAGTCAGCCCGTTACTGGGAGAGCCTGGTAATGGATGATCTGAGTTTTGATCGGCGCGAACGGCTGGCTCAAGCTGTGGAGCAAGTCACGGAAGCGTCGGTGCTCGCCTATTATCAAAAGGTATTCGGCGACACCTCTCGCAGGCTATGGCTGGTCACTGATCGGGGCGAAGACGCCCCGGAGGCGCGACGTGCGGAGGATATTTCCTCCTACCACAAAGCGTTGGAGCTCCTGGTTTACCCTTGAGCCCGGGCTGGCAAAAAAGGCGTGAATATGTAAGAATTCGCTGATTTTTCGGCTCTACCGATACTGGCCATAACCCTATATAACATCCCACACAAGGGCTCTATGGCGGTGCAGAGACACCTGTTTTCAATTTCCTATTGATTGAATGCAACGATTAGATGTGCCAATGCGTGCACGGCTGAGGAGAATTTAATGCAAGAAGATATCGATGCCCTCGAAACCAGAGAATGGCTGGATGCCCTTGAGTCAGTTGTTCGTCACGCTGGCAGAGAGCGCGCTGCATTCCTTCTGAAGCAACTGTCAGAGAATGCGGTTGACCACGGTATTGATCAGCCCTCGGCGATCACCACCCCTTACCGCAACACAA
This sequence comes from Marinimicrobium sp. ARAG 43.8, assembly GCF_050113635.1. NCBI lineage: Bacteria > Pseudomonadati > Pseudomonadota > Gammaproteobacteria > Cellvibrionales > Cellvibrionaceae > Marinimicrobium > Marinimicrobium sp. ARAG 43.8. Next base: position 89,957 of record NZ_JBNJLT010000007.1, read on the forward strand.
TTCCGGTTGCCAAGGAAGTGCCGAGCCCTGGCGATGCCAAGATCGAGCGCAATATCCGTTCGATTATCCGCTGGAACGCCATTGCCATGGTGGTTCGTGCGAACAAAAACGCCGATGAGCTCGGTGGCCATATTGCCTCCTTCTCCTCAGCCGCTACGCTGTATGAAGTCGGGTTTAATCACTTTTTCCGCGGCAACGAAAACGGTCCTGGCGATCTGGTGTACTTCCAGGGTCACAGTTCGCCGGGTATGTACGCGCGCTCTTTTGTAGAAGGGCGCTTGACGGAAGATCAACTCAACAATTTCCGCCGTGAAGTGGACGGCAAAGGGTTGTCTTCCTACCCACACCCCTGGTTGATGCCGGACTATTGGCAGTTCCCCACCGTGTCTATGGGTCTTGGCCCGATTGGTGCCATCTATCAGGCGCACGTAATGCGCTACCTGGATCAGCGCGAGCTGATCGAGAAAGGTGATCGCAAAATCTGGGCGTTCCTGGGCGACGGTGAGTGTGATGAGCCGGAAAGCCTGGGGGCGATTTCCCTCGCGGGTCGGGAGAAGCTCGACAACCTGATTTTCGTCATTAACTGTAACCTGCAGCGCCTGGATGGCCCAGTGCGGGGTAATGGCAAAATCGTACAAGAGCTTGAAGGTGTATTCCGCGGCGCCGGCTGGAACGTCCTCAAAGTCCTCTGGGGCGGTCAGTGGGACAAACTGCTGGAGAAAGACACCACCGGTTTGTTGCAGAAGCGCATGGACGAAGTGCTCGATGGCGAAATGCAAAACTTCAAAGCCAACGGCGGCGCTTACACGCGCGAGCATTTCTTCGGCAAATATCCGGAATTGCTCGAGCTGGTCAAAGACATGACCGACGATGAAATTCTGCACCTGGCTCGCGGCGGGCATGATTCGCACAAGGTGTACAACGCCTATCACAATGCCGTGAATACCAAAGGGCAGCCCACCGTGATTCTGGCACAAACCGTGAAAGGTTATGGCATGGGCCCCACGGGTGAGGCAGTGAACAACGCGCACCAAGTGAAGAAACTCGATATCGAAGCCCTCAAGACCTTCCGCGACCGCTTCAATATTCCCATTGAAGACAAAGATCTCGAAAAAATCCCCTACTACCGTCCCGCCGACGACAGCCCCGAGATGCAGTATCTCCAGGAGCGTCGCAAGGAACTGAACGGTTACCTGCCGTCGCGCAAGTCCGATTTCGAAGCGTTGGAAATTCCAGCGCTGGACGCCTTCGCCAAGCAATTGGAAGGCACCAATGGTCGCGAAATCTCCACTACCATGGCGTTTGTCCGGGTGTTGAACACGCTGATCAAGGACAAAAAAGTGGGCGATAAAGTCGTGCCCATCGTGCCTGATGAAGCGCGTACGTTCGGTATGGAAGGCATGTTCCGCCAGATCGGTATCTACTCGGCAGAAGGGCAGAAATACACGCCGCAAGACGCTGGCCAGATCATGTATTACAAAGAGGATCAAAAAGGTCAGATCCTCGAAGAAGGGATTAACGAAGCTGGCTCCATGTCCTCGTGGATCGCCGCCGCTACTTCGTACAGCAATCACCAGCAACCGCTGTTGCCGTTCTACATCTACTACTCGATGTTCGGCTTCCAGCGTATTGGCGATCTGGCCTGGCTGGCAGGCGATGCCCAGGCGCGCGGCTTCCTGCTCGGTGGTACCGCCGGTCGCACCACGCTGAACGGCGAAGGTCTGCAGCACCAGGACGGTCACAGCCATATTCTGGCCAATACCATCCCGAACTGCCGCACTTACGACCCGACCTTCTCCTATGAAGTGGCGGTGGTCGTGCAGCATGGCCTGAAGCGCATGTATCAGGACAAGGAAAACTGCTACTACTATATCACCCTGATGAATGAAAACTACGAGCACCCGGACATGCCGAAAGGGGCCGAAGAGGGCATCATCAAAGGGATCTACCTGCTGGAAAAAGGCACCAGCAAGAAGAAAAACCGCGTGCAGTTGCTGGGCTCTGGCACCATCCTGAATGAAGTGCGTGCCGCGGCCGAAATCCTGCGTAAGGACTTCAGTGTCGAAGCCGATGTGTGGAGTGTGCCCAGCGTCAACGAACTGACCCGCGACGGTCAGAGCGCCGCTCGCTGGAATTTGCTGCACCCGACCGAGACACCGCGTAAAGCGTATGTTACCGAACAGTTGGAAGGCCAGGACGGTCCGGTCATTATTGCTACCGACTATATGAAAAACTACGCTGAACAACTGCGTCCGTACATTCCGGCTGATTACACCGTGCTGGGTACAGACGGGTTTGGTCGCAGTGACAGCCGTCAAAAGCTGCGCCATTTCTTCGAGGTGGACCGCCACTTTGTGGTGATTGCCGCGCTCAAGTCCCTGGCGGACCAGGGCAAAGTGAAAGCCGATGTGGTCAGCAAAGCCATCAAACAGTTTGGCATTGACCCGGACAAGGCCGACCCCCAGACCGTTTAACGCGCTCGGGCTCCGGGTGATCCCTGGAGCCCTGGGTCGAACACCAAGAATCTGAGTGAGGAGTTACTGTGGCCACAGAAACCATCAAAGTCCCCGATATCGGCGGCTCCGAAGATGTTGAAGTCATTGAAATCAGTGTGTCGGTGGGGGACACCGTCTCGGCTGAAGATACCCTGCTGGTCCTGGAAACCGATAAGGCGTCCATGGACATTCCCTGCCCGAAAGCGGGCAAGATTGCTTCCATCCTGGTGAAGGAAGGCGATAAGGTGTCCGAAGGTTCCGCGATTGTGGAACTGGAACTCGACGGTGAAGCCAGTTCCGAGAGCCCTAAGGAGGACGCGCCCAAGCAAGCGTCGCCAGCGCAGGACAGCGCCGCCAAGACCACGAGTCAAGGCAGCGCCGAACGCGATATCCCGGTACCGGATATCGGCGGTTCAGAAGGCGTGGAAGTGATCGAAATCAACGTCAAAGCTGGCGATGAAGTGAGCGAAGGCGATACGTTGATTGTGCTTGAAACCGACAAGGCGTCCATGGAAATTCCGTCACCGTTTAGCGGCACCATCAGCAATATCGCGTTAAAAGAAGGCGATAAAGTGTCTGAAGGTGACCTGATCGGCAAAATGCAAACCAGTGATGATGAAAGCGCCCCGAGCCCATCGGAATCCAGCACCCAGCCCCAGCAAGCCCCTGCCTCGCAAGGCGGTGGTGAGCAGGATATTCCGGTGCCGGATATCGGTGGTGCCGAAGGTGTGGAAGTGATCGAAGTGAGCGTCAAAGCCGGTGATGAGATCAACGAAGGTGATACTCTGATCGTGCTGGAAACTGACAAGGCGTCCATGGAAATTCCGGCTCCGGTGTCGGGCAAGGTGGTCAGCATTGCGGTGAAAGAAGGCGATAAAGTTTCGCAGGGCGACAAAATTGGCGTCATGGAAACTGCAGGGGCACCCGCTGCGTCGGAGTCCAAGTCTGAATCAGCCAGTGCCGCAGCGCCTGCCAAAACAGAATCCGCCGCACCTCAGACGGCTTCAGGTTCTCCGGCCACAGCAACGGCTGCTAACGAGCAAGTGATCAACAGCGGTGATGTGTACGCCGGTCCTGCGGTACGTAAGCTGGGTCGTCAACTCGGTGTGGATCTGGCCAAGGTCAAGGGTTCGGGGCCTCGAGGTCGCCTTACCAAAGACGATGTGCGCAGCTATGTGAAAAATATTGTGACGACCGCTCAGTCGTCCGGTGGAGCTGTAGCGGGTGGCGGAGCTATTCCCCGCGTACCGCCGATTGATTTCAGCAAGTTTGGCGAGATTGAAACCGTCAAAATGAGCAAAATCAAAAAGCTGACTGCGGACAACATGACCCGCAACTGGCTGAATGTGCCCCATGTAACCCAGTGGGACGATATTGATATCACCGAGCTGGAAGCGTTCCGCAAAGGCCTGAAAGTCGAGGCGGAAAAACGTGGCACCAAGTTGACGCCGCTGCCCTTCCTGATTAAAGCCGCTGCTGCGGCGCTGCAGGCGGAGCCCAGCTTTAATGTGTCTCTGCATCACGATGGTGAACAGATCGTTCAGAAAAAATACTTCCATATCGGTATGGCAGTGGATACTCCGAACGGCCTGGTAGTTCCTGTTATCCGTGACGTGGACCAGAAGGGTTTGTGGGAACTGGCGGACGAAGTGACAGCCATTGCCAAAAAAGCGCGCGACGGCAAGTTGACCGCGGCGGAAATGCAGGGCGGTTGCTTTACGATTTCCAGCCTTGGTGCCATGGGTGGTAGCGGCTTCACTCCGATTGTGAACTCACCTGAAGTAGGTATTCTCGGTGTGTCTCGCGCTCAGATGAAGCCGGTGTGGAATGGTAGTGAATTCGTGCCGCGTAATATGCTGCCGATTTCACTGTCCTACGATCATCGTGCCATTAACGGTGCGGATGCAGGCCGCTTCTTTACCTATCTGGCCGGTGTGCTTGCCGATGTGCGTCGTCTACTGCTCTGATAAGGTTTTCGGCGTAATCTCGTGTTCCACAAAAAGACCGGCATTTGCCGGTCTTTTTGTTGCTGCTTAAAATTATATGAGAGAGTCTATGCGTAACGGGATATTAATTATTTGTTTGGCCGTAGCGGGGTGTTCTCAGCCTTTGATGACGGAGCCCCCGGTTGCGTATGAAAATACCTACACAGCGGAAAATACCTACCGCAAAGAAGTCCAAGAATTCCCCTTCATCGAAATAGCCAGCCGCGCCGTGCCGGAAGGTGTGTTGGCCGAACGCAATCTCAAGTACGTGCAGTATGGCCGCAGAGCTCTGCAACTGGATTTGTACCGTCCGGTCCGCGATAACGGTTTGCACCCTGCGATTGTGCTGGTGCATGGTGGAGGCTGGCGCGCGGGCTACCGGGAGAACCTGACACCGCTGGCGATAGCGCTGGCGGAGCGGGGCGTCGTCGCCGCGACGATCAGCTACCGTCTTGCTCCAGAAGCACCATTTCCCGCCGCCATCCACGACACCAAAGCAGCCATTCGCTGGTTAAGAAAAAATGCCGCCCATTACGGCGTGGACCCGGAGCAGATTGCGGTGGGTGGCGCCTCAGCAGGAGGGCAGATAGCCAGCCTGACGGGCGTTACAGCGGGTCAGGCGTATTTTGATCCACAACAGACGAATAGTGAGATATCCAGCGATGTTCAGGCAATCGTCAATATCGACGGGCTGTCGGATTTTACCTCAGAAGAGGCACGAAAATACGAGGACGCCCCCCGTAAAAACCCTTCCTCGGCGGGTGCCTGGTTTGGTGGTCGCTATGCGGAGCAGCGTGAGCGCTGGCATAAGGGATCTCCCATTTTTTATGTGCATGAAGGGATGCCGCCGATCTTCTTTCTGAACAGTGCAAGAGAGCGTTTCAGTGTGGGGCGGGATGAAATGATTGCCCGAATGAAACCGCTGGGCATCCCCTATGACGTACAACGATTTGATCACACGCCGCATACGTTTTGGTTGTTTGACCCCTGGTTGCAACCCGCAGCGGATGCGGTCGCCGATTTTTTACTCAGTACGTTCGGGCGCCGAGCCGTTGATTAAACAGTGGCTCAAGTGAGGCAGCCAGCGACGCAGCGCCCCCATCAGGGCTAATCCCAGCAGCGCCCCGGCCAGGTTGGCCGCTATGTCGCCGAGGCTGAACATCCGGGGAGGGTTAAAGTGCTGGCCCACCTCAATGGCCGTGGAAAATACCACGAGCCACATCAGGCGCTGCCACCCGTGTTGGGAAGGCAGCGCGAACGTGATGGACAGCCCGGCCACGGCGTAGCCGATGAAATGCATCACCTTGTCATTGTACTGCGGGATGTGAGGGCCGCTGCTGGTGGTGAGGCCTAAATACGTGTAAATCAACAACAACACAACGAACTGCCAGCGGCACAGATGGCGCCACCATAGAGTGAATGTCGGCGTCATACGTAAAAACTTCCGTTATCGAACCGTTATCGAAAAACCAGAGTGGAGATATGGGTGTTGCGTAATACCGCGGAGGTCGTGCTGCCCAGCAGGCTGTGCCGCAACGGAGACTGACCGAAAGCGCCCATTACCATTAAGTCGATGTTATGGGTGAGCCGATAGCTATCCAGCACGTCCTCCGGTTCCCCGGCCAGAATAGTGGAATAGGTTTCAAAACCGGCCTCACATAACTGATCCCGGGCCTGGGCAAGCGGGGTCCGCGTTCCATCGACATCGGCGTCGACCGTGACCACGTGAATGGGCAGCCCCTGAAGCAACGGACTGCGGGCGATCAAATCCACTGCTTTGCACGCGGAGAGGCCCCCATCGAAAGCGATCATAACGGCACTGGGGGCGGTAAATTGCTGTGTGGTCACGAGAACCGGTCGATGCACAGCGCGGATCGTCTTTTCCAGATGCTTACCCGTGTGACCGTGCTCACTGGCGGAGGCCGAACCGCGTTTGCCCATCACCAGCAATCGGATGTCGGTTTCCAGTGCAGCCACAGCGGTTTCCAGTTCACCTTCGTGGGGAATGACGTCGGCCTGAAACCCCTGGCTTTCCAAACGCTGTTGAGCGTCCTGAACGCTTTGTTGCCGGGTGTGGTCGGTCGCTTCGCTGCCTGAGTGAGCGTCGCTGTGTAATACGCTGATGGGAGCGCCCAGCCTCTTGGCGGCCCAGCTCGCATAATCGCACACAGCGTCGGCGTACGGGGACTCGTCAACGCAGGCAATAACCTTGTCATGCATGGGGGGCTCTCCGGGAAGCGGTGTCGACCAATGGCGTATGGTAACCCGGTATGCTGTCGCTTTGAAACACAGCCTTGGCGATGTCGGATTAACCCTCGTCTGGATGAGTCATCAATTCTTTCGCACGCTGAAGATCGTCCGGCGAGTTAATGTTGAAGAAATCCCCCGGGCTGGCGGCGACGGGAATACCCAGCCCTCCGTGCTGCACGATCCAGTCGCTCAGTCTGGGGTGCTGTGCGCTGGCCAATGTCTTCTCAATGCGAGATGCCAGGGAGCGGTGCCAAAGCGCGAATGTCGGGTGGCCGCCCTCTGCGTCACACGCAAAGGCCACCGGCGCTTTGGTCTCGCGTACAGCGGCGTACAATGTCGCCACCAGTGTGTCGGGAAACCAGGGGGTATCGCCGGCAAAGCTGGCGAGCCATTGCGCCTCGGGCCGTGTCTGGGCCATGTGCTGCAGTCCGGCGTGCACGCCGGCCAATGGACCTGGGTAGTTCGGAAACTGATCGGGAACGATTTCCAGACCTGCCAGACCTGTATGTGCGAAATGTGCGAAGCGCTCCGGGTCGCCATTGGCGTTCAGCCATAACGTCTCGACCTGGGGCAGGGCACATCGATGGATGTGCTCCAACAGGGATGCACCGCCAAACGTTATCAGGCATTTGTCGATCCCGTCGAGGCGTCGTGCCCGGCCACCGGCAAGTACCAAACCAATAATGGTAGGGGAGTCTGTCATGTTTAAGGTTAACGCCATGCACTTTTACCAGTAGTATACGTATCATTACTGTACGCGGTAAGCGCCGATAACGTGGGAGTTTTATCATGTCTCTGGATTTGCAAAGTCTGCGCCGAGAGTATCTGCGCGGAGGTTTGAACCTGGAAGATCTCAGTGCCACCCCGATCGAACAGTTTGAAGTCTGGATGGCGCAGGCAGTTGAAGCGCAAATCCCCGATCCCACCGCCATGGTACTCGCTACAGCGACGCCCGACGGCCAGCCGTCGCAACGTATCGTGTTGTTGAAAGGGATGGATGAGAAAGGGTTTGTGTTTTACACCAACTACGGCAGTCGCAAGGCGCGGGAGCTGGCCACTAACGCCCGCGTCAGCCTGCACTTTCCGTGGCACGTGCTTGAACGTCAAGTGGATGTCTGTGGCACGGTGAAGCGCTTGACGGACGAGGAATCCGCCCATTATTTCCATCGTCGTCCCAGAGAGAGTCAACTGGCGGCCTGGGCCTCTCATCAGAGCCGACCCATTGAGTCGCGCGATGCGCTAATGGCGCAATACCGGGAGGTAGAACAACGTTTTAGCGGCGAGGACATTCCACTCCCGGCGTTCTGGGGTGGCTATCGCATCGAGCCGCATCAGGTTGAGTTTTGGCAGGGCGGGGCGCATCGGCTGCACGACCGTTTTGAATACAACCGGCTAAACGATGGCAATTGGTCCATCGACCGATTGGAGCCGTGACGATGGATTCCAACATGCGTTTTATTCATTGCGAGGGACCGGGCGGTCCGAAAGTGATGATGTTATGTGAAGCCGCTAAACCCGCTCCGGGGCCTGATGAGGTCCTGATACGGGTGGCGGCCTGCGGTGTCAATCGGCCGGATGTGTTACAGCGCCGTGGGCTCTACCCGCCGCCGGACGATGCTTCACCCGTGCTGGGCCTCGAGGTGTCAGGCACGGTGGTACATGTCGGGGAGAACGTCGAACGGTGGCGACAGGGGGATGAGATCTGTGCGCTCGTCAACGGCGGCGGTTACGCCGATCATGTCGTCGCCCCCGCGCGGCAGTGCCTGCCCGTGCCAAAAGGTATGGACCTGGTGGATGCGGCGGCGTTGCCTGAGACGCTGTTCACCGTATGGCATAACCTGTGGCAACGGGCGCGCCTGCAGCCCGGGGAAACCCTGCTGGTTCACGGTGGTGCCAGCGGTATTGGTACCACCGCTATTCAACTGGCCAAAGCACTGGATCACACGGTGATAGTGACTGCCGGCAGTCGGGAAAAGTGCGACGCGTGCCGTAAGCTTGGCGCCGATAGAGCCATTCATTATCGCGATGAAGAGTTTGTTGAAGAGGTCAAGGCGTTTACGGACGGCCGCGGAGCGGACGTTATTCTGGATATGGTGGGTGGAGATTATATTCAGCGCAATCTAAAAGCGGCAGCCCCGGAGGGGCGCATTGTCAATATCGCGTATCTGCAAAGCAGCGAAGCGAAGGTGGATTTTACCCCTTTGCTGCTCAAGCGTTTAACCCTGACAGGTTCGACGCTGCGGGCGCAGAGTGCCGACACAAAGGCCGCGATAGCGCGTGAACTCGAGCAGCGGGTCTGGCCGCTTATTGCACTGGGACGAATCCGCCCGCTGATTAATCACCGGTTTTCCTTAGTGGAGGCACCACAGGCCCACGAATTAATGGAATCCAACCAGTTGATTGGTAAAATACTGCTGTTGCCCTGAGGCCCGTTCGTGAGTTGCCGCGGTGCCTTCTCACGACCCAACCCCATTTTCGCCCCGCGCTGGAGATTCACCTATGAAACCCGCATCAGACGGTGCAACGGATGCACTCAAACCCGGCCGTTATCGCCATTACAAAGGTAAGGATTATCAAGTCCTCGGCGTGGCCACGCACAGTGAAACCGGAGAGCGCATGGTGGTGTACCGTTGTCTCTATGGTGACTTCAGCTTATGGGTGCGACCGATGGCCATGTTTACCAGCACGGTGAGTGTCGCGGGGGAAACGGTGGCCCGGTTTGCCTACATCGAGCCGATGGAGAAGGATAATCTGTGGGCGGGGCAGTGAATCGTATTCAGAATGATCAGGCTGTCTCCCCGGACGATGAAACATGGATGCGCCGCGCGTTGACGCTCGCCGAAGAGGCCACGCTGCTGGGTGAAGTGCCCGTGGGCGCTGTGCTGGTTCGTGACGGTGTGGTGCTGGGAGAAGGGTTTAACCAGCCTATTTCCTCCCACGACCCCACGGCCCATGCCGAAGTTGTAGCGCTGCGCAATGCCGCTCGTTCCGGAGCGAACTATCGCTTGCCGGGTACCACGTTGTACGTGACGCTTGAACCTTGCACCATGTGCGTGGGTGCGATGATTCACGCCCGCGTGGAGCGTCTGGTTTACGGTACCACTGAGCCCAAAGCCGGGGTGGTGGAAAGTCAGAATCAGCTGGCGCAGACGCCGTATTACAACCACACGCTGGCCTGGGAGGGTGGCGTGTTGGCGGATGAATGCCAGCGACAACTGACCACCTTTTTTCGGGAGCGTCGTGCACAGGCCAAAGCGCGCAAGCAGGCTGGAGTGCTGGATGATTGAGACGGATTGTGTGGTCATCGGTGGCGGCGCCGCCGGGCTAATGTGCGCCGCCACCGCTGGCCAGCGCGGACGCCGTGTTTGCGTGCTGGATCATGCGAACAAGGTAGGCAAAAAAATTCTGATGTCCGGTGGTGGGCGTTGTAACTTCACCAACTATTTTGTCGGTCCCGAAAACTTCATCTCCCGGAACCCGCACTTTTGCATCTCGGCGCTACGTCGCTACACACCCTACGATTTTCTGGAGCTGGTGCATCGTCATCAACTCGAGTATCACGAGAAAACACTGGGGCAATTGTTTTGCGATCATAAATCCCGGGATATTCTGGATATCCTCTTATCCGAGTGTCGGCAGGCTCAGGTGGACATTCGTACGCGCTGTTCCATTGAGCGTATTGAAAAGTCAGACTCGGGTTTTGACGTGCACACCACCGACGGCGGTTTTCAATGCGAATCGCTGGTCATTGCCACGGGTGGCTTGTCGATTCCTACCATGGGTGCGACAGGCTTTGGCTACGAAGTGGCTGAGCAGTTCGGACTTTCCATCACCGAACGTGACGCCGCATTGGTGCCGTTTACCTTGCGTGGGCAATGGCTGGAGCTGGCCAAAGCCCTGTCCGGGGTTTCGTTGCCGGTCAGTGTATCCGTCGACCAGCAAACCTTTGCCGAGTCCCTACTGTTTACGCACCGTGGGCTTAGTGGCCCGGCCATTTTGCAAATTTCCAACTACTGGCAAAAAGGCGGCGCGGTCAGTATTGATTTCTTGCCGGGACACGCGCTGGATGAGTGGCTTGAACAGTGGCGGAACGATGGCCAAAAGACGTCGTTGAAGAACCGACTCGCGAACCACCTGCCCAAACGGTTTGTAGAAGCCTGGCTGCAGTTGCCCCTGTTCCCGGAAGCCGTACGACAAAAAAGCCTACCGGAACTGAGCCGTAGCGATTTTCAGGCCTTGTGTGAGGGCTTTCATCGCTGGCAACTGGTGCCGCCGGGAACCGAGGGTTATCGCACCGCCGAAGTGACGCGGGGCGGTGTAGACACCGATGCCATTTCCTCCAAAACCTTTGAGGCCAAAACGGTTTCCGGTTTATATTTTATCGGTGAAGTGCTGGATGTGACCGGGTGGCTGGGCGGATATAACTTCCAGTGGGCCTGGGCGAGTGGTCATTGTGCCGGACAGTATGTGTAGCTGAACCGAAATAATTAAAACAGAAAACAATCTGCTTCTTTAGGTTCTCTATGCCATTGTTTTTAAATGGAATTTTAATTTTCGTTTTGTGGAAGTGCCTTGGAGCGCTTCCGTCGTTTTGGTCAAAAAATAGCCAGTCCATATCATATATTTAAATCCCGGAAAAAATAGGGCACACTTTAACTCAAGGTAGCGCACGCTTTTACACTCAGGGTGAAATGGAGAGTCGTCGAAAAATGTTTGAATTTCAATACCTTAACTCCGTTATCCAATCTTTTCCCTCGGCGAAAAAGCGTGCCTGCTCGATATACAGCTGTTAGCTGGGCGAGCCCTCTACTAAGGAGTTCCACAGAATGTACGTGCCGAGCCACTTCAAGGAAGACGACATAGGCAAGCTTCAGCAATATATTCGTGACTACGGCTTTGGTCTGCTAATAGTGGCGGATGATGGTGGAATTGAAGCGAACCATGTCCCCTTTCATCTGAGTTTCGAGGAAGACGGGACTCTTGGGCAGCTTCAGTGCCATCTGGCTCGAAGCAATCCGGTCTGGCAGCGTTTGCAGCATGGGGCTCGGGTTCTGGCGGTTTTTAAGGGGCCAGATGCCTACGTTTCACCTTCGTGGTATGAAACCAAGGCAGAAACTGGCCGGGTTGTTCCAACATGGAATTACTTGGCTGTCCATGTAGAAGGGAGTGCTCGGATTATCGAGGATTCGACCTGGCTGAAACATCATCTCCATCGACTAACAGACCAACATGAGTCGAGTATGAGCAATCCTTGGTCTGTGGATGACGCGCCAATGGAGTTCACTGAACGTTTGGTGAAGGCTATCGTTGGTGTAGAGATAAAAATTGAAACTTTGGCCGGTAAGCTGAAGGTTAGTCAGAACCAACCAGAAAAAAATCGAGCCGGTGTCAAAGTCGGTCTTGAGGCTGGAGAAGGAGAAAACAACCGTGCCATGGCTAAGTTCATCAGCTAACCAGGCTCTGTTGTCGGACGGTTTTTCCGTCGCTGAGACCTCCTCCAAAACCGTCGCAAAGCCCAGCGTTATGAAGAGAGAAGGAAATGTTGAAAACGTCGTTCTATATTGTTATCGCCGCTTGGGTTGCTGCTATTGGGGCACTGGTTACTGACTTCCTGGGTTTTACCGATAACATTGCTTTGTTCGGTAGGGCAGGCGCTGTTCTCACCCTTTGCGCCGCTGCGCTCGAATATAATATTTCAACCAAAGGTCAGAAAGACACCGATTACGAAGAAGGTGGCCCCGTAGGCTTGATAGAAGTCGGGAGCGCTACACTTTTAACAAAGCAAAAGAAATGGTGGAGGAGCTTTGCTCACATTACCATTATCCTCGGAACATTGATCTGGGGCTTCGGTGATCTCCCCTTCCACTCATAACTAGGCGCAGCACTACGCAGCCTTCGGCTCCCTGTACGCGCTAACGCGCGCCGCTGTGCTAGTAGTTAGTACTCTCGAGTGATTCAGCTGATGAAGTTGATTATTAATATAGGGCTTTTCGTTACAGGTTTATTGCTGGTAGCTGCTGTTGGGGCAACCTGGAGGTGCGGCGAGCCCTACAATCATTTCTTAGGGCCGCTGGCGATCTTGACATCAGCTCTCATTGCAATTCGGGTAGCGGTCATGAATATTGAAAGCGCCCAAGGCTTAAGCAAAGAAAATAGAACGGTGGAGTTTGTTACGAAGGAATACCCACTTGCTGGGGAGAAGCTAAAGCACATTTCCTCTGCTGAAAGGAAATTAGTAGAAGGAAGTAGTCATATCATCAAGAAAAGATTGAGTCGAACTGATATGCGCCTAGAGATAGAAAAGCTTGACTCGCTGATCCAGTCGTTGTCTGACGACGAGAGGGGTTCGCTTTCAGCTTTGGCGTCGTATTTCGAAATCATATCAATCAATATTGCTAATGGCTACTTCTCGAGCAAAATCGTTAATGAACATCTTGGGAGCCAATTCGGAGTTCATTTTTGGGCAAGAGTCTGGCCGTTTATTGTATACACAAAACACATGAATACCGTCTACTCCAATCTTAAAGGGCTTCCCATATCAGAGAGTGTCGGAGCGTATGTGGCGTTTGAGAGGCGAATACTGGAAAACGCTGAAATAAAAAACCCTTACCCCAGAAAATCCGAAAGGATGGTAGATGGGTACTAACAAACCAATGTTGACCGACACAGCAAGCATCGGCCTTTGAAAAACAGGCCTCAAAACGCTTGCTGTGCGGAAAATTAGGGCGTTAGAAGGTAGCAATGACCGTCGAGCTTATATGGCTAATAATTGTCTCATTGTCCGCGCCCATTACGGGAGTGGTTGCTTTTTATCTTCAGCTGAAAAACGTTAGAAAAGCGAATTTGGAGAACCGAAAGCTAATTTTAGAGCTTCACAAGCTAAAATTGGAGAATGAACGATTAGACAACCTAATTCATCGTCCAACCTATGAAGAAATCGATAGGTACGGAAGAAAAGACGAACCTATGTGTTCGCTTGCGGCTGACGGGGATTCGCTACCAAAGAAAACGCTTTTGGAGAGGGTGAAGGAAATTGACTGGCTGTCTTTGGTGGCATCTATCGTCATAGTTGCTTTTATTTCGTATCTGTTTTTTGATGTTTACCGGCTGGGAAAGTGGATAATAGGGATTTTCTAACAATCCAAGGCAGCGGGACATATTTTTGTTTCGCTGCGTTCAAAACGCAAAAATATGCCCCTGCTTTTGGGGGCGTTGGAACTTCATCTATGTTCGAACTTGAGCCATTTTATAAAACGCTTTTTTATCTTTCCGCCGCCTTGCTTGGGGTTGAAATAACGTTCACTCTCGGTTTTATCTTGAGCCCCGTATCTAGCTGGCAGTTTTATGTCGCATTTATAGCATTGGCGGTGTCGGTGCCTATGCTTTTGGGATCTTGTTTAGCCGCGCTATTCGGGTACTACAAAGAGCTGCAAAGCTTATTAATAGTTGGCGCACTGTTTTCAGCTGCATGGTTTTCGGCAATTTTAATGAGCTACTCCCTTCTTTCAGGGGGGATTTTTCTTTTTGTAGGTCTTTTATGCTTCAAAATGCTTCAATACCGGCACCAAGACAGCAAGAAAACCTAGTGTCAACTTTGAACCGCGACAGAAGTAGCTAAGCATAGTACAGCTCCGAGGGTGAATAATATTGATGGCGCTTGCGTGGCCGAGCGTTAAGCTCATTGGTAATATGATCGCATTGCTATTGAATTGAGTCACTTATAGGAAGTGAAGATACAGGATGTGGCTAGGACATTGCTTCTGGCTTTTGGGGGATCATTGAAGGGTAGCAACCCTGTTGGAGACAGCGCTGGCCAAGCTTTTTAGCTTGGCCGAGCGCCGTTACCACAAAGAGGCTCAGAATGCTGTTCGAATACCTAGCACCAGGTTTCGGGCGCGAAGTGGTGATTGGTCTTTAACAAAAGAGGTATGCGCGAAGGCCAACTCATTGGTGAGATTGGTTCCTCGGGCATAAAACTCGAGATCTGGCCTTTCCGTCCGTTTGATGGCATAGGAAAGCGTGGCATTGACCATATTATACCCCGCTGTCTCGGTTTCATACGAGGCGACACGGTCCTGATCAAAGGTACGGTAGTATTCAAGATCCGCAGAGAGCGGCCCCCAGCTCCTTTCATAGCGCACGCCAAGACGTTCCGGTGGGATGCGCGGCAAGTTGTCGTTTTCGTTTTTTAGTGTGGTGTCGATATAATCGCCGAACACTGTCACGCGCGAGGTGGGTGTGAATTGGTAGCTTACCTGCCCGTCAATACCGGCGAAGCGCGCATCGGCGGCCGTGTAAGCCAGGAAGTGGTGCGGGACACCCGTTTCGGTTTCGGTCTCAATCAATCGCGCGAAAACATAATCGTCGACATCCTGGTAGAAGAAGCCGACTTCGAATTCAAGTGGGCCTCCGGTCTTGCGGAACGTCAGGTTGATCGACTCTTTGGTTTCCAGAACATCATCGGCTGATAGACCTTCTTCTTCGAGAAACGGATTGCTGGCGGCAAGTCCGAGTTCGTAGCTATTGGTCGCGAGATTATTCCCACGAGCGTAGAGTTCGCGGACGTTGGGCGCACGTTCGGTATAGCCGAACGATAACGCGGCGGCGTAACCGCCCATGACATTCCAGGTGGCTCCCAACGATGCCGAGAACGGGTGGTGTTTCGCACCGGGGTTTCTCTCGAGAAAACTGTCGGTGTATTCGCTTTCGAGCGCCTGGCGCCAATTGGGACCGTAGAAATCGCTATAAAAACGATCACCCGATTCGTCGGAGAGCGTGATCCGGAAGGGAGGTGGAGTGACGTCGATTTCTCGCCAATCCTTACGGGCGGCCAGTTCAAGATCGACCGGCCCGAAAGAGCGGCGTTCGCTCAGGAAGACGCCCATATTCTCGGTCAGGTAATCAGGAACACCATCCCAACCATAAGCGTTGTCGGGAAACGGCACATGCAGATCGTCGACATTAATGCCGTTGAACGTCCCGTCGGTGTAGTGCACACCGAAGGTGCCGGTGAAGCCCCAGAGAGGCTTGTGAGTCAGCTCCAGCCGTCCGTCCCAGACTTCGTTGGTGTAGCGCGTGAACAGCAGCTCGCCGTCAATTTCGTCATGGGCATAGTCCGTGTAGGATCCGCGTAAACGGAGGTGGGAAATGCCCGGTAGCAGATCGTCGTAGTCGCCGCGAACATCGAAACGATCACTGTGCAGCTTGATATAGGCGGTGTGGCTGTCGGGCGAGCCGAACGGGTCGTCGAACCCACCGTGCGCTTCGCAATGCAGGTCGAGACCGTGTGTGTGGCAAACGCCGTTCAGGTGGCTATGACCGGGAAGCCCATATTCGCTGTCCATTCGCGTGTAGGCCGTACCGATATAACCCTTGTCCGTAATCCAGGATGTACCGAGGCTGTAGGATGAACTTTCCGAGAACGAATCGGCCAGCTCACCGCTTCCGAATCCGCCCGGTACGTTGTAATTGCCCGCATCCCGAGTGGACCCTTCTGCGTGAAAAGCAAACTGACCAAGACCGACTGTCGACCTCGCCGCCAATGACTTTTCCTGGTCACCAGTGCCATAGCGAAGTTCAGCGGCGCCACTCAATCCATCGTCAGGCAAGGCTTTTGGTATCTTGCCGTCGATGAGATTGACGGCGCCATTCATCGCATTGCCACCGTAAATAGTCGCTATGGGTCCGCGCACCACTTCAATGGCGTCGAGCAGCAGTGGATCAGTGGTCACCGCGTGGTCAGGGGACACTGAGGAGGCGTCGAACAGTGCGGCGCCATCCGAGAGAATTTCAATTCGCGGCATGGTTTGTCCACGAATCACCGGCCTGGAAACGCCTCCGCCAAAATTGTCCATATGGATGCCGGGAAGGCCTCCCAGTGTCTCTCCGATCGTTCCTTGGCGTCGGTGCGCCAGTTCATCTCCCGACAACGTCTGCACAAGAACGATAGAGCCGGAGTCCCGGCCCGCCCCTGAGCCCGTTATCAGGATGCTCTCAACCTTGTGGGACGCTGATGATGGCTCCGTCTCATCGGAGGTTGGTGGTACGTCCTCCTGTGAAGCGGCATAGCTTGCCATTAGCGAAATGATAGTGGTTAACGATATTTGAAGAACAGCTTTGTTTCCCGCCCGTCGACACGCCATATAATTTTCCCGCTGATGATTAGTATCTTAAGTATTACGTTATAACATAACAAAATTGATATTTAAACCGAGTTGTTGTCAAATCTGGTTTGCCCAAACGCTGCGGTTAGCGGTGTTTAAATAAATGGCTTCAAACAAACTATTTCTGTGTCGTCTGGCGGGACGTCGCTTTGAGCGTGCTGTTTTACAAGGTGAATTCAATGAATCCAATAATGACTCGGCTACAATACATCGTCGCGCCAATGCTGACTGTGTTACTGGTGTCGTGTGGTGTCGCTTCCTCTGACACCAGTCCCTCGCAAAGCGTCGAAACCACAGAATTTACCGGCGAACGGGTGCGCCTGATCGGACGCTTTGACCAATCTGAACCGGGCGAGGCGGTATTCAGCTGGCCGGCTTCGGCTATCGATATGCGTTTTAGCGGCACACGTTTGGCGCTTGACATACGTAGCGAGCAACGCGTGCGTTTTCAGGTAAATGTGGACGATCAGGTGGGAACGGAGCTATGGGTAGAGCCGGGCCGTAAACGCTATACGTTAGCGGATGGTCTGCCCAAGGCCACGCATCGTGTTCGCTTGACCCGCCTGGGCGAATCCTTTGAAGGACGCACGACGCTGGTGTCCGACCCGATCACCGATGGCCGCCTGCTTCTGGCTCCTGAGGGCCAAGACCGGCACCTGCTGGTGTTGGGCGATTCCATTACGGCGGGTTACGGTGTAGAGGGAGAATCAGAGGCTTGTCCGTATTCGCAGCAAACCAGCTCGCCGCTGCTCACGTATGCCGCTGTGGCGGCCTCGTCGCTCAATGCCGATTTCCAGGCAATTGCGTGGTCCGGTATTGGCGTCTGGCGCTCTTACGGGGAGCAAGCGCCGGAGCAGCCGACCTTGACGGACCGTTATCCGCGTGTCGTTGCGCTGGATGAGACGCCGGTTTGGAATCCTGCGTCGTACCCAGCGGATGTGATTGTGATAACGCTCGGAACCAATGATTATTGGACGGGCGAGGCGCCCGGTTATCGCGCCGGTATGAAGCGGCTGATTGAGCGGGTTCGCAAGGATTATTCGGACGTTCCGCTGTACCTCATTGCCAGTCCGATGATGGCCGGGGAAGCGCGCACTGCCCAAGTGAACGTGCTGCGTTCACTGACGGGTGATCGCACACACTTTCTGGATTTAGGAGGCATTGAGGCGGCGGACGGCTATGGTTGTGACTATCACCCCAACACAAATACTCATCAGCGGATGGGAGAGAAACTCAGTCGGCGGTTACAGCAGGATCTGGGCTGGTGAGAGCGATGGCTGGCGCTTTAGGCGTAAACCGTCTAGGCTCCAAGGATGAGCAAAGTGAAACTCTGGAGGTGGTATGAGAATCTTGATTACACCGGTCGTCACCCGCGCTCGAAGCACAGCGTTGATGGCGGCACTGGTCACGTTGGCGGGCTGCGCGACTCAGGAAGGGCCCTCTTTCTACAGCGTTTTACAGGAAACCAGCGAACAGAATGGTAGAGCGTGCATTCGGCACAGTGACATTCGTGGCTACGGTGTGCTTGATCGTGATGTTATTTCCATTGACGGTCGTCGTCATTACTACCTGGCCACAGTGCTGCCGGGCTGCAACGCGCTGGGTGTCTCACCGGCGGCGCTCTTTGAGCAGCGTTTCAACGAAGTGTGCGGCGGGGGCCAGCATCGCCTTTATACGGGCGGCGATCACTGCACCATTCGGCAGATTTTTGAGTTTAATTCGCGAGAAGAGGCGTTTGCGGCGCACGAACAGGCGCTCAAAGCGTATCATCAGGACCGGGAGCGGTTGGAAGAAACGGCCGAACAGAATTGATACATTGAACACGGACAATCCAGCGCACCAATCAGCGGTTTGCGTTTTCTTAATCGAATGACAGCACTTGGTTGATGGCGGCGGTGGTTTTCATGGAGGTGGTATGATTCGCCTGTTTCTTCGCGGTGCCTGCTTAACGCTGTTGGGCGTAGTGATGCCGGTACATGCGATTTCCTTTCTATCGTTTGATGCCCGCTCCATGGCGATGGCCGGCACTGGAGTGGTGACGGCCAGGGCTCATAACGCCAGCTTGTTTAACCCCGCTTTACTGGCCAATGCTCGTCCTGAGCGGTTTTCCCGTTTTCACGTTCACGCTTATGCCGGCGCACGGTTACTTGACCGCGACAATTTCCTGGACTCGGCGGAAGATTTCGCGGATCGCTACGAGGATGTGGACCTCGAGGCATTGATCACTGAAGGGCTTGATCTTGAAACCATTGATTACACGACGACCGATGATCTGAGAACCGCCGTTGAACGGGTGCGGCAGGTGCAAGCGGATATTAACAGTCTGTCTGACCGGCCTCTGAGGGCCAGCGCTTCTTATGGCTTATCATTCGGGTACTCGTCCGGGCGGTGGGCGCTGGGCGGATATCACCGTCGTTTTTTGGTTCTTGGAAGTGTTGTCCGCGTTGCCGAGAGAGATAATCAGAATATTGATCGAGTGGTTGATACCGTAGAGAGTTTTGCTGACTTTTTGGATGAGGCATTCGTGCTGGAGCAAATGGCCGATAGCCGTGAATCAGTGGACCCCAGTGATTGGTTGGCGCAGTTGAGGCGCTTCTGGGGACGTGCGTTGCTGTTGGATGAATATATGGATTTTTCGGCCGTCTACGATGACGCGCTCAGTGGCAACCTGGAGGGACGAAATTTTGAGGACTATCTCCGCGAACCTTTGCCCACAGAGTTTTACTCCACGATTGAAACGCAGGGAGCGGATGTGGAAGAGCAGGCTGTCAGTGTGGCCCGCCGCTTCGAGCTTCATGGGGGAGGGGCGGTGCAGCTTGGCGTGACGTTGAAGCAGGTAGACTTTACTACGATTCATTTTGAACAAAGGGTTGAGGCGTTTGACCTGGAAGCGTATCGCGATGCGGCCGTGCGCCGCACGACCAAGGGGGCCAACGCCGACATTGGTGTGATGCATAATCTGACCGGGCCCTGGCAGTGGGGCGTGGTCGTGCGTAACGTGGTGCCGCGTACTTTCCATACGGTCCGCGGAGAAGAAATCAAACAGCGGCCTGTGGCACGGCTGGGCCTGGGGTTTCGCACGGACCCGGTGCGCATCAGTCTTGATATGGACCTCACCAGTAACGAACCACTGGGTTTTGATCCTGACAAGCAATACGTCAGCCTGGGCACAGAGTGGTTTTTATGGCGCAACACCGCCTTACGGGCTGGATTGCGGTATAACGCGGTGGATGGGGAAACGTTGCCCTCGGTGGGCCTGGGGATTGGTGGGCATCACGGTCATGTTGATCTCGGGGTGGCCCGGAGCACCAATGGTGATGAATGGGGTCTGGGGCTGCAAGCCGGGTTGGCATTCTGAGTGCCTGCCGAGCGTGTCAGGGCTTTTTCGTTTGCCACTCAAACCGCCCGCGAGTCAGATGCTGAACGCGCTCTTTCAATGTGGCGAGAGCATTTTGCGGTGTTGCGACGCTGAGTTGAACTCGCTGGCCGTACTCCACCTCCAGGATGACCGCCTCGACCTGTTCCAGGCAATGTCGCACCCGCTCTTCATCCGCGAACTCCACCCCTAAGGTGACTTCACGAACCGGGGTGACCTCGCGCCACTGGGCGTGATCCAGCGCCTGGGAGACCGCGCTGCCGTAGGCCCTGACTAAACCGCCTGCACCGAGTTTGACGCCTCCAAATATCCGCACGATGATCGCCACGCAATCACCCGCACCGCGTTGAGTCAGCACGTGCAACATGGGCTTTCCGGCGGTGCCGGAAGGTTCTCCATCGTCACTGAACGCCTGGTTGCGCGGCTGATCGGCAGGGCCGAGTATATAAGCCCAGCAGTAGTGAGACGCGCCGGGCTGTGAGGATCGCAGATGCTCGACTCGCTTCAGCGCGTCTTCCCGGGTTTGAACCGGATACAGATAGGCGTGAAACAGGCTGCGCTTTTCTTCCAGCGTAAACTGGCAGGGCGTGGCGAGCACCCGGTACGGGGTTGTAGTTTCAGAGCTTGTCATGTCGCTTTTACAGAATGAGCGGCATGGCTACAAGACGGAGAGGGGCACAGTCAGCAGGCGTTGATGGCTGGCTCGGGTATTCAGCGCGTGGCTCTCAGGTTCGGATGCCTGAGCGGCGACGCGACGCTGCTCCTCTTTTTGTTGATGCCAGGCAATAATGCTGTAGAAGTTGCGGATATTGCGCACATACGTGACCGGCTCCCAGCCGCGAGCGTAGCCGTAGCGGGTGTACTTGTAATACGAACGCTTGGCCAACAAGGGCAAGTGTTCGCGCACGTCCTCCCAGAGGTCTGGATTGCCCCCTAGTGATTCGGTAATCTTTCGGGCGTCTTCCAGGTGCCCCATGCCCACGTTGTACGCGGCCAGAGCCAGCCAGGTGCGGTCTTCGCCCTGAATACGTTCTGGCAAACGGTCATAGAGGTTGCGGTAATACTTGGCGCCGCCGTAAATACTTTGCTCAGGATCAATCCGGTTATCGATGCCCATATCGCTGGCGGCGGCCAATGTCAGCATCATCAGGCCGCGCACACCCGTGCTGGAACGGGCATCCGGATTCCAGTGGCTCTCCTGATAACTAATGGCGGCCAGTAGCTGCCAATCAAGTTCAAACTCGTCGGCCGCTTTTTGCAGCAAACTCTGCCACTGAGGCAGGCGCTTTTCCAGACGGTAGGAGAAGAGCAGGGCGCCGCCGGTGGTGACCTCGTCAATATGGTCGTAGATGCGCTCGGTAATGGCCGCTAGCGTGCCATCCTGATCGGCGCGATTCAGATAACGTTGGGCGGCCCGGTACAGCGTTTCATCCCGGCTTTTGGGGAAGGCCCAGGCCAGCTCACGCGGTGCCCCCAGATCAAAGGCCGCACGGGCACGCGGGAAGGTGTGCCGGTTCAGATCATAGGCGTTGGAGTCGACAATGGCATAATCCACCTCACCGCTGTGCACCTTCTCCAGCAAATCGATCATTTCCAGATTGGCTTCTTCGTGCCAGCGCAGTCCAGGATAATGGGCCTGGATGGATTTAAGGCGTTCGGCGTGGGAGGAATTGGCGATGACCAGTATGTCCTTCCCCTCCAGGTCCGCCATGCTTCTGGGCATGGGCTGTCGACTGTTATAGAGTACCTGCGGACGAATGGTCATGTAAGGACGGTTGAAGCGCACCTTTTGGCGGCGGCGCTCGGTAATGCTTAGCCCGGCCGCGGCAAAGTGGGTACGGCCCCGACGAACTTTGTCGAGCATTTGCTCAATGTTTTCTTCTTCCTCCAGCACCAGCTTCACGCCCAAATCATTGGCAAACTGTTGCAGAAGCAGGTATTCAAAACCGGTTTTGCCGTAGGGGCCTTCGTAGTAGGTCGTGGGGCCGTTGCGGGACACCACGCGCAACTCGCCAAGGGCGTAAACCCGTTCCAGCGTGGTGGGCAGTTTGCTGCCCACCAACAGGCCACAGGTGCCAATGATCGCCAGGTTCACTGCATGTCGTGTCGCGGCCCAAATGGGGCGCAGTGTTTTGCGGACATCCATTGACGGTCGCTCCTCCGATGGTGACGGATTGGGTGCCAGATCCTATCTGGCCCGTGCAAAATTTGCGCAATTCTATAGCTTGTGGCTGTGAACTGCTAGGTTGCTTTGTAGGGAAACTGTCGGTAAAGCCCTGTCAAATTTGCACAAAGTTTAATCGAAAAATGCTGATTTGTCGACTTTTGCGTCAAAATCCCGGCACAGCCGCGTTTAACGTCGCGATCAGCGTTTAACGAGAACTGTGCCCGCCAACGGCTGCCTTTGGGCATGAATTCAAGTACAATTGCGCGCTCTTGAATCCCCCTCTGAACCGCTGAGGTCCTGATCGACATGCTGATACTGCGCGGCGCTCCCGCACTTTCCCTCTTTCGCTCTGAAAAACTTCTGTCGGCCCTGCAAAGCCAGGTGCCCGCTGTTACTGGCCTGAGCGCCGAATACGTGCATTTCGCCGATCTGGCAAGCCCGCTCTCCGGGGAGCAACAGGCCACTCTTGAACAGCTACTCACCTATGGCCCCACACCAGAAACCCGTGCCAGTCATGAAGGGCGTCTGTTTCTGGTCGTGCCTCGCCCTGGCACCATTTCGCCCTGGGCGTCCAAGGCGACGGATATCGCCCGGAACTGCGGTCTCACACAGGTGTTGCGTATCGAGCGTGGCACCGCGTTTTACATAAACGGTGATATTGGCGAAAAGGATCACCGCGCCATCGCTGAGCAGTTGCACGACCGCATGGTAGAAACGGTGTTGGATGAGCCGGAGCAGGCCGAACAATTATTTCAAAAGCAGCAGCCGGCGCCGCAAGGCGAGGTGGATTTGCTGAACGGAGGACGCGAAGCGCTGGTGGCGGCGAATCGCGATCTCGGGCTGGCGTTGGCCGACGATGAAATTGATTACCTGGTGGAAAGCTTCCAGGGGTTGGGGCGCAACCCGGTAGATGTGGAGCTGATGATGTTTGCCCAGGCAAACTCCGAGCATTGCCGACACAAGATTTTCAACGCCTCCTGGACGCTGGACGGTGAAGATCAGCCGATGACGCTGTTCAAAATGATCAAGAACACGTATCAGCAGGGGGGAGAGCAGGTCCTGTCGGCCTACGCGGACAACGCTGCGGTTGTGGAAGGCCCGGAGGCTGGCCGCTTCTATCCCGATGCGGAAACCCAGACGTACAGCTTTCATCAGGAAGCGATTAACCTGCTGATGAAGGTCGAAACCCACAATCACCCGACAGCCATCGCTCCGTTTCCGGGCGCGGGCACGGGGGCCGGTGGAGAAATTCGCGACGAGGGCGCTGTGGGCCGCGGCTCCAAGCCGAAAGTGGGGCTGAGTGGCTTCACAGTATCGAACCTGCAGATTCCGGATTTCGAGCAGCCGTGGGAGCAAAGCTACGGTCGCCCGGGCCGGATCGCCAGCCCGCTGGATATCATGCTGGAAGGGCCGATCGGGGGCGCGGCGTTCAACAATGAATTCGGTCGTCCGAACATTTGCGGCTACTTCCGCACCTTTGAAGACGACTTCGACGGGGAGCGGCGCGGCTATCACAAGCCGATCATGCTCGCCGGGGGGTACGGCAATATCAAAACCGAGCATGTGGACAAGCCACCGTTCAATGCCGGTGCCAAACTGGTTGTATTAGGCGGCCCGGCCATGTTGATCGGGCTTGGCGGCGGTGCGGCCTCCTCTATGGATTCCGGAAGCTCCTCGGAAGATCTGGATTTTGCCTCGGTGCAGCGGCAAAACCCGGAGATCGAACGGCGTTGTCAGGAAGTCATTGACCGCTGCTGGCAAATGGGCACGGACAATCCCATTGCGTTTATTCACGACGTTGGCGCTGGCGGTCTCTCCAACGCCTTCCCGGAATTGGTGAAGGACGGTGGCTGCGGCGGTCGTTTCGATCTGCGCAAGGTGCCGAACGATGAGCCGGGAATGAGCCCTCTGGCGATTTGGTGTAACGAATCCCAGGAGCGCTATGTGCTGGCGATTCAGCCCGAAAATCTCGCTCGTTTTGAGGCGATGTGTCAGCGCGAGCGGGCACCTTACGCGGTAGTGGGGGAAGCCACCAGCGAGCAGCATTTGTTGGTTAATGACACCCACTTCGATGCCAAGCCGGTCGATCTGCCGATGTCCGTGCTCTTTGGCAAGCCGCCAAAAATGCACCGCAGTGCGGATCGCTATCAGGCGGCCACACAGGATTTTGCCACCGCCGATCTGGACATCAACGATGCGGCCGAGCGCGTACTGAAACACCCGGCGGTGGCCAGCAAGAGCTTTCTCATCACGATTGGTGACCGCTCGGTGACCGGCATGGTGGCCCGGGATCAAATGGTCGGCCCCTGGCAGGTGCCCGTGGCCGATTGTGCCGTCACCACGGTCAGCTATGACAGCTACAAGGGTGAGGCCATGAGCATGGGCGAGCGCACGCCGCTGGCTCTGCTGGATGCACCGGCATCTGGTCGTCTGGCCATTGCCGAGGCCATCACCAACATCGCGGCCACGCGTATCGATAAACTGTCCGATATCAAGCTCTCCGCCAACTGGATGTGCGCGGCGGGTCACCGGGGTGAAGAAGAAAAGCTGTACCGCACGGTGGAAACCGTGGGTATGGAGCTTTGCCCGGCCCTGGGCCTGACCATTCCCGTGGGTAAAGACTCAATGTCCATGCGCACGGCGTGGCAGGAGGAGGGGCAGGAAAAAGCGGTGACGGCGCCGTTATCGCTGGTGATTTCCGCGTTCTCCCCGGTGCAGGATGTCCGGCTGACCGTGACGCCTCAGCTGCGTGTGGATCAAGGTGCGAACGATCTGATCCTGTTGGACCTGGGCAATGGTCAGAACCGCCTGGGCGGCTCGATTCTGGCGCAAGTCTACAATCAGATGGGGGATAAGGTTCCCGATCTGGACAACGCCGAGCAGCTCAAAGGGTTTTTCAATGCGGTTCAGTCGACGCTGGCCCAGTCGCAGCTGCTGGCTTACCACGACCGCAGTGATGGCGGTTTGTTTGTCACCCTGGCGGAAATGATGTTCGCGGGCCACTGTGGGGTTGATATTGATCTGTCGGGGCTGGGCGACGATGCACTGGCGACCCTCTTTAGCGAAGAGCCGGGGGCTGTGATTCAGGTTCGCCGGGACGACCGCGATGCCGTGCTGGCGCTCTTTGAACAGACTGGTGTGGCGGCGTGTGTGATCGGCGCCACCAACGATGACGATTGGCTGCGTATTCGCCAGGATGACCAGCTGTTGTTTGACCAGTCCCGAGCCATCCTGCAGACGCTTTGGGCGGAAACCAGTTACCGGATGCAGGCGCTGCGGGACAACCCCGAATGTGCGCAGCAGGAGTTCGAACAGTTGCTGACGCAGGATCCGGGTTTGAGTGCCGACCTGAGTTTTGATCCGTCGAACGATGTGGCGGCGCCCTACATACAGACGGGTGTACGGCCTGCAGTGGCAGTACTGCGCGAGCAGGGTGTGAATGGCCAGGTGGAAATGGCGGCCGCATTTGATCGCGCGGGCTTCCGTGCCGTGGACGTTCATATGAGCGATATTTTGTCCGGGCGTCTTTCGTTGGAAGAATTCAAAGGCCTGGTCGCCTGTGGTGGGTTTTCCTACGGTGATGTGCTCGGTGCCGGCGAGGGGTGGGCGAAAACGGTGCTGTTCAATGCGATGGCGCGCGATCAGTTCGCGGCGTTCTTCGAGCGTACAGACACGTTCAGCCTTGGCGTCTGTAATGGCTGCCAGATGATGTCCAACCTGAAATCGCTGATTCCAGGCACTGAACACTGGCCGCATTTTGTGCGCAACCGCTCCGAGCAGTTTGAAGCCCGTGTCAATCTGGTACGTATCGAGCAGTCTCCCTCGGTTCTGCTCAGTGGCATGGCCGGTTCGCATTTACCGGTGGCCGTGGCTCATGGGGAAGGCCGCGCTGAATTTTCCGATCAGCAGCTGTCTGATTGTGATGGCAGCGGGCTGGTGTCGCTGCGTTATTTGGATAATACGCTGCAAGTGGCTGAGCGCTATCCGGCCAACCCGAACGGGTCTCCCCGAGGAATTACCGGGGTAACGAGCCAGGACGGCCGGGCGACCATTATGATGCCGCACCCGGAACGCGTATTCCGAACTGTTACTAACTCCTGGCACCCGGAAGAGTGGGGTGAAGATGGCCCCTGGTTGCGGCTGTTCCGCAATGCTCGGGTTTTTGTGGATTAAGGAATGCCTTAGCGGAGGTGCATCATGTCGAGAGTGGGGCGAAACGCACGGCACAACGGAAGCGTTCTGATCGCGTTATGCCTGATTGTAAGCATGCTGGGCTGTCAGAGCACTCCCTCATCAAGGCAGAGTGAGGATAGCGCGTCGCGAGAAACCTCGGGTTCTCGTAATGCCTCCGATCCCCTGAGTGATAGCGCCTGGTTGTCCGATCCCTCTCTGGATGGTGTGTTTGTCGTGCCCGGCACGGATTTCAGCGGTTACCTGGGTTTGCTGATACCCGCTATCGACCTGAGCCAGTGGCGTCCCGTTGGCCAGGAGCTGCCGCTGCGGGCGCTGAACCGCAATGATCGCGAGTTTATTCAAACCACCTACTCGCAAACGCTGGTGCACAGCCTGGTCATGGAAGGGGAGTACAGTCTGGCCATGGATCCTGGGCCAGAGGTGCTGGAAGTGCGGGCCAATTTGCGGCAGGGGATTCAGGCCGCCGATGGGCAACGCGATCCGCTGCGCCCGAGAGGCACGGTGATGATGCTGTTGACGCTGGATCTTCACGACTCCCAAACGGGGGAGCTGGTGGCGACCATGAGTCGTCGGCAGCCCATTGACCGATCGATGAATGAACGCAACAGTCCGTTAACGTCCATGCAGATTCAGCGGGCGTTTATCGAGTGGATGTCCTGGTTTCGCACTGAACTGGACGCGCTTCGCGCAGGTAGTTAAGCGCTGGTAAAAAGGGAGGTGGCTCACTTCCAGAGCGCTTGAAAACGGCCGGAAGTGAGCGTCACTCGTGCGGTGAAGTGTTACTCGTGGTTGATCACCATCACGTCGTCATCCAGAGCAGCGATAAGCCGTTCGGCGGTGTTTCCGCGGCGGGAGGTGGTCATGCCATTCTGTCCCAGTGTACCCATCACCACCAGGTCGGCATTGATGTCTTCAGCCACCTCGGCAACGACTTCGGAGGTGTAGCCATTGCGAACATGGATATGTTCCTGGTCAATGCCGGTTTCACGCACCAGCCGCCCGCGATCCGGGTAATTCATCGAATCCAGGTACGCATTCACCACATGCAGGTCCGCGCTGTACAGGTGCGCATAGTGACGAGCCTGCTCGAGAATGATTTTGTTCAGTTCACGCTGAACCTCGCGCTGTGCCTGGAAGTTAACCGCCGCAAGAATGACTTTCCGCTCTTCTTTCGCGCCGGGGCGAATCAAAACGACCGGGCAGTGGGCGCCTTTTAACAGTTCCCATTTGGACTCGGTGAATGAGAAGCGGGTGTAATTCACTTTGGCGTGCACCGGCAGGTAAATGAGGTCGGCACTGAAGCGTTTCGCGGCCTTCATGATGGACAGTTGCCACTCACTGGACCAGGACACTTCGATCAAATACTCGATGCCGGCATCTTCCAGTGGCTTTTTGATCGTGGCGTCGAACCAACGCTGATCGCGAAACAGCTTGTCGTTACTGGCGCGGGTGTCTACTGCGTCGCCATCTACGGCTACGTAGACATAAACGAAGGGTTTGACATCCAGCAGCTTGCCCGTTTTGGTGACGCGCTCCAGCGCGATATGCTGCTCATCGTTGGGGTCGACAACGACAAAAATCTTTTGCTGGTGAGGGGTCGTCATAGTGGCTCCTGCTAAATTCCTGATTCGAAACCGAGTTTATTAAAGTTAAGCCTTAAGCATAGCAACCGGCAAACATTTTTTACAGCGGAAATTTAGCGGCCCCGGTTTCGTGGCGTTGGCTTAAGGGCGTCGGTTTAAAGGTGTTGGCAAAGGCAGGGCTTGCGGTGCTATCGGATTTCAGGGCGGGTTTACCTGCCGCATGGAAGGAGTACACTGGAGCGCGTACGGGAGCCATCCCGCTTTTTGGCAGGAGACCATAATGGCGAATGATCAATCATGGCAACGACGTTCAGACGAGTGGGTAAAAGCGAGTCATGAGTCGCGCAAGCGCAAAGAGGCCGGAATGACACGCTCAGGTAAGGTGGGTGCGGATAAAACGGTCGGGAATCCCACGCGCGCCACACCGGACTCGGAAAACCGCTAAACGTCCTGCTCGTTAACAGGTAGCCCGGGAATGGGCGGAGTCCAGCCGCCGAGCTGTTTCCACTGGTTGACGATGTAGCAAAACAGATCAGCGGTTTTGCCCGCGTCGTAGCTGGCACTGTGGGCTTCGCTGTTGCTGAACTCGATACCGGCTACCCGGCAAGCCTTGGCAAGCACCGTGTGACCGCAGGCCAGTCCGGCCAGTGTGGCGGTATCGAAACAGGAGAAGGGGTGAAAAGGGTTGCGCCGAAATTGACACCGGGCGACAGCCGCATTCACAAAGCCCAGGTCAAAGTGGGCGTTGTGCGCCACCATGACCGCCCGGGTACAGCCGTGATCACGCACGGCCTTGCGAATAGCCTTCATAAGCTCTGGAATCACCATGGACTCCGGTTCGGCCAGTCGATCCGGGCTTTCCGGATCAATGCCTGTGAAATCCAGAGCGGCCTGCTCAATATTGGCTCCCTCAAACGGTTCGACGTGAAAATCAAAGGTTTCATCGGGCCGCAGGGTGCCATCCGGGTCCATCGTCAGGGTCACAGCCGCTACCTCCAGCAGCGCGTCGGTGGCGGCGTTGAACCCCCCGGTTTCCACATCGATCACGACCGGCAGGTAGCCGCGAAAACGGCTGGCCATGGGGGAGTTGGGGTCCTTGGCGGCTTCCGGCTGGTTCACGCGCTGCCTCCCGTGGGTTTGAGTTTCCAGCGCAATGTCTCGCCTGCTCGCAGCGGCACCAGGGCGTCTTCGCCGAGCGTGAGCGTGTCCGGCATGGTCCAGTCCTCACGCACCAGGCAAACTTTCTCTTGATTGCGAGGCAGTTGATAGAAGTCCGGTCCGTAGTGGCTGGCGAAGGCTTCCAGTTTGTCGAGTGCCCCCGCCTGTTCAAATGCCTCGGCGTAGAGTTCCAGGGCGGCACATGCCGTATAACATCCGGCACAGCCGCAGCATGCCTCTTTGCGGTGGCGGGCGTGTGGTGCGGAGTCGGTGCCCAGGAAAAACTTGGGGCTGCCGCTGGTGGCGGCTTTGATCAGCGCTTCCTGATGGCGGTTGCGCTTGAGGATAGGCAGGCAATAGTAATGCGGCCGAATGCCGCCCGCCAGCATATGATTGCGGTTAAACAGCAGGTGGTGTGCCGTAATGGTGGCGGCTACGCGCGCTCCGGCGGACTGGACAAAGTCGACCGAGTCCGAGGTGGTGATGTGCTCCAATACGGTGTAGAGGCCCGGAAAGTCGGCCACAATATGTCGAAAAGTCCGGTCAAGAAAGGTTTTTTCCCGATCAAAAATATCGATTTCCGCGTCGGTCACCTCTCCGTGAACCAGAAAACGCAACCCCTCGCGCTCCATGGCTTCCAAAGCGGGGTATACCCGGCGGACATCGGTAACGCCCGAGGCGGAATTGGTGGTGGCTCCAGCCGGGTAGAGTTTGCACGCTACCACGCCGGCGGCTTTGGCTGCCTGGATTTGCTCCGGTGTGGTCTGGTCGGTCAGGTAGAGCACCATCAGCGGCTCAAACTGACTTCCCGCCGGGCGTGCGGCCAGAATACGGTCCCGATAGGCGGTTGCCATGTCGGCGGTGGTGACCGGCGGTACCAGATTGGGCATTACGATGGCGCGGTGGAACTGCTCGGCGGCATCGCCCACGGTGCGCGGCAAGGCATCGTCGTCTCGCAGGTGGATGTGCCAGTCATCGGGGCGGTCTAGAATCAGCTGTTCGGTCATTGGGGTCCGTCGGTCGGGATTCGGTCAGAGAGCGGGCATGCTACCAAAATTGCCGCTAAAGCGCAGCCGGACCAAGCCGATAACCGAGTATGGCTTTTTGTAACGGTGTGTAACACGGTGGCAGATGGGGTTATGAGATCAGTGTCAGGGCAATCGTTCCGGCGGTGGGTCGTGCGGTGGGCGGCGCTTTTAGCGTGTGGCCTGATGCCGCTCACGCCAGTGTGGGCGGAGACCTTTCGCAACCAGTTTTCCGGGGCCGCGTGGCACCCGGAGACGTCCGTGTTTGAGTGTCGTCTGGTTCAGCCTATTGCTCAGTTTGGCGCGGCGATATTTACCCGGCGGGCCGGGGAGGAGCAGCGGTTTGTGCTGCACTCAAACAATCGCGTGCTCGCCGCCGGCGAGGCCGGCATCCGTGCAGAGAATCCGGAGTGGCGCGAAATGGTTGACCCGCAGGCACTGGGTGTCGTGTCGGCCTCGGGTGACGATGCGCTGGCGATGGACTGGCAAGGGTCGCAAAAACTGGCTTCCGCACTGCGTGAAGGGCGGCGCCTGGTGTTTTCCCATCGCGCCTGGGCCGAAACGGATCGGCCCGTCAACGTCATGGTCGAGCCGGTGGGTTTTCGCGATGGGTTTACCACCTTTACGGATTGTCTGAGTGACTTGTTGCCGGTCAATTTTGATCAGGTTGAGCGCACGGCGCTGTATTTTCCCGCAGGCTTCAATGATATTCCCGAGACCGAAGTCGATAAATTGAATCGCATCGCGGAGTATGCCAAGGCCGATGAAAAAGTGGTGCGTTTATACGTGGATGGCCACACCGATGGCACGGGTCTGCGTGCGGAGAATCTCGAGTTGTCCCAGGAGCGCGCCGAACTGATCACGCAGTACCTGACTGATCGGGGGATTCCACAGGACCGCATTATCACTCGCTGGCACGGGGAGCGTTACCCCGTAGGCTCTAATCGCACCGAGGAAGGACGGACGGAAAACCGTCGTGTGACGGTGCGTCTGGAGCGCAGTGACGATCGTCTGAGCGCCCGCTGAGTCCCAAGCCTGTAAAACCTCTTGTCAATGTCATCACCGAGCAGGGAATTTATCGTGCCAGTGCGGGTCCAAATCGGCCCTGACAGACGTTCGTTTGCATTAGCAGTATAGCAAGAGGATTTTCCCATGCCCCAGATTGCGTTTCGCGCCCCATGGCGGGTGTATCGTTTTGGCTTGGTTAGTTTGATGGGTTTGATGTGTCTGATGGCCTGGGTGGCTTCCACTCAGGCTCGCTCGCTTCCCGATTTCACCGCCTTGGTGGAAGAGCACTCTCCCGCCGTGGTAAAGATTACAACCCAGGGCACGGTGAATGCCGGGCAGCGGACGCCTTATGGGGATGATGTGCCCGATATTTTTCGCGACTTTTTTGAGCGGCGCATGCCTCAGGAGCGCGATGTCCGGGCCATGGGCTCCGGGTTTGTCATCTCTGAGGATGGCTATATCCTCACCAACAACCATGTCGTGGAAAACGCGGACAATATTTACGTGCGGCTCAACGACCGTCGCGAGTTTACCGCTGAAGTGATCGGTACAGATCCGCGCTCGGATCTGGCGCTGCTGAAGGTTGACGCCGATGATTTGCCCTACCTGGAGTTTGCGGATTCCGACACCGTGAAAGTGGGTGAATGGGTCCTGGCCATCGGTTCTCCGTTTGGTCTGGATTATTCCGTCAGCTCCGGCATTGTCAGTGCCATGGGCCGCAGTATTCCCGGGCCTAACAACGACACTTATGTCCCGTTTATCCAGACGGATGTCGCGATTAATCCGGGTAACTCCGGTGGCCCGCTGTTCAATCTCGATGGCGAGGTGGTTGGCATCAACTCCCAGATCTATACCCGTTCGGGGGGCTCCATTGGTCTCTCGTTTGCCATCCCGTCCAATCTGGCCAAAGAGGTGGTGGCGCAACTGAAAGATGGCGGCCATGTGCAGCGTGGCTGGCTGGGTGTGGCTATTCAGGACATCAGCCGGGACCTGGCACTCTCAATGGGACTGAAGAAGCCCACTGGCGCCATCGTGACCAGCATGGAGCCTGATGGTCCGGCGGCGAAATCGGATTTGCGGATCAGCGACATCATTCTTGAGTACAACGGTCGTGATATCAGCAGCTCCGGTGATTTACCCCCGCTGGTGGGCCGCACAAAACCGGGTAAAAATGTGTCCATGGTGGTCATGCGGCGCGGTGAAAAGCAAACGATCGAGGTGGAAGTCGGTCTGCTCCCCGACAGCTATGGCGAGGTAGCCGGGCGACAGTCCGGCGGTGAGTCCTCCTCGGGCGACCCATTGGGCTTGACCGTGGAAGCCTTGCCTGATAACGCCGACGAAGAAGGTGTGCTGATCCGCCAGGTGGCGCGCGATAGCGTGGCAGCCGAGGCAGGTTTGAGACCTGGCGACGTCATCAGCCAGTTAGGCTATGACACCGTGAGCTCCGTAGAGCAATATCGTTCGCTGGTGCGTGACCTCCCCAACGACAAACCCGTGGCGGTGCGCTTCCTGCGTCAAGGGCAACCCGCGTTCACCACGCTTACTCTTAAATAAGCCTTCTCTGGAGGTGACCGGTCCCGGCCCATAGCCGGGTTCGGTCAAATACGCTAAACTGGCCGCCTTTGCCCGGCGGCCCGTTTGATTCGGGCGTAGCGAAAGGCTTTCAAACGCCTTTTCCCTGCAGATCTGCAATCTCGCCGGATCTGACCCATCCGACCAACCTAAGATAGACGCCCAGTGACTGATCTCAGCCATATTCGCAATTTTTCCATCATCGCCCACATCGATCACGGTAAATCCACCATTGCCGACCGCTTCATTCAGGTTTGCGGTGGACTGACGGACCGCGAAATGGCCGAGCAAGTGCTCGACTCCATGGATCTTGAGCGTGAGCGCGGTATTACCATCAAGGCGCAAAGTGTTACGTTGAACTATAAGGCCCGCGACGGCAAAACCTATCAACTGAATTTTATTGATACCCCCGGCCACGTCGACTTTTCCTACGAAGTGTCACGCTCGTTGTACGCCTGTGAAGGGGCGCTGTTGGTGGTGGACGCAGGGCAGGGCGTTGAGGCCCAGTCGGTGGCCAACTGCTACACAGCCATTGAGCAGGGGCTGGAAGTCATTCCGGTGTTGAACAAGATGGATCTGCCACAGGCGGAGCCAGAGCGTGTCGCTCAGGAAATTGAAGACATTATTGGCATTGAAGCGACCGAAGCGGTGCGTTGCAGTGCCAAGTCCGGTATGGGAGTGGAAGATGTTCTGGAAGAGCTGGTACGCCTCGTGCCCCCGCCAGAAGGTGATGTGGACGCCCCGCTGCAAGCGCTGATTATTGACTCCTGGTTCGACAAATACATGGGCGTCGTGTCGCTGGTGCGCGTCAAGCAGGGCACATTGAAAGTTAAAGACAAAATCATCACCAAGTCTATCGGCAAATCCCACGTGGTGGACAGTCTCGGGGTATTCAACCCGAAACTGACCAAGCTCAAGGAATTGAAGGCGGGTGAAGTAGGCTTTGTGATCGCCGGTATCAAGGAAATTCTCGGCGCCCCGGTGGGGGACACACTGACTCACGCCAATACGCCTGATACCGCTGCGCTGCCCGGGTTTAAAAAGGTGAAACCCCAGGTTTACGCTGGTATGTTCCCGGTGAACGCCGATGATTTTGAGGACTTCCGGGATGCTCTCTCCAAGCTGACCCTGAACGATGCCTCCCTGTTCTTCGAGCCAGAGAGTTCCGATGCGCTGGGTTTTGGTTTTCGCTGCGGTTTTCTCGGCATGCTGCACATGGAAATCATCCAGGAACGCCTGGAGCGTGAGTACGACCTGGACCTGATTACCACCGCCCCGACTGTGGTCTACGAAGTGCTGAATACTAAGGGAGAGACCCACTACGTGTCGAGCCCCTCCGCGCTTCCAGACCCGGGCGATATTGAAGAAATGCGCGAGCCCATCGCCGAGGCCAACATCCTGGTGCCTCAGGAATATCTGGGCAACGTGATTACCCTCTGCAGTGAAAAGCGTGGGATTCAAAAGGATATGCAATACACCGGCACCCAGGTGTCGCTGCGTTACGACCTGCCCATGAATGAAGTGGTGCTGGACTTTTTTGATCGCCTGAAGTCCGCCAGTCGGGGTTTTGCGTCGCTGGACTACAGCTTTGATCGCTTCGAACCGGCCAAACTGGTGCGGCTCGATGTCCTGATCAACAGCGAGAAAGTGGATGCGCTGGCGCTGATTGTGCACCGGGACCACGCTCAGGGTATCGGTCGCTCTCTGGTGGAAAAAATGCAGGAATTAATTCCCCGCCAAATGTTTGATGTGGCTATCCAGGCGGCCATCGGTGGACACATTATCGCCCGCTCAACCGTTAAAGCGTTGCGCAAGAACGTGACGGCCAAATGTTACGGCGGCGATGCCTCGCGCAAGAAAAAGCTGCTGGAAAAACAAAAGGCGGGTAAAAAGCGCATGAAGCAGGTGGGCCGGGTGGAAATTCCCCAGGATGCGTTCCTGGCGGTGCTCAAGGTCGACAGCTAGAGTCAGTCAGCCGGATGGATTTAACCAGCATAATGGCCTCGGACTAACCGTTTTGGCCAAGAACAATGGGAACGCTTATGAGCAGTATTAACCTGCCCCTGATCCTGACCCTCGCGGTGTTTGTGACCGGTCTGGTCTGGTTGTACGACTGGCTGGTGTTGTCCAGGCCGCGCCGGGAAAAGCTTGCCGCTGTGGAAAAGCAGTTCGAGCGGGCAGACCTGAATGAAAAACCCCAACGGGACGCCTACGAAGAGGCGCGTTCAGCGGCATCCAAAGAGCCGGTCTGGGTGGAATATTCCAAGTCCTTTTTCCCCGTGTTGGCTCTGGTATTTGTATTGCGCTCATTTATTGCCGAGCCGTTTCAAATCCCCTCCGGGTCCATGGAGCCGACACTGGAAGTAGGGGATTTTATCGTAGTGAACAAGTTCACCTACGGTATTCGGTTGCCTGTGCTGAACCATGAGGTCATCCCGGTCAATGATCCCAAGCGCGGCGAAGTGATGGTGTTTTTCCCGCCGCATCAGCCGGAGACCTACTTCATCAAGCGAGTGATCGGGCTGCCGGGGGATACCATTACCTATATTGACAACCAGCTGACCGTCAACGGTGAGCCGGTGCCGGAGGAAGTGGTGGAGGTCAACCGCAACGCCAATCCTGCCTATCGGGTCGTCAAGGAGACCCTGGGCGATAATACTTATACCGTGCGCAAGCATTTGACGCCGAGTCGATACAGCCGCTATGGCTCCTGGACCGTACCGGAAGGTCATTACTTTATGATGGGCGATAACCGTGACGGCAGTTTTGACAGTCGTGGCTGGAACGATCTCAACCCAGGGGTAGCCGCCGATTGGAGCTTTGTGTCTGAAGATGCAATCGTCGGGCACGCCTTCGCCATCTGGATGCACTGGGATGATTTGTTCAGCCTGCCCGGTTTTGATCGTGCGGGAAAGATTGACTGACAAGAGGACGACGTGATGACTGGTCTGCATACCCAGCGTGGCATTTCGACACTTGGATTTGTATTTTTGATTCTGGTCGGCATTGCGGTGTTATTTACGGCTTTCAGAGTGGTGCCGCCTTATGTCGAGAATCGCTACATTGTTGCCGCGCTGAAATCGCTGGCCGACAATAACGAGGATTTGTTCAGTCGTACTCCGGCACAGATTCGCTCCCAATTATCCAAGTTCTATACGGTCAATAATGTGCGCACTGAAGGGCGCAAAAATATTGATATCGATAAACGCTCCAGTCGTGTGGTCATCACCATTGCTTATGAAGAGCGCATCGACTTCATTTACAACATTGACCTGGTCTTTTCTTTCAACAACCAGCTCGACAGCGCCCTCCCGGAGCGCTGCTGTCAGCCGCTGGACAGCCATTCTGCGGGTAACTAGTGCTTGATCTTATTCAACAGCGGCTGCAGCGGCGCCTCGGTTATGAATTTCGCGACGCAGCGTTGCTTGATTTGGCGTTGACCCATCGCAGTCATGGAGCCAGAAATAATGAGCGCCTTGAGTTTCTGGGCGACTCTATTCTCAACTTCGTGATTGGAGAGGCGCTGTTTCGGCGTTTTCCGGAGGCCCGGGAGGGTCAGTTGAGCCGCCTTCGCTCCCAGATGGTAAAGGGAGAAACGTTGGCGGCGCTGGCTCGTGAATTAGAGTTGGGCGAGTGCCTGCGCTTGGGCGAGGGCGAGATGAAAAGCGGCGGGCATCGCCGCGAATCCATCTTGGCGGACACCGTCGAAGCATTGATTGGTGCGATGTATCAGGAAGCTGGCTTTGAGCGTTGTGCTGAGCAAGTGCGAGCCTGGTACCAGACTCGGCTGGATGGCTTGTCGTTGGAAGCGCCGGCAAAAGACGCCAAAACCCGCTTGCAGGAATTTCTTCAGGCGCACCAATTACCGTTGCCCGAATACGTGGTGGTAGAGGTGGAAGGCGAAGCCCACGCGCACCGCTTTACCATTGAATGCCGTGTGTCGTCGCTGAAAGAGGTGGCGAGAGCGCAAGCCAGCAGCCGTCGCGTGGCGGAAAAGCAGGCCGCCGCCGAGGTTCTGGAAAAACTGCAGAAACTGCCACTGAAAAACGGTCGCAAGAGGACTTCATGAGCGAAACCAGCCTTCCCACCCGATGTGGTTATGTGGCGATCGTCGGTCGCCCCAACGTGGGTAAATCCACGCTTCTGAACCACATGCTGGGGCAGAAAGTCAGCATCACCTCGCGCAAACCCCAAACCACTCGTAACAACGTTCGGGGTATTAAAACAGACGGCACCAACCAGATTGTTTTTGTCGATACCCCGGGACTTCATCAGGGACAAAAAAAGGCGATCAACCGTTACATGAACCAGGCGGCTACCAGTGCGATTCGCGACGTGGATGCGGTGGTTTTTCTGGTGGACCGGCTGACCTGGACCGATGAGGATGAAATGGTGGCCCAGCGCCTTGAGGGACTGCGCTGCCCGTTGATCATTGCGATTAACAAAGTGGATAAGGTGGATGATAAAAACAGCCTCCTGCCGCACCTGCAAGTGCTGGGTGAACGGTTCCCGCAGGCGGAAATCATTCCATTGTCCGCACTGCGCAACACCAATCTGGATCGACTGGAAGCGTTGTTAATTACTCATTTGCCGGAGAGTGAACATTTCTATCCGGACGACCAGTTGACCGACCGCAGCTCCCGGTTTATGGCGGCGGAGATGGTTCGGGAAAAAGTGACACGCCAGCTGGGGGATGAGTTGCCCTACCAAATGGCCGTGGAAATTGAAGAGTTTAAGGACGACGGCAAAACGCTGCACATTTCTGCCCTGATTCTGGTCGAGCGTGACGGACAGAAGCGCATTCTGATCGGTGAGCGCGGAGAGCGTATCAAGCAAATTGGCCAGCAAGCGAGGCTGGATATGGAAAACCTGTTTGGCCAAAAAGTCATGCTCAAACTATGGGTGAAGGTTAAATCCGGTTGGTCCGATGACAGCCGCGCACTGCGCAGTCTGGGCTACGACGATGTTTAACACACACTGACGGGTTCGCCTCGGAGGCCGCCACCGTGCGCATTGAATTTCAGCCCGCGTATGTGTTGCACGCCCGCCCTTATCGGGACACCAGTCTGTTGCTCGATCTGCTAACGCCGGATTACGGTCGCCTGGGCGCGGTGGCCAAAGGCGTTCGTCGCGGCAAAAGCCAGCGGCGGCCTCTGCTCAACCCCTTCCAGCCTCTCCTGGTGTCCCTCAGCGGAAACAGCGCGCTAAAAACCCTGACGGCCGTAGAGGCGGAGGTCGAGGTGAACAGTGCCGGACATCGCCTGCAGGGCGTTGCCTTGTACAGCGGTTTTTATGTCAATGAGCTATTGGTACGCCTGTTGGGAGAGAACGACCCGGAGCCCGCGCTGTTTGATGGCTACCGCTGGACACTCACCACCCTGGCCAGTTTGGAGCCGGGACAAAGCCCCGAGCCACTTCTTAGGCAGTTCGAATGGCGCTTGCTCGACACCCTGGGCTATGGCGTCAGTTTTACCGAAGAGGCCGAGACCGGAGCAGCGATTCGCGCCGACGCGCTCTATCGATTCGATCCCGAAGCGGGCTTTGTGCCGACCTACAGCAGTCGGCCCCCGCAGGGAACCCCGAGCCTGTTTCAGGGCCGCGATCTGTTGAAATGCGCCGAAACGGATTTCTCCAACCCTGACGTATTGGCTGTGGCCAAACGCCTTAATCGTCAAATGCTACAGCCGTTGTTGGGGAGTCGTCCGCTGAAGAGCCGGGAGTTTTTTCGGCCAGGTGGCTGATACACTGACAGCGATGGGGGGGCGCGCCGAATTATTGTATTATAATAACCCGTTTCGTAGAATGTACTCGATCTCGGTTAAGTGAATCATTGAACATCTTCCTGAATAACGACAACCACTAAAGGTGCTCTCCCTATGCCTATCTTTCTAACAAGCACGAGTTCCCGGCGACGCCTGTTCGCCAGTGGCCTCCTGGCGCTGACTGGTCTGGGTTTGTCGGCTTGCTCCGACCCCAATGAAGCACCCGCCGCTACGACGCCGACCGCATCGGCTGAAAGCGAGCGGCCGGAGTACAACAGCCCTCTGGTCGAGTACGGCGCTGACCCCTGGGTCTACCGGACAGAGCAGGGTCAGTATTACTTCATTTCCACGGCCCCCGAATTTGATCGGATTGAGCTGGCTACGGCCGACACCCTTAACGGGTTGACCGACGCGGAGCCCACGGTCATCTGGCACCGGCCCCGCGAGGGCTCCGGGGGAGGGAATGTGTGGGCACCGGAGCTGCACCGGATTGATGGCGTGTGGTACGTACATGTCGCGTTGGGTGATTCGGATGACCCGTTCCGCATGCGCATGCACGTGCTGTCCAATCGTAGCGACAATCCCATGGAGGGCGAGTGGGTAGAGGAAGGCCAAATCGACACTCCCTGGGACAGCTTTGCCTTGGATGCCACCACATTCGAGCACAACGGGAAACGCTATCTCATTTGGGCACAGAAAGACCCCGAGGAGCGGTATAACTCCGCCTTGTATCTTGCTCAAATGGACTCTCCCACCTCCATTCAGGAGCCGGTGATCAGTATCAGTGAGCCGGACATGGATTGGGAACGCGTCGGTTATAAAGTCAACGAAGGCGCGGCCGTTATCAAACACGATGGCCGTATTTTTGTGACATACTCGGCGGCGGCCACCGATCACAACTACGCCATGGGTTTGTTGTGGGCCGATCAGGACGCGGATCTGCTTGATTCCGCATCCTGGAAGAAATCTCCAGAGCCGGTCTTTTCCACCAATGCCGATCTAAATCGCTATGGGCCGGGCCACAACAGTTTCACGCTGGCTGAGGATGGTAAGACAGATTTGATGGTTTACCATGCACGCAACTACAAAGAGCTGCGCGGCTCGCCCCTGACGGATCCGAACCGCCACGCTCATGTGCGTATGATCGAGTGGGATTCCAATGGCTTTCCGGTTTTTCATCAAGATGAGCCCGATAACTATCATCAGGACGGCCAGGTCAGCGCCTCCACTTCTGGAAAGTACGGGCATGCATTTGTTAGCCGTGAACCCTTCGGCGAACTGGCCGACGGACGGGAAGTGACTCGCTACACACTGAACAATGGCGAAGGCATGGAAGTGAAGCTGATGAACTATGGCGGCATTATTACGCATTTGAGGGTGCCGGACAGCGATGGGAACATGGACAATGTTGTGCTCGGGTTTAATTCGTTGAAGGATTATCTGGAGCAGCAACCGCCATACTTTGGTGCCTTGATTGGCCGTTACGGCAACCGCATTGCTCAAGGGCGCTTTGAACTTGAAGGAACGGAGTACGAGCTGGATCAGAACGATGGCGATAACCACTTGCACGGTGGTGTCGTGGGCTTTGACAAGAAGCTATGGGACAGCCGGTTTATTTCCGACGAGCGTGGTCCGGCGGTCGAACTGACCTTGCTCAGTGAAGATGGCGACCAGGGGTATCCGGGCAATCTCGCCGTCACCGTTCGCTACGTACTGACAGATGATAATGAACTGCTGACTGAATACCGCGCGGAAACCGATAAGGCGACCCCGGTTAATTTGACCCAACACACGTATTTCAATCTTTCTGGTAAAGACGATATTCTCGATCATGTGTTGCAGATCAATGCGGATCGTTATACGCCGGTGGATGATGGCCTGATTCCCACGGGTGAACTGGCTTCCGTAGAGGGCACGGCGTTTGACTTCACCGAACCCAAGCCCATCGGACAAGATATTAATGCCGATAATGCGCAGTTGAAACTCGGGGGCGGTTACGATCATAACTATGTTCTGAATCGTGACGATGACGAAGGGCGCGTGGTAGCGGCGCGCGTGGAGGACCCGACGTCCGGCCGTGTTCTGGAAGTACTCACGGAGGAGCCGGGCATCCAGTTCTACTCCGGTAACTTTCTGGACGGCACCTTGAGCGATGGCGAGCGAACCTTTGAGCGTCGCGGTGCTTTGTGTCTTGAGCCTCAGCATTACCCGGACTCCCCCAATCAACCGGACTTCCCGAGCACGATTCTGGAACCGGGAGAAGTGTATGAAACCAGCATGAGCTATCGGTTCAGCGTGCAGTAAATCAGTGGCGGAGGGGATCACACCCTCAAACAAAAAACGGCCCACCGAAAGGTGAGCCGTTTTTGAGATGTTCCCGAAGCTTCCCTGCCCGGCAATACACTACCAGAACCTGAAATAGATAAACGCGGTAATCCCCACAATAATTACCGTATGAATAATGTCCCACTTATCAATACCGTTTCGGATTTCCGCACGCTGCTCTTTACTAATGGAACCGTAAGTCAGTCCCGCCACCTGTTCATCGCTGGCTTGGCGAGTGAACAGACTGACGCCGATCACCAGCAATACAATGACGATAAAGAGAATCGAGCAGAAGTAGAGCCAATTCAGCTCGACCATGCTCAGCCACATGCTGCCTTCGGGCAAACTGTCCTCGAAAATCGTCAACACCAGCCGTGTCATACCGATAACGAAGCCCGCGACCAAACCGGTAAAGCCCGCAGCGGGCGTAATGCGGCGCGAGAACACGCCCAGTAAAAAGACCGCTGCGATGCCCGGGGCAATCAGGGACTGAACCAGTTGCAGATATTCGTACAGGACATCCGCGATGGACTGCATAATGGGAATCCAGAGGATGCCCAGAGCCACTACTGCCACCGTAGCGATACGCCCCACCTTGACCAGGTGTTGCTCACTGGATTCAGGTTTGTACTTTTTGTAGAAGTCGATAGTGAACAGTGTGGCCGATGAATTAAATAGCGATGCCAGAGAACTCATCAACGCGGCGATCAAACCGCCGATAACAATCCCTTTGATTCCCGAGGGCAGCAGCTCAGTGACCAGTGTGGCAAAAGCCTGATCGGCGCTGGTCAGGTTGATTTGCCCCTGTTGATGTAACGCAAAGGCGATCATGCCGGGGAACAGGAAAATAAACACCGGCAGCAGCTTCAGGTAACCAGCGAAGATGGTCCCGCGCCGGGCCGCCTGTATGCCCTTGGCACTCAGAACCCGCTGAACGATATATTGGTCCGTACACCAGTACCACAAACCAATAATGATTGACCCGCCAATGACGCCCAGCCAGGGAAAGTCCGGATCGTCCAACGGTCGGATCAGACTCATGCGCTCGGCGTTAATGCGCTCCAGTTCGCCGAGTCCGCCGACTTTATCCAGACCGACGAACAGAATGACGAGGGAGCCGATAATCAAAATGGGCGTTTGAATGACGGAGGTCACCAGAATCGCTTTCATCCCGCCAGCCACCGTGTAAAGACCGGTAATCAGCACCAGGCCCATGGCCGCTATCCAGAAGAAGTCGATACCCCAGATAGAGTCAATACCGAGAACGGTTTTCAACACCACCCCGCCGGCGTAAACCGTAACGGACACTTTGGTGAGTACGTAGCTGACCAGCGAAATAAACGAGAGGAAGGTACGTGAGCTGCTGGAATAGCGTCTCTCAAGATACTCTGGCATGGTGTAGACTTTGGCGCTCCAGTAGAAGGGCGCGAAGACCCAGCCGAGTAAAATAATAATCCAGGACTGCAGCTCCCAGTGGGCCATGGCCATGCCGGTCTGAGCGCCCGCGCCAGAGAGCCCCACCAAGTGTTCCGAGCCGATGTTGGAGGCGAAGATTGATGCCCCAATCACCAGCCAGCCCGCATTGCGCCCCGCTAGAAAGTAATCGGCCGTGTCGTTCTCCTTTTTCATAAAGGACCAGACGACGACCCCCAGCAATATTAGAAAGAACAGACCGAGCACTGCCCAGTCCAGGCCACTGAATGGAATCATTGTTATCTACCACCTGTTCGCTTATTGGCTATTGTGTGGACCTCGCCGGGCAAGGTCTTTTTATTGAATTATTATCATATCATTTAAGGCGGCGGTTGAGAATGCTGTGTCGTGGCTGCCGGTGGCGGATTCGTCTTACCGTGCTCGGACTGGAGAGGACTGAGAGGATTGTGGGTCGTCAAGCATCAATTTGAAACAGCGCATCAATATCCCGCGCGTAACTCCAGCGCAGGATTTCCTCAATTTCGTGGTTGAGCGCGGTAATGGGGTTGGCGATTTGATCGTATTGGCGAGCCTGGAGAATCTTGTCCAAAAGTCCGCTGATACGTTTCAGTCGGGGCACGCCACAGTAACAGCAGCTCCCGTAAAGCCGATGAACCAGTTCTTCCAGTTGGGCAAAGTCTTTGGCCTCAAAGGCCCGGTTAATGGCGGCCTGCTCGCCGCCCAGGTTCTGCACCAGCATCGTCAACATGTCCCGGGCGAGGGCGGGTTTATGGTTGGCCAGCCGCAAACTCAGCAGAATATCCACCGGGGAGGGCTGATCACCCTCCTGAAGGTCCACGGCTTGAAGGTCCAAGACGGGTAGGCGAGGCTGGGTGGGTGTGGCGCCAGTCGGAGGTTCGGGCGTCGGGAGCTTGCGGCCATTAAGGGTTACCCAGCGGTTGACGATATGAGCCAATTGGGTCTCACTGACGGGTTTACTGACGCAGTCATCCATGCCGGCAATGAGCAGTTCCGCTTTTTGTTCGGTTAGAGAATGCGCGGTTAACGCAATAATCGGGGTGCGCTGGTCCGGGTGCGCCTGTCGCAATAAGCGGGTGGTCTCAATACCGTCCATGCCCGGCATCTGGATATCCATAAAGATCAGATCAAAATGCTGGCTCTCGTACAGTTTGAGTGCTTCCTGTCCATTGGCCGCCTGCGTTACCTCCGTATTCAGACCTCGCAGCAGCTCACTGGCCAATTGCAGGTTGGCGGGGTTGTCGTCGACCACCAGAATACGGGCGCGCGGTGCCTCCTCTTTATTGACGCTTGAAGGGGAGGGCGCTGGGCCCGAGTGCAACGGAATATCCAGTTGGTGGGCAAGTGTTTCCAGCAGGGCATCGTAAGCGATGGGTTTGTTGAGGAACACCGTGGTGCAAGGTTCTGTTTCCTGGCGGAACAGCCTCTGATGCGCGGGTGTGCAACACACAAACAGCAGACAGTCGAACTCGGATCGAACCTGCTGGCTTAGGTTCTCCAGCAGAGCGGGCTGCAGCTGCCGCTCGTTGGGTGCGACGTCGAGAATAATCAGTCGGAAGCCTCTCCCTTGTTGACGCGCCTCCCGCATGGTCGGAAAAATATCGTGTATGGCACTGATGGTTTCGGTATCGGCCTGCCATTGCTGGAGCAGTTGCTCCAGTTGTCGGCAGGACGGAGGGTTGTCACTGCACAGCAGGATTCGCTCTCCGAGCAATAGCCGCTCGGCGGGTGCCTGTGGCTGGCTTTTATCGATGCCGAATTTGGCCGTAAACCAGAAGCGTGAGCCTTGGCCGGGTTGACTGTCTACGCCGATTTCACCCCCCATACGCTCCACCAGCCCTTTGCAAATCACCAGACCGAGGCCCGTGCCGCCGTATTCGCGGGAGCAGGAGGTATCTACCTGGTTGAACGCGCTGAAGAGCTGGTTTTTTTGCGCTTCGGTCAGTCCAATGCCACTGTCCCGGATGGTGATTTTCAGGGTGATTTGCGTTTCCTGTCGGTTGATCAGGGAGGCGTGGGCCACG
This sequence comes from Marinimicrobium sp. ARAG 43.8, assembly GCF_050113635.1. Classification (NCBI taxonomy): domain Bacteria; kingdom Pseudomonadati; phylum Pseudomonadota; class Gammaproteobacteria; order Cellvibrionales; family Cellvibrionaceae; genus Marinimicrobium; species Marinimicrobium sp. ARAG 43.8. The sequence continues at coordinate 134,496 of NZ_JBNJLT010000007.1, forward strand.
ATGTTGCCCTGCTGGCTGAACTTGATGGCATTGCTCAGCAGGTTGGTTAATACCTGCTTGAAGCGCAACGGGTCGCCGAGCAGATGCAGGGGTAAGTCATCGTCAATCAGGCTGATCAGTTGCAGGTGTTTTTCGTGCGCATCCGGCGCCAGAATATGCACCGCCTCTTCCACCACTTTGCGCAGGGGTACGGGTACATACTCCAGGGTCAGCTTACCGGCTTCGATTTTGGAAAAGTCCAGAATATCATTGATCACCGTCAGCAGGTTTTGAGAGGAGTCGCGAATGGTTTGCAGGTATTCCCTTTGTTGCTCATCCAGTTCGGTTTTCAAAGCCAGGTTGGTGAACCCGAGAATACCATTGAGTGGTGTGCGTATTTCGTGGCTGGTGTTGGCCAGAAACTCGGATTTAATACGGCTCGCCTCCAGGGCCTCTTTGCGGGCAATATTGAGTTCGATGTTCTGTATTTCGATGGTTTCCAGTGTTTCCCGCAGATCTTCGGTGGACTGGTCAATATGCACCTGCATATCACGGTGCGCTTGCTCTAGGGATTCGGCGGTGTCATTCACAGCCTGGGCCAGCGCGTTTAGCTCGCGGCTCTCCATGGCTGGCAGTCGGCGATCCATTTGGCCTCTCGCCATCCCCTGAATCGTCGCCCTGATATTTTCCAGCGGGGTAGTCAGGCGTCGGTAGAGGCGCGCAGAGAACCAGGCGCACAAGGCCAGGCAGAGCAGAGTGAGCAGTACGGTGATAAGGATCGTCTGATAACGCAGTACGAGAAAAGGCGAGGAGAGCAGTTCCACCTCGATCCAGCCGGGGGACGACTCGCCAGCCGCCGCAGGCAGCGGATGAGAAAACCGGATGGATTTGGTGGTGTCCCGCTGCTGGGGTTGAGTCAGGTCAGCCGGGCCCGGGTTCAACAGAGGCAGCATGCGAGGGCCACTGTGAACGGTGGTGCCACTGTCGTTCAAATACAGCTCTACGGCTCGAATATACGGCTCTTCCAGCGACGCCGTGATGATGGCGCGCAGTAGCTCGGGGTCGTTGCGGGAGAGCGTTTCCTGGCTGAGTTCGGCCAGTTTTTCGCTGAGTGCGCTGCCGCGCTGGCTGACGAACTTGTTCAACTGTGTGAGATACAGGTGTGTCAAGGTGGCGGCGAGGATCAGGGTGACGCCCAGAGCGGGGAACAGCACCATTCGCCAGATCTGGGATTTCAGGTCAGTCAGTCTCATGAGTCGTGATTCGGCGTTCCAGTCCGTGTGCGGCCCCAGCCGCATCTTGGTTTCACCATAGCATATTCAGCGGTAGAATAGCGGGCTTTCGGCCCCCGGCACCGCGAGCTGGCCGGCCTTCACCTCACTATTGACGGTTTGTCTATGGCGGCTTCCCCTTTTCCCACCATCGAGTCCTGTGTTGGCAATACGCCGCTGGTTCGCTTGCAGCGCCTGGCGGGCGAGACCGGCAACGAGATACTGCTGAAGCTGGAAGGTAACAACCCGGCTGGCTCCGTGAAGGATCGCCCGGCGCTGTGGATGATTCAGCAGGCAGAGGCTCAGGGCTTGATCAAGCCGGGGGACACGCTGATTGAGGCCACCAGCGGCAATACCGGCATTGCGTTGGCGATGGTGGCGGCGATTAAAGGCTACCGGATGATTCTGATTATGCCGGCTAATAGTACCCAGGAGCGCAAAGATGCCATGGCGGCCTACGGCGCCGAATTGATACCCGTCACCGAAGCTGAAGGCATGGAAGGCGCCAGAGATCTGGCATTGAAGATGCAGGCAGAAGGAAAAGGCCGCGTTCTGGACCAGTTTGGTAATGCCGCCAACCCTCAGGCGCACTATGAAACCACAGGCCCGGAGATCTGGCGGCAGACTCAAGGGCGCCTCACCCATTTTGTCAGCTCCATGGGCACGACCGGCACGATTATGGGTTGCTCCCGGTTTTTTAAGGAACAGAACCCCGAAGTGGAAATTATCGGCCTGCAGCCGGAGGAGGGAGCAAGTATTCCCGGAATTCGCCGCTGGCCCGAGGCGTACCTGCCCTCCATTTTTGAGGCCTCTCGCGTGGATCGAATTGTGAATATGTCACAGCGACAAGCCGAGGAGAGCATGCGTGCGCTGGCTCGGGAAGAAGGTATTTTTGCTGGTGTATCCTCGGGAGGCGCTGTGGCTGCAGCGCTGGCGTTGAGTCGCGAGGTAGAGAATGCCGTTATCGTGGCTATTATCTGTGACCGGGGAGATCGCTATCTCTCCTCGGGTGTGTTCGGAGCATGAAACGACGGTCACCGCTGACGCCTGCGAGCCATCGGCATACGGGTCATAGGAAAGCCCAGAAAGGCCCGGCTCCGAGGTTTAAACCCGTTATCCTCCCCGAGCCGGTGACGATAGAACGCCTGAGCCATGATGGGCGCGGTATCGCGCACTGGCAGGGCAAGACCATGTTCGTGGTGGGAGGCCTGCCGGGCGAGCGGGTGGACGTGCGGTTGGTGGCGGAGCAGACGCGCTTTACCGAGGCCCAGGTGATTGCCTGGCAGACCCAGTCGCCGGAGCGCCAGGCGCCACCGTGCGAGCACTACGATCAGTGCGGCGGGTGTCAGCTCCAGCATCTGGCGCCAGCGGCCCAACTGGTGCAGAAACAGAACACGGTATTGGATCAACTCGCCCGTTGGGCAAGTCTTGAGCCCCAGTATCTTGCCACTCCCATCACCTCACCCAGCGAGGGCTACCGGCATCGCGCACGCCTGGGGGTTAGAACAGACCGTGGCGGGACCGTGACGCTGGGGTTCCGCCGTCGGCGACAGAATCAATTAGTGGATATTGAACACTGTGCGGTGCTGGCCGAACCCCTCAATGCACTGCTGCCTCCCCTCAGAGAGTGGCTCAGCGCTCTTTCCCCCCGGGACGCCGTCAGCCACGTTGAGTTACTGCTGGCCGAGGAAGGGCCTGCCCTGGTAATACGGCAAGTCAAAACACTGGCACGGACAGACCGATGGGGTCTTGCGAACAGGCTGCCGACCGTGGCGCCAGAGCATATCTGGTTCCAGCCCCCGAAAGACGAGTTGTTGGTGGGCGTGGAGGGACAGGAAGTGGACCCCAGGCTGAGTTATCAACTGCCCGATTTTGATGTAACCCTCGCCTTTCATCCGCGTGATTTCACTCAGGTAAACGCTACCGTTAACCAGCGTATGGTGGCACAGGCGGTGCAGTGGCTGGCGCCACAACCGGGCGAGCGGGTGCTGGATCTGTTTTGTGGTATGGGCAACTTCACCTTGCCTTTGGCGCGAAGCGGCGCCCGTCTGGTGGGCCTGGAGGGCTCTGCCACGATGGTGGAGCGTGGACGACAAAACGCGCGGCGCAATGGGCTGGACGTGGTGTTCGAAACTGCCAACCTTGCTGATGCGGGACGAACGCCCGGAACGCTCTGGCGTGGCGGCTTCAGAGGCGGATCGTCGGCGCCAGGGCCGGATGCCGTGCTGCTGGACCCGCCCCGGGACGGAGCGCGAGAGATTTTGGCACCGTTGGCGCAACTCAAGCCCGAGCGACTGGTCTATGTGTCCTGCAATCCGGCCACCCTGGCGAGGGACGCCGGAGAATTGGCCGTAGCCGGATACGACTTGCAATCACTTGGCGTGCTGGATATGTTCCCCCACACCGAGCACGTGGAATCCATGGCGCTTTTCAGGCGCCGCTGACACCGACAGAAAGGCGCTTTGTGACGCAGTGCTGCGCCAAGGTGAAGACTACCGATGGTAAAAGTTCGAGAAGACCACCCCGTCACCGAAGACGGTCGCATTGACATCGTCGCCTGGATAGAACGGCTTCCTGGTGCGACCGAGCGCTCTCTCGTTCAGCGCGAGCAGCTCGGCCAGGCCTGCGCGATGAGTGCGGAAGCCGACCACAAGGCAATCACCTCCGAGCACGGCTGGGGGGAGTACAGCAGTTGCCTGATTATCGGCCTGGATATGGCCGAACTGCTGGCAGACTTGCAGCTGGATCAGGAATCTCTGGTGGCCGCCATTCTCTATCGCGCCGTGCGGGAAGAGAAGTTATCGCTCGACAGCGTCCAAAAACAGTTTGGCGAAACCGTGACCAAGCTGATCAGCGGTGTGCTGCGCATGGCGGCCATCAGCTACCAGCGCGGCGAGAGCGATGAGCGTGTGTTTGGTCGCCAGTCGGAAGAGCAGGCCGAAAACATCCGGAAAATGCTGGTGGCTATGGTAGACGATGTGCGCGTGGCCTTGATCAAGCTGGCCGAACGCACCTGTGCGATTCGTGCTGTCAAGGACGCCAGCGCCCAGCGCCGTCGCCAGGTGGCTCGTGAAGTGTCGGACGTGTACGCACCGTTGGCGCACCGTTTAGGAATTGGCCATATTAAATGGGAGCTGGAGGATCTGGCGTTTCGTTATCTGGAACCCGCTGATTACAAACGTATTGCCAAATTGCTGGATGAGCGGCGTCTGGCCCGGCAGGAATACATCGAATCGGTTCTCTCTAAATTGCGCGATGAGTTGAGCGATGCCCAGATTGAGGGGGAAGTCTCAGGCCGGGCCAAGCATATTTACAGCATCTGGAGAAAGATGCAGCGCAAGGGCATTAGTTTCTCTCAGGTCTACGACATTCGCGCTGTGCGTATCCTGGTGCCGACCGTTCGTGACTGTTACACCGTACTGGGCATTGTCCACAGCCTTTGGAGAAACATTCCCCACGAATTTGACGACTACATTGCCTCGCCCAAAGAGAATGGCTACCGCTCTCTACACACCGCGGTCATTGGCCCCGAGAATAAAGTTCTGGAAATTCAAGTGCGCACGTTCGCGATGCACGATGAAGCGGAATTGGGGGTGTGTGCCCATTGGCGCTATAAAGGTACAGACATCGACGCCGGAGAGAAAAGCTACGAGCAAAAAATCGCCTGGTTGCGGCAGGTGCTGGAATGGCATGATGAGCTGGGGGCGGATGGCAATTCGCTGAAGGAGGGCCTGCGGGCGGTCGATCAGGACCGCATCTACGTATTCACGCCGGAAGGTCATGTCGTCGACTTACCCAAATCGGCCACACCGCTGGATTTCGCCTATCGTATCCATACGGACGTCGGGCACCGGTGTCGTGGCGCCAAGGTCAATAATCGTATCGTGCCGCTGAACTATCATTTGAATACCGCCGACCAAGTGGAAATTCTCACCGGAAAGCGCGAGGCACCGAGTCGTGACTGGTTAGCGCCAGCTCTGGGTTATATCAATACCCCGCGAGCCCGTGCCAAAGTGCAGCACTGGTTCAAAGTTCAGGCGCGTGACCAAAACATTGCCGAAGGGCAGGCGCTGCTGGATCGGGAGTTCAAACGCCTGGCGTTGCTCGATCTGGACTTTGAGGCGCTGGCTCAGCGGTTGAACATGCACAGCCTGGACGACCTGTACGCGGCGGTGGGAGCCAGTGATATCGGAGTAGGGCAGGTGCTCAATGCGGCCCAGCGTTTGCTCAAAGCGTCGCGACCCGAAGAGCCGGTCATTCCGTTCAAGGCCAAGTCCAGCAAGCGTAAAAAAGAATCGGATGTGTATATTGAGGGCGTCGGTAACCTGCTCACTCAGATTGCCAGTTGTTGTAATCCGGTTCCCGGTGATGCGATCACTGGTTACATCACGCTAGGCAAAGGCGTATCGATCCACCGTCAGGATTGCAGTAATATTCTGCAGCTACAGGCTGACGAGCCCCAGCGAATAATCAAGGTGTCCTGGGGCGCCACGCCGGAAAGCAGCTACTCGGTCGAGATCATCATTGAAGCTTATGACCGCCAGGGTTTGCTGCGCGATATCACGGCCATGCTGGACAACGAGCGCATCAACATCAGCGCCATGCAAACACTGTCTGACAAGCGCAAAAATACCGTGGATATGCTGGTGACGGCGGAAATTCGAAGTATTGATGAATTGAGCCGTATCCTCACGCGCTTGAATCAGTTGCCCAATATCGCTTCGGCGCGCCGTAAACTGTAATCTACCCTCTGTTAATACCGGAGCTGTCTGTCAGCATGCCTTATTCCATTGATGATCTGTTATATCTTATGGCTCGCCTGCGCGAGCCGGGCTCCGGTTGCCCTTGGGATTTAAAACAATCCTATCGGAGCATCGCGCCCTCCACGCTGGAAGAAGCCTACGAGGTAGTAGATACCATTGAGCGTGGTGACTATAACCACTTGCGCGAAGAACTGGGTGACTTGCTGTTTCAGGTAATTTTCTACAGTCAGTTGGGGCATGAAGACGAGCGGTTTGATTTTGCGGGCATTGTCGATGGATTGGTGCAAAAACTGATTCGGCGGCACCCGCATGTTTTCCCGGAGGGTACGCTGGAAAGCCGAATCGACGATCAAAAAGCGCTGCCAGTTGAGGTCAAGCAGCGATGGGAAACCATCAAGCAACAGGAGCGCGAGGCCAAAGGGGTTCGCGGTACACTTGATGACGTACCGTTGAACCTGCCCGCCTTGACTCGGGCCGCAAAACTGCAAAAGCGCGCGGCGGGCGTTGGCTTCGACTGGCCGGCGGTCAATGGCCCGTTGGACAAGGTGCGGGAAGAAACCGATGAGCTGGTTGAAGCCATCGCGGAGCAAGACCACGAAGCGATAACAGAGGAGTTGGGCGACCTGCTCTTTACAGTGACTAACGTAGCGCGTCATCTGAAAATTGATCCGGAAGCAGCGCTGCGTTCCGCAAATCGGAAGTTCGAGAGGCGCTTCGGTGCCGTAGAGGCAGAAGCCGCAGCGCCGTTGCAGGAACTTTCCGAGGAAACGCTGGATGCCCTGTGGAATCGGGCAAAAGCCTCAGAGAAATCCTCTCTGTAAGTAGACTGGGTGCTCTAACGTAACGGAACTTAAAGGCTGCTACAGCCCATCGTCATAAGGCCGATACTCGATACCTGTCACCCAGTAAGACACCTCACCCTGTTCCGGGGTGGGGACAGCGACTTCGTCGTCGACTCGTTTGCCCAGCAAGCGTCGGGCAAGCGGAGCGTCGACGCTGAGTTGGCCGCTGGAGAGGTCAAATTCGTCGGGTCCCACAATTTGATAGGTGCGCTCGACACCGTCTTCGTCTTCTACAGTGACCCAGGCGCCGAAAAAGATCTTGTCCCGGTCTTCGGGAAGTCGGTCTACCACCGTCAGGGTATCCAGACGCTTGCTGAGGTACCTGACCCGGCGGTCAATTTCCCGTAATCGCTTCTTGCCGTAAATGTAGTCGCCATTTTCCGAGCGATCCCCATTTTTGGCCGCCTCATGCACCGCCTGAGTCACCTGAGGTCGTTCGACCTTCCATAAATGACGCAACTCTTCCTGCAGGCGCCGGGCGCCGGCAGGGGTAATGTAGGGTGAGCTTTTGGGAGAAGGGGGACGCCAACGACCCATATTCAGTGTGTCTCCGGGAGGTGTGTAATGTCCACTGGCTTGAGCGCATCGGCTGGCGTAAAACCGAAAACCCGCCCATAAAAATACAGCTCCGCTGCCAGGGCACGCTCAATCGCGGGTGCCTGACGGAAACCGTGTCCCTCCCCGGGGAACAAGACCAGCGCGTTGGGGATGCCCTTGTCTGTCAATGCGTCGGTCATTGCCTTTGCCTGGTTCGGTGGCACCACTTTATCGTCTTCGCCCTGAAGAAAAATCACCGGGCAATGCAACTGGTCAACGTGCTGAATGGGTGACCGCTCCCTATAGCGTTCGCGCTGCTCAGGGTAGGGGCCGATCAACGTATCCAGGTAGCGAGACTCAAACTTGTGGGTATCGCGCGCCAGCGCCTCCAGGTCGCCAATGCCGTAGTAACTGGCCCCGGCATGGAACGCATTGGTAAAGGTCAGCGCAGCCAGAACGGTGTAGCCGCCTGCGCTGCTGCCGCGAATGGCACAGCGCTGGGCATCGACCAGTCCGCGCTCGGCCAGTGCTCTGGTACCGCTGGCGACATCAATGACATCGGTAACGCCCCAGTTGTCTTTCAGGCGGTCCCGGTAGCGACGCCCATAGCCGGTGCTGCCACGGTAGTTCACATCCAGTACCGCGAATCCGCGGCTGGTCCAGAACTGAATCTTGAGATTCAGGGCGGTTTGTGTGGCCCCGGTCGGACCGCCGTGGCACATGACCAGCAGCGGCGGACGCTCCTGCTCTGGAGCCTGGTAGTCGGGATTGTGAGGGGGATAGAAAAAGCCATGAGCCTGCTCGCCGTCGTCGGTGTCGAAGGTCAATGGCTCGGGGGCGGATAAGTAGCGCCCATTGGGATCGGTGTCGACAGAGCGCGCCACAATGGTCAGCGGTTCGATGGCGTTGGGTTGGAAATGCCACAGGCTGGCGCTCTGCCGGGCGTTGGCACCGAGGAAAATGCCGTCTCCATGGTGGCACTGTACGTTGCTGATGTCTGTGAGGCCTGTATCGATTCGGGTCAGGCTGCCGTGCACAAGGTCCAGGCGCGCCAGCTGCCACTGGCCGTCTTCGGTAAAGGTGCAGAGCAGAGTGTGCGCATCGAGAAAATCGTAGGTCGACATGCCGAACACCCACTGAGGGGTCGCAAATTCCGCCTCCATCTGGCAGAGCGCCTCGGGTTGGCCATTATTCCAGCGGTAGAGATTCCACCAGTTGCTGCGGTCCGATACAAAATACAGCGTTCCTTCAGGGGACCAACGTGGCTGAAAAACAGACTCTTCCTCGCCACCGGCGATGACTTGATCGTTTGTCAGGGAGCCATTCGCAGCGACGGTGCCAAGGTGTAGTTCGGTGGCATCCCACGGCATGTCGGGATGGTGCCAGCACAGGTACACCAGCTGTGAGCCATCCGGGCTGGGACGCGGGTTGCTGTAGAAGTCAGCGCCAGAAGCCAGCACTTGAACCTCGCCGGAACCGTCCAGCGGTATCGCCACCACTTCGCTTCGTTCTTCCTCTCCGGCCTGCCGGTGATCCTCCCGAACACACAACAGGCGCTGGCGTGTTGGGTCCGGGGTCAGGTCCGCATAGCGAAACAGCCCCTCATTGGTGAGCGGCTGGAGCTGGCCGTCGCGCCACTGATAGATACGCTGGTCAGTATCCAGCACAAAATAAACAGTGCCGTTCGCAACGCAGTAGCTGCCACCGCCGTACTCGTGGGCTCGGGTGCGGACACTATGCGGGGCAGGGAGGTATTCCTCAGGCTCTCCTTCGAGATCACTGCGCATCAGCACATTGCGACCCTTCTCCTGCGGTCGGGATTCGAGCCAATAAATATGAGTGCCGTCGAAATGAGGCTCACTCAGGCGCACAGCACCTTTTGTCAGCGTGGCGGCCGTAATGGGGGATTGCCAGCAACCATAGGCGGCGGTGGTCATAGAACTCCTGTCTAAATACTGTCAGTGTGGAATGGTACTGAGTTAAGCCCCAGCTCGTAGCGAGGGCGCTGCTTCCGGAGCCTTCTTCCGAGACCGTATGCAGCATGGATGCTGCGTTCGAGCCCCCATGGATGGGTTTACGGCGTGTCTCGGAAGAAGGCTCCGGAAGCAGTGACCGGAGGATGAACTCCCAATCGCTTAACTCAGTGCCATTACCGTCAGTGTGTTTTTGTGCTTTCTATGCTGCACATTGTCACGTTTGCGCGCAGCCGTTACCGGTAATCGGTGCTCGTGGACAAGCTGTTGCGTAACATTGACAATAGTCTCAATTGTCAGTGATCGGCCCGCGTTTCGCAACGGGTCGCCACAGGGTTTATAGCGTTTACGTTGCGGCTCGGGAAGCAAGCTTTATGCATGGCATGCAAGATCCTCTCGAAGGGCGGGATATTGGTTACGCGTTGGATCAGGGCATGGGTGGCGAGAGCCATTTTTGTGTGGCACTCAGCGGTGGCCTGGATTCCTCTCTCCTCCTACATGAAGTCGCCCAGCGGGTGCCTGCTGATCGCTTGCGAGCGATTCATGTGAACCATGGTCTATCACCGAACGCCGATCAATGGCAGGCACACTGTGAGGCAGCATGTACTCATCTGGGGATTGAGCTGGTCGTCTGCCCGGTCCAGGTGACGCCGGATGGGCAGGGGCTGGAGGCAGCGGCTCGCGAGGTTCGCTACCAGGCCTTTGAGCGCAGTCTGCGCATCGGAGAAACCTTACTCATGGCACACCACGCCGATGACCAACTGGAAACGCTACTGTTGAGGCTGGCGCGTGGCAGTGGCCTCACTGGTTTGCGCGGCATGGCAGAGCGGCGGCCTCTGGGGAAAGGGCAATTATGGCGCCCCTTGCTGTCCTTTCCCCGGGCCGCGTTGGAAGCGAGGGCCCGAGGGCTGAATCTTCACTGGATTGAGGACGACAGCAATGGTGATGAGCGCTTTGATCGCAACTACCTTCGTCACACAGTGGTGCCGGCGTTACGGCGACGCTGGCCAGAGGTGGCCTTGTCCTGGGCGCAAAGCGCGCTCTGGTGCGCTGAAGGCGATGATTTACTGCGGGATTACGCCCGGCAGGATATTCGCCGCTTGCTGCTCAATGGCGGGGAATGGGGCCGCCATCAGGCGCTAAGCATCAGTGAACTGGGGCGTTTGTCGGCGCCGCGTCGTCGTCTGGTGGTTCGCACATGGTTGGCTGACGCAGGCCTGTCGTCGTTACCGCGAGCGCGGTTGGCGGAACTGGACCGCCAGTTGGGGGGTGTCGCTGGTACGGACGGCGAGCCATTTGATGCCACCACTGACTGCCGGGTTGATTGGCGGGGCGGATCGTTGCGCCGTTACCGCGATGGTTTATATCTATTGCCTGCCGGGGTGGATGCCCTGGGCTGGCCCAGTCGAGCGGGCACATTGCTGTGCGACCTGACCCATGATCGCTCGGTGGTTGATTTACCTGGGGGCGATCAGCTGGTATTCGAACGTCTTGCCCATGGTCGGCGGCTTGTGGCGGGGCTGGCGCCGTTGCATGTTCGGTATCGCCAGGGTGGAGAGCGCTGTCGTCCGGCGGGGCGAGGGCACTCGCAAACATTGAAAAGGCTGCTGCAGGAGTACGCCGTTCCTCCATGGTGGCGCCAACGAATTCCTTTGATCTACAGCGATGATGAGCTGGTCGCCGTGGGAGACGTGTGGATTTGCGAGGGTTATGAGGCGCCGCCCGGCCAGCCCGGTTACGGTATTGCCTGGCACATCGGTTCCGCTCCCGAGGAGGAGACGACGGTAAGTTTTGATTGAGGCATCCCGGCCTTTCTGGTACTCTGGCGCCCCGTCCTGAAGACAAATGCCGAGCGCTTAATGCAAGGCGTTGCCCCCCGGTATTTGTCTGTCCCTCGATCGTATTGAAGCAAGGTTATACATGACGCGATACATTTTCGTTACCGGCGGTGTGGTTTCTTCTTTGGGTAAAGGCATCGCCTCCGCTTCGCTGGCGGCCATTCTTGAATCCCGGGGGCTAAAGGTCACCATTCTGAAGCTGGACCCCTATATTAACGTTGACCCAGGCACCATGAGCCCTTTTCAGCACGGTGAGGTGTTTGTCACCGAGGATGGCGCCGAAACTGATCTTGACCTGGGTCATTACGAGCGGTTTGTGCGGACCAAGATGACGCGTCGCAACAACTTCACCACGGGCCGGGTGTATGAAACCGTGTTGCGCAAAGAGCGCCGTGGCGATTATCTGGGTGGCACCGTACAAGTGATTCCCCATATTACCGATGAGATCAAGCGCCGGATTCTTGAAGGCGGACGCGACGCCGATGTGGCCTTGGTGGAGATCGGCGGTACGGTGGGGGATATTGAATCGCAACCCTTTCTGGAAGCGGTGCGTCAGTTGAAAGTGGAGCTCGGACCGAAGAACTCACTGCTGATGCACTTGACGCTGGTGCCCTACATTGCCACGGCTGGTGAGACCAAAACCAAGCCCACCCAGCACTCTGTCAAAGAGTTGCGCTCCATTGGCTTGCAGCCCAATATTCTGCTGTGTCGGTCCGAGCGTGAGGTCGATGAAGACTCGCGCCGCAAAATTGCATTGTTTACCAACGTGGATGAGCGAGCGGTCGTACCACTGCCTGATGCGGGCACCATTTACGCCATTCCCCGGATGTTGCACGAGTTCGGCCTGGACGACATTATCGTCGAGCAATTCGAACTGAGCTGTGGCGCGGCGGATTTAAGTGAGTGGGATCGCGTCGTTGATGGCAAGATCAATCCGGAGCATGAAGTGACCATTGCCATGGTTGGCAAATACATGGAGTTGCTCGATGCCTATAAGTCCCTGATTGAAGCCATGAGCCACGCCGGCATTCACGCGCGTACCAAAGTGAACATGCGGTATGTCGATGCCGAACAACTTGAAGAGCAGGGCGTTGACTTGATCAGCGACGCCGATGCCATTCTCGTACCCGGCGGGTTTGGCAATCGCGGGGTGGAAGGCAAATTGATGGCGGTGCGCTACGCCCGCGAGAATAAGGTGCCTTACCTGGGCATTTGCCTCGGTATGCAGTCGGTGGTGATCGAGTTCGCCCGCAATGTACTGGGGCTGAAAAATGCCAACAGTACCGAGTTTGATAAACACACCCCGGACCCGGTAGTGGGGCTGATTACCGAGTGGGTGGACACCAGCGGTCGTCGCGAAAAGCGGGACGATAACTCCGATCTCGGAGGCACCATGCGCCTCGGTGGCCAGGAAAGCCGACTCGTCTCTGGCTCCAAAACCCGTGATATCTACGGCAAAGACGTGATTCTGGAGCGCCATCGTCACCGCTATGAGGTGAACAACAATTACGTCGATCAGATGCAACAGGCCGGTCTGCGTATTGGCGGCTGGTCCGCCGATGATACGCTGGTGGAGGTGGTAGAACTGCCGGATCACCCCTGGTTCGTTGCCTGCCAGTTTCACCCGGAATTTACATCCACTCCGCGGGACGGGCATCCGCTGTTTACCAGTTTTGTAAAAGCGGCTCTGACCCGGCGTGAACATTCGCAGTGACGAGACCCTGGTTAAATGACGGTCATCAAAAAGTGACAGGAAAGTGAGAAAAAAGAGAGAGAGTTGTGACTGATAAAGATATCGCTGTTGCCGGCCTCAATGTCGGAAATCACCGTCCATTCACCTTGTTTGGTGGTATGAACGTACTTGAGTCCCGGGATATGGCGTTGCGGGTGGCAGAGGCCTACGTTCAGGTTACTGAGAAGCTGGGTATTCCCTACGTTTTCAAAGCATCGTTCGACAAGGCTAACCGCTCATCGATTCATTCTTTTCGCGGCCCCGGTATGGATGAAGGCCTGAAGATTTTCAGCGACATCAAAAGCACCTTCGGTGTGCCGGTCATCACCGATGTTCACGAAACCTTCCAGTGCCAGCCCGTGGCCGACGTGTGCGACGTGATTCAGCTGCCAGCGTTTCTGGCCCGCCAGACTGATCTGGTCAAGGCGATGGCGGAAACCGGTGCGGTGATTAACATCAAAAAGCCTCAATTTTTAAGCCCCGGTCAAATGAAGAACATCGTGGAAAAGTTTCGCGAATGTGGCAATGACCAGATTATCCTGTGTGAACGCGGCAGCAACTTCGGTTATGACAACCTGGTGGTGGATATGCTGGGTTTTCGCACCATGAAAGAGGTCAGTGAGGGTGCGCCGATTATCTTCGATGCCACCCATGCGCTGCAGTGCCGCGATCCGCTGGGCGAAGCCTCCGGTGGGCGCCGTCACCAGGTGGCCGAGTTGGCGCGTGCGGGTATGGCGGTTGGGTTGGCCGGTTTATTCCTGGAGGCTCACCCGGACCCGGACAACGCCAAATGCGACGGGCCCAGCGCGTTGCCATTGGATAAGCTGGAGCCATTTCTGGCGCAGATCAAAGCAGTGGACGATGTCATCAAAGCGTTGCCACCACTGGATATACAGTAGCCCTTTTGAAGTTTCCCTATTTGAAGCTTCCCTGTTTGAAGACATCTTGATTGAACGAACATTGGTAATCATCGGTAAATTGGTAAACGGAGCAATCTACGCATGAGCAAAATTGTTGACATCAAAGCCTTCGAAGTACTGGACAGCCGCGGTAACCCGACGGTCAGTGCAGAAGTGATTCTGGAAAGCGGTGCGGTCGGTTCCGCCTGTGCGCCCTCTGGTGCGTCCACCGGTTCCCGTGAGGCGCTGGAACTGCGCGACGGCGACAAATCCCGCTATTTGGGTAAAGGTGTTTTGAAAGCCGTTGATAACATCAACACCACCATTCGCAGCCTGTTATTGGGTAAAAATGCCGCCGATCAGCGCGCTTTGGACAACGCCATGATCGAAGCGGACGGCACCGATAACAAAGCCACGCTGGGCGCCAATGCCATACTGGCGGTCTCCCTGGCGGCCGCTAAAGCCGCTGCCATCGATAAAGGCATCCCCCTGTACCAGCACATCGCACAACTCAACGGCACGGAAGGTAAGTACTCCATGCCGGTACCGATGATGAATATCCTCAATGGTGGCGAACACGCCGACAACAACGTTGATATTCAGGAATTCATGGTGCAGCCCGTGGGCGCCAAAAGCTTCTCCGAAGCGTTGCGCACAGGTGCAGAAATTTTCCATGCACTGAAAAAAGTGTTGAACGAGAAAGGCCTGAACACAGCGGTGGGCGATGAAGGTGGTTTTGCCCCGAACCTGCCTTCCAACGAAGAAGCGCTGCAGGTGATCGGTCAGGCCGTGGAAAAAGCGGGTTACAAACTGGGTGAGGACGTCACCCTGGCGCTGGACTGCGCTTCCTCTGAGTTCTACAAAGACGGCGAGTACAACCTGTCCGGGGAAGGCAAAACCTTCAATGCCGGTGAATTTGCCGACTACCTGGCCGACCTGTCCCAGCGTTACCCGATCATCTCTATCGAAGACGGTATGGATGAAAGCGATTGGGAGGGTTGGGCACAGCTGACCGAGAAGGTGGGTGACAAGGTACAGCTGGTGGGTGATGACCTGTTTGTGACCAACACCAAGATCCTGAAAGAAGGCATCGATAAAAAGATCGCCAACTCCATCCTGATCAAGTTCAACCAGATCGGCTCCTTGAGTGAAACCCTGGACGCCATCAAGATGGCGCAAGAGGCTGGTTACACCGCTGTGATTTCGCACCGCTCTGGCGAAACCGAAGACACCACCATCGCCGACCTGGCCGTAGCTACTGCTGCAGGGCAAATCAAAACCGGCTCTTTGTGCCGTTCTGATCGTGTCGCCAAATACAACCGCTTGCTGCGTATCGAAGCGGAACTGAATGGTTCGGCTCCGTATCGTGGTCTCGCTGAGTTCAAGGCGTAAAACTACGACTGGACGCATTCGTCAATGCGTCTTTCACTCATCACCCGGCTGGCCGGGTGATGAGATCCGCTCCTCCCTCCCCACGCTTTCCGCACGCCGTGTCTGAACAAGCGCCCTTATTTCGTGTAAACTCCCCGCTCAGTGATCGCTTTCAGAGCGCCCGACGTTGTTCCTGATGGGCGATAATCAAGAGGCCCGCAATCCGGGGCACTGTCATGATGAAATGGTTATTGGTTTTCCTGCTGGTGTTGTTTACTGGCCTGCAGTACCGACTGTGGGTCGCCGAAGGCAGTTGGGCTGATGTGGCGCGACTGGACCGGGACATCGAAAAGCAATCGGCGGAAAATGAGCGTCTTATTGAACGTAACCGGCGTTTGGCCATTGATGTGGAAGAGCTGAAAAGCGGTCTGGATAGCGTAGAAGAAAGGGCGCGCGAAAATCTGGGCATGGTTGGCGACGGAGAAACATTTTATATGGTGGTAGAGCCCCGTTAATCTTTCTGCTTAAGCGTTGCTTTTTGTGCCCACCCATTCTGCCAGCCCCACAATTTTCCGATGAGACGTATGGCAAACACGACCGACCCTCCCTCAGACACCCGTTGCTGGATTGTTGTGCCTGCCGCTGGCATTGGCACCCGCATGCGGTCGGAACTGCCCAAACAATATCTATCGTTGCGCGGAAAAACGCTGCTTGAGTGCACGCTTGAGCGCCTTCTGGGGCTTCCGAACATCAGTGGTATTGTTCTCGCGCTGGCGGCTACAGACTCGTATTGGGAGCGTCTGCCTATGGCGGGCAACGGTCGTATTGCCATTGTCGATGGCGGCGCAGAGCGCAGCCGTTCAGTGCTTAATGCGCTGAATTACCTGACGTTACAGGCCAAGGCTCGCGACTGGGTGTTGGTACATGATGCGGCGCGACCCTGTGTGACCGCCAATATGATTGCCGGGCTGCGTCGTCATCTCTCTGAGCACGAGGTTGGTGGCATTCTGGGGGTGCCGGTGGGTGACACGTTGAAAAAGGTTGGCAGCGACCACTGCATCCAGGCCACTGAGGATCGACGTGGTTTATGGCAGGCGCAAACCCCGCAATTGTTTCGATACCAACTGCTTCACCAATGTCTTACCCGCGCTCTGGCCCAGGGGGAAAGCGTCACTGACGAAGCCTCGGCACTGGAGTTGGCAGGCTATCATCCCGCGATGGTGGAAGGGCGTTCGGACAACATCAAAATCACCCGGCCGGAGGATCTGGTACTGGCCGAGGCGATTCTGCAACAACAGGAGAGCGCACGATGCGGGTAGGGCAGGGGTTCGATGTCCATGCTTTTGGGCCGGGAGACAAAGTGGTTATCGGCGGCGTGGTTATTCCTCACAAGCGGGGGCTGGTGGCGCATTCTGATGGCGATGTATTGTTGCATGCCCTGTGTGACGCGCTTCTTGGCGCGGCCGGGCTGGGGGATATCGGTCGACACTTTCCCGACACGGACCCCGGTTATAAAAACGCGGACAGCCGGGCGCTGTTGCGGATGGTGTATGCCAAGGTCAAGGCGGCTGGCTGGCGTTTGCTCAATGCGGATATGACGGTGATTGCGCAGGCGCCGCGTATGTCTGGTCATGTTCCAGCCATGGTGGAGCGAATAGCCGCTGACCTCGAAACTGACGTCTCTCAGATCAACGTCAAGGCCACCACCACGGAGCGGTTGGGTTTTGTCGGGCGAGAGGAAGGTATTGCGGCGCAGGCCGTCGTGCTGTTATCCGCTGTCTGAATGTCAACCTGTTGAACCATTGATCCGACCAAGGATATTTGATGCCTGATTTCGATCTGAGACAACCCGCCGCTCACGGGGGGCCTGTTGCCAACGCGGGGTTTCGCACGGTGCCGGAAGACTTTCGGGTGAATGAAGACCTGGGCTTTGAACCGGAAGGTGACGGTGAACACTGGTTGTTAAACGTGCGCAAACGGGGCGATAACACCCCATGGGTGGCCGGCCAACTGGCTCGTTGTGCGGGCGTGCCGGTGCGGGACGTGGGGTATTGCGGGCTTAAAGACCGGCACGCTGTCACAACCCAGTGGTTTAGTATTCATCAACCAAAAGGGGCCGCTCCGGATTGGCCGGCGGTGAACAGCGAGAGCATTCAACTGCTGTCGATTGCCCGTCATCCGCGCAAGCTTCGGCGCGGCCAGCATCGTCGGAATGAATTTGTTATTCGCCTGAGGGACGTAACGCCGGTGTCGGGACAGACCCGGGACGCGCTCAATGAACGGCTGGAGCGCGTCAAGGCCTTCGGTGTGCCCAACTATTTCGGTGAGCAGCGCTTCGGACGAGGTGGACAGAATTTGGTCCAGGCCCACCATTGGCTGGTGGATGGGCAGACGATCCGGCAGCGGCAACAGCGCAGCCTGGTCATGTCAGCAGCTCGGGCGTGGCTCTTCAATGCGGTGCTGGCGGAGCGGGTCAGAGAAGGCACTTGGCGCGAACCGTTAAGCGGCGATCCCGCGTCGTCCCCAAGCGGCCCGCTCTGGGGGCGCGGCAGGCCTCTGAGCAGCGACGCTTGTGCGGCGCTTGAAGCGCGCGCAATGGAGCCCTGGGCGAGATGGTGTGAAGGCCTCGAGCACGTTGGGTTACAGCAAGAGCGTCGACCGCTGGTTCTTAAACCGGATGACCTGCATTGGCGCTGGGACGACAACGACCTGGAACTGGTGTTCTCTTTGCCTCCCGGCACCTTTGCAACGGCCGTATTGGCCGAACTGGCGCACTTGAAAGTCGCCGTTCCGAAAGCGGCTTCCGGCGTCGCTATGCTATAGTGAGCGCTTGATTTATACACTGATGAACGGTCCAACGATGGCAGGGGAATACGGGCAGTGACAACTCTGACTTTGGAAGGTGTGGGAATGACCTCCCAGCGTACGCGGGAGCGTCTCGTGCAGCGTCTGGCGGACAAAGGGGTCACCAACCTTCAAGTGCTGGATACCATTCGCAACACCCCTCGCCACTGGTTTCTGGATGAAGCGCTGGCCCATCGGGCCTATGAAGATACCGCTCTCCCGATCGGCTACGGCCAAACCCTCTCCCAGCCCTACATTGTGGCGCGCATGACGGAAATTCTACTCGGCGCCGCCGGGGGCCGCTTGCATCGGGTCCTGGAAGTGGGCACCGGGTCCGGTTATCAGACCAGTGTGCTCTCGCAACTGGTTGATGAAGTCTACAGTGTTGAGCGTATTAAACCCCTCCAGGATAAAGCCCGGGAGCGGTTGCGCACGCTCGGTCTGCGCAACGTGCAGATGCGTCACGCCGATGGTGGTTTTGGTTGGCCGGAGGCTGGCCCGTTCGATGGTATCCTGAGCACCGCAGCGCCCCGGTTCGTCCCGGAAGAGCTGCAACAGCAATTGGCCCCCGATGGTGTGCTGGTGATCCCGGTGGGCAGCCAGGAGCAATCCTTAACGCTGGTCATTCGCGACGGTGACAGCGATAAATTTATAACCCAGACGCTTGAGCCGGTTAAATTCGTACCACTGCTATCGGGGACAACCCGATGAGGGCAGGGCGTTCAGAGTTTTCCTCCCGGCCCACTTCACTTAAGTCCCGGCTTCTTCTCTTGCTTAAGGGCATGGCGATGGGGGCAGCGGATGTTGTCCCCGGGGTATCGGGCGGCACCATTGCCTTTATTTCGGGCATCTATGAAGAGCTACTAAATTCTCTGCGGTGCTGGACGCCCTCGGCGCTGCTTATCTGGAAGCGCCACGGGTTTGCAGCGTTCTGGAAGCATGTAAATGGCGCCTTTTTGCTGGTGCTGTTCAGTGGCGTGTTGATCAGCATTTTCTCTCTGGCCACTCTGGTGACCCACGCGCTAGAGGTGTACCCGCTGCTGGTGTGGGGCTTTTTCTTCGGCTTGGTCATGGCCTCGGCGGTGTATATCGGGCGCGGGTTGTCGTTGAAAGCCCTTGATGTATGGATTGCCCTGCTGCTGGGCACACTGGCGGCGCTACTGGTGTCGTTCGCCAAACCGGTGGAACTGCCGGCCACCTGGTGGATGGTGTACTTTGCAGGCAGTATTGCCATTTGTGCGATGATCCTCCCCGGGATATCCGGCAGTTTTCTGTTATTGCTGATGGGCATGTATCCGGTGTTCATCCGCGCAGTGGCGGAACTCAACTGGTGGGTGTTGGGCTTTTTTGCCGCCGGTTGTGTCACGGGGCTGTTATTGTTCTCACACTTTCTGAGTTGGCTGCTGCGGGAGTTTCCTCAGCGCACCCTGGCGGTGTTGACGGGTTTTCTGGTGGGGTCCCTCAACGTGATCTGGCCCTGGAAGCAAACGCTTGAAACCTATATCGACCGCCACGGCGAAGCGGTCCCGCTGGTGCAAGAGAATGTGGTGCCCTGGCAGTACGCGGTGGAGACGGGTGAACCGTCGCGCTGGCTGGCCGTTGTGCTGATGATGATGGTTGGCCTGCTGATAGTGTTCGGCCTGGAGTTCTGGGCGTCGCGTCAGCCGCTGAAAGCCATTGAGCCCGAAGAGGAGACCCGGTAGATTGTTATGGCCATGAGGCAACCCTTGCTTTAGAGTATTTTAGAATAAGTGTTGCGTGGTAATTGCCAAAACGACTAATCCGGGTAGCTTCCATGCTCCCCTCTGCGAGTGCGTTTATGCAGGAAAAATCCGCTGACGGTGATATCAATCTCCCAGGGTTGATTTATATTTTAATCGGCCTGTTCCTGCTTAGTGCCTGTCATACTCAGCCTGCCTCTGTCATTACCAGAGAGCAGCCGCCGTCACGAAAAATTCAACAGCATCGCGTTAGCGCCGGTGAAACTCTCTACTCGATTGCCTGGCGTTACGACGTTGATCACCGACTGCTGGCGCGTGTTAATGGCATCCGGGAGCCTTTTACCATTTATCCGGGGCAGCAATTGCGGCTCGATGTGCAGAACGCGCCAGCGGTGAGTGTGACCAGACCTTCCCGTTCTTCCGGCCGTGCTACCAAGGCGCCACCTGCGGCCTCAACGTCACCTCCGGCCAGTGCCTCTCGTTCTAAAAATCAAACACCCAAATCCTCGGCCACGTCTCCTCCCTCCCTGCTCAGCCAGGCTCCAGAGTGGCGCTGGCCAGCCGATGGCAAAGTCATTCGAGCGTACGGCGCCGCAACGGGTTTAAACCAGGGTATTGATATCGCCGGAAATTTGGGAGATTCTGTACGGGCTGCTGCCGCAGGGCAGGTGGTGTACGCGGGCAGTGGCTTGCGTGGGTACGGGAATTTGGTGATTATTAAACATAATGACACCTATCTCAGTGCCTATGCGCACAATCGACGTTTGCGGGTGGCCGAGGGTGACTCGGTCAAAGCGCAGGAGGTCATTGCAGAAATGGGCTCCAGTGGTACGGCCAGCGGTGAGAATAGCGTCCGGCTTCACTTTGAAATCCGGCGGAACGGTAAACCGGTGGACCCGATTCGATATTTGCCCAAGCGGTAAACTGCGGAGTGGATGGCCGCAGTGGCGGTGTGGGGAGAGGTTGCAGGATAACGATAAGACGCTGCGCACGTCTCCTTAAACGGCGAAAGCCGACATGACAGGCCTATTAGAGAGCAAGGGGTGATCTATGGCACTGCAGGAACGGGATGTAAAACGGGAACATGAGGTTGCCGCAACACCTCATGAAATTGACTTCAATGATGACGTCTCGCTGTTGGACGATAGCGAGGAAAAACCCGCCTCTACCAGAAAGACTTCAAAAAATCGCGTTGAGCGCGTTATGGACGATCACTTGTCCAAGAGCCTTGATGCGACACAGCTCTATCTCAATGAAATTGGTTTTTCTCCGCTGCTCACCGCACAGGAAGAGGTTTATTTCGCGCGTCAGGCTTTACAGGGTAACGCTGCGGCGCGTAAGCGCATGATTGAGAGTAATCTGCGCCTGGTTGTAAAAATTTCCCGACGCTATGTGAACCGTGGACTGGCCTTGCTGGACTTGATCGAAGAGGGCAACCTCGGGCTGATCCGGGCGGTGGAGAAATTCGATCCCGAGCGGGGGTTTCGCTTTTCCACCTACGCTACCTGGTGGATTCGCCAGACCATCGAGCGGGCGATTATGAATCAGACCCGCACCATTCGTCTGCCCATTCACGTGGTGAAAGAGCTGAACATCTATCTGCGAGCGGCGCGAGAGCTGACTCAAAAGCTGGATCACGAGCCGTCGGCGGATGAGATTGCACAAATGCTGCACAAGCCGGTGGCGGATGTGGAGCGTATGCTGGGGTTGAACGAGCGGGTTACGTCGGTCGATAACCCGATTGGCAGCGCCTCAGAACGCACGGTGGTGGACACGATTCCGGACCAGAATAATTCCGATCCCGCTTTTTTAATGCAGGATGGGGATCTGAACGAAAGCCTTGACCGCTGGCTGGATGACCTTAGCGAGAAACAGCGAGAGGTGCTCGCCCGGCGCTTTGGTCTGCGCGGCCACGAAGTATGTACGCTGGAAGAAGTGGGCCAGGAAATTGGCCTAACGCGTGAACGAGTGCGCCAAATTCAGGTGGAGGCCCTGCGGCGTCTGCGTGAAATCATTGAAAAGCAGGGCTTGAGCAGCGAGGCGTTGTTCAGTCTCTAAAGATAGACGTCAGTTCCCAACATAAAAAACGGGCTGGATGAGGCAGCCCGTTTTTTTATGGGAGAGCGATCAACAGGAAGTTGACTAACGCTCGAGGTATTGCAGCTTGCCTTCCACCCCGTCCCATTCTTCAGCATCGGCAGGGGCGTCTTTTTTCTCGGTAATATTCGGCCAGACTTCCGCCAACTCGGAATTCAGCTCCAGAAATACCTCTTGACCCTCGGGCAGTTCGTCTTCTGAGAAGATGGCATCTACCGGGCATTCCGGCTCACACAGTGCGCAATCAATGCACTCATCCGGATGAATGACCAGAAAATTGGGGCCTTCATAAAAGCAGTCAACGGGGCAGACTTCCACGCAGTCTGTGTGTTTGCATTTGATGCAGTTTTCCCCAACAACAAATGTCATAGTGAACTCCAACTAACACGGTTCTGATTTGGGCGCTCATTCTATCAGCATTATGGGTTTTTACCAGCCATCAAGGCTTTCAGGGCATAGAGCTGTTCCAGCGCTTGTCGTGGGGTCAGCTCATCCGGATCCACACCGTCCAGAGCCTCCACTACCGGATGTGGTGTGCTGTCGAACAAGCCACCCTGTACCGGCCCGTTGGCGGCGGGCACGGGTGTCGCTGCGGCAGCAGGCATATTTTGCGCCGGTTTTGAGGGCTCGGTGGGAGCGTGTTGTTGGCCCTCCAGTTCTGCCAGCTGCTGCTTCGCCTGTGCCAGCACACCTTCGGGAATGCCTGCCAGCTTCGCGACCTGCAGCCCGTAACTCTTACTGGCGGGGCCTTCCTGTACTTTGTGCAGAAAGACAATACTATCGTGGTGCTCCGTGGCATCCAGGTGAACGTTGGCAATGCCTGGACGTTCCTCTGGCAGCCGCGTCAACTCGAAATAGTGGGTGGCGAACAAGGTGTAAGCCCGCACGTTTTCCGCCAGATGGCGGGCGCAGGCCCAGGCGAGCGCCAGACCGTCGAACGTACTGGTACCCCGGCCAATTTCGTCCATCAACACCAGGCTGCGTGGCGTGGCGTTATGCAGAATATTGGCGGTTTCAGTCATTTCCACCATGAAGGTAGAGCGCCCGCCCGCCAGGTCATCCGAAGAACCGATGCGGGTGAAGATTCGGTCCAGCATGCCCACCCGCGCACGGGCTGCCGGGACAAAGCTGCCGATATGCGCCAGAACCGCGATCAGCGCGGCCTGACGCATGTAGGTGGATTTACCCCCCATGTTGGGGCCGGTGACCACCAGCATGTGCCGCTGCTCATTGAACGCGAGGTCATTGGGCACGAAAGGCGCATCGCTGACCTGCTCCACGACGGGGTGACGACCCCCTTCGATATCCATGCCCGCTTCCTTCGTGAGAGTGGGGCGTGACCAGCCCAGGGTGTCGGCACGCTCCGCCAGATTTGTCAGTAGATCAAGCTCGGCCACTGCGCTGGCCGATTGCTGAAGGAGCTGCAAATCGTCGTTCAGTTTGTCAATCAGGTGCTCGTACAGCAGCTTCTCACGTGCCAGCGCACGGCTTTTGGCTGACAGCGCTTTATCTTCAAACTCTTTAAGCTCCGGCGTGATAAACCGCTCGGCATTCTTCAGCGTCTGGCGCCGAATATAGTCAGCGGGTGCCTGTTCGGCCTGGGCGCGGCTCAGCTCAATAAAGTAACCGTGGACCCGGTTGTAACCCACTTTGAGTGTGGTGATGCCGGTGCGCTCCCGCTCGCGGGTTTCCAGATCTACCAAATACTGACCGGCATTGCTACTGATGTTGCGCAGCTCGTCCAGCTCTTCATCGTAGCCTTCGGCGATCACGCCACCGTCACGAATAACCACCGGAGGGTTTTCTACCAGCGCTCGGCCGAGTAGTGCGACAGCCTCCGGGAACTCCCCGATCTGGTTTGCCAATTCGGCCAGGTGAGGAGAGGTCAGTCTGGAGAGTTCGCTCTGCAGCTCCGGGTAGCAGGCCAGCGAGGCGTGCAGTCGTGACAGATCTCGAGGGCGAGCCGAGCGCAGCGCCAGTCGGCCGAGAATGCGCTCCATATCGCCGACCCGCTTGAGAATGCGGTGTAGGATTTCGAAGCGATAGTCCTGCCCGAACTCGTTGACCGCGTCCTGTCTTGCCTGGAGCGTGTGCAGATCGCGCAATGGGCGGTTAAGCCAGCGCCGCAGAAGGCGCGCGCCCATGGTGGTGGCACAGCGATTCACCACGCTGAACAGAGTGTTTTCCTCGTGGCCACCAAGGTTAATGTCCAGCTCCAGATTGCGGCGGGTGGCCGCATCCATAATGACGGCCTGGTCACGGTTTTCGTGACTCAAGCCACGAACGTGAGGCAGGGCGGTGCGCTGCGTCTCCCGGGCGTACCCGAGCAGGCAGCCGGCAGCCGCGAGTGCGGTGTCCAGGTGATCGCAACCGAAGCCGGCTAAATCCTGAGTGCCGAACTGCTGCGTCAATAATCGGCGGGCACTGTCTAGCTCGAATTCCCAGGGGGCGCGGCGGCGCAAGCCGCGCCGGTTTTCCACCAGCTCCGGTGTGGTCAGGTCATCGCTGATCAGTAACTCGGCGGGCTGAATGCGCTGCAATTCGCCCAGGGCGGCGTCCAGCCCCTCGACCTCCAAAATCTGGAAGCGGCCGCTGGCCATATCCAGTGACGCCATCCCAAAGGTGTCCCCGCGTTGTTGCAGCGCCACCAACAGGTTGTCTCGACCGGCATCCAGCAGCGCTTCATCACTGACGGTACCCGGTGTGACGATGCGCACGACCTTGCGCTCCACGGGTCCTTTACTGGTAGCGGGGTCACCGATTTGTTCGCAGATGGCAACAGACACCCCCGCGCGCACCAGCTTTGCCAGATAGCCGTCGGCGGCGTGGAACGGAATGCCGGCCATGGGGATGGGTTCGCCATTGGATTTCCCGCGCGCGGTCAGGGTGACATCCAGAAGTTCCGCCGCCCGTTTGGCATCCTCATAGAAGAGTTCGTAGAAGTCGCCCATTCGATAGAACACCAGCTCCTGCGGATGTTCAGCTTTGATGCGCAAATACTGTTGCATCATCGGGGTGTGCGTGGAGTTATCAATATTACTCATATAAAACAATCAGTTAGAACTTCTGCTGTGACTTTGCGGGGGCAAATGTGGCATGACGTTGTCGTTCCCCGGCGGTGTTCTTTTCCGTCCAGTGGTGTCCTTTTCCGTGAAGGAGGGAGGTGCACGGCTTACGATCTCAGCGTGCTTGTGAAAGGCGCCATTCTACCTTATCTCTTATTTATGGGGGAGGGTGTCAAGAGGCGCTGGTGCAGTTTTCAGGGATAATGGCTTCCTGATCCAGCGAACGCCTTTGTCGGCGCAGTGCTGGCAGCAGCGTGCTGTCACTATAGGCGCAAGCTGTCTGTCCCGGGTCGCTTTGCCCGGTTTTCCCGGCCTGTTCGGGTGTATGTCCTCCGCCACTTTGCAGTATGTTCAACATCGGGGCATAACCCGGTTGCCAGGCCCGCAAGTTTGGCAGGCTGTTTCTAAGCGCCTTTAAAATCCCCATGCCGGCAAAGTCCAGGTCGCCCCAGAAGTAGCAGGGCAGGGCTTCGCTGAGCCAGTGTTGCCGAAAGTATTCCGGCCCGCTGCCGGGGAGGAAAGCGAAGCGGGTGTGTACGCTGCCGAGGCGGGTGGCACTGGCGCGAAAGCCGCCGCTGTAGAGCAGAGCGTAGCCTTCTGGAGGCTGCTCGGTTAAGCGAAGGAAACTGTCCTGGTTTTCCACGATCAGCAGTCTGGTAAAGCCGGGTGGCGCCCAGGCCGTGAGCAACAACGGTCTGGCCTGGATGCTGTTGGCCTGTTCACCAAAGAGTTTGATGAGCAGATCCTGGCGGCTGTCCAGCGCTTTGGAATTGCCGTCAAAGCAACGGGCGGCAATCTCCCGGAGGGTCAGGTTCTGTTCCAGGTAGTGTTTGATGCCGGCAAAGGCGGTGGTGATATGTTCCGGGCTCAACCCGGCAATGGTGGGGCGCTGAGTGAGCAGGGATTTGCCCTGGTCGATGAAGCTGTCCCGGTGTTTTCCAATGGCCTGTTCCCAGGCGAGGGTGAGCGGGTCCTGCCTGGGGCGGTTCAGCCAGTCTCTCAGCAGCGGTTCGCAGTCTGGATTAAGGCGGAACTGGGCGTTTTCGTAGGGCTCGTGAAAAGGGGCCAGCCTGGGGTCGGGAACGATGGTAAACAGGCTATGTTTGACCGCCAGGTCATTCAACAGTTGCCAGCGATCTCCGGTATCCTCGGCGAACTCGTAAAGCGCGGGTAGTGTGCTTTTCTTGACACGACGGGTAATGGCGCGCTCGCGCTGGTGACCCTCTTTTTCATCCAGTCGGTCCAGAAACCAGCCCAGCCATGTTGCCAGCCAGGGTTCGTCGTTGAGCCAGACGGGCCTGCTCATTGCACATCTTCCATAAAGTCGAGTGCCCCCTGCTGGCGAATCACGCGGCGATGTTGTTCCCACAGCTCGCCGATACGCTCGCGGTTGAGTTGTTGCCGGTCTACCAGCACGCGGGTATTGAGTTCGCCCACGGGCACTGGGCTGGGCACTTTGCTGAACACAAACTGATTGCTGATCAGGTCCAGGAAAGGCCCGGCCTTGCTGGTGGGCATGATGAAGATCAGTTGCAGTCCCAGGGTATTGGTAAGATAGTTGATAACGCTCTTGGAACGGCTCTCGTCCATATGCATAAAAGCTTCGTCGACAATCACCATGCGCAGGTGGCTGTCGCCTTCGTTGAAACGAAAAGCGCTGGTGATCGCGGCGGCGCGAATGATGTAGGCCGGGGTTTCCAGTTGGCCGCCGGAGCCGGTGCCATACTGGCTGAGGCTGATGGGCTGCTTGCCTTCCGGGTGCTTGAGAATGTCGTACTGGCGGTAGCGGCGGTAGTCGCTGATGCGTTCCAGTTCGCGCAGGGCCTGCTGCTCGTCGCCATCGAGCAGCAGTTTGAGTAGCCGGTCGCGCACGGCTTCGGCCTTGGCTGACAGGGGGGTGTCGAACAGGCTGGTGCCGTCTCCCAGGTTGGGGATGTCGATGACTTCCTTGAAGAAACTCCAGTACTCCTTGTATTCCGGTATCCACTCCCATTTGAATTCGAAGCGCTCCCGGTCGGCACCGAATTGATGGTGTTCCAGTTCGTCGTTAAGGCTTTTGAGAATGCGCTCGCCATCCTTGATGGCCTGGTGAATCTGACTGCACAGGTCACTGACAAAGGTGGTGTTGAAGGTGTCGCGCAGGCTCGCCAGTTTTTCCTGTTTTTCCAGTAGGACATTATTGCTCAGGCGGTTGTGCAGCTTGTCCAGCTGCTGGTTCAGGTTGTGGATATGACCGAAGAAGGGTGCGCTGTGCGGCTCTTCTGCTGAGTCTGTCATTATTTGATCAGCGGGTTGAGCTTGCTGGTTATAACGATCAAGCGTTCGAATTACGTCTGCGGTGGCTTGGTGTAGTTGATTGGTTAGCGTCTTGCTTTCTTCAACAAAGTCGATGTCACCTTGGGCGTTGTTGAGACGCTCGTCCATGGCTTCGATTCGTGGTTTCACATTGAGGCCTGGCCAGTATTTTATGCACGCGTGCAAGTTGGCTTCGGCTTCATCCTGAGATTCCTGAAAGTGCTCGCTCTGGTCCGCCAGCTTGGTGATGGCTGAGGTGCAGGCGCTGAGTTTTTCGCTGAGCTTGCCGTGGGCCTCGGTGAGGGTTTTCTGCCTGGCTTCGAGATCCTGATGCAGGGCCTTGGCCTTTTGTTGTTTCTTTTCAAGCTCCTGGTGATCGCTCAGGTCCAGATTGGCCAGGGCCTTTTCGGTTTCCTCCAGTTGCCGCTGGGCATTCAATAAGTGGGTGGCGGCACTGACCCAGTCAAGAGGCTGGAAGGTTTTGATCTGGTTGTGCAGTTGTTTTACTGCCTGGTAGATATCGGCGGCGTTCTGGTAGTTTTCCTGTAGCTCTGTGAGCGCGTTACGCTGGGCGAGCAGGTTGCGTTCGCGGGCGGCTTCACCGAAAACCAGGTCGCTGTCGGGAAGGTCACAGCGGAACAGGGCGTAGTTGCCGGAACCAAGACCATCGACGGTGATGCCACGGCGGGTGGTGCGGAGGGTTTCGGCATCGTTCACGCGAACTACATTGCCGTAGGAGGCTTTCAGATAATGTTCGGCGGTGCGGTGGCTGAAACGCAGGGCATGGAACAGGGAGTTGTCGGGGAGGGAGATTTTTTCGGCATCGCGGCGGGCCTGTTCTCCCTGGATGACTCGGGCACGATTGCGTTGTTTACCGGCCAGACGGCGGACGATACGAATGGCTTCGGCTTCATATTCCGGCTCCACCAGAATGCCAAAGCGGGCGCCGCCGATATACCCCTCGATGGACATGGCCCATTTTTCATCTTGCACTTCCACATGGTCGCACAGCACCCGTGGTTCTGCCTGGGGGCATTCCTGGCGGATGGCCTGGAGGGCAACGTCCACATCCTGTGGGTAGTTCACTCGTTTGGACTCCAGGTTGCGAATCTGTTGTTCGATTTTCTGTTGCTGCTGGTCCAGAGAATCCAGGGCCTGGCCTCGTTTGCTGACCAGCCTGTCCAGCCGTTGCGTTATGGAGGAGGCTTCCTGGCCGGTTTGGTCTGGCCGCTCGCTGTGCAGTTGTTCGGCCAGTTGGTTGTGCAGCTGTTGTTCGCTGCGCACCCGGGTAAGGCCTTCTTCCAGGGGTGACAGGTCGATCCAGTCCCGGCCCAGCATCTGGTTGAGATCGGGCAGTGCGGTGTGCCGTTCGGAGAGCAGAGCCTTGCTGGTAGCACGCCAGTGTTTACTGGCCAGCTCGGGCAGTTCCAGTTCGATGCTGTGGCGGGCCAGCAGGCTCTGGATATTGCGCAGGGCTTCCAGGTTGGCGTCGCGTTGTTGATCCTGCTCCAGCAGCGGGCGCGCGCCGTCCTGGAGTTGTTGGGTGAGCTGGTCGCGCTGGCTTTCGAGCTGCTGTTTGTCGCGCAGGGCGGGAATGCCGAGGATGCGTGCTTCCAGCTCCACCCTTTCGTTGTATGCCTGATCGAGGCGTTGTTGGACCTGTTCGGCTTCTTCGCGGTTGCCTTCCTGTTGCTGGCGCAGGGTGTTCTGTTCTTCTTTTTTGTCCAGGTACTGCTTCTGGTTGCGCTGGAACTGTTGTACGGCGGCACCGTAGGCCTGGGTGGTAAGCTCAAGCCAGGTTTCCAGATAGTGTTCTGTCTGGCTTTTCGACTGGCCGAGCAGGTTCACGTTCTGTCTGAGTTGCTCCGCCTCTTCAGCCATGCCGTGAACGGTGCGCATCAGGTCGCGGATGCGCCGCAGGGTGTCGCCCATATCGTGGGGTTCAAGTACTTCGCTGGCGACAAACTGGCTGATGGACTCCACCGGCTTGTAGGCCATGAAGCGGGCGAAGGTACGAGCGGCATTGCGGGCTTCGTTTTGCGATACCGCGTCGCGCTTGCCACGCAGGGCCCCATACAGCCGTGCCAGATAGGCGCCTTTTTTGTCGTAGGTTTCCACGGCTTTTTTGCCAAACTGCTGGCGCAGCAGGCTGGCGAGCTCGGTGACGGGCACCGCGTGCTTGCCATCCGGGTACTCGCGAACAAAATGGGACAGACTGAGCATCTCGCCGGGCACGATCATCAGCAGCAATTCGTTTTGCCGGGCCTGGGCGCTGCTGCCCGCATTGTCCAGGTGCGCGCGCACGCCGATGACAGCGGTGAAAGGTTCTGCGGTTTCGCCTTTGGTGGGGTGAAAAATCCCGGCAATATAGCCGTCGCTGTTATAGGGGCGAGCGAAGGCACCATCGTCACAGCCGAGTACGTAGGAGGCGAGGGTGCGCACCTGTTTGCCGCCCCGGCCGCGCTGCGTGGTTTCGTCTTGCCCGGGATTATAGGTAAACAGGTTGTCGTGGGCGGCGGTCATCAAGGTTTGCAGGGCATCAGCGGCGGTGGTCTTGCCGGAGCCGTTGCCGCCGGAGAACAGGTTCACCGGGCCGTATTCCAGCTCGCCGGCGGGCAGGTTGCCCCAGTTGACGGTAATTGAACGCTTCAGATACATGGGCGAGCCTGATTATGAAAATTATCGCAATAGAGTGACGAAATGTGAGTGCGGGTCATGCCGTTTCCTCGCTGGCACCGAGCAGTTGCGAAAGCACGGTGTCGGTGACCAGACTGGTGATGTCCGGCCGGATGGTGAGCCAGCTTTCGCTCTCTTCCAGGCTGGCATCGCCGCTGCGGATTAGTCGTAGCTGTCGCATGCGGCGGAATAGAACCTCGCGTTCGGTGCGGCCCTCCGGCAATGGACGACCGAGCAGGTTCTTGCTGGCCAGATTGATGGCTTCCAGCGGAAGGGTGGCCTGGCCGTGCTCGTCAATCTGGCCATCGCGCAGGGATTTGTCGTATTCCGCGCGCAGTACCAGTATCAGTGCCACTTCCTGCTGGCTGAGGCGATTGCGCAGCCCGCTGCTGACGCCCTCGTCCTGATCCGCTTCACCGGGGATTTCCGCGCCGGGCGGGAACAGCCGCAAGGAGGTGAAGCGGCGTTCGTGATGCAGGCGAATATGCAGGACGCTAAGGTAATCTTCCACCAGTTCTGGGATTTGCAGGTAGCGATCGTAGAGCTCCGCCTCCTTTTTACTTTCGTCACGGCACAACACGCCGTGGTCGAGCAGGCGGATCATTAACTCCGAGAACTGCGCCTGGGAGACCCCACGGGCCTCCAGCGCGTCATTCAGGGCGTGTTGCAGGGGCTGTTGCCGAGTGTGCTGATCTAGTGTGTGCTGAGTCATCGAGTTCCAGTTCCAGCAGGAAGCCATCGCGGTGCACGAAATAGTGTTCGTCGCGAATCGGCTCGGTGGGTTCGATACGCAGACGCAAGCCTGCGGCGGCATGATCGGCGCTGCCCAGCTCAATGATGTGGCTCATGGCCAGCAGGTCGCGGGCGTTGTTAACAGGCAGGTCGCGGTTGTCGATGCGGCGACTGGCTCCCAGGGCTTCGCGTAGATAATCGCGCAGTGCGCCGCCATTGATATTGAAGGCTTTTTCCAGCAACTGTTGGGTCGCCAGCTCGCGTCGGGTGGCAGTGTCGGGCTCATCCAGTTCCACCATGCGGTTGTTTACGAGGCGTTTCGTGCGCTGTTCCCGCAAGCGTACCTGGGCCGGGTCGATGAGGCCCAGATGCAGGCTGGCCATGGCATCGCCGGCCTGGGCAAGTCGCTGATCATACGTTGTTTCGTCCAGCTCGGAGAGTTGCTGGCAAAGGCCGACAATATCATTGTGTTTCTGGCTGTGCAGGTAGCTGAGCTGGCGGATGATAATGTCGGCCCGGCGGGTGAACCCCTGTAGCGTGCGGCGCAGGGCAGGGAGCATGATCTCCGACGCGTTTCGCATGCGCGTGTCGATACTGTCCAGCAGCTGAAACAGCACCGAGGCATCCTGGCTGACGACCAGGTCCGGGGCCAGGCGGCGCAGCTCTTGTTCCGCGAGGGTTTTCCAGGCCCTGGGTTTGCGCTTGATCTTTTCAATGGTGTGGCGGATGCGGTCGCGGTGCTTTTCTACACTGTCGGCGGACATGCGAATAGCCACGTCCGGCTGGAAGCGTTTTTCCATGAATTCGAAGAACTGGTCACTGGCCTGTTGTACTAACTGCTGGGCTTCCACTTCCTTCACCAGTTCCCGCTTGCGCTCTTCCAGTTCGGCGATGATGTCAGTGAAGTCGGCGATGATGCGCTCGGAGTGTTCGTGGGCGTCGAGCAGGTCGTAGACTTCGCCGCGATCCATAAAGGCTGACAGGGCGTTGAGGGTGTTGCGCGTATTGCGATGGCGGGTGCGCACACTGCGCCCGTCAATCTCGGCCAGGGTCTGGGTGAACAGCCGACCAGTGCGGCTGAAGGGATAGGTAGACTGAAAGGACGCTTCGTCCTTGTCCCGTTTCAGCCAGCCATGCTCCACCAGCAGAGTGAGTACCCAGCCGGCCTGCTCGCGGTTGTTGCGAAAGCGGGTATTGTCTTCGTCGCCGTCCAGCAAGGGTGCCCGCTCCAGGGCTTCGCTGAATACATCCAATACCTGGTCGCGCTTGAGAGATTCCCCATAATCCGCCTGGGCGCTGTACAGCCGCTCGTGCAGCAGGCGAAGGCATTCGACAACCTGTTCGCGATATTTGCCGGTCAGGGGCTTGAAAAATTGTGCGCGCTCATCGCTGAAAAACATGGCTTTAGGTCATATGAGTAACGGGCTTCAGCCCAATCAGGAGGGGTTGGTCCCATGATCAGGTCTATTGCCTCGGACATGCTCGGCACGTTTCAAAACGACTGTATTCTACGGGAAAGCGCAGGGGCTTGCACTCACCCTGCGGCTGGCATAACGTGGCATTATGAATACTCTATTTCCCCCTGAAGTGCCGGCGGACAGCCGGGATATTCTTGAGCTGGCCCTGGACCTGGGGAAAGCGCTGCAGGCGCGTAACTGGCGAGTCGCGACGGCTGAGTCCTGTACTGGGGGAGGCATTTCTGCGGCTATCACCGAGGTGCCCGGTAGTTCCGCGTGGTTCGAGTACGGCCTGGTGACCTACGCCAACCGGGCCAAGGTGTCGTTGCTTGGGGTTTCGGCTGAAAGCTTGTCGCGTGATGGCGCGGTCAGTGAGTCGGTGGTGATGGAAATGGCTCAGGGCGCCTTGCGGGTGTCCGGGGCGGATCTGGCGGTATCGGTCAGCGGCGTCGCGGGTCCGGATGGAGGTTCATCGGACAAGCCGGTTGGTACCGTTTGGATCGGGTGGGCGCGACGCACGGGAGAAAACGTCGTTGTGGATGCGACGTGTCACCACTTTGAAGGCGACCGGCGCGGGGTGCGTGAGCAGGTGGTGGCGGCTGCCTTGAGACAGCTGCTGGCGCTGGCCGGGGATTCCCGGAATACTGTATAAATATCGATATACTGTTTGCGCATACAGGTTTTTGGTGTATGCTTTAATGCACAGATGAGTTGTTCAGTTTCATTTTTTCAATCAGTTTACGGTTATTGATCGAGGTGTCGGATGGACGCGAATAAAGAGAAGGCGCTGCAGGCGGCTCTGGGCCAGATTGAACGTCAGTTTGGCAAGGGCACGGTGATGCGCATGGGTGACCGGGAGCGCGTGGCGATTCCGGCGATTTCCACAGGTTCTCTGGGGCTGGATGCCGCTCTCGGTATCGGCGGCCTGCCCAAAGGGCGAGTGGTAGAAATTTACGGGCCGGAGTCCTCCGGTAAAACCACTCTGACCTTGCAGGTGATTGCCGAGGCCCAGCGCAAGGGGGGCACCTGCGCCTTTGTGGATGCCGAGCACGCGCTGGACCCAATCTACGCCGAGAAGCTGGGCGTCAACGTGGATGACTTGATCATCTCCCAGCCTGACA
Organism: Marinimicrobium sp. ARAG 43.8; assembly: GCF_050113635.1. Lineage (NCBI taxonomy): Bacteria > Pseudomonadati > Pseudomonadota > Gammaproteobacteria > Cellvibrionales > Cellvibrionaceae > Marinimicrobium > Marinimicrobium sp. ARAG 43.8. Next base: position 167,709 of record NZ_JBNJLT010000007.1, read on the forward strand.
CAGGAGAGCAGGCGTTGGAAGTGAGCGATATGCTGGTGCGGTCTGGGGCCGTGGATGTACTGGTAGTCGACTCGGTGGCGGCATTGACCCCCAGGGCGGAAATTGAAGGTGAGATGGGTGACCAGCACGTTGGCCTGCAGGCGCGATTGATGTCCCAGGCGTTGCGTAAAATCACCGGTAATATCAAAAATGCCAACTGTCTGGTCATTTTTATTAACCAGATTCGTATGAAAATTGGTGTTATGTTTGGCAGCCCGGAAACCACCACCGGTGGTAACGCGCTCAAGTTTTACTCATCAGTGCGGCTGGATATCCGTCGCATTGGTTCCGTGAAAGAAGGCGACGAGGTTATCGGCAACGAAACTCGCGTCAAAGTGGTCAAGAACAAAGTGGCGCCGCCGTTCAAGCAAACGGAATTCCAGATCTTGTACGGAATTGGTATCAACCGGCTGGGCGAAGTCATTGATTACGGCGTAAAACTGGGCATCGTCGATAAAGCCGGGGCCTGGTATAGCTATAATGGTGATAAGATCGGTCAGGGCAAGAACAATGTGGTCAAGTTCCTGCAGGAAAATCCTACCGTGGCTGAAGAAATGGAGAGGCGGGTTCGAGGAGAGTTACTGAACATACCGGCCCCCGCCGAGGAGCGTGCTGAGGAAGAGTCTGACGCCTGAGAGTGCGGGAAAGAATGAACCGAAGTGGCGCCTCAGATGTCTAATTAATGGTCATGGGCTGGTTTTCCGGCCCACGTAACGAATCATTGAGGAGGTAGCTGACGTGGTAAGCATGGTACAGCTAAAACGTTTGTTCCCATGGCTGACTTTGGTCATTCTGGCACTACTGGCGGGCTGTAGCAGTACGCCCTCGGTAGTAACGGACTATGACCCTGACGTCAGTTTCGGGTCGCTGAAAACCTTTCGGGTAGAAGCCACTCAGCAGGAAGATGCCAACAGCCTGCTGATTTCACCGTTCACTCTCAGCCACTTGCAAACCGTCATCCACAACCAGTTGTCCTCCCGCTATACCGCGGTGGAGTCCGAGCCGGACTTTGTGGTGCGCTATCACATTGTCGTAGAGGATCGGCTGGATGTACGCAGCTATGATCAGCGTTATGGCTTTGGTTACTACGGTTACGGGCCTTGGTATCGCTACCCTTACGCTCCCTCACCGAACCCTCGTATGTATCGTCAAGGCACGTTGATTATTGATATCTCGCGTGGGGACGATAACAAGCCGCTTTGGCGGGGTGTATCGGAACGGCGCTTGTACGAAGGGTTAACCCCTCAAGAGCAACGCCAGCGGCTTTCTGGCACCGTCACCGATATTATGGCGCAGTTCCCTCCGGTACGCTGATCGTTTGCCATGGATGAAGTAAAGCAAACGGTCAACACGTCGGATATTCGGCTCGCTGCCATGAATCTGCTGGCGCGCCGAGAACACAGCCGAGCTGAGCTGCACGAGAAGCTGTCGAGGCGTTTTAGTGACACGGCGATGGCGGAACAACTCAACGAGGTATTGGAGAGACTGAAGGAGCAGTCATTGCAAAGTGATGAACGTTTTGCCGAGGCGTTTGTGCGCAGTCGGGAATCTCAGGGTAAAGGCCCGATGCGAATAATGCAGGAGCTGCGGTTTAAAGGCGTTGACGACTCGCTCATCGACGCTTGTCTTGATGATAGGGATGAGCGATGGTGGGCACTTGCCCGGGAAGTGCGTGTTAAGCGTTTTGGCGACCAGCCTGTGCTATCACCGAAAGATAAGGCCAAGCAGGCCCGCTTTCTGCAATACAGAGGGTTTTCCCCGGAGCAGGCACGGGATGCTATCGCCAGCGCTCCCAGGCATCCATCACCTTAGCTGCATAGCGGTAGCTGCCATAGCTGCCGTTGTAGCGGGCCAAGGCTTCGGCAAGACGACCATTCGAGCGATCCATATAGTGTTTTAGAATGGTACAGCCATAACGAAGGTTGGTCTCCAGGTGGATCAAGTTGTCTTCGGGGCGGCCAATTTCATTTTTCCAAAAAGGCATTACCTGCATAATACCCTGAGCGCCCACGGGCGATACGGCGTAATGGTTGAAGTGGCTTTCCACCTCGATCACTGCCAACACCAGCTCTGGGGCGAGTTCTGCCCGTCGTGCTTCGCTATGAATTTTTCGCAACAGCGCGAAACGCTGGTCGGGGTTATCGACAAAACGTTCCATTCGGCCAGCCATCAACATCAGCCAGGCTTCCGCTTCATAGTGATCAACGAAGCTGTCAGCCGCGGCGATATTGTCCAGGAGCTTCTGCCTTAGGCTTTCATCAATATCGTGGTTCGCCTCGGCATAGGCAACCGCTGGTGGCTGGCTCCAGCCCCGTTCGGGAAAACCACTGATGACAGCGCCTGCGCAGAGCAGGGTGGCTGTCAGAACGTGGTGCTGAAGCCTTGTCACGGACTTACCTCTGTAATTCGTCCGAGATAAACGTCGCTATCTGCTCCACAGCGATATCGCGCGACGCTTCATCCCGGCGCCCTTTGTACTCGACGGTACCGTTTTGTAAGCCCCGGTCTCCTACGACCAGCCGATGCGGGATGCCCATCAAATCGGTATTGGCCAGCATAACGCCGAGTCGAGCCTTTTCTTCGTCCATGTAGAGTACGTCCACACCGTTTTGAGTCAGTTGTTCGTAAAGCCGTTCGCACTGGTCAGTGACGGTGGGTGATTTATGCGCATTGATGGGAATCAGGGCCAGTTGGAACGGAGCGATATTTTTGGGCCAGATAATACCTTTGTCGTCGTGGTTTTGTTCAATGGCGGCGGCCACTACTCGAGAAACACCAATGCCGTAGCAACCCATGATCATGGGTTGCTCCTTGCCGTTTTCATCCAGCACCCGAGCGTTCATGGCCTGGCTGTACTTGGTGCCCAACTGGAAAATATGGCCCACTTCAATGCCGCGTTTGATCTCAAGCTGGCCTTGGCCGTCCGGGCTGGGATCGCCTGCCACCACGTTACGCAGGTCTGCAACCTCAGGCAGCGCGACATCACGCTCCCAATTCACCCCTGTCAGGTGGTATCCGTCGCGGTTGGCACCGCATACGAAGTCCGACAGGCCCGCTGCGGCACGGTCGGCCCAGACTTTAATATTAAGCCCCACAGGACCCAGGGATCCCGTAGTGGCGCCCAGTTCTTTCTCGATGCGTGCCTCTGGGGCAAAGGTAAGCGGTGCCTGAACGCCCTGGAGCTTTTCGGCTTTGATGTCGTTGAGGGCATGGTCGCCGCGCAGTACCAAAGCCACCAGCGGTTGCTGGCCATCCTCGTTTTCCTCTCCCAGCACAATGAGTGTTTTCAGGGTTTGTGCGGGATCGACCTTCAGGAATTCACTGACCTGCGTAATGCTTTCCTGGTCGGGTGTGGCGACCTCCGACATAGTTGCCTGGGGCGCAGGGCGTTCCCCGGTGGGTGCCAGGGCCTCGGCTTTTTCCACGTTCGCGGCATAGCGGCTGCTATCGCTGAAGACGATGTCATCTTCACCGCTCTCCGCCAGCACATGAAACTCGTGAGAGAAAGCACCGCCGATCGATCCCGTATCAGCCAGAACCGGACGGTAGCCCAAACCAATACGGTCAAAAATCGCACAGTAAGTGCGATGCATGACATCGTAGGTTTCCTGAAGAGACGCCTCGGTCAAATGGAAAGAGTAAGCGTCCTTCATGGTGAATTCACGCGCTCGCATCACGCCGAAACGCGGCCGGATTTCGTCGCGGAATTTGGTTTGGATCTGGTAAAAGTTGGCGGGCAGCTGCTTGTAGCTATTGATCTCCCCGCGAATCAAATCTGTGATGACCTCTTCGTGGGTGGGCCCCAGACAAAAGGCGCGCTGGTGGCGATCATTGATACGCAACAGCTCGGGGCCGTACTCATGCCAGCGCCCGGACTGCTCCCATAACTCGGCAGGTTGCACCACCGGCATGAGTACTTCTTGAGCGCCGGAGCGATCCATTTCTTCACGAATGATGCGTTCCACCTTCCGCAGTACCCTCAGCCCCAAAGGCATCCAGGTATACAGGCCCGACGCGAGCTTGCGGATCATGCCGGCGCGCAGCATCAACTGGTGGCTGATCACCTCGGCGTCCGAAGGTGTTTCTTTAAGGGTGGCAATCAAAAAGCGGCTGGCTCGCATAAGTCGAATTCTTAGTGGCTATACTGGTAAAGTGATTAAAGCACTATTCTACGGTGCTTGGCTGTTCGGGTACAGACTCTCGACGGCGGTATAAGGCTTTTAACGGTTGGCCCGGGGAGGGCAGGTGTTATGTTTGAACTGCATTCGCGTCTGGCGGAAGATTCTGTGGTGGTGGGCCGGTTTCCACTGTCGTTGCTGCTACTGAGTAAAGACGCCAATTACCCCTGGTGCATCCTGGTACCTCAGCGAGAGGATGTGTTTGAAATTCACCATTTGGGGGAAGAGGATCAGCGGCAGTTGATGACGGAGTCCTGTTGCCTGGCCGAGATGATGGCCAGCGTGTTTGATGCTCATAAAATGAATGTGGCGGCGCTCGGCAATAGGGTAAAACAATTGCACCTGCATCATATCGCGCGCTTTGAGCATGATCCCGCCTGGCCAAAGCCTGTGTGGGATGTGGTGCCTGTCGTGGACTATACGCCCGAGCAGCTCGAAGACCGTTTGGCGCACATTCGGTCAGCGTTGGTAGGGGAGGAGTTCGAGTCTCTTTAGTCTGTTAGTCGTCAGCTTGGCGCGTCTTGCGATTGATCGAAAGGGTCGGGGCTGCCATGGGTAGCCCCGACCGCTTTGGCAATAACGGTTATACCGCCATTTCCTTAAGCTTCTTCAGGGGGCGCACCTTAATGGCGGTGGAGGCCGGTTTGGCCTTGAAGACGGTCTCTTCGCCCGTGAAGGGGTTGATGCCCTTGCGTGCTTTGGTGGCGGGCTTTTTGACGGTGGTGATTTTCAGCAGGCCGGGCAGAACAAATTCGCCACAGGCACGCTTCTTGACGTGACCTTCAATGATGTCGGACAGTTCGTCCAGGACCGACTGCACCTGCTTTTTACTCAGTTCGGTATTCTCGGCAATCTGGTTGAGGATCTGAGTCTTATTGTAACGCTCGGAAACGGCCTTAACCTTACGCGTGTTGGGCTGTTTGGCCGCAACTTTCTTGGCGGTGGTTTTTTTGGCAGTTGCCTTTTTGGCGGTAGCTTTGCGAGCAGCCATAGTGTGATCCTTTATTGAATGTCAAAACAGTGAAAAACCGCAGGGTAACCCCCCCGCAAACGAAAAGTAAAGGCCACACTCGGTGCGGCTGGCACTATATATAAAGGATAAAACGCGACTCAGCAACCAAAACGTGGTTATTTCGCCGGGGAAACGGGTAATACGCATCAGTGGGGCGTTTTCTTCCACATAATATCGGGGGCAAAGGGTCTGGAGCGGTGCTGCTCAAGGCGATCAAGCCCCTCTGGGCGCTGTTCATTACTCTGGCAAACGACTCCTGGAAAAGATGCCCTGACAGTGCCGAAAGGGATTGGCTGGATGCTTATCATATAAGAAATTGGTTGCGCTAATAAAAAAAAGAGGTTATAAATGACTATAAGTCGGCGTGAACTGCTCCGGCCTCGGCAATGACCATACAGACTTATAAAGATAATAGTGTAATGAAGACAGGCTTGTTCAAGCACATCGCGCACCAATGGTGTGGCCGGGCGTTATGCGGACTGGCCGTGGCATTGATGTGTTTACCGCTCAGCGCTTTAAGCTCCCCTGATGATGCACATGCTTCTGCTGTTATCTGGTTTGACCACCCCGCCGAACGGGGGGAGGAAGAAGTGTTGCCTGTGGGCAATGGGGCATTAGGTGCTGCCGTGCAAGGCGGGGTGCAGCAAGAGGTTCTGCAGTTCAACGAAAAGACCTTGTGGACCGGAGGCCCTCAGGCTGGGGAAACCTACGATTACGGTATCCCGTCGGAGTCCTATGTAAGCAAGCTGCAAGAGGTGCAAAAACGCCTGCGCGCCGAAGGGTCTATGGCACCGGAGGCCGTTGCCGACCTATTGGGCAGACAGGCACACCACTACGGTTTCTACCAAAGCTTCGGCGATGTAACACTCGAGTACCCCGGGCTTTCCGGGGAGGTAACGGCGTACCGTCGAGCGTTAAATCTTGAGCTGGGTGAAGCCAGCGTTAGTTTTCGGCACGAGGGTGTGAACTACCAGCGTACTTACTTTGCCAGTTATCCCGATCAGGTGATTGTCATGCGATTGGCCGCTGATCAGCGTGGCAAGATCAATGTGAATGTCGGATTTTCAATGCCGGATAATCGTTCTGTGGCGCTTCGCTGGGGCGAGCAGAGCCTCCAGGTCAGTGGGACGCTGGATGACAATGGGCTGGCCTACGCTGCACTGCTCGGAGTTCAGGTAAAGGGAGGCAATGCCCAAGCGGATGAGGAAACCGGGAAATGGCACATTCGTAACGCCGACGAGGTGGTGCTCCGTTTGAGCGCGGCCACTGATTATAAGATGCAGTACCCGCACTATCGGGGCGATGACCCCACGCCCGAAGTTAATGCTGTACTCCAGGCCGCTAACTTGCATGAGTATACACAGCTGCAGGCTCGTCATCGTGAGGATTATCAGGCGCTGTTTAATCGCGTAGCCCTCTATCTTGGCCAGGCGTCATCAGAGAAAACCACCCCAGCGCTGTTGGCGGGCTATTCCGAGAGCAACTCTGCCGCCGAAGACCGGCAGCTGGAAGCCTTGTACTTTCAATTTGGTCGCTATCTTTTGATCAGCTCTTCTCGTAGCGGCTCCTTGCCGGCCAACTTACAGGGCGTGTGGAATCACTCAAAAACGCCGCCATGGAATGCCGATTATCATGTGAATATCAATTTGCAGATGAATTACTGGCCGGCGGAAGTCACCAACTTGAGCGAAACCGCTGATCCACTGTTTGATTTTGTGGACGCACTGGTTGAGCCAGGCCGTCGTTCTGCCAAACAGTTTTTCGGGGCAGACGGCTGGACGCTGTTTTTGAATACTAATATTTGGGGTTTTGCTGGCGTTATCGATTGGCCCACCGCCTTCTGGCAGCCTGAAGCCGGTGCCTGGTTGGCGCAACATTATTACGAGCACTACCTGTTCAGTGGTGACAAGCGGTTTCTCAAAGAGCGGGCATATCCGGTCATGCGAGCAGCAGCAGCTGTGTGGCTGAAAGCGCTGGTGCGTGATGCGGCAAATGAGCAATGGATAGTGTCTCCCAGTTACTCGCCGGAGCACGGTGATTTTACCGAAGGCGCGGCGATGTCCCAGCAGTTGGTGTGGGACCTGCTGAACAATACTCGACAAGCCGCGGAAGAGGTGGGGGATGAGGCGTTTGCTCGACAAGTGCAAGCCAAACTGATCGCATTGGATCCGGGCTTGCGGATTGGCCGGTGGGGCCAGTTACAAGAGTGGCGGCAGGACTTGGACGAAGCGGATAATCATCATCGCCATGTGTCACACCTGTTTGCGCTTCATCCCGGTCGACAAATAACGGCTGATGAGCCAGAGCTTCTGGCCGCTGCGCGCACGACGTTGAACGCCAGAGGCGATGGTGGCACTGGGTGGGCTCAGGCCTGGAAAGTTAATTTATGGGCGCGACTCAAGGAGGGCAACCGGGCTCACAAGCTGTTAGCGGATCAACTGCGCGACAGTACGCTACCAAACCTATGGGATACGCACCCGCCGTTTCAAATCGACGGCAATTTCGGCGCAACAGCCGGTATTGCCGAAATGCTGTTGCAAAGTCATGGCGATGCCATCCACGTATTACCGGCGCTCCCCGATGCCTGGCCAAAAGGTTCGGTAAAAGGGCTGCGCGCCAGGGGCGGTGTGACTGTGAGTCTGGACTGGCAAGATGGTAAGCCAACAAATTTAATGATAAAAGCGTTGAACTCGAGAGAGATTAGTCTTCGCTCAATCTGTTCATCAGACGAAGTATCCGTTGTGGATATAGGTAAAAAACAAAAAGTTTCTGTGTCAGGCGATTCGAGCAACATAAGTCGATGGGAAACCATAGCCGGACACAGTTATCGGGTGGCATTTGGAAAATGCAATCCGTCACGTGAAACGATCTGAATAGACAGTGGTTTCACGAAATAGGGTCGAGAGGTAGTTTCTCTAGACCGATACCGCCAGGAGATAGGTTCATTAACCCTAAATGTTAACATTCACTGGGGAAAGTGGAGACTTAAGCACATGATAATAACCCAACAAACACGACCTACTATGACTACTAAGACAAACGAAATATTTAAACGCAAGGCTCTCGCCAAGTCCATTCGATGGGCCTCTCATGCCATAGTGTTTGGCGCATTAGGCTGGCAGAGCGCTGCCATAGCTCAAGATAGCGAGGCGCAGCCATCTGCTATGGCACTGGAAGAAATTGTGGTGTCTGGTCAGCGTGAGAGTATTCAATCGGCGCAACTGATTAAGCAAAATGCCGAGCAAATTGTAGACTCAATTGTTGCTGATGATATTGGAAAACTTCCTGATCGTTCGGTGACCGAAACGCTGCAACGTGTACCCGGCGTTACGATTGAGCGGTTTATGGACATCGGCGATCCCGAGCATTTCTCTGCCGAGGGGAGCGGTGTCGCTGTACGGGGTATGAAACACGTTCGAAGCGAGCTGAATGGCCGTGACACATTCTCTGCCAGCGGCGGACGAAGTTTGAGCTTTGAAGATGTTCCCGCCGAGTTGATGGCGGGAGTTGATGTTTACAAAAACCCCTCTGCCGACATGATTGAAGGGGGCATTGGCGGTACAGTTGACTTGCGAACTCGCATGCCCCTTGACAGTGACGGCCAGGTGCTATCTGGTTCTGTCAGCGTAAACTATGGTGACTTTATTGAGGAGGCTGACCCTTCAGCTTCTATCCTCTACAGCAATAGCTGGGATACTGATGCCGGTGAATTTGGGCTTTTGTTGAATTACGCTTACTCTGAAATCTCCACCCGCACGGACGGCATTTTTCTTCGGCCTTTCTTTGCTCGTACAGATATTCTCGAAGACCAAACTGCCTGGGTTCCTCGTGGTGCAGACTGGCGTCGAATGGATTTCAATCGAGAGCGTGAAGGCAGTTACGCGGCGTTTCAGTGGCGCCCTAATAGTGATCAAGAATTTTACTTTACAGTATTCCGCAGCGAATACGACATGCAGTGGGACGAAGATGCGATCTTTGTGGACAATGATCCCTGGTCTATTCAGCTGTCGGATGATTCACAGTTCGATGCCAACGGCGTTTTCCAGAGCGGCACTTTAACCAATGCGGAACCTCCCGAGGGCGCGCCTCAAGCACCCGGTATTCCATTTGGTGCGGACATTCGTGTGTCAGCCCGTAACTCAGTAACCACGGATTACGCGGCTGGCTGGAAGTGGATGCCGAGCAGTGCTTGGGAATTCAGCACAGAATTCCAATACACTGACTCAAAAACTGACACACTCGATAGTACCGTTGCCACAGGGATCAGCTTGGAAACATTGACAATCAATGCGGCGGCAGAACCTCCGGAAATCACCACGGATGAAGATTATTTGGCTGATCCCAGTAACTATTACTGGGCGTTTGCCATGCCGCATATCGAAGATAGCAAAGCGGAGCAGTTTGCGTGGCGAGCTGATGCAGAGTTTTTTATCGATGACTCCATCATCAAATCCATTAAAGGCGGTGTGCGCCTTACTAACCGGGAAGCCGATAACATCAATACCGGCTATGATTGGCAGGCGATCTTTGCTTCTTGGATGACCACGGATTGGGGCGGCGGCCTGAATATCAACGATCTGGGGATGCCTCATATTAATGACAGCTCGAAGATGTCTTTAAACACGTTTGATGACTTCTTCCGTGGCGATGCCAACCTGACAGGCGTAGTATGGGCACCGAATAAGGAAATTGCAGAAGGATATCCGGACAGCTATGTGGACTTGTATGGAGACGCTGCCGAGTATGCTGACTCATTGGGTCACCCCTACTCGGAAGTCAATGGAGCTTACCAACTCCGAAACCCGGCTGATCCGGAGTGGCGCAATCTGCAGTCTGAAGACACTTACGCGGTGTACGGTGTAGTGCGTTTTGGCTTTGATGATCTGCCGATGCCGATTGACGGTAATGTCGGGGTGCGTTATGTAGACACCAGCTCGCAATCAGATGGCTTCCTGGTTTACCCTTCGCTGGCTCCGTATGGTAATGGTCAAATGGAACCCATTAGTGTCAATAATGATTACGATAATGTGTTGCCCAGTTTGAACCTGCGCATGAAAATAACGGATGAGCTGGTTGCCCGCTTCGCTCTCTCCAAAGCCATGTCGCGGCCCAGCTTTTCTGAAATGCAGGCATATCAGATTTTGGACGCCACAATGGATGAGGAAAGTCAAAGTGTTAATTTGACTTCTGGTTCCTGGAACAACCCCAACCTTAAGCCGATGGAGTCGGATCAGGCAGACCTGTCGTTGGAATACTATTTTGATGACGCAGGTGGCATGGCGCACTTGAATCTGTTCTACAAGGACGTTGAGGGCATCATTCGCAACCAAACGGTGGCAGAGCAGTATCCCGACCTGAATGGCGATATGCAAACCTATACGGTAACGCGCCCGGTGAATGCAGGCAGTGCGAAAATCAAAGGCTTTGAATTGGGTTACAGCCAGTTTTTCGACTTTTTGCCAGCGCCGTTTGATGGCCTTGGCATGCAAGCAAACTACACCTACATTGACAGCAGCACCGATATTCCTAATAGCATTGACCCAGAAACAGGTGCTTTGATTGCCCCTACCGATACGGATGGTACGGTGTTTGCGCAAAATCTCCCGTATGAAGGATTGTCCGAGCACGCGTACAATCTGGTAGGCATGTATGAAAAAGATAAACTGTCTATTCGCTTGGCTTGGAGCTGGAGAGATGAGTACCTGATGTCAGTGGGTGCCAATGGATTTAATGGCGATAACGGTGGAGTCAATAGCAGTGCTGGAGATGCCGGTGACGCAATCTATTGGAAATTACCGGTTTACAGTGATGCAAGCGGTCAGCTCGATGGGTCCATTTTCTACGATATCAATGACAATTTGTCTATCGGTTTGGAAATGAATAATCTCACCAACGAGCAGACGCGCACCATCATGCAACAGAAAGAGGGCGGTGCAGGTCGTCATTACTCTTCTTACTTTGTTAATGACACTCGCTATGCGTTGACGCTTAGAGCTACGTTCTAAATTTTCAACTGTTTTCTGAAGCTTGACTTAATGCCGGCACTTTGTGCCGGCTTTTTTTGTGGGAGTTTTTAGGTTCAGGCAAATGTCGCCCAAATCGGGCAGTGATCAGAAGGCCGTTCCATGCCTCGAATGTCGTAGTCCACTCCCGCGTCTTTGCAGTGTTCAAGGAGGTGTTGATTGGCCAGAATCAGGTCAATACGCAATCCGCGTTTTGGATCGGCATCAAAACCTTTGCTGCGGTAGTCAAACCAGCTGAAGGTGCGCTCATCGTCCGGTTGATGATGACGAAAGGTGTCTTTCAGGCCCAGGTCTAAAATGCCTTGCAGCCACTCGCGCTCCTCCGGCAGGAAACTGCACTTCCCCTCACGCAGCCAACGCTTTCGGTTTTGTTCCCCAATGCCGATATCGAGGTCGGTGTGGGAGACATTCATATCGCCCATTACCAGTACTTGTTCTTCGGCCTTGCACTCACTGTCGAGAAACTGGTGCAGATCTTCGTAGAATTTTTTCTTGTTTGGAAACTTGGTCGGGTGTTCGCGGTTCTCTCCCTGCGGGAAATAGCCATTCAATACCGTAATCTCTCCCCCGAGTGGGGACTCAAAGACACCACCAATAAACCGCCGCTGTGACTCTTCAAGATCTCCTGGAAACCCTTTGATCACTTTTTGGAAAGGGTGGAGTGACAGCAAAGCCACGCCATAGTGCGTTTTTTGACCGTAAAATTCGACGTGATACCCCAGGGCGCGAATGTCGTCTACAGGAAATTGATCGTCCGTTACTTTGGTTTCCTGTAGCCCGATAAAGTCCGGTTGGTATTTCTCCACGACTGCTTCAAGTTGATGCAGGCGGGTGCGAATACTGTTAACGTTGAATGATACGGCTTTCATGATGCTTGTTACTCTTACCAGTTGGCTACGCGATTGCGTTCTTGCTCGTCCATATCGGACAACAGTTCAATAAAGTCAATCAGGATGTAGCCGGACTCGTTCAGGAAGGGGTCTTTTTCCGGATCGATTTTGCTGTGAGACTGAGCGGTGAAGTCGACCAGGTCTTCTTCCATGCCGTCGTCATTAGCGGCTTCATCGTTAGAGCCTTCTTCATCAGATTGAGTGTCATCGGCTACGCCGTCGATGTCGTCGTAACTTTCATATAAAGACAAGCCTTTTGCTTTGCGGCGTTGATTCTCGAGAGCCAACAGTTTCTCCTCAAACGTTTCCTGCTCCTTCAGTCGGGCCTGTTCGTTCAGGGAAACCACTTTCCGGTCTTTGTTTTTGCGGGTCAACGTCATTTGGCCATTCAGGTACGTGAAGTCGGGGTTTTGAGTCACGCGGCTTTCGTGTGCCGGGTTTAACTTTGGGAGCAGCGCATTGACGTCGTAGTACTTTTCGTGCGAAACCGCATGGATTCTGTCCCAGGGCAGGGCGTGGTCATAGCTGCTTTCACCCACTTCCTCGGCGTCTACAAGGCTGGGGAGCGTCATGTCGGGAATGATGCCGCGATGTTGGGTGCTGTCGCCTGAGACGCGGTAGAATTTGGACTCGGTGAGTTTCAGCTGGCCGGCTTCCACGGGCACAAGTGACTGAACCGAGCCCTTGCCAAAGCTCTGGCTGCCGACAATTAACCCTCGACCGTAATCCTGAATGGCGCCAGCGAAAATCTCCGAAGCGGAGGCGCTGAGCCGGTCAATCAGCACCAACAGCGGGCCTCGATATGCGGCCGGTGAGTGTGCCTGATAGTTGCGGGAAATCAGGGAATTGGTCTGGCGAATCTGTACCACGGGGCCGCGATCAATAAACAGGTCGGTCAGGGTTGTGGCTTCCTGGAGAGACCCGCCGCCGTTGCCTCGTAAATCGAGAATGATGCCATCCACGTTTTCTTTCTCGAGCTTGCCCAAAATCTTCAGTACATCGCGGGTGGTGCTTTTGAAATTGGGGTCACGGTTGCGATACGCCTCGAAATCCATGTAGAAGGTCGGCACTTTAATAACGCCAATTTTATAGCGGTCACGGCCACTGTTCAGTTCGAACACTTCATGTTGGGCGGCCTGCTCTTCCAGTTTTACTTTGTCGCGGGTGATGATAATGGTTTTGGTGGCGCTATCCGCAGGCGCTTTCGAAGGCAGCACCTCAAGGCGTACCACCGTGCCCTTTTTCCCTCTTATCTGATCAACGACTTCGTCAAGGCGCCAGCCCACGACGTCCGTCATCTCTCCTTTCTCGCCCTGTCCGACGGAGATAATACGGTCAGCGGGTCGCAGTTCGCCTTGTTTGTCAGCCGGACCGGCGGGCACCAAGCGCATGACTTTGGTGTATTCGTCTTCCGTTTGAAGTACGGCGCCGATGCCTTCCAGGGACAGCGACATATTGATATTGAAGTTTTCCAGCGTGCGTGGAGAGAGGTAGTTGGTGTGTGGATCGTATAGGGTGGTGAGGCTGTTGACGATCACCTCAAAGGCATCCTCGCTCTCTTGCTGCTTTACGCGGCGCAGTTGGTTGGTATAGCGCTTATGCAACAGTTCCTTGCTGTCTTCCAAGTCCTTGCCCGCCAGGCTTAGATCGAGCAGGGCGGCTTTAATCCGTCTGTGCCAGAGCTCATCGGCGGTTTGTTTGTCTTTTGGCCACTCGGCTTTCTCCCAGTCCACGACCAGGGTATCGTCTTTAGTAAAATCGTATTTGATCTCGTCGCTTTCGAGAGACGCAATGACGGATTCCAGTCGGGTGACCAATCGTTGGCGATAGACATCGAAAACCCGGAATGCCTCGGTCAGGTTGCCTTTGGCCAGCCAGTCATCGAATTTGCGGCGACTCTTGTTGAAACTGTCGATGTCGGCCTGGAAAAAATAACTCTTGGTCGGGTCGAGCGTTTTCAGGTAGTTGTCGAGAAACTCAGAGGAAAGCTGGTCGTTCAGTGCCTGTTCCCGATAATGGTGCTCGCTCAGCTGTCGCACCACGCTGGCAGTGACCTCTTGATGTTGTTCGCTAATCTTGAGTGGCTCCAGCGCCTCGGCCCACAGAGTAGGGGAGCCGAGCAGCAACAAAAGGGCGATGGTGCTGTTGCGCAGAAGCGTCTTGATGTCGGGCATAACTTCTTTCCTGCTGTACGTCAGGGACTGACCTATGAGAAATAGGGATTTGAGTCTCAATGTTTCATACTACTACAGGGCTTGAGACAGCACCACCGCTGGGCCTTAGAGGCGAGCGGGAGCGCGAGGTTCCCAGCGGTGGCGCGAAATGCAACGGGGGCTGCCCTCTCGGTGCAGCCCCCGTTGTCGGTGCCGACGTAAAATCCAGGCGATTGTGTCAGGCAGGGTAGTCCCGCTTGGCGTAGCCGGTGTAGAGCTGGCGGGGGCGCCCGATTTTGTAGGGAGCGCTAACCATTTCCTGCCAGTGTGCATACCAGCCGACGGCGCGGCCTGTGGCAAAAATGACGGTAAAGGCCTCGGACGGAATGCCGATAGCTTTCATGATGATGCCGGAGTAGAAATCGACGTTGGGGTAGAGTTTTTTCTGGATGAAATACTCGTCTTCCAGTGCGATTTTTTCCAGCCGCTTGGCGATAGCGAGCAGCGGATCGTTCTCAAGGCCCAGTTCGGACAGCACTTCGTCCGCGGCCAGTTTCATCACCTTGGCACGAGGATCGAAGTTCTTGTACACACGGTGCCCGAAGCCCATCAGGCGGAACGGGTCCTCTTTGTCTTTCGCTTTGGCTACGTAAGTGTCGATGTTATCGACGCTGCCAATTTCTTCCAGCATATTCAAAACGGCTTCATTGGCGCCGCCGTGTGCCGGGCCCCACAGTGTCGCAATGCCGGCGGCAATGGCTGCGAACGGATTGGTGCCCGAAGAGCCGGAAAGCCGTACGGTCGAGGTGGAGGCGTTCTGCTCGTGATCGGCGTGCAGTAGGAAGATGCGATCCATCGCCTTGGCCAGTACCTGATTGACTTTGGGTGCCTGCCCGGCGGTGCCAAATGTCATGTTCAGGTAATTTTCCGCGTAGGCCAGATCGGCGTCAGCCGCGATAAATTCCTCGCCCTGGCGGTGCTTGTGGGCCATGGCGGCCAGAGCAGGCATTTGCCCGATCAGGCGATAGGCTGTTATGCGGCGGCTTTCTTCGCTGGTGATGTCGGTATCGTTGTTGTATACCGCTGCGAGAGCGCCCACGGCGCTGCCGAGAATGGCCATCGGGTGGGCGTCGCGGCTGAAGCCACGAATAACGTTGGCCACAGACTCATCAACGGTTGAGTGCTGTTTAACTTCGGCGACGAAGGTTTCTTTTTGCGCCTGGCTGGGCAGTTCGCCGTTTAAAAGGAGGTAGCAGGTTTCGAGGTAATCGGAGTGCTCGGCGAGTTGGTCGATGGGATAGCCGCGGTGCAACAGAATGCCCTTGGCGCCATCGATGAACGTAATCTTGGACTCGCAGGGCGCAGTGGACATAAAGCCCGGGTCGTAGGTGAAAAAGCCTTTCTTGGTCAGACCGGAAACATCGATCACGTCGGGGCCGGCAGTGCTCGGGTAAACAGGCAGATCAATGGGCGCATCCAGGCCGTCGACCGTTAACCGTGCTTTTCTGTCAGTCATTACGGACTCCTGTATTTACAAACTCTTTTAAGGCTTCCAGGAATGGCAGGATGGCCAGACTGGATAAAAAATCGAGGCGTCACTATAAGCCCCGGCGTGGGTTTGTCAAACGGCCCACGGGTTGATTGGGAGGCGGCATTATAGAGGAGAAGCCGCCTTTTCGGTAGCGTTTGGCGGTTCGGCTGCGGAAAAATGTGCCCTGCGGTATTCGTGAGCGTTGTTATAACTTCTGGCTATGGCTCTTCCAATGTGCGTCATCAGGGCTTTTGCCGCGTTTTTTGGCGCGGGTTTTTGTTTGTGTTTCATGCCGTGACTCTCTATAATACGCCGCGTCTTGCAGGCAGCGGTGAGAGAGCCTTCATCATCCCGATTTTCGGACGGGGCGGTGCACAACGAAATCAACCTGGCAGCCGCCCTGTGTGCGTTTGGAGAGATGCGCCTGGCGCTATTTCGCTAACCTGCCCGACCGTGCGGGCTAGAAGGTGACTATCAACCGTGAAAAACCAACGACCTGTCAATCTAGAAATCTCCACCATCAAGTTTCCGATCACCGCTATTGTTTCCATTCTCCACCGCATGTCCGGTGTGGTCCTGTTCGCCGGGGTGGCGGTGCTGTTGTGGCTCCTTGATGCCAGTCTGGCCTCGGAAGAGCAGTTTGTAGCCCTTCAGGAAGCGTTAACCCGTCCTTTATGGCAATTTATCATTTGGGCCGTCCTGGCTGCATTGGCTTATCACCTGGTGGCGGGCGTTCGCCATTTGATTATGGACTGCGGCATTGGTGAAAGCCTTCAAGGTGGGCGACTCGGCGCAGTCATTGTTGTCGTTCTGTCCCTGGTACTGATTGTTCTGGCGGGAGTGTGGGTATGGTAACCGCAGTAACGAACCTGGGCCGAAGCGGCCTGTTTGACTGGCTGATTCAACGTGTGAGCGCCGTTATTCTGGCGGCTTATACGATTTTTATTGCGGCCTATCTGATTTTTACCCCCGATTTGTCCTTCGAGCAGTGGCAAGCGCTGTTTGACCATTTGTGGATGCGGATATTTACCCTGCTGACCCTGCTGTCAGCGGTGACGCATGCCTGGATTGGTCTCTGGTCGGTGCTGACAGACTACCTGACCGAGCGAATGATGGGCGGCAAGGCGACCGTCTTGCGTCTTTTGGCTCAAGTATTGCTCGCGCTGGTCGCTGTGACATACACCCTGTGGGGTGTTGAAATTATCTGGGGGTTTTGAACAATGCGGACAATCTCTTTTGACGGCATCGTAATTGGCGGCGGTGGTGCCGGTATGCGAGCGGCGTTGCAGTTGGCCAGTTCCGGTTACAAAACCGCTGTAATTACCAAAGTGTTTCCAACCCGCTCCCACACTGTGTCTGCGCAAGGTGGGATTACGTGCGCGATTGCCAGTTCCGACCCGAATGATGACTGGCGCTGGCACATGTACGACACCGTGAAAGGCTCTGACTATATCGGTGATCAGGAAGCTATTGAATATATGTGTTCTGTCGGACCTGAAGCGGTGTTCGAACTCGAGCACATGGGTCTGCCATTCTCTCGTACCGAGGAAGGTCGCATTTACCAGCGCCCGTTCGGCGGGCAGTCCAAAGATTTCGGTAAAGGTGGCCAGGCGGCCCGCACCTGTGCCGCCGCTGACCGGACCGGTCACGCACTGCTGCACACGCTGTACCAGAGCAACGTCAAGAGCAACACCGTTTTCATGAATGAATGGTACGCCGTGGACCTGGTGAAGAACCAGGACGGCGCGGTGGTGGGCGTAATCGCTATTAATATGGAAGACGGTGAAACCGTCTTCGTTCACTCCAAAGCCACGGTTTTGGCGACTGGCGGTGCCGGGCGTATTTATGCCTCTACTACTAATGCCCATATCAATACCGGTGACGGTATCGGGATGGCCCTGCGCGCCGGTTTTCCGGTTCAGGACATCGAGATGTGGCAGTTCCACCCGACCGGTATTGCCGGCGCTGGTGTGCTGGTGACGGAAGGTTGTCGAGGCGAGGGCGGTTACCTCGTTAATAAGGATGGTGAGCGCTTCATGGAGCGTTATGCTCCGAATGCCAAGGATCTGGCGGGCCGCGATGTCGTGGCGCGTTCGATGGTAATGGAAATTCTGGAAGGTCGCGGTTGCGGCGAAAATGGCGATCACGTGCTGCTGAAGCTGGATCACCTGGGTGAAGAAGTGCTGGAAAGCCGTCTCCCGGGGATTTGTGAACTGTCGCGCACCTTTGCCCACGTAGACCCGGTCAAGGCGCCGATTCCTGTGGTTCCGACCTGCCACTACATGATGGGCGGCATCCCGACCAATGTTCACGGACAGGCCCTGACGGTCGATGCCAATGGTAATGACAAGCCCATCGATGGCTTGTTTGCCTGTGGCGAAGTGGCGTGTGTTTCCGTTCACGGCGCCAATCGCCTGGGTGGCAACTCACTGCTGGACCTGGTGGTCTTCGGCCGTGCGGCGGGTCAGTACATCGAAAAAGCGTTGCGCGAAGGGGTGGAACACCGCGACGCGTCTCGTGACGATTTGGAGGCCGCTACCAACCGGTTGAATCGCCTGAACGAGTCCAAGTCCGGTGAAAGCGCCGCGGCCCTGCGCACCGAGCTGCAAACCGTTATGCAGAACCACTTTGGTGTGTTCCGTAAGGGTGAGTTCATGGAAGAAGGCATCAAAAAACTGGCCGATTTGCGCGAGCGCATCGCCAATGTGGTTCTGGAAGACAAGAGCCAGGCCTTCAATACGGCCCGTATTGAGGCGCTGGAACTGCAAAATCTGCTGGAAGTGGCCGAGGCAACAGCCATTGCGGCCAATGAGCGCACAGAGTCTCGCGGTGCCCATGCCCGCGATGACTACCAGGAGCGTGACGACAAGAACTGGCTGTGCCACTCCATGTACTACCCTACAGAAAAACGGGTGGGCAAGCGTCAGGTGAACTTTGCACCGCGCACCATGGAAGCTTTTGAACCCAAAGTTCGCACGTATTAAGGGGTGATGTTATGTTGAAGGTAGAAGTCTATCGCTATAACCCCGAAACCGATCAGGCCCCTTACATGAAGACCTATGAGGTCGATACTCAGGGTAAGGATCTGATGGTTCTGGACGTGCTGGAAATGCTCAAGGCCGAGGACTCAACCCTTGCCTTCCGCCGCTCTTGCCGCGAAGGGGTGTGTGGGTCCGACGGCATGAACATTAACGGCGTCAATGGGTTAGCGTGTGTGACCCCGTTGTCCCAGGTGGTGAAAAAGGGCAAATTGATTGTTCGCCCGCTGCCCGGCTTACCGGTCATCCGCGACCTGGTCATTGATATGGGCCAGTTCTACGAGCAATACCGCAAAATCGAGCCCTATTTGCAAAATGATACGCCCGCTCCGGCTATTGAGCGGTTACAATCTCCGGAAGATCGCGCCAAACTGGATGGTCTCTATGAGTGCATTCTGTGTGCGTGCTGCTCCACCAGTTGCCCTTCGTTCTGGTGGAACCCGGAGAAATTTATTGGACCGGCTGGTTTGCTGCAGGCGTATCGCTTCCTGGCGGACAGCCGCGACCTGGCGACAGAAAAGCGGTTGTCGAATCTGGACGACCCGTTTAGTGTTTTCCGCTGCCACAGTATTCAAAACTGTGTGGCAGTTTGCCCAAAAGGGTTGAACCCGACTCGGGCAATCGGGCATATTCGCTCAATGTTGCTGCGAAGCGCCACGTAGAATACCGCTAAACGGCAAGCCACTTGCCTGCGATCAGTGGCATAAATGGCGGATTCGGCGAATCCGCCGACGGACAGACCCCTTGCGGCCTGTCCGCTTTTTCGAGCGGCGACTCCTGCCAAAAGCGGGGGACGTTATGGTAGCTAATGGCTAGAGACTAGCAGGGGAGTATCGGGTAACACCCGAGCTGACTGTCGGCCGCCCCCTGGCGGGGACAGTTGGAGACCCCATGACAAGGTGGGTGTAATGCAAGACAGCATCATGGAGCATTTTTGGCGCACGTCCCATATCTCCGGTGGGAATGCCGCCTATGTCGAAGCGCTCTACGACACATATTTACACGATCCCAACGCGGTTCCTGAAGAGTGGCGTAATTATTTTGAACAGTTACCCCGGGTCGACGGGGTCGTTACCCAGGACATCCCGCACTCCGTTGTCCGTGAGCAGTTTGAGCGTCTCGCCAAAACCCGTTCCGCTACAGCGTCAACCAATGTGGCCGGCTCCGTAAGCCTCGAACACGAGCGCAAGCAGGTCAAAGTTCTCCAGTTAATCAGCTCCTACCGTTTTCGCGGACACCAGAAAGCCGAACTCGACCCCCTGAATCTAATGGAACGCGAGCGAGTGCCCGATCTCGAACTGGGGTTCCATGGCCTGACCGACGCGGATCTGGATACCCATTTCAACACTGGCAACCTCTTTATCGGTCGCGAAGAAGCGCCTCTGCGCGATATTGTTGAAGTGCTGGAACAGACCTACTGCGGACACGTGGGTCCGGAGATCATGCACATTACCAATCTGGCTGAAAAACAGTGGTTGCAGCAGCGATTGGAAAGTGTGCGATCCAAGCCGGACTTCAGTAACGAGCAACGCCTGGCCGTGCTCGATCGCTTGGTGGCCGCCGAGGGGCTTGAGCGCCATCTGGATAGCAAATACCCCGGTACAAAACGGTTTGGCCTGGAAGGGGGCGAAAGCTTCATTCCGTTGGTCGATGCGATTGTAAAGCGCGCCGGTGGTTACGGTGCCAAAGAAATTGTACTGGGCATGGCTCACCGGGGCCGCCTGAATACACTGGTGAATATCTTCGGTAAAAGTCCGGCCGAGCTGTTCGGTGAATTTGAAGGCACCAAACGGTTGGTGGATACCTCAGGGGATGTGAAATACCACCAGGGCTTCTCGTCCAATGTTATGACGCCGGGCGGCGAATTGCACATGGCGATGGCATTTAACCCGTCGCACCTGGAAATTGTGTCTCCTGTCGTGGAAGGGTCTGTGCGGGCTCGTCAGGATCGTCGCGACGACCCAATCGGTGCCAAGGTTCTGCCCATAGTGGTGCATGGTGATGCCGCGTTCGCGGGCCAGGGCGTGGTGATGGAAACCTTCCAGATGTCCCAGACCCGTGCCTACTCCACGGGCGGTACGGTCCATCTGGTGATTAACAATCAGGTAGGCTTCACTACCAGCAAGCGTGAGGATATGCGCTCCACCGAATACTGTACCGATGTCGCTAAGATGGTTGAAGCGCCGATTTTCCACGTTAATGGCGATGATCCGGATGCAGTGTTGTTTGTGGCGCAGCTGGCGGCGGATTACCGCTACGAATTCAAAAAAGACGTGGTGATCGATCTGGTTTGCTATCGGCGCCGCGGCCACAACGAGGCCGACGATCCCTCGGCCACCCAGCCGCTGATGTACCAAAATATTCGCAAGCACAAAACCACCCGTGCGTTGTACGCGGACAAACTGGTGGAAGCGGGCATCGTCGACAGTGAAAAAGTCGACGATATGATGAACAGTTACCGGGCGGCGCTGGATCGCGGCGAAAACGTCGCCAATGGCCTGGTGACCGAGCCCGACCGCTCACTGTTCGTCGACTGGTCCGCGTATATCGGCCACGACTGGAGTGCCAAGGGCGATACCAGCGTAGACCTGAAGCGCTTGCAGGAACTCGGACAGAAAATGTGTGAGATTCCCGACGGCGTAGTGGCCCAGAAACAAGTGGGTAAAATTTACGATGATCGCCGGAAAATGGCCGGTGGCGCGCTGCCTATTAACTGGGGCATGGGGGAAACGCTGGCCTACGCGACCTTGCTCGACGAAGGTTATGGCGTTCGTTTGACGGGGCAGGACGTAGGGCGTGGGACCTTCTCCCACCGTCACGCGGTGGTGCATAGCCAAAAAGACGGTTCCACCTATATTCCGCTGCGCCACTTGAAAGAAGGGCAGCCCGCTTTTGATCTTTACGACTCCTTCCTGTCCGAGGAGGCGGTGCTGGCGTTTGAGTATGGCTATGCGACCACGACGCCGAACGGCCTTATCATCTGGGAGGCGCAATTTGGCGATTTCGCCAACGGCGCCCAGGTGGTGATCGATCAATTTATTACCAGTGGCGAACACAAATGGGGGCGTCTGTGCGGCTTGACCATGCTGCTTCCCCACGGCTATGAAGGGCAGGGGCCAGAGCACTCCTCGGCGCGTCTTGAACGCTTCCTGCAATTGTGTGCTGAGCACAATATCCAGGTCTGTGTACCCACGACGCCCGCTCAGGTATTCCATATGCTGCGACGTCAGGTAATCCGTCCGATGCGTCGGCCTCTCGTTGTCATGAGTCCCAAATGGATTTTGCGGCATAAGCTGGCGACTTCAAGCCTGGAAGACTTGGCCAACGGTCGTTTCCACAACGTGATTACCGATGAGCAGGTCGATCCGGCAAAAGCCAAACGAGTCGTGCTCTGTTCCGGCAAGGTGTATTACCACCTTTTGGAAGAGCGTATGGAGCGTGAGCAGGACGACGTGGCTCTGATTCGGCTGGAGCAATTGTACCCCTTCCCGGAAGAAGAACTGAAGAAGGCGCTGGCTCCCTTTAAGAAGCTTAAAGATGTCGTTTGGTGTCAGGAAGAGCCGATGAACCAGGGCGCCTGGTACAGCAGTCAGCATCACATGCGGCGTGTGGTGAACGATCACAACCCGGATCTGTATCTCAGCTACGTGGGTCGCGACCCCTCAGCCGCTCCGGCGGCGGGTTACCCCTCGGTGCACCTGGAAGAGCAGAAGCGTTTCATTAACGAGGCCCTGAGCGTTTAGCTCGGACCTGTGTTCGACAAAGAATCCACAGCGATTGCTAAGGACAAAGAATGACTATAGAGATCAAAGCCCCGACTTTTCCCGAATCCGTTCAGGACGGGAGCATTGCCACTTGGCACAAAAAGCCCGGTGAGTCCGTTTCCCGCGATGAGCTGATTGTTGATATTGAAACCGATAAAGTTGTTATGGAAGTGGTGGCGCCCGCGGATGGCAGCCTCTCCGAAATCCTCAAAGAAGAGGGTGACACGGTTGAAAGCAACGAAGTGATTGCCAAATTTGAAGAGGGCGCTGCAGGTTCCGCGAAAGGCGGCTCTGACGGTAAGGATGAGAAGCCAGCGGCCGAGGAAAAAAGCCCGGCACAGAGCACCAAGTCCGGTGAATCGGCTGACACCGGTGACAGCTCCAGCAGCGATGACAAACTGTTGAGTCCGGCAGCGCGAAAAATGGCCGATGAAAACAATATCGACCCGAACAGCGTTCCCGGCACAGGAAAAGACGGTCGCGTCACCAAAGAAGACGTTGCCAACTTCCTCAAATCCGGTGGCGGTAAAAGCGAACCGTCAAAAGCCAGTGGTTCCTCGACGGCGGAAGCCCCGGTGGAGGCGCCTCAGGGAGAGCGTGCCGAGAAACGTGTGCCGATGACGCGGTTGCGCAAGCGTATTGCAGAGCGTCTGCTGGAGGCCTCCAACACGACGGCTATGCTGACCACGTTCAACGAAGTGAACATGGCGCCCATTATGGAGCTGCGCTCCAAATACAAAGACAAGTTTGAAAAAGCACACGACGGTACTCGCCTGGGCTTCATGGGCTTTTTCGTGAAGGCGGCGGTCGAGGCGTTGCGCCGTTTCCCGGCGGTGAACGCATCCATCGATAACAACGATGTGGTTTACCACGGTTACCAGGACATTGGTGTGGCGGTTTCCACTGATAAAGGTCTGGTGGTGCCGGTGCTGCGCAACGCCGAGAACATGGGGCTTGCCGACATTGAAAGCACCATCCGCGATTACGGTCTGCGGGCGCGCGATGGCAAGCTGGGTATTGAAGAAATGACTGGCGGTACCTTCACGATCACCAACGGCGGTGTGTTTGGGTCATTGCTGTCCACCCCGATTCTGAATATGCCTCAGTCTGCGATTCTGGGTATGCATAAAATTCAGGAGCGGCCCATGGCCGTTAATGGGGAGGTCAAAATCCTGCCGATGATGTACCTGGCGCTTTCTTATGATCACCGTTTGCTGGATGGAAAAGAAGCGGTGCAGTTCCTGGTGACCATCAAGGATCTGCTGGAAGATCCGGCGCGCATCCTGTTGGAAATTTAATGTTTGAAGCGGGCAGGAAACTGCCCGCTTTGCCACTGGTTCGTTGATCCCGGCGGAATGCATGTTCCCCGCTGAGATAAACCGCTTTACACATTTGGGAAAGGTATTATGTCTGATAAATTTGATGTTGTTGTCATCGGTTCCGGGCCCGCTGGTTACGTGGCGGCCATTCGCGCTGCGCAACTCGGTCTCAAAACCGCCTGTATCGAGAAGTGGCAGAATGCCGAGGGTAAGGGCGTCAATGGCGGAACCTGCCTGAACGTTGGTTGTATCCCCTCCAAGGCGTTGTTGGACAGCTCCTACAAGTATCACGAAGCGAAAGACGACTTCAGCGTACACGGCATCAGCACCAAGGGTATCGATATTAATGTACCCTCCATGATTGAGCGCAAAAACAACATCGTCAAACAACTGACCGGCGGGATTTCTGCGCTGTTCAAAGCGAATGGCGTGACGTCTGTTTTCGGTACCGGAAAGTTGCTGTCGAATCGCAAAGTGGAAGTCACCGGTCTTGATGGCAAAACCCAGACTCTGGAAGCGGACAACGTCATCCTGGCTTCCGGCTCCAAGCCCATCGATATTCCCGTGGCCAAAGTCGACGATAAGGTTATCGTGGATTCCACAGGTGCTCTGGAGTTCGACAGTGTACCGAAACGCCTAGGCGTGATTGGGGCCGGGGTTATCGGTCTGGAGCTGGGCAGTGTGTGGAATCGTCTGGGTTCCGAAGTGGTGGTCCTGGAGGCGATGGAGAGCTTTCTTTCCATCATGGATCAGCAGATTGCGAAAGAAACCCAGAAAATCCTGACCAAACAAGGTTTGGATATTCGTCTGAGCTGCCGGGTAACCGGCTCAGAAGTCAAAGGCAAGAAAGTGACGGTCACCTTTACCGATAAAGAAGGTAAAGAGCAGAAAGAAACGTTCGATAAACTGATTGTTTGCGTTGGCCGCCGTCCTTACACAGAAGGTTTGCTGTCAGAAGACAGTGGTGTCAACCTGGACGAACGTGGTTTTATTTACGTCAACGACTTGTGCGCGACTGACGCGCCGGGCGTGTGGGCAATCGGCGATGTGGTCCGTGGCCCTATGCTGGCCCATAAAGGCTCAGAAGAGGGGGTCATGGTGGCCGAGCGTATCGCCGGACAAAAAACCGTCATGAATTACGACGTCATCCCCAATGTCATTTATACCCACCCCGAAGTGGCTTCCGTGGGCCGTAACGAAGAGCAGCTGAAAGCGGACGGTGAACCCTATAAAGTCGGTACTTTCCCGTTTGCGGCGAGCGGTCGCGCCATGGCTGCGAATGAAACCCAAGGCCTGGTAAAAATCATCGCACATGCGGAAACGGATCGAGTGCTGGGCGCCCATATCGTAGGCCCGAGTGCTGCTGATTTGATCCAGCAAGTCGCGATTGCAATGGAATTCGGCAGCAGCGCCGAAGACCTGGGTCTGATGGTGTTCGGCCATCCGACTCTGTCCGAGGCAGTACACGAAGCCGCTCTGGCGGTTCATGGACATGCGATCCATGTCGCCAACAAGAAGAAGCGCTAAATAATAACCAGAAACAACACTGAGTTTGCGAACTCAACCCAAGGGGGCAGGCCGTTTTGGAACGGTCTGCCATTTGGTCATTTAAGCCGGACTTGCCGCAGGACTCCTCGGCCCGGCGTCAGACAATGTGGAATTGCACCATGAATTTGCACGAATATCAGGGTAAGCAGTTATTCGCCCAGTACGGACTGCCAGTCTCCAAGGGCATCGCTGCCAAGACCCCCGCGGAAGCTGCTGCTGCCGCTGACACTATTGGTGGTAGTGAATTTGTCGTGAAGGCACAGGTTCACGCCGGTGGACGCGGTAAGGCCGGAGGCGTCAAGCTGGTTAAATCCAAAGCGGACATCGAAGCGTTTGCCAAGCAGTGGCTCGGCAAGAATCTGGTGACCTACCAGACGGATGAAAAAGGTCAGCCGGTCAGCCGTATTTTGGTCGAGACCTGCACCGATATCGATAAAGAGCTGTACCTGGGTGCTGTGGTAGACCGCGCCACTCGCCGTATCGTGTTCATGGCGTCCACCGAAGGTGGTGTCGAAATCGAGAAAGTGGCGGAAGAAACCCCGGAAAAAATCCTGAAAGCCACCATCGATCCGCTGGTCGGTGCACAGCCTTACCAAGGCCGTGACCTGGCGTTCAAGCTGGGCCTGGAAGGCAAGCAGATCAAACAGTTCGTCCAGATTTTTCTGGGACTGGCGAAACTGTTTAAAGAAAAAGACGTGGCGCTGATCGAGATTAACCCTCTGGTCATCACCACACAAGGTGACTTGCATTGTCTGGACGCCAAAGTAGCCATTGATGGTAACGCGCTGTACCGCCATCAGGACCTGCAGGAAATGCACGACCCCTCTCAGGAAGACTCGCGTGAAGCGCATGCGGCGCAGTGGGAACTCAACTACGTAGCACTCGACGGTAACATTGGTTGTATGGTCAATGGTGCCGGTCTGGCCATGGGTACCATGGATATCGTGAAATTGCATGGCGGTGCGCCGGCAAATTTCTTGGATGTCGGCGGCGGTGCCACCAAAGAGCGCGTGGTCGAGGCGTTTAAGATCATTCTGTCCGACGAAAACGTCAAAGCCGTTTTGATCAACATCTTCGGTGGTATCGTTCGCTGCGATCTGATCGCCGAAGGCGTGATCGGCGCTGTGGAAGAAGTGGGTGTGAAAGTGCCTGTGGTGGTGCGTCTGGAAGGTAACAACGCCGAACTGGGTGCCAAAGTACTGGCGGACAGCGGTTTGAATATCATCGCCGCGACCAGCTTGACTGACGCTGCTCAGCAAGTGGTTAAAGCAGCGGAGGGTAAATAATGAGCATTTTGATCAACAAAGACACCAAAGTAATCTGCCAGGGTTTCACAGGCGCTCAAGGCACCTTCCACTCTGAGCAAGCCATTGCGTACGGCACCAAAATGGTCGGTGGCGTTACGCCGGGCAAAGGCGGCCAGACCCACTTGGGCCTGCCGGTGTTCAATACCGTTGCTGAAGCGGTTGAAGCCACAGGTGCCGAAGCGTCTGTTATTTACGTACCGGCTCCGTTCTGTAAAGACTCGATTCTTGAAGCGGCCAACGCCGGTATCAAGCTCATCGTATGTATCACCGAAGGCATTCCGACACTGGACATGCTGGACTGCAAAGTGAAGTGTGACGAGTTGGGTGTTCGCCTGATTGGTCCGAACTGCCCGGGCGTCATCACGCCGGGCGAGAGCAAAATCGGTATCATGCCGGGCCACATTCACAAGCCGGGTCGTGTGGGTATCGTATCCCGCTCCGGGACGCTGACCTACGAAGCGGTCAAACAAACGACCGACTTCGGTTTCGGCCAGTCCACGTGCGTGGGTATTGGTGGTGACCCGATTCCGGGCTCCAACTTCATCGACATTCTGGAAATGTTTCAGAACGACCCTAAAACCGAAGCGATCGTAATGATTGGTGAAATTGGTGGCAGCGCGGAAGAAGAAGCCGCCGCTTACATCAAGCAAAACGTCACCAAGCCGGTGGTTTCCTACATCGCGGGTGTTACCGCGCCGAAAGGCAAGCGCATGGGCCACGCTGGTGCGATTATTGCCGGCGGTAAAGGCACGGCGGATGAGAAGTTCGCCGCATTGGAAGATGCGGGTGTTAAAACCGTTCGCAGTCTGGCCGACATCGGCGAGGCGCTGAAAGAAGCCACTGGGTGGTAAATCTTTCGGATCAAAAAAGGCGGCCCTCGGGTCGCCTTTTTTGTGTCTGCTTGGGTGCACATGAGGTGCCGACTAGGTAGTCCGGCACAGGATAGGGCGCATCAGTTGGGGACCCGCCGTAAACCCGTCCATGGGGGCTTCTCATCGGCATCCATGCCTCAGAGAGTCCCCAACTGATGCGCCCTATCCTGTGCCTCAGTGCCACCCGTCTATTTTGAGCGCCCTGTGCAAAATTGTAGTGTGGCCTTTGAAATATGAACATATTTGCTTTTAAAAGGTGCTAAAGCCGCAGAGGCATCAGGGAGGGACCGGTGTTCGGAGACTCTCTGAGGCATGGATGCCGATGAGAAGCCTACATGGATGTATTCACGGCGGGTCTCCGAACACCGGTCCCTCCCTGATGCCGGACTTTCCGCCTTAACGTTTGCGAGATCGTTGCTGAGGCCTGCGAGGGGTTTTAGGTAAATGTAACGGCTCAACCCGATACTCGCCAGGCTGCAATGACTCAATATTCCAAGTCCCGATACGGACTCGCACCAGACGCAGGGTAGGGTGGCCCACCGCCGCCGTCATCCGTCGTACCTGCCGATTGCGGCCCTCCGAGATCGTCAGCTCAAGCCATGTGGTCGGGACCGATTGGCGAAAGCGAACCGGCGGATTCCGCGACCACAATGGTGGCTCGGAGATCACCTTCGCCTTCGCGGGTCGTGTC
The DNA here is from genome assembly GCF_050113635.1 of Marinimicrobium sp. ARAG 43.8. Taxonomy (NCBI): domain Bacteria; kingdom Pseudomonadati; phylum Pseudomonadota; class Gammaproteobacteria; order Cellvibrionales; family Cellvibrionaceae; genus Marinimicrobium; species Marinimicrobium sp. ARAG 43.8. The sequence continues at coordinate 196,074 of NZ_JBNJLT010000007.1, forward strand.
GGGCCATCATTGAGCCGGACACCCTGCCTGAGCGCCCCAAGGACCGCCTGATCGGGGCTACCCTCCACTTGTACCCAGTACACCTTGGGCAATTTGTGGAGAGGATGGGCGACCTGGTGCTGCACTTGACCGTCGTCGGTCAGCAGCAACAGCCCCTCGGAGTCTCGATCCAGGCGACCGGCCGGGTAGACACCTGGGCGATCAATGTAGCGGGCCAGCGTTTCACGGCCTTCCGTATCGGTGAATTGGGACAAGACCCCGTAAGGCTTGTTAAATAGCAATAGACTTGGCACAGATCAACCTCGATTCATGCCGGGCGTGGCCATTACTGGTATAATGCGCGCGTTCAAAAAATCGGCACACACCCTGAACAGATGGAGTGACAGCTTATCATGACCGAATCCAAAATCATCTACACGGAAACCGACGAAGCGCCAGCACTGGCGACCTATTCATTGCTGCCTATTATTCGCGCGTTTGCCGAGCCTTGTGGTGTCGCCATCGAAACCCGCGATATTTCCCTCTCAGGGCGTATCATCTCCCAGTTCCCGGAGCGCCTGACCGACGAACAACGCATTGACGACCACCTGGCGGAGCTGGGTGAACTGGCCAAAACACCGGAAGCCAATATTGTGAAGCTGCCCAATATCAGCGCCTCCATTCCCCAATTGAAAGCGGCCATCAAAGAACTTCAAAAGCAGGGCTACGACCTGCCTGACTATCCTGAAGACCCGTCGACCGACGAAGAGAAAACCATTCAGGCCAAATACGACAAAGTGAAAGGCAGTGCGGTGAACCCGGTGCTGCGCGAGGGCAACTCTGACCGCCGTGCACCGGCCTCAGTCAAACAGTATGCCCGCCACAACCCGCATAAAATGGGGGCCTGGAGCGCTGATTCCAAATCGCATGTGTCGCATATGTCTCACGGCGATTTTTATGGCAGCGAAAAGTCGGTGCTGGTGGAAAAGGAAGGTGATGTCAAAATCCAGCTGGTGACCGAAGCCGGCGACACCCAGGTGCTGAAGGCAAAAACGCCTTTGCTGGACGGTGAAATCATCGACGCGGCGGTGATGAGCAAGAAAGCGCTTCGGGAATTTCTGGAAGCGGAAATCAACGACGCCAAGGCCAAGGATGTACTGTTCTCGCTGCACCTGAAAGCGACCATGATGAAAGTGTCCGATCCGATCCTGTTTGGTCACGCCGTATCGGTGTTCTACGCGGATGCGCTGAAAAAGCATGAAGCCGCGCTGAAGTCCGTGGGCTTCGATCCCAATAATGGGATTGGCGATCTGTATGCCTGTGTGGAAAACCTGCCGGAAGATCAGCGTAAAGCGGTTATCGCCGATGTGGAGGCGGTCTACCAGGATCGCCCCAGCCTGGCCATGGTGAATTCCGACAAAGGCATTACCAACCTGCATGTGCCGAGCGATGTGATTATCGACGCGTCTATGCCAGCGATGCTGCGCGATTCCGGCAAAATGTGGGGCGCCGATAACGCCCGCCACGATGCCAAAGCGGTGATTCCGGATCGCTGCTACGCCACTATTTACCAGGCAGTTATTGATGATTGCCGCACGCACGGTGCCTTCGATCCTACCACCATGGGTAGTGTGTCCAATGTGGGTTTGATGGCTCAGAAAGCGGAAGAGTACGGCTCGCACGACAAGACATTTGAAATCGCCACGGCGGGCAAAGTACAGGTAGTGGATAGCGAAGGTCAGGTGTTGCTGGAGCAGTCTGTGGACGCGGGCGATATCTTCCGCATGTGCCAGGTCAAGGACGCGCCGATTCGCGACTGGGTGAAGCTGGCGGTAAATCGTGCCCGGGAAAGCGGTACTCCGGCGGTGTTCTGGTTGGATCCGAAACGTGCGCACGATGCGCAAGTGACCAGAAAAGTCGAGCAGTATCTGAAGGATCACGATACCAGCGGTCTGGAAATTCATATCATGAGCCCGGAAGAGGCCATGAAGTTCTCTCTGGAGCGTCTGCGTCAGGGTAAAGACACCATTTCCGTTACCGGTAATGTGTTGCGTGACTATCTGACAGACTTGTTCCCCATCATGGAACTGGGTACGAGTGCCAAAATGCTCTCCATTGTCCCGTTAATGAATGGCGGTGGCCTGTTCGAAACGGGAGCGGGCGGTTCGGCACCGAAGCACGTTCAGCAGTTCCTGGAAGAAAACCACTTGCGTTGGGATTCGCTGGGTGAGTTTCTCGCCATGGTTGAGTCCCTGCGGCATTACGGCAAGGTCACTGGGAATGCAAAAGCCAAAGTCCTGGCAGACACGCTGGACCAGGCGAATGCGGCTTTCCTGCAAAACAACAAGTCCCCTTCCCGCAAAGTGGGAGAGCTCGATAATCGCGGCAGCCACTTTTACCTTGCTCTGTATTGGGCCGAAGCGCTGGCGGCACAGTCCGATGACGCGGAACTCAAGCAGCGCTTTACCCAACTGGCTGAAACCCTGAAGGCTAAGGAAGCCACCATTGTGGGTGAGCTGAACGGGGTTCAGGGCAACCCCGTCGATATTGAAGGCTATTATCGTCCGAATAAGGGAAAAACGCTGTCGGCGATGCGCCCCAGTGACACCCTTAACGGGGCACTAAACGCGTTGAAGAACGCCTGATTCCGCCCCGGTAAGACGGTTCATAGCGAAGCCCCCGTCACCCAAAAGGGTGTCGGGGGTTTTGTTTGTCAGGCAGCGCCCCAATATAAGGAGGAGGCTGGCGCTCCGTCAGTGTGTTGTGACGGCAGCGTGGGCCTTGTTGTTGGCCTCGAAATCGGCACGTTCTGTCGGGGCGGTCTCGGCGGCAATTCGCTCGGCCCCTTGAGGAGAATCCGAGGAAATGATGTTCGTGGCGTGGAAACCTTTATCACCTTTGGTGATATCGAACGCGACCAGTTGACCTGCCTTGAGGGTTTTGTAGCCTTCCATCTGGATGGCCGAATAGTGCGCGAACAGGTCTTCGCCTCCCTCATCGGGCAGGATAAAGCCATAGCCTTTGGCATTGTTGAACCACTTAACGGTACCTGTGGGCATGGTGGAATCCTTCTGGTTGGTGAGATATAGCATCTCATCATAATTCGTTATTAGAGTTTGCCTGCTTATAACCACCTTTGCCGTGTTAACCTGGATTTGGTGGTTTTTTGATCAGGCTTAGTTGTTTTAGCCGAGTTTTAAGCCACTGTCAAGTGTAATTGGCTTGTGGTTAGGAGGGTTGGCTCCTGATCCGGTACAATGAAGTTTGGGCTCGTTGACGGACCTAAGGCCCTAAACAATTTTTTACGCAACCTTTTTACGGCACCTGTGGGAAAAATGGCAATCTTTCATCTAATCTTAAATACAGAGCCGAAGCTGGCTAGGGAACCGGGACGTGATGCCGAAGATGACGGCAGTATAGCGGTTCAGGAAGACAAGCCGAAGTTACGGCGCCCGCCAATGTACAAAGTGGTCATGTTTAATGACGACTTCACGCCAATGGACTTCGTGGTGGAAACTCTGGAAATCTTTTTTTCCATGAACCGGGAGAAGGCGACGCAAGTTATGATCAAAGTGCACACGCAGGGAAAGGCCGTGTGCGGTGTGTACACCAGGGATATTGCAGAAACGAAAGCGGCCCAGGTGAATCAGTTCGCCAAGGACAACGAGCATCCACTGCTGTGTGAAATAGAGGCGGTGGAGGACGACGACCGGTGACTCTGTTGTTAGAGGTTATCAGCGATGTTAAGTAAAGATCTTGAAGTTACCCTGAACCTCGCCTTTAAAGGCGCGCGCTCCAAACGGCATGAGTTCATGACCGTTGAGCACTTATTGCTGGCGCTGATCGATAATGATTCAGCGGCCAACGTGCTGCGTGCCTGCGGGGCAGACCTTGGGCAGTTGCGCAAAGAGTTGATTGAATTTGTGGATTCAACCACGCCGCTGATACCCGAGGAGGACACCGAGCGTGAAACCCAGCCGACACTTGGTTTTCAGCGAGTGTTGCAGCGAGCGGTGTTCCATGTGCAGTCCTCGGGTAAGCAGGAGGTAACAGGTGCGAATGTCCTGGTGGCTATTTTCAGCGAGCAGGAAAGCCAGGCCGTGTACTATCTCAAGCAGCAAAGTATTGCCCGTATTGATGTGGTGAATTACATCACCCACGGGATTCACAAAGTGGCCGGCCAGTCTGATCACGGCAGCGATGCGGGGCAAGAGCAGCACGATGACGACGCGGTCGGCGGTGAGTCCAGCACGCAAAGTCCCTTGGAGAGCTTTGCGGCTAACCTGAACGAACAGGCAATGCAGGGGCGTATTGACCCTCTGGTAGGCCGTGAATACGAAGTCGAGCGCGTCAGTCAGATTTTGTCCCGGCGCCGCAAGAACAATCCGTTGCTGGTAGGCGAGTCGGGCGTGGGTAAAACGGCTATTGCTGAAGGCCTGGCCAAGCGCGTTGTGGATGGCGATGTGCCAGACGCACTGGCTGACGCGGTCGTTTACTCTCTGGACATGGGCGCCTTGCTGGCGGGCACCAAGTATCGCGGCGACTTTGAAAAACGTTTCAAAGGCTTGCTCAGCGAGCTTAAGAAACAAAAGAACGCGATCCTGTTTATCGACGAGATTCACACCATTATTGGCGCGGGCGCGGCTTCCGGCGGTGTGATGGACGCCTCCAACCTGCTCAAGCCCTTGCTGTCGTCCGGCGAGTTGCGTTGCATGGGATCGACCACCTATCAGGAATACCGGGGTGTCTTTGAAAAAGACCGGGCGCTGTCACGTCGCTTCCAGAAAGTGGACGTCAAAGAACCCACGGTCGATGAAACCTACCAGATACTGAAAGGGCTTAAGAGTCGTTTTGAGAAGCATCACGGTCTGCGCTACACCGATCCGGCCCTCCGGCTGGCGGCTGAGTTATCCGAGCGGTATATCAGCGAGCGCTTCTTGCCCGACAAGGCGATCGATGTGATTGACGAGGCGGGTGCGTTTCAGCAGCTGCAACCACCGAGCAAGCGGAAAAAAACCGTGGGTGCGTCCGATATTGAGGCCGTGGTGGCCAAGATTGCGCGGATTCCGCCGAAGAGTGTGTCCTCTTCTGATAAAGAACAGCTGCGGAAGCTGGATGACAATCTCAAGCTGACGGTTTTTGGTCAGGACGAAGCAATCGATACACTCTCCTCGGCCATCAAACTCTCCCGGGCAGGACTGGGGTCTGGTGAAAAACCCATCGGTTCGTTTCTGTTTGCAGGCCCCACGGGCGTAGGCAAAACTGAGGTCACCCGCCAGCTGGCGACCTGCCTGGGCGTGGAGCTGGTTCGCTTTGATATGTCCGAGTATATGGAGCGTCACACGGTATCGCGCCTCATTGGTGCGCCGCCCGGCTACGTGGGATTTGACCAGGGCGGCTTGCTGACAGACGCCGTGACGAAGCATCCCCACAGTGTGGTTCTGCTCGACGAGATTGAAAAAGCCCACCCGGATGTGTTCAATTTGCTGTTGCAGGTCATGGACCACGGCACGCTCACTGACAACAATGGTCGCAAGGCCGATTTCCGCAACGTGATTTTGGTGATGACCACCAATGCAGGGGCGGAAGATATGATTCGTCCCTCCATTGGGTTCACACAGCAGGATCACAGCACGGACGGTAAAGAAGCGATCAAGCGGTTGTTTACCCCCGAGTTTCGTAACCGTCTCGATGCAGTGGTGCAGTTTGGTGTGTTGAGCATGGACGTCATCAAAACCGTCGTCGACAAGTTCCTGGTTGAGCTTCAGTCGCAGTTGGACGATAAGAAAGTGACGCTTGATGTCTCTGAAGAGGCGCGTACCTGGCTCGCAGAGCACGGCTATGATGAAAAAATGGGCGCGCGCCCCATGGCTCGACTTATCCAGGAAAAGATCAAAAAGCCGTTGGCGGAAGCGGTATTATTTGGTGATCTTTCGGAGAGCGGTGGGTCAGTCTATGTGGACGTCACCCCGGAGGGGGATTCGCTGGCCATCAAGGTCGAAGGTAAGTCCTGATGACGAGGGGCTTTCCTGACGCTGTAAAAGTAACGCTCACAGGAAACCGTTACGCAGGAGGCCGCCGAGGGCGGCTTCTTGCGTTTAAATACGGAATAACAGCGGGGCTCAGCCAGTCTTACGATCTGGGGCTCAACGCGAGCGGTAGGTAATCCGGCCTTTTGTGAGGTCATAAGGGGTCATTTCCACCTTGACCTTGTCGCCAGTAAGAATACGAATGTAGTTTTTGCGCATCTTGCCGGAGATGTGCGCCGTGACCACATGTCCGTTCTCCAGTTTAACGCGGAAGGTGGTGTTGGGCAGGGTATCAACCACTTCGCCTTCAAATTCAATGTTGTCTTCTTTCGCCATTCGGCAGTTTCCTCGGCTTTCAGTACGTGCGTGGCCTGCGCAGATGGCAGGTTGCCGCACGGGTTTGGTCTGAATGTTGCCCGGTCGGGCTGAAAATAGGCGTGAATTGTGCCTGAAATGAGCCGAAAGGCCAAGTGTTAGCGGGATATAAAGCTACGTTACCCGCACCCAGCGGCGATTGACCAGCATTTCGAGTGGCCGATATTGCGTTTTATAGTCCATTTTCCGGCAGTGCTTGATCCAGTAGCCGAGGTAGACATACGGCAAGGACAGCACCCGGGCTTGTTCGATCTGGGCGAGAACACCCAGCACACCGAGACTGCGGCGCGGCTGCGTGCTGTCAAAGAAGGTGTAAACCGCTGACAAGCCATCGCTCAGGGTGTCGCAAACAGCAACAGCCAACAGCTGATCCCCCTCGCGTACCTCCAGATATCGGGTGACACCCCAGGCCCGGCTGAGGAACGCATCGTACTGGGCTCGGGATGGGGGGTACATATCACCGTCCCCGTGACGAGTGTTGATATAGTGCTCATACAAACGATAGTGCTCGTCGCGGTCGGGCTCCGTCACCAGCTCGAGAGAAAGGTCGGTATTACGGTTCCAGCAACGGCGCTGGTTTCTATTGGGGCGAAAGCTTTCAACCGGAATCCGGCAAGAGATACAGGCACTGCAATGGGCACAGTGAGGGCGGTACAAATGAGGGCCGCTACGTCGGAAGCCAATTTGGGAGAGCTGGGTATAAAGCGCCTGATCCACCGCCGCATTTGGATCGATAAACAGCGTGGTGGCCTCTTGATCGTCCAGATAGCTGCAGGGGTGAGGCTGTGTGGCGAAGAGCTTGAGGTTCGACAGGTCTGTCATTGCGCCCTCTCTTTGCCTGGTGGTTAAAGCACTGGCGTGTTCAGTTCCCACGGCCCTGTCACCGAGGGCAGATACACACAGTCTAGCAGGATTTGCTCGAACGCTTCACGGGAAATCTCCTCGGCGCCGAGGCTGAACATATGAGCGCTGCCTACCTGGCAGTCGATCACCTGGAAATTCCAGGCACGCAGTTGCGCTTCCAGATAAGCAAAACCCACCTTCGAGGCATTATCTTTCCGGCTGAACATCGACTCACCAAAGAAAACCCGGCCGAGCGCCAGGCCATAGAGCCCGCCGACGAGGTTGCCGTTCTGCCACACCTCGACTGAGTGAGCGATGCCTTGTTCGTGCAGGTGACAGTAGGCGCTCAGCATTTCATCGGTAATCCAGGTGCCGGCACCATAGTCTCTGGGCTCGGCGCAGGCCCGCATCACGGCTTCGAACGCCTTGTCGCAGGACACCTCAAAGGGTTGTTGTCGAATGGTTTTGCGCAGAGAACGGGACAGGTGCAACCGGCCCGGAAACAGCACGGCCCGGGGGTCGGGTGTCCACCACAGGGTGGGTTGCCCCGCCTCATACCAGGGAAATATCCCGTGGCGATAGGCGTGAATCAAGCGCTCCGCTGAAAGGTCGGCGCCAGCCGCCAACAAGCCGTTGGGCTCCGTCAGTGCTTCATGGGTAGGGGGAAAGTCCAGAGTGTCTGGATCGAGCCAGGGGAGTGTTATCATGAGCGCCGGGCGGTTAAACCTGATCCTGACACCCAGGGGCGCCAGGATCGGGAGGTGTGGGCCAGTTACAGGTCGTCCAGATATTTCTCGGCGTCCAGAGCCGCCATACAACCCGCGCCAGCCGACGTGATGGCCTGTCGGTAGATGTGGTCTGAAACGTCGCCGGCGGCGAACACGCCGGGCACACTGGTAGCGGTGGCGTTGCCGTTCAAGCCGCTGGTCACTTTGATGTAGCCGTCCTTCATATCCAACTGCCCGGCGAAGATGTCGGTATTGGGCTTGTGACCAATGGCAATAAATACGCCCTGCACATCAACTTCCTGAGTGCTGTCATTCAGAGAGCTGCGCAGGCGGGCGCCGGTCACGCCATTGTCGTCGCCCAGGACTTCATCCAGGGTGTGGTCCCAGACAATACGCACATTGCCGTTCTTTTCCTTCGCGAACAGCTTATCCTGGAGGATCTTCTCGGCACGCAGCTTATCGCGACGGTGCACGAGAATCACCTCGCTGGCGATGTTGGACAGGTACAGGGCTTCTTCCACAGCGGTGTTGCCGCCGCCAATTACGGCTACTTTCTGATCGCGATAGAAAAAGCCGTCGCAAGTGGCACAGGCGCTGACGCCTTTGCCCATAAAGGCTTCCTCGGAAGGCAAACCGAGATACTGGGCCGATGCCCCCGTGGCGATAATCAGCGCATCACAGGTATAGGTTTCATTGCCGACGAGCTTGAACGGGCGACCACTCAGATCGGTTTCGTGAATATGGTCGAAGATGATCTGGGTATCAAAGCGCTCGGCATGCTCCTGCATCTGCACCATCAGGTCTGGGCCCTGAAGGTCCGAGATGCCACCTGGCCAGTTCTCCACCTCAGTGGTGGTGGTCAATTGGCCGCCTTGTTGCATGCCGGTGATCAGAACCGGTTTGAGATTGGCCCTGGCGGCGTATATCGCGGCCGTATAACCGGCGGGGCCGGAGCCGAGAATAATCAGGCGATGGTGCTGTGCGTCGCTCATGATTTGCTGTCCTTTGGAAGTGTTGAGATTGTCGAATGTTTGGGTAAGCGCTGATTTGGCGCCCATCATAAGTGAATCGTGTGTGGTCCGCAAAATAGTATGAACCAATGCGAAGTATTGCTTTCTTTAATGGTAACCTGTGTTCAACAGAGTTTGTGGCTATCGCTTTTGCAAACCTCCTCCGTGCCGCTAGAATAGCCGCCATTGCTCACCAATCCGTTTTAATGGGGAACGCTTCGTTTGAAACGCTCACAAAGCCAAGCCGCCAGCGGCAGCACGGCATCGGTCGATAGCTTGTTGATGCGCATCCTGAAAGAGGGGGCTCTGATCGGTTTGGCCGCCATCAGTGTCTACCTCATGCTGGCGCTGATGACCTACGATGCCGGCGATCCCGGGTGGTCACATACCGGAGAGGGGGGTCGCATTCGCAATGCCGGTGGCCCCGCAGGCGCCTGGCTGGCCGATGTGTTTCTCTCGCTGTTTGGCTATCTGGCGTATCTGTTCCCGGTATTGCTGGCGTATCGAGCCTGGCAGGTGTTTCGGGACCGGAACCGGCAGCCAGGGTTTGACTGGCTCTTGATTTCCCTGCGAGTGGTGGGCTTGTTTCTGGTGATGGTGGCCGGCACGGGCATCGCCAGCCTGCATTACCCGGATGGCGTGAACCTGCCATTTTCCAATGGCGGTCTGCTCGGGGCTTCGGTGTCTGAAGGGGTAGAAGGGGCATTTAGTTATACCGGTGGCACGTTGATTCTGCTGGCGGTGTTTCTGTTTGGTATTACGATCTTTACTGACCTGTCCTGGTTAAGGCTGATGGATGAAACGGGTCGCTTGACGCTGATACTGATTGAGCGAGCCAGCACCGCCTGGCAGCACTGGCGTCAACAGCAGGCTGAACGTAAGGCGGCCAAAGCGGCGCAGGAGCACCGTCGTGAAGCGGTGGCAAAACAAGTGGAGAAAACCGCGAAGCGGGTGCCTCCCACTATTTCCGAGCCCGTAAAAAAGGCGCCCCCCAAACCCCAATCCAAACCGGCTCGGCAGGGGTCCCTGTTTGATACCAAAGACAGCTCGCCACCGGAGGGGGAATTGCCTTCCCTGGCGTTGCTGGACCCGCCGGATGCGCACAGTGACAAGGCGTTTTCCAAAGAGTCCCTGGAGGCTATGTCCCGGCTGTTGGAGCTGAAGCTCAAGGACTTTGGCATTGATGTCGAAGTGGAGTCTGTGCAGCCGGGGCCAGTGGTTACCCGCTTTGAGATTCAACCTGCGCCGGGCGTGAAAGCCAGCCGAATTACCAATCTGGCGAAAGATCTGGCGCGCTCGCTGGCCGTCATTAGCGTGCGTGTGGTTGAAGTCATTCCCGGCAAATCCGTGGTGGGCATCGAGATTCCGAACGAACATCGGGAAATGGTGCGCTTGAGCGAAGTGCTGGCCTCGGACGTTTACGACAAGGCCAAATCCGTGTTGACCATGGCACTGGGGCACGATATTTCCGGAGAACCCATCGTCGCCGATCTCGCCAAAATGCCACATCTGCTGGTGGCCGGTACTACCGGTTCCGGTAAATCCGTTGGCGTTAACGTGATGTTGCTCAGTCTGTTGTATAAGTCCTCCCCCGAGGAAGTCAGGCTGATGCTGGTCGACCCGAAAATGTTGGAACTGTCGGTGTACGAGGGGGTTCCTCACTTGTTGACACCGGTTATTACGGATATGAAAGATGCGGCCAACGGTCTGCGTTGGTGCGTGGGGGAAATGGAGCGGCGTTACAAGCTCATGGCGGCGCTCGGCGTGCGCAACCTGGCGGGTTACAACCGCAAAGTGGATGAAGCGCGCAAGGCCGGCGAGCCGCTGAAAGATCCACTGTTCAAGCCGGATGAGCATTTTGAGGCAGGGGCTGAGGAAGCCACCGCACCGGATCTGGAGCACCTGCCAGCCATTGTGGTGGTCATTGATGAATTTGCCGACATGATGATGATTGTCGGCAAGAAAGTGGAGCAGTTGATTGCTCGCATTGCGCAAAAAGCGAGGGCGGCGGGTATTCATTTGATTCTGGCGACCCAGCGCCCCTCGGTGGATGTGATTACGGGGTTGATTAAGGCGAACGTGCCGACTCGCATTGGTTTTCAGGTATCGTCAAAAATTGATTCACGCACGATTTTGGACCAGGGCGGCGCCGAGCAATTGCTGGGCCACGGCGATATGCTCTATCTGCCGCCGGGCACCAGTGTTCCGGTTCGTGTCCACGGGGCGTTTGTGGATGATCATGAAGTACATAAGGTCGTGGCCGACTGGAAGAAGCGTGGCGAGCCGAATTATATCGATGGTGTAACGGACGAGGGTGCCACCAGCTCAATTCCTGTGCCGGGTATGTCGGGCGGGGAAGACGGTAGTGATGATGGCGAAGGCGATGCGCTATACGATCAGGCGGTGGCGTTTGTCATTGAGTCCCGCAAGGCTTCGATCTCGGGGGTTCAACGTAAGTTGCGTATTGGTTACAACCGGGCGGCACGGTTGATCGATACGATGGAGGCCGCTGGTGTGGTGTCGGAAGCGGGGCACAATGGCAATCGCGAAGTGCTGGTGCCGAAGAATTGATAGTGGTTTGCCCCGGTTTAATGGCTAGCTCGGGGGGTTAACGGAGAGCCCGGTGGTTGGACGGGAAGGGGGTTGCAGACACGCCGTAAACCCTTCCCTGGGGGCTTCACTTCGGCATCCATGCCTCAGAGAGTCTGCAACCCCCTTCC
>NZ_JBNJLT010000008.1:0-111831 GCF_050113635.1 Marinimicrobium sp. ARAG 43.8
TCACACGAAAGTGTGGGCCGTTTTTGTTTGTATCGTGGTTTGGGTGGGCGAGAAACCGCATCCGGGTTCGACCAAACGGCAGGACAGCCGTTTGGCACAGCGCGCCAGCTCCCTACTCCCCGCGCAACTGCTCCACCAGCGGCCCCAGCTTCTCATCCCATACCCGCTGATCCACCACACCCACATGACGATAGCGAATAATCCCCTGCTTATCCACCACATAGGTTTCCGGCGCGCCAAACACGCCGAGGTCCATCCCCAGTCGACCGTCCTGATCCACCACACTCAGCCGGTAAGGATCGTGCAACCGCTCCAGCCATTGCTGCGCATCGCTGATCTGCGGGTCTTTATAGTTTACGCCGTATATCGGCATGCCCTGCTCCGCCAGTTCAACCAGAAAAGGGTGTTCTATTCGGCAGGCGGCGCACCAGGTGCCCCACACGTTCAGCAGACTGACCTCGCCCTGGAAGATATCCTCGGTAATCCGGACGTCGGCATCACGGACTGTGCGCAAGCTGAACGCCGGCACCGGGTCACCGAGTCGACTGGAAGGCATCTCGCTCGGATCGAGGTAAAGTCCGCGCCAGAACAACAACGCCAGCACGGCAAAGACAGCCAGAGGAATAAAAAGCTTGAGGCGCTGCATCAGACACGATCCTCCGCCCAACCGTTACCTGCGTCCAACTCAGCCGCCTCCCGACGCGCCAGCTTGCGATAACGCTTGTCCGCCACGGCGAGCCCGCCACCGATGGCCATGAAAATGGCTCCCAGCCAGATCCACCGCACAAAGGGCTTGATATGGACGCGCATAGCCCAGGCGTCGTCTTCCAGCGGTTCACCCATGGCGACGTACAAATCGCGGAACAGGCCCGGATCCAGCGCCACCTCGGTCATGACATTACCACCGGCCAGGTAACGGCGCTTCTGTGGCGTCATATGTCGTAGATAACGCCCATCCTTGGAGACCTTGATGGTCGCCTCGTCCGCCAGGTAGTTCGGTCCTCGCACCTGCTCGACGCTTTCCAATATAAATTCGTAGTGGCTGGTGGTCACCGCCTGCCCCTGGGCCATACGAACATCGCGCTGCTCGGTGTAAATCGTGTTCAAGCACACCCCGATCGCCGTCACGGCGATACCCGCGTGGGCCAATTGCATACCCCAGTAGCTGAGCGTCAGCTTTTTCAGGCCGCTCTGCCAACGCTCGCTGTGGCGCAGCCGGTGAATCAAGTCAAACGCGCCCGCTGCCAGAACCCAGACCGCGACCGCAACCGCTACACCCGCCCAGGGTTCATACGCATCACCGTACAGGGCCGGGAACAACGCCCCGGCCACCACGGCAGCCGTCAGGGGTTTCCACAACAGTTCACGCAGCTGTTTCCAGGTGGTGCGCTTCCAGTTCGTGGAAATACCCGGGGCCATCAACAGACAGATAAGCCCCATCAACGGCATGAAAAAGAGGTTGAAATACGGGGGGCCGACCGAGATCTTGCCCCACTTGAGCGCATCGGCAATTAATGGGTACAGCGTACCGAGCAGCACACTGATCATGATAATGATCAGCAGGATATTATTCAGCAGTAGAAAAGTTTCCCGGGACAGCCAGGAAAAGCCGACCTTTTGGTGTACCACGGGCGCGCGCAGCGCGTACAACGTCAAGGAGCCGCCCACCACTAACAGCAGGAAAAACAGGATAAAAATCCCGCGTTCCGGGTCATTGGCGAACGCATGCACCGACGTCAGCACCCCGGAGCGAACCAGAAACGTCCCGAGCAGGCTCAATGCAAAGGTGAAAATCGCCAGCAGCAGCGTCCAGCTTTTAAACAACCCCCGCTTTTCGGTAACGGCCAGAGAGTGGATCAGCGCCGTGCCGACCAGCCAGGGCAAAAAGGAGGCATTCTCCACCGGGTCCCAGAACCACCAGCCGCCCCAGCCCAGCTCGTAGTAGGCCCACCAGCTGCCCAGCGCGATGCCCAGCGTCAAAAACGCCCAGGCGGTGTTGGTCCAGGGGCGCGCCCAGCGGGTCCAGGCACTGTCGAGCCGACCACTGATCAGTGCGGCAATGGCAAACGCAAAACTGACGGCAAAGCCCACATACCCCATGTACAACACGGGCGGGTGAACAATTAGGCCAAAATCCTGCAATAACGGATTCAGGTCACTGCCATCTTCCGGCGGAATCGGCAGCAGGCGATCAAAGGGATTGGAGGTGAACAGCATGAACAGGAGAAACCCGACCGCGACAAAACCCATCACGGACAGCACCTGCGCCCTCAGGCTCAAGGGCAGGCTCTTGCTCAAATGAGCAATCGCCAGCGTCCAACTGGACAACATCAATACCCACAGCAGCAGCGAGCCCTCGTGGCCGCCCCACACGGCACTGATTTTGTAGTACACCGGCATCAGGGAATTGGAATGACCCGCCACATAGGCCACGGAAAAATCGTCCTGCACGAAGGCAATCGACAGGCACACAAAAGCCACTGCAACAAAGAAAAACAGTCCGGTGGCCAGCGAGCGGCTGGTGTACATCAGCAGTTGATTGCCCACCAGCGAACCGGTGAGCGGCAGAATCGTCAGCGCCAGGCTCATTACCAGCGCCAGAATCAGTGCAAAGTGTCCTAGCTCAGGGACCATAATTCATTACCCCGCAGCTCTCCCCGTGATCACCGCCCGCCTGGGCCATGGCTTCGGCCACCTCCGGCGGCATATATTCCTCATCGTGTTTGGCCAGCACCTGGGTCGCGTGGAACACCCCGTCGCTGTCCAGCGTACCGTTCACCACGGCGGCTTCACCCTCTGCGAACAAGTCCGGAAGAATGCCCGAGTAGGTCACCGTGAAGTCGACAATGCCATCGGTCAGCTCGAAGCGGGTTTCCAGGTTTTCTCCCTGTGCCCTCTGGACACTGCCGGGGCGAACACAACCGCCAGCCCGTATGCGCGTATCGACCGGAGCCTGGCCGGAGACGATTTGCCCGGGGGGATAGAACAGGTTGATATTGGCGCGCAATGCGTAGGCCATAAGGCCCACCGCAATGGTGGAGAACACGACAATGAATAGAACCAAAAACAAACGTTGTCGGCGGACAGGATGCATAGGCAGCTTCACCTTCACTCAAGCCGGGGGCCAAAGGAGGCCGCAGTGTATCAGGATTGTCACTGCCCTGCCCGTTTTTGGGTCGCGTGCGACATGCGCTGCCTTGCGATCGCCTGTCGTCGTACCCAGCGGCGGCGACGTACCCAAGGGCTGATCAACAGGTACAGCAGCACCGCCCAGGTGATGGCGTAACAGGCCCAGACATAGCCGCCGTGCCCGTCCATGGCCATAAAATCGGCCCAGGAATCGAAATAAAAAGCCATTAGCGTGCCTCCCCGGTTCGCGATGCCACCAAATCCCGCACCCAGCCAGTGCGCGCTTCGCGGCGCAGGATCTCGTACCGGGTGTAGGCGATCAGCACGGCCGCGTAGAATACGTAAAACGCCACAATCATCGTCAACAGCGGATACAACATACTGGCGTGGATGCTCGGCGCGGATGTGAGCTTCAGCGTTGCTGGCTGATGCAAGGTATACCACCAGTCCACGGACTTGTAGATGATCGGAATGTTCACCGTCCCTACCAGCGCCAGGATGGCGCAGGCTTTATCCGCCGTTTCCCGTATTTGCAGCGCGCTTTGCAGCGCCATGATGCCCAGATACAGAAACAACAGGATGAGCATGGAGGTAATACGCGCGTCCCACACCCACCAGGTGCCCCAGGTCGGCTTTCCCCAAATCGCTCCGGTCACCAGAGAGACAAAGGTCAGCGCCGCGCCAATCGGCGCCGCCGACTTCATCACCATAAACGCCAGCTTCATCCGCCAGATCAGCCCCACGGCCCCGGAAATGGCCATGACGTAGTAACCGGCCAGCGCGAGAAACGCCGCCGGCACATGAATATGTATGATTCGGTAACTGTTGCCCTGCTTGGCGTCTTCGGGCGAAAACGCCAGGGCCCAACTGGTGCCCACCACCAGCAGAATCAACGCCACAGCGTTCAGCCAGGGAAGCCAGGCCCCGGTTTTCTCGTAAAACCAGCGGGGTGAACCGAGTCGGTGGAACCATTGCCAGGATGCCATCGGGCCGCTTGCTCCTCTCTATTGTCGTTATCAGTGGTCGTGATCAGTAACTGTCCGCACAAATCCGCAGCGCGGCGCCCGCTGCCAGCGGTGCCAACATCAAAGCCAGGGCGCCGAGAGCGCCCAGCACGGCCAGCGGGGCCGTCGCATTGCCGCCAAGCGCCGCGTCAGTGACCGCCCCGGCGCCAAAAATTAGCACCGGTATGTAAAGCGGCATGACAATCAGTGACAACAGCAGCCCGCCGCGATGCAGGGACACGGTGAGCGCCGCGCCTACGGCACCCATCAAGCTCATCGTGGCCGTGCCAATCAGCAGAGAGGCACACAGTACGAGGTACGCCCCATCTGGCAGCCCCAACGTCATGCCCAGCAGCGGTGCCATCAGCGTCAGCGGTAAACCAGCCACCAGCCAATGAGCCAACACTTTAGCGAGGACCGTGAAATAGAGCAACGAGGGGCTGACGAGACACTGCTCCAGCGCCCCATCGTCGAAATCCGAACGGAACAGGCCGTCGAGGGACAGCAGCGTAGCCAGCAACGCCATCACCCAGAGAATACCGGGAGCGAGCGCCGTCAACACCTCGCGCTCCGGCCCTACCCCCAGGGGGATCAGCGTGATCGCTATCAGAAAGAACACCAGCGGATTGACCCACTCGCCCGGGTGGCGGGCGGCCAGCAACAAATCCCGGCGCAAAGTGGCAAGGAAGGCGCCGCCGACGCTGCGCTCAGTCGACATAAGCGTCCTCCTCCCAAACGGGCGGATACGCGGTCAGATCCAGGGTTTGCAGGCCCGATACGTCGACAGTCTGATGAGAGGTCAACACTACAGCCCCTCCCCGTGCCGTATGCTCTGCCATTCTCTCTTCCAGCTCGGCGACGCCGCGCCGGTCAATGGCGGTAAAGGGTTCGTCGAGAATCCAAAGGGGGGCTTCTGAGAGATAGAGCCGGGCGAGCGCCACCCGACGCAATTGTCCGGCAGAGAGCTGGTAACAGGGCTGCTCTTCATACCCGGCCAGACCGACACGCGCCAGAGCTTCGCGTGGATCGCCTTGCTGGCGACCGGCACTTAGCGCTTCGTACCAGCGCAGGTTTTCCAGGGGCGTGAGCGCGGCTTTCACGCCCGGGGCGTGGCCGATATACAGCAGCGATTGACGGAAATCCCACAGGCAGCGACGCTGCGGGCGACCCCGCCACAAAATCCGGCCGCGTGCGGGGGTGGATAACCCGGCCAGCGTCCGTAACAACGTCGTTTTGCCGGACCCATTAGGCCCAAGAATCTGGAACGCCTGGCCAGTGCAGAGGTCAAGGTTCAGACCACTGAACAGCGGGCGCTCATCGCGCTCGCAGGTCAATTGTTCAAGTGTCAGGAGACGCTCCGCCAAAATATTGCCGCCACTTGCCAAAGAAACAGCCGAGCTGGCCGTTATACTGGGAGGAACTGGTGCGCGGGGATTATAACGGTGTTACCAGAGCGCCACAATGCACGGTAAGACAACGTATGGAGAACGGCGCTGCCATTCTCTGGTAAAGAGCCTTTTAATGAGAGCCCTTTAACGTATGGTGGAAAAACTCTCACCCATCACTGCCCTTGCCCCACTGCTGCGACCCACGGCGGGTGGCGAACGGCCAGCCGCGCCCGAGGGGCTGATGAACCTGCTGGGACTTTCCGCCAACCGATCCAGCCCATCACCCATCCAGGTCTTCGGTGAGGTACAACACTCGGCACCAGCCAGCGTTGAACAACGCAGCCAGCTGTTGGACCGGCTGCTCGCCGCCCTGGCCCAGTCGCGGGAATTGCCAGCCAGCCCTCAACGCGACCAACAACTCACCCGGCTCGCCAACGAACAACGCCTGCTGAACTCCCCGCTCCTGCAATTGGTGCGCGTGCGCATCGAGGGTGTCCGACAGGACGCCAAGGCGCCACAGCCATCCCTGGTGGTGTATACCGATCAGCCCGTCAAAACCGGGCAGCGCCTGGCGCTGGTGCTGAATGAGGGACGGCTTAACCTCGCAACGCCCTCTGGCACCGACAGCGCACGCGAGCAGGCACTCTCGCAAGCCACTCAGGCGTTGCGGCGCAGCCTGCCGCTACGCGACGGTCCGGACCTGGCCACCGCCCTCAGCCAACTCGACACGCTGCCCGCCACGGTGCAGCGCCAGTTGCTCGGGACCAGTCTGCAAGAGGCGCTGCGTTCAGCGGCGCAACAGCTTCGTCAGCCCTCGCAACTCACGCAGCCCGGCGCCCTGCAAAAAGCCCTTGCCGAAAACGGCGTGCAATTGGAGCAGCGGCTGTTGCAGGCCTTGCGCACAACCACTCAGGAGGGCCGAAAACCATTGGCTGGCGACAATGCCCGCCCCAGTTCAGTGGCCACAGTCCTTGCCAACGACTGGAAAGCGGCGCTGCTGAGTGTACTGGCACGCACCCGCGCCGAATTGTCACGGCTCGGCGCACCCGCCGAATTTAATCGCGCCACCCCGCCCGATCTCGGTCCATTGCTGACCGCTTTGATGACCCAGTCCAACACGTCCACCAGTGCGGAACCCCAGACGTTACGCACCCAACTGCTGCAACTGGTACAACAGCTTACGCTGCACAGCCTTGCCCGGGTTCAGGTACAACAACAGCAAAGCCTCGCCCAGTCGTGGGCCCCGGCCGATCCCGCACAGCAACTCACACCACAACCCTGGATACTGGAATTACCGGTGCGCTGGGGGCAGGATATACAAACACTGTCTTTACGGATTGAAGAAGAGGAGAACCAGGGCGACAACGACAGCTCCGGTGGCATTCGTCAGTGGCAGGTCCAGCTCGGATTTGAGCTGCCCGGGGTCGGCGCGTTTCACGCCTTGATTACGGTGCGTGACCCGCAAGTGGCTACGCGACTCTGGGTGGAGCGCCCTGATGTGGCCGCCACCGTCCGCAACCGCCTCGACGAACTGCAGCAAAAACTCGAGCGCGAGGGTATTAACGTGACCCGCCTGGAATGCCACGTGGGGCAGCCACCCACGGCGGGCTCGCGCATTCACTATTCACTGGTGGACATCAGAACATGAACCACGACGACTTTACCGCCGAGGAGCTGGAAAAAGCCGTCGCCCTGTTTTATGACGGGGAAAACGCGCCTCATGTCAGTGCAAAAGGCGAAGGGGCCATCGCCCGTGAAATCATGGCCATCGCTGAGGCGGAGGGCGTTCCGCTATGCGACAATCGGGAACTGGTGGAACTGCTGGTGACATTGGAGTTGGGCGATGAAATCCCCGAAACCCTGTATCGCGCCGTGGCCCATATCATCGCCTTTGCCTACGAGCTGCAAGGCAAGGAGCCCAATTAACTATTCCGTGTAGCGGTAATGAACCTCCACCTCTCTGCCCTCGCCTGTTTCGTCAGGAATATTGGAGGTGCCACGAAACACCGCGAGGCGTTTTTGCTCAGGCTCATAGGCAAGATATAAATTGTCAGCAAACAATGACAATAGTGCACTGTTTACTCGCAGGCGAAAATACACCCAATTGTCCTGCTGACGCACGATGGGAGAGTCTTTCTGTCTAATTTGCTCAACCCGCAACGCCACATTGGTTAAGCGGTTGGGGAACGCAAAATGAAACGTTACCCGCTCGCCCGCCACCAGCTGCTCCCAGGCTGACTGAATAAACGGATCAAAACCGGCATCAACCACTTGTGGATCTTCAACCAACACCACTTTAGTGTCCGCGTCGTCTTCAGGACCTCTCGTCAATTCAATACGCCCATCCTCTAGCGCACGCGCCCCCCAGACCAGACCATGACGTTCGTCCACCAACCGATAATCGGGCCGGATCTCACCAGGCGAGTAATCAAGCATTTTATGCGCGATGCGGTCCCCTTCCGGGTTAAAGTAATGCACTTCCGCACTACCGTCTTCACCCACCGGCGTATATCGTTCCTCGTACAACAGTGTCTCGCCAGAGTCGGCATCGTAGGCGGACCCGACAATATCGTAAGCGGTATCCTCAGCGCGACTGACCACCGACATCACCATTATAAAGGCACCGCATAACAGCTGAGATGGGATTAATCGAACCATCGTTTTCCTCCTTCCAGTGTCAACCAGCGGTGCAGTGGCAACAGCCAGCACCAGATCAGCATCATGATTAGAAAGCCCTGAGGCATTGTCATTCCCCAGGCGGCGTCAGACAAACGAATGCCGCCCCAGTACGCCATGGGCCCTGCTACCGCGCCCATGACGGCCAACAACCAGGGGCGCTCATACACGGGTTTCAAGGCGTGTTGAGCGGCCACGGCATTAACCACCGCGTAGTGCTTGTGCAAGAAACAGAGCGCTCCGCGCATACTATATACCTGCTGGCCGATAAGCCGGTTTTGCGAGTAATAGTTGTGCCGTGCCAATACTGCGCTCCATAAAACCACCTTCGCAATAGCACAAGTAATAACGCCACATGCGCACGAAACGGTCATCAAAGCCCATGGCCTTGACCTTGCTCAGGTTGTCTTCAAACGCCATTCGCCAATCACGTAATGTGCGTGCGTAGTGCAGTCCGATATCTTCCATATGAATCAGGTTTAGATCCGTGTGGCGAGCGGTCAGTCGTGTCATCAAATCCACCGAGGGCAGCGCACCGCCCGGGAAAATATAGCGCTGGATAAAATCCACCGTTTTGCGGGCCCGTTCGTAGCGCTGGTCAGCAATCGTAATGGCCTGCAACAGCATCAGCCCGTTATCTTTCAAGCGCTGGCTGCACTGCGCAAAATACTCTCGAAAGTGCTCGTGCCCCACCGCCTCAATCATCTCCACCGAGACGAGTTTGTCGAACGTCCCGGTCAGCTCGCGGTAATCCTCGAACAACACGGTTACCCGCCCTTGTAACCCCCGGCGCTTCACCTGTTCGGTCGCGTGTTGCCACTGGGCGTGCGAAATGGTTGTGGTCGTCACCCGGCAGCCGTACTGCTCCGCTGCATATAACGCCAGGCCACCCCACCCGGTGCCGATTTCCAGCAAGTGATCCTGCTCGGAAAGCGCCAACTTCTCACAAATCCTCTGCAATTTGTAACGCGCCGCCTCCTCCAGTGACGCACCTTTATGGTGATAAACAGCAGAGGAATACATCATCCGGGGATCGAGAAATAAACGGAAAAAATCGTTGCCCAGATCGTAATGTGCCGCGATATTTCGTTTCGCGCCCTCTTTGGAGTTCCGGTTCATCCGCGCGAACAATTTGAGCAACCACTGCCCAAATAAGGACTGGCTCTCATCCATCGCGTCCAGCGCGTCCATATTGCGCACAAACAATTGCGTAACGGCAGTTAAATCCGGTGTACTCCAGTAGCCGCTCATGTAGGCTTCACCAGACCCCACGGAGCCGCCAAAAGCAACCTCGGCATAGGCCACCGGGTCGTGTACGCGCAACTCGGCCACCAGATCGGTTTGCGCTGGAGATTCACCAAACACGTAACGTTCCTGACCATCAATAACCGTCAGAGCGCCGACCCGAAGCTGACCCAGGGTTTTCAGCACCATTCGCTTCGCCAGTGAGAGGCGCCACCCCAGACCTGTTCTGCGGTGTCCTTTTAGCCGGTCAATACTGAAATCATGCGACACAAAAAATACCTCTTGATCAGAGCGTAATATGAGTAGTGGCCGTCCGCTCATCGGAGGCCCGGCGATGCGGATAATAAGGAGTGCCCTTCAATTTGAGTTTCAAAGCCTGCCAGTAAATCAACACCGGCACTTTGAGCGTCAACCAGGGCTGACGCCACAACAAGCGGTTCATATACGCCGCCGACCAGTCGGTGCGATTCAGGGAAAGTGTGGCATCCATATGCGTTAATCCATCCTTCTCATTTTCCATATGCACCAGCAAGTGATTGGCAGGCGCGGTGCTGACCCAGCGATAGTGCATATCCAGAGGGTTAAACGGCGAAACATGAAACGTTTTATCGAACCCGAGCCGGCTTTTACCGGTCTTCGGATTACAGGGAATCAAATAGCACTGCCGCTCGTTCCACGGGGTATTATTCACTTGCGCCAGAATACAGGATGGCTTCTCCGAGTCGGGCGCGAAGCAGTAGTAAAACGACACCGGGTTGAAGCAAAACCCCCATTGCCGCAGATTCGTCAACAGCCGAACGGCACCGCCCGGCCATTCTCCGCCCTGGCGCAACACCTCGGTTTTAACCGCCTCTTTCAGGTTTTCAGTGGTGGGGGCTAGATAATCCTCCCGTCGAAACCATCCGAGATTGCGACGATTAAAAGACCACAGCCGCATGCCCTCGAACAGCGTCGGCAATTCGTCCAGGTCCAGATAAAACAGCGTAGAACGATAACCAAACGCGTGCTCCGTCGGCCAAAAGCGCCGGTGACGCACCCAACCTGAATAGATGGCGCTGTTCATTAAAAAGGAACTCCCATTGCTTCCGCCACCCGAATCCCGGAACCCACACCATCCTCGTGGAAACCGTTGCGCCAATAGGCGCCGCAATAATGCGTGTGGTTAATCCCGCTGATTTCGCTCCAGCGCGCCTGTGCGGCGACGCTGCGTTGGTTGAAAACGGGATGACTGTAGGCGTAACGGCCCAGAATCCGGGACGTATCAATCCACGGCGTGGCGTTTACACTGACGCAGAGCGTCTCCGGGCAATTCAGTTGCTGCAGGATATTCATGTTGTACGTCAACACGGCCTGTTCGTCCTGCCCCGGTACCATGCGGTAATTCCAGCTGGCCCACGCCGCCTTGGCGTGCGGCAGAATACGCGCGTCGGTATGCAAAGTGACATCGTTTTCCTGGTAGGGAATTGAAGACAGAATGTCATATTCACTGGTGCTCGGGTCAGCCAGAATTTTCAACGCCTGATCGCTGTGGCAGGCGAGCACAACCTCGTCAAAATGCTGGTCGCCAAAGCGTTCAGTACGCACCGACACCCCGCCGTCAACCCGCTGGATGCGTTCGACCGGACAGTTGGTAAACATTTGTCCGATCACGCGCCGGGTCAATGGTTCGAGGTAGGCGCGTGACCCGCCCGCGACGGTATACCACTGGGGCTGATCATTGACGGTCAGCAAGCCATGGTTATGAAAGAATCGGATAAAAAACAATAGCGGAACGTCCGCCGCGCCGGTTAGCCCGGACGACCAAATGGCGGATACCATCGGTAAAATGTAATGCTGCCGAAAGAACTCACTGTATTGCTCACGCTCCAGAAAATCGCCCAGCGTGAGGTCCGGGTCAATGTCCCGTTGCTCGTGCAGTTCCGTGCAGCGGCGATTGAATCTCAGAATTTCTCTCAGCATTCGCCAGTGAGATGGGCTGAACAGATTACTTTTTCGCGCAAACAGCCCACGCAGGCCCGTTCCACTGTACTCGTAACCGGTGTCCGGCACCGACACACTGAACCCCATATCGGTGGGCTGACTGAGCACACCGAGCCGGGACAGCAACTTGATGAAATTGGGGTACGTCCGATCATTAAAGACAATAAAGCCCGTATCGACCGCCCAGCGACGCCCCGCCACCTCCACCTCTTTGGTGGCTGTGTGTCCCCCTATTTCGGGACCGGCTTCAAATACGGTGACCGAATGACGTTTAGCCAGCAAATGCGCCGTGGTCAATCCGCTGATACCGGAGCCGATTACGGCAATATGTCTGGGCGTCGCCCAATCGTTATCCATCAACCTTTCACCATTTTTTTCAACAAATGAGTTTGAACGCTTTTTGGCAACCAGCCAATAACCCGCATCAGCCAGACCAGTTGCCATGGAAACTGGATAACATTCCGGCCACGGGCCATACCATCGGCAATATAATCCGCGGCGGCCTCCGCCTCCTGCAAAAAAGGCATCTCGAAGTCGTTGCGATCCGTCAGATCCGCCGCCAGAACAAACCCGTTCTCCGGGTAATCTTTGACAACGTCGGCCAGCGTTTGCTCTGATCGTGCCGATACAATGACCTTGTGCCCGTCCGCGAGAAGGCGACGGGCGAGCGCGGCACCAATACCGGATGACGCGCCGGTAACCCAGATCCACCGTGACTCATTCATGATCGTTCTCCACTCGGCGCTTCCGAGTTAAGTGACTTGAACAGTTCTATGGTTTTCTTCCGGCTGGCTTTCAAATCCACCATAGGTTCGGGGTAACCCTTCGTGGGAGGCGGCTGATGGATTTCTTTCTCGGATAACCCAGCAAGCTCCGGAACGTACCGGCGAATAAATTCACCCTTCGGGTCAAACCGCTCAGACTGCGTGACAGGGTTGAATATGCGAAAGTACGGGGCTGCGTCTGTACCGGTGGACGCACTCCACTGCCAACCCCCGTTATTCGCCGCGAAGTCTCCATCGATGAGCTGCGACATAAACCACGCCTCTCCCTTGCGCCAGTCAATACGCAGATTCTTGGTCAGGAACATGGCCACCACCATGCGCAGGCGGTTGTGCATCCAGCCAGTGTCCTTAAGCTGCCGCATGGCGGCGTCAATGATCGGGATACCGGTATCGCCCTGCTGCCAGCAATCCAGATCTTCATCGCTGCTTCTCCAGGGGAATCGATCCGTGTGGGGTTGCAAGGGTTTGTGACGGCAAACCTGAGGAAAGTCCACGGTGACGTGCTGGTAGAAATCCCGCCAGACCAGTTCACTAATCCATGTTTCCACGCCTTCATCGCCTTGCCAGTTCTCTCCGTTGGCCGCCAGAGCGGCATTAAGGCATTGGCGCGGTGACAGACTGCCCACGGCCAAATAAGGGGATAATAAAGAGGTTCCCGATTGCGCCGGAAAGTCTCTGGTCTTTTTGTAGTCAAGAATCGCGTTATAGTCGTGAATCGCGCCATCCGTAAATGTTTTCAAACGTTTGAGGGCAACATCTTCTCCCGCCGGCCACAGACTGGACAGATCCCGTAGCGCCAGATCTGTGAATAACGTATCCGGGCGGTGGCCGCGATCTTTCACCTCACCGGTTTCCTCCGGCTGACGGGCGGGCAAGCCATGCGGCTGAGCCAATTGGGAGGATGCCAATTCCAACCAGCGGCGCTTAAAGGCCGTAAACACTTGATAGGGTTCACCCTGTCCGTTGCGAACCTTGCCCGGCGGCAAGATCACCCGGTCGTGGAACCGTTTAAAGCGGATCCCCTCACGGCGACACGCTTCCGCCACCGCACGATCCCGCGCCAGCTCGTCCACCGGATATTCGGCATTGAAAAACAACTGCTCACAGCCTTCCTTTTGAGCAAGCTTCAATAGCTTCGATGGAATGCTGTCGGGTTTGGCTACCCGCAACAGCACCAGCGGAATGTGTCGTTTCCCCAGGTCCCGATTCAATAGCTCGAGATGTCGCCGGATAAAATCCAGGCGTGCGGCGCCAGTGATGTGTTGCTTGATGAACTGCTCGCACAATACGTAAACCGCCACTACCCCGCAGCGAGGTTCTGCCGCGTGAAACAGGGCGGGATTATCCCGAAGCCGCAAATCGTTGCGCAGCCACACCAGTGTTCGCCCCCGAGCGCTTGTCATTATCCCTCCAAACGCGACTTGATTTGACGAATCACAAAGCCGAGGACCGGCACATGCTCATACAACATTGTCCCGACGTCGTAATAATCGCGGTGATAGACAACCTTCTCATCCACTTTTAAATGGCTGCTACCATCGAGGGTCAGGGTTTTACCGCCCTTCAGTCGGGCGTGGCGATAGGTCATGGTCCACACCAGCACCACTTTTCCCGGCACTTCAATGCGGTCATTAAATGCAAAACGACACTCCTCCAGCCCCTCCATTAATCCACCGAAATACCGGCGCAAATCCGGTAGTCCTTCCACCTTGTGGATCGGGTCCTGAAACACGATATTTTTATCGTAAATTTCCTCGAGAGACTCGATCAGCGCCGGGTCAAAATGTTCATAATGCTTCATCAAGCGATCAACCACGGACATCGTCATGTTCTCTCTACTCCATCACCGTTAATACTCGAACTGTTTGATTTCAGGCGGGCGGACAAGGCGCCACATACCTCACCAACACGCTCCCCAAGACACCGCCCCGCAAGATCAGCTGACGCCAACCTGACTTGACGTCCCGCAAGCCAGATCGGCACATCAAGTTGGCGAGTCAGTTCCCGAAGCTGGCCTTCCAACCCAGCCGCAGGAGGAGTGTCCGACAGCAGTACCAACGCCGAGGGTGAATATTGCTCCACGACATACACCCATTCAGCCTGTGGCAGCGAGCTGAAACAGTCCACCTCGGCTGTGTTTACGCTAAGCGCGCAGGCCAGGATCATCGACACTACACGGTCAGTCGATTGCCCGGTATCAATCAGTAACACACGCGGCAGACGCGGCGATGGCGGGCGACGATAGAACGCCGACGCAAAATGCCCGGTCAGTACACGTTCGAACAGTTCCAGCCGGGCCGCACTGCCAAACGTTGGCTGACGGCGATCACGTTCATCGCGTAACTGATCCAGCATTGGCCGCAGGCTATGGTCGGCCAGTACTTCCAGGGGATACTCCCCCGTGGCCTGCATCAACCAGTTCTCCAGCGCCCGACGATTTAACGCACGAATGTCCTGCCCCAGCCGATTCAGCACATCAGCCCAGCGATCATCCATCGCTTGTGGAGCGTCCTCGCCTTCCAGCAATGCCCGTATTTGCCCCACGGATACCCCGCGCTTCAGCCAGAGCTGTATGGCTTCGACGCGATCAATGTCCGAGGGCCGATACAAGCGATGCCCTTTCGATGTGCGCTCCGGCTTAAGCAGCCCATAACGGCGCTCCCAGGCACGCAAGGTAACGGTGTTAACGCCGGTGCGCTCGGCCACACAACGAATCGGCAGGCGCTCCTCCGATGAACTCATGTCTGATGAACTCATGTTTCTTAACTCACATTGGCATTACGCAGCCCCAGCTTTTCCGGGTGAGGCGCCCAGAACGTCTGGCGTTGCAAATAAGGGTTATCCACTTTGCGCAAATAATGCTTCAGCAGCGTCAACGGCACGACCAGAGGCACCTCACCTTGCCGGTAAGATTCAATCACCTCCGACAATTCCTCGTTTTCCGAACCGCTGAGCAGATCACTCAGATAGCCCCGCAAATGCATCATGGTGTTGGTATTTCCCTTGCGGGTGGCGTGATGGCTCAACGCCTCCATAAATGTTTCCAGGAACGTCTGGCAGAGCGTGTCGATATTCGTCGCCCCGGCCTTCGCGACCAGCCGTCCCAGCGCCTGATAGCCCGGCACGTGGTGGGCCATCACCTGATATTTATAACGGGAGTAAAAATCCACCAGCCGTGCTGGCGTTGGCTCGAACGCCACAGACTGCTTCCAGTCCTGATAGGCAAACACGCGGGTGATAAAGTTATCCCGCAAGCCCGCATCCGTTAACCGACCCGCCTCTTCCACCGGCAGCAACGGGTGCAACGCCATCAGGCGCTCGGCGTAAGCGCCGACACCGTCGTTATCCTGGGGATAGCCGTTCTCGCGGTATCGCTTCATTCGAAATGCGCCGCAACTGGGGGAGTTCTGCATGAAAATATACCCGCAGATATCCGGCATCCGCGCCAGCGCCTTATCCGCCTCCGCCGCCAGAGCCTCCGTCACATCCAGCGCCTCATTCTCCACGCCACGAACACGGGTGCCGTTATCGGTCGCCACCAAACGAATGGGCTTTCGGGGAATACCCAGCCCGATCAACACTTCAGGGCATACGGGTCTATACTCGAAATACTGGCTCATCACATCGGTCAAAAACCGATTGCGCTTGTGACCACCATCAAAACGAACCGGCTCTCCCAGCAGGCACTCGCTGATACCCACGGGAATTTTCTCCTGCACAGCGGTTTCCATAGACGCCCCTTGTACAATATTTTGCGACTTGTATAAGTTATAGAGGCGTTTATTGTACAAATCAAGGGCGTTTGTATAACTTTTGATGTTAGCCGTTCTGCTTAAATGCACTTTGGAGGGGATAGTGTCCACCAATTGGTGGTTGGGCGGGGCGTGGCCTGCGAGTTGAAGTTGGGGGCTGCCGCCTGCCAGTGAGGGGGTTGAAAACTCTTGGAGGCATGGATGCCGACATGAAGCCTACATGGATGTATTTACGGCGGGTTTTCAACCCCCTCACTGGCAGGCTCCCAAGCTCTCCTACAGCGCCCCTACCCCACAACCAAAAAAGCCTGGCTAAAACCAGGCTTTAAGGGAGACAAACTCATTATTTGACGGGGTATCTAATCGAGTATCCAAACTAATAGGACGGTAGTTCGACGTGCTCGAACAGCTCATCCAGCTCCGCCCGGGAATGGCGGTTGTAGGCTTCATCAATGACGTCCCGCGTCAGGTGGGGTGCGAAGCGCTCGATGAAGTCGTACATAAAGCCGCGCAAGAAGGTTCCGCGCCGGAAGCCGATTTTGGTCACGCTGCTTTCAAACAGGTGACTGGCGTCCAGGGCGACCAGATCCGGGTCGAGCTGTTCGTCCACTGCCATTTTGGCCACAATCCCAATACCCAGCCCAAGGCGCACGTAGGTTTTGATCACGTCCGCATCCGCTGCGGTAAATACCACTTTGGGGGCCAGTCCGCGGTTCATGAAGGCTTCATCCAGCTTGGAGCGCCCGGTAAAGCCAAACACGTAGGTCACAATCGGGTACTTCGCTACGGATTCCAGCGTCAGGGGTTCAACCTGCGTCAACGGATGATCCCTGGGCACCACGATGCAGCGATTCCAGCGGTAGCACGGCATCATCACCAGATCGCTGAACAGCTCCATGGCCTCAGTGGCGATGGCGAAATCCACGGTGCCGTCCGCCGCCATTTCGGAAATCTGCATCGGGGTTCCCTGATGCATATGCAGTGCGACGTCCGGATACTGCTGGATAAAGGGCTGTATGACCGGGGGCAAGGCGTATCGGGCCTGTGTGTGCGTCGTTGCAATAGAGAGACTGCCCTTGCGCTCGTTACTGAACTCCTGGGCGACCTGTTTGATGCTGTCGACCTTGCGCAGAATCTCGCCAGCGGTTTTCAAGATCGCCTCCCCCGCTGGCGTAATGCGCGTGAGGTGTTTTCCGCTGCGTGAAAATATTTCCACGCCCAGCTCATCCTCCAGCAAGCGAATCTGCTTACTAATGCCCGGCTGTGAGGTGTAAAGACTCTGAGCTGTCGCTGACACATTCAAGTCGTGATGCGCCACTTCCCAGATATAACGCAATTGTTGCAGCTTCATAATGCCCTCCGTGTGGGGCTCCTTAACGGCAGGCTCCGGCATCCTCAAGGTAAACCGGCAGCCTGAAGGACGATGTTATAAAAAGCTCGATAATTATTCTTTTCTAGAATAGAGCCTGATACGGCAAATTACCAGCCCCCTGATCAAATAGTAGCCTGCGCTATAACTGTAGACGATAAAAACCGGTTCTGCGATACCTCTTTTGCTCCGGTTTTGACTCTGGGTTTTGACCCAGCGCCTATTCCCGCAGGTTGGCGATACCATGAGGCACATGCCCTGCCGCCACGTGCTCACTCGCCGAATCCACGTGTTGTTGCTGGTCGTCAAAAAAGACATCGGCACCGTAAGCTTTGAGAAACTCCCCTTTCGGCAGCCCGCCGAGAAACAGCGACTCATCAATCCTGACATTCCAGGCACGCAGCGTGCGAATGACGCGTTCGTGAGCCGGTGCGGAGCGCGCGGTGACCAGCGCCGTACGAATGGGACAGGTCTCACTGGAAAATTCGGCCTGCAGCCCCTGCAAAGCGGACAGAAACGCCTTGAACGGACCACCGCTGAGCGGCGTGCGGGCGGAGGCTTTCTCGCTTTCCGCAAAGGCGTTTAAGCCCTTGGACTTGAAAATCTGCTCGGCTTCATCAGAGAACAGCACCGCATCACCGTCGAAGGCGAACCGCAGCTCATCCTCGTTTTCCGATTTGTTTTTGGCCGCCATCAGCGTCGCCGCCGCAACGCCCTGATTCAATGCCTGGCGCACGTCCTCTCCATCGGTAGACAGGAACAAGTGGCAGCCGAAGGCGGAGATATAACGGTAGGGGCTGTTGCCGCTGCAAAACGCCGCGCGGGTGATACTCAGGCCGTAATGCTCGATGGAATTGAACACGCGCAAACCAGTGTCAGCACTGTTTCGCGACAGCAGAATTACTTCCACCCTCGGGTCCCCTTCCAGGCTTTCGTTCAGGCGCAGAAGCTTTTTCACCATTGGGAAGGCATCGCCGGGTGTCAGCGGTTCGTCTTCATGTTCAATCTGGTATTGTGCATAGGCGCCAAGCCCGTCGCTCTCGAACACGCGATGGCTTTCATCCAGGTTAAACAGTGCCCGGGATGAAATCGCAATGACCAGTTTTTCGCCGAAACCTGACGGCATACCATTGTCCTCGACCTAGGGAATAATGACGCTGGCACCCGTGGTGTTGCGTCCGGCCAGATCCCGGTGAGCGCGGGGTATCTCGTTGAGGGCGTAACGCTGATTAATATCCACTTGCACCGCCCCGGAGAGTACCGCATCAAACCACAGGTCCGCCAGTGCCACCAGCTCGTCTCGAGTGGTAGTGTAGTGTGCCAGCGTAGGACGGGTGAAAAAGAGCGAGCCCTTCTGCGACAGCAACAGCGGACTGAACGGCGGAACCGCGCCCGAGGCATTCCCGAAACTGACCATCAGACCCCGTGGCGCGAGACAATCCAGGGACGCCTCAAAGGTATCCTTGCCCACCGAATCGTAAACCACGGGGACACCCTGCCCAGCCGTTAACTCACGTACCCGCTCCACCACATCCTCGTCACGGTACAGAATCACCGTGTCACAGCCTCTGGCCATCGCCAGATCAGCTTTTGCCTGACTGCCGACAGTGCCAATGACCCGTGCGCCCAAATGTTTGGCCCACTGACACGCCAACAGCCCCACACCACCGGCCGCGGCGTGCCACAGAAGGGTTTCACCCGCTTTCAGTGGATAGGTGTGGTGCAACAAATAAGCGGCTGTCAGACCTTTCAGCAACGTCGCAGCGGCCACCTCATCCTCCAGGCCGTCCGGCAACGCCAGCAAGCGGTCGGCAGGCACCACATGGGAATCAGCGTAGGCGCCGGGCGGTCCGCTGCAATACGCCACACGGTCGCCTTCCCGCCAACCGCTAACACCGGGACCAATCGCGTCCACCACACCTGCGGCCTCCAGTCCGAGACCGAACGGTGCGTCCAGCGGATACAGCCCCGAGCGGTGATAGATATCGATAAAATTCAAACCGATCGCAGTGTGACGCACTCTCACCTGGCCTCGGCCGGGCTCAGCCGATGGGGCCTGCTCCAGTGTCAGAGCCGATTCATCGCCGGGGGTGTACACCCGGTAGCGCCGTTCGTCAGTCATGGATCGGAAGTTCCTGTATTGGTTTTGTCGCGGGGCGGCAGCGGCTTTTCTTCACTGGGTGTGGAGCCCATTGGGTCCATGCGGGGCGCCTCGCCCCGGGCCAGCTCCCGCATAGAATACCCCAGGTAATCCGCATGCAGGGCGCGTGTCAGCGAGTACGCCATAAACACCAGCAATACACAAAACGGGAAGCCCAACGAGGTGATGACATTTTTCAGCGCGTCCAGCCCTCCGCCGAGCAGCAAGGTCGCAGCGACCAGCCCCAGCAGCAAGGTCCAGAATACCCGCTGCGCCGTGCGTGACGGCTGATCATCACGCCGGGAGAGCAGGTCCACGACCAGTGCCGCAGAGTCGGCCGACGTCGTTAGAAAAACCACGATCACGATGACCGCCACGGCGGACACAAGCGTGGCCAACGGAAATTGCGACAAGAAGCTGAACAGCGCTTCCGATTCATCCGCCCGCACCTGGGCGGCAATATTCCGGCCGTGATTCATATCCAGGTCGATGGCGGCCAGCCCGAACACCGAAAACCAGACCAGTGTAAAGATCAGCGGTGCTCCCAAAGCGCCAAACACAAACTGGCGAATGGTTCTTCCCTTGGAAATTCGGGCGATAAAAATACCCACATAAGGCGCCCAGGAAATGGTCCAGGCAAAGTAGAACACCGTCCATTGCCGCTGCCAGTTACCGTCACTGTAGGCTTCCGTCCAGAACGAGAGCCACGGAAGATTTTGCAGGTAACCGCCAAAATTTTGTACGGTGCCGGACACAATAAACAGAGTGGGCCCCGCAATCGCCACGAACAACAGAATCAGCAACGCCAGCACGATGTTGAATTCCGACAGGCGCTTGATGCCTTTATCCAGTCCCAGCGCCACCGAGGTGGACGCCACCAGTGTAATCACCGCGACAATCACCAGCTCTTGCAGCTGCCCTTTCGGGACATCGAACAGATAGTTCAAACCGGTATTCAATTGCAGCGTGCCGAGCGCGACAGACACCGCCACACCGAACAAGGTACCGAGCAGTGCCACAATATCAATCGCCCAGCCGATAGGGCCACACACGCGATCCCCCAGCACCGGATAGAACACGCTGCTGATTCGCATCGGCAGCCCCTGACGGTAGGCGAAATAGCCGATGGCCAGCGCCGGGAGCGTGAAAATGGTCCAGGTATGCAGACCGTAATGAAACATGGAAATGTTAATCGCCAGCTTGGCGGCGTCACTGGTATAGCCCTCAACGCTGGCCAGCGGTGGCTCGGCGAAATGGTACATCGGTTCGGCCACACCCCAGAACATCAGGATAGTGCCAATACCGGCGGCGAACAGCATGCAGAACCAGGTGGTCGTGCCATACTCCGGCCCCTGCCCGTCCGGCCCGAGCCGAATCTGCCCATAACGGCTGCTGGCAACCCAGATAAGAAACAACAGTAAGCCACTGACACTGAGCACATAAAACCAGCCCAGCTTGCTGAACGTAAAGCCGCCCAGCTGTTCAAAAAATGCCGCAAATGGCTCATTGAAGGGAATTGCGAAACCGACGAACACGACCACAATGCCGACTGCGATAAAGAAAACCTGGGGAATGGCACTGATGCCCAAACGACGGGCAAGTCTGTCAAACATTTTAATCCTCTTCGCGGGTACCCGCCAATTCCTTGAACGCGGGCATATCATGAAGGGGGAACAGCGCCGGATCCTGCAGCAACGATTCTCGATAGCTCTCAGCCCGGCTCAAAGCCTCACGCAAAAAATGTACCCCGTCTTCATGGTTACCCAGAGACGTATGCGCACAGGCCAATTGATAAAACGCGTGAGCGTTATCGGAATCGATGCCCAGCGCCTGCTGGCACAAATTAACCGCCCATTGCGGCTCGCCGAGCTCCAGCACGACATCGGCCTTGTAAGTCAAAGCCTCACAATCGTCCGGCTTTATGTTCAGGATTTGGTCATAAATGGCAATTTTATTGGCGGGGGTGTGCTCCAGATTGGCGCGCAACCACAAGGAGTGGATCTCCTGGGTGCGTTCAATCTCTTCGCGGTTGGCATCAATGTGCTGGGTTTTCTGGCGCAGTTGTTTTTCGATACCGCGCAGGCGCACTTCGTAGGCGTTCACCAGCTTGCCCACTTCTTCGTCGGCCAGGTGACTCATTTTTTCCTTGATGTCGCGGATAGAGTTCCAGCCCAGCAGTACCAGGATGGAGCTGACCGCCGCAATCAGATAGAAAAAATAGGTGACCGTATTGGTCGCATAGGTCACGCCACGGTCAATCGATTCAATTTCGCGATCCACTACTTGCTGAATCAACTCCGTGCGTTGATTCGCCATATCCACGCGCAACTGTTTCAGTTCATCGAGCATATAACGCTCGATGAACGGGCTGTACATCGGCTCTTCCAGTTTTTCGATTTCCTCCGCCACGCGTTGCCGCTGCTCGGTTTCGCGCTCGCTTTGGGCGAGCGTCGAAACCGGCGTAGCGGCAATCAGCAGCAGGAGGGCCGCACTGATCAGGCGGCGCATATGGCGTCCCCGTGGTTATGCACTTCCACCAGCGCCTTGTGCAGACTTTTCACCGCGAGGTCGTAATCGTCCTCATCAATGATGAACTGCATATCCACCTGGCGGATGGATTGGTGCACCGCCAGCACACTGATATCCGACGACGACAGTGCGGTGGCTGTTTTGGCCAGCATGCCAGACACTTTCATATCGCTACCGATGGCCGAGACCACGGCCACTTTACGAACATCCAGTTCCGCTTCGGGGTATTTTTCTTCCAGTTCGCGACGAATGCGATTCACCGTCTTCAGGTTACCGGCCACATAATGCACGATGGTGTTGGCATTAATGTCCTTGCTCACAACATGGGCTTTGAAGCGGGAGATCTGGTGCAGAATACCGGAGTCGTACTTCTCGATATTGCCCATCATATCCTGATCGAACAATTCGATGGCATAGAGTCCTTTGCGACCGGCGATAATTTCCACTCGCGGCTGTTCGCTCACGTAATCACCGGTGATCAAGGTGCCCGCGTGCTCCGGATCAAAGGTGTTTTTCACGCGCAGCGGAATACCATTCTGGCGCAGGCCTTTCGCCGCACGAGGGTGAATGGCTTCCATCCCGAGGTTCGCGAGCTGATCGGCCACGTCGTAGTTGGTGCGACCAATCGGCACCACTTTGTCCGCGCCGACCAGACGCGGGTCCGCACTGCTCAAGTGGAACTCTTTATGAATCACGGCTTCGCGAGCGCCCGTGATTACCGCAATGCGGCTGAAGGTCATTTCACTGTAGCCACGATCAAAGCTGGCCATCAGGCCTTCTTTACAGTGCGTGTAACCCGTCACGATGGGCAGCTCTTTATCAAAGTCAATGCCGTCAAAACTGCTTTTGATCATCTCATCCAACGGCTTGGCACCGTCGGTTTTCCAACCGGACAGATCCACAAAACGTGCATTCACCCCGTCCCGCTGGAGCAGCCGCGCCATGTTCCAGGCGCTGTGCGCCTCACCAATGCTCGCCAGCATCTCACGCACCGTGAACAGGTGCGCGCCCAGCTCAAAGTGGCCGTGCTGACACAGGCGCTGCAAGTCGCTCAGGCACCGCTCGGCATCGTCCAGGCGTTCTTTAATGTAGGCATTGGCCTCCTTCTGGAGGTCGGTATCGCCAAAAAATTCTTTGTTCAGCTCAAGAATCCGCTTGCGGACCTTGTCGAACGCTTCCATCCAGGGGTCATCGTCATCGGTACTGGCAAACAACCCGTAGACGCCGGGCTGGCCATTCTTTTTGTTTTCAAGCAACAGATCCGTCACACCGCCGTAAGCGGAGACGACAAAAATTCGGTTATAAAGACCTTCCCCCTCACCATCATCCTTAGCATTGTTTAATACCACATTGTCGCGCACGGCTTCGTACTCGCTCATGGATGTGCCGCCGATTTTTTCGACTGTGTGTGACATAAATCCTCCGTTGTGGAACATGGCTCCAAAAGCCGGCTGTCACCCCGGCTTCCGGTTAGTGGGCTCCGCTTTAGCAAGGGTTACCCGGTAGTGGTGACACCACTCATTCAGTCTTTCACTTCTTCCGCATCCAGCTCATAAGCACCATCCGGGTTATGCTTTTCCTTACCGTGCAGCGGCGGGTTGAACACACAGGCGAGCTTCATTTCTTCAAAGCCACGCAGCATGTGATCATCGTGCTGATCCAGCGCGTACAGGGTGCCCGGCTCGATGGCGTACTTCTTGCCGTCTTTCAGGTTTTCGATCTCACCGTAACCGGAGACGCAGTACACCGCCTCCAGGTGGTTGGTGTAATGCAAATGCAATTCCGCATCGCGATAAATAGTGGTAATACCAAAGGAGAAGCCCATGTTGTCGTTTTTCAGCAACAGGCGCGTGGTGTCAAACCCTTCGGACTGGACTTTACGTTCGGTTTTTTCCGCTTCTTTCAATTTGCGAACGATCATAGGTTACTACTCCATCTCTCATTGATAAACGGTTGGCGCCTAGACACCACTCGGGCATTGCATTGACAGGCTGCCCGCGGGCACTGTGTTACCGCTGGCGTTGAAAAGGCCCAATCACCAGCAAATGCTCGTCATCGTGCTGCCCGCCGAAGTGTTCATCGCGCTTGAACCACACTTCGCTGTTCAGCTCGGTATCCAGATCGCGGGATAAGCTGCGGAACAACGCCCAAGAGGCTTCGTTGTCCGGCGTGATGGTTGTTTCAATGTAGCGCACCTCGGCACAGGACGGACGACCCAACAGATGCTTGAGCATGCGCTTGGCCAGACCTTTGCCCCGAGCCGCCTCCGCAATCACCACCTGCCAGACAAAGAGCGTATCGGGTTTATTGGGTTCTACGTAGCCAGAAACAAAACCGACCAGTGTGTCCCCATCGTGAACGGCCACGGCGGTATCCGCAAAATGTGAACATTGCAGAAGGTTACAGTAGATAGAATTCGGGTCCAGTGGTGGGCTGTCGGCCACCAGGCGGTTGAGCAAATAGCCGGTTTCGGCGGTAGGTTTGCGAAATTCCAGACTGTCTTGAGGTGCGTCGCTCATAGCTGATCCTTCCCCTGTTAGTAAGTGCCCGATATGGAATCCCTAGGGTATGACCCCGAAACCCACAAAATTCAAGGCCAGCGCCGTAAATTGGACACTCATTAATTGGATACTCACTAAAATAGTTAGAGAACTAAAGAAAAATCTATAGTACACTAAGAGAATCGAAGAGTCCACCGCGGAGGAACCTGCATGACCAACGATGTCAAAGGGCTGAAAGAGGAACTGGCCAATCTCGACGGGAAATCCCAAGGACTGGCGTCCCGGGCCGAGCGAAACCTGAGCGCACTGAAAACCATGAGCACCTCGGATAAAATCGAGGAAGTCCTGATCGCCCTGCGCCGGGTCATTCGCGCCACTGACCTGCACTCCAAGAAACTGGTAAAAACCGCCAGTGTGACCGGCCCGCAACTGTTGCTGCTGCAAATTGTGCACGCCAAAGACAACATGACCATCAGCGAGTTGGCGCGGGATATGAGCCTGAGCCAGGCCACGGTAACCACCATTCTGGACCGGCTTCAGAAGCGGGAGCTGGTTGAGCGCATCCGCTCGGAAACCGACAAGCGCAAGGTTCATCCGCGCCTGACCGACCACGGCCGAAAGATTCTCGAGAGCGCCCCTACGGCATTGCAGGACAACTTCGTCCGCCGGTTTCGCGAGCTGGATGAATGGGAGCAAAGCATGATCATCGCGGCGCTGCAACGGGTCGCGGAGATGATGGATGCCAAGGAACTGGACGCCTCCCCCTTCCTCGATGTAGGCGCCCTGGACCGCGCGATTCCCTCGTGAACACCCCCGTTGGGGGTGTTCACTCTCAGCGGCGGGCTGTATGATTCGCCCAACGCAATCCGAGAGATCGAGTGACTCCATGACTCTGGCCAACCAGCTGACCCTGATCCGCATTGTTTTGATTCCGCTGTTTGTGGTGGTCTTCTATCTACCCTTCGTCTGGGCTCACTTCGTCTCGGCACTGATTTTCAGTATCGCGGCAATCACCGACTGGGCCGACGGTTACGTCGCTCGCAAATACAACCAGACCACCTCTTTTGGCGCCTTCCTGGACCCGGTGGCCGACAAGCTCATGGTGGTGATCGCCCTGGCGCTGCTGGTTGAGTTGCACTCCACCCCCTGGTTTACCGTACCCGCGATTGTCATTATTGGTCGTGAGATTGTTATTTCCGCGTTGCGCGAGTGGATGGCCGAGCTGGGTCAGAGAGCCAGCGTGGCGGTATCTTATATCGGCAAGGTTAAAACCACGCTGCAAATGACGGCATTGATCGTGCTGCTGGCCAATCTGCCTTTTGCCTTTTTTGACTGGGTGGGCTATCTGACGTTGTACAGTGCGGCCGCTCTGACGTTGTGGTCGATGATTCTTTATTTGCGCGCCGCCTGGCCATTTATGAAGACGCATTAAGGCGTAGGTAAAGAGCCGGATAAAATTTGCGGCATCAAGCCCTAGGATTTTTTTCAGGATTCCTTTAGAATGCCGCCCTCTTCACGCAAGGCGCGATAGCAAAGCGGTTATGCTCTGGATTGCAAATCCAGCTAGGCCGGTTCGACTCCGGCTCGCGCCTCCATTTTTCCTGATGAATCGCCCTTTTTCGTTGCCCGGGTGGTGGAATTGGTAGACACAGCAGACTTAAAATCTGCCGACTATTGCAGTCGTGCCGGTTCAATTCCGGCTCCGGGCACCATTCATCATTGCTTACCTTCATTTATTGCCCGGAATCCGGTCTGAGGCAGGACTACCCGTTTGAGACACGCCGCGCTCCTTTCTCTCGTTTCATTGGGGCACTATTTTCGCATTGTCGCCTGAAGTCCGATGCGAGGCAGGACCACTGGTTCGAGACTCTTGGAGGCATGGATGCCGACATGAAGCCCCCATGGACGGGTTTACGGCGTGTCTCGAACCAGTGGTCCTGCCTCGCCTCACCCTGGACTCTGGCATTAAACCGTTAATCGTGGAAGTGGCCGTAGATGTCTTCGGCCAGGCGTTTACTGATGCCGGGGACTTTGGCCAAATCGGCGATGCTCGCTTTCTGCACTTCCTGTAAACCGCCAAAGTGTCGCAGCAGTTCGCGTCGGCGCGTCGCGCCTACGCCGGGGACGCCTTCCAGGGTGGAAGTACGGCGTTTTTTGTCCCGACGCTGGCGGTGGCCGGTGATGGCGAAGCGGTGGGCTTCGTCCCGGATGTGTTGCAGCAGGTGCAGTGCCGACGAATCGCTGGACATGACGATTTCTTCACCACCCTCTGCCCAATACAGGGTTTCAAAACCGGCTTTTCGGGTGGTGCCCTTGGCGACGCCGAGCAGTTGAACGTTGTTGACGCCCAGTTCGGCAAGCACGGCTTTGGCTTTTCCGAGCTGTCCTTTGCCGCCGTCGATCACGAGGATGTCCGGCAATTTGCCCTCACCTTTTTGCAACCGGGTGTAGCGGCGCTGGAGCGCCTGCTCCATAGCGGCGTAGTCATCGCCCGGTGTGATGCCATCGATATTGAAACGACGATAGTCGGACTTGAGCGGGCCGTTGGTGTCAAACACGACGCAGGAAGCCTGGGTGAGTTCGCCGCTGCTGTGACTGATATCGAAACACTCAAGACGTTGCGGCATTTCGTCAAGACCGAGCGCTTCTTGCAAGGCCAGGAATCGGTCGAGGCTGCTTTTGCGGCTGTTGATGCGACTGGTGAGGTTTTGTTCGGCGGCGGTCGTCGCCATCTGCACCCACTGGGAACGGTGCGCTCGCACTTTGTCGGTTACCTGAATCTGTCGGCCCGAGGCTTCTTTCAACGCCGCTGACAGCAGTTCGCTGTCTTCAATGGGATGGCTGACGATAATTTCTCTCGGAATTTCCCGCCCTTCGCTGGCCAAGTAAAACTGGGGCACGAATTCCGCCAGCACTTCACTGGCCGACTCGGCCAGGTTGGCCTGCGGGTAGAAGCTACGGCTGCCCAGAATACGGCCCTGACGCACGAACAGTACATGCACGCAGATCATGCCCGCCTGCAACACCGCGGCCACCACGTCCAGGTCGCCCCGCCCTTCTTCAATCAGGTTCTGGGACTGGATCGTACGCAGTGCCGTAATCTGGTCTCGCAACGCGGCGGCGCGTTCAAACTCCAGCGCCTGGGACGCGGTCTCCATCTGGTCCGCCAGTTCCTTCATCAGGGTATCGCTCTGGCCACTGAGGAACATTTGGGTATGGCGCACATCCTCGGCGTAATCCTCGGGGCTGATGTAGTCCACGCAGGGTGCCGTGCAGCGCCGGATCTGGTACTGCAAACAGGGCCGCGAGCGGTTGCGGAACACGCTGTCTTCGCACTGGCGCACCTGAAAGGTTTTTTGCAGGAAGTTCAAACTGTCCCGCACCGCACCGGTGTTGGGGTATGGCCCAAAGTAATGCCCGCGTTTTTTCTTCGAACCGCGATGGAAACTGATGCGGGGATACGTCTCGCCACTGGACAGAAAAATATAGGGGTAGGATTTGTCGTCACGCAGCAGAATATTGTACGGCGGACGGTGGGATTTGATCAGATTCTGTTCGAGAATCAGCGCCTCGGTCTCGCTCGCCGTTACCGTGACGTCAATCTGTCGGATTTTCTCCACCAGCGCCTGGGTTTTCAGCGAAAGGCCGCTGGTGCGGAAGTAGCTGGACAGACGATTCTTCAGGTTTTTGGCTTTCCCTACGTACAGCAATACCCCTTCGCCATCGTACATCTGGTAGATGCCGGGCTGGCGAGTGGTATTGGCAAGAAAGCGTTTGTGGTCGAACGTCTCGGCGGTACTCATGAGACGGGAGAATATCATTGCGCAGGGGCTATGTCTTGCTGAAGGCTCTGTCCTGCTGAAATAAGACTTACACCACCGCTTCCGGGTCCAGGAATTTGTGTTTGACCGCCAGCAACGTCAACTCCACATCGCTGTTGATATCCAGCTTCTCAAAAATGCGGTAGCGGTAACTGTTCACGGTTTTCGGACTCACGCAGAAGATATCCGCAATATCCTGCACCTTTTGCCCGTTGGCGATCAGCATGGCCGTTTGCAGCTCGCGCTGGGAGAGACGTTCGAACGGCGAGGTCCCCTCATCTTCACCCGCGAAATTCTTTAACGCCAACTGCTGCGCGATGCTGTTGCTCATATAAAGATCACCGGCAATCACCTTGTGAATGGCATCGGTAATCTCGGTGAACGCCGCCCCTTTGGTCACATAGCCCACCGCACCGGCCTGCATCAACCGGGTGGGATACAGACTGTCATCGCAAGCGGTGACAGCGATAATTTTGACCAGAGGATTGATCAGGCGGAGTTTCTTGGTGGCCTCCAGACCACCCATGCCCGGCATTTTTACATCCATCAGCACAACGTCAGGCATGAGGTCGCGCGCTTTTGCGACCGCCTCCTCACCGCTTTTGGCGTCCCCAACCACCTCAAAGCTATCCACGTCCGAAAGCATGCGGACAATCCCCATCCGCACCAGATCGTGGTCATCGACTACCAGAACCTTTGTCAAGTTGAACTCCCAATTCCGCGTGGTATTCCCAATCTCTTGTTGTTATTACGCCCGAGCTCTCCATGACTGACACTTTAAACATTATAGCGAATCAAACACAGTGCGAAAGGTCAGATTGATTCGTGGGCCGACGGGGCGGGAAGTCTTGGCCAATTCATGCTCCCAGAAGTGCTGGGTGTCACCGGCCATAACCAAGAGGGAACCATCGGGCAGGTCCAACCGCACCGATGGCAGCCCCCGCTGCTTGTGCCGTAACGCAAAACGACGCTCCGCCCCCAGACTGATTGACGCAATGAGGGGACGGTTACCCAATTCGGGCTCATCGTCACTGTGCCATGCGACCCCATCATTACCGTCTCTGTAGAGGTTGGCTAACACGCTGTTAAAGGTCAAGCCCTCTCTGTCCTCAAGCGCCTCTTTGATGCGCTTCAGCGTGGGTGTCCAGGGCCTGGGGCTAAACGCCGCGCCGGAATACTGATAGTGGCGGCCACCATCCCCGTACCACACGTCCAGCCTGGGAACGGCCACCGGTTTGCCGTGCATCCGAATCCAGGTCTGCTGCCAGGCCAGCTCCGCCCTCAAGCGGGAAAACAATTCTGCTCGCTGGGCCTGCGGCCACCATTCGCGATAAAGGCGGACATCGCCATCCTCACGTATTAATACTTCCGGTGTATCTTCTACAGCACCAAACAGGGAAGCCTGCCCCACGTCAGGCCACCCGATGTTTTAATTTTTCGATTTGATCCCGCAGGCGGGCCGCCTCCTCAAACTCCAGATTCTTGGCGGCCTGATACATCGCCTGCTCCAGCTTAGCGACGGCCTTGAGCACATCACCTTCTTGCTCCACCTCGTATCTGGCCCGTTTTTCCGCCACAGCGGCTTTGCGCTGCGAACGTCCACCGGCACCCGGCACCACGCCCGCTTCCATGATGTCCTTGATGCTCTTGCGAATGCCCATCGGCGTAATGCCGTGCGCTTTGTTGTGCTCTATCTGTTTGGTCCGGCGGCGCTCGGTTTCATCAATGGCCCGCTGCATGGAGCCGGTCACCCGGTCGGCGTAAAGGATGGCCTTGCCATGCAGGTTCCTCGCCGCCCGACCAATGGTCTGGATCAACGAACGCTCGGAACGCAGGAACCCCTCTTTGTCCGCATCCAGAATGGCTACCAAAGAGACTTCAGGCATATCCAGCCCTTCACGCAACAGGTTGATGCCTACCAGCACATCGAACTCGCCCCGGCGCAGATCGCGAATAATCTCCACCCGCTCCACCGTGTCGATGTCCGAATGCAGATACCGGACCCGCACACCATGCTCGGCAAGATACTCCGTCAGGTCCTCGGCCATGCGTTTGGTCAGTACCGTTAACAGCACCCGCTCGTCGCGCTCCACCCGCAAACGAATTTCCGACAGCGCATCGTCCACCTGGGTCGTGGCCGGGCGCACTTCGATCTCCGGGTCCACCAGGCCGGTCGGGCGCACCACCTGCTCCAACACCTGCCCCGCATGCTCCTGCTCATAAACGCCCGGCGTTGCCGATACAAAAATCATCTGCGGCGCCAACCGCTCCCACTCCTCAAAACGCAAAGGCCGGTTATCCAGCGCCGACGGCAGCCGGAAACCGTATTCCACCAGTGTCTCCTTGCGGGAGCGATCCCCCTTGTACATCGCGCCAATTTGCGGAATGGTCACGTGGGACTCATCAATAATCAGCAGCGCTTCCGAGGGGAGATAATCGAACAGCGTCGGTGGCGGCATACCGGCGTCCCGACCGGACAGGTAACGGGAATAGTTTTCCACGCCGTTGCAGTAGCCCAGCTCCTGCATCATTTCGATGTCGTACCGGGTGCGCTGCTCGAGACGCTGCGCCTCCACCAGCTTGTTGTTATCGCGCAGATTTTTCAGGCGCTCATCCAGCTCTTCCTTGATCTGGTCAATCGCCTCCAACACACGACTGCGCGGTGTCACATAGTGGGACTTCGGATAAATAGTGGCGCGGGCAACCTTGCCCTTCACTTCGCCAGTGAGCGGATCAAACACCGAAATCTGTTCGACCTCTTCATCGAACAGCTCTATGCGATAGGCCTCGTATTCGGAGTCCGCCGGAAAAATATCGATGACGTCCCCGCGCACCCGATAAGTGCCGCGCTGAAAATCCATATCGTTCCGCGTGTATTGCAGCTCCGCGAGACGGCGCAGCATTTTCCGCTGGTCAATTTCATCCCCGCGCACAATGTGCAGGAGCATCTTCAGATAGGAATCGGGATCGCCCAGGCCGTAAATCGCCGATACCGTGGCCACCACGATGGCGTCCTTGCGCTCCATCAGCGCCTTGGTCGCGGACAGCCGCATTTGCTCGATATGGTCGTTAACCGAGGCGTCTTTCTCGATAAACGTGTCCGACGACGGCACATAGGCCTCTGGTTGATAGTAATCGTAGTAGGACACAAAGTATTCAACAGCGTTGCTCGGAAAGAACTCCTTGAACTCACCGTAGAGTTGCGCGGCCAGCGTCTTGTTGTGTGCCATAATCAAGGTGGGCCGCTGAGCCGACGCGATCACGTTGGCCATGGTGAAGGTTTTGCCCGACCCGGTGACCCCCAGCAACGTCTGGTGCGCCAGGCCGGCATCCAGCCCTTTGCACAGACCCGAAATGGCCGTGGGCTGATCCCCGGCGGGTTGAAATTCGCTCTGAACCACAAACTTCTTGGACATGAGGACGCCTTTTGACCGCTCAGAAATATCACAGAAACACTATTGTACCCCAGGCGGTAAAGGTGGTGACGCCACGCGCTTCAATCAACCCACTCCGTCCACGGTGAACCCATGAACGCGATCGAACGCTGGTTGAAAGCCCACCTGAATACCGCCATCGCGCAGGCCCACCGACTGTCGGGCGGCGATATCTGCGACACCATGCACCTCACCACCGAGGACGGTCGCCAGCTGTGCGTAAAACAGCACTCAGCGGCGCCGCCAGACTTCTTTCCTTCGGAGGCCACCAGCCTGGAA
Source organism: Marinimicrobium sp. ARAG 43.8 (assembly GCF_050113635.1). NCBI lineage: Bacteria > Pseudomonadati > Pseudomonadota > Gammaproteobacteria > Cellvibrionales > Cellvibrionaceae > Marinimicrobium > Marinimicrobium sp. ARAG 43.8. The sequence goes on from NZ_JBNJLT010000008.1 coordinate 32,033, forward strand.
GCCCTCAAAGACAGTGGCACGCTGCGCGTACCCGACGTGTTCGCGGCCGAGGAAACCTTCCTGCTAATGGAATTCATCCCGTCGGCCCACCCCGCACCGGATTACTGGCGGCGGCTGGGCGAAGGGCTGGCCGCACTGCACTCGCAACCCGCGCCCCATTTCGGCTTTACCCGTGACAACTACTGCGGGCGCTCCCTGCAACCCAATCCGGCCACACAAAGTGGCCACGACTTTTTTATCGAACACCGCTTGCTCCATCAGGGAGAGCTCGCCCAGGCTAACGGGCACCTGAGCGCCGCCGAACTGAAAGCGCTGGTTTCACTGTGCCAACGCCTGCCGGAACTGATCCCCGAGCAGCCACCGGCACTGATCCACGGCGATCTCTGGGGCGGTAATATACATTGTGATGGTAACGGATTACCGGTGCTGCTCGACCCCGCCGCGCACTGGGGGTGGCCCGAAGCCGACCTGGCCATGACACGGCTGTTCGGTGGCTTCGACGACACGTTCTACAGCCACTACTGGCTGGCCAACCCCAAGGAACCCGGCTGGGAAGAGCGAGTGCCCCTGTACAACCTGTACCACCTGCTGAACCACTTAAACCTGTTTGGGAGCAGCTACTACCCTCAAGTAATTCAAATAGTTAGAGAGTTTTCTTAATCTTGATTCATTAAAGTGAATTATATTCACAGTCGCGGCCAGGCGCCGGTTTTAAAGGAGAAGGCATGACTGACTACCGAATTGAGCGAGACAGCATGGGCGAGATCAAAGTGCCCGTCCAGGCCCTGTACGGCGCCCAGACACAGCGGGCGGTCGACAACTTCCACATCAGTGGCACCCCCCTGCCCCCGGCCTTCATTCAGGCGGTAGCTCACATCAAAAAAGCTGCCGCCCAGGCCAACACCGCCCTGGGCTTGCTGGAGCAGCCCATCGCCAAAGCGATCATGGAGGCGGCCGACGAGGTGATCGCCGGGCAGCACACCGGGCAGTTTCCGGTGGATGTTTTTCAAACCGGCTCGGGCACCAGCACCAACATGAATGTGAACGAGGTGATCGCCCACCTTGCCAGCGAGCGCTGCGGAAAGACCGTGGGTGCCAACGACCACGTCAACATGAGCCAAAGCAGCAACGACGTCATCCCCACCGCCATTCACCTCAGCGCCGCTTTGGCCCTGAACAACCAGCTACTGCCCGAACTGAATTTCCTGAACACCACGCTCAAGGAAAAAGCGCAGGCGCTGGACGGCGTCGTTAAAACCGGGCGGACGCATTTAATGGATGCCATGCCGGTGACGTTTGGGCAGGAGTTGCGCGGCTGGGCCCAACAGGTCGAGGGCAACATCGAGCGTCTCAAGCACTGCCTGAACGAACTCTGCACGCTCCCGCAGGGCGGCACGGCCGTCGGCACGGGCGTTAACGCCCATGCGGATTTCGCCGACCTGTTCAACCGCCAGCTGAGCGAAAATGTCGGCCTCACCTGCCACACTGCCGGGAACTTCTTCGCCCTGCAAAGCAGCCAGGATGTCGCCGTAGCCACTTCGGGCCAGCTCAAAACCCTGGCCGTCACGCTGATGAAAATGGCCAACGATTTGCGCTGGATGAACTCCGGCCCGCTGGCGGGATTGGGGGAAATCGAACTGGAAGCCCTGCAACCGGGATCGTCCATCATGCCTGGCAAGGTCAACCCGGTCATTCCTGAAGCCGTGGCCATGGCGGCCGCCCAGGTGATGGGCAACGACACCGCCATCACCGTCGCCGGCCAATCCGGAAACTTTGAACTGAACGTCATGCTGCCGCTGGTGGCACACAACCTGCTCGGCAGCATCCAGCTGATGGCCAACGCCTCAGAGGCATTGGCCGGACGCGCCATTTCCAGCTTCACCGTGCGCGAAGACAACCTCCAAAAAGCGCTGGCCAGAAATCCCATCCTGGTTACCGCGCTCAATCCCATCATCGGGTATAACAAGGCGGCTAGTATCGCCAAGAAGGCTTACGCCGAAGGCCGTCCGATTATTGATGTGGCTGAAGAGGAAACCGACCTCGCGCGGGACGAACTGGAGCGTCTGCTCGACCCGGCCAAACTGACCCGGGGCGGTCTTCCCGGCGAAAGCTGACACTAAAAAACGATTAGGAATCGCCCAATTGCGCCTTGAGCACCTCGACCAGATGCCGGGTCGCGGGGCCGGCGAGTTCCCGGTCGGTGTACACCAGATAGATGGCGTGAACGCGGGCGCTTTCGGTCTGCATGGGAATGAGTTTTAGCGTCCCGGCGTCCAAATCCGCTTTCAAGTAGGCTTCGGGCAACCAGGCGTAACTCAGCCCCCGGCGAATGGCTTGCAGGGACGTTTGGATATGACTGACCGTCAGGCGCTGCTCCGCCTCCTGCCAGCCCTCGCTGTAGCGACGATGAACCCCGGAATCCATCACAATGGACTGCCGGTAATGACGCAGATCATCGTAGCCAACCGGGCGATCCAAGTGCTGCAACGGGTGGTCCGGGCTCGTCACGCCGCGAAACACCACCGTTGTCAGATACTCACCACTGAAACCCGGTGGCACCCGCCCGGCGATCGCCAGTTCTACCCGGCGTTGCAGCAACGCATCCTCCGTTCCACTCATGGCGGACTCAAAGATCTCCACCCGAGTATCGGGGAACGTGTCGTAAAAACGCTCCAGGCAGGAAAGAATGATATCCGGAGGCACGATCATATCCCCCGCCAGGCTCACCAGGGCTTCAACACGTTCGTGACACCGCACCGCCGTGGTTTCGAGGCTTTCCGCTTCTCGCAATAAGTGACGGGCACGGCGGGCCAGCACCTCTCCCGCTTCGGTCGGCACGGCACGACGTCCCTGGAGCTGAAACACCGCCACACCCAGCGCGGACTCCAACTGGGACACCGCGTAAGAAACGGCGGACTGGCTTTTGCTCAATGCTTCGGCGGCCTTGGCGTAACCTCCGGCATCAATCACCGCCAGGAAGGCACGCCACTGATCCAGGGAGACCTTGGGGTCCATAAGTTACCTCCGATTCCTCATTTCAGGATCGCCATCGGGAAAACATCGAAAAAACTGATCAAACTTCCTCAAATATCGCTATTTATCATTGGACTGTCAAATCGTTTAATAGAGTCATCGCATCAACACTCACATTCAAGGAGTACGCAACATGGCGACCCTGCTTCAAATCAACAGCAGCCTGTCCGGCGACAACGGACATTCATCCGCATTGAGCAACGAGTTCGTTCAGCGCTGGCAGAAAAACAATCCGGGCAGCAAGGTGATCGTGCGCGATCTGGCCCGCCACCCGATTCCGCATCTGGATGCCGAGCGCATGCACGCCATGATTACCCCAGCGGATAAACGCACAGCCACTCAGCGGGACATCGTGGAATACTCCGATCAGTTGATCGATGAACTGCGCCGTGCCGATGTCATCGTACTGGGCGTGCCGATGTACAACTTCGGCATTCCGTCTACCCTGAAGGCGTATTTCGACCATATCGCGCGCTCAGGGGAGACATTCCGCTACACCAGTAATGGGCCGGAAGGATTGCTCGGCAACAAGCCGGTGTATATTGTTGCCGCGCGGGGCGGAATTTATCAGGGCACCGAGGCGGACTCTCAAACCGGCTACCTGAATACGTTCCTCGCTTTCCTCGGCTTAAAAGACACACATTTCATTTACGCGGAAGGCTTGAACATGGGCGGCGAGCACCAGCAAAAGGCACTCGACAGCGCCAACAACGAAATCAACCGGTTGGCCGTTGCCTGAAGTCGATTATCACTCAGCACGGTCACCACTTAACCTAAGGGGGTGTTTTATGCAACGCCAACTTCGCCAACTGATCCCGGCCCTCGCCACCAGCGATGGCGCCGGTGTAAAAATCCGGCGCAGCCTGGGGCAAAGCCAGCAGGCACGCCTGGACCCCTTCCTGATGCTCGACGAGTTCAACTCCGAAAGCCGGGATGACTACATCGGCGGTTTTCCGTCCCACCCGCACCGGGGCTTCGAAACCGTCACCTACATGCTCGAAGGCCACATGCTGCACGAGGACCACATGGGCAACCGGGGCGATCTCAAAAGTGGTGACGTGCAATGGATGACCGCTGGCCGGGGTATTATTCATTCGGAAATGCCCCAGCAGGAAGAAGGCCGCATGCGCGGTTTCCAGATGTGGCTGAACCTGCCCGCCGCCGAGAAAATGAAACCGGCCAACTATCGCGACATTCCGGCCAGTGACATTCCCGTGGCCAAACTGGGCAACGGTGGGCAAGTCAACGTCATCGCCGGTAGCGTCACCGTCAATGGCGAGACTCTCAACGGTCCCATTCAGGGTTTGAGCACCGAACCCCGCTACTGGGATGTTCAATTGCCCGCTGGCGCGTCGTTCGAGCAGGCGTTGCCCAAAGGTCTGAACGCCTTTGTGTATGTGTTCGAGGGCGATCTCACCATTGGCGAACCGCCCCGCCCCGTTGAACGTGGCGCGGCGGGCATTCTGAGCGACGGTGACGAGATCACGCTCACCGCCGGAGACGGTGGCGCCCGGGCGTTAGTCCTGGCGGGCAAGCCGATCCGCGAGCCCATCGCTCAGTACGGGCCATTCGTGATGAACACGTCCGAGGAAATCGAGCAAGCCATCAACGATTACCGGGCGGGCACCTTAGCGGGATAAGGCTTCAAGTGGAGGGGTAAGGATACCCCTACCGCGCCATGCGCAAGGCAATCGCCGCGACCAGTGCCCACACCCAATTGAAAAACCACACCAGTACCGGGGTCAACGTGCCCAGCCCCAGCCCGGCAATGCCATAGCGGGTTTGATACGGATAAATCACGAACAATTGAACCAACGTGGGAAAGAGGCTCAGCACCAGCGTTTGCGGCAGCAGCCGGCCATGAAGCACTGGCAGCAAAAACAAAAAACCCCACAAGCCACCCCACACAATGTGCGGATACAACCAGTGCGCAGACAACCCCGGAGCGATACTGACGCCCAACATCTGGCTGATACCGTACAAGCCAAACAGCCACATCACCAGACACTTGCCCAGTCCTCCAAGCGCGCCCGCCCCAAAAGTCATCAATATTTTTTTCATGTTTTCCTCGCTTACACCGTTTAACAAACCCACATGGTTCAGGCCACAAAAACCGAGTACACTACGCGCCGTTTTAGAACCGAATCGAGCCCACCCCATGTTCGCTTTTTTTGAAAGCCTGCTCAAACCGTTCCCACCGGAAGAGCCGCAGCAACCGCCAGCCACCCTGCTCGCATTTTGCCGCCACTATACCAAAGGCGCCACCCCCTTTCTGTTAACCATGGCCGTTCTCGCCGCTGGTATCGCCGTAATGGAAGTGGCCCTGTTTCGCTTTCTTGGCCTGGTGGTGGACTGGCTCGGTCATTTTAATCCCGCCGACTTGTGGGCTGAACGCGGCACCGAACTGCTATTAATGGGCGTCGTCGTACTGGTGCTGATACCGGTCACCGTATTTCTGCATTCAACGCTCATTCACCAGACATTGCTCGGCAATTACCCAATGATCATCCGCTGGCAGGCGCACCGCTACCTGCTCGGACAAAGCGTCGGTTTCTTTCAGGACGAATTCGCCGGACGCATCGCGACCAAAGTGATGCAAACCGCCCTGGCCGTGCGCGAAACGGTCATGAAGCTGCTGGACATTACTGTGTACGTACTGGTGTATTTCACCAGCATGCTCGCCCTGCTCGGCTCATTGGACTGGCGACTGATGCTGCCACTCGCCGTGTGGTTCATCGCCTACGCCGGATTGTTGCGTTTCTTTCTGCCCCGCCTGTCGGCGGTCGCCACGCGCCAGGCCAACGCACGGGCGGACATGACCGGTCGCATCGTCGATACCTATACCAACATCGCCACCGTTAAACTGTTCTCCCATTCCCGTCGCGAATCCGATTACGCCCGCAACGGCATGGAGCGTTTTCTCAATACCGTACACCCTCAAATGCGACTGGCCACCCTGCTAAACAGCGGCGTATGGACAATCAACGCCCTGTTGATTTTCAGCAGCGCCGCCCTGTCCATTTGGCTGTGGGGCGCCGGCGCGCTCTCTGTCGGTGCCATCGCTGCCGCCATGGGTTTAATCCTGCGCCTGAACGGGATGTCCCAGTGGATCATGTGGGAGGTGTCTTCACTGTTTGAAAATATCGGCACCGCCAAAGACGGCATCAACACCCTGTCCAATCCCCGCGCCGTCAGTGATCAACCAGACGCCCAGCCGCTTGCCATTCAGTGCGGCGACATTGAGTTCGACCGCGTCACGTTTAAATACAACGACGCCGAAACCGTGCTGGATAACTTCTCCCTGCACATCAAAGCCGGAGAAAAAATCGGCCTCGTCGGACGATCCGGTGCCGGAAAATCCACTCTGGTTAATCTTTTGTTGCGTTTCTACGATATTCACGGCGGCGAAATTCGGGTGGACGGACAAAACATCTCCGCCGTGCAACAGGAAACCCTGCGCGCCCACGTCGGTATGATTACCCAGGACACCGCCCTGCTCCACCGCTCCGTACGCGACAATCTGATGTACGGAAAACCCGGCGCAACGGAAGAAGAAATGATCGAAGCCGCCCGACAGGCCGAAGCGCACGACTTTATTTTAGGGTTGAGTGACGCCGAGGGTCGCACCGGCTACGACGCCCACGTCGGCGAGCGCGGCGTAAAACTCTCCGGGGGGCAACGCCAGCGCATTGCCATTGCCCGCGTACTGCTCAAGAATGCACCGATCCTGATTATGGACGAAGCCACATCGGCTTTGGATTCAGAAGTGGAAAGCGTGATTCAAAGCAACCTGAGCCGCTTAATGGAAGGCAAAACCGTTATCGCTATTGCGCATCGTCTATCCACCATTGCCGCGATGGACCGACTGATTGTGCTCGATCAGGGAGAGATTGTGGAACAGGGTACCCACAGCGAACTGATTACCCACAAAGGACTGTACGCCCAACTGTGGTCTCATCAATCCGGTGGTTTTCTGGGAGAAGAATGACGGACACGATCCCGGTCTTATCGTCGCGGTTCTTATCGTCGTAAATAGTGATCAACGATCAACAGTAAGAGCCCGACGAAAAACCCCACATGCGCCAGCATGGCACCACCGGCAAAAAGCCAGCTCAGTGCCACGGGGTTACCGCCCTCCGGCCCGAACATCATGTAGCCGATAAACGGCAATGATGTCGCGAACAGTAATAACAGGCTATAGGCAATCACCTTTAACCCGCGAGAGGCCTCACTGCGCCAGATGGCGGTAACGGGGTTTTTCAGTTTCATCAACTTTTACAGAGCGGCCATCGCCGTCTGGCTGTTGATCATGGCACGAGCCTGTTCGATGGACTGCATGCTGCGCACCTGAACATCACTGGCTTGCAGATCCACGGACATTTCCAGCTCGTCCTGCAACAGTTCTTCCAGGGCTTGCTCGTCTACCTGACCGTCCTCACGGGCAATCTGTTCCATCTGCTCTTCCGACAGTTGTGCACTGCCGCCGGGCAGATAAATCGTACCGTTGGAAAAGTCCACGGCAAACGCGATAACACCCGGGATCAGGAACAGCAGCAGGCCAACAGCATCCAGCGCTACGACAGCCGGGTCCAGGCGACCTTCGGTCTGCCCTTTACGCTCGGGGTACAGGATGGTCCCGCAAGCGGTGGTTTGCAGAATCAGGCCAGCACACAGTCCTGTGGCGATGGTCTTGCTCAAGCGATTGATGCGCATACAGTTTTCCTCTCTGGTTTGGAAAAGGGTACAGCGTTACAAACTATAACACAGCCCCTTGCACTACGTTGGCCCCCTTCAAAACGTTCACTTCTGCGTCACAAAAAATGCGCCCGGATTCATAAAAAGGGTTGCAAAACTTCGCGCTTTTGGTAAAGTTCGCGCCTCGACGCAGCAGGACTATAGCTCAGTTGGTTAGAGCGCTACCTTGACATGGTAGAGGTCACCAGTTCGAATCTGGTTAGTCCTACCACATATCGAAAACGGCTTGAGCTTCGCGCCCAAGCCGTTTTTTTATGCAAAAAAAAGCCCGCACGCAGCGGGCTGTTGAGACATGAATAGCCAATAGGGTTGATCGTCAAAGATGACCCTCAGGGATGGTGAAAATTGTTCAATTTTTGAACATGAGCGGCCAGATTAAGACCATCCCAGTGGTCCGTGCGCGCCTCGCGCCAACCGGAAAGCCATTGCTGGCGGGCATCTCCGTCCCCGTGGGGGCAAAAGCTGCGGGAACGCCCCGCAATACCGGCCTGATACCCTTTTCCGAAAGCACGAGCGGATGGATCACGCTTTTGACGTTTCATACTGGATGTACCTCTTTGTAGCCGTTAATCTTGCGAACCGGGCCATTTGCACGACGCCGGATCGGGGAACACGCAAAGGGTTCGCAAACCCCGCCACTGCGCGTTGGGAGATCGCCCCCCTATATAGGCGGACCCGTAAATCGAACACCGGTTCCTTAGAAGTGAACTTAAGGGGCGAACGTTCAGTACAGCAAAAGCACTCGCGTCTGTGAACGAATTTATTCTTATAGGTTGTGTCGTTTATATGGCACATTGCTCTAGCCAGAGGTTTGACAAAACGTGATGAACCTATTCGCCACCTGCCCCAAAGGCCTGGAAGCCCTGCTCTATCGGGAGCTTGAAAGCCTCGGGGCCAATGACCTCAAGGAAACCGTGGCGGGCGTCAGCTTCTCCGGCGACTTGCAACTGGCGTACCGAGCCTGCCTGTGGTCACGCCTGGCCAACAAAGTCCTTCTCCTGCTGGCGGAATTCCCCGTGGGGGATCAGGACACGCTCTATAAAGGCGCTGTTACCGTGCCCTGGGAAGAACACCTCGGGCCACAAAGCACCTTCGTCGTAGACTTCACCGGCACCACCGGCGCCATCCGCAATACCCAGTTCGGTGCCCTGAAAATCAAGGACGCCATTGTCGACCGCCTGCGGGAACAAACCGGCAGTCGCCCTTCGGTCAGCAAACAGCAGCCGGACCTGCGCATTAATGCCCGCCTGAACAAAGGCCGCCTGGCGCTCAGCCTGGACCTGTCCGGAGACAGCCTCCACCGTCGTGGCTACCGCACCCGTCAGGGCGTGGCCCCCATGAAAGAAAACCTCGCGGCCGGCGTCTTGATACGTGCTGGCTGGCCCGCGATGGCGCGCCAGGGTGGAGCGCTGATCGACCCCATGTGCGGCGCCGCTACCCTATTGATCGAAGGCGCCATGATGGCCGCCGATATCGCTCCGGGTCTTGGGCGCTCACGGTTTGGGTTTGAACAATGGCTCAACCATCGCAACGATATATGGCTGGCGCTGCGCGAAGAGGCCATGCAACGCAAAGCCGCCGGACTGGCGCGGCCTCAACCCGAAGTCCGCGGTTACGACGGCAACCTGTCCGTCATCCGCTCGGCGGAGGACAACATCATCCAGGCCGGTCTGGATGAATGGTTGCGCGTCAGCCGCAAAGAGCTGGCTGATCTCAAACAGCCTACCCACAAACGGCTGGAACCCGGTTTGGTCATCACCAACCCACCCTATGGCGAGCGGCTGGGCGACGTGGAATCACTGAAGGGGTTGTATCGCCACCTCGGCGAGCGCCTCAAAGCCGAATTCCCCGGCTGGCAGGCCGCCGTTTTCACCGGCAACCCGGACCTGGGCAAGCAAATGGGTCTGCGTGCCCACAAGCGCTATAAATTGTTCAACGGCCCCATGCCTGCCGAACTGCTGATGTTCCGCGTGGAAGACAGCGCTTTTGTCAACGCCGCCCCCAAACGGTTACCGCACGAAGGCCCGGCGCCGGACGAACCGCTGAGCGACGGTGCCCAGATGCTGGCCAACCGGCTGCAAAAAAACCTCAAGCAACTGGCCAAATGGGTGAAAAAGGAAGGGATTCAATGTTATCGGCTGTACGACGCCGACATGCCAGAATACTCAGCGGCCATTGACCTGTACCACACCGAAGACGGAGCGCGGTACGCGCACGTTCAGGAATACGCCGCGCCGAAATCCGTGGACGAAGCCAGAGCCGATCAGCGCTTTGCCGACATCCAGGCGGCGGTGCCCCGAGCCCTTGAACTTGACGCAGACCACATCAGCTATAAGCAACGTCGGCGTCACAGCCACAACGACGGCAGCCAGTACCAGAAGCTGTCGGCCCCCCCCGAATCCGCACCGCTGGTGGTGCGCGAAGGCCAAGCGCGGCTACAAGTTAACCTCTGGCAATACCTGGACACCGGCCTGTTCCTCGATCATCGTCCGGTGCGTCTGAAAATTGCACAAATGGCGCGCGGTGCCCGCTTCCTGAATCTCTTCTGCTACACCGGCACCGCCAGTATTCACGCGGCACTCGGCGGCGCACGCAGTACGCTCAGCGTGGACATGTCAAACACCTATCTACAGTGGGCACGCAACAACATCGCACTGAACGGCTTGAGCGACGCCAAGCACCGCACCGAGCGGGCCGACTGTTTGGAGTGGCTGAAAACCAACGAACAAACGTTTGACCTGATCCTGCTGGACCCGCCCAGCTTCTCCAACTCCAAGCGCATGCCCGGCGTGCTGGATATCCAGCGCGATCACGTCCAACTGATCGAGTCCGCCGCCAGCGCACTGAACCCCGGCGGCACCCTGATTTTCTCGACCAACCTGCGCAGCTTCACCATGGATCAGGAAGCCCTTTCCCGCTGGCACCTGGAAGACATTACCGCGCAAACCATCGACCGGGATTTCCAGCGCAACACCAAGATCCATCAATGCTGGCTGATAAGCGCTTAGCGCTGTGAGTTACGGCGCAAATTTGTAAGCTTTTCGTAACAGAAAGGCCGAATTGGGTTATAATACGCCCGTTGTTGCCCTGTTAAAGAACATCGGTCAGCTGCCGGGCACAATTTGGTCACTCACATGGAGCTGGGATGTATGCTGGAAGCCTTGTTTGAGTCCTCCCGGACAACCAAGCGCATTATCTCGTTGATCTACGACAGTCTTGCCATCTTCACGGCATTCTACGCTGCCGCTTTCCTGCGGCTGGGCAGCTTCGATTCTCCATTTCTTGATAAAGACCTGATCGTCGCCGTCATTACCCTGGTCGCGAGCCTGGCCATCTTTATCCGCATGGGCATGTACCGGGCGATCCTGCGCTACATGAGCACGCCGGCGATGCTGACTATTGTGGGCTGCGTGTTCATTTCCGCCCTCGTTGTCGCCACCACCAGCTTTCTACTTCAATCACGACTGCCCCGCTCCGTTCCCTTTATCTACTTTACCATCGCCCTGCTGTTGATCGGCGCGCCCCGACTGCTGGTGCGCAGCGTTATCCTGATGATCAGCCGCCGTAGCGTGGACCTAAAAGAGCCCGTACTCGTCTACGGCGCCGGATACACCGGCCACCAGCTTACCCTCGCGCTCCAGGGCTCACAGTACAAACCCGTCGCCTTTGTCGATGACAACCCGACGCTACACCGCACCGTGGTGGCGAACATCACCGTCTACGATCCCAAAATGATCGAGGCCCTGATTCGCACCCACCGCATCAGTAAAATCCTGCTCGCCCTGGGTAACACGCCGAACTCGCGCCGCGCCCAGGTCATCAAGCGGCTGGAATCCCTGGCGGTGTCCGTGCAAACCGTTCCCGCCATTCCCGATATTCTCAGCGGCAAGGCCCGCATCGAGCATATTCGCGATGTGGACATCGAAGACCTGCTGGGCCGTGACCCGGTCTCTTCGCAGCCGGAACTGATGCAGGCCTGCATCACCGACAAAGTGGTCATGGTCACCGGCGCTGGCGGCTCCATCGGCAGCGAACTGTGTCGCCAGATTATTCAGCACCGGCCCCGCGCCATCGTCCTGTTCGAACTGAATGAATTCAGTCTCTACCAGATTGAGCGCGAGCTGCACGAGACCGAAGAATATCGCAGCCAGAATATTAATCTCTACAGCATTCTCGGCTCCGTCCAGAAAGAACACCGCGTGGAAACCATCATGCGCAGCTTCGGCGTACAGACGGTGTACCACGCCGCCGCCTACAAGCATGTGCCGCTGGTAGAACACAACATCGTGGAAGGCGTGCGCAACAACGTCTACGGCACCTGGTATACCGCCGAAGCCGCCATTCGGGCCGGGGTGGAATCCTTCGTGCTCATTTCCACCGACAAGGCCGTGCGCCCCACCAACATCATGGGCGCGTCCAAGCGGCTGGCCGAACTGGTCCTGCAAGGCCTCGCCAAACGCCAAAGCAATACCGTGTTCAGTATGGTGCGCTTCGGGAACGTGCTCGGTTCATCCGGCTCCGTCGTGCCTCTGTTCCGCGAGCAAATCAAGAATGGCGGCCCCGTCACCGTGACCCACCCGGAAATGGTGCGCTACTTTATGACCATCCCGGAAGCGGCCAAGCTGGTCATTCAGGCCGGGGCCATCGGCACCGGTGGCGATGTGTTCGTGCTGGATATGGGAGAACCGGTCAAGATCGTAGACCTGGCCACACGCATGATCCACCTGTCCGGCCTGGAAGTGAAAGACGAAGACCACCTCAACGGCGACATCGAAATCGAATTCAGTGGCCTGCGCCCCGGCGAAAAACTGTACGAAGAACTGCTGATCGGCACCAACGTAGCGGGCACCCAGCATCCAGGCATTCTCCGCGCCGAGGAAGAGCACCTGAGCTGGGAGAAAACCAAGTATCTACTGGATGAACTGGACGTCGCCTGCCACGCCTACCAGTGCGACCGCGTTAAAGAACTGCTGGTCGAGGCCCCCACCGACTACAAAGCCAGTATGCTCATCAGTGACTCCGTCTGGCGTCAAAAACAAAATACCGGCAAGCTGCGAGTGGTGAATTAACGCCGTTCGCGGCTCCCGGCTCCCAGCCAGCACACCGCCACGACCAACGGGGCATACGCCAACAAAACGCCCGAGACCGGTTCCAGTCCGCCGACGACCACCCACGCGGCGACAGGAAACAACCACAATACATTCACAGCACCACACAGCAACGTCACGGGCCGGTGCCCAAAACGCCGTGCCAAACGTTGATAGGCGTGACTGCGGTGCGCCTCATACACCTTCTCACCGCGTAAACAGCGCCGCACCAGCGTCACCGTGGCATCCGTCACAAACACACCCAGCAGAATCACCCAGCCCCAGAACAGCACCGCCGCCTGAGTCGCTGCAAAAACGGATAGCAGTCCCAGCCAGAGCCCGACAAAACCGCTGCCCGCATCCCCCATAAAAATACGCGCGGGGGGAAAGTTCCACACCAGAAACCCTGCGGACGCCGCGGCCAACAGGAGAGGCAGGGCCAGACTAACCTCAGGCATCCCCCACGCTGCCAGCAACACCCCGCCGAGACATACCGTCACAGCTTCTACACCCGCAATGCCGTCAATCCCGTCCATAAAGTTGTACAGGTTCAGCAGCCACACCACATACAGCAGCAGCGGTACCCACAGCCATTCACCGGGCATCATCACGCCCAACACCGGCAAGTCCGGCAAACCACCCAACCAACCAGTGCCCCATAATGCCGCTGCAAAATGCGTCAATAACCGCCAGCGTGCCGCCACATGCCCGTGGTCATCCAGCCAGCCCACCGCCGCCACCAGCAGCCCAGCGCCGCCCAACGCATACACAACCTTGGCCGTAACCACGCCTGACAAGCCCAACGCCACCAGACCCAGCAAAGCGGTGGTCACAATTGCCACCCCACCGCCCCGTGGCGTTGGAACGTCATGTGAACTGCGCGCATTCGGCACATCAAGCAGCTTGCGGCGCACCGCATAACCACGCAACACGCCCGTCAGCGCAACGCTCACCCCAAACGCCACCAACGCCAAAACGAGCCAACGGGCATACATTCTAATTACCGGTCTTCGTGCAGCCGACCTTCCACATATTTATGAAGGATACTGGCAACCAGTGTTTGGTAGGGAATGCCCTCTGACAGAGCTCTTTTTTGAAGTCCCCGAAGATCCTTTGAAGACAGCCGGATGTTAATTCTGGCATCTTTTTTAAACATTGCCTCCGCATAGTGCTGGTGCCGCACCTTTCTTTTTTCAAAGTCCGGCGCTCGCTGCAACTCAGAGGCTTCGAACGTTTCAAGAATGTCTTGCTCTTCTTTGTCCAGCTTTCTCATTTTGGACCTCCCAAATAGGTTTTGGTCGCTTTCCGGCTCGGGATAATCGTTTTCAGAAAAACCTCATCATCCGACTCCACAAAAGGCACCAGGTAAGCATACCCCTCTATTTCAATCACATGTATTTGTTGACCTGGGTAACGTTCCTGGTTTGGGTGCTCGAGCGTATCTATAATCCCTCCGATTGAGACGTGTAGGACCACATCCTCAAAAGAGATATTCCGCTCTTTTTGGAGAAGCTTGTTCTTCTCAGGATTCCATGTAAATGATTTCATGAAGTGGATGATAGCACATTGTGTGCTTTTTGTACTCAAAATTTTGGGGGTTTAAGCGTTTATGTAATGACCCAATCTCGATACGTGCCTTAGACCGGTCCACCGACCGTTGGCGCAGCCTGCATCCTCCTCCAGCCATTGCATACAATTACCGAGCGCCGTAGTATAACTAAAACCATCCGCCGGACCTTAAATGATGAGATTGACGCCCTACCAATGCGCCTCAATTAAGCGAGAGACAGAAGCCTTGTTCGGCGAACGCGCTGAGGTACGAGTCTTTGGCTCTCGCCTTAATGACACTAGCAAGGGTGGCGATATTGACTTAATCGTGAGCACGCAACAACCCGTCGCACGCCCGGCACTATCCGCCGCCAAGCTAGCCACCAAACTCAGTCGCGTCTTTGATGGTCGAAAAGTGGACGTTTTAATCCACTCACCAACCCTTAAAGAGCTCCCCATTCACCGCTTTGCCTTGGATTCCGGAGAAAGGTTGTAGCATGGAAAATGAAACTTCTCGCTTACTATTTCTCACTCGAGTTGTCCAAAAAGAAGCTCTATACCTTACCGAGACCACAGGGCGCCTCTTCGGCGATGAAAGCGTCACTACTTCCACGGTAAGGAGTTGGGTTACGGATTCTATTATGGCAGAGCGCCTTGACGCTTTTGTCGCAAGGTTTGGCCGATTACAAGATACTATTGGAGACAAACTTATCCCCAGACTATTGAGTTTTCTAGGGGAGTCCCTTGGCCCTGCCATTGATAATCTTGACAAAGCCGAGAAGTTCGGTTGGATTGACTCTGCAGATGACTGGATAGCGCATAGAAAACTCCGGAATCAAATGATCCACGAGTATATTGAGGACGAGACTGTGCTCGTTGACGCCTTGGAAACTGCACGACTCTGGGTTTCTCCAATGGTAGACATCGCACATCGACTATCAAATACCGTAAATCAACGTGTACCGTCACCACCTTAGGCGCTACCACACCTTAGGCTAGTCCACCGACCGTTCGGCGCAGCCCTTCCTCCACTGAAAACGGGGGGCGCCACATTAGTTTATCCCGCGCGAAGTCATCGTTGACCTGCAGCGAATCACACAGCCGATCTGCCACTGCGCGCTTACCCAGCAAAGCCGCCCCGCGCTTCAGAACCGACTCGGGGCAAGGCCAAAGCCGAGCCGGTTTACCCAGCGCTTCCCCCGTTAAACGAAGCAACGCTGGCGTCGACAAATCCTGCCCGTCAGAGGCCATCACCACGCGATTCACCGCCGCAGGATGGCGCGCACACAACACCAGCAGATCCGCCAGGTTCTCCACGTAAATCAGGCTGCGCTTGTTCTGAATGGAAGCCAGCGGCAACGGCATACCGCGCCGCACCGCTTTAACCATGGCGGCGAAATTGGCGCGAACACCGGGGCCATACACCAGCGGCGGACGCACCACCACCAGCTCCATACCGCTTTGCCGTGCCTGCTGCCACAGCGCCTGTTCACCCAAGAGCTTTGAACGGCCATACATATCCACGGGTGCCGGTGCATCGTGTTCGGAAAACGGCACACCGGTCGTCCGCTCGCCGTTCACCTTCACACTGCTCACAAACACAAAGCGCTTCGCACCGCGTGACGCCGCCAAGCGAGCCGCCGCCAACGGTTCATCGCAATTGGCCTGATGAAAAGCAGCCGGATCTCCCTGCGTATGAGCCAGGCCCGCGCAATAGATAACAACATCCTCTTTTTGCAGGCGTTGTCCCAGCGCTTCGGCTGGAAAAATTGAGTCATCAGCCAACTGAGAAGCCCGACGGGATACTCTGTAAAAGCCCTGCCCCTCAGCCTGCAAACGCGACGTCAAGGCACGTCCCACAAAGCCGGATGCACCGGGAATCCAAATCGTCATCGTTAGAATCCTTCAGGCGTTTCTTTGTGTGTTTTCATGCGACCAACGGCCACATGGTGTCCTCCTTGTAGGCGGTGTTTTCAGGTATACTCCGTCGAACTACGAACAATCAGAGTCAGTCATGAGCAGCGATCCCCAGCACTCCGCCTACGAAGTCCTAGTATGTACCTATAACGGCGAACGCTACATTGCAGACCAACTGGAAAGCATTCTTAAACAGCAACCAGCGCCCGCCGGAGTATTAGTAAGCGACGATGGCTCCACTGACCAGACACGGACTATTGTAAAGCAAATTGCGGCTTCCTCATCCATTTCTGTCGCCCTTATCGACGGCCCCGGCAAAGGCGTAATTCAGAATGTACTCACTGCCCTGCCGAAAACGACTGCTCCCTACGTCTTTCTTGCCGATCAGGATGACATCTGGCTGGACAACAAAGCTTCTCTTTTTTACGAAAAAATGCGCACTGACGACGCGCCTCACTTGATATTTTCCGATGCTTGGGTGTGGCACCCGGAGAGCAACGAAAAGACATCATTCTGGAAACTGGATCAACTCAACCCCAGAAATGCTTCTGACCCGCGTCGGCTTGCTTTCCATAACACTGTGCAAGGAGCATCAGCCTGCGTAAACAGAGCGTTGATTATGGCTATGCAGAATACCGCGTGCCACTCCGATATTGTAATGCATGATTGGTGGCTCGCCTTAATAGCCAGCGGCACCGGCCTTATTGAGCCTATTGCCGAACCGACTCTGCTATACCGGCAGCACAACGACAACCAAGTCGGAGCTCGAGAACAGCTTGGAGGTAAACAACGGAACCCTCTACTAAGAAAGTTCAAAACCTCTCTCGCAAGTATTCGCCAAGCCGTCGCTTTTGCGAACCAATTTGAGGGTCAATTAAAAACGGAATATCGGCCGTTCTTCAATGCTTTGTCACATTCCCTAACAAAAGGCCCGCACAGACGGTTTTGGTTCATCCTCAAATTTTTCCCACGCAAACGAAACTGTTTTATCACACTCGCCCTATGGGGAATGATTATGGCGCAGAGAGTTGATACCCCCCCGCTATGAATATTTTCTGCTCAGTCGTTTCTCACAACAACACGAAAGAGATAATAGAGGGGCTCAAACCTCACCTTTTAACGGCTTCGAATGTAAACATCGTAATTCTGGATAATATTCCGGACCCAAGGCTTCACACCTATGCAAGCTCTCACACACTTAGCTATTTAAGCAACAAAGAGACCAAAGGATTTGGAGAGAACCACAACCAGGTTTTTGAGTTCTGCCTAGCAAACCTGGATATGGACATATCGGAAGACTATTTCGTTGTGCTCAACCCGGACCTTGAGTGCACTCCTGACGCACTAAAAGCTCTCATAGAGGGCATGACTCAGACGGACGCAACGATTGGTGCACCTAACATCTTCAAAGACCACGCTTTGAAAGTGCATGAAGAGTCAGTCAGGAAATTCCCTTACATATGGGAGCTTGCGACATCTTTTATGTTCAAGAAAAATCGAACCGGTATTAAGCGAACAACACTGCGCCCTTGCGAGGTAGACTGGGCTTCAGGTGCGTGCCTAGCGTTCAAAACAGACACTTTTGAAGCATTAAATGGGTTCGACAAACGCTATTTTTTATATTACGAGGATGTTGACATCTGCTGGCGCGCAAGGCATTTACTAGGTCAAACGGTTTACTATTTCCCTGAGGCAAAAGTCATCCACCCCGGAAAACGCAAAAGCCACACACTTAACAGTCGCCACTTGTGGTGGCATTTGAAAAGTGCCTTCCGATTTTCTTCGGTAAGGTTGAAAACCGCATTGTTCGGCTCCGACTCCCTTCGCTAACCGCTCCGGATGTTTACCCCTGATTCGAGGGACTCACCTAACCTACAGGGTGGGCTGATATCGTACATTTTCTGGGCCCGCGCTTGCCCTCCATGTACAGCCCTCCCTCTTCAAACGCCCCGTCAAAAGAAATCGGTTTAACACGATCTCCTCCCTCGGTATACCATCCTTGCACTATGACCTTGGAGCCGCGAACAACGCCGTGCCACCACTCAAAGCGTAACGACATATCTCTGGGGATTGTCGTTCCATCATCGGTTACGCGGTAAAATTCCTCAATATCTCCTCGTTCCATTACTATGGAGCCATCCTCAACCAAAATGGTTCTCGGTTGCTCGAGTGCTGAACTGGGTCCAGTCGCCTCACACTCTATAACACCCTCCCATTGACCTAACGTGTATGACGAAGTCTCCTCACCAACTCCATCACCAATTTTAGGGATAACAACATACTGAAGCACAGCGTAGGCTATCCCCAGCAACAACACCAACCCCAAAGAGATCACTGGAAGACTGCAACTGATAAAACCCTTCTGAAGAGTACTGGCGGCTGATGCCGGAGGTCGTAACTTCATTGAGTGAGCACCTGTAAATTCAAACTAGAAATGTGCGAAGACATGGATCATACGGACCTGATTGTGCCGCCACCGCCAAGTCGACAATACCTAAATTTCCGAAAGCTTTCGGAGCATTGCACGTAACTGCCTCCGCCAGTGAACACACTCGACACCAAAGACCTCCTCCGTGGCGCGCTTGTCCAGCACGCTGTATGCAGGACGTTTAGCCGGCGTGGGAAACTCGGAAGCAGGAATGGGACGTACCGGAACCACTGTCTCTAAAAGACCTAACTCAACAGCAACATCCTGAATAGCGACAGCAAAGTCATACCATGAAGCCACACCCGCGTCAGACCAGTGATACACGCCACCCGGCACCTCCTTGCCAACTCCTGCCCATAATGCACGGGCCAAACCCGCAGACCATGTTGGCGTCCCCAGCTGATCAACTACCACATTCAACCGGGGTTTTTCGGTCATTAACCTTAACATGGTTTTGACAAAGTTGGCCCCAGTGCAAGAATACAACCAGCTCGTTCGGACAATCACCGCATCAGCCATCTTGCGTTGTAGCAAAATTTCACCAGCACGCTTTGAAGCCCCGTAAACTGATTGCGGGTTCGTGGGATCACCCGGCTTATACGGAAAGCTTGCTTGACCATCAAACACAAAGTCAGTGGATACGTGAAACAGCTTTGCGTTCACCACATTACAAGCATCAGCTAAATTCGCCACGCCCTGCTCATTGACGTCATAAGCGGTTTCAGGTTCACTTTCAGCTTTATCCACCGCCGTGTAGGCTGCAGCATTGATGACGACATTCGGCTTAATGCGCTCCAGGGTCGCATAACACTCCTGAGACTGAGTAATATCCAGCTCGGCTCGCCCCACCATTCGAACAGCAAACTCCGCAGGCGCCGTTTGAACCAGGTCCGACGCCAATTGACCACTACCAACTACCAATACATTCATAAGTTCAGAGCTCTATTGCTTACGTTTGGCTAATGATTTACCCAATACGCTGTAATAATAAGAAAGCCTGTCACTCACCTCATGCGCCTGAGCTTCACTGACGCCCTCAAGCTGCGACACCGCCGGATGAACAGCCTCAAGAACCTTCATACTTTTGACGATATCTACCACTTCAAAGAATTTCGCTAGTTCTAATGCATAATTCACGGCTTGCTGGTCATCCACAGCGTTCTTGTGAGTTCTATGGGCGACTGGCAAATCCCTAACTGACAAGTTGAAACCGTGGCGCTCGAGAAACTCAGAAAGTTTCGTTCCTGCTTCCTTGTCCATCTCCAACAATAGAAAATTATCTTTCCCTTCAAAATAATCCGATGCCTTTGAAATGTGGTCACTATACTCCCTGAACCACAATTCCCTCACCTCCTCCCAGGAAGACAAACCGTCACCAAGCATTGCTTTAAGCAGGTAATTACCGTGGTTGCGCCGGCTATTAGCCCAGGAGTCGAAACTCCTATAGTTGAGAATGAATAAAGACCCGGGATACTGCTTATCAATGGTCTGAAAATGCTTCTCGGCGGAATAGTAATAACCGCCCCCTTTTACCGGATGTTCCAGGTCGGAAAACGCTTGCCACTCTTCATAACCTTCAAGTAACCGATTTCCCTGCTTGTGGTTTTTCGCAATCGCTCTCGATAGGTTACTGTGGTCCCAATGAATAGACTCGATACCGTTCTCCTGGAAGAAATCATGTATCGATGTCGTCCCCGACTTATTGAAACCAATGACAAATATCTTCATATCACTCTCTGAGTAACCGACCCTAAACCCCACCCAAACGAGTGAGCTGGTAATCGCCGCTTAGTACACGCTCCCACCAGTTGCGACTACTCAGATACCACTCCACGGTTTTGCGCAACCCTGACTCATAGGTCTCCTCCGGGCTCCACCCCAGCTCTCGCTCAATCTTGGATGCGTCAATCGCATAACGCATATCGTGCCCCGGGCGGTCCTTGACGAAGGTAATAAGGTCCTCGTACCGGTTAACGCCAGCCGGTTTTTCAGGCGCCAACTCCTCCAATATAGCGCAAATCGTGGTAACAACGTCCAAGTTACGAACTTCGTTGTGTCCACCGATGTTGTAAGTCTCACCAGCCGACGCGGTGGTAGCGACAAGGATCAACGCTTTGGCGTGGTCCTCTACATATAACCAGTCCCGAATTTGCGACCCGTCGCCATAAACGGGCAACGGCTTGCCCGCCAACGCATTCAGAATCATATGAGGAACCAGCTTCTCCGGGAAGTGGTAGGGCCCATAATTATTGGAACAGTTCGTCAGCAACACCGGTAACCCGTAGGTTCTGCCCCAAGCCCTGACTAAGTGGTCAGACGCCGCCTTCGACGCGGAGTATGGAGAGCTTGGGGCGTAAGAGGTCTGCTCAGTGAACATGTCGCTGGTGCCTTCGAGGTCACCATAGACTTCGTCGGTTGAAATATGGTGAAAACGGAAACGCTGTTTTTTGGGAGCATCTAACGAATCAAACAGCTCACGCGCCGCCTGAAGGAGATTAAAAGTCCCCATGATATTGGTTTCGAGGAATTCCCTCGGCCCATCAATGGAGCGGTCCACATGGGACTCGGCCGCCAAATGCATGATCACGTCTGGCCGAAACTCCAGCACGGTTTGACGAGTGGCGTCCGCATCACGCAGATCCACTTTGGCAAAGCTAACTCGCTTGTGTTGATCGTAACCCGGAATCGATTCCAGATTACCCGCATAAGTGAGTGCATCGAGCACCAACACCTCGTGTTCGTTGGCTGCCATCAACTGACGCACCACGGCAGAACCGATAAACCCCGCACCGCCTGTTACCAGAATTTTCATACCGTACCCTATAAACCAGAAATATTGTTAAATGCCTGGCCTTGCTCATCTTTCTCTGAGACGAGAACCTTCGCCACATTTTCCAGCGGCCACCGAACTCCCAGGGTTTCGTCATTCCACAAAATCGACTTCTCCGACTGCGGGTGGTAGTAGTCCGTGCACTTATACACGAACTCGGCCGACTCAGAAGTAACCAAAAACCCATGGGCAAAACCGGCCGGCACCCACAACTGGCGCTTGTTTTCAGCGCTCAGGTGATAACCAACCCACTGGCCGTACGTAGACGAGCCTTTACGAATATCCACCGCCACATCAAAAACCTCACCCGACACCACGCGGACCAACTTGCCTTGAGTCTGCAGCTCCTGGTAGTGAAGCCCCCGAAGAATGCCGTTTTTGGATTTTGAGTGGTTGTCCTGCACAAAGCTCACATTCGCCACCGTTTCACGAAACCAACTATCGCGAAAGGTTTCCATAAAAAAGCCTCGATCATCCCCAAACACTTTGGGCTCGAGAAGCTTGACATCAGCAATGGCTGTTTCAATAATCTTCATATCAATCACTAAACCGCTTCATCAAGTCACCGCATGGACGACGACTGTCTTTCAGAATTTTGAACAGGTACTGGCCATAGCCGCTCTTCATTTGCTCGGTCGCCAATTTTTCCAGTTGGGCATCATCAATAAAGCCCTGTCGATACGCTGTCTCTTCCGGGCAAGAAATACGTAAACCCTGCCGTTGTTCAATGGTCTGCACGAAATGGGCGGCATTGAGCAAGTTGGCATGAGTACCGGTATCAAGCCAGGTGTAGCCCCGCCCCATGATTTCGACATTGAGCTTCCCCGCTCGCAAATACTCCATATTCAAGTCAGTAATCTCAAGCTCCCCGCGAGGAGACGGCTTAATGGTTTTCGCAATATCACACACATTGTTATCGTAAAAATAAAGACCGGTTACCGCATAGTTGGACTTAGGCTGTGAAGGCTTCTCCTCCAAACTGACCACCTTGTTACTATCATCAAACTCCGCAACGCCATATGCCTCGGGGTTATCGACGTGGTAGCCGAAAACAGTCGCTCCGACCTCGCGGTCATCAGCCGTATGCAATAGCTTCAAAAAACCGTGCCCGTAAAAAATATTATCCCCCAGCACTAACGTCGAAGGTGCGCCATCGAGGAACTTCTCGCCAAGAATAAACGCCTGGGCCAGTCCATCAGGACTGGGCTGCTCTACATACTGAATATTCATGCCCCATTGGCTGCCATCACCCAACAACCGTAC
Organism: Marinimicrobium sp. ARAG 43.8; assembly: GCF_050113635.1. NCBI lineage: Bacteria > Pseudomonadati > Pseudomonadota > Gammaproteobacteria > Cellvibrionales > Cellvibrionaceae > Marinimicrobium > Marinimicrobium sp. ARAG 43.8. The sequence continues at coordinate 54,894 of NZ_JBNJLT010000008.1, forward strand.
GAAACCCTCTTGATCTTGAGGGGTGGTAATAATCAGCACATCTCGAATGCCCGCAAACATCAACGTGGTCAGCGGGTAGTAAATCATCGGTTTATCGTAAATGGGCATCAACTGCTTACTGACGCCTTTGGTCAGCGGGTATAGGCGGGTGCCCGAACCGCCCGCCAGAATAATGCCTTTCCGTTTCTGTTGATTCATGCGGCGTCCCCCTTCCTGTTCAACTCATTCATAAACGCTTTGTACTCTTTGGCGACAGACTTGGTGTCGCCGCTCAATTTTATTTCACCCTTCTCAAGCCAAATGGCCCGATCACACACCTTATCAACTTGACCGCCGCTGTGACTGACAAACACCACGGTCTGGCCGCTGTCAATCTTTTCCATCATGGCTTTCTCAGCCTTGTGCTTAAAGTGCGCGTCCCCCACACTTAACACCTCATCAATCAGAAGCACATCCACATCGGTTTTCAGTGCCGTGGAAAACCCCAGGCGCCCTTTCATACCGGATGAATACACCTTCACCGGCTGGTCAAAAAACGACCCGAGCTCGGAAAACGTCTTGATTTCTTCAACCGCGCCGCGCGCCTGTGCCTTGGTAAACCCCTGCAACATCGCACTGAGGATGGCGTTATCCCGGCCAGACAAGTTGCCGTCAAAACCCAATCCCAAGGTGAGGAGCATTCTGCTGGTTTGCTTTTTATACCGCATCACACCCTCTGTCGGGTCGATAACACCAGCCAACATACGAAGCAGCGAACTTTTGCCACAACCGTTCCGCCCCATGATACCGAGCGTTTCACCCTTTCTTACCTCAAAATTCATATTTCTGAGTGCGTTGTATTGGAAGTTCTTGAACCCCCACACTCGACTTTTATAGGTCAAACCAGCATCTTCAGCCCGAATAACCCAGCTATGATCTTTACTCATGATGAAAGCACCTTAGTCGCTAGCAAGCGGCTGTGGGCAATATAGAGCCCGTGAACCAGTGCCAACAAAATGGCCACAACGCCGCCTAGCGCCGCCAAATGCACCACATCATATACCTCATTCCGCATGATGATACCGCGATAACCATCAATCAAGAACGCCAACGGGTTCCAAGTCAACAGCATGCTTTGCATGTGTGGGTCCTGAATACGGGACACATCCCAAAAAATGCCGGATGTAAACATCAAGCACATCATCCCCAGCCCCACCAGTACTCTGACATCGCGTACAAAGCTCACCAAATACGCTGCCACCATGGTGCAAACCAAAATCAATACATACTGAACCAACATCAACGGCACCAAGTACAACCAATTCCAGGTGGGGAAAGCTCCAAAGTAGAATGCGATACCAAACAACACCAGAAAAACCACCCACTGACGATATAGCACTTCCTGCACGGTTACATAGGGGAACAACGCTTTAGGAACATCACGCTGGTTAATCAGCCCTTTACCAGAAACAATACTGCCGCTGCCACCGGTGACCGATTTTGAGAACCACAAAAAGGGAACCTTGCCGCACATCAAAAAGAAAATGAAGTTCTCACCTCGGTTAAACTGAAGAAGCACCTCAAACACAAAATAAAAGGTGAGCACATAAAGCACCGGCTCAATAATCCACCACAAATAACTTAAATAAAGCTTTGCCGCCTCGGATTTCAAACTCATTCGGGCCTGGATATCCACCAGACTGAAAAACTGCGTCAGGGTCATGTGTTCGTATGCCCTCTTACCGACGTTGAATTACACATTGATTGAAAAGTCCTCATGTGATCTGCTCAAATGGGGATTATAGGCTGGGTCATAATTCAGTGCCTCTCCCCACTTATTCTTCATAAATGCCACTTCTTTAGCGAAGCGGCGCTGCTTTTCAGGCGTGTCCTCGGCCCCCCTGGATACCGATTCGTGGTGATAGGCCTCGGCATAGGGCGTCCAGAGGTTGCGATAACCGGCTTCGCGAACCTTCAAACAAAAATCAATATCGTTAAAGGCGACCGCGAGCCCCTGCTCTTCCAGGCCTCCCACCTGTTCGTACACACTGCGGCGCACCAACAAACACGCCGCCGTCACAGCGGACAGGTTTTGAATCAGCCTAAGCCGAGTGTGATAGCCGTGGCTTTCGCGAGGGAAATACTTGTGTGAATGCCCGGCCACACCACCAATGCCCAATATAACCCCGGCATGCTGGATACGGTTATCGGGGTAATAAAGCTTTGCCCCCACACAGCCAATATCCGGACGGCTGGCGTGCCGAACCATCTCCGTCAGCCACTCCCCATTGATAGGCTCCACATCATTGTTCAACAAGCCGATCAACTCCCCTCTGGCCACCGAAGCACCGAAATTGTTGATGGCTGAAAAGTTGAACGGATGATTCCAACGATGAACAGAAACGCGAGGATCTTTTTCAATGCTCTCCAGATAATTCAGCGTTTGAGGACAGGAGCTCTGATTATCGAGAATTAAAATCTCATAATTCGAATACTCTGTCTTATCGAGCACGGCCTGAACACATGGCTTCAAAATTTCAACACCATCCCTTGTGGGCACCAACAGCGACACCTTGGGCTCGGGATCGGGTACAGGCCAACGCACACGGTAAGTATTTGGCAGTTGCCCCAGTTCGGCTTTTGCTTCGGGGCACAAAGACTGCAGGCAGTGGTTCACCGCATTGAGACCCGCATCAGAGGTATAATCCTTACCGCTGGCATTCGCCGCCGTTGAACCGGGAATCATGCGCCAATGATACAGCACATCGGGAATGTGCTCCACGGTCTCGCTCGCTAGGTGTGGCAAGCAGCGCAGAAGCAGATCGTGGTCCTGACTACCCTCGGTTCCCAGCCGGAAGCCGCCCACCTGCCTTACCAGATCCGCCATCAACACCGTGAAATGACAAATATAGTTTTGGGACAGGAGCAAGTCCGGGTTCCAGTCTGGCTTAAAATGTGGACTGGACCTTTGGCCGCTGGCACTTAACTTGTCTTCATCCGAGTAAACCAGTTTGAGACTCGGGTTGGCATTGAGTGCCTGAATCACCCGCAACAACGCATGCGGGGCCAAGGCGTCGTCGTGATCCAGAAGGCCAATGTACTCACCTTTCGCCACCTCAAGGCCGGAGTTACTGGCCGCGACAATATGACCATTGTCAGCGCGGTATACAACATTAATACGCCGGTCACGCTGCTCATACTCACGCAATACATTGCCGGTTTCGGGGCGAGTCGATGCATCATCTACTAGGCAGAGCTGCCAATGAGGGTAAACCTGTGCCAAAACGGATTCGATGCACTCCGTCAAGTATTCGGGAGGAGTGTTGTACACAGGGACAATCAGACTGATGACAGGAGTGACAGCCTCTTGATTCTCGGCCATGCTCTCCCATTCGCCCGCCAGCACCTCAGCCGAAGGCGTATGCACCGCCATCCACTCTGCATAATCAAAAGAACGGCGCATGACGCGATACGCCCTTCCATAATACTGTCGTGCCAGTTGAGCTGGTTTCAACCCCATTCCTGCCGCTTTCTTTGCAAGCGCAATCGTCACCTCTTTAGGGCTCTTGCCGACAAAGTCCGAATGATGATGAACCAGCCACCGATTAACCGAACGCTTAGCCAATAGCTGCGGTACCCAGCGTAGTCTGAACCGGCGCATTAAAAACAACCCCTGTGATTCAAGCGGGTCAAACCGTATCGCTCTCGGCCTTCGCTCAAAGTAGCATAGGCGCCGCGCGGGTATGCTACTGCTAATTGGCAATATGACCACCGAGTCCTCATCAAAACCTACCCCGTAATCAATGTAAAGTTTGGCGGCCTGAGGCACCGCGGAGTCATACTCGAGCTCCAGCTCCAGTAAATACCAACCGGAGAACCAAGGCATGGAGTCAAGTAAAAAGAATGGGTCCTCACTGGTAGCCCTGTAGGCACTGGGCGTGCGCAAGCGCTCAATGCCGGACGCCGGACGCAAGGCCCGATTACTGAAGAATGTCAGCATATCTATGAAACGCTCTATTATTGAATGTACCTGATGCCGTCATCTTTAAAAGAGAAACTGCTGGCATGAACAGACACCGATACGCAGTCATCAACAGACAGTGGCCTGGGGAAATAAAACCGGAAACCCCCATGGCCATTCCGAGCAATTCTCTTGCGCTTCAAGTCCGAGCGAAAACTTCCAACCGCGCAGGACCCCACATAAGTGTCGTTCACAAAAACATTAATACTCAGGCCATCCGACAACCCTTTATTGTCGGTCAGCCACCCTTCGACAAAGTCAGGGGTACACCGATCCAGATAGCCTCGCAGTTCACGATACAGCGGTGTCCGCTCTTTCAACGCACGCTCTAGCCCGTCCATCCCCTCCCGCAGCCGAGCGAGAACCGCCTTGTTTACCTCAAACGTCTCGTCCTGGAAGTCGTGGTTATCAAAGAACTGCAACCCTCGATCAAAATCCGCCCCTTTCATCGCCGAACCACGTGAGCGCTTCTTGCTAAGGTACTCATCCTTGGACTTAATCACGTAATGATGAACCCGTAGCGGACCCGGTCGAACCCGAGCCGTGCGCCCTTCACACTGACTGGATTTCACCTCCTGACCGTTTTCCGCCACGATAAAATCATCGATCTCCTTGCCCTGCGTATCAACATAGCGCAGGTTGTCGGTGACCCGACAAATATGCGGCCCAGTGCTAACGATATTGCGCACCCGGACCACCGATTTCACATGCTGGTTGGCGCACAGCTTCCCGGAGTCCCGGGCACAGTGGGTAAATCGCTGAATCACCGGCTTCGGCTCATACTTAACCAGGCCGGAGGAGCCGAAAGTTCGCCAATTAATAGCGGCCACCCCAACGGATTCGTCTTTCATCAAGCGGGCAATGGCCTCGTGCTCCTTGCCCCGTCCGTACTCATCGTGAAAAACAAACTCGTCCGCATCAATATAGAGCAACGCCTCAACAACCCCCAGAGCCTTCTGAGCCAACCGGTGGTACGCGGTCACCTGGGAGGGCGTTGCCAGTATAGGTTGGTAGGTCAAATCCACCACGCCCAAGTCCGATAGGGCTTCCAGAAGCTGTCGGGTGCCATCGTTCGAACGGTTGTCCGCCAGGTAAAAATGGCGAAACCCTGCCATTCTGTGCCACTCGATCCACTCCAGAATATACTCTCTTTCATTCCGGAAAATTGCGCCAATTCCAATATCCATTGCTACGCCCCGCACTCCGTATCTATTAGTGATATAGCCGATACTTTCTCAGTAAGTAACACGCCCGCTCGTACTGACTTTTAAGTGCACTTCCCATGCGCTCCAAGGGACCAGGTTGCTGGTACTCCGCCACAACCGATTCCAACCGTTCCAGCTCCGCCTGCACTTTGGGCACCAATGGCAGTATCGAGCGATCTTCCTCATCATTACGGTCGTGCCCACGAAAGAATTTTTCGCGTTTCTGTTTGCCATATCTTGCGGCGCTACCTAACTGACTCTTGCGAACCAGAAACTCCTCAAGTGACTTCACCACGTAGTGGTTGACGCGCAGATTGTCCCAACAAGTGGTTTCGCTCAACCCAAAAGAGTTCTCTTTGTTGACCTCCAGTGGCGCACCGGAAGCACACCGGTGCTCGCCTTCAGCCAGAACAGCGTGATGAGGGTTGTTAAACCGGACCACTTTTTCCGGGCGGACGATACTTTTGTAGTGCAAGCTTAGGAGGGAGAGTGCTGGCGCACGGGTCACAAAGCGTTCCAACACCATTCCCGATGCTTTAAAAACCTGGCCATTGGAACCGAAGCAAGCCCAGTTCAGACAAATTGCCCCCACCTCTGCTCCGCCTGTTTCAGAGGCTTGGAAAAGACGTTCAACGGTCACAGGTACCGGCTCCTGGGATTCTGCCGGGAACAAGTACTCGTCCGCATCAATAAAAGCAATCGCGTCATAACGAGCCCCAAACTTCTTCAGAGCACACTGGTATGCATCCACCTGCGGGGCCTTTCCCGCCAAAGTCTTAAAGCGAAAACCATTGACCAACCCTTTCCGGCGAAGCGCTTTCACAAGCTGCCAGGTATTATCGGTACTGTAGTTGTCGATAATAATGAAATCAGTGACACCAACGGCCCGGTGATAGGCCACCCACTCAAGTAACGAGGGCGACTCGTTCTTGACAATAACGGCAATTGCAAACTTCATATAGGGTCCATTTCACAGGCCAAACGGCAGGGGCTCCCTGGGGAACACCTGCCCCGTGCCCTGCACTTCACAATCCACCCGGTCCCCCTCCGAGAGCGTGACCGGCGCCGAGAAGCCGACAAAGCCACCACGGGGCGCTTTGTAGCGGCAAGAGGCCAGGCGAAAATTCACCGCCTGGCATTGGGCGACGATTGTACCATTAATCCGCACGCTTACCGTGACCGGTTCATCACTGCCGCCCTCATACCAGGCCCAGCCGCTGACTTTATCCTGTTTGACATCCGTGAGTTCTGTATGGGCATAACGCCAACCCTCACGCCAAGCGGACAGGCGCTGCTCGAACAGCCAGCACGCCTTGTCATACAGGGCCATATCCTTGGCATTGAGCCGCTCAATCTCGGCCACATCCTTGGGGTCCAACTCGCGAGTGGCCAAGGGCTTTTTACCGGCCGTGTTCGCCTCTAGGTACTCGAACTTCACCCCGTACAAATGATTGAACAGTTCAATCGATTCGCGATAGCGCTCGGTAATGCCGATAAAACCGTACGCTTCCAAAGGCACGCCATTAAGCAGCTTGTGCTGTCGATTGGTCATGGTGGAGCGGTTATAAAACGCCTCAAAGGTTCCAGAGTAACCATGATGGCGAACAAAATGAGCATGATCTGACACAAGCCGCTGGACTGGATCGCGCACAAACGTCGCAGTTCCATCCACACCAAAAAGAGGGACATACTTGACTACCGGCTTATGCCCGGAGAAAAACCGGATTTTCTTACTGTTCGCAAGGTGGTGCAACAGCCAGATATCGTCTCTTTCGTATACTGACCTCTTGACCTCACCCGATGTTTCAGAAGAGTCAACACCATAATCGTAAAAAACGTGAGCACTGCCTAGACATCTGCTCGCTGACGTTCGAAAGCTTGTACCAGCTGTCTTAGGTATATGAACAAAGTACAGAACGCTCATTAACACCAACTCATAGAAAGAACTACTTTTGTTTAATTACTACTGCCTTTGGGCTAGCCACCACGCTCCCACTCGGTACAGAGTCAACGACAACTGCTCCTGCCGCCACATCCACATTGTCACCGATTGTTACACCACCACAAACAATGCTTCCAGCGTACAGGCAAACGTTGTCCCCCAAAACCGGGATACCCCCTCGACCTGAGCCAACCGTAACACATTGATTCAAATGCAAGTTTTGTCCGACACTTTGTGCATAGAGTATTGTCGAGAAACCGTGCTCAACGTAGAGCCCAGGCCCCACGTCTTTGCAAGATAAGTAGAAATTAGTAATAAAAGCGTTTTTATGGGCATCAAACTGTCGGGAGAATGATTGGGTTAAGGCTTTATCACCATACCTGGCCACTCGATACTTGATCATACTCCGAAACTCTTGACGACTTGAAAAGCACCGAACAAACGCATCTTCATCAGAAAATCCTTCGAGACGAAGACGCGCCCTCCACCTAAACAAGTCCTGCAGAAGAAAGTCATCTTTCAAGAGCGTCGGGAAAATTTCTTTGGCTTGCATCTCAAACATTCTTATAATCTAGCCTCAATCTCTAACGCCAACATCTCCACAGCTCTCTGGTAATTATGCACACTCCCGGCCAGCTTTCTAGTCTCCATAGACCTTTGATCAAAGTTCCTTATATGCTCGACGATCTTGTGCTCCACTGCAGAAATATCTGTGTAATCCTCTACGAAAGACTCTTCCGGAAGCATTATTAGTTCTTCCGGTATATCACCCCTTCTACTGATCACCAACCCACCTGCAAGCTGAGTTTCTACAACTTGATTTTCATATAACCCAACATATCTATGAGATCCGTCGAACAGCACGCTTTTTCCTTTGGAGTGAACACTGTAATCAAAGTCGACAGGCATATATATCCAAAGTTTGTTAATAAACTCACGATAGAAGTCAGGATACCCTAAAAGAGGAACTCTCTTACTCCCTAGACATTCGATGTTATCTCGCAAACTTAGGAACTCAACATTTTCTGCATTCGCTTTAAGCCTCATACCAACAGAGACAATGTGCTCTACCGAGCGACCGCCAAACTCATGCCCTTTCACTGCTTTATCCATTCCAATCGTCGGAACGCTTCCCTTATCTGGAACCAACTTATCTAAGTCAAATCCGCGAGGAACATATGCAATCTTATCGGACAAAGCCGGAAATTCATGCCCCTCCCCGACATCGCTGCACAGGGCAGCTGCTATGAGATCGTATTGCTTCGAAAGACCAAGCGCCTTTCTTTCATCCTTCGCTTTGACACCACTAAACAGTCTTGGGGGGTTTTTAACCAAAAAGTACCCTTTTCGTTTGAGACTTTCTCTTATGTGCTCCTCTTGAGGCCGATATGATTGCCAAATAATTACGTCCGTTCCCGGCTCAATGCTATCAAGACTATCCAAGACCTTGATTTCCACACCCCACGATTCAAGCTCGTCAAACGACGACAGCCCTGCCTTCTGCAACAAAACATATGGATCATGAGCTTCTGAAATCGGCAAATATAACGTTATCGAATAGCCAGCCTCAGAAAAACCCTTGGCCCACAGCATCGACATCACACCGTTAAAACCTTTCTCTAGATCTGGATGACGCCCCACCACTCCTATTTTCATTACGCTATATCGCTCCCGTGTTACTAGCTATCACTTAAAATGGACTTTCTGCGGACACTTTTATATATTATGAGGTCATCATTATTTTCATCTCCCAGCTTTTGAAAAGCCCTTTCAGACATTCGAGCCTCTAATTCTCGCAACTTTTCATCCATTGAAAGCCCTGGCCCTCTGCTAACATTTTTTTCGCTTGGCTTCATATGGAGATCTTCAAAGCCCTCACTGCGCAGCCACTCTTCCAACTCCGCCATAGAGTCCGAAAAGCGCTCAACAATCCCCACGAACGGCAACTCTTCAATCGCCCTCTTGGCACGCTCGAATTCGCTCCCCTCCGACTCGGGGTACATCATGGCAAACCGCTGTATGTGAAAGTTCCGACACTGGCGGTCGTTCGGGAGAGCCAATCGGGTTTCAATGTAACCAGACAGGTCAGTGTTTCTCGCCAATACCGCACCGAAGCTATCGCCGCCCTGCTTGGTTTCAAATGCATAAGCGGAGGCAATGCGGTCGATGGGGTGGCGAAAAAAGATGACCGGCAGTACTTTAATGTCATCAAATTCCGGCGGTGGCAGTTGCGCTGTGTGGGAGGAAAACACTGTCGCCTGCGGGTTATCCAAAATCCACTGGGCCACCTCCTCACGGTTTTTGGCGGGGTTGGCCGGGAATTCTTTAGTCACCCACTCATCGTCCTTGAAGTTTTCTTTAAACGCCGCGTCCAGCGAGGTACCCGCATTTTTGAACAGATGGTAATGGAGTATGACTTTACGCATAGAACTTCATTCCGATAAGGCCCAGGAGTCGGGCGTTAATCACAGTGCTCTAGACAGAGCTCAGGGAGCGAATGCGGTTGGGCGGGTAGACCCCCACGCCTTCCAGCACCCGTTTCATGCCCTTGACCCCATTTTCAAAGCTGAAGTTGCTTTGCGCGAGGGCCAGGGAGTTCTCCGACAAACGGGCCCACTGGGCCTCATTTTCGTAGACATCCGTTAGGACCTCGGCCCAGGCGCCCGGTTCCTCAACGATCATGGCGCTCACACCGTGGGTCAAGCCCGTGGCTTCGGCGGCCACGGGGGTCAGCACCTGGGGCACCCCGGCGGACATGGCTTCCAGCACCTTGCCTTTGATGCCCGCGCCGGAGAGCAGCGGGGCTACGATGAGGCGGCGGTTTTCGAATACCTCATCCAGGTTTTCAACAAAACCTTCCAATACCACGTCGTCCGCTTCGTATTTTTTAAAGCTGTCGGGCATACTACTGCCGTATATGTGGAATTTAACGCCAGGCAGCCGCTTGCGCAGCAGAGGCATGACCTGTTCCGCGAAGAACTCCACCGCTTCGACATTGGGCGTGTGTTTGAAGCCCCCCAGGAAACCGATGCCGCTGCGCTCGGCATAGCCGGTGTTGTGGCCACGCCCGTCCAGTACCCACGGGCAAAGAAAGAGGTTGTCTTCACGCAGGTTGTGGCTGGCGATAACCGCGTGCTCGGTGGGGTTATAGGACAGGATAGCATCCACGTTGCGCATGAGTGCTAATTCACGATCCCGCGTGGCGAGCGGGCCGGAAAGGTCCTGCTTGTTGGCGGCCAGGGCGGCGCGCAGCTCGCGCAGGAAGTGGAGGTCGGCGTTGTTGAATACGATTTTAGCGTTGGTCAGCCGACGGACGTTTTCGAGGTGGCGTTCGGCGACGTCGTAGCGGGTGATGTAAACCACGTCGAACTCATCCCCACGCTCTTGTAGAACCTGCTCAACGGAGGTTTGGAACGGGGCGTAGAAGGTTTCCACGCCCATGCGGTTCAGGTTCTTTGTATATTTGCCCATGTAGGAAAGATTTTCGGCCAAAAAGCTGACTTTGCAGCCGTTGGCCTGGAGCATGCGCATTTCCTGCACAGCCGCGTAGGAGCCAGCGTCATGGTCGGGGCGCGGTACGGCGTAGTCGAGCATCAGCACCCGGTAGGCGACGTTGCGGTCTTTGTTGAACCGAACTTTATCCAGAGAGGCAATGCCGTTGTACATGTAGCTGTCGATCCACTTGGCGCGGAATTTGGGGGCATTGAGAGCCTGGTTTTTCTTGATGCCTTTGGTCACGTCCCGACCGTTACTCATACCCTCGAAGTGGACAACCACCGAGTGCGGCACGAATAGGGTCTTGTAGCCCGCACTTCGCACTTTGAAGGCGAAGTCGGTGTCTTCATAGTAGGCGGGGGCGAATTCGTCGCTAAATCCTTCAAGCTCATCCCACAGGGTTTTGGGCACCATGAACGAGGCGCCGGAGAGGTAGTCCGCCTGGCGGGCGTAGTTCCACTCAGGGGCTTCGGGGTTGCCGCCGTTACCCAGGTTCCAGGGCTGGCCGTTGCCCCAGACGATGCCGCCGGCCTCTTGCAGTTTGCCGTCGGGGTAAATGAGCTTGGAGCCCGCCATTCCCACACCTTCGAAGCGCTCAAACGTGGCCAGCATTTCATCCAGCCAGCCAGAGGTGACTTCGGTGTCGTTGTTGAGCATGACCAGGTAGCGGCCCTTCGCCTCTTTGGCAGCCTTGTTGCAGTTGCGCAGAAAGCCGAGGTTGTCTTCGTTAACGATAAGGTTGACGTTATCGACGTAATTCAGCAGGTCCACGGTCTCGTCGGTGGAACAGTCATCCACCAGGATGACTTCATAGCTGGCCCGGTTCCATGCCAGAATCAAGGAGGCAAGGCAGTGGTAAGTCAGGGCAAACTTGTTATGTACCGGGATGATGATGGAAACGTCGGGGGTTTCGGTGTACGGCAGCCTCAGTTCTGGAAATTTTTTGCGATTTTCCCAGCCATCCACAACGACATCGTGGGCCTGGAGGATGTTGTCCAACACCCCTTTCGGTTGCTCGTGAAGCTGGCGCTGCAGGGAGTCATACCGGTAGCCAGCGGTCCTAGCCAGTGGGGGGAAGCTCAGCTCTTTGGCACTTGCGGAGAGATGGTCCCAAGGCGTGATTGATGACGGAATGACGTCAACATAGTTGGTTTCGACGCCGGGATAACCTTCTAAAGCAACAGTGAGCAAATGTATGTTGCCGTCGCAACAGCGGGTCGGGATGGGGATTCTAAAGCTATAGACGCACTCGGCAACTTTTGCAGCGGTGCCAACTTGAGGGTTTTCACATTCGTCTGAGCATATGGTCAGGGTAAGCTGCTCCTCGGTGAGCCCTGGACCCTTAACCTGGCCGCTGAGCAAGCCCCATTGCATTTGGTTAATGACGATTTGCGTGCTGGTGGCCAGTTCGACACTCAGAGGCGTATCGCTGATAGGCTGCCGAGCTTCTTTTTCGACAACGACGATGTTGACCGTTTCAACCCCTCTTGGAGGAGTGATTTTCACGCGAAATGCAAAGCGTCCATTGCCGATGTTGGCCTTTGCCAGATCGTTCCGATAAAGATCAGCAACACCTGAACCTACAACTTGGTCGTCAATCAGCACATCCACTTCCAGTTTAGTTCCGCGATCATTGGGGTTCCACACCCAACCGGATACAAAACCGGCGTCGTATTTGTCGACTGCCCCCTGCAGTGGCCGTGTTCCTGATTGCCTCATTGTTCCTCCACTATATCCAAGAAAATCATATTTATATTGTCCACCACAACTATGACGAACAGCGCCTAAACTCAACAATTTATCGCGCTTTCCGTACTTTTGTCTCTTTCCCCAGGGACTCTCGGCGAAGTTTCAGCTTAATCAGCCAAAACGCCTCCTGAAAAAGTGAACAGCCTAACTAGCCCCAACAGCCAAGTGTCCAGTATCTGAAAAAAAAGGAAATCATGGTAATTAAACTCGTGACGTACTTCAATGCTTAATCGAACGTTTATTTGGGCGCCACGCCAGCCGGCCCAATGCCTCCTCAGCCTGCAGAAGAGGTCGTGGCGTGCCTCATTAGTGGGAATTCGGGACAGTATCGAATGAAGGAGCTGATTCAAGTCAGTAGCACCTAGGGTTTAAAGCCTCTGAGCAATCCGCTCGGGTAGCTGTTGTAGTAAGGAGTCGGATCGGCATGCCATGCGCATCCACGTCAACCTGTATTTTCGTGTCGAGCCCCTTTTATCAGGCCCAGAGGCTGCCCGACAGCGCTACGTGCGTGGACTTTGTCGACATTTATACCAACCTGACTGATAATGAACGTCCAGTAAGCAAGGGGGTCTGGTTACTTCAACGAAAACACCCCAAGGCTCGTGACGACCAGTTTGGTGCAATCGGCCAGGCTGTCTCCCAAACAGGTCAGGCCGTTCTTATCCGGCCAGCCCGGTAAGATGGGTGATCGGGTAAAAATGTTGCCCGAGTTCGGGTCGATCTGGATAATATGGGTATCCCTCCAGTTACCCCTGCCTTGCCCTTGCTGGTAGGCTACGAGGCTATCGGATTGCAGGTCGGGGAGCTCAAACACGCCATCCACTATTGTTTCCGTGGTGAACTGGGCCACTACACTCAAACTGCTGTCGATGATCCAGAACTCGGTCTGTTCGTCAGTATTCCAAACGATGAGTTCAGGCACTCCATCGCCCGTGACATCCTGCTCTGCATGCCCCATAAACTGTGGATCAGTATCGAATGTAATGGTGCCTGTTCGCTGTATGGCGCTGTCGTGGTACTGATAGACATCCAGGCGGGGGGTGATTCCGCCATTCCAGAACTCCCAGGGTATAAATAGGGCGGGTTGGTTACCATCGAATTTTGCTACGAAGGGGTTCTCTCGACCCGCAGGGCGCTCGGCCAGAGCATTGTCTATCAGTTCAAACTCATAGGTGTCACTGTTCAGCCGGTACAACTCGGTGTTGTTGATTGCATAAGCTTCCACTCGACCATCGCCGTCCAGGTCGCCCACCGCCTTTTTGATCGCGACAACTTCCGCGCTGAAAATCGATGTCCCCAGCGTCGGGTCTATCACGCTGTACCCGGGCGGCCAATGGGCATAAAGCCAGACGTTATGCGGACCGTTCGCTGAACTGATATTGGCCACTTCATTTAGGTAGTAAGGGGTGGGCAGACCAGGAAACCGTTGATGCTCGGTCCAAGCCAGATCAGCGTTGAGCGTGCTCGCGGTCAACTCGGTTTGCCGTTCTCCCTGCTCGTTCAGCCACTGTCGAACACCCAGAACATCAATGCTGCTCGGGCCGGTGCGGACTCTGTGCAGGCCATTCACGCTGTCAGGTTCCAGAGAGTAGTGCTGAAATCCGGAGGCGTAGTGAACCGGGGCTTCGATCAAGCTGAAGCGAAAGAGCTGTCCATCGTCGGCACCGCCTTGCATGGCCGCCGAGTGGTCAGTGAACTGGCTGAGGCTGTCGAGCCGGCTCAAGGCGGTGTGGTCGCCCCGCTCCGGGTAGGTGACTTTCTGGCTCAGTTCGAACACCGTGTCGGTGCGCTTTAGAAGGTACAGTTGGTCGGACTGGTATACGGCCAGTACCAGCTCGTCCCCCGGCTCATCGTCCAGGTTGACAAACCGGGCGTTGAACCAGTACTCGCCATCCAGCTCCGGGACGTTTACGGTGTAGGTCTCGAGCAACGTTTCTGAATCGTTGCTGTAGTGTTCGATGGTGAATTCATCGACGGCGATGTTTGATGTGAGCTGGAGTATATCATCCACGCTATCGCCATCGATATCGCCCATGGGGACAGGGCCTCCGGGGAATAACTCAGCAACCCGCTGCTGCGCAATACTGGAGCTGCGGGGCACTTCGTCTATCACGCTGAAATCGAGGCCGGACAGTACGATGTAGGTGTCTGGGTACAATAGCACTATGTCCAGCTGGCCGTCAGCGTCGTAATCCGTGACGGTTTTATCGCGCAGGCTGTCGGTCGAAAACGCTCGGGTTTCCAGATGGCGATATCGTGTGGCCCCGTCGTGTACTTCTATGATGGCGAAGGTGCTGCTGTAATCCACAAGTTGTTCTGGATCGCCATCCTTGTTGATGTCTTGCCACCCGCGTGAGAGGTCATCCGGGGCACCGCCGCGGTTGGTAGCGGCAATCTCCAGCTCCCGGTTGGTGTAGTTAACGGTGAACTCCTGCACCACGGATCGCTCGTTGCTCACTTCAACACCAATGTGGACACTGCCTCCTTTGGTCTGAAATAGGCGTTCAGGGATTCCGGTCACAAGGCCGGATGGGCTGACTTCAATACCCGGCGGCGCATAGGCGATGGCATAGTTGAGCGGGCCGGTCTCGGCGGCGTTGCTCACTTCAACTTGCAGTGACAGTGCCTCAGAGGCGCTTTCTAGCTCCAGCGTTACCTTCTCCTCCACCTGAGGCAGCGGACCACCGACGACAACTTCGACAGGCAGGGAGACATCGTTGAACCCATCACTGACCAGAAGCTCCAGCTCGTATGTGCCTCTGCAAGCGTCGGGAAGCTCAACCACTGGATCATTTTTTGGCAACGTCCCTGAACAGCCGTCTGGCTTGCTGAGGTAGCGCCACGTGTGGGTGACGAAGTCGTAGTCGGGGTCAAAAAAATCGGTGGCGTCCAGGGTCATGGTTTGGCCTGGTGCGATCACTTCCGGCGCATCCACTTGCCCTTGGGGCGCCTGATTTTCACGATAAGGCCAAAGAAATAGTTCGGTGAGTGGCACAACGGTTGTAATCGCTGGTGCTGCGAATTGCGACTCTATTTCGGGTGATGAAAGTGATAGCTCAAGGGCTCGCTCTGTGTTATCCCGATAAAGTGTCATATCGAGTCCACCACCCTCGGCGCCTTCCAGTTGTGTGCTCAAGGATCGGCGTTGATTTGCCTTTAATTCCACATAACCCCAGCGGCTGTGGTAGATGGGGCCGGACAGCACGCCCAGTGTGCTCTCAAGGCCCTGTGTGTGGTAGATGGCATCCAGCGAGGAATTGCGGATCGTCAGGTAATCCACAATCATGTGGCGCTTGTCCGTGGTGGTTATTTGGCCGTAGTAATTTAGGCGCTTTCCATCCACCTCCAGCGTGAGATCCCGATAGGTGGAGATGCTATGGGTCGGACGACCATCAGCGCCGATGAACACTTCCGAGATAATCTGACCGTGGGCCTCTCCCTGGCCTCGGCTCTGGCAGTGGTCGAGCGTAACCACCTGGACAACCCGGTCGGCGAGTTCGTGCTGGGCATGCTCCAGGCTGCCGTTGATGCAGTTGAGATCCGAGGGGCCGCTATAGGGGTAATCCAGTATCTCTGGTTTAGCGACATAAAATTGTGTGGTACCCGCTTCAAATATAGGGTCCAGAAGCACGTAAACCGCTTCAACAAAATAGAAGCTGTTCTGCCGTGTCAGTGAGGCCTGTTCGATGCTGCCGTCATAGCTAGGGTGAAGGTAGACCGGTTGGTAGGACTGGATTTCCGGTATATCGTAAAGCGCATCAGAGAGGTTGCCTGTTTTGATTGGCTCAGGGTTCCCGGGGTTCTCTGGGTTCTCTGGTCCTTCACCGCCGCCGCTTCCGCCACTGCCTCCACCTCCACCACAGGCTGTCAGGGCAATGGTCAGGACTGTGAAGATGAGTATCGTTCTGACGGCGTCCATGGTGGAACTCCTGTTGCGCTATCTGATTCCTGCCGTCCTGAAGCTCCTGGGGCGGCTGCTTTATTATCTTGGGTTGGATAGTACGCGATTTTCGCTCAGGAATCACCTCTTGGCGACGGGCGGGAAGAAGGCCGCCGCCAGGAAGCCATTAATATGTTGACCCGATTTCTCACCAAACGTTTCGGACCACTTGACGAAGGAACCCATGAACGGGTGAGTAGTGCGTCTGTGGAGCAAATCGAGGCCTGGAGTGACCAGGTGTTGGATGCTGAGACGCTCGTGGAGGTATTTGAACCGTAGAGTACGCATGTCGTGACGAAATGCCACGGCGGTTTATTCGAAACTTGCGAGGAAGTCATTATTTCATACCGTGGGGAGCGGCGGGCGAAGTTAGTGCCTTTAGAGGATCAGCCCTGACTCGCACTGGCGAGAACTCTATGTCCCCTATATGGAGCTGGTACAATATGCAGTTGCTACCAGTCTTCATGTTGATGGCGAACGCGGATGATAAAGAGGCAGCCTACGTCATCTAAGGTATAAACAACGATGTGAGCACCGATGGGATGAATTCGAACGGGCGGACTGATTTCAGGGCGGAGCGGTGCTGCAGATGGATTCTCCGCCAAAAATTCAAAGCACACGGCTAATTTGTCATGGTAGCGCTCAGCTTGATCCATTCCAAATTCTTCAGCTGTGTGCAGAAAGATGTTCAGAATGTCTTGTTCCGCCTCCCTGCTTAATTGGTAGCTCACTCGCCATGACCTCCCAACAATGCTTTTCTAGCGATGTCTTTGAGTGTTTTCATATCGGCCGAACCGGAACCGCTATTAAAGCCCTGATCTACCAACCCTTGTAAATGGGCGATTTTTTCAGCCTTTTCCTGATCTTTTCGAATCAGGTCTCGAACGTAATCACTAGTGTTACTGTATTTGCCTGTCTTGGCTTGCTGTTCCGCCCACAATTTCATGGGGTCGGGCAGGGAAATGTTCATTGTCGCCATAGTGGATACCTCCTACGTCCATAATCCGCCTTATGGCAAACTTTGTCAACACAACTCATCCTGAGACAACAAAGGCCTTGAGAGAGGGCTGGAGTGACCGGGTATTAAACGTTGAGACGCTTGTAGACGTGCTTTCGATGACCCACCTTCACTACCGTTATGACGAGTAACTCATCTTCCACTTCATAGATGATCCGGTACACACCCTGTCGAATCCGGTAACGCTCTTGTCCTGACAGCTTTTCACTGCCAGCGGGGCGCGGATTGTCCCGCAGTTCCTCTATCCGCTGAAGGATACGGGCCACATCAATGTTTGGAATGGGCCGAAGGTCTTTGGCAACCGACTTTCTAAAAGTAAGCCTATAGTTTGCCATGAGCTTTAAGGTCGTTCAGTAGGGCCTCATAGCTCATCGTTGGCTCGGAAACCCGCTCCTCGAATGCCGCCAGGTCTTCCTGATCCTCGGCCAATGCCGCACGAACCGCATCATTGACGATATCCGACAGCGAGCGGTGGGTATGCGCGGCCTTCAGCCGCAATGCCGCGTGTAGCTGAGGGTCAAAATATACCGTGGAACGTTTCGATGTCTCACTCATGGTATTTTCCCAGTCTTGTGATGAATCGGCATCATAGCGCTGTAACGTCACAACGTCAATCCTCACGAATCAAAATACCTAAATATTCGTCCTGCCTCTGTCAACGCAGGAATATCAGTTCAATGGAACGCACTCAACAGGTGCTGAGGACTGAGCCAAAGTTTCCCGGCTGTAGTTACTTGACAAACTGTCGCCCCTGAAATACTGTTTATTTATACAGCTATGCAGGAGGCACCATGTCCATCCCTAAGGATTCAACGCCCTACGATGTCGGCTACAAGTTGCTGTTCAGCAACCCCCGGATCGTACAGGATCTGCTTGAAGGCTTTGTGAGGCCGGAGTGGATCGATGATATTGATTTTCAAACACTGGAGCCTTTTAAAGCCAGCTTTACCACCGACGATTTACGCGAGCGGCATGACGACAGTATCTGGCGGGTAAAAATGGGGCCGGACTGGTTGTATTTGTATCTGCTTATCGAATTCCAGTCGTCCAATACCGTTTGTTGAGAGTAAGATTTAGAGACGAAGCCTTACCGGAGCTTCAAAACTTGAATGAGGTGGATGCTATGTTGTCTGAAAAGCTGGATGACTGGACAGAGCAGTGGAAAAAAGAAGGTGTGGAAGCAGGCCGTAAAGAGGGCTTGAAACTAGGTCTGGAGCGACCGAGTGTTGGATGCCAGTACCCTCGCCGAGGTATTTAAACCTTAAGTATTACCGGGGAGAATGAGGCTAAAGCGGTGGCCTCGTGTACGCCCCAGTGCCTCGTATTTGTCCTTGAGGGTCTCCCTCGCCTCCCGGTCCCCATGCACCAGACGAATGGTGGTCGGCCACTGTTTCATTCGCCTGACAAAATTCAGTAAGTCTGTCTGATCCGCGTGGGCGGAATAGCCGCCAATGCTGGTGACACCGGCGCGAATGGTGTAGCGCGCTCCGTCGAGTTCGACCCAGCCGTGGTTCGGGCCGTATTGCTGGATCGCGCGGCCCGGTGTACCGCTGGCTTGATACCCCACGAACAGCACTTGGTGCCGCTGATCTTCCACCATGGCTTTCAGGTAATTCACTACCCTGCCCCCGGCGGCCATGCCGCTGGCGGCCAGCACGATGGCCGGGCGACCGCTTTTGGCCAGATACTCGACGGTTTGCAAGTGCTCTTCGTGGCTGTTGACGGTGTAGAGGTTGTCAAAGCTGAGCGGGTGGCGTCCGGATTTGAGGCGTTTCTGGGCTTCGGCATCCCAGAAAGGTTTCAGGTCGCGATAGACCTGGGTGAATTTGGCGGCCAAGGGTGAATCGACAATGATTTCCAGCGCCTGCCACCGCTCACCTCCGCGATGGATAAGGTCTTCCAGTTCGTACAACAATTCCTGGGTTCGGCCTATGCTGAAGGCGGGAATAATGACGGTGCCGTCATTTTCCAGCGCGTGTTCGATGGCGGCTTTGAGTTTGAGGCGCCGATTCTTGCGGCTTTCGTGGGTGCGGTTACCGTAGGTGCTTTCGATCACCAGGGTGTCGGCTTTGTGCGGTGCTTTGGGTGCAGGCAGCAGCGGCGCATAGGGTGCGCCCAGGTCACCCGAGAATACGGTGCGGTGGCGCTGTTCAGAGCGAGCTGGCCCGCTCGCTTTGTCGATTTGATCCACTTCAATGTAGGCGGAGCCGAGGATGTGTCCGGCACGCTGGAGCCTGATGCGCACGGTGCGGTCCGGATCGTCGAGCAGGGTGTGCCATTGTTTATAAGGCAATGGCTTGAGCTGCTGATGGACGGTGTCGAGGAATTGCTCGATCAGACGTTGGTCCCGGGTGAAGCCAATTTTCAACGCGTCTTCAATCACCAGCGGCAGGAGTTTGGCGGAGGGTTCGGAGCAGTAGATGGGGCCTTTGAACCCGGCGGCGATCAAATATGGCAGACGACCGATATGGTCGATGTGGACGTGGGTGACGATTAACGCCAGAACGTCATCAAGGCCAAAGTTGATCCGGTGTTGTTCGAGGCTGTCCAGATGTTCGGCGTCCTGCCCCTGAAAGAGTCCGCAGTCGACCAGGAAGGACTGGCCGGGCGCGGCGATATAGCGGTGGCAGCTACCGGTGACGCCATTCGCGCCACCGTGATGAATAATCGTGGGATAGTCAGTCATAACGAAGTCCGTTTCATGGGTTTGCCCTATTCTATCCCGTTAAGGGCCTGGGTTGCACATGTCTCTCCAGTTTGCGCTAGCAGCGCCGGATCGCCCAGCGTGACGACTTCACCGATGATGACCAGACAGGGCGAGGCCATGCGGGCTTGCTGCGCCGTGTCGGCCAGTGTATCCAGTGAGCAGCGCACCGCGTGTTGTGCGACGGTGGTGCCATGGCTAATGAGTGCCGCCGGGGTTGTCGCGGGCACGCCGTGGTCAAGCAACCGCGCGCGGATTCGGTCCAGTTCGCGCAAGCCCATGTAGCAGGCCAGCGTGCGGCCCGACTGCGCCAGTGCGGCCCAATCGGTTTCTTCAGCTCCGTCGCGGCGGTGCGCGGTAATAAAGGTGACGCCATCGGCGATGTCGCGATGGGTCAATGGAATGCCGATGGCTGCCGCGCAGCCGTGGGCGGCGCTGATACCCGGCACAACGGTGACCGGCACATCAGCCGCCCGCAGTGCCAGCATTTCCTCGCCCCCGCGTCCGAACACAAATGGATCGCCACCTTTAAGGCGCACCACTCGCTTTCCCGCCTGAGCCTCGCGCACCAGCAATGCATTAATGTCGGCCTGAGGCATGCTGTGGGCACCGCTTCGTTTACCCACATACACGCGACGGGCACCACGGCGGCAATGATTCAGCAGCACGGGGGCCACCAACCGGTCGTAAACCACGACATCCGCTGACTGTAACAGCCGCAGCGCCCGCACGGTAATCAGTTCCGGGTCGCCCGGCCCCGCGCCTACCAACCAGACGCGGCCACTGCCAGCACGTGCTTTGGTTCGGGTGCGCCAGCGGTTCCAGCTCACCGGGGTATCGGATAAAGCCCCGCGAAACCAGGGTGCGAACAAGCTGATCATGAGTGAGCTTCCTCGGGTTGCAGCGCCCTGACGTGGGCGATCAGACTTTTCAGTTCCGGCAGACAGGAACCACAGCCGGTGCCAGCGCGGGTGTGCTGGCATAGTGCATTCAGTTCCGTACAGCCGTTTTGTACAGCGGTTTCCAGCGCGGCTTCACGCACTTGGTGGCAACTGCACAGCACCGGGCTGGTATCACGCTGACCGCCCGGACAACCGGCGATCAATTGCTGGCTGTCGGCCTGGGTCTCGGTGTCGGCCTCGGGGCGGCGCAATTGCTCCGCGAGCCATTCTTCATCCAGAGCCGTGAGCTCTGGAGCCAGCGCTGCGAAGCAGACCACTCGACCCTCTTTATAACCAAGCAACCGAAAATGACCGCGCCCGGCGTCGATCATTTCCGCCCAATACGTGACGTTCGGGCAGCGGTCTTTGAGCCAGTCGGCGCTGACGGGCTGTACGCCGGCTAACCGCCAACGCACCAGATTTTGGTCCGGAATGCGGCACCAGTAATGGTATTTCGAGTCCGGTGCGTTCACCGGTTCGGCCGTAATTACCAGAGCCTGCCACTGCGCCCCGAAGCGGCTCAGCCGTACCGGCGTTTGTTTGAACGCGGGTTGCCCGGATTCGTGATCGACAACGCCGTCTACTAATGAATCGACCCGCGCCGCGCTGGCGAAGCAGTCATTCCAGTGAATGGGCATAAACACCTGTCCAGGCGTTTGGGCGTCGGTCGCCCTCGCCGTTACCACGCACTCGCCCAATGCGCTTTGTACACACACCAGTTCGCCGTCTTCCAGACCGGACTGGGTCATATCCTCTGGATGCACGGCCACGAAGGGCTCGCTGATGTGCGTTAACAATCGGGCGGCCCGCCCCGTGCGCGTCATGGTGTGCCATTGGTCGCGGATGCGCCCGGTGTTGAGCAGCCACGGCCAGGCGTCGCTGATGGTGGCCTGAGGCCGACGAGGCGTGATCGGCACGAAACGGGCGCGACGGTCGGCGAAATAAAACTGGCCATCTGTGAACAGTCGTTCGGTGCCGGAGGCGTCGGGCGCGACTGAGGTTTCACCATTTCCGCGATTGTCGTCTCGCAGCGGCCATTGCACCGGTTGCAGTTCGTCGTACTGTTGCTCCGTCAGACAGGCCAGCGCACTGATATCGAAGGCGCGCCGCCCTTCGTTTCGATAACCGGACAGCGCCGCGTGTTCGCGAAAAATCTGCGAGGGTTGTGTATACGAAAACGCGCGCTCAAAACCCATTTTTCGGGCCACGGCACTGATGATCCACCAGTCCGGTTTGGCGTCACCGGGCAAAGGTAAAAACGCCCGCTGTCGGGAAATACGGCGCTCGGAGTTGGTGACCGTGCCGTCTTTTTCACCCCACCCCGCTGCCGGTAGTCGAACGTGTGCCAGTCGCAAGGTGTCGGTGTCCGCCACGCAATCGGACACGATGACGGTGGGACATTGCGCCAGCGCCTGGCGTACCCGATCCGCTTCGGGCATCGACACCACCGGGTTGGTCGCCATGATCCAGATCGCTTTGATGCGCCCGCTTTCCACGGCACGAAACAGATCGACGGCTTTTAATCCGGGCGCGGTCGCCGTCTGCGGGGCGCTCCAGAACCTGGCCACGGTCTCGGCGTCGTCAAAGCCCATGTGCGCCGCCAGTTGGTTCGCCAAACCGCCCACTTCACGTCCGCCCATGGCGTTGGGCTGGCCGGTGATGGAAAACGGGGTCGCGCCGGGTTTGCCGATGCGACCGGTGGCAAGATGGCAGTGCAGAATGGCACTGGCTTTGTCCACGCCGGTATCCGATTGGTTAATGCCCTGGGAGAACACCGTCACCGTTCGCGGCGTTGCAGCAAACAATTCGAAGAAACGCTGTAAGGTCGCCTCCGGGACCTCGCAGTGACGTGCGGTGCTCGTCACATCCGGACAGGTGGCTTCGGCCGCGGCAAGGCAATCGGCGAAGCCGTGGGTATGCGCCTTGATGAACGTTTCGTCCAGCACGCCCTGCCGGGCGCACCAGGCGAGCAGCCCGGTAAACAGAAAACCATCCGAGCCAGCGGCGATGGGCAAATGCAGATCCGCGAGATCGCAGGTGGCGGTGACACGCGGATCGATCACCACCACTTTCATGTCCGGTCTTGCCTGTTTCGCCGCCACGAGCCGCTGGTACACCACCGGGTGCGTCCAGGCCATATTGGAGCCGGTGAGAATCACCAGGTCCGCCTGTTCCAGATCGCGGTAACAGCCGGGCACGGCATCGGCACCCAGCACTTTTTTGTGCGCGGCCACGGCACTGGACATGCACAGGCGGGAGTTGGTATCGATGTTGGCCGAGCCGATAAAGCCTTTCATCAGTTTATTGGCGACGTAGTAGTCTTCGGTGAGCAGTTGTCCCGATACGTAGAACGCTACCGAGTCCGAACCATAGCGCGCAATCGTTTCGTTCAAGCGGCTCGCCACGGTTTCCAGCGCGTGTGCCCAGTCTGTTCGAACGCCGTCAATTTCCGGGTACAGCAGGCGTTCACGGTCGGTGAGGGTTTCACCCAGGGCACTGCCTTTGACACACAGCCGTCCGAAGTTGGCCGGGTGATCGGCCAGCCCTTTAGCACGCCATTCGCGATTGGTATCGTCGAGCTTCATCGTTACGCCGCACCCGACACCGCAATAAGGACAGGTGGTGTTGCACTCCAGATTGATGGCGGGAATGGCGGTCATGCGGCCTGCTCCGGCAGTCGGTCTGCGAATAACAGAGTATCACGCCAGGCGCTGATATCCCGTCCGAGTTGTTGCTCGTACCAGCTCGCCCCCGAGGTATCGCCATACAGCACCACGCCACTCAAACGCGTACCGTCGAGCCACAACCGCCGGTAAAAACCGGCCTGCGGATCGTGCCAGTACAAATCGCTTGCGCCTTGAATATTGCCGGCGGAGAACATGGCGACGCCACTGACTTTCAAGCGCGTAGCACTGTCCTGATAGTGATAACGCCTATGCCCCTGCTCGGCCAGATGCGCCGCACATACCTTGGCCTGTTCGTACAACGGCGCGACCAGCCCGAAGGTTCGACGCCGGTGCTGCACGCATTCGCCCACGGCATAAATGGCGGGGTCGAAGGTTTGCAGGGTATCGTCAGTGAGAATTCCCTGTTCACAGTGCAGGCCCGCCGCGCGGGCCAGTGTGGTGTCCGGCTCAATACCAATGGCTTGTACGACCAGATCCGCAGGAAGGCGAGTGCCGTCCTTCAGGCGCACCGCGCGCACCCGCCCGCGATGATCCGAGTCGAACGACGCGGTGCGTGCCGACAGGCGCACGTGCAGACCGCGACGCAGAAGATCGTCACGCAGTAAGGCACCGGCTTCGGCATTCAGCTGACGGTTCAATAACCATTTTCCGCTGTGGATCAAGGTCACATTCACACCTCGCCGATGCAGTCCTTCGGCGGCTTCAATACCCAGAAAACCGCCACCGATGACCACCGCGTTCCGACTGCATTCGCTGGCACGAATCAGATCGCGGGTATCGCGCAAATCCCGAAACGTGGCGATACCCGACGCGTCCGCACCGGCGCAACTCAACCGACGCGGCTGTGCGCCAGTGGCCAACACCAAACGATGGTACGGCACTCGTTTACCACTGCGACTCACCACATATTTTTGGCGCCGTTCAATGGACACCACCGGATCACCGAGCACCAGTTGAATGCCACGAGCGGCGTACCACTCGGCGTCGTGGGTAATGATGCTCGGTTCGTCCCGTTCACCACCGAGTACTGGCGACAACAACACGCGGTTATACCCCGGCGCCTGTTCCGCGCTGAACACTGTGATGCGATAACGCGACGGTTCCAGCGTCAACAGTTCTTCCAGTAGGCGCGTGCCCGCCATGCCATTGCCGACAACAACCAGGTGGGGTTTTTCGTGTTCACGCGATGGTTGCATGCGCTGCCTCACACTTCCTTGACTGAATGCGCGATCAACACGCGATCATCGCGCACCCGCACCGGCCAGGTCGGCAACGTGACGGTGGTGTCTTCCAGGCAGGCACCAGTGCGCAAACAAAAATGTTGTTTGTACACGGGCGACGCCACGACCAGTGTGCCTTGAAGATCGCCGACAATGCCGCGTGCCAGTACATTCGCCTGACTGAACGGATCGTGGTTGCCGATGGCGAAAAATCCGTCGTCGGTGTGAAACAGCGCGACCTGTTGATCGTGGATGCGGGCGGCTACACCGGTGCCCGGCACGACGTCATTCACCGAGCACACCTCTTGCCAGCTTACGGAGGCTACTTTCGAGTTCATGCCGGTTCTCCCTGAATAACGAGTTGTTGTCGTTCTGACGCCGTGGCGGGTCGCTTCTGGCCGCGCTCCAGTATGTGTACGATCTGTTCGTCCTGCGCGTCGTCGTTAATAAACGGTTTGAAACGCTTGAGTGCCTGCTCGTCTTCCAGCGTACGCTTCCACTCGCAGGCATAAGTATCGATCACCGATTGCATTTGCGTTTCGAGCTCCTCACCGATACCTAGCGCATCGTGGATCACGACGTCCTGCAAATACTCAAGACCACCTTCCAGGTTGTCACGCCATACCGAGGTGCGCTGCAGGCGGTCGGCGGTGCGGATATAAAACATCAGGAAGCGATCGATGTAGCGTACCAAGGTGGCGTCATCGAGATCACTGGCGAACAACTCAGCATGACGGGGCCGCATACCACCATTGCCACACACGTAGAGGTTCCAGCCTTTTTCCGTAGCAATCACGCCAACGTCTTTGCTCTGCGCCTCGGCGCACTCCCGTGTGCAACCGGACACAGCCATTTTTAGTTTATGCGGCGAGCGCAAACCGCGATAGCGTTCTTCAATATAAATGGCCATGCTCACCGAATCCTGCACGCCGTAGCGACACCAGCTGCTGCCGACGCAGGATTTTACGGTGCGCAAGGATTTGCCGTAGGCGTGGCCGGATTCAAACCCGGCGGACACCAGTTCATCCCAAATGAGCGGCAGCTGTTCAACGCGCGCGCCAAACAGGTCAATGCGTTGGCCACCGGTAATCTTGGTGTAAAGCTCGTACTTTTTCGCCACCTGACCAATCACCAGCAATTTGTCGGGGGTAATTTCGCCGCCGGGAATACGGGGCACAACGGAGTAGGTGCCGTCTTTTTGCAGGTTCGCGAGAAAGGCGTCGTTGGTGTCCTGCAAACCGGTATGCTCAGGCTTGAGTACATAATCGTTCCAGCAGGAAGCGAGGATGGACCCGACGGCGGGTTTGCAAATGTCACACCCCCTGCCCTGCCCAAAACGCGACAACAGCGCGTCGAAACGGCGCACATCGTGTACGCGCACCAGGTGATACAGTTCCTGGCGACTGTAGGCGAAGTGTTCGCAAATATGATTATTGACTTCGATGCCCTTGCTGAGGAGTTCGGCATCGAGTACTTGTTTAACCAGCGCCGCACACCCCCCGCAGGTGGCGGAGGCCTTGGTGTCGGCTTTCAAGGCGCCCACGGTGGTACAGCCCGCGTTGATCGCCGTGCACAGGTCGCCCTTGGTGACGTTATTGCAGGAACAAATCTGTGCGGTGTCCGGCAATGCGCCCACGCCCAGCGCAGGTTTATCGCCGCTGTCCGGCAGAATCAGCGAGGCGGGTTGTGACGGCAGCGGCATGTCGTTGAGGCAGAACTGCAACAGCATGCCGTAGTCCGAGGTATCGCCCACCAGAACCGCACCGAGCAGGCGTTTGCCTTCGGCATCCATCACCAGTTTTTTGTAGACGCCCGCGACGCCGTCTTCGAACACACAGCTGACACTGCCCGGTGTGCGCCCATGGGCATCGCCGATGGAACCCACTTCGACGCCCAGCAGTTTCAGCTTGGTACTCATGTCTGCCCCGGCGAATTGCCGCGTCTCGTCACCGATTAACCGCGCCGCACAAACTCGCGCCATGTCGTAACCGGGAGCGACCAGCCCGAAGATGCGGCTCTGCCACAGCGCGACTTCACCGATGGCGAAAATATCCGGGTCCGAGGTTTGGCAGGCATCGTTAATGACCACACCCCCGCGTTCACCCAGCGTGAGTCCCGCCTCCCGTGCCAATGCATCCGCTGGGCGAATCCCGGCAGAGAACAACACGAGATCCGTTTCCAGTGATTCACCATCGGCAAACTCCAGACGGTAACGACGGTGCTCACCGGGCACAATGGCGGAGGTGGCTTTGCCGGTGTGTACACGAACGCCGAGCGCTTCAATTTTGTCGCGCAGCAAGCGGCCACCGTTTGCGTCGAGTTGCACCGCCATTAACTGAGGTGCAAATTCCACCACGTGCGTTTCCAGCCCCAATCCAGTGAGCGCACGCGCCGCTTCCAGCCCGAGCAATCCGCCGCCGATTACCACGCCGGCGGTGGATTCGGCGGCACTGGCGCGAATAGCTTCGAGATCCTCAATGGTGCGGTATACCAGACAGTGAGGCTGGTCATTTCCGGGAATCGGCGGAACAAACGGATAGGAACCGGTGGCCAGCACCAGGCGGTCGTAAGGCACTGTGTCACCGTTGGTACTGATGACAGTTTTGCGATCCCGGTCTATTCGTTCAGCGCGTTCGCCCAGTCGCAAGGTCACGCCGTGCCGGGCGAAAAATTCCAGATCGGTCAGCGCCAGATCCTCGGTCGTGGCACCACTGAACCAACTGCTGAGCTGAACCCGGTCGTACGCGGGCCGTGGCTCTTCGCAAAATACAGTGATGTGATAATCATGGTCGCAGGCCACCAGTGCTTCAAGCAGACTATGCCCGACCATGCCGTTGCCGATGACCACCAGTTCACGTTTGTTCATGAGTGCAACACTCCTTACTTATGTCGGTCTCGACCTACAGACCGCTCAATCGACAGGCACAAAAAAGACGCACACCGCCCGGTTATTCACCGGGCCGTGAGCGCCTTTGCTCGTTCATTCAATACTCAATTTCGTGTGTGCCTGGAGGCTCGCCGTTGAACCTGACACGACACACAACGTCTCTGTTCTTGGCTTGAGCAAGACTTATGCCACTCATCGATAACGGAACACGCAGGCTCTGCGCATACCGTTGTGCGCTCTGCATATTCGCCGTTTGGGCGGTGTCACACAGACACGTTCTGGCTCACGATACACACGCCAAACGGCCAAACCTTTGCCTCACTTTTGGGCACGGCGCACCAGAAGCGCGCGCAATGACATGCTCCAACGGCTGCTTATTTGTGTGTATTAGCGAGAAATCTTCAAGCCACGGTGTGTGGTATGCATCGTGCATAAACGCTTTACTGACAAGGCGGGGCAATGCAGTCCCGCTTCTTCTTTCATCTGGGCAACGGCGTCCACCCACTCGGCTTATGGCCGGGAAGGTCTGTGGTCGCCGTTCCTTTCTGTAGCGCGTCCCGGATGGGTGGTGCCGGTCCCCGAAATGCTCGAGCACGGAGACCTTATGGAGTCACAGCACGCGCGTCTTAATGTATTGAAACTGTCCGAACCCCGTATCCGGTTGTTGCATTTAAGCTGGCTGGCGTTCTTTATCAGTTTCGTTCTCTGGTTCTCCCATGCCCCGTTGATGGGCGATATTCGCGAAGCGTTCGATCTGACTTCGGATCAGATCAAGGCGTTGCTGATTCTCAATGTGGCCCTGACCATTCCGGCCCGGGTGGTAATCGGCTCTCTGGTCGACCGCTTCGGGCCGCGCCGGGTGTTCGGCGGGCTGTTGATTCTGGCCGCCCTGCCCTGCTGGGCCTTTGCGCTGTCAGCCACCTATCAGCAACTGGCGGTCACGCGCTTGTTGCTCGGCTTTGTCGGTTCCGGTTTTGTGGTGGGCATTCGACTGATCAGCGAATGGTTCCCTGCACGGGAAGTGGGGCTGGCCGAAGGCGTGTACGGCGGCTGGGGTAACTTCGGTTCGGCGGCGGCAGCCATGAGTTTGCCCACGCTGGCGCTGTTGTTTGGTGGTGAGAATGGCTGGCGCTGGGCGGTGGCCTGTACTGGTGTGCTGTCGGCCGCCTACGGCCTGTTTTTTCTGTGGCGCGCGCGCAATACGCCCGCCGGTGCTTCTTACTTTCGACCGAAAAAATCCTCGGCACTGGAAGTCAGCAGTTACCGCGACCTGTGCTTTTACATGATCATGTGCGTACCACTGTACGCCGCGTTGTTAGTGATTGTGTGGCGCCTTGGGCCGTGCCAGCTTGGGCTCTATGGTTTGAATGCGCAGCTGGCGTTAATCGCCATTATTGTCAGTCTGGCGATTGTGCAGCTTAGGCAAATCTGGCGAGTCAATTATGCCCGGTTGCGCCAGGGAGTCCCTGAGCATGACCGCTATCATTTTCGGCAAGTCGCGATTCTGAATCTCGCCTACATGGTGACCTTTGGTTCAGAGCTGGCGGTGGTCTCGATGTTGCCGCTGTTTTTTATCGATACCTTTAGTTTGAACGCGGTGACGGCGGGAGTGCTTGCTTCCGGTTTTGCGTTTATGAATCTGGTGGCGCGGCCCGGCGGCGGCTGGCTGTCGGATCGGTTTGGCCGCAAACGTTCCCTGGCGATTTTGCTCTGCGGTTTAATGATCGGCTATTCCCTGATGGGTCAGATTAACGGCGCCTGGCCTCTCGCATTGGCGGTGATGTCCACCATGCTGTGTTCGTTTTTCGTGCAGGCGGGTGAAGGTGCGGTGTTTGCCACGGTGCCGTTGATCAAGCGTCGTCTGACCGGGCAAATTGCGGGCATGGTCGGTGCTTACGGCAATGCAGGCGCGGTGTGTTTTCTGACAGTGCTCACTTTTGTCGATCCTTCGGTGTTCTTTCTGGTTATTGCGGGCAGCGCCGCCGTCACGCTGGCCGCCGTGCAATGGCTCAACGAACCTCAAGGGCACATTGCGGAGGTGGATGAAAACGGTGACGTGCAATTGATCGAGGTGAACTGATGAATCGCTTGCCCGGTACGTTGCGCGTGTCGGTCGGACAATGCAGCGACGCGGGAACAAAACCGGACAATCAGGACGCGGTGGCGTTACGCCTGCCGAAAGGCAGCGCGTTGCGCACCAAGGGCGTGGTGGCCGCGCTGGCCGACGGGCTGAGTTCCGCCGGTGCGGGGCGCGAAGCCGCCGAAGCGTGCGTGCTCGGTTTTATCAACGATTATTACACGACGCCAGCCTTGTGGAGTGTGGCGCGAGCGGCGCAACGGGTGCTGGAATCGCTCAACCGCTGGTTGTGTCGACGCACACAAATTGGCGAAGATCATCTTTGCACGTTATCGGTGTTGATTTTACGTTCGCGCCTGGCGCATGTGTTCCAGGTGGGCGATTCGCGCATCTGGCGGTGGCGCGACGGGAACCTGGAATGTCTTACCGAGGATCATAGCCGCCAGGCGGGCGGGCAGCGCTTATTAACCCGTGCCATGGGCGGCGAAACCCGGCTGGATGTGGACTATTACCGCTGCGAGATAAAACCGGGAGACCGGTTTCTGCTGACCAGCGACGGTGTCCACACGGTGCTGCCGGTTAAGGTATTAACGCAGGCGTTGCTCGCGCCGGATTCCGCGCAGGTCATCACTGAACGGCTGGTCCACCTCGCACTTGAGCGCGGCAGCGATGACAATGTCAGTTGCCAGTTGGTGGATGTGGAGGCGCTGCCGGACGCGGGCGTCGATGATGTGCTGGGTTGTCTGCATGAACGGCCATTGCCGCCGCCGATGACGCCAGGCGTGCGGCTCGATGGTCTTACCGTCGACAAGGAATTACACGCGAGCGCCCGCAGTCATTTGTACCGGGTGCGCGATGCCGAGGGGAATGTCAGTGTATTAAAGGTGCCGTCGGTCAATCTTGAAGATGACGTTGAAGCACTGCGTCGTTTTGCATTGGAAGGCTGGATCGCGGCCCGACTGCGCAGCCCGCATTTAATGCAGGTACTACCACCGCTGACGGACCCACGCTGTCTTTATCAACGGCTCGAATACATTGACGGGGTCACGCTGCACCAGTGGTTGCGCGATCACCCCGACGCGGCGGTGGAAGAAAAACTCTACCTGGCGGATCAGTTGCTTAACGGGGTACGCGCCTTACATCGAGCGGATGTGATTCACGGGGATTTAAAACCCGACAACATTATGGTGGACCGCCATGGCGTGGTGAAGCTGATTGATTTTGGCAGTTGCCATTGCCGCGGCCTGGATCAGGCATTGCCGGTATTCCCGTTGGGCACGCACCACTATACGTCGCCAGAAGTGAGTGCCGGTGCCGCGCCAAACGAACAAAGCGACCTGTATTCTGTGGCGGTGATTATTCACGAAATGCTGACCGGCACACGGCCGACGCCGGGCCAAACAACACTGCAACTGCAACAGCACAATGCGTTCATTCCGCTGTGGCTAAACAGCGTATTGCAGCGGGCACTACTGCCCATGGATAAACCTTATGGCGATGCGGCTGAGTTCCGGGAAGCGTTACGTCACCCGGCAATGCCCACCGCTGCCCCGCCGACAACGCAACACCATTGGGTGCGAGTGTGGCAAACCTGCACGGCTGTGTTGCTGATGTTATTGATGGCCAGCGTGGCGCTGCACCTGGATCGATTTTAATCCCACATGTCCTGCATGCTGACCACGGCGCGCGCCACCTCGACCAACCGGCGTCCCTGATTCATGGCCATTTTGCGCAACAGCCGATAGGCCTGCTCTTCCGTCAGTTTACGGTGATTCATCAAGAGCACCTTGGCGCGTTCCAGCAGTTTTCGTTCTTCCAGCGCGTCCCGTGCCGCGTTCAGTTCATCCTGCATGGATTGCAGGCGCTGCGACTGGGATTGCACCAGTTCGATAATAGAGCGTCCGAGACGCGGGCTGACGCCCTGAGTGTGATAGCGATCGGGCTGCACCTGTGCGCCTTGCGTGCCGCAGAACACAATGTAGGAATCCTCTGGTTGTGCTTCCTGGGCCAGCAGCGATTCAATTTCTGACTGGTGCCGGACCAGGCCGTCCCGCGCTTCCTGCAAACGTTCACTACACTGCTCGCGCAAACGGATTTGCAGGTGGCTCTCAATCTCTTTCATGGCGTCGATTCGTTCGCTGGCCCGTTCAAACCAGCGATCTCCCAGCCCTTCGTCCACGACGGCCTGATCCCGTAACGCCGCCGTGCATCCCAGCCGCCGCAAGCGCTCCAGCTCCGCCACAAAGGGCTGATCTTGTAGACGGTTCCACAGCGCGAGCGCTTCTTCATCCGCAAAGCTGTCGAACACCTGAAAGCAGCGCTCCTGGGCATCGAGTAAATGCAGTAGCCGCTCAGCCAGCTCGCTGTCCAGTTGACCCCGAGCGAAACCCGCGCACCCGGCAGCGCGTTCCTGCCCCGCCAGTTCCTTTCCCTGCATAAAGTTAAACAGCGCAACCAGCGTGCGCGAAATCACCGGATCCGCGGCGTTCTCGGCCGCTTCAAAAACCACTGTCAATAATCCCTGCACCAGTTCGCTGTAGCAGCGAACGGCTTCTTCCGAGGAAAGCTGCTGCGCCTGCACCCGAACGCGCAAGTCCGGCAGTTCCCGCAGCGTGTGAACGCTGTAGGCAAGACGACTGAACAAGCGGCTGGCTCCGATCATGCCTTCCGAGTGCGGCAATGATTCCAAGGCACCCTCAAATTGGGCGTGTTGCTGGTCGGTATCGGCACTTAAATGCGCCAGGCGCTGCTCATGACGATCCGTAGCGTGGTGGCGTTCGGCGGCGCCGAGAAACAGATTGGACGCTCCCCGCTCCCGCTGAAGCGCGTGGACCAGATTGCTGACCGCGACCACCAGGCAACTCATGCCCAGAAAGGCTTCCAGGCTCAGGATTTCGCTCTGTTTCGACGCAATCAGGAAATCACTGGCACCGGCGGGACGAGTGCCAGCCAAGGGCAGACTGCTCAAGGGAAGACTCCACACTGTGTTGGCTGATACCCTCGTACTGCAAGGTTCAAGCCAGCCTCTATCCGCACCCTGCCCAGAGAATGAACCTTTTGAACGCATTGAAACGGGCAGCGGTCTGCAACGGCGCACCACAATGGCGCAATCTGATCGGCATAAAATCATGACAATAAATGTTTTACATTGATGCAATAGCTCGGTAACCTGTTCTTTTCTTGACCAATACCGGACACGAATGAGCAATAAGCGGCTGACGGCAGAGCGGATCAACGAGCTTCGCAAGGAGGCGGTGCGCCTGCGCCTGGAGAAAAAAACGCTCAAGGAAATCAGTGACTTAACAGGGCTCACCCGTCCCACCATATCGGGTGCCTACAAGAAGTTTCTTGCCGGAGGCTGGGCGGCCGTGGAAAACCGGCCTCGCGGCGCCCCCCGAAAGCATCCGGCAACAGCGAATGAAAATCCGTTAGCCACTCAAAAGTCGGCGACGGCGGCGCTCTCGGCATTGGTCCGCCCTGCGGCCGAGGGCGAAGACCTATGGTCGTTGGAGCGGGCTGAACGCTGGCTGCAGACGCACGGTGCCGATGTGAGCGGACGCAGTGTGGCCCGGTATCTGGCTCGCCTCGATCTCACGCCACCCCCGCAATCCGCCCCGACGCGCCCCGCTCTTGACCAGCTGCTGGCCACCCGTGGCGTCGATCCCGGTGCCCGTAAGGTATTGTCCGGAGGTATTCGGCCCGTGCGAGTCGGGGACAACCCCGACTCGCCCCTGTATCAACTGTACGTCCGGGACGGACGGGGCCAGCTTATGTGGTCGCTACACGCTGCCCCGCCCGTCGCGGCGGATATCACAGCGTTCCTGGCGCAGGTTGCTCAGGCTGTAGCTGCGGAGGCGCTGCTGGTTCTGCAGTCCGTGGATTTGCGGGCACACGCTGAACTCGCCCCTTGGCTCTCGGGGGAGCGACCCATTCAGGTGCTCACTGTGCCTTGCTGGGCAACGGCACCGAGCCCCTCATCGTCGGGCCGCACTGTTGACGATTTCACTACCACCCCGAATGTCACCCCTACTCTTTCCAGGAACCCTACGTCGAGGAACCCCATGGCACTGACACACCTTCAGCGACTGGAAGCCGAAAGTATTCAAATCATGCGCGAAGTCGTCGCGGAAACGGAAAACCCGGTGATGCTGTACTCCATCGGCAAAGACAGCGCCGTGATGCTCCACCTGGCAATGAAAGCGTTCTCGCCCTCGGTACCACCCTTCCCCCTGCTCCACGTCGACACGACCTGGAAGTTTCAGGAGATGTACAAGTTCCGCACCCGCATGGCCGAAGAAACCGGCATGAAGCTCCTGGTACACGTGAATGAGGAAGGCCGCGCCCAGGGCATTAACCCGTTCACCCACGGTTCGGCCATTCACACGGACATTATGAAAACCGAGGCTCTGAAACAGGCACTGGACAAGTACGGCTTTGATGCCGCCTTTGGCGGTGCGCGCCGCGATGAAGAAAAGTCGCGGGCGAAGGAGCGTATTTTTTCGTTTCGCACCGCGAACCACCGCTGGGACCCAAAGAATCAGCGCCCGGAAATCTGGAAGCTGTATAACGCACGGAAACACCCCCGGGAATCCATTCGGGTATTCCCGCTTTCCAACTGGACCGAGCTGGACATCTGGCAATACATCCACCTGGAAAACATCCCCATTGTGCCGCTGTACTACGCCGCCGAGCGACCGGTGGTCGAGCGCGACGGTACGTTAATTATGGTGGATGACGAGCGCATGCCATTGAACCCGGGCGAAGTGCCGATGATGCGCAAAGTCCGTTTCCGCACGCTGGGGTGTTATCCATTGACCGGTGCTGTGGAATCCCAGGCTGAGACGTTGCCGGAGATTATTCAGGAGATGTTGTTAACGCGCACCTCCGAGCGCCAGGGCCGCATGATCGATCACGATTCGTCGGCATCCATGGAAAAGAAAAAACAGGAAGGGTACTTTTAATTATGAGCCATCAATCCGAACTGATTGCAGACGATATCAACGCGTACCTGAAGCAGCACGAACACAAGAGTCTGTTGCGTTTTATTACTTGCGGCAGTGTGGACGACGGGAAAAGTACGCTGATCGGTCGCCTGCTGTATGAATCCAAAATGCTGTTTGAAGACCAGTTGGCCGCCGTGGAAGCCGACTCCCAGCGCTGGGGCACGCAGGGCGACGAGATGGATTTTGCGTTGCTGGTGGACGGACTGGCCGCCGAGCGTGAACAAGGTATTACCATTGATGTCGCCTACCGGTTTTTCTCCACAGACCGGCGCAAATTCATTGTGGCCGACACACCGGGGCACGAGCAGTACACCCGAAACATGGTCACCGGAGCCTCGACCGCCGATGCCGCCATTTTGATGGTGGATGCACGCCGGGGCATTCTCACTCAGACCCGACGGCACAGTTACCTGGCGTCATTGATCGGCATTCGTCATGTGGTGGTGGCGATCAACAAAATGGATCTGGTGGATTACTCGGAGAAAACATTTCAGCGCATCGTCGAGGAATACAAGACGTTCGCCCGCCAGATCGGCCTGGATAACATTACGTTCATTCCGCTCTCGGCGCTTAAAGGCGACAACATTCTTACACCCAGTGAGCGTATGCCCTGGTATCGGGGCGCGACGTTAATGGGTTATCTGGAAACCGTGGAAGTGGACGATGAACTGATGCAGGCGTCGCCCTTTCGCATGGCGGTGCAGTGGGTCAACCGCCCCAACCTGGATTTTCGCGGTTTTTCCGGCCAGATCGCCAGCGGCGTGATTCGTCCCGGTGACCGCATTCGCACCCTGCCCTCCGGACGTGAAAGCACGGTTGCGCGGATCTACACGCACAATGGTGACTTGCCCCAGGCGGTGGCAGGCCAGTCGGTCACCTTGACCCTCGACGATGAAATCGATACGTCACGAGGCGATCTGATGTGCGCCGCTGAAAGTCCCGCGTCAGTGGCGAATCAGTTCGAGGTCACCATCGTCTGGATGAACGATGACCCGATGCTGACCGGTCGCACGTATTTAATGAAGATGGGCACCAAGACGGTTTCCGCGACCATTACCGATATCAAGTATCAGGTGAACGTTAATTCCCTGGAGCACATGGCCGCCAAAAAGCTGGAGCTCAATGCGATTGGGGTGTGTACGATCAACCTCGATCAAGACGTGGCCTTTGACCCGTATCAGGATAACCACGATACCGGTGGCTTTATTCTGGTGGATCGGCTGAGCTATAACACCATGGGCTGCGGGATGATTCATTTCTCCTTGCGCCGCAGCCAGAACATTACTGTGCAGCATGTGGACGTCAATAAGCAGGCGCGCCAATCCATCAAGAAGCAGAAGCCGTGCGTCCTATGGCTGACAGGACTGTCCGGTGCCGGTAAGTCCACCATTGCCAATCTGGTAGAGAAAAAACTTTTCGCCCAGGGGCACCATACCTACCTGCTGGATGGGGACAATGTACGCCACGGTTTGAACAAGGATCTGGGTTTTACGGATGCGGACCGGGTGGAGAACATTCGTCGAATTGCAGAAGTGGCCAAGCTGATGGTGGACGCGGGGTTGATTGTGATCACGGCGTTTATTTCGCCATTCCGTTCGGAGCGGGATATGGCGCGTGGACTGCTGCAACCGGGCGAATTCATGGAAGTGTTCGTCAATACTCCACTGGAGGTGGCGGAACAGCGCGATGTAAAAGGACTGTATCGCAAAGCGCGGCGTGGCGAACTGAAGAACTTTACCGGAATTGATTCACCTTATGAAGCGCCTTTGCAGCCTGAATGTACACTGAACACCGTGGACATAACCGCCGAGGAAGCAGCGGATCGTATTGTGGCGTTTATGACGGAAAAAGGTTATTTATCGTAGCCGTATTCGCGCAAAAAATGCAGGGTGCTTTCTACAATTATCATGCTCCAATCACTCTCATCAAATACATCCAGCAGGGTTAACCCCAGCAGTGAACCCGAATTTGTGGACTCTTGCTGAACACCATTGTTGTAGGTCGTTACCTGGATATTGCTCAATAGGCTCAACGTCAACAGGTCACCCGGCTCATACACAGTAATCCCAACACGATTGTTACCTGTATAGGTCACAGTGGCATCCTGCGTTACCCTGGCGTGTACCGCTCGCCTTCCAGATCGACCTGACTGGCATTGGGCTGCATCGGGCAATTATCGAGATCGTTCTGTACACCATCACCGTCGAGGTCGTCGTCACAGACATCTCCCACGTCGTCTCCGTCGGTATCCAGTTGATCGGTGTCCCTATAGGTTAGGAAAGTTATAACGTGCACTGAGATCCGTCGTTAACAGTTCTCCTACCATTTTAAAGCAGGAATTTTTTATTCCGCTTTTGTTGTGTCTTAATAGTGAAAGTAGTCCAAGGCTTGGGGATTGATAATATTATTTATTTATAAAAAACAGCTTGGCTAAAATTTTTTAGCTATCTAAAAAATGCTGTTGACCGTCAAGGGATACAGGAAATGGCGTAATTTTTTCATTTTCGAGAGGGAGGTTTAGGCGGGTAGCTGCCATCAGCTCACCCGCCTTGTTTACTACTACGACTTTTTGGAAGCATCCAGGGTTCGGGTAATAGCCGCCACCGCACCACCGATATCGGCAAACTCGGCGGGCAGAATCATGGTGTTATTTTCCTTGGCCAACTTACCGAACTCACGCACGTACTGCTCGGCCACCCGCAGGTTAACCGCGTCTTTTCCACCTTCATGATTGATGGCTTCAGCCACTCGACGAATACCTTCTGCAGTGGCGCCAGCGATCAGCTCAATTTCCCGCGCCTTACCTTCGGCCTCATTAATCTGACGCATTTTTTCTGCTTCAGACAGGTTGATGGTTTCCTGTTTCTGGCCTTCTGAAACGTTGATTTTCGCCTGACGCTCCCCTTCGGATTCTGCCACGACCGCACGGCGCTCCCGCTCGGCGCGCATTTGTTTTTCCAGCGCATCCAAAATTGTGCCGGGCAGTTCAATATCGGCGATCTCATAACGCATGACTTTCACGCCCCAAGGTTGCGCCGCCTCATCCAACGCTTCAACCACTTGCACATTAATCGCGTCGCGCTCTTCAAAGGTTTTGTCCAGATCGATTTTACCCACGACGGAACGCAAGGTGGTTTGCGCCAACTGGATGCCAGCGTAGCGATAATCACTGATCCCGTAGCTCGCCAGTTTCGGATCAATGACTTGCAGGTAAATGACGCCATTCACGACGACTTGAATATTGTCTTTGGTCACGCAGGCCTGGCTCGGCACATCAATGGCTTCTTCTTTCAGTGTGTGCTGGTAGGAGACTTTATCGATAAATGGAATCAGGATGTGAAAGCCGGCCTCCAGGGTTTTGGCATATTTCCCCAGCCGCTCCACAATGAAAGCGGATCGCTGTGGCACTACGCGCACGGTTTTAATCAGGGTGACAATGACAAACACCACAACAGCCAACAAAATAATCGTCGGGATATCAAGATCCATGGCAGGTTCTCCGGATGGGTTTAAAAAGGCGTCTTATCGACACGGTTGGGGGGCAAGGCGCGTTCGGTGCGCCAAGTGATGAAGCCATACGTCCGCTGTGTTCGGACTTTATGGTTTTGTCGGGCTAAGAATAAGGGTAATGCTCTTGTGCTCAACGACCCAGGCGATGTCACCGACTTTAAGTGGCGCGTCGCACTCCGCTTCCCATTGGGCGCCATTGAGTTCCACTTTACCAACGCCCTGAACGAAGTCTGTCAGCACCTCCACGCGAGCACCGATAAACCCGGCATTCTCCAGATCCGCTGCAGAGCGGTCCACTTCTGCGCCCCGCAGCCAGCGATGGCATTGTTTGCGCAGAATAAATAAAGAGGCCAGACTGACAACAACAAACACCAGCAGCTGTACGGGCAGCGACTCAACGACACCGATCAGCGTCAGCGTGCCTACGACCAGCGCACCAATACCAAAGAATCCGGCGATCAATCCGGGAATAAACAGCTCACTGAGCAGTAACGCCACACCGAACAGCAACCAGAATGCGTAAGTGGTGATCAGGATCATAGCAGCCGCCCGTCTATTGGTTGGTCAAAAACGACCCGAATCATAGCACACTCTGTACTACGTCATCTTATGGCGGACATGTCAGGACAACCGCAGGCTGTGTGCCGGTAGTTCCAGATGCTGGGGTTGATTGAGCAGGTTCAGCAGCAACACGACGCGATCTTCGCCTTTGATCGCGTGGACGATGGCCTCCAGTTCACGAAATACGCCCTCGCTGATCACAACCTGCTGTCCGGGGCGGAACAGCGGCTCCGGTGCGGCGTCATTGAGCAAGTGGCAGCGCTCAGCCAGCCCGGCCACGATGTCATCCGGCACAGGTTTGGGCTGGCCGTTAAACGTGACCACTTCGGCCACGCCGCGCGTCGAGCGAATGACGTTCCAGTTGCTATCGCTGCCCAGGCGGATAAACAGGTAGTGCGGAAACAGCGGTTCCACCACTTCGCGCAGGGTGTGCCGGTGTTTGCGGTTTACCTTATGGGTGGGAAGAAAGCACTCAAACGCCTGATTCAAGAGGTGCTCCCGGGCACGAAAACAGTGCCGGGGTTTGCATTTGACCAGGTACCATTGAGTTTGAGTCATAAGCGCCGTATCGGTTGCCGGTTACTGTCGCCCCACCGAGTAATAGGTAAACCCTTTTTTCATCATTCGTTTAGGCTCGTACAGGTTGCGCCCGTCGAAAATCAGCGGCTCGGCCAGCTGTGCTTTGAGCAAGTCAAAATCAGGCGCACGGAACGCCTGCCACTCGGTCACGATAATCAGGGCATCCGCGCCCTTGAGTGCGCTCTCCTTGGTTCCGCACAGGTTGAGGTCATCGCGGTTGCCATAAATTCTCTGGGTCTCTTCCATGGCTTCCGGATCAAACGCCTGCACATTGGCACCCGCTTCCCACAGCGCTTCCATCAAGACCCGGGCGGGCGCCTCGCGCATATCATCGGTATTGGGCTTGAAGGAAAGCCCCCACACGGCGAAGGTTTTCCCTTGAAGGTTGCCCTTGTAGTGATGGTGAACCTTGCGGAACAGGGTGGTTTTTTGCTCGTTGTTCCGGGCCTCCACCGATTTCAGTACTTTGGCGTCGAAGTTAATCTGATCCGCCGTGCGAATTAACGCCTGCACATCTTTCGGGAAACAGGAGCCGCCGTAACCGACACCGGGGTAGATAAACTGGTAACCGATGCGCGGGTCACTGCCAATGCCTTTTCGCACGGCTTCAATGTCGGCGCCGAGCAGCTCCGAGAGGTTGGCAATCTCGTTAATAAAACTGATTTTGGTAGCGAGCATGCAGTTCGCGGCGTACTTGGTCAGCTCGGCACTGCGGACATCCATAATCATGACTTTGTCGTGATTGCGGTTAAACGGCGCGTACAGCTCGCGCATCAGTTCTTCTGCGTAATCACTATTGGTGCCAATGATAATGCGATCGGGTTTCATGCAGTCGGCGACCGCTGAGCCCTCTTTGAGAAACTCGGGGTTGGAGACGACATCGAAAAGCAGATCCGTGCGACCACGCTTTTCCAGAGTCTCGGCGATTTTGGCATTTACTTTGTCCGCCGTGCCGACCGGCACGGTGGATTTGTCGATAATGACTTGCCGCTTGTCCATATGCGTGGCGATGGTTTCGGCCACGGCCAGCACGTATTTCAGATCAGCGGAGCCATCTTCATCGGGAGGCGTACCGACGGCAATAAACTGCAAATCGCCGTGTTTGATCGCCTCTTCCGCCTCGGTTGTGAACTTCAGGCGCCCTGCCGCGTAGTTTTCAGTGACCAGCGGTTCGAGGCCCGGCTCGTAGATGGGGATCTGACCCTGCTTGAGACGCTCCACTTTAGTGGCGTCTACATCAACACAGATAACCTCATGCCCTACTTCCGCCAAAATGGCGCCCTGCACCAGGCCTACGTAACCTGTGCCGAATACAGTCACTTTCATGCGTTCGTTTCCCTCAAGCCTCTGAGATGAATAGCTGGCCGCTATGATAACGGGGATAGACCGCGATTTCTATCGGTTGTTCAACGAATGAACAAGCCTTTACCGCTGCTGATAACGGGCGCTGAGGGCGTTGTACAATTCATCTTTAAACGCCGGGCTGGTGGCGTCCAGCTCACTGACCACTTCCACCAGGTGCTCATTGTCCTCGCGGCCATCGTGCCAGTGCTTGCGGTAGCTCCCGTCCTTGTAGCCGTTATCCTGCCGGAAGAAGTTCAGTACGTTCTTGCCGACGTAGCCCCGGTACAGATCCTCAAAACTCAAACCAATACCGGCCATCATGCGGCCAAAACGATCCACGTGGAAACGCTGGTCGGCGAGCGTGGCACCCGCGAAGGCTTCCAGATCCAGACGAAAGTCGGACTCGTCGGTTTTTACCTGCAACTCCCGATCAATGGCGTGCGCCAGCGCTTCGTGATCGTCGCTGTTTTGCAGGCGAATGCTGAGTCCAAAATGCCAGATATCAATCAGCTCCAGCATCACCTGCTCAGTGTCGGGGCTCTGTTTCTTCCACCACTTCCAGCC
Source organism: Marinimicrobium sp. ARAG 43.8 (assembly GCF_050113635.1). Taxonomy (NCBI): domain Bacteria; kingdom Pseudomonadati; phylum Pseudomonadota; class Gammaproteobacteria; order Cellvibrionales; family Cellvibrionaceae; genus Marinimicrobium; species Marinimicrobium sp. ARAG 43.8. Next base: position 96,320 of record NZ_JBNJLT010000008.1, read on the forward strand.
GTAGTGTTCCAGCAGCTCGGCGCATTCAATCCAGATCGCACGGTAGAACTCGAAATCCTGAGAGCGCCACTCCGGATGGACTTTCGTGTTCATCCCCTCCTGGAGTTCGAGCATGGTCAACAGCTGCTGGGTGCGGGACATTCAGATTCTCCAATCAAATAATTACTGGGGCCGCCGGGCGAGCGATTTGGGAAACAGGCGGTGGAAGTTCTCGGTGGTTTGCTCAGCCAGCGCCTCGAGGGACAGCCCCCGCAGTTCAGCCACGAATTCGGCGACTTCTCGCACGTATTGTGGCTCGTTGGGTTTGCCTCGATACGGCACGGGTGCCAGGTACGGTGAGTCGGTCTCCACCAGCAACCGATCAGCTGGCACCTTCCTGGCGACATCCCGCAGCGCTTCGGCGTTACGAAACGTCACGATGCCCGACAGGGAAATGTAATAGCCAAGGTCAAGGGCTGCCTGCGCCATTTCCCAGCTTTCGGTAAAGCAGTGCAGCACGCCCGCCGAGTCGGGGCTTCCGTGGGCGCGAATGAGTGCCAGCGTGTCGTCACGGGCTTCCCGGGTGTGGACAATGATCGGCAAACCCGCTTTCGCTCCGGCCTCCAGGTGCAGAGCAAAACTTTCCTGCTGCAATTCACTGGTTTGTTCGGCGTAGTGATAATCCAGCCCGGTTTCACCCAACCCGATCACCTCGGGCGCTTCCCCCCAGTTGATCAGCTGTTCGACGGTCGCAGTGCCAGATTCCACATCGCAGGGATGGACGCCCACAGACGCGTAAACATCCGGGTGGGCACGGGCAATCCGGGTGACCGCTTCGCGGTTTTCCAGGCTGACGCCGATACACAAGAAGCGGCTCACACCCCGTGCACGGGCGGCCGCCAGGGCGCCTTCCAGTTCACCGTTATAGGGGGCCAGGTCCAGCCTGTCGAGGTGGCAGTGGGAGTCAGTTAACATAGCGAGTCTTACGAATGAATAGAGGCGGGTTTACATCGTGTGGGTGGGGCGTTCGGATTCCAGTGAGCCGGCCAGATAGGTTTCTATCTTGGTCACGGCGGTGTTGTCCTGGTCGCTGAACTGTACGCCGATACCCGCCGCCCGGTTGCCCTGCGCGCCCTTGGGGGTCACCCATACCACCTTTCCGGCCACTGGGATTTTTTCCGCCTCGTCCATCAGGTTCAGCAGCATGAACACCTCATCACCGAGCTTGTAGCTTTTGGTGGTGGGAATGAACAGTCCGCCGTTTTGCACGAAGGGCATATAAGCGGCGTACAGTACGGCTTTGTCTTTAATCGTGAGGGAGAGAATGCCATTGCGGGCGCCGCCGAGTGCGTGCATGATCAGCTCCTTGGTTGCTTTGCCAGAACAGTAAAGGATTCACTCCGGTCTGTCTACAGCTGAGGTCTGAGGTTGTGGTCTAAGATGGAGGGCAGCCGATCTCAAGCCGCCCTTTTCGCCTGCCGTATCACGACGCCCCAGTCCAGCAACAGCTCTTCAAGCAGCAGCTGCTTGTTGGGGTTGGCGCCACTCAGCCACTGGCTTTTTACCGCCATGAGCTTTTCCAGGTAACGGTGCAGCAATGCGGGTGGAATTTTATTGAGTAAAGCCCGGACATTGTCCGGTAGCGCATCCAGCCCTTCCACCTCCGCTCCGGCCTGCCAGCGCGCCAAATCGTACAGCCACACCAGCAACCACTCCAGCACCGCTCCCACATCCGCTTTTTGCCATTGGTCCGCCAGCTGCACGGCGGTTAACTGTCCCTCGCACAACTGGATAAAACGTTGCTCGCGCTGCTGGCGCTGCTCCAACGCATCGCCTTCCAGCAGCGCCAGCGCCGAAAGCGGCGCGCCCCGGGTCAGCGCCAACAAGCGACGGGCCTCCACGCCGCCACCGGCCACCAGCGCCTCCAGCCAGGGCAGTACCTGAGAGCCCGGTGGCAGCGAAAAGCCGACGATCTGGCAGCGGCTGCGAATAGTCGGCAGGACAGCACTCGGGGTATGGCTGACCAGAATCAACAACGTCCTGTCGGAAGGCTCCTCGAGGGTTTTCAGCAGCGCGTTGGCCGAGTTGGCGTTCATGGATTCCGCCGGCTCGAGCAGCACCACTTTGTAGCCGCCCTGTTGCGCGGTTGTACTCAGGCTCTGGGTCAGCTCGCGCACAACATCGATACGAATGGCCTTGCCCGGCTCCTCCGGTTGAATTCTGATCCAGTCGGGATGAGTGCCGGCGCGCAGCAGGTCGCAGGCGTGACATTGGCCGCAGGGACTGCCCTGGACCGGCGACTGACAGAGCAACCGCTGGGCCAGCGCAGTCGCCAGGTGTACCTTTCCAATGCCCGGCGGTCCGGCGAACATCAGGGCGTGAGGCAGCTGGTTTTCCGCATACTGCCGATTCAGCCGCTGCCACTCGGTGTGTTGCCAGGGATACGGCAGTGCCGGAAAGTGTTCGGACATAGGATAACAGCCATTGATTCGCACAAAATGAAATCGCGATTGTAAGGCTTTTGAGGGGCGGTGGTACACTGCGCTTTTTCTCCGGGGCCTGCCTTGCTGCCATCAATTGTGTATTGCGACGACGACCTGCTGGTGGTCGACAAACCCGCCGGGCTACTGACGGTTCCCGGACGCGGGCCGGACAAACAGGATTGCCTGATCAATCGTCTGTTGCCGCACTACCCCAATGCCCGCATCGTTCACCGTCTGGACCAGGCCACTTCCGGCCTGGTGATTATTCCGCTGGGCTACGAACCGCAAAAGCATCTGGCGCGCCAGTTTGAACAGCGCCTGATTCACAAACGGTACGTTGCGGTTGTGGGCGGCGACGTTCGGGAGACGCAGGGCGAAGTCGACCTGCCGTTGATATGCGACTGGCCAAACCGACCCCGCCAGAAGGTGGATCACGAGCACGGCAAATCCGCGCTGACCCGTTATCGGGTGCTGGCGCGTCTGGAGCAGCATACTCGGCTGGAGCTTGAGCCGGTAACCGGACGCTCCCATCAACTGCGAGTGCATATGCTTTCCCTGGGTCACCCGATCCTAGGCGATACGTTGTACGCGCCGCCAGCGTTGCGTGACTGCACAGACCGACTGCTGTTACACGCCACGCGACTGAGCTTCACCCATCCGCGCACCGAGCAGGCCATCACCCTGGACCTTCCGCCGTCTTTTTAGATTCGCTTTTGAGCAGATCAAGGATAGACATTCATTTTTGTTATAAAAAAAGAATTTTTTAATAAAAATATCCACTTTAGGTTATGAAGAGTATTGCGCCAGCTTTGACAATCCGCCACACTTCCCCCTGAATTACACTCTTTTACATTCGTCGTTAAGGCTCAGCCCTCTCATGGAAAAAACGTTCATGAAAAAAACACTTCTCAGTCTGGCCCTGATGGCCACCACCGGCACCGCAATGGCCAACGGTTTTGATAATGGTCGACTCGGAGGCATGGGCGGTGCTGGCTACGCCACGGGTAACTACGCCGATGGCGTGCTCTTGAACCCCAGCCTGGGTTCCGCCCACGGCGAAAAAGACGATTTTGCGCTGGTCATCAACGTCGGCGCGCTGGGGCAGGATGAAGACAAGCTGCTCGACGGCCTGGAAGACCTGGCAGACTACCTGGACCTGCTGGAAAACCGCACCGCCTCTCAGTGGGGTGGCATGATTGATCCCAATAACCCGGAGGGCTCTGCACGGGAACTGCTTGCGGAAGAAGCCGATGAGGTAGAGGCCCGCTTGCGGAATATTGACAATCGCAACGCCAATATCAACGCGGGTGCAAGCTTTGTGGTCGCTATACCCAATGACTGGATGTCCGTATCGCTGGTGGGCAAGACCCGCATTGACGCGGCGGTAACCACCCTCGTGGATGACGGCGACTTTGCGTACATTCGCGGTGCGGTCGGTGAAGAAAACTTCGATGCATCCGGCCTGCAATCCCGTGCCATTGGTCGCGGTGCGGCGGTATCCGAGGTGGGTCTGGCACTGTCCAAAAGCCTGGCCACGGGCGAAGATTCCCAACTGCTGGTGGGAGCCACGCCCAAGTGGATGCACGTAATGACCTTTGTTTATACCGCCACAGTCGAGGAGTTTGATGAAGACGATTTCGACGGTGACGATTACACCGTGGAAAGTGACGATTTCAACCTGGACCTGGGTGCCACTTACCTGAGCGGGAACATGCGTTACGCGCTGACGGTCTCGAACCTCATCAGCAACGAATACGACACTATCGTTCCCGGTGAGACCATCGAGATCGAGCCGCGCGCGACGGCTGCGCTGGGCTACCGGAATGACTGGCTGACCGCCGAGGTGGCCTCTGACCTGACGACCAGCAAGAATTTCACCACCGGCCAAGATACACGCTTCGTTCGCGCCGGTTTGGAACTGGACCTGGCCAACTGGGTGCAGCTGCGGGCGGGCATGCGCCAGGACCTGGAAGACAATGAACCCGATCAGGTTTCTGTCGGCCTGGGCTTTTCTCCCTTCGGTGTGGTCAATCTGGATATCGCCGTGTTTGGCGAGGATTTTGGTTCTCTCGGCGAATACGAAGATGCCACCACAGGCGGCGCCTCCGTTCAACTGGGGCTGCGCTTCTAACGGTTTTACATAGCGTATATAACGGCGCGTCTTTCATGACGCGCCCGCTTACAACTGCTCTAACGCCCGGGCGATATCCCGCTGCACATCGACCAGGGGCTGACTCGCATCCACCACGGCATAGCGCTCCGGCGCTTCGGCGGCACGCTGCTGATACGCGTCCCGCACCCGCTCAAAAAATGACAGCGCTTCCTGTTCAAACCGGTCGGGCTCGCTGCGCTGGCTGGCCCGCGCCAGCCCTTTATCGACCGCGATATCCAGAATCACCGTGAGATCGGGGTGCAAATCGCCCTGCACGCGCTGTTCCAGATCGACGATAACGTCGGTATCAAACCCTCGCCCGCCCCCCTGATAGGCGTAGGTGGAATCGGTAAAACGATCACACAGAACCCAGGTGCCTGCAGCCAGCGCCGGCTTGATGACCGTTTCCAGATGCTGCGCCCGGGCGGCGAACACCAGCAGTAACTCAGCCGCCGGCGTGACCGTCTCGTCACGCGGTGATAACAACAGCGCCCGGATTTCCTCGGCCAGCGGGGTACCGCCCGGCTCCCGGGTGACCAGCACGGAATGGCCGTGCGTTTCCAGCCACTGGCGAATAAAGGCCAGATTGGTGCTCTTGCCGACACCCTCGGTGCCTTCCACGGTGATAAACCGGCCCTGTGTCACGCGTTCTTTACCTGCTGAATCAAAGACATGGAGTGAAAGGCTTCAGTGTATCAGGTTTGGGCCAGTGATCGACTGGCCTCCGTCGACAACACACCTTTGTGGTAATATGGCGCCCTTTCACTATCCGCATCCAGCTACCCGCGAGGTTTTTATGAGCAAAGCGTCCACGGTGACCCTGCACACCACATTCGGTGAGATCACCATTGAACTGAATCACGAGAAAGCCCCCAACACCGCCGCGAACTTCGCGCAGTACGCGGAAGAAGGCTTTTACGACAACACCGTATTTCACCGTGTGATCAGTAATTTTATGATTCAGGGCGGTGGCATGACCGAGGATATGCAACAGAAATCCACCCGCGCGCCCATCGAAAACGAGGCGGACAACGGCCTGGGCAATGTCATTGGCAGCGTTGCGATGGCACGCACCAGCGACCCGCACAGTGCCTCGGCGCAGTTTTTCATCAATGTTCAGGACAACAGCTTCCTGAACCACCGCGATAAAAGCCTGCAAGGCTGGGGCTACTGTGTGTTCGGTAAAGTGACCGAGGGCATGGACGTGGTCAACAAGATCAAGGCGGTGGATACCGGCAGCAAGGCCGGCCACCAGGATGTACCGGTCGATCCGGTTCTTATTGAGAAAGCCAGCGTCGGCGAATAAGTTTTACCATGACGCGTTTGTTTGTTTCCGACCTGCATCTGAGCGAACAGCTGCCGCACATCACTGAAGGATTTTTCCGGTTCCTGAAGGACCGGGCGCAGCGCACGGAAGCGCTGTACATTCTCGGTGATTTTTTTGACGCCTGGATTGGCGACGATGACGACAGTGAATTGACCCGTGCAGTCGCCCGTGAGGTGAGTAACGTGGCGCAGAGCGGCACGCGTGTGTACCTCATGCACGGCAACCGCGACTTCCTGATGGGTGATGAATACGCCCGGGCGTGTGGTGCCGAGCTGTTGCCAGACCCGAGCGTGATCAATCTGTACGGTCACCCCACCCTGCTGATGCACGGCGACAGTTTGTGCACACGGGATCAGGCCTACATGGAGTTTCGACGGCAGGTACGCTCTCCGCAATGGCAGGCCGAAGTCTTGTCACTCCCGCTGACTAAACGCCGCGAACTGGCGGCGCAGTTGCGTTCACAGAGCGAAAGCATGAACAGCAACAAGGCGGAAGACATTATGGATGTGACCCCGGAGGAAGTGGTCAAGACGATGACTCAGGAGAACGTCGGGTTGTTGATTCACGGCCACACTCATCGCCCGGCCAGACACCCTTTTACCCTCGACGGACAGGATGCAGAACGCATTGTGCTGGGGGACTGGCACCGCCTGGGATGGTGTCTGGTCGCGGAGCCTGAAGGGTTGCGACTGGAGTCGTGGGATTTATAAAAACCCTTCTTGGTAAAAACCAACACAACACCGGGGCAGAGTGCGCTGTAAATCCGCTGTGTGCCCTGCCCCGGTCTTGTTGACGACGTAATGTTATACCAGTGTCTTACTCACCACCTCGTACACATCTTTCGACAGTGCCGGTTCAGCCTTGATTCGCTCCAGCGCCTGCTTCATTAACGCCTGAAGGCTTTCCGGGTAACGACGCCAGCGCGTGAACGGCGTCAACAGTCGTGCCGCTATTTGCGGATTGACTTTGTTCAGGCGCAATATCTGGTCGGCCAGAAATCGATACCCTTCCCCGTCCGCACGATGAAAATTCACCGGGTTTGCATTGGAGAAAGCGCCGACCAGTGCCCGAATCTTGTTCGGGTTGTTGGCTTCAAACGCTGGGTGTTTCTGTAACTCCAACACCGTTTCCAGCGCTTTCGGGTGGTGACTTGTGGCCTGCACCCTCAGCCATTGATCCACGACCAGCGGTTCGGCTTTCCAGTAATCGTAAAACTCGGACAGCGCTTTTTCCCGTACAGAATCGGCACCTTTCGCTTCGCTATTAACCAGTTCTGACAACGCCGCCATGGTGTCGGTCATGTTATTGGCGTAGCGATACTGTTGCTCGCAGGCCTCCAGCAATTCGGGCTCGCTGAGCGTCATGAGATAGCTCAGCGCCACGTTTTTCAGGCTCCGTTCGGCAATGTCCTCCGCCGTGGGTCGATAGGGTTTGCGGTGATCATAGGCTTCGTAAATCGCCCGTAAGTCATCCTTCAAGGCCTGCGCCACGACCCGTTTTACGGCGGCTCGACTGTGATGAATGGCTTCCACTTGAATCGTGTCGCTCTGTTCGGCCAAATAGGCCTCAGACGGAAGGGTGAGCATCAGCGCGACCATCGCTTTATCCAGCGAGGTGTCCTGCAACAGGCTGCGATAGGCGTCAACCAGGCGCTCATCCACGGAGGCCGTGGCGATGTCGTCGCCTTGTTCATACGCTTGCATGACGTCCTGGATTACTTGAATGGCCAATTGCTGGCTGGCATCCCAGCGGCAGAACCCATCGTCATCACCGCTCATCAGGCGAACGAGGTCATCGCGCGAGTAGTCGTAACGCAGTTTGACCGGTGCGGAGAAATTGCGCAGCAGAGAAGGCACTGGTTTCTCCGGTAACCGCTCAAACACAAACGTCTGCTCCGGCTCCGTCAGTTCCAGAACGGTGTGAGTGTTGTCCCCGGTTTCCGGATCAGGGGCTTGCCCTTTTCGGTGCAGTGGCAAGGCACCGGCACTGCCGAGCAAACCCATCGCCACCGGAATATGAAACGGTTGCTTACTCTGACTTTCCGGCGTCGGCGGACAACTTTGTGCAATCGTGAGGTGGTATTCGCCCGCGTCTTCATCCCAGTGATCCGTCACTGTCAGCACGGGGGTGCCCGCCTGGGAATACCAGCGTTTGAACTGCGTCAGGTCGCGCCCGGATACCGCTTCCATGGCGGCGACAAAATCCTCGGTCGTCACCGCCTGGCCGTCGTGGCGTTCGAAATACAGGTCTGTGCCTTTGCGAAACTCTTCCGGCCCCAGTAGATTGGCCAACATACGCACCACTTCGTTGCCCTTTTCATAGACCGTCAGGGTATAGAAGTTGGAAATTTCGATGTAGGAGTCGGGACGCACCGGGTGCGCCATCGGCCCGGCGTCTTCCGCAAACTGCAAGGTGCGCAACAGAGAGACATCTTCCACGCGCTTGACGGTGGGCGACCCCATGTCCGCCGAGAAGGTTGCGTCGCGATAAACGGTAAACCCTTCTTTTAAACTGAGCTGAAACCAGTCGCGACAGGTCACCCGGTTACCGGACCAGTTGTGAAAATATTCGTGGGCAACCACCCCCTCGACACGTTGAAAGCCAGCGTCTGTGGTCGTTTCTGGTTTGGCCAGAACGCACGCGGTATTGAAAATGTTCAGCCCTTTGTTTTCCATGGCGCCCATGTTGAAATCGTCCACGGCCACGATCATAAAGATATCCAGGTCGTACTCCCGGCCATAGGTTTCCTCATCCCAACGCATGGCGTGTTTGAGGGAGGTCATGGCGTGATCGCATTTATCCAGGTCTTTTTCCTCGACAAAAATGCGCAGCGTCACCTGGCGACCGGACTGGGTCGTAAAGTGATCTTCAATATGCTCCAGATTACCCGCCACGAGCGCAAACAGATAGGCGGGTTTTTTATGCGGATCGTGCCAGGTGGCAAAATGTCGATCTGAGTGCCGATCATTCCCAACGTCGCCCTCTTCTATCAGATTACCGTTGGAGAGCAGGACCGGGAACTGAGCCTTGTCCGCTTCGATGGTGGTGAAAAACTCACTCATCACATCAGGCCGATCCAGATACCAGGTAATTTTTCGAAACCCTTCCGCCTCGCACTGGGTGCAATACATCGTGCGGGATTTGTAGAGTCCTTCCAGCGACGTATTGTGCTCGGGATCAATGTCGCCAACGGTGGTCAACTCAAAGGTGTCGGGCACGCTCAGCAGCGTCAGGCTTTCGTCGTCCAGGCGATACTCGTCTGAGTCCAGCTTGCGCCCGTCAATGGCCACGGAAACCAGAGTCATATCCTGTCCGTTCAGGGTCAGTGACTGAGCGTGCGTTTCGGCGTCGGGATTGCGGTGCAACGTCAGCTTGCTGGTAACGCGAGTCTTGTCGCCGCGCAGGTCAAAATGCAGCTCGGTCCGCTCAATTCGATATTCGGGGGGACGGTAGTCTTTGAGCTGGATGGCTTTGGGCTGTGCATCGCGTGCGGACATACGTTCTCCTATTTCCACTTCAAAGGCTGTTCGGCGTCGGCCACTTCGCCCTCGCCACCGCAATGGGTATGCGGTTTGGGGGGAATGTAGCCGGTGCGCTGTTCGGCGGGCAGGTGTTTATGCTCGTAGGCGATCACCGCTTCCATGCATTGGTGGCGCTGTTCCTGTGTGAGTGTGCGACCATCGGGCCATTTGCCCAGCTCCACGGCGCGCTTGAGGCTCTGGTAGACCTCGGGGGTCAGGCTATCCAGTACATCGCGGTAGTTCATGCTTTTACCCGGAAGTCAGTCAAAAGGAAATTATATCAGACAGTGTTTTTGGCCACGCCGCTCACGCTTTTGCCGAGCGGCTGCTCAACAGGCCCCAGGCCATACCCGCCACCAGTCCGCCCACATGAGCGCCATTGGCCACGGACCCGCCAATGAAACGGTCGACAATTCCGGTCATGCAGATCACCAGCCACAGCAGCATGAAGCCGATGATTCCCGAGGGGACCGCCAGATAAGGATGTGGGCTGAATTTCTGACGCATCCAAATGAAACCAATCAGGGCATACACCACCCCGGACATGCCCCCGAAGACCGACGGTCCGCCCAGAAACTGGGTGACGTTGGCGGCAATGGCCGTACCCAGCGCAAACAGGAGGTAGTGGATCGGACCGAGTACGGCTTCCAGGCGCCGCCCCAGCTCCCATATCCATAGGCCATTGAACAGGATGTGGAAGAAGCTGAAATGCAGAAAGGCCGGGGTCAGCAACCGCCAGAATTCGCCGCGAGCCATGGCTTCACCCCAGGGACCAAACTGAATGCCGTTGTAGGTCATCGCCAGGGGCTGGAAGGTCAGCCAGGAAATCCATTGACCGCCTGCGATATCCATTCCGATGAGTGCTCCCAACCCACTGAGCAGCAAAAGAACCAAGGTAATCGGGAACTGGCGCGGACTCGGTGTTTGGATCGCCGCCCTCTGGGGTGCCTCGCCGTCGGGAAGCTCCACATCACCGTTTAACCAGCGGTCTGTCAGCTCGGCCAGCGGTTCGACCAACGCCGGGTCCTGTACCCAGATTTGTTGATGCCCCCCTTCTTCGGTGATGCGATGCACCAGACCACGCCCGCGCAGAAAGCGGCTCAGTTCGGTGAGATCACGTTGCTGGGGTAACGTTTTGACAGGTATCCAGGTCACAGGCGGGCTCTTGATCGATTATAGGGGTTAAGGATCTACATAGGTCCAGACAAACTTTTCCCGGTCGAGTTGCGCTTCGCCATCAAAGCGATAGGCGACCAGGCGACCGAATTTGACGGCGCTGTAGTCCAGGCAGGCAATATTCGCAGCGACCGGCTCAGGGCGGCCCTTCAACCAGTAGTGTCCGACAAAGACCGGTTTTTCGTGCTGATGATACACCACCATTTGCCGGCGGTGCTCGGGAAGAATGGGTTGTTCAGCCACGGCCGGGGGCAGCGGGTCGGGCTGGAACAACAGTTCGCCATAGGTGTGGGCATGCGGCGCCCAGAATTTGGTGCGGAAGGAGGTGCGCTCTATGCCGTCGCCGGCGATCATGCTCATACCGGCCGGCAGGGGCAGATCTACGCCGCCAGTCAAACGCTGCTTGGTCAGCGCAGCCCGCGAACCCGGCTGGCCGGTTTGCTGGAGGAACTCGTCATCGAAGTGGCCGCTGCCGAATTGCGCCATGTGGCGGTCAATCAGTGCGGCATCCCAGCAGGCGTGCACCGCCCGAAAGTCCGGCCACTCCAGAAAGAGGGGCAAGGTGCGCAACCAGGCCAGGTGGTCCTGCCACTCGTCCTGATAATCGCTGAACTGCTCAAGGGTTTCGGCCAGCTGCCGGGTCGTGCGGGGGTTGTGGGGTCGAACGTATCCCGGTCCGTCCCGGCGGGGTGTGGCATAGGCGAGCGCATTGAATTCATGATTACCGAGCACCATATGAGCGGCCCCGGCTTCGACCATGTTGCGCACCAATCTCAGCGCCGAACGAATGTGGGGACCGCGATCAATAATGTCACCGAGAAAAACCGCCTGCCGTTGCGGGTGACGGTAGGTGTGACCGGTCCACTCATAGCCCATGGTTTTCAACAGCCGCTCGAGCGTGAGCGCACAGCCGTGAACGTCGCCGATCACGTCGTAGCCCTTTACTTCCGAAGATGCTACCTCGCTCATCCCTACCTCAGTCCAGCAGATGTCCACCCCAGCCCAGCTTCGAGCGGCAGCGCTCATAGAAATTGTGATTGAGCGGGTGAATGAGCGTCAGCTGTTTCGGCTTTTTGCGGATGACGACTTCATCGCCAGGGTGGATGCGAAAATGTAATTGCCCGTCACAGGTCACCTGGGGGCTGGCGTTATTGTACTCACCCACGAGGATTTTGATGTGGCTGTCGCCAGGCACGACCATCGGGCGGCTGCTCAACGTGTGAGGGTTCATAGGCACCAGGCCAATGGCATCGAGCCTGGGGTGCAGGATAGGTCCGCCGCCGCTGAGGGCGTACGCCGTGGAGCCGGTCGGGGTGGAAACGATCATGCCGTCGGAGCGCTGGCTGGTCACAAAGTGATCGTCCACGTACAGCTCAAATTCCAGCATACGGATCAACTCACCGGGGTGCAGTACCACATCGTTCAGGGCATCACCGGCACTGATTAACTGGCCCCGGCGCCGAACTTCTGTGTCGAGTAAAAACCGCTGCTCTGCTACGTATTGACCGGCGAGCACTTCGGCCACTTTTTGCTCGATGTCGTCAGGGGTAATGTCCGTCAGGAAGCCGAGTCGGCCACGGTTAACACCCAACAGGGGGACACCGCTATTGACCAGGGCGCGCGCGCCACTGAGCATGCTGCCATCGCCACCGACCACAATGACCAGATCGCAATAGCTGCCCAGATCTTCGAGTGAGGCCGTGCAGCTGGCCCCTTTCTGCAAACTTTTATCCGGCAGATGGTCAGCGGTTTCCTGCTCCAGCACAAACGCCTTTCCCTGATCCTGAAGAAAGCGGATCAGGCGCTTGAGAGAGTACACCGCACTATCGCTGTTGCGGCGTACGATCAGGCCAATGGTAGTAAACTCGGGCATTCAGGCGGTCTCCGAAAAAACGATTAGGACCGCTCACGGCTGGCCCTGCCCTCTTTTAACACATAAGGGGTCGTGTCTTCGAGTTCATCGGCCCAAACGGGCTTGGAAAACAACGGGGGGTCGTTGTCCAGCGCATGGGCCCGATAGCCCTGCTGGCGCAGTAAATGCGCCGTGGCGCGGCTGCGGCGCCCGGTATCGCAATAGCACAAATACTCCTGCGAATCGGACAACAGGCGCGATTTGATGGCCAGCAAGCCCAGCGGGATATTGACCGCGCCCTGTAGGTGACCGTGGTTGTATTCCTCCTCACTGCGGGTATCCACCAACACCGCACCACGCTCCCGCACGGCCTGTAACGTGCTTAACGTCAGCGTCGGCACTTCCGGGGCGCGCAGCAATCGGTAGAAATCCTGCTTGTCCAGCTCCATCAAGACCCCATCGGTGAGCATCCGCACCCGGGCGTTGCGGGGCGCATCATTGACGAGGGCGTCCTCCCCGAAACAGCGACCCGGCCCAATGACCGCCAGATGAGTCCAGCGCTGCTCTTCATGGCGATGGACCTCGGCCTGTCCCTCCTTGATAAAGTAGCAGCAGCGGCCCATTTCACCCTGACGAATAACGGTTTCCCCAGCGTAAACCACGCGAGGGGTCAGCCGGTACAGTATTTGTTCCACATTGAGGGGCGGGACTTTGAAGAACAGGTTGGACTGCAACAGTGTGCTGATCCACTCCCCGTCCTCATCCAGATCGCGGCGCCGAGCTATGTTCAGGCGCAGGTAGTCAGCTACCTGGCTCCAGGTCAGGCGCTCGTCGAGACGCTCACTGTTGAGCCGTAACACACTGCAATCGGTCACCGCTTCCGCCGTCACCGCTCGCGGCTGGCGGTGTGCCAGCGGCATGAGCGTCGCCCGACCTTTAATGCGCGATTCACTGCCATCGGCGTCGATCAGACGCACCTCACCGTGCAACAGGTAGACGTGCTGCCCGTCGTATTCTCCCGCCTGAAATAGCGGTTGACCGGCAAAGACCACTTCGCTCTGCACACCGCTCAAAAGATCCTGAAGCTGGCTTGCGCTGAGGTCTTTCAAGGGCACCAGTGTGCGCGCCACCAGGGTATCGACATCCGGTTCCCCGGCGAGAGGGTGAGCTTGCGCTGACGGCATTGTAAATGTCCTTCTGTTTATACGGCCAGGTGGCTATTTATACGGCCAGGTGGCTATGTCGCCAGACGTTGACGCTGAACGATTTGGTGGGTGGCGCAACGGTCACTTTCTCCCGCGTGGAAATCGGCTGGATGCCCGACCGTGACCAGCGGCTCCCCACACGACTCGCCCTCTGTCGTGCTGGCCGCACATTCCGGTTGACGGCAATGCGCTAACCAGTCCCGGTAAACCGGGAGCGACACGCCAGCTTCACGTGCGGCAAACGCTTCGGGGTTATCGAGATAATCCCCCACCTCATCCGGCGAAACCGTGACAGGCCCCACACCGGGTTGAAAAGCCACCAGCTTCAGTCCGGCCTGGTCCAGACGTTCCAGCAGATGCCCTTCCCCACGCAGCAACAGCGACTGGTTTTCCTGCCGCAACCGCGCAATTTCCTCCTTCAACGCGCTTTCCTGTTGATGGCGGTACAGCAGTTCCATTTCGCGCATTTCCAACCGCTCTTCCAGTGCCATCGTCTCGTTTTGCAGACGGGTACTGAACTCCAGTTCGTAATGCTCACGCATGGCTTGCCACTGCGCATCGTCGTCCTGGCGCACAGTCTTCAGTTTACGACTGAAGTATTCACGCATGCCGTCGATTTTTTGCAGTTTAGCACTGAAATCCTCTTTTAAGGATTCCAGCCGCCCAGTCAACTCGCGATTGTGCGCCTGCAACTGGTGGACTTTGTCTCGGTACAGTTCGAGGCGATGCTGATGATTCCGGCTCAGCTCTTCGCGTTGCCGTTGGTGTCGGTTATTGATCGTGGTGATTCGCAGGCGCTGCTCTTTGAGCAGGCGCGCCAGCCGGTCACGCATGGCCTGGGAATACTGTTGGTGGAGTGCTTTTTTAATTTCCTGGGCTTCGCGATGCGCCAGTGCCGTATCGGCCTGCGGCTCGAGCTGGCGACGAATGAGTCCCAGCCGATTGCTCGTGACCGCTTTGCGCAACATAACAAAGCTATTGCGTCCCGGCTGCATGTCCGGGTCCCACAGGGATGAGCGCTGCCACACGGCCGGACACTGACTAAAGCAGACCAGCCGGATCGGACCGGCGCCCAGGTCTGGCCCGCCAGCGGCCTGGGCCACCAGCGTCTGTAACGGCAGGTTCCAACGGTTGTCTGCGATCCCTCGCGCGTCAAAGGCAATCAGGAAAAAGACCAAAGCGGTAATCTGCAATTGCGAGTCGATAACCAGATAGGCAGCGCGCGCTGTTTTGCCAGCGTATTCCGGCATGGGCACAAAGCCGTCAAGGATGGCCTCGAATTCCGGGTAGAGCATTTCGCGGGCAATGTGATCCTCGACAAAGAAGAACACCGCTTCGGTGGGAGCCTGGCTAGGGGTGGCCATAGGTAACTCAGGGAAGTTGGGGATTTTTCCCTCAGTTAACGCTAAAAGTCGCAAGGACTCAAGGGCAGTCGCGAGTTATGCCGCTTACTTGGCATCCCGCCTGTGACCCGGTCGGCAGAATGCCGGGCCGGGGAATCGGTTCTATGTTACAGCTCGGAGTGTTACAGCTCGGAGTAATCGTCCGCCGCGTCGTCATCGCTGTCGTCCAGATAATACTCCAGCAGGTCTTCCATATAGTCTTCCACAATCAGTCTCCCAAATGGGTTTAATGGAGGAGTCCTTTCCTTGCGCCGATCCATCGGGGAGGATATTAAGGGTGACGTGTGACAGTTTGATGATTGGGCGCTGGCGCGCTGTGCCAAACGGCTGTCCTGCCGTTTGGTCGAACCCGGATGCGGCTTCTCGCCCACCCAAACCACAATACAAACAAAAACGGCCCACACTTTCGTGTGG
>NZ_JBNJLT010000009.1:0-72307 GCF_050113635.1 Marinimicrobium sp. ARAG 43.8
ACGACGCTCTTCCGATCTCTGGTGGTGTATGCCCTTTGGGGGCTCTTGGAGGCATGGATGCCGACATGAAGCCTACAGGGATGTATTTACGGCGGGTCTCCCGAATTCACACTGGGTCACAAGGCGGAGGTGGTGGAGAAAGACGAAGTTTCATGGGAAGAAAGCGGTAATCGTTCTATATGTTAGAATCCGCCTCCCACTTTCCCTACGCATCAGGAGCTTGCCTTGTCCATCGCCCAGGCCCCCTTCGAGCGCCGCACCGTGGCCTCCCTGGCCATGCTGTACGCCTTTCGTATGCTCGGCCTGTTCATGGTGTTGCCCGTTCTGACGCTTTACGGCGACAGTTACAGCGGAGCCAGCCCCCTGCTGCTCGGCCTCGCACTGGGAGCCTACGGTTTCAGTCAGGCGATCCTGCAAATTCCCTTTGGCGTTCTCTCCGATCGCATTGGTCGCAAGCCGGTAATCGCCGCGGGTTTGTTGGTGTTTACTATCGGCAGCGTGCTGGCGGCACAGGCCGACTCGGTGTACGAACTGATACTGGGGCGTCTGTTGCAAGGTGGTGGTGCCATAGCTGGTGCCGTGATGGCGCTGCTGGCCGATTTGACCTCTGAGGAAAACCGGACCAAGGCCATGGCTACCATTGGTGGGGCTATCGGTCTTTCCTTTTCTCTGGCGCTGGTGATCGGGCCGTTGCTGGCCTCCTGGGGTGGCTTGGCGGCGATTTTCTGGTTGACCGCCCTGTTGGGGTTGGTTGGGCTCTGGGTGCTGTGGAAGCTGGTGCCGAGCGTCAAGCGCCCGCCACGGCGTCGCCGCGAAGTGGGCGCCGTACCCGAGCTGATTCGTGACGTTCTGCGTGATCGCGAGTTACTGCGTTTGAATCTTGGCATTTTTGTTCTGCATTTTGTACTCATGGCGCTGTTTCTGGTCATGCCCGGGCGCTTGGAGGGGGATCTCGGAGTGACTCGCGACCATCACTGGTTTGTGTATTTGCCGCTGCTGGCAGGGGCATTTATTGCGATGTTGCCGTTCATCATCATCGGTGAAAAGCGGCGGCAAATGAAGCCAGTGTTTCTGCTGGCTGTCGGGTTGCTGGGCGTGTCGCTTTTGGCGCAGCTTTGGGCTCACTCCGTGGTGTGGGTACTGGCGACGCTGTTTCTCTTCTTTATGGCGTTCAACTTACTGGAGGCCAGCCTTCCATCGCTGGTGAGTAAAACGGCCCCGGCCGGGGCTAAGGGAACGGCGACCAGCATTTATTCCAGTTGTCAGTTCTTCGGCGCCTTCGCTGGTGGTTCCCTCGGTGGCTGGTTGCTGCAAAGCGGTGGGCCGGCGTTGGTGGCTGGGGTCTCCCTCGGGCTAGTGATGCTCTGGTGGCTGGTCGCCGCCGGTATGCGTCCACCCCGGTATCTGGCCAGCCTGTTGATGCCGTTGCAGGGGCGTGTGAGTGAGGAGTTCAGCGAGCGGCTTTATCAGGTGCCGGGTGTAGAAGAGGTGGTCGTGGTGGAAAGCGAGGGCACTGCCTACCTGAAAGTGGACTCCCAACGGGTGGATCGCAAGCAATTGACCGCCATTGCGGAGCAGTGTGTATTCCCCCGCTGACAGTCTCAGGCCGCTGGTGTATGCTGACGGCCATTTAACACGTTTTAATGCTAGGAGGCCAAAATGGCTCGCGGAATCAACAAAGTCATCCTGATCGGGAATCTGGGGGCCGACCCCGAAACCCGCTATATGCCCTCGGGGGGAGCCGTCACCAACGTCAATCTGGCGACCAGTGAGCAGTGGAAAGATCGTCAAACCGGTCAGCCCCAGGAGCGCACGGAGTGGCACCGGGTGGTGTTTTTCAATCGCCTGGCGGAAATCGCCGGGGAATATTTGAAAAAAGGCAGTAAGGTTTATGTGGAAGGATCGCTGCGCACCCGCAAATGGCAGGGGCAGGATGGTCAGGATCGCTATACCACGGAGATCGTAGGCAACGAGATGCAAATGCTCGACAGCCGCGGCGGTGAAAGCGGCGGTTTTGGTGGCGGTTATGGCAACCAGTCGGGTTCGTCAGATGATTACTCTTCCCCCCAAGGTAGTGCTCCTCAGGGTGGCAACTTTGGTGGTGGGCAGAACGCGCCGCAAGGCGGTGGTCAGGGTGGACAAAGTAATGCGCCTCGCGGTGGCCAACAGCCAGCGGGTGGCTTCGATAGTTTCGATGACGATATTCCCTTCTAGCCTCTTCATCGCTAGCCCATTCATCGAAAGGTGCATAACCCGGTTTGAAGCTGCTGTTAACTGATTCCTCTCACGCCTTGGGGCAAGCTCTGGAGCACGAACTGGAGCGGGAGCCCTTTGGGCTCATTTTGCCTCGCTCGGCGCAACTGACCTGGACTGACCCCGGAGAGGTTCGCGCGTATTTTGATCATCAGTCTCCAGGGTTGGTGATCAACACGCTCGGCTGGGCGGATAACCCGGATACAGCGCAATGTCGCTTGATTCGCGATGCGGCTCGCCTGCTGGCAGAAGTCTGCCATGAAAGAGCGCTGCCGATGATCCAGCTCTCCAGCTACCGGGTTTTTGGTGGCAATACCAAGAGCAGTCATTCGGAGAAAGATGTGCCAGCTCCCCAGAGCGAGGCCGGACAGGCCTGGTTTGATGCAGAGCAGGTGGTAGCGGAACGACTGAAGCAATACGTGACATTGCGGTTAAGCTGGGTGATCGACAGCCATGGCAATAATCGCCTTACCCGTTTGCTGGAGGGCTTGTTCTCCAGCGATACGGTATCCGTGAATGCGAGGCTGAAAGGTTGTCCCACGGCGCTCTCCGACGTGGCTCGTGTCGTGGTGGGCGTCATACGCCAAATCGATTGCGGGGCGGACAACTGGGGAGTCATGCACTATGCCAGTCGCGATGCCTGCACGGAGCAGGCGTTTGCAGAGCGAGTGCTGGAGGTCCTGGAGCAATTGGATGCCTGGCCGCCGCAGGCGAGGTTGGAGTCCACAGATTGCCTCTCTCAGGATGAACCCGTGAGTGCGGTATTGGGTATTCGGAAGCTGCGAGATGGATTTGGGGTTCAGGCTCGTTCGTGGGAGCCGTATCTGGTCCCGATGGTGCGCCAGTGGCTGCACCATCGGTCCAGTGAATCGCTCTAGTGAGTTAAAGAGAGCGGCGCTTGAAAAGGCTCTCGCCCCCTCTGCCTCTGTGGCGGCCAGCGGCCGATTGAGTTTCAGTCTTCCAGACGCTGGAACACGAGGCAGGCGTTGGTGCCGCCAAATCCGAAGCTGTTGGAGAGAATCCGGTTTAGCGTGACGTTATCCTGCCGCTCAATCGCAATGGGCAGCCCCTCTGCTTCGGAATCGAGCGCTTCGATATTGGCCGAGGCACAAATGAAGTTGTGCTGCATCATCAGGAGGCTGTAGATCGCTTCCTGAACGCCGGTCGCCCCTAGCGAGTGTCCTGTTAGAGACTTGGTGGAGCTGATGGTCGGCACGTTGTCCCGAAAGGTTGCCCGGATCGCTTTCAGCTCGGCCAGATCCCCAACGGGTGTGCTGGTGCCGTGCGAGTTGATGTAATCGATGGGGCCGTGCGTGGTGGCCAGCGCTTGCTGCATGCAGCGAATAGCGCCTTCGCCGGAGGGGGCCACCATGTCGTACCCATCGGAGTTGGCACCATAGCCAACCAGTTCGGCGTAGATTTTGGCGCCGCGCGCCTTGGCGTGTTCATACTCTTCCAGTACCAGGCAGCCACCGCCGCCGGCTATCACAAAGCCGTCTCGATGGGCATCGTAAGCCCGGGAGGCTTTCTCTGGTGTGTCGTTGTACTGCGTGGACAGAGCGCCCATCGCGTCAAACAGGCTGGTCAGCGTCCAGTGTTCTTCCTCGCCGCCACCGGCAAATACCACATCCTGTTTACCGAGCTGGATCTGCTCCATGGCGCTGCCGATGCAGTGAGCACTGGTGGCGCAGGCCGAGGAGATGGAGTAGTTGAGTCCTTTGATCTTGAACGGAGTGGCCAGACAGGCAGAGGTCGTGCTGCCCATGGTTTGGGTGACTCGGTAAGGTCCGACCCGCTTCAGGCCCTTTTCACGCAAGACATCCGCAGCCTCCACTAGGTTTTTGGAAGAAGCGCCACCGGAGCCCATGATAATGCCCGTGCGCTCGTTGGATACCTGTGACTCTTTCAGGCCGGAATCGGCAATTGCCTGCTCCATGGAAAGGTAAGCGAAAGCGGCGGCATCGCCCATGAAACGTAGAATCTTGCGGTCAATACGCTCTTTCAGGTCAATATTGACGGACCCAGCCACCTGGCTGCGGAAGCCGCGCTCGGCGTAACTGTCCTGAAAAGTGATCCCCGAACGTCCCGCGCGCAATGCCTCTAGAACGGTGGCGATTTCATTACCTAAGCACGACACAATGCCCATGCCGGTAACTACAACGCGTTTCATAGGCTACCTCTTATCTCTGTTTGTAGCGGAAGCTGTGAGCGCCATTATGCCACACAACCTGGCCCCAAGTGCCGGTCTTGGACCGGTTCTGGGGGGCAAAGTTTAACGCCAGTGGCATGGTTGGGACACCGCTTTAATTAAAAGGAATCGGTGTTCTGGAACAGCCCGACGCGCAAGTCGTTGGCAAAGTAGATGTCTTTGCCATCCACGGCGACGCGGCCATCGGCGATGCCCATAATCAACTTGCGTTCGATGACCCGCTTCAGGCTGATGTGGTAGGTCACTTTCTTGGCTGTTGGCAGAATCTGGCCCGTAAATTTCACTTCGCCACACCCCAGGGCTCGACCACGCCCGGGATTGCCCCGCCAGCCGAGGTAAAAGCCGACCAGTTGCCACATGGCATCCAGTCCCAGGCAGCCGGGCATAACCGGGTCACCCGGGAAGTGGCACTCAAAGAACCACAAGTCCGGAGCGATATCCAGTTCGGCGACGATTTCGCCTTTGTTGTATTCGCCGCCGTTTTCGCCGATATGGGCAATGCGGTCCAGCATCAGCATATTGGGCACGGGCAGCTGGGCGTTGCCGGGGCCAAACATACGGCCGTGGCCACATTCGAGCAGTTCTTCACGGCTATAGGCGTTCTTCTGGACAAAGGCGTTCATAATCTGGGCTCTGTTGCGGTCTGAGTCAGTCCCGTCGCGTGCCCGCTTTCCGGGCCGACGAAACGGCAAAGGTCGCCATTCTACCGTCTGTGGGGCGGTTGTCTAGGGGCTGTTATCAGCCTCAATGAGTGCGAGCGAGGGCAAAGTCGGCCACGTCTGCCATTGCCCGGGTGTAAGCGTTCTCCGGGAGCAAGGAAAGCCGCTCCCGGGCTTTGCTGACCTGAGCGCGTGCGGCCTGAAGGGTGTAGTCCAAAGCGCCAGTGGTTTCGACGATGGACAGAATCTCTTCCAATCGATTGGCATCACCGGCACGGATGGCGGTGGCGATCAACTCGGATTGTGCGGAGGTGCCATGCTGCATGGCGTGAATCAGCGGCAAAGTGGGCTTGCCCTCGGCGAGATCATCGCCAACGTTCTTGCCAAGTGCCTCGGCGTCACCTCTATAGTCCAGCGCGTCGTCTACCAGTTGGAACGCCGTCCCGACATGGTGTCCATAATCTCGCAATGCCTCGCGTTGCGCATCGCTGGCATCGCTGAGCAGTGCCGCCACTTCACAGGCTGAGGCAAATAAAATGGCGGTTTTCTTTTCAATGACCGAATAGTAATCGGCCTCGGTGACGGCGGGGTCCTTGGCATTGGCCAGTTGTTGTACCTCTCCTTCGGCAATCCGGTTCGTGGTCTCTGACAGCACCGACATGATATCCATGCGGCCAATGGCCACCATCATCTGAAATGCACGGGAGTAAAGAAAGTCGCCTACCAATACAGCCGGGGCGTTGCCCCATTGCGCATTGGCCGTAAGGCGGCCCCGGCGCCGCTCGGAAGTGTCAACGACATCGTCGTGGAGCAGCGTGGCGGTGTGGATAAATTCAATGATGGCGGCCAAGTCCAGGTGGTCCCGGCCTTTATAATTGAGGGCGCGGCAAGTGAGCAGAACCATCAATGGTCGAAGTCGCTTGCCGCCAGCGTCGATCAGATAATGTCCGATGTTTTCGACCAGTTCGACGTCGGAGTACAGCTGTTCGAGAATGCGCCGGTTAACGGCTTCGAAGTCGTCGGCGACGACCTGATGAAAAGGCAGCATGAGTGGTCTGGCTCTGTAATTCATTTCGGAAACGCATCCTAGCAGGCCGGGGGAGACTGTCAAGAATGTCGGCGATGGGGGCAGGGTGCCGCTGAGGGGGAGGTGGGGCGGTTGAAGACCCGCCGTGAATACATCCATGTAGGCTTCATGTCGGCATCCATGCCTCCAAGAGTCTTCAACCGCCCCACCTCCCCCTCAGCAGCACCCTGGCATCAGACGCCTATTGCTTTTTGAGCGTTTCGTCTTCGGTCAGGCCCTCAACAATCTCAATATTAATACCATCGGAAACGCCTGTGACCACTTTGCGCTTTTCGAACTGCTGTGGACCGGTTTCCACTTCCACATAGGTGCCATCTTCTTCAAATAACAGGTTTCCCTCGTTGATCGCCAGAACATCTTCGCGCTGATTCAAAATAATGTCGGCGTTTGCGCTGTAACCGGCCCGCAGGAAATCTCCCTTTTCGAGAGTGATGGCGGCGCGAATCTCAAAGTTAATGGTGCCTTGCTCTTCAATCCCTTTGGGCGATATGTACTCCAGCGTAGCGGGGAAGGTCTCGCTATCGAGTGCACCAATGTTCAGTATCAGGTCCATTCCCTCCCGCAATTTGCCGACTTCAGATTCGTCGACTTTACCTTCGAAAATCAGGTCGGTCATGTCAGCAATAATGGCGATGGTGGTGCCTTCGTTGAAGGTGTTGGACTCGATGACGAACACCCCTTCCTTGACCGGCACGTCCAGCACCATGCCCGAGGAGGTGGCACGCACACGGTTGGAGGTCTGGTCGGCGGTGGTCGTGGAGCCTTCGGTAATCAGTGAGACATTGTTCTCGGCGGAGCGCACGGCTTCCTTTTGCAGGTTGTAGGTCAACATGAACTGGTTGAAATCAGACTCTGAAATCAGTTTACGTTCGAACAGGCTGCGCTGCCGGGCCAGCTCCCGCTCGGCATTGAGCAGGTTCAGCCGGGCACTTTCCAATTGCGACTGCGCTTGGTTCAAGTGTTCCATATTCGGGATCAGGCGGATCAGCGCGATCAGGTCACCTTCACTGACTTGCTCTCCGCCCTCAAGGTACAGCTCCTCCACGACGCCCGGCACCTGGGATTTTACATTGACTTCCCGGCGTGGAACGATGGTGCCGATGGCTACCGTTTTCTGAGTAATATCGGTTCTGAGCGGCGTGTCTGTGCTAAATACCACGGGGCTTTCCTGAGACTTCTGGTACAAAAACCAGGTGGTGCCGACAAACAGCGCCAGAACCAGGATCAGAATGCCGAACGACAGCAGTTTTTTCATGGAATCTCCTTACGACCTAAAGTAAGCCGGCCATAGTATTTTGTGTTATCAGTATCTTGTGTTATCCGCCGTTGGCGGCGGCCGGTTATTCATCTTGTAGAGCAATAATTGGATCGACCCCGGCCGCTTTTTTGGCGGGCAGCCACGCCGCCAGCAGGCCCGACAGAATTAACACCGCGATGGCAATCATCGCTGTGCCGAAATCAATTTCGGGGTGACGGAAGGTGCCATTCCCCGGCAACAGGTTACTGATGGCCTCCAGTAAGGCGACGCCAGCGACCAGCCCGAGGTAGCCCGCCAGTGCCGTGATGACCAGAGCTTCCAGCACGATCATTCCGGTTATTGACGCGGGCGTTGCTCCCAGTGCTTTGCGCAGACCGATCTCTCGTGTTCGCTCGCGCACGACGATCAGCATGATATTGCCGACACCGATGGCACCCGCCAGAATGGTGCCAATCGCCACCAGCCAACTGAATACGCGAATACCAATAAACAGCCCCTGGATACGGTCAAAAAAGGATTGCATGTTCCAACTGCCAAATACCGCCCGGTCGTCCGGGTGCACCTGGTGGTAGCTTTGCAGTAACGCTCGAACTTTGTTCTCCACCGCCTCAGCGTGGTGCCCCGGTTTGGGGACAATCGTCAGGCTGCCCACCCAGCCCACCTGATTGAAGGCATAGCGCAGAGTCCGGTTGGGAATGAAAATGGAGAGTTCCTCATTGGCCGCATTGTCGCCGGTGAGCATGGATGTAAACGTGCCCACGACCAGAAAGTTGACGCCGTGGATATCAATATTCTGGCCGATGGGGTTTTCCCAGGGCGCGAAAAGCACCTCTTGCACCCCGTGGCCAATAATGGCGATTTTACGCTTCTGCTCGTGATCGTTCTGATTGATGAAACGACCGGACACATTGAGTGAGTGCAGGTGTTGGGTGCCTGGGTGTGAGCCCCGAACCGTAAAGGTGCCGCTGCTGCTGCCCCTGGAAATATATTGCTCATTCCCCCAGCCGCCCAGCCGGTTGAACCCGGCTACGAACGCGACCTCGTCAGAAAGCCTCGCTCGAACCAGTTCGGCATCAATGGGTTTGAGGGTGATTTGCCGTCCTTTGGAAAGCCCGGCATAGGGGATCTGGGTTGGTCGGGCTGACCATAAGAAAATGGAATTGGTCACTTCACCAAAATTGGAGGTCATCCCATTTTCCAGTCCGCGCCCGGCACCGAGCAGAATTACCAGCATGAAAATACCCCAAAACACCCCGAACGCTGTCAGTATGGTGCGTAATTTATGCTGCTTGAGCGTCGCTGCGATCTCCTGCCATTTTTCCCAATCAAACATAATCGTCATCGCCCGCTATTCAGCGCGCATCGCCTCCACCGGAGAGATGGCGGCGGCTTTCAGGGCAGGAGCCAGTCCCGCGAGCGTCCCTACGCCAATCAGCAGCGCAAGCGCTGTTAACGCCAACTGAAAGTCCACCTCTGGCTGCGCGAAGAACGTCATTTGCAGGTTGAGCGTACGCAGCACATAGCTCACCAGCTCCAGCAGGCCCACGCCCAGCACCAGGCCCGCGTAGCCGGCCAGGCCGGTGATCAGCACTGACTCCAGCAGCAAACCGCTGACGATTCCGATGGGGCGGGCACCCAGCGCCTTGCGCACACCGATTTCGCGAGTACGCTCCTTCACCGTAATAATCATGATGTTGCTGACGCCGACAATGCCGGCCGTGAGCGTCCCCAGGCCGACAAACCATAAAAAAGCGTTCAGCCCGGTGAATACCTGATTCAGGCCCTCGGCCTGTCGCGCTAGGTTGTTGATGCGAATGGCTTGCCGGTCATTGGGAGACACCTGGTGGCGGCGCTGCAGCAGCTCTTTTACACGTTCCTCCAGCGCGTAGCCATCTTCGCCGGGTGCCGGACGCAAAGCGATGGTACTGACGCGTTCCCCGCCGCCAAAGGTGGCCCCGAACGCGCTGCGGGGTAAATAGATACGCTCGGACATACGGCCTTCCCGCCCGCCATCGTAGAAGACGCCGACCACGGTAAACGTAATGCGGTTGATGCGAATGTCTTTCCCGAGGGCGGGCACTCCCATGGGAAACAGCGCGTCGCGCACCGTCGTGCCGATGGCGGCCACCTTGCGTCGCTCCTCTTCGTCGAGCTCATGCAGTTTGCGGCCATCGGGGAAATCGATATTGCCTTTAATCTGGAAATACTCGTCGGCTACGCCCAGCACATCGAAATTTGCCGCGCGATCGCCAAAGGTGATTTCTGCGCTCGCCTGCCGGAAGGCGCCCAGCGGTGTTTCGCTGGAGAGCACGCCCACACCGGGAATTTGCTGGCGAATGGCCCTCATATCGCTTTCTGTCAACACAATTTGCCGGTCTGGTCCCAGGCCGCGGTAGGGGATGGCGGTTTTGCCCGCGTGAACCCAGATGGTGTCCGTCAGATCGTGGATAAAGCTCCGCTCGGCGCCATGCTGCATGCCGCGACCTGCACCGAGCAGCAAGACCAGCATGAAAATCCCCCAGAAAACCCCAAAGGCGGTGAGGGCGGTGCGTAACTTGTTACGCCGCATCGTGAACAGGATTTCCTGGAAGGCGTCTATCATCTCAGGCCGGCTCGGCGGCCGGGTCCGCGATAATGCGACCATCGCGGAGCACGATGCGGCGCTGGGTTTGCGCGGCGATTTCCGGCTCGTGCGTCACGATGATCAGGGTGTTTCCCTGGCGATGCACGGAATGCAGCAGTTCCATGACCTCGTGGGTGGTAACGCTATCGAGGGCGCCGGTGGGCTCATCGGCCAGAATGACCTTCGGTTGCGTGACCAGGGCCCGAGCGATAGCAACGCGCTGCTTCTGGCCACCGGACAGTTCGTTCGGCATGTGATGAGCACGGTCGGCCAAGCCGACTCGCTCGAGATAGTGCCGAGCCTGCTCATTCCTCGCCTTGCGACCCACGCCTTGGTAGTACAGAGGCAACGCCACGTTTTCCAGGGCATTTTTGAAGGGCAGAAGGTTGAAAGACTGGAACACAAAACCAATCAGCTGGTTGCGGAACTGGGCGGCCCGCCGCTCGCTCAGCCGTTCCATGGGCTGATCCGCCAGGCGATAGTGACCTTCGTCGTAGCGGTCCAGCAAGCCGAGAATGTTCAGCAGGGTGGATTTGCCAGAACCGGAGGACCCCATGATGGATACCAGTTCCCCGGCGCGGATATGCAGGTCTATACCTTTGAGAACATGCAACCGCTGCTGGGCACTGCCGTAGTATTTATGGATATTATCGAGGTGAATCATCGCGTCTGGCATTGTGGAGTAATAGTTGTGGGCACCATTTTGCCTGTATTTGGTGCGTAACGCCATGGTCAAATGATTGACGCTAACCGCTGCGCTTCCCTCCTCGTCTCCCTACCTGAAAGTCAGTGTCCGCTCGCCTCGACTCCCCTTCCAACCGCCGACG
Organism: Marinimicrobium sp. ARAG 43.8; assembly: GCF_050113635.1. Classification (NCBI taxonomy): domain Bacteria; kingdom Pseudomonadati; phylum Pseudomonadota; class Gammaproteobacteria; order Cellvibrionales; family Cellvibrionaceae; genus Marinimicrobium; species Marinimicrobium sp. ARAG 43.8. The sequence continues at coordinate 10,917 of NZ_JBNJLT010000009.1, forward strand.
ATCAACAGGTCTTCCGGTCCGTCATAAAACCTTCATAAAAATGACGCTTAAGGTTCACAAATCTTGTTGAACATAGGCGCCACGAGAGAGAAGCAGGACGTTTCTCATGCCGGTGCCCGTGAGGCGGGAAAGCCTCCGGTGGCTTCGGCCTCAACCGTTTTTCCAAAAAAGCGATCCACACTTGGGAGTGCTCTGTTTATGAAAATCTTGAATCTGGTGAGCGTAACAGCTCTAACGGCGGTACTGGCCGCCTGTGGTGGTGGCGATATTGAGATCGACGCCCGCAACCAATCCAATACTGATAACTCGGTGGGCGATGGCAGCAATAACTCAGGCGGCGGTGGTAATGGCGGCGGCAATGGCGATAACAACCCCTGTGCGGCCTATAGCGAAGAAGGCACGGATTACCAGGGCACTTACGATGGGCAGCATTGTACCTATGGTTCCGACTTCGTCAGCCTGAGCAACCCCTATACGGGTGATGAAGAGCTGGTGTTTGCCGATCTGCCCAACGACGGCGCGCATATCTTTAACGACAGCCTGATGATTGGTCGTAATTATGACAACGACGCCGATATGGCGGAGGCCGGCATCACCCAGGGCGGGGACGGTTCGGTGCTGCGACTGGAAGCTGGCACTATCCTGGCGTTCCGTTCCAACGACGACTACTTCGTTATCAACCGCGGCTCTCAGGTATTCGCCGAAGGTTCTGCAACCGCACCCGTGACGGTAACCTCCACCTCTGATATCGATGGTGCTGTGGGTGCCGAAGATGTTCAGGAGTGGGGCGGTATGATCATCAACGGTTTCGGTGTGACCAACAAGTGTGGGTATACCGGCTCTGTTGACGGTGGCGACCTCGCGACTTCCGACTGTCATATTGCGGCGGAAGGTAAGGCCGGTGCCGGTCAGACTTTCTACGGTGGTGATAACAATGATGATAATTCCGGTGTTCTGAACTACTTCGTGCTGAAGCATTCCGGTGCGCAAGTGGCTCCGGATAATGAGCTGAACGGCATTTCGTTTAACGCTGTAGGTCGTGGCACAGAGGTGGACTACCTGCAAGTGTACTCAACCTATGATGATGGTATTGAGTTCTTTGGCGGTGCTGTCAACGTCAGCCACTTTGTCGGACTGTATGCCCAGGACGATACCATCGATATCGACGAGGCTTACTCGGGAACGATTGATTATGCGTTGGTTATCCAGGGCGAAGACAATGGTGACCACTGCATCGAGTCCGACGGTATCGGTAGCTGGGACGACCTTGATCAAGCGACGATTGCTGATTTCATCAGCCGCGGTCTGAACTCTCGTGCCACGGTTAAAAACCTGACCTGTATCGTATCGCCGAACGAGCTGGGAACGCACGCAGCTGGCCACGGCTGGCGTATTCGCGAGGCACATTTCCCTGTTATTCAGAACTCGATCCTCACTACGGCGTATATGGCCGACAGCAGCGAGGATAACTATTGTGTCCGAATTGACTCGGACGAAGGACTGCAGGCGGCGGAAGATGGCGACCTGGTGATTGAGCAATCTCTGATTGCCTGTCATGACCTGACAACCGGTAATGACCTGCCGGGCGGACAAACCCAGCTGCAATTCCTGCAAGCTAGCAACGATGTGGTTCAGACTGATGCCGCTGGAGAAGATCCCACCATGGCAGGCAATCCCGGCCTGCAGATCCTGAACGGCTTCTACTCTCTGCCAATCGGTGATGTGCAAATCAATGGGGGTGCGCCCACGATTACTCCGACCGAGAGTCGCGGCTTTGTCGGTGCGGTGACGGCTGATGATGATTGGACTGCTGGCTGGACTTACGGTCTGCATCAGGACAATCGCGGTCAACCGCTGTGGTTTGAGTAAGCACAGGCCCTGACCATCCCAATCGAAATACTCTTCGATTGCCGTAATGAAAAGGGCGCCGCCAGGCGCCCTTTTTTCTGACGGAATTGTTAAAGCCTAATTGTGTTAAAGCCTAATTGATAGGGCCGTTCATATGAACAGCAAATATTTTTCTCATCGCAGTGCTCTGGCAGGATTCAGCGTCAGTTTGCTCAGCGTACTGGTTAGCGCTTCTGTGCAGGCGCAGGATAACGATGAAAGCGAGCCGCCGGTGGTGGCACCGCCCGTTATGGAAGAGCTGCTGGTGACGGGGGGGCGTTTGATGAGCGGAGCGGAAAGCCTGGCCGTGGAACGCCAGGAGGCTGCGGTCGCTACGGATCTGCTTGGGGCTGACCAAATCAGTCGTATCGGGGATTCCACCGTGGCGCTGGCGCTCACTCGTGTCCCCGGTGTAACACTGGTGGACGACAAGTTTGTGTTTGTCCGAGGGCTGGGTGAGCGGTACTCAAGCACCACGTTGAACGGTGCCATGGTGCCCTCGCCGGATTTGTCACGCAACGTGCTGCCGCTGGACATCATTCCCACCTCCATTGTGGATTCGCTGGCGATTCAAAAAGTGCCATCGGCGGACAAGCCTGCGGCGTTTGGCGGGGGCAGCGTGGATATTCGCACTACGGGGATTCCCGATGAGCTGCTGTTTTCCCTGGAGCTTGGGACGGGTACCAATACGGCATCGTCCGACTTTCTCACCTATTCCGGCGGCGGTGATGATCGCTGGGGCAGCGATGATGGCACTCGTGCCTTGTCGGCTGAGCTGAACGGTGCGCTGGATAATTACCGGGGTAACCTCAATGCCGCCAATATGCATCGCCTGGGTGACTTTGCCTCCTTGTCTGATGCCCGGGCGGCGAACCGTGAGCTGGCCTCGACGCTGAACCGGGACATTTCCCCCCGTGAAACATCGGGTGACCCGGACATCAAGGCCGAAATCAACCTGGGGAACAACTTTGAACTGTCCAACGGCATGGAGCTGGGCTTTCTGGCGGGTGCGGCCTACGATAGTGGCTGGCGTAATCGGGATGTGATCCAGAGAGCCTTTTTGAATCCCCAGGAACAGGTAACGTTTGAAGACGAAACCATCTATTCCGTAGATATTACCGGCAACCTCAGTTTCGGTCTGCGCCTCAACTCGGAGAACACCATTGAAACCACCAGTTTGTGGCTGAGGAACACCGATGATGAAGTCTCCGTGCGGAATTATTTCAATGCAAACCGGTTCCTGAGTGATGGTCGCGGATTCCGCGCTACAGAGCTGCGCTACGAAGAGCGTGAAATGGAAGTTCACCAGATCCACGGTGAGCACGAACTGGGCTGGGAAACTCTGGATACCCTGGGGCTGGAGGACACGCTGGGCTTTCTGCGAGGCCTGACGTTTAACTGGTATATCTCGGAGAGTGAAGCCACCACGGACTTGCCCAATGAAGTTAATGCGCTGGGCAGTACGACCACGGACCCGAATACCGGTGAAGTGCTGTCCAGCTCGTTCGATGGGGCCAACTCCAGGGCGGTCAGCTATCGTTTTTCTGATCTCCAGGATAACGTCGACAGCAATGGCTTTTCGGTGACCATGCCCATTACTACTGACAGCTGGGATATCAAACTCACTGGTGGTATGGACTACTGGCAAAAATCCCGGGCCTATCGCCAGTACGAGTTTTACCTTGGCAGTACTTCCCTGGGGAACAGCGACCCGCTCTTCACCCAGGAACTGAGCGATATCCTTGCCAATGAAAACATTCTGAATCCGGATAACGGTTTCCAAGTTACCAACAGCCAGGACAACGCCAACAGCTATATTGCGGCAAATAAGGTCAATGCGGCCTTTGGTCAGTTGGATGTGACCTGGGATTATACCTGGCGCCTGGTGGTGGGAAGTCGATGGGAAGATTACCAGCAGGTCAATTTGCCGTGGGAGCCGGTGAAGTATGACGGCAGCCAGTTCCCCGGCATGGACAGCACCAACCCGGAAGTTATCGCAGATTATTTCCAGAATGTGACCTACGCCGATGACGAAGTCTTTAACTCCGTCGCGCTGACCTGGATGCTGCAGGACTTCTGGGCGGAAGACTTCCAATTGCGTGCCAGTTTTGGTGAGACCACCGTGCGCCCGGACCTGCGGGAAATTTCCAGCGCCAGCTACTTCGATCCGATCACCGATATTGTCGTAAATGGTAACCCGAATGTGGTGCCGTCACAGATCGATAACTACGATCTGCGCGCCGAGTGGTTCTTCTCGGGAGGCGATAACTTTACGCTGTCTTTATTTTACAAGGACATCGTGAACCCGATCGAGATGTTTGAGGGAGCCGCGACCGACGACAATATTCGGGCGGAAATTCATAATGGTGACAGTGCCGAGCTGTATGGCCTGGAAGTGGAGTTCCTGAAACAGTTGGGCAGCTTGTCGCCCATGCTGGACCCGTTCTTTGTGCAAGGGAACTTCACCTTTATGGATCAGGAGCTGGTGGCGGGGAACAATGCTGATGCCCCCACCAACCCGGTGCGGCCGATGCAGGGTGCCTCCGATGTGGTGAGTAACCTGATCCTGGGATTTGATTCACCCGACAGCATGCACTCGGCGACGCTTTCCTACAACTCCTTTAGCGAGCGGTTGTTCTTCGCCGGGCGAAATGGGGCACCCGATAGTTACGAGCAGCCTTTCCATTCATTGGATTTTACCTACTCTTTCTATCCCGATGACCACTTCACCGTGAAGTTCAAAGTCAAAAACCTGCTTGACGAGAACCTCACTTTGGAGCGTACCAATACGCGTTCGGATGGCTCCTCTCAGGATATCGAGGTCTATCACCAGGAGCGTGGTCAGGAATTGAGCTTGAGTGTGCAATACCGCTTTTAACGGGCGCTGACACCTTTTCACAGCTTCTTGCCGCCCTCAGGGGCGGCTTTTTTTTTGAATTTTTCTTCAATTGTCACAATAAATTAATAAAAACCTGATAGGGGCAATGCTAACCTCTGTGTCATAGGAGTTCGGAAATGCGCCATCCGTCTTGAGAACCACTCTTCCGTGCCAATGAGAAAAAGAGGATAAGAGCATGAAAAATGTCGTAGTCAGCGTTTTGATTGCGCTGGGCCTGGGTTCAGTGGGCAGCGCAGTGGCCGAGCAATACCAGCCTGCGGGTTTTGGGGAAAATGTCCTGCCTTATCTGGAAGCGGCGGTCGAAAGCCCCGCGCTGGATGACAACACACCGGTAGCCGCCGTTTATTGTCAGGCGGACGTCGGCGCCGATGGTCTCACGCGCAATGTATCCTGTTATGAGCGAGAAGGATTCAGAACCTTGCGTGATCAGGTAGAGGAAGCCATGGCGGGTCGTCGTATGATACCGGCGAAAATCGACGGTAAGCCAGTCCCTGTTCGAATGGTGTTCCGTGTGGTCTATGCGGACCGGTCGGGTCAGCCGCCGGTTATGTTGTTGCCGAACCTCGGACACATGCAGGGCGACTTTGGGTATCAATACTCAGCGCCTCAAGAGCGTCTGGATGATACCAACTGGTACGGTTTGTATCGTCGTGATACACGGAGCAGTGGCCAGCCCTTTTTCAGTGATGAGGGCGAGCTGACGCGAGTATTGGCGTGGGTCACCGAAAGCGGCAGAGTGGTGACCGCCCACGGGCTGGAGACGCACAGCGGGTACAAACGCGATGCGCGTGCCGTGGAAAAAGCGCTCGAAAGCTCACGGTTTATCCCCGGCATGGCCAATGGCGAAGCAAAACGCATGCGTTATGTGGCGGTATTGCATTACCCGCAGTAAAGCATCTACCTGTTGATCTTTGTTCATAATTCCGCGCGCCGATCCGCCGGCTGCCTGAGGGCAGCCGGTTTTCCTTGATCTTCAGATTCTCTTGGGAGCAGGGGCGAGGGGTAATAGGCCTGTCAGTGAAGTTTCAGGCGCGGCCGCAGCCAGCGGTTGATTTTCCCGGAAAGCATCAGCAAGCCGGTTTTTATAAGGCCGTGTACGGCCATCTGATGCATGCGGTACAGCGAGATATAAACCATCCGCGCCATACGCCCTTCAATAAACAAGCTGCCCCCAGTCAGGTTGCCCATCAAACTTCCCACGGTCGAATAATTGGCCAGGGAAATGAGTGAGCCGTGATCACGGTACTGATAGGCCTTGAGCGGCTTTCCTTTGATGGAGGCCGTCAGGTTGTGGTAGCACACATCGGCCATCTGATGGGCGGACTGTGCGCGTGGAGGCACTCGTTTCCCGTCTTCCTGAATACATTCTGCACAATCCCCAATCGCAAAAATGTGCTTGTCTTCAGTCGTTTGAAGTTGCCGGTTAACCTTGATCTGATTGATACGATTGGTCTCCAGTCCGCCGATTCCGGCCATAAAGTCCGGAACTTTAATGCCTGCTGCCCAGACCATCAGGTCTGCTTCGACCAGGTCGCCATCCTTGGTGTGCAGGCCATCCTTGCTGGCCGAAGTAATCATCGTATTGGTGCGCACCTTTACCCCGATGCGGGAGAGTTCCCGGGTGGCGGCCGCCGAAATACGCTCGGGCAGTGCCGGAAGAATACGGTCACCAGCCTCCAGCAGGGTAACGTGCAGGTGCTCGTTGGTGACGGCATTGAAGCCGTAGTTGTGAAATTCAGTGACGGCATGGTGCAGTTCGGCCGAGAGCTCAACTCCGGTGGCGCCGCCGCCGACAATGGCAATGCGCACATGGTCTGACTCCTCCCGCACGCGTTGAATACGCAGGAAACGGTTCAGCAGCTTGTTGCGAAAACGCTGGGCCTGCTTCGGACTGTCAAGAAAGATGCAGTGGTCGGAGACTCCAGGGGTGTTGAAATCGTTGGAGACCGATCCCAGGGCAATCACCAAATAGTCGTAGTCAATGCGTGTGGAAGGAATAAATTCCACACCTTCATCGTCCATCACGGGGGCCAATACGACTTGTCGCTGGGCCCGGTCAATATCCATCAGGCTGCCGATTCGGAAATGGAAGCCGTTGGCATAGGCGTGGGCGCGATAGCTGACTGCGTCATTGCCTTCATCCATGGTGCCCACGGCGAGTTCATGCAGCAGTGGTTTCCACAAATGTGTCGGGTTGCGGTCTACAAGAATGACCTCGGCCTTTTTCCGGCGACCGAGCTTTCGTCCCAGCTTGGTCACCAGCTCCAAACCTCCCGCTCCGCCACCGACTACGACGATTTTCTGCATGGTGTTGTACCTCAATCCAAAGTTACCCAGCGACCCTCTTCCTGGCTGTTGAACAGGGCATCAATAACGCGCATGTTGGCCTCGGCATCCCACAAGGGTGTCGGGCTGGGGGTGCCATCCTGAATACTTTGTGCGAACGCATCCACCATCAATTGGTATTGTTCGTGCTCGGGGAAGGTAAAGGTTTCTACCTTCCCATTGATGATGCGTGTTACCCGGTTCTCCCATCCCAGTTCCGGGTTGAAGGGGCGCTCCAGGCGTACCAGCCCCTTTTCGCCGTGCAACTCAGCCCATTGTGTGTGTTCGGTTTTGGTCGTGACCGTGAAAGAGGCCGTACCATCCGGAAATTCCATGATGGCAGAGGTCAGGCAATCGACATTGTAGCCCGCCAGCGGTTGTACGCTGCCGATCACACGGACCGGCTCGGCACCATAGACAAAGCGTGCCGACGATATGCCATAGCAGCCGATATCCATAAGGCCGCCACCGCCGATTTCCGGCAGGTTGCGGATATTGTCTTCGTCGCGGTTGTTGTAGCTGAAAAACGCCGCATAGTGGCGTATCTGCCCCAGCACACCCTGTTCGAGCCACTGCTGAATCATGGCCCACTGGGGGTGGAAGCGGTACATGAAGGCTTCCATGACTTTCAGTGTGGGGTTGGCTTTGGCCGCCCGTTTCAGCGCCTGCAGGTCATCGGTGTCCAGGCTGATGGGTTTTTCACAGAGCACATGCTTCCCCGCCTCCAAAGCCTTGACACTCATGGGCACGTGCAAATGGTTAGGCAGAGGGTTGTAGATGGCATCGATGTCCGGGTCGGCCAACAATTGTTCGTAGCTGCCGTAGGACTTGGCAATTCCCAGCTCATCGGCAAACGCCCGGGCGTTGTCGGCGGAACGTGAGGCGACGGCGACCAACTCGCCACGCTCGGAGGCCTGAATGGCGGGAAGGACTTTCTTCCGACCGATATTAGCCGTGCTGAGCACGCCCCAGCGGATCTTTCGCATAGTGAACTCCGTTGATTCTCTGGCAATGGGTTCTTTGGTAAGGAGATGCCGTGATCGGGCCCGAAAGGCTGATCGGAAACGTTAGTGTACACCAGAGCAGGCATCGGGCCTCAACTTTCCAGGCCGCGCGCCGATAAACCGTCTGTGTCATACGAAAATAAGATATTTTGGCACTCAAGTGCATTGTCGTATAGACGGATGTGAGGGGTACCGGCTGGCAAGCGCATACAACGGAAGTTGCTGCGGGAGGTGCGATCATTCCCGACCGGGAACCAGTGATCGACTGGATCAGCAGCAGGGAATCACATGAGCCTGACATTGGAGAGGCGGCTATGTTTTTACGTGCGTTAAATATCGGACCACGGTTGGCCGTGGCTTTTGGGGTATTGATCGTCTTTTTAGTCGGTCTGGGTGGGGGATCACTGTATGGCATGAGCCGCATGGAGGGCGCCTCTAACGACATCAACCGAAACTGGTTGCCCAGTATTCGGGCAGTGGGGGATTTGGGGACCAGTGTGATGCGCTACCGGGTCTTTGTGTTGCGGGTGGCCGGCGACCGTGACCCGCTCAGGTTCGAACACAATGTGCAACGAATGGAGGAGGTGCGGGCCAGGGTTACCGAGGCTCAGGCTTATTATGAGCCGCTTCCGAGGTCTCCGGAGGAGGAGCGTCTATACCAGACATTCAAAACCGCCCAGGAGCGCTACAATCAAGGCGCCGAACGAGTGGTACAACTGTCGGAGGTCGGCGATTTCGATCAGGCCATGAGCGTTATCAATGGCGAACTCAGCTCGGCAGCGGATGAAATGGCCGAAGTACTGCTGCAACTGGCAGAATTCAATCAGGAGGCCTCGCGCACGGCGGCTGGTGTAGCCGACCAGACGTTTAAAGACAGTCGGTTATTGATTTTGATATTGCTGGGCGGCGCGGTTCTTCTGGCCGCCTTGATGGCGTTGATGATCAGCCGCAGCGTCGTGCGTCCGTTGAGCACGGCATTGAGCGCGGCACAAACCATCGCCGGCGGTGACCTGACGAGTAATATTGAGTCCGCAGGCCGGGATGAGCCAGCCCGATTGCTTGAGGCGCTGGCGGTGATGCGGGAAAACCTGCGCAGTGCGATCAGCCAGATTTCCAACTCATCCACTCAGCTGGCGTCGGCCACCGAGGAACTCAGCTCAGTCGCAGAGGACGCTTCTCGCAGTCTTCAGGAGCAGACGGATGAGGTGCAACAAGCGGCCAGCGCGGTGAATGAAATGACGGCGGCTGTGGAAGATGTCGCGCGCAATGCGACAGAAACCTCTGAAGCCTCGGTCACCTCGGCGGAGGATGCGGAAACCGGTCGTGCCCGCGTGGTGGAAACCGTGGAAGCGATTCAGCATATGACCGCCGAGATCAAGCGCACCTCCAGCTCGGTGAATGAATTGGCGGACCAGGCGAGTGATATTGGCAAGGTTATGGATGTCATTGTCGCGATTGCCGAACAAACCAATTTACTGGCGCTGAACGCGGCCATTGAAGCGGCACGTGCGGGCGAGGCGGGTCGAGGGTTCGCCGTGGTGGCGGATGAAGTTCGGGCGCTGGCACATCGCACGCAAAGCTCCACCAAAGAGATCGGCAGTATCGTCACCAGCATCCAGTCGGGCACCAAAACCGCCGTGTCGTCGATGGAAGAAAGCTGGGACCGTGCGACCGCGACTCTGGATATTGCCAAAGCGGCCGGGGAAGCACTGGAGCGAATCGCCAATGGTATTACCCGAATCAGTGATCGCAACCAGGTAATTGCCAGCGCTTCCGAAGAGCAGGCCACGGTGGCGAGGGAGGTTGATCGCAACTTACTGAAAATCAGCGATATCGCCACCCGTTCGGCGGCGGGCGCCAACCAGACCAGTGCGTCGGCGGAAGAGCTGTCCAAACTGGCGGTGGAGCTCAATACGCTGGTGAGTCGTTTTCAGCTTTAGGCAGAGACAGTTAAGCCTTGGTGAACGGGAGCAAACGCGTTAGAATCCGCCCATTCCTCGGGGAGGCCCCTGGCCTGAGACGTTTCGGTGACGAAGCGGACCCGTTGAACCTGATCCGGTTAATGCCGGCGTAGGGATAGGAAGAGGAACCCCCGCCAGTGTCCCACACTGGCTCGCTCGCGAAGCCTGGCAGTATCTGCTGCCAGCGTCGACAACAAGCGTTCCAATACTCCCGCTCGCATACCGGGTCTCCATTGATCAAATACTTGGAGACTCTACTCATGACCAAAACACCCTTGACGCTGACCGCATTGGCCGCCGCGATGCTGGCGGGCCTTGTTCAGGCACAGAATGCGCCGTCCACCGTGGAAGATATATTGGTAACAGCGGATTTCAGGCCTACGGGCCTGCTGGACCTGGCGGCCAGTACCACCGTAATTGACGCTGAAACCATTGAGCAGCGCAGCGCTGTACACTTGGCGGAAGTGTTGAATACGGCTCCGAACGTTAATTTCTCCACCGGTGCCTCCCGGGGGCGCTTTTTCCAGATTCGCGGGATCGGTGAGCGCAGCCAGTTCGTGGAGCCGATCAACCCCTCCGTGGGGCTGATCGTCGATGGCATTGATATGACCGGCATTGGCGGCGGTGCGACTACGCTGGATATTCAACAGGTAGAAGTACTGCGTGGCCCCCAGGGCACCTTATACGGCGCCAATGCCATGGCGGGGCTGATCAACATGGTCTCTGGAAATCCCACGGAGGTGACCGAGGGCCAGGTGTCCGTCGGTGTGGCGGAATACAGTACGCGCACCGCGAGTGCGGTGGTCAGCGGTCCGCTGTCCGATACGCTCGGATACAGACTGGCCGTGGGCACGACACTCAGTGATGGCTATCAGGACAATGCCTGGCTAAACACCGACGACAACGCCAGCATTGATGAACAGACCGTGAGAGGCAAAATCCGCTGGCAGCCCAGCGAGCGATTGACGCTGGATGTGACCGGCCTGTACCTGGACATCGACAACGGTTACGACGGCTTCTCCCTCGATAACACCCGCACGACCTTATCCGACCAGCCCGGTCACGATCGCCAGCAAACCCAGGCCGGTTCGGTCAAAGTGCAGTGGCAAGCCTCGTCCGCCTATGACCTGGTGGCCCTGCTGAGCCATGCGCGCTCTGATCTGGAGTATGGGTACGATGAGGACTGGGCCTATCCCTCCATCTGTGAAGATTTCGAGTGTGTCGACGAAGGCTTTAACTCCTTCGATAACTACGTGCGGGACAACGACAATACCACCGTGGATCTGCGCCTGGTTTCCAACAGTGCCGAGGGTGAGCTGGACTGGGTCGCGGGTGCCTATTACCGCGACCAGAACGAGGATCTGTTACGCCAGTACACCTACCTGTCAGAGGGTTTTTCCAGTGAGTTCAGCACCGAAAGCCGCGCCCTGTATGGCCAGTTGGGGATACCCTTGGCCGAGCGCTGGACGCTGGTGTCCGGTCTGAGGTATGAATCGCGCGACGCGGACTATGCGGACAGCGATGGTTCTGTGTTCAACCCGTCGGAAGATATGTGGGGCGGAAAGCTTGCACTGGAATATCGGGATGCGAGGGGCCAGCTCTGGTATGGATTGGCCTCCCGGGGATTCAAGGCCGGTGGTTTCAACAGTAGCCAGACGCTGCCGGTCAATGACCGCGAATTCGACACCGAAACCCTGTGGAACTATGAACTGGGTTGGAAGGGCGATGCCTTCGATGGCGCCTTGCAAACCCGCATCGCACTGTTTTACCAGGACCGCGACGATGTGCAGACCAAACAATCCCGGGTCGCTCCCATTGCCGGTGAAGAGTGTCCCTGTAACTTCACCGATTACACCACCAATGCCGCCGCGGGCAACGCTCGGGGCCTGGAGCTGGAAGTCAACGCCCAGATTAATTCGATGACCCGCGTCTTCGCCAGCCTGGGTTTGATTGACAGCGAGTTTGATAACTTCCAAAGTTTTGTGCACGCCGATGCTGACCCCGAGAACGGTGTGCCCTACGATTTGAGTGGCCACGACATGCCTCATGCCCCGAGTTATCAGTTTGCGGTGGGTACCCACTTGCAGTTGACGGAGCACTGGTACGCACGAGTAGAAGTGGAAGGTAAAGACGGCTTCTACTTTTCCAGCCGTCACGAAGCGCAATCCGATGCGTACGAGCTGCTCAACCTGCGGGTGGGTTACCAGGCTGACCGCTGGGAAGTGGCCCTGTGGGGGCGTAACCTGACCGATGAAACTGTGGAGACTCGCGGCTTTGGGGCGTTCGGCAACGATCCGCGCGATGGTTACGCCACCAAACCCTATTACCAGTTTGGCGAGCCGCGTATTGTGGGTCTGGATGCAACGTTACGATTCTGACGTAACGCCAGGCGCACGCGCCGACACTGATGAAGATGGCCGAGGTTAACCGTATGAAGCTTTCTGTGGAAATCAGTATGTATCCCTTCAATGGCGATTATATTCCGCCGATCCAAGGGTTTATCGACTGGCTCAACCGCCAGGACGGATTGCGCATCCAGACCGTGCCGACCTGCACCATTGTGACGGGCGATTACGAGCGCGTGATGGATGTGTTGCGAGACGGATTGAAGTACAGCTACGAGCAGTTTGGTAAAGCGGTGTTTGTGGCCAAATTCCTGCCCGACTACGAAGCGCTGAATTCATGAGAGCGCTGAGTTGATGACGGACATTGCACTGCAAATCACCGACACCTGGGCTCAGTGGTGGGGGTGGGAACTGGTTGCGGTCATACTCGCCGTTGGGTATCTGGTTCTGGCCGTCCGGCAGAATCCGCTGTGCTGGTACTGTGGTTTTGCCAGCACGGCGATTTATACCCTGTTGTACTGGAATGTCAGCCTGTTAATGGAGGCGGGCTTGAACGTGTACTACATGGTTATGGCGGCTTATGGCTGGTGGCAGTGGAGACACGGTGGTAAAGGTGACACTGAGTTGCCCGTGCGCACCTGGCCCTGGTATCAGCACCTGGCCGTTATTGTGTCCGTGCTCGTGGTCAGCGCCGCCACGGGTACCTGGCTGACGTACTTTACCGAAGCCGCCTGGCCCTATGTCGATTCGTTTACGACCTGGGCGGCGGTCGTCACAACGTTTATGGTGGCCCGCAAAGTGCTCGAAAACTGGTTGTACTGGATGGTCATCAATAGTACCGCCATCGTGGTACTGGTGGACCGGGAGCTGTACCTGACGGCGCTGTTAATGGGCAGCTATCTCGTGATCTCCGTGTTTGGGTGGCGCGCCTGGTATCGTGATTACCGCTACCGTGATTACCAGCATCGGGAAAAGGCTGCCCAGCGTGTGTAACCGTTGTCCTCTTTTGCAAGCTGCGCTTGATACCTGGCCGGATTGGGAGTTGCCCCTGACCGCTCGCCCGGAAGTGGTGGCACGAGTGCCGGGTGGGCGAACCAATCGCAGCTATCAACTGCGCGCCCCGGGCCTGCGCTTTGATTTATTGCTGCGGCTAAATAACCCTCGTGCCGAACAGTTGGGTATTCGTCGGGAGAGCGAAGCGGTGATTCTGGAAACGGTAGCTTCGGCGGGCTTGAGCCGAGGTGCCTGTTATTGGTCCCCGGCGCACGACTTTACCGTCTTTCGCCATGTGAATGCCCGCACCTGGAGTGCCAGGGACTTCCAGAGTGAGACACAACGCCGTCGACTGCTGGAAGCGCTGGGGGTCGTCCACCAGCTCCGGCCGGACACGCCACGCCGTCGCTATACGGACTATTTGGATCATTATTGGCGACAGTTGGAGGCGGCCGGGGCGTTGGAGGCATCGCTGAAGAAACAATGGGCCGATTTTCGCCCGGCGCTGCGCGAATTTGACGAGAGCGACTGGGTGCCCGTCTTGACCCATCACGATCTGATTCCGGAAAACATTCTGGAAAACGAGGATCGGCTGTATCTGATCGACTGGGAATATGCTGCCGTCGGACACCCGGATATTGATCGCTGGTGTCTGGATCCAACGCTGGTGCGGCATCCCTTTATTCCGGAGCTGGCGCGTTGGACCAATGATTTATGGGAGCGGGTATTGGCTTTACATGCACGTTCCTGAGGCGCCTGTCCGCCCCAGTTGGCAAGCTGCCCCGGGAATGTCATTACCCTGTCATGAAAGTGTTTGAGCATCCCCGGTCAAATGGCTGGTAAATAGTGAGGTAGCCCACGATGGTTAATGTGAATCCGATTCCGGGTGCACCGGACATTGACGATGTGCCGGTGAACCCGTCCTCTCGCCAAGACCTGAACCGGGTCGGTCAGTCCCGTCGGCGTGTGCTCAAAGGCGGTCTGGGGTTGTTGGCAGGCCATCTGGCCGCGCCAGTGCTGACGGCGTGCTCCACCGGGGCTGGAGTTCGGGCTCCGTTTATGGACAGTCCACGCCCGCTGATTGGCTTTCAGTCGGTGCCGGTCGAGCAGGATCCGAACTTTGATGGCGTCAGAGTGGCGGAAGGTTATACCGCCCGCCCGTTTTTCAGTTGGGGGGATGCTGTGGAAGAAGGCGCAGCGCCCTGGCATACCAACGCCGATAATACCTGGGAAGAGCAGGCGCGACAGGCGGGTCAGAACCACGATGGCATGCACTACTTCCCCTTCCCGGACGCTCCCGATCAGCATGGTTTGTTGGTGATCAATCACGAATACATCAACGACACCTTGCACCCCGATGGACCCACCGTCACGCTCGATGGCGAGGGGCGTAAAATCCGTCCGGCCGATGAGGTGCGCAAAGAACAGGCTGCACACGGGCTGAGCATCATTGAAATCCGTAAAGGCGATGATGGGCAATGGCAGCGCGTTTTTCCTTCACGGTATAACCGTCGCCTGACGGCGTACACGCCCATGACCATCAGTGGCCCCTGCGCTGGCGCTGACGCCATGAAAACCATGGACGACCCGGCGGGGCGGGAAGTGCTGGGCACACTGAATAACTGCTCCATGGGGGTGACACCCTGGGGGACCTATCTGATTGCCGAAGAAAACTGGAAAAATTATTTTGCCAATCGCGATGCGGACGATCACCAGCAGCGCCGTGAGCACCACCGCTACGGTATTGCGGCGGGTGCCAACAGCCATTACAACTTCTGGGAAAGCGCCGACCCGCGCTTTGATGTCACGCCGCAACCGGATCAGCCGCACCATGGCTACGTGAACGAACCCAACCGTTTTGGCTGGCTGGTGGAAGTGGACCCGTTTGATCCGAGTGCCAAGCCGATCAAACGCACGGCCTTTGGCCGTCTGGTCCGTGAAGGGGCCACTTGCTATGTACACGATGACGGACACATGGCGTTTTACTCCGGGGACGATACGCGCGGCGAGTACGTCTATAAATTCGTGCCCGAAGGGCGTTTTGATCCCGATAACCCCCGGGCCAACCGAAACCTGCTCGATAAGGGCACCGTTTACGTGGCCATTTATCGCGAAGGCGGAGAGGGCGAATGGAAGCCGCTGGTGTGGGGAGAGCCGGGCCTGACGGAGGCCGATGGGTTTCGCGATCAGGCGGACGTGTTGATCAATTTGCGCAGTGCCGCCGATGCGGTGGGAGCCACCCCGATGGACCGGCCCGAATGGACGGCCGTGAATCCGCACACCGGGGACGGTTATGTCTCCCTGACGAACAACCTGGAGCGGGCGGTGAACCCGGCGCAACCGCTGAATCCGGCGAACCCGCGGCCGATCAACGCGCACGGCCAGATTTTGCGTTGGCGGGAAGACGAGTCGCACCCGGCGGCGCGACGTTTCCACTGGGAACTGTTTTTACTGGCGGGAGAAACACCACCGGCTGGGGAGTCCTACAAAACCTACCATCGCTACGGCACCATACAAGGTGATGTATTTGCCTGTCCCGATGGCCTGTGGTTTGATCGGGAAGGTCGGCTCTGGATTGAGACCGATTTCAATGACAGTAATGCGGTGTACGACGCAATGGGGATGAACCAGCTGCTGTGCGCCGATCCGGTCACTCGCGAAGTGCGTCGCTTCTTGAACGGCCCGGTGGGCTGTGAGATTACCGGTATCACTGGCACGCCAGATGGCAAGACCCTCTGGATTAATGTGCAGCACCCGGCGCGGAGCTATCCGGCCAGCGATGGCAAAACCCGCCCGCGTTCAACCACGGTAGTGATTACCAAGGATGATGGCGGCGTGATCGGCACCTGACTGGTCGGCACCAGCGTGTCGAGAGTACCGTGGTAGACAAAAAACGGCGGCGCCCTGTCCGAAATATGCGTCACCGGGGAGGCGCTGGCGTAAGCCTCCGCCGTGAACCGTCATGACGGTCGGATGAGGCCCTTTCGAGAAAGGCGTGTATATGTCGGCTTTCAAGGGTTTAGGCCAGTCGGCGGGGGTGAAGACCACATCCCGTGTTACCCGCCATTCGTGGTCTGGCAAAGGGTACGTCCTGTCTGGCGCGTTTGTGTGAGAGACGCAGCCGCTTAGCACGGCGCTAAACAGGGAAAAGACCAACGCTTTCATTAGGGCTCCGATAATAAAGTCGTTACTCGCCAGATTTGATGTGACGGGTATCTCGCCATGGATACGGAGCGCGTGCGGTGTTGGATGTCAGGGCGTCGCGGGACGGGCAGGAAATATTGAGTCATCGGCTCGTCCTTGAGGCCGTGAGCCTCCCTCAACGAACACCTGGTTACTGATGGGCCGCCAGTGGAGTGACATTTTCTTCCTGGTCCGTGTCAGAGGCTTCCAGCAACACTTCCGGCTTGCCTTTGCAGGCTTTGGCCAGCTGGTCGCTGCGTTCGGCCAGTAGAAGACCGATGGCCTCGCTGTAAGCTTCGCTAATGCCGTCCACCTTGGCCTCGATTAACTGGGTAATATTGGCGGCCAACTCCAGCATTTTATCGTGCGCTTCCGCGGCTTTTTTATCGTCGAACATCTTGCCATCCCGATCACATTTCCAAACGGCGACTACAGCCATGGTTACCTCCTGGGTCATTACTGTTTTTTTATACAGTATTGGTCTGTCGGTGAAATGTCAACTCCAAAGGGCGAGACCGGTCAGTACAAAGCACGCCGCGATCAGGCCAGCCTGCAGCCAGCCTAGCGTTTGCCCACGCCAGATCACGCCCCAGCGGGAGCGAGGACGTTGTGGACGACGCGCTGATTGGGGCGCGTCCCCTGATGGTCGGCGCTTGCCGGGTGCGCCGCAAAGGCGCAGGGCATAAATCCAGACACCGCTGGCGCTGAGCAGGCACAGCATTGCGCCGAACACAAACCAGAGAAATCGCGTGAACTGACCGCCAAAGGTGCCGAAGTGCAGGGGATCAGCGGCCTCGGCGATACGCTGATGAGCGCTTAACTGTTCGCCGCGAAGGCGGTCGAGTATGTCACCGCTGGCCGGATCTACCAGCAACAGATTGGCCCGGGGCCTGACCAGAAGTGCACGGTCCTGGCCTTGGATAATCAGCGGTTTGTTGTCTCCCAGAAAGCGCACACTGTCCACCCGGTATCCTGGCCACTGGGCGAGTGCGCGCTCGAGGTTACGACTGAGTGTATCGGCATCGGTGGGCATCGCACGGGTTTCCGGGATTTGCACCAGGGCGCCAGCACTGGAGGGGGCACTGCCGCCCCAACGCTCGACCAGATACCACAACCCGGTCAGGCCTATGACCAGGATGAACGGCAGGCTCCAGACACCGAGCCAGCGATGCAAGTCGCCCCACCAGCGGCGCGGTGGGGCTCCCTTTTTGGGTATTTTGGAAAAACCTTTCCACCAGCGTTTGAAAATGGGGAAGGCGGAAATCATCGACAGCAACAGGGGAATGCTGAGCAGGCTGACAATGGTGATCCCCCATTGCAGCGGCAACATCAAATGCCGGTGTGCCTGGCGAAGAAAACGATGGACGTTAAACCAGCCCGCCGTGCCCTGCACCTCTCCGGTATAAGGGTTAATGTACAGGCGCTGTAAGCCACCTTCTTCATCGTTCGCCAGTACTTCCGCCGCCATATAGCCGGGAGGGTTGGCGTAAAGGTAGGTGGGCGTCCAGTCCGGCCGGTACTGAATGGCCGCAGCGATCAGCGTGCCTACGGGCTGGTGCTCTGCCCCGGCCGGCGCGTCCACGCGCATGCCGGGTGTAAACAGCCAGTCGATTTCATAGGCGTACACCGCCAGGGTGCCGGTGAGACTGACGAAAAAGAGCAGCAGGCTCAGCTTCAGCCCCACCCAGGAGTGGAGGCTGAACCAGCGGCGGCGCCCGCTTTTTTTATCCGTCCCCGTTCGGGCCACCTCAGAATTCCCGGGTCAGGCTGACAATGACGCGGCGAGGTTCGCCGGGAAAGTGGCCGGTGCGGAAAATAAAACCACTTTCCGCGTAGGTTTTATCAAAGAGGTTTTTCACATTCACTTGCAGTTTCCACTGGTCTATCTGGCTCTGCCAACTGGCGTCGAAAACGGTGTAGTCGGGCACAGGAGCGCCATCGATACTGATTTGCTTCCCTTTGTATTCGGCCCCGAATGCAATAGCGGAGTTGATCGACAGGAAATCGTACCGTGTCCACAGCCCCAGTTGGTGGTCGGGGGTATTGGCAAACTCGCCGTTGGTGGCGTTGGTAATGCCATCGCTGTCTTCCAGGACTTTGGTTCGGTTATAGCCGTAGTTTAAGGTCATGGTCCAGTGGCGTAGCAAATCGGCACTCAAGTCCAGCTCGGCACCGCGACTGCGGACTCGTCCGAGGGCACTTTGCCTTTCTCCATCAGGATCGGTGGGATCCGCTTGCAATACGTTGCTGCGTTCGATCTCATACGCCGCCACATTCAGCCTGGCTCTTCCTCCGAATAGTTCCAATTTTGCACCGATTTCAAATTGTTCACTTTCTTCGGGCTCGAATGGGCCGCCTGTTCGTGAGGTTTGCTGAGAAATATCTTGTGGAACAAACCCTTCGCTGACGCTGGCGTACAGATTGAGTTGTTCGTTAATATGATACACAGTGCCCAGGCGGTAGGTTAACGCGTCGTCGCTGAATGTTTCAGCAGTGCTGCTCTCATTATCAAAGTGTGTGTAACGCAGGCTTGCCAGGAAGTCCCAGCTGTCGGACGCGCGAATTAAATCCTGAATGTAAATGCCTGACTGTGTCTGGGAACTCGTGTCGTCGTTTTCCCATGGTCTGTCGAGAGCGTATTGGGAACGATGCGTCTGACCATATATTGGATTGTAAAGGCTCAGGGGTGGAACCACGCCGCCTTCTTCACTTTCAATCGGGTCGCCGCGCTTGGCTTTGAAGTTGTCCTTTTGGTCAAACACCTCCGCTCCGACAAGAAATTCATGTTCCACGCCTCCGGTATGGAACTGGGTGAGAAGGTTAGCGTAAGCGGACAGGCCTTCGTTATCTCTAATTTGGTAGCGGAATTGTCGGCTCATCATGTCCTCGACGCCATCACCGTTGGAGTCATACAGGCCGCGAGGCTCGTGGTAGTTCTGCTTTTCCTGATTGTCGTACCACCGGGCGGCCATATCGAGACTCCACTGGTCGTTGAATCGGTGTTGCAGGCGACCGTACAGAATATCCGCTTCCAGAGAAAGAAAGTCGGTGGGTTCGTTGTGGTTCCAGGCGGTGTCTACCAGAAAGTGTCCGCTCTGATCGATGGGCACGCCGCGCAGTCGATTACCGCCAAGGGTCTGGTCGACAAAAGAGTACTTGATCTGTGCTCTGGTATCGCTGGAGGGTTCCCACACGAGTCCGATATCGCCCTGATCATTGTCGTTGGTGGTATTGGTTCTGAACGGATCTTCGGTTTCCTTCAGCATGGCCACCCGGTAACCGAGATCACTGCCTCCGAAGGCTCCCGTTGCTTCGAAGTTGACACCGGTCAGGTTGTAATTGCCCGCGAGTATCTGGGCCTGGGCGCGGTTCTCTAGAGAGGCCTGGCTGGTGTTGTAGTTGATCAGCCCGCCGGGTTGGCCGGCACCGTACACGGCACCGCTGGGGCCTTTAAGGACTTCCACTTGCTCGATGCCGAACAGTCGCGGAACGGTGAAGCCTGCATAGGGGTCGCCGCGCAGGCCGTCATAGAGCACTTCATCCTGCCGGAAGCCGCGAAAGGTAACCCCGGAGTAGCTGAAGAAGCTGACGCCGCTGATGCTGCGGTACAGGTCGCGTGCGTCCCGGGCGCCCTGATCCAGAATCAGTTCCTTGTTGAGCACCTGAACGGAGGCTGGCACTCGTGTGAGGTCGGCACTCAAACGAGTAGAGACGGAAGACTCGGACACCTGGTAAATCGTCTGGGCCCGGCCGGTCACCAGAACTTCATCGGCGACGGGTGAGGGGGATTGTGCCCAGCTGTGGCTGGCGGCCAGCAGGGCAGTGGATATCAAAGACTTCTTAAACATTGATTGTTCCTCTGCTTAACAAATTGTTGCTAATGATAATATTTATCATTTTGCTTTTCAATAAAATGTGCCATGCTCAAATGCCACGCCGGATCAGGGGGCTGATCGCTAAGGCTGTATCTCGACGCGGGGAGTGTGGATAATGCGGCTGTTGTATTGATTGGCTGGGAAGGACTGTGACCGAACCCGAACACTCAACGGCGCCAAAAGCGCCAAGCCTCCTGCGCTCCGGATCTTTGGTGAGTGCCTTTACGATGTTGTCCCGGATACTGGGGCTGGTGCGGGATATGGTGTTTGCCCGGGTAATCGGCGCCGGTGCAGGCGCTGACGCGTTTTTCGTGGCGTTCAAGATCCCGAACTTCATGCGTCGCCTGTTTGCGGAGGGGGCGTTCGCGCAGGCGTTTGTGCCGGTGCTGTCCGAGTACCGGCAGAAAGGGTCCCAGGAGGCCGTTAAGGCGCTGGTGGATCGGGTGGCGGGTTGTCTGGGATCGGTGCTGGTCTCGGTCACGCTGCTGGCGGTGGTTGGGGCGCCCGTGCTGACGGCGTTGTTTGCACCGGGTTTCTGGCTGCAAGACCCGGACAAGTACGCACTCACCGTGGATATGGTGAGAGTGACCTTCCCTTACTTGTTGCTGATTTCCCTCACCGGTTTCGCCGGTGCCATTCTGAACAGCTATGACCGGTTCGCCATTCCGGCGTTTACGCCCGTACTGCTCAACCTCAGCCTGATTCTGGCGGCCCTGATGGCGACCCGCTGGGTGGAAACGCCGGCTTACGCGCTGGCGTGGGGAGTGACGGTGGCCGGGATTGTACAGTTGCTGTTTCAACTGCCCTTCCTGAAGCGCATTCACCTGCTTCCCGCCCCGCGAATAGACTGGAAAGATCCCGGTGTAAAGCGGATTTTATGGTTGATGGCGCCCGCGCTGTTTGGGGTGTCGGTCAGTCAAATTAATCTGCTGCTGGATACTGTGCTCGCTTCGTTTCTGCCAACGGGCAGCGTCTCCTGGCTCTATTATTCGGATCGTCTCGTCGAGCTGCCGCTGGGGGTATTCGGTGTAGCGCTGGCGACGGTGATCACACCGAGCCTGTCGCGTCAGCACGCGGCTGAAGATCCGGCGTCCTTTAGCCGGACACTGGACTGGGCGATGCGCAGTGTATTGGTGCTGGCGTTGCCTGCCAGCCTGGCGCTGGTGATATTGGCGGAACCCATCCTTTTAACGTTGTTTCAGTACGGCGAGACGACGGTACAGGATATGGGAATGGCCGCCCTGAGTTTGCGGGCCTATGCGCTGGGGTTGTTGGCTTTTATGCTGATCAAAGTGTTGGCGCCGGGCTATTTCGCAAGGCAGGACATGAAAACGCCCGTGCGCATCGGAATCTACGCCATGGTGGCGAATATGGGCCTGAACCTCTTGTTCGTGGTGCCGCTGTACGTCTGGTTCAATATTGGCCATGTGGGGCTGGCGTTGGCGACCGCTGTATCGGCGTACCTGAACGCCTTTCTGCTGTACCGTGGGCTGCGTCGGCGCGGCATTTATCAGGGTGAACCTGGCTGGGGGCGACGGTTGCTGCGCCTGGGGGTGGCCAACCTTGTGATGGTGCTGGTGTTGCTGGGCGTGCTTTTCCTGTGGTCCGGTTGGTACGACTGGCACTGGTGGCAGCGTGGCTGGCGGCTGGTGGTGGTCTGCGCAGCGGGGCTGGCAGCTTACGCGGTGTCGTTGCGATTGGTGGGGATACGGTTCAGTGAGTTTCGGCCACATCGCTAACCGGTGTAACAAAAACCGACACTCGCCCGATTGTGTGCTACGATTGTTGATATGGGCGACAATAATATCTCGAAACCATCTGGTGCGTCCTCTCACTCTGAGGGTTCGCCATCCCGTCAAGAGGCGCCGTCTTCCAGCGGCTCAGCCTCCGGGGCTGATCGCGCCCCGACTTCCCACTGCTCTTCCTGCTCGGTGTCTTTGCGTTTCGATGAAACGTCGGCGCTGGTTTACGGGCGACTGACGCCTTCGGCACACGCTCCGGCGCTGACGCTCGAAGCACTGCGTGATCATCTCTCAAAAGCGGGATATGGAGCGTTTTACGCCCCCGATGAGGCACTGGAGCCAATGGTTCTTAGAGCCAACCAGGGTGAGGCAGGTGAGTGGGTACTGGCCGAGCGCCGGAATGCTCGCGTCCATTGGGAGGTTAGCGGTGATCGGCAGGAAGTCTCTATGACGCTGGAACCTGCCTGGGGTGGAGAGTCGATGACGGTTGAGGCTTTAGTGGCCGCGCTGGAAGCCCAGGGAATAGCTTCCAAATGCGTGCTCACCGATGCCCTACAGAGTGCCGTTCAGTCTGGAGAGGCTTCGGCGGTAACGATAGCGCGCGGTCGGCCTCCCCGGCCGGGGCAGGATGCCCGGTTTGAGGTGCTGGTGACCAGTGCGGAAAATCTCGCCTTGCGGGAAGACGAAAAAGGCCGGGTGGATTTGCAGCACTTGCACGATTTTGTCGTCGTGGAGCCCGGCGCGCCGCTGCTGCGTCGTATTCCCGCGACAGAAGGTGAGCCTGGGGTGGATGTTTACGGCCAGTCTATCCAGCCCCAGGCGGGCAAGAATGCGAGCTTTGGTACGCCGGGGCATGGCGCTGAGCGGTCAGCCAGCGAGCCTAATTTGCTGGTGTCTTCCATCCGGGGCCACCCGGTTTTCAGTGCCTGCACGGTCCGGGTGGATCCCACGTTGCGCTTGAAATCCGTGGGCGTGTCGTCAGGAAATGTGGAATTTGACGGCTCGGTCGAGGTGGCTGGTGATGTGGGCAGCGGCTTTTCGGTTCGGGCCACGGGCGACATTTGCGTTCGTGGTATGGTCGAGAGCGCGTCGCTTCGCGCCGGGGGCAGCATCACGGTGTTGGGGGGTGTAGCGGGAGAAGAGGTCGCCGGGCCGAGGGAGGGCACCCACGAGCTGAAAGCGCGATTGTGGGCCAGAGGCGATATCCGCGTAAAGTTTGTGAATCTGGCGCAGTTGAAGGCAGGCGCTGACTTGCATGTGCGAGAGTATATTTTGCAGAGCCGCGTCAATGCCGGACGCGATGTGCTGGTGGGTCAGCCTTCGGGCCGTGGGGCGCTCATTGGTGGGAGTACCCAGGCGGTGCGCGGTGTGGTGGTCAACCAGTTAGGGAGTGAAGCCGGGGTGTCCACTGACGTTACGGTTGGCGTGGTGGATCATAAGCGGCGGCTGCGCGGTGCGCTGGACGCCGAAATGGACCTGTGCAGACAAAACCTGCGGAAACTGGAGACCATGCAGAAGCGAATGGCCCAGGGAGAGATGGCGCCCCCGAACGAGGACACTCGGCGGCGCCTGGATCATACCCGAAACGTGCTTCAGCGTCGCCGCGAGCGCCTGGCGCGCATCAGTGAGCGGCTGAAACGGCGCTATCATGACAAGGAAGCCGCTCGTATTCACATCCGACAGCGTCAGTATGGCAATACACTGCTGACGGTCGAGGGGGTTTCTCGCCGCTTCTCCGCCGAGCAAGGTGCCGGTCACTGGCAGCGTGCGGGTTCGGAGCTTGTTCTGCAGGGTTGAGCACCTTGTTGTAGCTGTACCTGTATCTGCCTTCCGGGCACGCCTGTCCTGGTGTTTTTTCCCGCTATTGCGCCTCTTACCCCCGACTGCCGGCTCCTGTATACTCACGCGTTTCTTGATGTTGACTGAGCGAGGCACGCGGGCATTACTGTGAAACCAGCCCCCAGAGAGTTCATTCGCGGGCTTCACAACCTGCGCCCCCGTCACCGGGGCTGTGTGGCGACGATTGGCACCTTCGATGGTGTGCATTTGGGCCACCGGGCGATTCTGCGCCAGTTGACCGATGCGGCTGAACAGTATGGCCTCCCTCCGGTAGCGATCATATTCGAGCCCCAGCCGCATGAATACTTTGCACGCGAGCAGGCACCCGCGCGATTAATGCGGTTGCGCGAAAAAGTGCAGGCGCTGTTCGTCGCCGGAGTGCAACGCGTTGTGTGTCTGCGGTTTGAAGCCGCATTGCAGCGCCTGACGGCCCGGGAATTTATCGATTGTGTACTCGTTCAAGGGCTGGGCATTCGCCACTTGGTGGTTGGGGATGACTTTCGCTTCGGATGTGATCGGTCGGGTGACTTTCAGTTGCTGAAAGCGGTTGGACGGGAGGAGGGCTTCACGGTAACGGATACCTGCACGCTGGAGATCGGCGGGGGGCGCGTTAGTAGCACCCGCATCCGGGAGGCGCTCGAAGCCGGCGATTTTACGTTGGCCGAACGCCTTCTCGGCCACCCCTACCGTATTACCGGGCGCGTGGGTTATGGCAAGCAGTTGGGCCGGCAACTGGGGGTGCCCACGGCCAATGTGCATTTGCGACGTTTCCGTTCTCCGTTGCACGGTGTCTTTGCCATCACCGCCCTGCGGGCCGACGGCAGCACCTGCTCCGGTGTCGCCAACGTCGGTGTGCGTCCCACGGTCAACGGCAGCACCCGGCCGCTGCTCGAGGTTCACCTGCTGGATTTCGATGGCGATCTGTACGGCGAACATATTGAAGTGCAGTTTCATCGCAAACTGCGGGAAGAGCGAAAGTTTGAATCGGTTGACGCGCTGCGCGAACAGCTTCAGC
Source organism: Marinimicrobium sp. ARAG 43.8 (assembly GCF_050113635.1). Taxonomy (NCBI): domain Bacteria; kingdom Pseudomonadati; phylum Pseudomonadota; class Gammaproteobacteria; order Cellvibrionales; family Cellvibrionaceae; genus Marinimicrobium; species Marinimicrobium sp. ARAG 43.8. Next base: position 35,985 of record NZ_JBNJLT010000009.1, read on the forward strand.
GTGATATCAAAAGCGCGAGGCAGTTTTTCGAGAGTATGGAATAGAGTGTGGAGTAAAGACACGGCGACCACTGAACCGCTACTACTGAACTGCTACTACTGAAAGAGCCCAGAACTGACAAACCAGACGATTATGAGTGATTACAAAGCAACCCTGAATCTGCCCCAGACCGCATTCGCCATGAAGGCGAATCTGGCTCAGCGCGAACCTGAAATGCTCAAGCGCTGGCAAAAAGACGGTCTATATCAACGCATTCGCCAAGCCCGTGCAGGGCGGGATACCTTTATCCTGCACGATGGTCCCCCGTACGCCAACGGCGATATTCACATTGGTCACTCCGTTAATAAAATCCTCAAAGACATCATCGTCAAAAGCAAAACGCTGAGTGGTTTTGACGCGCCCTATGTGCCCGGATGGGACTGCCATGGGCTGCCGATTGAGCACAACGTTGAGAAAAAGCACGGCAAGGCCGGCGCCAAGCTGGATTTCAAAGCGTTTCGGCAGAAGTGCCGGGAGTACGCGGCGCGCCAGGTGGAAGGCCAGAAAGCCGACTTTATCCGGCTAGGGGTTCTCGGTGAGTGGGACAACCCGTACCTCACGATGGATTACCGGTTTGAGGCCGATATCATTCGTGCCCTAGGAAAAATTGCAGAGCAAGGTCACCTGCATAAAGGGTTCAAGCCGGTCTATTGGAGTGTGGTGGGTGGCTCGGCGTTGGCCGAAGCGGAAGTGGAGTATCAGGAAAAGACTTCCTTCTCCATTGATGTGAAGTTCGCCTTTACCGACCAGCATGCGCTGGCCCATGCGATACCGGATTTGAGTGGCGAGGGCGATGTGTCGCTCGTGATTTGGACCACCACGCCCTGGACCTTACCGGCGAACCAGGCCGTGAGCGTCAACGCCGAACTGCCGTATGTGGTCGTGCAGGTGGGGAGCGAACGACTGCTGGTGGCAGAGGCGCTGGTGGAGTCGGTCATGCAACGAGCCGGTGTCAGTGAGTACGCCGTTGTCGGTCATGTGGCAGGGCGTGCCCTGGAAAATCTCCAGCTCCAGCATCCGTTCTATGCCCGCCAGGTGCCCGTGATTCTGGGCGATCATGTGACGACCGATGCAGGTACGGGCTGTGTTCATACGGCACCGGACCACGGTGTGGATGACTTCCAGGTAGGGCAAAAGTACGGCATTGGTACCCTGAATTACATCGACGACAATGGCCTGTACCGGGACGATGTTGAGATGTTCGCTGGCGAACACGTCTACAAAGTGGATGAGAAAGTGGTGGCGCTTCTGGAAGAGAAGCAGGCTCTGCTGGCTCAGGGGAAAATCACGCACAGTTACCCGCATTGCTGGCGTACCAAAACGCCGTTGATCTTCCGTGCCACGCCCCAGTGGTTTGTGAGCATGACCAAGAATCAGTTGAGGGACCAGGTCACCGACGCGGTGGAGCAGGTGCAATGGGTGCCGGACTGGGGGCGTGCGCGTATCGACTCGATGTTGGCCTCTTCGCCCGATTGGTGTATTTCCCGTCAGCGTACCTGGGGTGTGCCCATTGCCCTGTTTGTCCATAAGCAAACCGGCGATCTGCACCCGAAAACGATGGAACTGATTGAGTCGGTGGCGAAAAAAGTGGAGCAGGAAGGAATGGATGCCTGGTTTGATCTGGACCCTTCAGAGCTGCTTGGCGACGACGCGGACCGCTACCAAAAAGTGACGGATACGCTGGATGTGTGGTTTGATTCGGGTGTGACCCACTTTGCGGTGCTGAGCCAGCGTGACTACCTGCGCTATCCGGCCGATTTGTACCTTGAGGGATCGGACCAGCACCGGGGCTGGTTCCAGTCTTCTCTGAAAACCGCGATGGCTATGAACGGCACGCCGCCCTACAAAACGGTGTTGACGCACGGTTTTACGGTGGATGCCCAGGGGCGCAAAATGTCCAAGTCCATCGGCAACGTGATTCCTCCGCAAAAAGTCATGAAAGAGCTGGGTGCGGACGTGCTGCGCCTGTGGGTGGCGGCCACCGACTTCAGTGGCGAGATGAGCGTCTCTGATGAAATTCTCAAGCGCACGGCTGACTCCTATCGCCGTATTCGCAACACCACCCGTTTTATGTTGGCCAACCTCAACGGCTTTGAGCCAGCCGAGCACGCCGTTGCACCGGAGCAGATGATTGAGCTGGATCGCTGGATTGTCGGTCGGGCGGCGGAACTGCAACGCGACATTATCAACGCTTACGATCAATACCAGTTCCACCTCATCTACCAAAAGTTGCACAACTTTTGTGTGGTCGATCTGGGCGGCTTTTATCTCGATATTATCAAGGATCGCCAGTACACCACGCCGGCGGACAGCCTCGCCCGCCGCTCTGCGCAAACGGCCCTCTACCATGTGGTGGAAGCAATGGTGCGGTGGATCGCGCCCATTCTGAGCTTTACGGCGGATGAAATCTGGCCGCTGCTCCCGGGGGAACATCCGGGACCCGTCTTTGCGGCTGAATGGTATTCACTGCCAGTCGTCGACGGGGCCTTGTTCAGTGCCGAAGAGTGGCAGTGCATTGCAGACGTGAAAGACGCGGTGAACAAAGTGTTGGAAACGCAGCGGGTGCAAGGAAACATCGGTGGTTCTCTGGGCGCCGAGGTCACCCTGTTTGCCGATGGTGATCTGCACCGGATTCTTGAAAAACTTGGTGATGAACTGCGTTTTGTATTGATCACCTCGACTGCTGAGGTCCGCTCTCTGGATGAGGCTACCGAGGCCGAGTTAACCGATGTGAGTGGCCTTAAGGTGGCCGTGGAAAAATCCCGCGATCAAAAGTGTGAACGCTGCTGGCACCACCGTGCGGATGTGGGCAGTGATGAAAAGCATCCCACATTGTGTGGTCGCTGCGTGACGAATGTGGACGGACCGGGCGAGGAGCGTTATTACGCTTGACCGGGGCTCTTCGATAAACTTTTATGGAACTGAATACGACAATGCCAATGACTTTTCCCCGCCAGGCCTGGCGCTGGTACGCCGTCGCGGTGGCGGTATTATTGCTGGATCAGATAACCAAGCACTGGGTGTCGGCGTCGTTGACGTACGGTGACCCGGTAGTGTTCACCCCGTTTTTTAATTTCACATTGTTGCATAACCCTGGTGCGGCCTTCAGCTTTTTAAGTGAGGCGGGTGGCTGGCAACGGTGGTTTTTTACGGCGGTGGCGGCGCTGGTCAGCGTGGTGATTGTTGTCTGGATTGCACGGGTCGCGCAGCGGCGCTGGGAAGCGCTGGCCTTGGCGCTGATTCTCGGTGGCGCGATTGGGAATTTATACGACCGCGTTCTGTTGGGACACGTCGTGGACTTTATCGTAGTTCATTACAAGGAATACTATTGGCCAGCGTTCAATATTGCCGATTCCGCGATCACGGTCGGTGCGGCATTGTTGATTATCGACATGTTGTTCCACAAGGATAAACGCCATGACTGAGCAACTGCCAATCGGGCCGGGCACCACCGTGACTCTGCATTTTGCGCTGAGCCTGCGCGATGGTCGGGAAATCGATTCGAACTTTGAGGGTGAGCCAGCCTCTTTCACCGTGGGTGACGGCAGCCTGCTTCCCGGTTTTGAAAAGGCGATGTTTGGCCTTAAATCGGGTGATAAAGAGCAATTTGTTATCCCCCCGGAGGATGGGTTTGGTGAGCACAACCCGGCGAATATGCAGGACATTCCACGCGATCAATTTGGCCCTGAGATTGAGCTCAAAGAAGGGTTAATGCTGTCCTTTGCCGACGCCCAGAAGGCGGAGTTGCCGGGTGTGGTTCGCCAGTTTGACGAAGAGAGCGTCGTGATTGACTTTAATCACCCGCTGGCGGGGCGGGATATCGTGTTCGATGTGGCCATTTTGAACGTGGAGCCGGCTCAGGTACACTGACCTCAACATTTCCAGATACTTCCAGGTGCGTCACGTCTATGCAGATCAAACTCGCCAATCCCCGTGGTTTTTGCGCTGGCGTTGATCGGGCGATTGACATCGTCAATCGTGCGCTGGATGTATTCGGTGCCCCGATCTACGTTCGACACGAGGTGGTTCACAATAAATTTGTGGTGGACACCTTGCGCGAGCGCGGAGCGGTTTTCGTGGAGGAGTTGAGCCAGGTGCCGGATGACGTCATTGTCATCTTCAGTGCGCACGGGGTGTCCCGAGCGGTTCAGCAGGAAGCCCAAACCCGCGGGTTGCAGGTGTTCGATGCCACCTGTCCTCTGGTGACCAAGGTGCATATTGAGGTCGCGCGTTACAGCCGCGAGGGGCGGGAATGCATCCTCATCGGGCACGCCGGGCACCCGGAAGTGGAAGGCACCATGGGTCAGTATGATACCAGCAATGGGGGTGCCATTTATCTGGTGGAGAACGAGGCGGATGTCGCGGCATTGACCGTGCGCAATCCTGAGCATTTGGCCTATGTGACCCAAACCACCCTGTCCATGGATGATACAGCCAGGGTGATCGATACGTTGCGTGATCGGTTTCCCGCCATTCTCGGCCCCCGTAAGGATGATATTTGCTACGCCACGACCAATCGGCAGGATGCCGTCCGGCAACTGGCACTTGAGTGTGATTTGGTGCTCGTGGTGGGTTCCCGCAACAGTTCTAATTCCAATCGTCTGAGGGAGCTGGCGGAACGTTGTGGAACCGAGGCCTATCTTGTGGATGGCCCGGACTGCATTCGCCGTGAGTGGCTGGATGGCAAAACCTGCGTAGGAATCACAGCAGGGGCCTCAGCGCCGGAGGTGTTGGTGGAAGAGGTGGTTCTGAAGCTTAAAGGGTGGGGCGCCCAGTCGGAAGAAGAAACCGCTGGCATTCCGGAAAACATCAGCTTCAGCCTGCCCCGGGAGTTGCGATAACGCCTGCGGTTCACGGCCCCGCACGGCAGTCGTCCGCCCCAATGCGCCGTAATCGAAGCCTCCCCATTCTGGCCAGCGTCAAGGCATAGCCAACGGCATTGTCTTGAGTGCAGATATGCAGTGTTCCCGCCTGAAATCCGCCCCTGGCGGTACCCGAAGCAAACCGGCCCGCGCCACTTCCCACATAGGAAATATAGGATTGAACCGGTTTGTTGGCCTGCACCGTGAAAGACCGCGCCGGTGTGGCGGAGTGATGAAACACCAGAGCCTCGTCGGCCTCTCGCGCGCCATTGTGGTTGCGGTCCTCAAACATTTCCCAGCCGGAATTCCACCCGTCAATCGCCCGTAATGTTGCCCGGCCATTGCTCAGTATGGCTCTTTGGCGCGTGGTGACGATGGCTTCCTGTAAAGAGTGCGCAAAGGTATGCGCATTCAACCGCGCGAGCAGGTGGTTCATTTGGGGAAGCCCGGTCGAGAGTATCAGGGCGAGAACGACCAATGTGACGATCAATTCGAGAAGGGTAAAGCCGCGTTGTGGCATGATTTTCTTCCTTGAGATTATGACGCCCGCAGAGGGGCGCCGTTCGTTCATCCATGATGACCACATATCGCCAGAGGCAGAGAGCACCTCTGTGCCACGTGGTATGGTAATTACCATAAAGTGGTTGTGAATGGGCGTCCAGTGTCGGATCGATATTCTGAGAAATGGTTAGTGTTATGGCGTTATCCCTTTTACTCCGTAGATCGGTATCCCGTGCCCCGGCATCGGGACAGCGTGGTTTCACGTTAATCGAATTGCTGGTGACGCTCGTGGTTCTGGCTGTGGTTCTGGGTATCGCGATTCCCAATATGAATACCCTGCTTCGCAACAATCGCTCCCTGGCGTTTGGCGATGAGTTTATCGGTGCTTTGAATTTCACTCGAAGCGAGGCGGCCAAACGCGGCGCCCTGGTGTCCCTGTGCGCAGCCAACGACACGCAGACCGCTTGTGGTAATGACTGGAGTAATGGGTGGTTGGCGGTCGTGGACAGTGCCGATGAAACGTCAGGCTCGGTCACCATTGCCGATGCCGATACCGATGTATTACGGGTGTGGGAGCCGGCGGGAGAGGGGCTGGAACTCAATGTTTCCCGAGGCTCGGGCGTCGATTTTGTGCGCTTCACTGGGGGCGGCGGTCTGTCCCGCGATAGTGACCAACCGATTCAGGTGACGGCCCAGCACAGTGACTGCTCGGGAGATTCGGTGCGTTCGATTCGCGTTTCCCCGGCCGGCTCTGTACGTGCGATAAAAACCAGCTGTTAATGCTCCGTAACAGCTTTTGAGGCGATAGATCATGACATCACTGACGGTAGCGCCCCCTGGTAAAAGTCAGCGGGGCGCTGGTCTCATCGAAGTGCTGGTAACGGTGTTAATTCTGGCAACCTCCTTGCTGGCCATGGGGGCGCTCCAGAACCGTTCTTTGCAGTTCAATCACAGTGCCTACTTGCGTTCCCAGGCCAATGTCATGGCTTATGACATGCTGGATCGCATTCGGATCAATCGGGACAACCTGTCCCAGTACTCTCATGATGTGGGCGACTCAGCGCCTTCCGGCGGATCGCTCGCGGCGTCGGATATGAGCGACTGGCTTGACAGTGTGGGATCGATACTGCCGGGCGGAGACGGTGGGATCAGCTGTGATAATGGCACCAGTGTGTGCACGATTACTCTGCGCTGGGTTGACGATGACCGGCTCGCCGATGAGGTCGGAGAAAACGATGCGCAAGAAACCACCACGTTCACTTACTCATCCAGGATTTAAACAGTGGCAATGAGTGCAGCAAGATACAAACAGCGCGGCTTGTCTCTGGTCGAGTTGATGATATCAATGACCTTGGGCATCGTGTTGATGACCGGGGTGGTGCAAATGTTTTTGACCAGCCGGGTGACCTACGGCACACAGCAAGCCATCTCCCAGGTTCAGGAAAGTGGTCGCATGGCCATGGATTTTCTGGCTGAAGACGTGCGCATGGCCGGTTACTTTGGTTGCACCAGCCGCAACCCCAATGTGAGCTCCGGGCTGGAGGCCTCCAGCGACTACCTTTACGACTTTACTCAGGTCGTATCCGCCTATCCCTCGACGGCATCGCTCACTGGCGTCAACAACGTGTCGGAGGATACCGATATCCTGGTGATTCGCCGGGCTTCAAGCGGAAGTGTACATCTGGTGGACTCCCACAACTCGGGGTCTAATGCAAACCTCAGGATTAACCAGGAGCCGGAAAATGATTGCCTGCTGGAAGGTCAGTTATGCGATGACAGTATCGCCATTATTTCGGATTGCTCGCAAGGTCGCATTTTTCGCGCGGTGAATGTGCAGGCGTCATCTGGTGGTGGGGCGCAAGGTATGGTGGTACACAGTGCCGGTGGCTCGTCCCCTTCCAATAGTGACCCACAGTTAGGCGGGCAATCGTTTGGAGAAGGGTCCGAGGTGATGGCGCTTAATTCTATTGTGTATTTTGTGGCGCCCAGCGCTTTTCCGTCTGCGGGGCTGGAAGTTCGCAGCCTATGGAGAAAGGTGGGTGAACGCGATGCGGTGGAAATGATTGAAGGTGTCGAGCGCTTGCGGGCGCAGTTTGGTGTGGATACCAATGGTGATGCAGAGCTTGATACCTACAAGTGGCGAGAGGAAATGAGCAGTGCGGATTGGCAGGACGTCATGGCCGTGCGTATACACCTTTTGCTCAACAGCATTGACGGCAATGTTTTGGATGAGCCACAGCCCATTACTTTTGCGGGTACGTCATTGACAGGGAGCGATGTGACGGATCGACGACTACGACAGATATTTACCAGCACAGTGGGCATTCGTGCCCGCCTGGAATGAGGAACGGCATAATGCACTATGACAATCGTGGCAGCATGGCCCTTGGTGCCTCGCAGCGGGGAGCGGTGCTTATTATCGGCCTGATTATGTTACTGCTGATGACCATTGTTGGCCTGGCGGCTATCCGCGGCAGCGGCCTTCAGGAAATGATGGCCGGTAACATGCGCGAACGAACGTTAGCGTTTCAGGCGGCTGAAGCGGGCTTGCGTGAAGGGGAGACCGAGCTGATTAACTTGGCCCCTGAAGACTTTGATGATCAAGTGAATGGTTTATACCCGGATCTCGGGGTGGTCAGTACAAACCCTTTTCAGCAGTCGCTCAGTGAGTGGTCCGCTGAGCAGTGGGGGGCTCGCGGGTTGCAGACGTCATTATCTCTGGAAGGTCCTGTTTCCGGGCCTCCGATTTATGTGGTGGAACATATGACCGCATTGGCTCAGCAAGTGGCGGAGAACACCGGTAGTGGTATCGATATAGGAAGCTTGGAATCCACCGGGTTGGAACTGGATTTTTATCGCGTTTCAGCCCGTGGTGAGAGTGCCTCGGGGACAGCCACTGCGATTGTGCAGTCAACCTACCGAGTAAAATGATCCGGACCGGTATAGACAAGTTTTGACTGAGGGGGTGGCGATGATAACAAACCGTAACTGGAGAACGTTGAGGCGTGCATTGGCGTTGGGTGTTTTATCATTCGTAACGTCCAGCGCGGCACTTGCTGTCAATATAGCTAATGACCCCTTGTTTCTTGAGCAACCGGTGCGTCCTATTGTGATGCTCAATATGTCCAATGATCATCAGCTTTTTTTTAAAGCTTATGATGACTACAGCGATTTGACGGGTGACGGAAGAGCTGATACGAGTTACGTGCATAATCATTCGTACTATGGCTATTTCGACAGTCAAAAGTGCTACACCTACAGCACACAAAGAAACTATTTTGTCCCCGCACGGTTTGCTGACCAGAATAATTATTGCAATGCAGGTAGTAGCAGTGGTGAGTGGAGCGGTAATTTTCTGAACTGGGCGTCCATGACCCGAATGGATACCGTGAGGAAAATTCTGTACGGTGGGCTGCGCTCAACGGATACCGCTAATACCACTGTTCTGGAGCGTGCCATGCTTCCGCAGGATGCCCACTCGTTTGCCAAGTATTATAACGGGTCGGACCTGGGGCAGTTGACTCCCTTTGGTGGAGCCGAAGATGCCAGTGGCAATGATGTCACCTCCGGCGGTTCGTCCATGAACTCCGGCATCACGATTTGTAACACCACAGAGCCCGGCAATAGAAACCAATTGTCACAAGATGTTACGGCACCGCCGTTAATGAGAGTGGCACGGGGCAATTTTTCATTGTGGGCAAGCAATGAACGCTGGCAGTGCCGCTGGCGCAACAATGTCGGAGGGGATCAGGGGAAGAACGACAATAATTTCTCCTACAGCGGTATTAATGCGCACTCGGAAAGCCCTTACACCAGTCGTCGCCTAGGAGGGCGTGATTTGCACGTGCGTGTTAGTGTTTGTGTCAACAACCTTATCGACGAGACAAACAACGAGAACTGCAGTGGCTATGATAATGGGCTTCAAAAACCTGCCGGGCTATTGCAGGAGTACGGTGAGGACGGCTCAATTTTGTTTGGCCTGATGACTGGTTCATACAGTAAAAATAAATCCGGAGGTGTGCTCCGGCGCAATGTGGGTGATCTCAGTAACGAAGTCAATAGCGATGGAACCTTTGTCAATCCAGGCTCAAACAACGACTTGGACGATGGCATTATTAATACGCTGGACTCACTTAGAATCTACGGATACCGGTTTGATGACGGAACCTACCACAGAAACTCGCATGGAATTGACCCAAACGGAAGTGATGGCTGCCTATGGTCGCGCAGTTCTTTTGTCGATGGGCAGTGTTCAAACTGGGGGAATCCCCAGTCGGAAATTTATCTGGAGTCTCTGAAATATCTCGCGGGACTTGACGCTACGTCGGCTTATAACGGGGATGACTCTGATTATATAGACGGGTTGGAATCGGTAAGCTGGACTCGTCCGCTCAGTAATGACAATTACTGTGCGCCTCTGAATATCATCCAGTTCAATGCGTCCACTACCTCATTTGATGGGGATCTCGCCAGCGATGCCGCCTCAGGATTTGGATTGGAAAGTATTGACGCGGTTACCAATGAGGTGGGTCAAAGTGAAGGGCTGCACGGCAACAGTTATTTCGTGGGCGCGATTGCGGGAGCAACCGGGCAGCAGGCTAATCAGCTTTGTACTCCGAAGACGGTGAATAATCTCTCCACGGTCCGTGGTACTTGTCCCGACGCTCCAAGATTGGATGGCTCCTATAAAATGGCGGGGCTTGCCTACCATGCTCGAAGCACCGGTATAACCTTGCAGGGTGTAACCAGTGCGAGCTCGGCGAGCACGGTAAGAACCTATGGTGTAGCGCTGGCGCCTGCGGTGCCCCAGATCAACATTCCTGTGCCTAGTTCTTCCGATAGGGAAATCACTCTTCTTCCTGCTTGTCGTAACAATAACAACACACTGGACTCTCCAGCTAATTGTGCCATTGTGGACTTTAAAGTGGTCAGCCAAGAGGAAGAAAGCACAAACGGTACAGTGACTGCAAGAACAGGTCAGCTTTATGTAAATTGGGAAGACAGTGAGCAGGGCGGTGACTTTGATCAGGACATGTGGGGTGTGATTGAGTATCGGGTGACCTCGGACGAGGTGAGTGTGACCACTCAGGTCATCGCGCAGTCTACCGGCGATCCCATGGGCTTTGGGTATGTTATTGGTGGTACAACTCAAGACGGGTTTCATGTCCAGTCTGGTGTAAATAATTTTACCTATACCTCGGTGTATCAAGACCGTTTCAGCTGTTCTGGTAATGTCGGATCGCGCTGCAGTTGCAGGATAAACTACGGAGGGACAACAGGTCCTTGTAACTACAGTAATGCAGATGCACAGGCCCGCACCCAGACGTTCAGTATCGGTCCTTCCAGCGCCGAACTTTTACAGTCGCCTTTATTCTATGCCGCCAAGTGGGGCGGGTACCCCGAGAGTGTGGGCGAGGGAGAGGTAAGCGAATGGTCACCTGAAAATGAAACGTACTTCTTTGCCACCGATCCAGGTCAATTGCAGGATGCGTTGCGAAACGCTTTTGCCCGAGTGGCTGCGGGTGTCGGGTCTGCTTCTGCCGTGGCGACCAATACGACTAACCTGCAAGAAGGCGCTTTTGTTTTTCAGGCCAGGTTCAATAGTGAGAATTGGAGTGGTGAGCTGTTGGCTTTTCCGGTAGACGACAATGGAAATATTAGCGACGTGGTCAGTCATTCCACTAATGAGACTATGATGACGGGTGTCAGCAGACCTCTGAGAAGAATCATTAGTGTAGATGAAAACGGTAATCAGATACCGTTTGAGTGGGAGTCGCTGAGTGCCTCTCAACAGGCGTTGCTAAATGCTGAAGATGGAATGGGAGAAGCACGCTTGAACTGGCTCTGGGGCGTGGAAAGCACCACCAGCGGGTTACGTCAGCGGCAGGGGTTGCTTTTGGGTGATATTGTTAATTCAAGCCCAGAATATCTCGGTGGTGAAAATAGAGGCTATTCGAGACTGGAGGGTAGTCAAGGCAGCAGCTACGCGCAATATTTGCAGGATACCAAGCGTCAACAGCCGGAGACGTTATTTGTTGGGGCAAATGATGGGATGCTGCACGCGTTTGATGTCGAAAATAATGTGTTCGACGAACTGTTTGCGTATGTGCCGGGTGGCGTGTATGACAAACTTGCCGCCCTTTCCGCTCCAAACTACGGACGCCAAGAAAATCCGCACCAATATACGGTGGACGGACAAATGGCGGTCGGGGATGTTTATCTCGATGGCTCTTGGAGAAGTGTTGTCGTTGGCAGTCTGGGGGCGGGCGGGAAAGGCGTGTTTGCTTTGGACGTCACTGACCGGTCCAACCCCGAAGTGCTGTTTGAACTAAGTGGCGGTGATTTGCCTGCGCTGGGTCATGTCATGGGGAAACCTCTGATTGCCCGAATGGCAAATGGCCGTTGGGCTGTGGTGTTCGGAAACGGATACAATAGCAGTGACGGAACGTCGCAGCTTCTTGTTGTAGAGTTTGAGCGTCCGGGCTCCCCCCATGTGATTAACACGGAAGCGGGGCAGGGACTTTCGGGCGTAGCTTTGTTGGGAAATGCATATGGTCAAGTTCAAGCTGCCTATGCTGGCGACTTGCAAGGTAATTTATGGAAGTTTGACCTCAGTGCGAGTAATCCCAACCAGTGGGAAGAGCCACTGGGAGAGCCAATGTTTGTGGCAAAAGATGATGGTGGGGCTCGCCAGCCTATTTTTGGAGCTCCGACCCTGGGCCGAAACGACGAGAAGAACAATGTGATCATGGTGTACTTCGGCACCGGTAAGTATTTTGAGAAAAATGACAACAATGTCACAAACAATGATCCCAGTGCTCATAGCTTTTACGCGATTGCCGATAAGGGAGAAGCTTACGGCTCTGATCGAGAGACTTTCCTGCATGAAAAGACCTTGGTGGATGGTCAAACGACACGAAGTGTGTCGGGAGAATCTGATGTGGATTGGACAACCGATGACGGCTGGTTTCTGGATTTTAATACTCGGCTGGGTGAAAGAGTCATTGCAAAACCGCTGCTTTTGTATGATCGGTTGATTTTCGCCACGATTATCCCGTCCTCGACGCCTTGCCAGTTTGGCGGGCAAAGCTGGTTGATGGAGCTCAAGGCAGTGGGTAATCGCTTCGTGAATAGCAGTGTTCTTGATAATGATGGAACGAATGGCAATACGTTGACGGATGCGTTGATTTTGGGGGACCCCACGCACAGTATTTTGAACTCTGAAGCGGGCAAGCTCCTTTATAGTTCATCAGACGGGGATCTCGGAGAACAAGATACCAACATTCCAGCGGGGGCCTTAGGGCGGCAGTCCTGGCGTCAACTGAGGTAATACGGTTTCAGGAAATGACTATGAGAAGATTTCAAAAAGGGTTCACGCTATTAGAAATGATGGTTGTCGTAGCGATCGTGGGCATTATCGCCGCGCTGGCTTATACCTCCTACACCAACCAGATTATGCGCAGTAACCGGGCCGATGCGCAAACGGCGCTGAACGATGCCAGCCAGAGGTTGCAGCGCTGTTATACCTCATACACCACCTTTACGAGTGGCGACTGCACGATTTATGGCAATCTCTCGGCCGGTTATGACTCGACGGAAGGGTTTTACAAGATAGAAGTCGGTAACGCATCGGCCACTACGTACACGTTGACGGCGACAGCCATTGCAGCGCCACAAACTAACGACACTGATTGCCAGACCATTACACTGGAGCACACCGGCACACGTTCTCCAGAGGCCTGCTGGTAAATGGGCTTGCTGGTGGGAGAAGAAGGGCGACTAATCGTCGTCCAGGCCGAGCTTTTGGAGTCGATAACGCAGTGAGCGAAAACTGATGCCCAGTTGCTTTGCGGCCTGGGTTTTGTTCCATTTGGCACGCTCGAGAGCATGGCATAAAACGTCTTTTTCGATGTCCTGAAGGTAATGATCCAACGAGGGGTAGTCGGCGCAGCGGGCGACGTGACTTTGAGCGGGTTCTGTTGACGCGGAGTAGGTATCGCCAGGCGCATTGGTTCCGTCGGGCAAGTGCAGATCTTCCAGGTTAATCGTCTGGCTGTCACACAGTGTAAACGCTCGCTCAAGAATGTTTTCGAGCTCTCTCACGTTGCCAGGAAAGTCGTACTCGCAAAGCCGGTTCATCGCGGGCTGGTTGAGGCGAGGTGTAGGGCAGTCGGCCTCTTTGGCCAGCTTTTCCAGGATGTGTCGGGCGAGCATGGCGATATCCTCGCGCCGCTCCCGTAATGGCGGGACTCGCAGTTGAATGACGTTCAGGCGATAAAACAGATCCTGTCGGAAGCGGCCATCACGTACTTCCGTTTCCAGTGCTTTATGAGTGGCACACAAAATACGGACATCAGTTTTGATTTCGTTTTGTCCTCCCACCGGTCGAACCGCTTTTTCCTGAATGGCGCGCAGTAGCTTAACCTGCATATCCAGCGGCAAGTCGGCCACCTCATCCAAAAATAGTGTGCCTCCCTGTGCGGTTTGAAATAGCCCGGCTTTGTCCTGATGAGCGCCAGTAAAACTGCCCTTTTTATGTCCAAAGAACTCACTTTCCATGAGCTCCTTGGGAATTGCCCCACAGTTAACCGCCACAAAGGGTGCTTCGGCTCGTGGTCCCAATTTGTGAATAGAGCGAGCCACCAACTCTTTGCCGACGCCGGACTCTCCGGAGATGTAGATCGGCGCCTGGGAGCGAGCCAACTTTTGAATGCTGGCGATCAATTCCTGAATGGCTTTGGATTGACCAATGATAGGACAGTCCGAGGGGAGCGGCATTGGCGGCAGCTGTCCCGATTGAATCGCGGTGGTGACCAGCTGTCGTAATACACTCAGGTCTACTGGCTTGGACAAAAAATCGAATGCGCCGGCTTTCATCGCGTCGATAGCGGTATCGATGCTGCCATGCGCGGTAATCACCGCAACCGGCAGTCGGGGTTTGTTATGCTGGATATACTCCACCAGCTCCAGCCCGTTGCCGTCCGGTAGACGCATGTCGGTCAGGCACAGGTCGTAATTTTGGGTCTTCAGTTGTAGCTTGGCGTCCCCCAGGTTTGCCACCGTGTCGGACACAATGCCCATCCGATTCAGCGTGATACTCAGCAGCTCGCGGATATCGGGTTCATCGTCAATGATTAGTACGCGCTGGTTCCCCATGGTCAACCTTTGTGAGTCTTCGGTGAGCAGAGTTTAAAAGGCTCGGTCCGGGTGCGGGAGCTGAATATGGAAGCAGCTTCGACCCTCGTCGGTGCACTCATAGTGTATTAAAGCTTGGTTGGCTTCGCAAAGCTCCTTGCAGATATATAAGCCCAGGCCGGAGCCAGTGCTCTCTGTGGTAAAAAAGGGCTCGAAGATATGCCGGGCGTGCTCCTCGGCGATCCCGTCTCCTCCGTCGATAACACGAATGAACGGTTGTTGTTTTCGGGGTTCAACACCCGCCTCCAGCCACACGTCCGCACGTCCGGCTGCCAGTGAGTGACGAATGCCGTTATCACACAGGTTAGTCAGTACCTGATGAAGCTGGCCGTGGTCAAACTTGGCCGGGATCTGAGGCTGCCCCAGAGTCAGTGTTACGTTGTGACGGTCGGGTTGAGTCGAATGGTATTCCTGAAGAAACCGAGCGAGCCATTGGCCCAACTCCAGGGGCTCGGGGTGGGCGTTCTTGCGGCGTGAAAGCTGCAAAACGTTTTCAATAATTTGATTCACCCGTCGGCTATGATTATCGATGATTTGCAATAAGCGCTGATCGCCGCTGCCTAGCTCGCTGGATTCGCCGAGCAACTGACTGGCGTGGCTGATGGCGCCCAGAGGGTTGCGAACCTCATGGGCAATACTGGCCGTGAGTCGTCCCAAAGACGCAAGCTTGAGTTGCTGAGCCTGCTGGGTGATCAGACGATTGTCCTCGACGAAGACCAAAATCTCCGAGTCACTTTGCGGGGTTAGTGGAGCGAAATTGATTTTCAATTCATTGCGGGTGAGCGCGTCCATCGCCACGATGGAACCGGAGTGGTTCTGCTGGCGCCACTGATTGTACGCGTGTTGCAGCAACGGTACGCTGGACAAATGTTGGGCGCCGTGTTCGGAGCGGGGGAAATCAGAGCCAAGCAAGTCAAAAGCGGCGCGGTTCGACAGCTCAATCGACTGGCTCTTTCCCAGCACCAGAATGCCGGTGCGCATACGCTCCACGATCAATTGGGCCAGGCGCTGTAGGTGCTCGGCCTGCCGGGCCTGATTGAGCGCTTCTTCATTGCTGCTTCGGATTTTGTGTGCCAGATACTGAAAGCTCAATGCCGTCACGAACAGCAGTGCTCCCAGTGTACCGGCTGAAAAGAGTGCCTGGTTGTTGATCGAAAGCAGCCATAATCGCGCCAGACTTTCGCCAATGACCGCGATGCTGGCCAGCGCGGCCAACAGAATCGCCAGCCGGGACGGCAGCAGCATGCCCGCCGCGGCGATTACCACCAACTGCAAGTAGCCCAAACCGCTCATGGCACCGCCGCTGGTGAACATCATGAGTGCCAGCGCCGCCACGTCAATGCCGAGCAATATGAATGACTGACGGTCAGAAGGCTGAAAGCGGGCCCGCCACAGTAGGCCCAGAGTGATCAGGTTCAGGGCTGTGTAGCCCACGGCGGTGTACAGGAAAATGTCCGGTTGCTCATTGCCGAGAATGGTGGGGGCAAGATTGCCCTGAAACATCAGCAGTAAAATGCTGCCCAGCAGCGTCCGGTAATAAGTGTACACACGCAGCAAGTCATAGTTGCTGTCACGCTGTGTGCGGTCAATAGCGGAATCCGGTCTTGCCATGGGTAAAGAGGGCCTTGGCTGAGGGTGGGCGATGCCCAGGATTATCATTTTGCGTCGCTCCGCCAATTCGCGGACAATACGCCTTCTATCCGACACAGTGTATCAGGGTGCAAACACCTTTATGGCAACTTTGAATATTGCGCTGGCCCAGATCAATCCTCTGGTGGGCGACATTCCCGGCAACACCGACAGGATTTTGACCGAGGCCAGCCGAGCCGAAGCGGCAGGCGCGGATGCGATCCTGTTTCCCGAATTGACGTTGTCCGGTTATCCACCGGAAGACCTGCTCTTGCGGCCCAGCCTTTCTCTGCGTATAGACCGGGCTCTCGACCGGCTGCAGCAGGCCGGACTGGGCATTACGATAATACTGGGGTACCCCCGGGTGGTAGCTGGCCGGGTGTTCAACATGGCGGGTGTTATCCGCCGTGGCGAGTTGATTTGTGAATACGCCAAACAATGCCTGCCAAACTATCAGGTGTTTGACGAGGTTCGCTATTTTGTCCCCGGGGATACCGCTTGTGTGTTTGACCTCAGCGGAGTGCCGACAGCGCTGACCATTTGCGAGGATATTTGGCATCCGGGGCCCATGGAGCAGGCCCGGGAAGCGGGGGCGAAGTTGATGCTGAACTTGAACGCATCACCCTTCCACCGCGGCAAGCCCATGGAGCGGGAGCAGTTGCTGGCCGAGCGTGCCCGGCAAGGTGATATGCCCATTGTCTACGTGAACCAGATAGGTGGGCAGGACGAGCTGGTGTTTGATGGCGGCTCCGTGGCGGTTAATCGAGAAGGGAGGTTGTGCCGACGCCTGCCCGCCTGGGAGGAGGCCGTGGAGCATTTGCAGTTGCAGTGGTGCGAAAGCACGCTCGATCTAGCCCCTCAAGCGCTGGCACCTGCCCAGGAGGACCTGGAGTCGGTCTATCAGGCGTTGGTGACGGGAACGCGTGATTACGTGAATAAAAACGGTTTCAAAGGGGTCGTGCTGGGGTTGTCCGGTGGTATCGACTCGGCGTTGACGCTGGCGGTGGCCGTGGACGCTTTGGGCGCGGAACGGGTGACAGCCATTATGATGCCATTTCGCTACACCTCTGAAATGAGCCGCACGGATGCGGCCGATCAGGCTCAGAGAATGGGTGTGCAGTACCACTCCTTGAGCATTGAGCCGATGTACGAATCATTTATGTCGACTCTTGGGCCGGTGTTTGAGGGTTGCCCTCGGGATATTACCGAGGAAAATCTTCAAGCCCGCTGTCGCGGGGTGTTGCTGATGGCGTGGTCCAACAAAAAAGGGGACCTTGTCCTGACCACGGGTAATAAGAGTGAGTTGGCGGTCGGTTATTCCACGTTATACGGGGACATGGCGGGGGGCTTTGATGTTCTGAAGGATGTGCCTAAAACCCTGGTGTTCCAATTGGCACGACACCGTAACCTCCGGTCAGAGGTTATTCCGCCGAATGTGATTACCCGCCCGCCCTCGGCAGAGCTGGCGCCTGACCAGAAAGACGAGGACAGTCTGCCGCCGTACGATCAACTGGACCAGATACTGGCCCTCTACGTGGAGCAAGATTGCAGCGCAGAGGCGATTATCGCGCGGGGCTTTCCCCGTTCAGATGTCGAGCGAGTGCTTCGATTGGTGGATCTCAACGAATACAAACGTCGTCAGGCCCCGGTCGGGGTTCGGATTACGCAGAGAGGGTTTGGGCGGGACCGCCGTTACCCCATTACGTCCGGGTGGCGGGCTGGCGAGTAGCGAGAGCAAACAACGGGGCCACGTTGGCGGCCCCGACACAGTTAGGCGTCGCGAGGCGGTGGCGGCACATCCTGATATTCCGGGTTGTACCGCTCACGGCTGTCAAAACCAGGCGGCTCGCCCTTATCGAACAGTCCAAAGGTCGCCAGACTGATCCAGCTGCGCTCGCCTGAGTCCGCTGCGTATTGGTAGTCAAACGTCCCGTTGCTGTTCAGAGCAGGGTGATCGGGGTAATTCAGCTTCAATATTTCCAGCATCTGATTCGACAGTTCCGGCATGTCCAGCAAATGGTAG
This sequence comes from Marinimicrobium sp. ARAG 43.8, assembly GCF_050113635.1. Taxonomy (NCBI): domain Bacteria; kingdom Pseudomonadati; phylum Pseudomonadota; class Gammaproteobacteria; order Cellvibrionales; family Cellvibrionaceae; genus Marinimicrobium; species Marinimicrobium sp. ARAG 43.8. The sequence goes on from NZ_JBNJLT010000009.1 coordinate 54,234, forward strand.
CCCTGGACCATCACCGCCAGTGCATCCGGCATCGCGGGTGATGAGTTGAAATTCTCCAGCACATAGCGGCCCCGGTTAGTGGCCGCGACGTAGGCGCCGCGCTTGAAGTAGTAGTTGGCGACGTGAATTTCGTAGCGGGCCAGCAGGTTGCGCAGGTACAGCATGCGCCGCTTGGCATCGGAGGCGTAGATGCTGTCTGGATAGCGGCTGAGCAACTGGGCAAAATGATCCAGGGATTCGCGGGCCGCCCCCGGATCGCGCTGCGTCAGGTCGGTGGGCAGAACCCGTTCAAACATGCCCCGTCCTTCGGTGAACGAGCTTAGCCCCTTCATGTAGTAGGCATAATCCACATTGCGATGTTGTGGATGCAGGCGGATAAAACGGTCAGCGGTGGCGGACACCATGGCGGCGTCGCCGGAGCGGAAGTACGCGTAGATCAGCTCCAGTTGGGCCTGTTCGGCGTAGGTGCCAAACGGGAAGTTCTCCTCCAGCGCCTGCAGGTTGCTAATGGCCGTTTCCCACTGGCTGCGACGCATTTGTGATTGCGCGGCGTCATAAAGGTCGGCCTCGCTGGTATACTCCGGTTCCCGGTCTTTATTGGCGCAGGCGGACAGGAAAAGGATCAGGCCGCCGAGCAGCAGGACTTGCAGGATACGCATAAGGTTAGGACTCATTAACACAGTTCAATTGACAGCCAACTATTAAAACACACCGCGTGCGGATACCAAAGCGCCCTCAAGGGGCCCCGAGGGGCGCACGCTTGGAGGAATACGCAACTCATGGCGGACTTATTGCAACAAAGCGCCCGTGTACCCGCTGATATGAGCGGCATGCGCTTCGACCAGGCCGCGTCCGGGTTGTTCCCGACGTTTTCGCGGGCTCGGCTGCAAGCCTGGATTCGCGATGGGCAGCTCACCCTCAATGGTCGCCAGGCCAAGGCCAAGGATCGTCTGCTCGGCGGTGAAGAATTGCGGCTGGAGGCTGAACTTGAGCCGCAGGGCGACTGGGAGCCAGAGGCCATTGCGCTGGATATTGTCTACGAAGACGAAGATTTGCTGGTCATCAATAAACCGGCTGGTCTGGTTGTGCATCCGGCAGCAGGCAATCGCTCGGGCACCTTGCTCAACGCGCTGTTGCATCACTGCCCGGGGCTGGAGAACTTACCTCGTGGGGGGATCGTGCATCGGCTCGATAAAGACACCACTGGACTGATGGTGGTGGCCAAAACCCTCGGCGCTCACGCCGACCTGATTGAGCAATTGCAGGAGCGTACGGTTAGCCGCGAATACGAGGCGGTGGCGATTGGTACTATGACAGGCGGTGGCACGGTCAATGCCCGTATCGGTCGCCATCCGCGCCAGCGCACGCAAATGGCCGTTGTCGAAACCGGCGGGAGATCCGCCGTGACGCATTACCGGCTGGTCGAACGGTTTGCGGCGCACACCCATATCCGTGTAAAGCTCGAAACGGGCCGAACCCACCAGATTCGGGTTCATATGGCGCATGTTCGTCATCCACTGGTAGGGGATGCCACCTATGGAGGGCGCTTTAAAATCCCCAAGGGCGCCAGCGATACCTTGATTGAAGCGCTGAAGCGTTTTCCGCGTCAGGCGTTGCACGCGGCGACACTGGGGCTGGAGCACCCGGCCAGCGGGGATTATTGCGAGTGGTCGGTCCCTCTGCCCGAGGATTTTCAGCAACTGTTGGCCACCTTGCGAGCCGGGTGATTGAATCCGGGGGGCGGTGGCCTTTCCTGAGTGCGTAAAATAGAAGGAGATATCATGTCCGGTTCTCATCTGATCTCCCCCGACTGGCCAGCCCCGTCATGTGTGAGCGCTGTTATAACCACCCGGGAAGGGGGGGTGAGCCAAGAGCCCTGGGCGTCATGGAATCTCGCCGGGCATGTGGGCGACCGGCCGGAGGCTGTCGCGGAAAACCGGAGGCGGCTCCAGGAGGCGCTCGCCTTGCCACACCCTCCGCAGTGGCTCGAACAGATTCACGGCACTTCTATTGTCGAGGCGAGTGTTGTAGATGCTGGTCTTGCAGAAGCGGGCGCTGCGGGGCGGGTATTAACGGCTGATGGCTGCCATACCCGCCAGCCAGGGTTGGCCTGCGCCGTATTGACCGCCGACTGCCTCCCAGTCTTGTTTTGTAATAAAAAGGGAACCCATGTGGCCGCTGTGCATGCCGGCTGGAGAGGGTTGGCCAAAGGCATACTGGCCTCGGCGGTGGCACGTTTTCAAGAACCCTCGGCGGAGTTAATGGCCTACCTTGGGCCGGCGCTTTCCCAGCCACATTTCGAAGTGGGCGTGGAGGTACTGGAAGCCTTCTTCGAAAGTGCCCGCAATGAGGTGCACAATGAGGCGATTGCCAGCGCTTTTCAGCCCGGAGGTCGACCACTGCACTTTCAGGCCGATTTGTTCGCGCTCGCCCGAGCGGAGCTGGCGGCTCTGGGCGTCACCTCAGTGTATGGGGGCCATGAGTGTACCTTTATCGATAAGGCGCGTTTCTACTCCTACCGTCGCGACGGCACCACCGGGCGTATGGCCAGCTTGATCTGGATCAACCCCTGACGCATTGAACGCTTTTCCCGAAGTGCTCCCGACTTGCTTTTTTTCCGACTGCCCCCATTTTTTGACCATACTGTACGAAACAGCCCGGTAACAAGTTGAGGCAATAGACATGCGAATTGATCGACTCACCAATCAACTGCAAACGGCCCTGTCCGATGCCCAGTCACTCGCGGTGGGGCGGGACCACAGTCAACTGGAAACTTTTCACCTGCTTCAGGCCCTGTTGGATCAGCAGGGTGGAACGGCGCGCTCATTGCTGGCTCAGTCCGGTTTTAATATGACCGGACTGCGCAACGAGCTGGCGAAGAAGCTCGAAAACCTGCCCAAAGTACAAAACCCGACCGGGGATGTGAGTATGTCCCAGGAGTTGGGACGTTTGTTGAACCTGGCCGACCGGCGGGCTCAGAAAGCGGGCGACAAATTTGTGTCCAGTGAATCAGTGCTGTTGGCAGCCATGCTCGATGGCGAAAGCCAGTTGGGTGCATTGCTGAAATCGTTCGGTGATGCCAAAAGCCTGGAGCAGACTGTGGAGAAAGTACGTGGCGGTGAAACCGTCGATAATGTCGACGCCGAAGGGAATCGTCAGGCGCTGGAAAAGTACACGCTTGATCTGACGGCTCGAGCCGAAGCGGGCAAGCTCGACCCGGTGATTGGCCGGGACGACGAAATCCGGCGCACGATTCAGGTGCTGCAACGTCGCACCAAAAACAACCCGGTGCTGATCGGCGAGCCCGGCGTGGGGAAAACCGCCATTGTGGAAGGTCTGGCGCAGCGCATTGTCAATGGCGAGGTGCCCGAAGGCTTGAAAAACAAACGCCTACTGTCTCTCGATTTGGGTAGTCTGCTGGCAGGCGCCAAGTTCCGAGGTGAGTTCGAGGAACGTTTGAAGGCGGTCCTTAAGGAACTCTCCAAGGAAGAAGGACAAGTCATCCTGTTTGTCGACGAACTGCACACCATGGTCGGAGCGGGAAAAGCGGAAGGCGCCATGGACGCGGGGAACATGCTCAAACCGGCCCTGGCGCGAGGAGAGCTGCACTGCGTGGGCGCCACGACTCTCGACGAGTATCGACAGTTTATCGAAAAGGACGCGGCGCTGGAGCGGCGCTTCCAGAAAGTGCTGGTGGACGAGCCGAGCGAAACCGACACTATTGCCATCCTGCGGGGCCTTAAAGAGCGGTACGAGGTACACCACGGTGTGGATATTACCGACTCAGCCATTATCGCCGCCGCCAAATTGTCGCAGCGGTATATTACTGACCGGCAATTGCCGGATAAGGCGATTGATCTGATCGATGAAGCGGCCAGCCGTATTCGTATGGAAATTGACTCCAAACCCGAGGAAATGGACCGGTTGGAGCGTCGGCTGATCCAGCTCAAGATCGAGCGTGAAGCGGTGAAAAAAGACGACGATGATTCCAGCCGCAAGCACCTGGAAAAAATCGAGCAGGATATTGATCGACTTGAACGAGAGTATGCAGACCTCGACGAAGTGTGGCGGGCCGAGAAAGCGGCGTTACAAGGGACGCATGAGATTAAAAGCAACCTAGAGCAAGCAAGGCTGGATATGGAAGCCGCGCGGCGGGCCGGCGATCTGGGACGCATGTCCGAGATCCAGTACGGCATTATCCCAGAGCTGGAAAAGCAGCTCGATATGGCCAGCCAGGTCGAGATGATGGAGATGAAACTACTGCGCAACCGGGTCACTGATGAGGAAATTGCTGAGGTCGTGTCCAAATGGACAGGCATCCCGGTCTCCAAAATGCTCGAAGGGGAGCGGGAAAAACTGCTGCGAATGGAAGAGGCTCTGCACCGTCGTGTGATTGGGCAAGATGAAGCGGTGGTGGCCGTGGCCAATGCGGTTCGCCGTTCGCGCGCCGGTTTGTCCGACCCGAATCGCCCCAATGGCTCTTTCCTGTTTTTGGGGCCGACTGGCGTGGGTAAGACCGAGCTGTGTAAGTCTCTGGCCGAATTTCTGTTCGATAGCCAGGACGCGATGGTGCGTATCGATATGTCGGAATTTATGGAGAAGCACTCGGTCGCGCGGTTGATCGGGGCGCCTCCGGGTTACGTGGGTTATGAGGAAGGCGGTTACCTCACCGAAGCGGTGCGTCGACGCCCTTATTCGGTACTGCTGCTGGATGAAGTGGAGAAAGCCCATCCGGACGTGTTTAATATTCTGCTACAAGTGCTGGAAGACGGCCGCCTGACCGATGGGCAGGGGCGCACGGTGGATTTCCGCAATACCGTGGTGGTGATGACCTCCAACCTGGGCTCTGATCGCATTCAGGATCTGGCCAATGACCGATCCTACGACACCGTCAGTTTCGATGGCGCCCAGGAAGCGGACTCTCTCTCCAATGAAAACCGGTACCAGGCAATGAAAGAGGCGGTCATGGAAGTGGTCAGCCATCATTTCCGGCCCGAATTCATTAACCGGGTGGATGAAGTGGTCGTGTTTCATCCGTTGGGCAAGGCGCAAATTCGTGGCATTGCCGATATTCAGCTCGATCAACTGCGCAAGCGTCTGGCGGAGCGGGAGCTTACTCTGAGCCTCGATGATGCAGTGATCGACAAACTGGCGGAAACCGGTTTTGATCCGGTCTATGGCGCAAGGCCGCTCAAGCGCGCGATACAGCAGGAAATAGAGAATCCGTTGGCGCAGGACATTCTGCAGGGAACCTTTGCTCCCGGCGACAACATCCACGGTGTGCTCAACGGGGATCGCATCACCTTTAAAAAGCGAGCGTTGCACTAAGCGGTGGGATGGGCCACGCTGGAGAATCTAACAGTTCTCGGCGATGAGTTGCCGGGCGGTGGCTGTGCGTTCGGACACCTCTTCCTGATTCAGGAAGCGGGGCTCGCCGTTGTCGTCCTGCACAGCGATTCGCCCGCCGCGCTCGAGAATGGTGAGGTTTTCCCGGGCCTGCGAGCACGCTTGCTGCTGATTCTCTGGTTGAGAAGGCTCCCCTTCCGGCTGAGAGTCCCTGTCGCTGGAAAGGGGATGGTCGTCGGGGGTTGGAAAGCGCTGTGAGTAGTCTACCGGTTCACTGTGCCCGGTCTTCGGGCGAAGCGCCTCAGCAGGTCGATTTTGAGGCGGATGCGCCGTAAAGTGCGTGACGCCCTCATCATCTACCCACCGGTAGACCTGTTCGGCCTGGGCGGAGTGGCCCAGGGCTGAAACCATCACCAGTGCCGACGCCAGTATTGAGGTGGCGAGTCGCTGAGTAACCATCGGAAGATCCTCATTGTCCATGAGCTTCCACTATACCGCTCTGGGCCCGGGCGTGAAATGTATAGGGTGGTGCCAGGGCGGTTTTCCGGCCCAAGTTGTGAGCTTTCGCAAAGTATGCGTCAAGAAATCGGGCCGTGTTTTTACTTGACTTTATCGGCAGTTTTTCGAACAATACTCTTTCGCTTGATGGCTTGTAGAGCCAGCCGACAACCTCGGTAACGAACTCTACTCCGGCGGCCGACCCGGCCACCGAACCATCCGCAACCGCGAAGGCGCGTTAACCTACGCTGCCTGCCCGGAACCCACCCGCAGTTGCTACCCGCGCGGGGACGGTCGGGGAACTCCATACCGTGTTTACGACGATGCACAGCTCCCGGTCCGTAGGGCGGGCAGGCCGTGGCTTCGTGCTTTGTGGTTGCAGCGACATTGATGTCATGATGACTGATGTTACGAGTAAGACTGATTGACTCAAACCAATTGAAAACCAATTGAGAGGTTACCCAGTGGAAATGCTATCAGGCGGAGATATGCTGATTCGCGCCCTGCGGGACGAAGGTGTCGAACATGTATTCGGCTACCCCGGCGGTGCAGCGCTGCATATCTACGATGCCATCTTCCGGCAAAAAGATGTCCAGCACATTCTGGTTCGCCACGAGCAGGCGGCCACCCACGCGGCGGACGGCTATGCCCGTTCAACCGGCAAGGTGGGAACGGTACTGGTGACGTCCGGCCCCGGCGCGACCAATGCGATTACCGGCATTGCGACAGCCTACATGGATTCTATTCCGATGGTGGTGATTTCCGGGCAGGTGGCTTCTGACAAAATCGGTGAAGACGCGTTTCAGGAAACTGACATGGTGGGTGTCTCCCGCCCAATCGTAAAGCACAGCTTTATGGTCAAGCACCCGCAGGAAATTCCGGAAATCGTCAAAAAGGCCTACTACATCGCGGCGACGGGTCGTCCCGGTCCCGTAGTAATCGATATCCCGAAAGATGTCACGGCACCGGGGGAGACCTTTCCGTACGAATACCCCGAGAAAGTGAAAATTCGCTCCTACAACCCGGCGGCGCGCGGTCATACCGGGCAGATTCGCAAGGCAGTGCAATTGCTGCTCGACGCCAAGCGGCCGGTCATCTACGCCGGCGGTGGCGTGATTCAGGGCAATGGTTCGGAATTGCTGACCGAGTTGGCGCAGCGACTGAACTACCCGGTAACCAATACCCTGATGGGGCTCGGTGCCTACCCCGGAATGGATCGTCAGTTTCTGGGTATGTTGGGTATGCACGGCACTTTCGAGGCGAATACCGCCATGCATCACAGTGATGTCATTCTGGCAGTCGGTGCGCGCTTTGACGACCGTGTTACGAATACCGTCAGCAAGTTCTGCCCCAACGCCAAGATTATTCATATTGATGTCGATCCGGCGTCAATCTCGAAAACCATTGCGGCGGATGTGCCGATCGTGGGTTCGGTTGAAAGTGTATTGACTGAAATGCTCGCGATGGTGAAAGAGTCTGAAGATACCCCGGATGCGGACGCGTTGAAGTCCTGGTGGAAACAGATCGAGGAATGGCGTGCGCGCCACGGTTTGTATATTCAGCCGCGTTACGACACCGCGGGCGACCGCATCATGCCGCAAGAGGTGATTACAGCGCTGCACGAAGTCACCAATGGCGATGCTTATATAACCTCCGATGTGGGGCAGCACCAGATGTTTGCCGCGCAGTATTACCGGTTCGATAAGCCCCGGCGCTGGATCAACTCCGGCGGGCTGGGCACCATGGGCTTTGGCCTGCCTGCGGCCATGGGGGTGCAAATGGCGCACCGGGATGCCATGGTGGCCTGTGTGACGGGGGAGGGCAGCATCCAGATGTGCATTCAGGAGCTGGCGACCTGCACCCAGTACCACTTGCCGGTGAAAATCATTTGCCTGAACAACCAGGCGTTGGGAATGGTTAAACAGTGGCAGGATATGCAATACGAAGGGCGCTATTCCGAGTCGTTGTACGAAGATACGCTGCCGGACTTTGTCAAACTGATGGAGGCCTACGGCCATGTCGGCATGCGGGTCACCCGCAAGGACGAGTTGAAAGCGAAGCTGGAAGAGTGCTTTGCCATGAAAGACCGTGTGGTGTTCATGGACATCCAGGTTGAACCGAAAGAACACGTATATCCGATGCTCGTGGCGCCCAATGGGTCTATGCGGGATATGTGGTTGAGCAAGACGGAGCGTACCTGACATGAAACGTATTATTTCCGTACTGATCGAAAACGCACCCGGTGCTTTGTCCCGGGTGGTCGGTTTGTTTTCCCAGCGAGGTTATAACATCGAGACCTTGACAGTGGCCCCCACGGAGGACGAAACGCTCTCCCGGCTGACGCTGACCACGTTGGGAGATGACCACAAGATTGAGCAGATCACCAAGAACCTGAATAAGTTGATTGACGTGATCAAGCTGGTGGATTTGACTGAGGGCGCTCACATCGAGCGTGAGCTGATGCTCATCAAGGTCAAGGCCTCCGGAGCTCAGCGCGCGGAAGTCAAACGCTGCGTGGATATCTTCCGAGGCCAGATCGTGGACGTGACCAGTTCTCTCTATGTGATCCAGATCACCGGTACCAGCGACAAGCTGGACGCGTTCCTCCAGGCCGTTGGCGAAGCCTCCATTCTGGAGGTGGTTCGCTCCGGGGTTTCGGGGATCTCCCGAGGGGAGAAAGTGTTGAGTCTTTAAGAAAGCAGGCAATGCTATCCCGTAAAAGGCAGCTTAGGCTGCCTTTTTTGTGAGCTCTTTAGATAGCCTGGTTCCATATATGATATCTAATTCGTATATGGTATAAGTGCTAAGCTTTTTAATTATAAAAAGTGACAAATAGATGCCATTTTTCACTTGTGGAGCCCACAGGCTTACGCTAAAGTTTGTAACCGGTTGCAATGAATGGCAGCTATCCATGGAATAGCGCTATGAATGGGCGTTGTTTTTATGAAACCGATTAGCACTTTCTTTAAGTACCATTAGCTTGATAACAATAAAAAACAGCGTAATAACGATAAATATCCCGTTTGCCAGCCCGCGACGAGTGTCGAACGTGGCCGTGTTTAGTGCCTCTATTAAAACTTAACAATAATTCATTATAAAAAGCACGAGGATGATTCTTATGATCCATAAAAATGGGTTTAACCCGAGAAGAACCGCATTTGCTCTTGCCATAGGTTGCGCCGTTGGGAGCTTTAATGCCATGGCCCAGGACCCTTCGAGCGGTGTCACGGAAGGTCTGGAGGAGATTGTGGTAAAGGGGGTGCGTGAGTCCCAGGCCAAAGCAATCGATATCAAGAGAGACTCGGACCGGATTGTTGATTCCATCGTCGCCGAAGACATCGGTAAACTTCCTGATACCACCATTACAGATTCCCTCCAGCGGGTGACAGGGGTGCAGGTGACCCGAGAGGCCAACGAGGGAACCTCCCTGAATATTCGTGGCATGCCGCAGGTGCTGACGACGCTGAATGGCGAGCAGTTCCTGAGTCCGTGGAATATTACGGGGTTGGGGGCGAACTATGCGGACATACCGGCTGGCATGGTGAACCGCGTTGATGTCTACAAGTCCCAATCGGCCTCCATGGTGGCGGGGGGCATCTCAGGCGTGGTGGATCTTAAAACCCTGCAGCCGCTTAACATGGAAGAGGGCATCACCACGAACCTTCGTGCCGAAGCCTCTCAGGGAAGCCGATCTAAAGACGAAGTCAAAGCCGACGGCTCTACCCGCACTCGTGATCCAGACTATAACATCAGCGGTTTTTTCGGTTATCGTCATGGCGACCTGTTCGGTTTTAATGTGGGGGTGTTCAGCTCAGAGAGCTATAATGCCAACTACTCGATGGATGAAAACCCGCAGTTCGGATTTCTGGATCGCCAAAATGGGACCCCCACGGACCCCTTGGATCTCAATGGCAATGGAGATCTGGTTAATGACTGGTATCTCGTTCCTGAAACCTACGGTGCGGCCAGTAGCTTCTTGACGCGCGAGCGCGAAGGTGGCTCCTTCAGCGCTGAATGGCAGATATCAGATAACTTCAAGCTGCGTGGCGATGCGTTCTACACAAGAATGGATCAATATAACCGCGGTGTAAGAGTGGCCTTTAATGGGCGTGATGCGGTGTCATCCTTCTCAGTGAACGGCACACCGGGTACGGAATCGGCTTTAAACAATACGCTTCAGGAAGGATCGATTTTTAGTGAAGGTGGCAACTTTACCTACACCGATGCCAACGGCGAAAGTCAGACGCGAACCCTCCACAGCCTGCGGGTGGCCAACGTTCTCTCGCCAGACTTTCAGACAACCTCTTTCAATAATATTGATAAAACGGCGGCACTGAATTCGAATATCCAGCTTGACTATACCAATCACGATAACCTGACCGTCACCGCCCGATATATTTATGCCGAGGCGGAAAAACGGTATCGCCAGGCCTCGCTTCAGCAAGGTACCCCAGCCTGGTTGTGGGTGGATCAGGATGGTATCTCTGGTAAAGACCCCATTACTCCCTATGAGCTGACGGTGGACTATCGGGGTGACTACCCGGCCTTTCAGTTTAATAGAGACGTTTCAGATGCCGATCTTCTGGCGCTTTATCAGGGTATTGCCACTGGGAACAATACCGAAGGGGAGCTGAATGTCGGCCGTGTTGATCTTAACCTGGCCTTTCAGGATGGTTTCTTCGAGTCGGTGGATGTGGGACTGCGTTATGGCGTACGGGAAGCGGATTACGCACAGTTCTATTACGTGACGCCGACTGAGCGATACCCAGACAGTCAACGCATCCCGATCGAAAAGCGCAATCAGTTATATAGTGGCAACCGCCAGTGGCAACGCTACCCGGACTGGCGTCGGTTCAATTACGAGGATGAGCCACAGGCCTTGCGCGACGCAGGTCTGGAAGACAACGGTTTTTCGGCGGCCGACACCGTAGTCTTTAAGGACTTTGGTCCCTTTTCCGGTTTTGAAAATGGTGTCTCGGCACTGGACCCGGCCCAATGGGATTCGCCATTGGCGTTTATGAACCGCCTTTATCCGGGAGCGCGAACCGTCGAAGATCCCGCTTATGCCTATAGAGTCGAAGAAGCCTCAACGGAAGGCTCTGTCCAGCTGAACTTCGGGGATGAAGTCGGTGGCGTGCCTTACAGTGGTAACCTGGGTCTGAAGGTGCTGCAGACAGACCGAACCGTGGAGCGGAACACGGTGCCTGAGGTATTGGACGTGTTTAATTCTATTGGCTCGGTCGACTATCAAAAGCTCGCTTTCGTGTACGATATCGAAACCAGAGAGCGTTCTTTCACGCAATACCTGCCTTCCTTCAATCTAAACCTGTTCCCGACAGATGACACGGTAGTGCGTTTTGCGGCTGCGCGAACCACCTCGCGTAATGATCTGCAAAATGTTGGGTCTGGGTTGAGCCTCTGGTATACCCAGTGTGAAAAAACCGACGAGAACGGCGAGCGGGTTCTGGTCGTCGACAGCTCCGGTAACCTGGTGGGTGAAGAAGTTACTTGTGTGGGCGGCGGTACGGATCAGGGCGATATTGATATTGACCCCTGGGTTGCTGATATCTACAACACTTCGGCGGAGTGGTATTTTTCAGAAAATGCCATTCTCGGTGTAGGCTTGTTCTATATGGATGTGGATACATCGGTTCAAAGCTTTCAGGAGCGGCGGCCCTTCGTGGATGGCGATGGTATTGATCGCGATAATACGGCTAATGTCTGGGTTTCCGAAAACGTCAAAGGCTCTTCGCTCTACGGCCTGGAGCTGGGTTACCGCCAGCCTTTCACCTTTCTGCCTGGTGAGCTGTTGAGTTCAACGGGTATTGAGTTCAACTACACCTATTCAAAAAGCGACTCCGAGAATGAAGACCTGGAAGGCAACGCCCTGCCTCTGCCTTCCAACTCAGAGCATCAGAGCAACATGATCCTCTGGTATGACAGAGAGGGATTGAATATTCGTGCGGCTTACAACTGGCGTAGTGAATCCTACAACGATTTTGCAGGGCTCAACACCAGCGGCGAGCCGGTCAACCTGGCGTCCTGGGGCGAACCCGCCGGCTATTTGGATTTATCCATTAGCTATTGGATCAACGACCATATCAGCTTATACCTCAATGGTACCAATCTGACTGCTACGGACAGAAGATCCTATGCCCAGTACGAAGACCAGTTGGACAGTATTTGGGTGCAAGAGCGTCGCTACGCAGCAGGGGTGACATTAAGCTTTTAATGGCTGGTGTCGAGAACGGTTGATTGATGTCCCTGCGAAGACAAGGGGACTGAAAATAATAAATTGGGAGTCTGGTTATGAACAATAAATTTTTGCCCTGGGTAGTAATGGCGTGTGCACTGACCCTGAGTGCTTGTGGCGGTGATGCCATGCTCGGGGACGATACCGATACTGACATGATGTACCCGGATGCCGGGATGGACGATCCAACCGACCGACCGCGGCCCCCCGAAAACGAACCGACAATGACCACCAACGAGCACTTCTTGCTCGACGTATCGGGCAGTCCGGTACAGCTGCGTGGTGTCACGCTCAACTACTTTCAAGACCCAGCTGAAATGGTCAATGCCATCGAGCCGATTGCTTCTACCGGTGCGAACGCGGTTCGGTTGTTGGTCTCCGCATCGACAGCGGCTGCTGAATTGGAGGGGGCCTTGAGTATCGCTGCGGAAAATAACCTGGTTACGGTGGTCTCCCTGACCGATGATGGCAGCGCACTGAAATGTCAGGAAAATACCGATGCCCTGATCAATGCCGTCGATAGTTTGTGGTTGGACCAGTGGCTGGAAGTGTTGGTGCAGGACCGGTTTCAAGGGCGCATTATTCTCAATATCGCTGATGGCTGGGGTCCCGCCAATATTTTCAATGCGTCCAGCTTGGGGTATCAGGACTATGTGGATACGTATAAAGCACTGATTCGTCGTTTTCGTAACGCGGGGTTTAAGTTGCCGTTGATGATTGACGGCGCCAACTGCGGCCAGGACTTTAATGCTTTTTTGCAGGGTCGCGGTGAAGAGCTGTTAGCTGCTGATAGCGAGAGTAACCTGATCTTCTCTGCCGAGGGCGACGGCCAGCGGTGGGACAGCGCTGATAAAATCATTTCTGCCAATACCCTGCTGGCTGCAGAGGGCGTGCCTTTTGTAATGAATGCCTTCGCCGGTTCTGGGGTTGGCGACTTTCCTGTGAATCACAACGAAATTATGGCGCAAGCCGTGGGCGACGTTGCCTTTGTGGTAGATACCCCGTGGACTGGCGATGTCGACGATGGCGTGGGTTATTTGAATGCCTTTGGCGAGCCCCTGGATTTAACCGGTGGAGCCACATCGTTGGATGTGTTTATGGACCGGCGCTACTTGGAGTTTATGCGGGTAAATCCCGGCAGCTCCAACTACGCGCCTACGGGCACTACCGGCGTTTCCCTGTACTTAATGGATGCTAACGGCAATCGTCTGCGCTTGGGTACCGCCGCGGCCCGTGAGTTACGGGAAAACACCTGGAACAAGCTGCGCTTCGATGTGCCCGTGGAAATAGAACCAGACCAACTCATGGCAGGCTCCACTGAGTTTGATCGGACGGCTGTGACTCATGTAGGCGTTGAAATTATGGCCAATGACAAAGCCGAAGCCGCCCAAGGGGAAATCAAGTTTGATAACCTGGACTTGTTTCCCGGTGTTCCGCCCATGTACACCGCCGAGTTCAACACCGCTGGCGACGCCGAGGGGTGGGAGGTTATGGGTGCAGACTCTTCGGTTGTCGATGGTAATTTGCAAGCATTGTCGACGGATGCTCAGATTAGCGTTGAGCTGGTGGGTAGTAACATCAGCCTGATTGATTTTCGTACCCCAGTGAATGTCACGATCACCATGTTTCTGCCTGAAGAGTACGCTGGCGACGGGCTTTGGATGCAAGCATACGGTCAGCTTGATGACTGGGCGTGGCGTGCTATGAATCTGAGCGCGTCGCAACTGGTGCCGGGTCAGTGGTCTGAATTGAAATACACCATAAACGTTAGTGAGCTGGGAGATTCGCCGCCGTCGGATGAGGCTAACCCTGCAAAGTTTGGTTTTCAGGTGGGTGGTATCATTACGCCTAAGCCTGAGCCAATCCTGATCGACTCAATCGTTATCGAAGACCCTGCGGCCCGACCGACTAAAATTGTCACCGAGACTCAGTACAAAGCGACCTTTAGTGATGGTCTGAACGGCTTTCAAGACGCCGGGTGGGACGACGGAAGCAACGTGAGCCATGGGGACGGTGTGCTGGTTGCCAGTATCGTTCCCGCCAGCGAGCGTCTCAGTAATGAAGTCGAATTTAGTAGCGGGGCGATCGCCAAGGGCGACGTCAATGCCGTACAAGAGATTAACTTTGGCGGCGCTCTTACGGTGAAAGCTCGCTTATTCGTGCCCGGGGTTTTTGCCGATACTGGTCTTGAGCTTGATGTGTATTTTCAATCGGGTAGTTGGCAGCACTTTGTTATTGGCCAGGTTAACATGGACGAGCTTAACTATGACGAGTGGAACGACATTGAGTTTGAGGTGGCCGATGATGGCTACCCGACGACAGACGACGACGGTTGGGATGAAGATTTTGCCCGCACTTTGTCGCCACAAGCCTTTGGTTTCCAGTACAGGAATATCAGCGATATTTCTGGTGAGATTATGCTGGATGATGTGGAAATTATCGGCGACGCCATTGTGGATGACTTGCAGCCCATCTATCAGCAGGGTTTTGACTCCCCGGGGTCGGTTCAAGACTTAACGGTAGACTTCACGACTGGCGGTTTGAATGAGGGCGATATGCTGGTTGCCAAATCATCTGGCTGGCATGTGGTGCCTTTCGGTTGGATGGCCAGCACCTGGTTTGGTGGTGAGGCGCTGAGTTTGTCTGAACAGCCAGACGAGGTGGTATTGACGGAGCGGGGCGAACAGATTATCAATGGCCCAGATGGAATCGCTGAGACCTCTGAGGCCGTGCTGTTCGAGTAAGGCTTGCCTGGTAAATGTGAGTTGAAAAGCCCCGGATACATAAACCGGGGCTTTTTTATTTGTGGTGGTTGGCGGGCTGGGGTCAGTGAATCTCAGCCCAAAGCGCCGAAACAATCGGACTTTGCAGGCGCCTGCGCAATACGCAGATGCCGGTCTCAAACGGTCCCAGGTCTGGCTGGTCCGGGAGACGCGTCACCCGCTGACGAAGCGGGCTGTTGTTCAGCACGATCTCTGGGACAAGCCCCACACCAAACCCAAGGCTCACCATACTCACAATAGCTTCGTTGCCCTGCACTTCGGCGTAGATGTTGGGTGTGAACTTTTGGCTTCGACACCAATGGTCGAACCGCTCCCGCGCAATGCCTTCCTCAGGAATAATCACAGGCCAGTCGCGCCAACTCCCCGCAAGAGTGTTTCTGTGGATCAGGGCGGTATCCGAGGGCCCGATCAGTAGCAAGGGGGATTGAGAGATCAGTTTGAATTCCAGTGCGCTCGGCAGCCGTTCGGGGCGAGTGGCGATGGCGATATCTTCTTGCCCATTCAAAATGCGGGCAATAGCCGGGGCCGGATCGCCGGTATGGAGCTTAATGGCAATCCCGGGGTGGCGTTCCCGGAACTGTGTCAGTAGATCATGGAGGAAGCTGTAGCTGGCGGTCACAGAGCAATAGAGGCTGAGTTGCCCCCGCAGTTCGCTGCTTTGTTGATGCAGGGCTTCCTGAAAGGTTTCCCATTGTTGCAGGCTTTCCCGCGCAAAGCGCAGGAAGCGCTCGCCCTCGGGGGTGAGGCTGACCGAGCGGTTGTCACGCAGCATCAACGTTACCGCCAATTCTTCTTCCAAATATTTCAGGTTTCGGCTGATGGTAGAGGGGCTGACGTGGCATTGGCTCGCAGCCCGCCCAAAGTGCCGTGTGGTGGCGAGAGCAATGTAGAGTCGCAGCTTTTGGGGATCCATGGTCGATTGGGCTCTGTCTTGGTCATTGTTGCAATTTTTGCAACAGAAGGTTGCGAATATATCATTTTACGTTATGAGGGTTTTTCCTTAAACTGCGGGTCTTTATTTTACAGTGAAGAGCTTAGGCTCACTTCTAGGAGGCAGATATATGCACGTTTTTTACGATAAAGACTGTGATCTTTCCATCATCCAAGGTAAGAAAGTCGCCATTCTGGGCTACGGCTCCCAGGGCCATGCGCACGCCAACAACCTGAAGGATTCTGGCGTGGACGTTGTGGTTGGCCTGCGTGAAGGTTCCGGCTCCGTCAAGAAAGCCGAAGGTGCAGGCTTGAAAGTTGCCAGTGTTGCTGAGGCTGTGAAAAGCGCTGACGTGGTGATGGTGCTGACGCCGGATGAGTTCCAGTCCTCTTTGTACTCTGACACGATTGAGCCGAACCTCAAGCAGGGCGCCACCCTGGCCTTTGCTCATGGCTTCGCCATTCATTACAACCAGATCGTGCCCCGTAAAGACCTGGATGTGATCATGGTGGCCCCGAAGGCGCCGGGCCACACTGTACGCACAGAATTTGTCAAAGGTGGCGGTATCCCCGATCTGATCGCTATTTTCCAGGATGCCTCTGGCAAAGCCAAAGATGTTGCCCTGTCTTACGCCTCCGCGATTGGCGGCGGCCGCACCGGTATCATTGAAACCACCTTTAAAGACGAGACCGAAACCGACCTGTTCGGCGAGCAGGCTGTGCTTTGCGGTGGTACCGTGGAGTTGGTAAAAGCCGGCTTTGAAACCCTGGTGGAAGCTGGCTATGCCCCTGAAATGGCGTATTTCGAGTGCTTGCACGAACTGAAACTGATCGTGGACCTGATGTACGAAGGTGGTATTGCGGACATGAACTACTCTATCTCCAATAACGCGGAGTATGGTGAGTACGTGACAGGCCCTCAGGTGATTAACGATGAATCCCGTGAGGCGATGCGCCAGGCGTTGCGCAATATCCAGAATGGTGAGTACGCCAAGCGTTTTATCAGCGAAGGTGCCTTGAACTATCCTGAGATGACCGCTCGTCGTCGTCTGAACGCGGCACACCCGATCGAGCAAGTGGGTGAGCGTCTGCGGGCGATGATGCCCTGGATCGGCTCCAACAAGATCATCGACAAAAGCAAGAACTAATCTTGTACGGAGTGCCCCCTGTGCCAAGGGGGGCAGACCTTTCGAAAGCCCGCTGCAGGCCCAACTGCAGCGGGCTTTCGTGTACTATGGTGGTAGAAAATCCCCATTTTGAGGTGACTATGACAGACAACGATCAGCCGCAGCGAGACAATAACGAAGGCGAGGGCTTCCTCCCCTTCGGCGAGCACGTCGAAGAAGTGTCGGAAAACGGTCGCAAAGTGCGCCACCGGGGTGTTTACTTTTTGCCCAACTTGTTTACGACAGGGGCGTTGTTTGCTGGTTTCTATGCGATTGTCTCCGCCATGCACGGTAATTTCGACAGCGCCGCCATTGCCATCTTTGTGGCGATGGGGCTGGATGGAATGGATGGGCGCGTAGCGCGTATGACCAACACATCGAGTGCATTTGGCGAGCAGTACGATAGTTTGTCGGACATGGTGTCCTTCGGGTTGGCGCCTGCGCTGGTGATGTTCAGTTGGGCGCTTTCTGGGCTTGGTAAGCTGGGGTGGGCGGCTGCTTTTGTGTTTGCGGTGTGTGCGGCCCTTCGGTTGGCGCGCTTCAACACCCAGATTGGCGTCGTCGACAAAAAGTATTTTGTGGGATTGGCCAGCCCTCCCTCCGCGGCCATCCTGGCATCCATTGTCTGGACCGGACACGATGGTTCTGTTTCCGCCCCGGTGGCTTTGGCCGCCGCTCTGATAACTATTACGGCAGGCCTGTTAATGGTGAGCAACGTCCGCTACTACAGTTTCAAGGATTTTGATTTTCGAGGCAGGGTGCCCTTTGTGGTGATGCTGATGGTAGTGGGCGTATTTGTGGTGGTGAGTATCAATCCGCCGGTTATTTTACTGTGCATGTCCGTCACCTATGGGTTGTCTGGCCCGGTGATCTGGCTGTGGCGTCGCCGGACCGGAATGTCCGACTGGTTTGACCGGCAGGGGGAGTCTGAGCGGCCAGCGGACGAAGGATCGGAAGGCTCTGCAAAGGGCACCGAAAAAGCTTCCGTTGAAGACGATCAAAAGCCTCTCTGATATTTTTTAAAAAAGCGCTTGCGGAGGTGTGATGAGGTGCGTATAGTTCGCGCCTCTTCCGGAGCGAAGGTTGATGCCAAAGGGG
>NZ_JBNJLT010000010.1:0-60820 GCF_050113635.1 Marinimicrobium sp. ARAG 43.8
TGGCGTCGCGTCCTTTAAACGATGCCCAATTTTATCAAAAAAGGCCTTGTTTTTGGAGTTTTTCTACGGCTTCAACGTGCTGTATATGTCCGAAGGTCTGGGCCGCACTTATCAAGCGGGTGTCAACATTCGTTTCTGATAACGCTTATACGTTTGGGCCAGGGCACGAGAACCGGCGCCTGGCCTCCTGAGAAAACACCGTATATAAGAATTAGGAGATCAACCAATGAACATGAAACTCAAAACACTGGCCGCGCTGATGCTGGGTGGAAGCCTGGTCGCCTGTGGCGGCAGCAGCAACGATGGGGACGCAGGTTCCGATCCGCGTGAGGGCGATGATGTGACCTGTGTGGATAATGCGTTTCAGGATAAATGCATTATCCTGCCGCGGGTCACTGAAATCGATATTACCAACGAGCCGGTGCCATTGCATGAAACCTTTGCGGTGCAAGGCGCAGGCAACCAGGCGGGGCAGTTCTTCTCGACAGACTACAAGAGCCTGAATACCGCACTGGAAAATGATCAATACGAAGATGACTACCCGTCTTTTTACTACCCGACCTGCTGTTTCTGGGAAACCGACGAGACCACGGGCGAACCCACCGGCAATTTGATTGAAGACCTGGATGAGCGTTTGTTCGTGGGCACGGATGCGGAAGGCGTGGGCTACCTGGCCATGTCCAGTTCGCGCTGGACGGTTGCCCAGCTGCAGCCCGACCTGGTGACCGATGCCGAGTCCGATGATAACGACGCAAAAAGTAAAACCACCGATGCCCCGGTGGCAAGCAGCTGGGGCGAACTGGATTTGAGCGTTCCCTATCGCGTGTCTTTCTGCCTGAAAGACAGCGGAAGAGCGGGTATCGGCACCGGCGGTAATCTGGAGTTGTACGTCGATAACAACTCCGGGGGCAACCAGGGTCAGTCCATTCACGGTAACCAGTCATTGCTGTTGCGCACAGCAGTACTGGATCTTGAAGCCGGCAACCGCCTCGTGGTGGATGTGCCCGGTGACGTTCGTGTGCAAAACAACGATGGTGAAGAAGTCAATCTTCTGGGGACTACCGCCGAGGTGTACGGCACGGAAATCTCGTTCCTGCAATTCCGGGTCAGCTCCGGTGGTTATGCGGTCATCAGTGACTTGATGGTAGAGCATCAAAGCAACCTGGCCAGCAGCTATATGCCCTGTACGGCGGACGATACTTTGTTTGAACCGGAAGCACTGTCCGGCGTCGCCTTTGCCGGGTTGCCACACAGCGTGAACTTCAATGTCAGCGAAGATGACTTCTTCGGCGGCGGCGAAAGCGCCAGCTTCGTGGCGTTTCCGGACAGTCTCACCACACCGTTCTATGCGCCGATCAGCGGTGGCAGTCGCACCTTGCTGGAAGAGGGCACCATTCGGTTCGGCAATGCCTATTGGAGTATCGGTAATCGTGGCGGAGCCACGACCAGTGAAGATACCGTGGACGATCTCACCGGTGGCCTGGATCTGAGCGAGCCTTATCGGGTTACGATTGAGATCGCCAGCTTGACCAACCCGGAAGAAGCCGGTGCGCAACTGCAAGTCTTCGTGGATAACAGCACCAGTGGTGCAAGCAACTCGATATGGGGCAGCGACTCGCGCCTGGTGCAATTTGAGCATCAAGAGTTGGAAACCGGCGAACTCATTATCAATGTGCCGGGCGATGTCACTTTGAATGGGACCGTGATTGGCACCGTCGATGAGCATTTCGGTACCGAGCGTTCTTTCCTGATGTTCCGCTGCCCCGGTAACTGCGGCAATGCGGAAGAAGGTAACGACCTGGGTGTGGCGTTCAGCGGTTTGCTGATCGAACAACAAGATGACGGCTCTGATCCGAGTGCCCTATGGCCAGCCAATACGTATGTATTAGCGGGCGGAACCATCGATGCAGAAGGGAGTGTTGATACCGAGTCGGAAACCTCCATTACTGTAACGGCTAGCGGTGGGAAAGCGGATTCCAGTGACCTGAATATTTTCTTTGCGGGACGGCAGGTGGAAATGAGTGATTTTGCGTTTACAGCGCGTATTGCCAGTATAGAAGGCGCAGTTGAAGATGCAGAGAACAGTTACCGGTTCGGTATTATGGCAATCGCTGGTTTGGAGCCCGGGGGTGTCATGAGTAACGTTGCGCCCTGGGCTGCGGCTGGCTTCTTTGCAGACGCAGTAGAAGATAATCCGGTGGAGCTGTTCGGCTCGCGTTCTAACATGAAAGCGGACGGCAGCCGCACCCGAAGTAATATTGTCGATCTGGAGGTGGGTGACTATCTTCGTATCGAAATATACGACGACCTCGATGAGCCGGGTAAAAAACGCGTGCGTCGCTGCACATCGCCCGATGGTGTAACCTGGACGCAGGCAAACAGTACCAACGATTTCAGTGCAACCGATGAGACAGACAGCTGGTACTACGGTGTCTGGGCAGCACCGGGAAGCAACGAAATCACCATGGAGGTGGACAATATCAGTATCGAGCCTTACGCAACGAGCTGCGAGAATTTGTAATCCTGATGGTTGTTCGTTAAACCCAAACCCCCGGCGTCAACCGGGGGTTTTTTATAGGCTTGAACGAAATTTTTATCGTTCTTCTTGGGCACCAGTTTACCGAAGTGACCGCAACAAATCCCTCGTCAACCGAATCCCCTCCGCTTCCGAGTGCTTTTCACCCTCGTATTCAACACCGACCCAACCGCTGTACCCCGTGGCCATCACAATGTCCATCATGCGTGGAAAATCGATGCTGGTTTCCTGCCCCTGTTCATTGAAGGCATAGCTTTTGGCGCTGACCGCTTTCGCGTAAGGCATTAATTCGCGCACGCCCTGGTAACGGTCGTAGCTTTCTCCGGTATCCCGGTCAATTACGAAATTACCAAAATCCGGCAGGGTGCCCACGCGCGGATGATGCGCGGTTTCCATCACCTGGCTGAGCCAGCGGGCGTTGGAGGACAGGCCACCGTGGTTTTCCACAATCACGTTCAGCCCCAGCGGATCACAGTATTCGGCGAGTTTGACCAGGCCATCCGCCGCCCGCTCGCGCTGCTCATCGTAGCTGCCTTCGCTTTGGGCGTTGACTCGAATCGAATGACAACCCAGCTGGCGAGCGGCGTCCGCCCACTTCTTGTGGTTGTCGACGGTCTGCTGGCGCTGGGCTTCGCTGGCGGCGCCGATGGCGCCTTCGCCGTCGATCATCATCAACAGGCTGCGCACGCCGGCGTTATCCGCACGGGTTTTCAGTGTGTTGATCAGGGCGTCGGACAAGCGGTCCTTGTAGAACTGGTTGACGTACTCCACGCCGCCGATATCAAACTCGTCCCGGGTAATAGTGGCGAATTCGTCGGGGTTGGCCTCACCGCTAAAAAACCGGCGGTGCAATGACCACTGAGCCAGGGAAATATCGAAATGGCGGCGCGAGACGGTGAGGTTGCCACAGCCGGGCAACGCGCTCACGGCGGCGGCGGTAGTGAGGATGGCAGCCTGTTTGAGGAACTGACGCCGTCCGGTATTGAGCCGGTCCATAAAGGCCTCTCCTATCTAAATGTGGTTGTTTTTAGAGGTTTTGGCGGGAAAATGAACAAAAATTAACCATGGAACCGGTTTCATTTGAGGGCTTCCTGGGTAATAATGGCCCGCCAGAGGGGGAGTGTACCCCCAAATGTGGTTAATAACGATAGAGTGATTAGGGTGCGGTTATGTCTCAAACCAAGGTCCGTTCGACCATTCTCGGTCCCGGCAAGCAATCCCATACCTACGATGCCATTGTGATTGGTTCTGGTATTTCCGGCGGCTGGGCCGCCAAAGAGCTCTGTGAGCAGGGTCTTAAAACACTGGTGCTTGAGCGCGGTGGGCACATCGAACATATCGAGGATTATCACACCGCACACAAAGAGGCCTGGGAGCTGCCCATGAACGGCGAGCTGTCAGCGGAGTTCCGGGCGGCCAATCCGGTGCTGTCGCGCTGCTACGCGGTAAGTCAGTCCACCAAGCATCATTTTGTCGAGGATAACGACCACCCCTACCGGCAGAGCAAACCGTTTGACTGGATTCGCGGTTATCAGGTGGGCGGGAAGTCCCTGATGTGGGCGCGCTGGGTGCAGCGCTGGAGCGATTTCGATTTTGAAAGCAACGCCAAGAACGGTGTCGGCGTCGACTGGCCTATTCGCTACCAGGACATCGCACCCTGGTATAGCCACGTCGAAAAGTTTGCCGGTATCAGTGGTAACAAAGACGGCCTGCCGCAAATTCCCGATGGTGAGTTTTTACCGCCAATGGAAATGAACGCGGTGGAAAAGTATTTCAAAGGCGCCATCGAGAAGAATTTCCCTGGCCGCCATCTGGTTATTTCCCGCACGGCCAACCTGTCGCAGCACCACAAGGGCAGAGGCCCTTGCATGTATCGCTCGCGTTGCGCGCGCGGGTGTCCGTTCACCGGCTACTTCAGCAGTAACGGTGTCACGCTGCCCGCGGCGGCGGCTACGGGTAACCTGACCATGCGCCCGAACTCGGTGGTGCACTCGATTATCTATGACGAGAAAAGCCAGCGGGCCACGGGCGTGCGCGTCATTGATTCGGAAACACTGGAGGCGACCGAGTTTTTTGCGAACGTTATTTTCGTGAACGCCAGTACCCTGAATACCACACTGATTCTGAAAAATTCCACGTCGGATCGTTTCCCGAATGGCTTGGGCAATGACAGCGGTGTGCTGGGCCACTACCTGATGGACCACAACTATCGCGCCCGCGCCAGCGCCCACGTCGAAGGCATGGAGGAGCTGTATTACTACGGTCGCCGTCCTACCGGCACCTATCTGCCGCGGTTCCGAAATTTGCCGGGCGATCAGCGCGATGACTACATCGGTGGTTTTTCATACTCCGTGGGTGCCTATCGCCAGCAAGGAAATGTGCAGCCCGGTGATGCACCGCTCGGTGCCGCCTTCAAGGACAAAATGAGTGAAGTGGGTCCCTGGCGGATCAACATGACCGGCATGGGCGAATTCCTGCCCCGGTTCGACAATCGCGTGACCTTCAGTAAGGACAAGACGGATCGCTGGGGCATGCCGATCATGGATATGCATTGCGACTATTCCGAGAACGAGCACAACATGACCAAGGATATTCGTAACAGCGCGGCGGAAATGTTGGAGCGAGCGGGCTTTACCAACATTGAAACCACCGACAGTATGCAAGCGCCGGGCCTGGCCATTCATGAAATGGGCACCGCCCGAATGGGTCGCGACCCGAAAACGTCCATGCTTAATGGTCACAACCAGTTGCATGCCGTGCCCAATGTCTTCGTTACGGACGGGGCCTGTATGACCTCCACCGCTTGCCAGAACCCGTCGCTGACCTACATGGCACTCAGCGCCCGGGCCGCGCATTATGCGGTTGAACAACTGAACAAGCGCAATATTTAAGGGGGTTGCTGTGAATCGTAGAGATGCATTAAAAACGATGATGGGGGCGTTGGGGCTGGCCTCGGCATCGCAGGTATTTGGCGCGTCGGCTTTTTTGGCGGGAGCGCCACCGGCGGCGGGTTCTCTGCTACTGGCGAAGTCGGACCTCCAGTTAGTGGAAGAAGTGGCGGACACAATTCTTCCCACCACCGAGAGTTCCCCCGGTGCCAAGGCCGCGGGCATCGGGGCGTTTATGCAGGATATCGTCAGCCACTACTACGGCCCTGCCGATCAGAAACAGTTTCTGGATGGCCTGGCGGAACTGCGCGAGTACGCTCAGAAGCACGCCGGTAGTGGCTTTATTGAGCTGGCTCCAAAACAGCGCGAAGCGCTGTTGCTGGAACTGGAGAATGCCGATGAGACACCGCCGTACTATCGCATGATCAAGCAGCTCAGCGTATGGGGCTATTTCAGCTCGGAAGTGGGCACCAAACAAGCACTGCGGTTCCTTCCCATTCCCGGTCGCTACGACGGAGAAGTGAAAATAGAGCCGGGTACCAAAGCCTGGGCAAACCTGCTGGCCTGATAGCGGCTCTACCGGGCCGGGGCTTTAACGCTCCGGCCTTTTTTGTTCCAGCAGCCACTGGTATAAGTCATCGCTCTGATACACCCGCACCCAGGCGTCGTGGCCCATGTCTTCATGGTTGGTAAAGCGCACAGCCGGATGCCCGAGTGTTTCCAGCTCGTTCAGTCCCGGATAAAAATGTTCAATGCTGACCACCCGATCCCGGCCCGCGGCAAACGCCCACAGAGGTAGCCTGGCCTCGGCAATGGGCGCCATCAGATCGGGATGTCCCCAGCCGACCACCGGGGCAATCGCCGCGAAGCGCTCCGGATGCTTGCTGGCGATATACCAGGTGCCAAAGCCGCCATAACTCAAACCGGTCAAATACAGCCGCCGGGAATCCACCTGATATTCGCGCTCGACGCGCGCGAGCATGCTGATTAAATCCGTCTCGATCCGGTCCCACCCGTTCGGCAGGGTGATTGGAACGTCCGCCATGGACTCCGGTGCAGCGACGCCGTCCATTGGTTGCGGGGTGGCAAATCGCGCTGGACGTGCCGGTACACCACCGGGCATCCGCTGGGGTATATCAGACAGTTTACGGTCCCGCAGATAATCGGCGTGCTCGTCCATACCGAACATGGGAAGTTGCGGTACGATCATAATAAAGGGCAAATCTTTTTTCTGAATCCAGGCTTCGTACAGGGGACCGTGGTTCAGCACATACCCGAGTTCGTCCCTTCCGTTACCGCGCTCGCCATTGCCGTGCAAAAACATCAGGACCGGCCACTGACGATCCGGGTCGGAGTAATAGCCCGTGGGTAAGTAAACAAAGAATTGCCGTTCGCTTTGGTCCAAGGCACTGGTGTAGTCGAGCCGTTGCAATGTGGGAGGCGAGATCATCCCGGTCGTGTGGCTACAAGCAGCCGTCAGCGCGACGAGCACGGCGATGCACAGACAAGTGAGAGATTTCATGGCAAATATCCTGTAGGGAGCCAGTGATGTGGTTTAAAACGAATCGCTCCGTACATTAGCAGAAATTCACGTCCCTGCGGTGTGATCGCCTGGAATGTCAGGTAGATTTTGAACTCAGTCATCAAGTTCGACGCAAAGCGTATTTTTAGGAGTGTAACCGATTTCATCGTAGTTGATAAGGCATAAATTTATGCTCAGTTTTTAACCATACAAAGCGATAAAGCAAGTGTGAGAATCGGTTACATTGCGGTTTTGGCGGTCTCTTGAACTATTGACCGCTCGCCTGGCAGGTTTCATAGTAATTTTGAACGTTGCGGATCAGCGCTCGCAAAAACATCACAATGAATAACAAGGGCTCGCCGCTTCAGAGCGGAGTCCAATAAGAGAGAGAATCCATCATGACCTTCAAAAAATGTGTTTTGGTGGCTGCCATCAGTGCAGCCCTGACGGCTTGTGGCAGCTCAAGCGATCCGGATCAGCCCGGCTCGCTTAATAGCTCCTCCTCCAGTAGCGGCGATGAAATCGCGTGGGACTCCTGTGAGCGATTCAATACGGCACAAGGCTTCGCCACACTGGGAGACGGCACCACTGGTGGTGCTGATCTGGGGTCGGGTAACCATGAAGTGGGTGCGACCACCGGGGCGGAAATTGTGGCGCTTCTCGCCAGCGATGAGTACGCCGACCAGCCGTTGACGATTTATATCGATGACTTGATCACCTGGGAAAACTCCGACAACAGTTCAGTAAAAATTACCCGCAATAACGTCAGCCTGATCGGACGTTCAGAGAATGCGGGTTTTGAAGGCGTGGGTATTGAGCTGCGCGAAGGTGCCAGCAACGTGATCATCCGCAACCTGGAGCTGCGTCTGGTGCCGCAGTCTCACAGTCCGGGCGACTTGATCAGTCTGGATGGCCGCAACGGTGCGATTTCCAACGTCTGGATTGACCACAATGAAATGTACAACAGCCGCACGGCACCGGACAGTGCCAATTGCTCAGACGAAGATTGCCACAAAGACTACTACGACGAATTAGTAAGCGGTCGCAGTGAAGTCCATAACGTCACCATTTCCTATAATTACATGCACGATAGCTGGAAGACGTCACTGTGGGGTTCTTCGGATGATGCGGCGGAAGACGTTGGTCGCAACATTACCTTCAATCATAACCTCTGGGAAAATACTAACTCCCGTTTGCCGCTGTTCCGCTACGGTGAGGCACACTTGTTCAACAACTACTTTGTGGATGTCGATGGCTCGGCGATCAATATGCGCATGGGTGCGGAAGCCCGGGTCGATGGAAATGTCTTTGAGAATGTCAGTCATCCCATCACCTCCCAGTTCAGTTCGGAAAGAGGTTATTGGGACGTCGAGGACAACATTTTCAACAATGTGTCTGCCGAGGGCGACTGTCCCACGACCGGTGGTGAATGCAAGGGTGCCCACGAAGAATCCACCACAGCCTACACACCCGGCTATACCTATGATCGCCTACCGGCCAGCGAGGTGAAAGACTACGTCACCACTTATGCCGGCCTGGGTGTTCTGGATGATTGCCTGGATTTACCGCCGGTATCCGAAAGCCGGTAACACAGAGTTCAACCTCCTAATGGCTTGAGACAGCGGCAACGCTGGTTGGCCCCACCACCAAACGGTAGTGGGGCTTTTTTTGGGTGCGATGATGTCTCAACGTCGCCAGAACATCGGGCTGAACAAGACCAGCAGTGTAAACACCTCCAGCCGACCCAGTAGCATGGCAAAAGAGAGAATCCATTTGGCGGGGTCGCTGATGTTGCCGTAATTATCCGTGACGGCGCCCATGCCGGGACCCAGGTTGGTGATACAGGCTCCCACGGCGGAGAACGAGGTTTCCAGATCCAGACCGGTCATTAGCAGCAACAGGAACATCACAATGTAGGTGACCACGTACATGGCGAAGAATCCCCAAACGGATTCAATGACGCGGTCCGGGACGCTGATTTTCCCGATCTTCACCGGAATAACCGCATTGGGATGAATCAATCGGTTAATTTCCCGCACGCCCTGCTTATACAGCAGCAGTACGCGGATCATTTTGATGCCCCCACCCGTAGAGCTGGCACAGCCACCGAGAAAGGCCAGGATGAACAGCATATAAGGCAAAAAGGAAGGCCAGTAATTGAAATCGGACGCAAAGCCTGCGGTAGAGAGCGTGGAAGCGAGATTGTAAAAACCGAGCACCGAGCTATCGAGGCCATTCAGAGTGTTGCTCACATAGAGCACCGTAATCGTCACCGCCGTGCCAAACACAATCCAGCCAAAGTAAAACCGGAACTCCGCATCGCGCATGTAGTGCCACAGGCTTTTATCCCGCCAGGCTACAAAATGCAGCGCAAAGTTAGCCCCGGCGATCAGCATGAAAACCCCGCAAATCAATAAAATGGCGGGGTTATCGTAGTAACGCAAGCTTTCGTCGTGACTGGAAAAGCCACCGTTGGACACAGTGGACATGCTGTGGCCCAGCGCTTCGAACCAGCCCATGCCGGCGATTTTGTAGGCGACCAGACAAGCGATGGTAAACATCACATAGATAAGGAACAGGGCTTTGGCGGTTTCGGTAATACGTGGAGTGAGCTTGTTGTCTTTCACCGGCCCCGGTGCTTCGGCGCGATACAGCTGCATGCCACCAATCCCCAGCAGCGGCAGAATCGCCACCGCAATCACAATGATCCCGATCCCGCCCAGCCATTGTAGTTGGTGACGGTAGTACAGGATGGAGGGGGGCAGTTCATCGAGTCCGCTGATGATAGTGGCCCCGGTGGTGGTCAATCCGGAGAGGGACTCGAACATGGCATCGGTGACGGAAATATCGAGACCGAGCGAAAAATACAAAGGGATGGAGCCGAAAGCGCCCAGTACAAACCAGAACAGCGCGGTAATCAAAAAGCCGTCGCGTGAACGCAGTTCCTGGCGCCGGCCCCGCACGGGGAGCCAGACCGAGACGCCGACACCGAACGTCAGGGCAAACCCGATCACAAAGGTAAGGTAGTTATGGTCGTGGAACCACAGCGACACGGCGATGGGCACCAGCAACGTCAGGCTGAACAACATCAGCAAAACGCCCAATACCCGGGCAATGGTCGCAAACTGCATAGCGGTTCCGAACTTAGAAGAAGGTAAAACCGACCTGGAAGAGTTTTTCCAGATCCCGAATGTGTTCTTTTTTCAGCAGGAAAACAATCACGTGATCGCCCGGTTCCACCACGAGGTGGTCGTGCGCAATCAATACTTCGCTGCTTTCGTCATCTTTCTCCCGCACAATCGCACCGATGTTGGCGCCTTCCGGCAGATCAATGTCTTCCAGGGCGCGGCCCACCACTTTCGACGAACTCGGGTCGCCATGGGCAATCAGCTCAATGGCCTCGGCGGCCCCACGGCGCAGAGAGTACACGTTCACCATGTCGCCGCGTCGCACGTGAGTCAGCAGGCTGCCGATGGTGGTGCTCTGTGGTGAAATAGCGATGTCGATTTCGCCCCCCTGCACCAGATCCACATAGGCGGGGTTGTTGATCAGTGCCATGACTTTACGCGCACCGAGCCGCTTGGCCAGCATCGATGACATGATGTTGGCTTCGTCGTCGTTGGTCAGTGCCAGGAAAACATCCGTATCCTCAATGTTTTCTTCCAGCAGGAGATCTTTGTCGGAGGCGTTGCCTTGCAAAACAATCGTGCGTTCCAGTTGCTCGGACAGACGATTGCAGCGCAGTTTATTGTGCTCGATCACCCGCACGTTGTAACGGCCTTCGAGCTTTTTCGCCAATCGCTGACCGATGTTCCCGCCGCCGGCAATAATGATGTGCTTGTAAGCAGTTTCCAGTCGGCGCAGTTCACTCATCACCGTGCGAATATCATTCTTGGCGGCAATGAAAAATACTTCATCGTCGGCTTCAATCACGGTGGAACCGTGAGGCATGATGGCGCGATTGCGACGGTAGATGGCCGCCACGCGGGTGTCCACGTTGGGCATGTGCTGCCTCAGAAAGTGCAGCTCCTGTCCCACCAGAGGCCCGCCGTGATAGGCCTTGACCGCGACCAGTTGCGCCTTGCCGTTGGCGAAGTCCACCACCTGCAGCGTACCGGGCTGCTCAATCAAGCGAAAGATGTAATCCGACACCAGCTGCTCGGGGCTGATCAGCACATCAATGGGGATGGCGGAATCATCGAACAGTTTGTCGTAGGTGAGATAGGCGGTGGAGCGCACACGGGCGATTTTGGTCGGCGTACGGAACAGGCTGTAGGCCACCTGGCAGGCGATCATATTGATCTCATCATTGCTGGTGACGGCGATGAGCAGATCGGCATCTTCGATGCCGGCCTGAACCAATATATCCGGATGTGACCCTTCGCCGGTGACGACACCGATATCGAGCCGGTCGCGCAGTTCGCGCAGGCGGACTTCGTTGGTATCGATGACGGTAATGTCGTTGTCTTCACTGGCGAGGTGTTCGGCAACGCTGCCACCGACTTGCCCAGCGCCAAGAATAATGATTTTCATAGATCAGGGCCTGTCCGTACCACCGATGTAAACATGCGATTCAAACCTGTCGGGTGCCACTATCATGGTTTCG
Source organism: Marinimicrobium sp. ARAG 43.8 (assembly GCF_050113635.1). NCBI lineage: Bacteria > Pseudomonadati > Pseudomonadota > Gammaproteobacteria > Cellvibrionales > Cellvibrionaceae > Marinimicrobium > Marinimicrobium sp. ARAG 43.8. Next base: position 11,553 of record NZ_JBNJLT010000010.1, read on the forward strand.
CCAGCGGAGAGGTCGAAACGTTATCGCTCTGACAAGGCATAGCGCGCAGTATAGCAGTGTCTGCCTCTATCCGGTCTTGAGCTATCCCGCCGGCGGTTTGCGCAGCCGGGCGTAATAAAAACCATCGTGCCCGCCGGGGTCGGGCAGCAGTTGTCGGCCACAGGGTTGCGCCAGCCCCCAGTCGACGGCCAGGGTATCGCACTGCGCATCGTGTTGACGCTGCAGGAACGCTTCGACGATCTGAGTATTTTCTTCCGGGAGCACGGAACAGGTCGCGTAGAGCAGGACACCGCCTGGGGCCAGAGTGGGCCATAGCGCATCGAGCAACCGGCCTTGCAGTTGACTCAGCCGCTGGATGTCTTCGGCACGGCGCAACAGCTTGATGTCCGGTTGCCGACGTAGAATGCCGGTCGCGGAGCAGGGCGCATCCAGCAGAATTCGGTCAAACTTCTGGCCCTCCCACCAGGTGGCTGGCGTTTGCGCATCGCCGTGCAGCAGGCGGGCATGCTGGCCCAGCCGGTCCAGGTTTTCCTGCACGCGAGTGAGGCGACGCGCATCATTATCCAGCGCCACCACCTCGGCCAGTGCGGGCTCGGTTTCCAGAATGTGGCCGGTTTTACCGCCGGGGGCCGCACAGGCGTCAAGCACCCGTTGCCCGCTTTGCAGTTGCAACAAACCGGCGCTCAATTGCGCGGCTTCATCCTGAACGCTGACGCCGCCCTCCGTAAAGCCCGGCAACGCTTGCACCGGGGCCACCGTGTCCAGGGTGACGCCCACCGGACTGAACGGCGTGGGGCGGGCCTCGAAGCCGGCGGCGGTCAACTGTTCCAGATACGCCTCCCGCGAGCAATAGGTCGGAGCAACGCGCAGTGTTAGTGGTGGATGGGCATTGTCCGCACCGATTAATGCGTTGGCCTGTCGGGGCCAGTGGTGATGCAGTCGATCCAGTAACCACTGGGGGTGGGCCGTGGCGAAGACACGGTTGCGCTCAAGGGCCTGATCGAGCACTTCCTGTTCGCGCTGAAAGCGGCGCAGGACACCGTTGACCAGACCTTTGGCCCAGGGCTTTTTCAGTTCGCGGGACGATTCGACCGTCGCGCCAATAGCCGCGTGGTCCGGGATGCGGGTGTGGAGCAACTGGTAAAGCCCGAGCAGCAGCAGTGCGTGAACATCGCTGTCCTTGCTCTTGAGAGGCTTGTCCAGCAACTCGTCGAGGTAGGCGTCTAGGCGCGGATACCATCGGCAGGTGCCGTAGGTGAGCTCTTGCAAAAGAGGGCCGTCGCGCTCCGGGATACGGGATTGGTACTCCGGCATCAGGCTGGCCAACGAGCCGCGCTGGCGCTGTAGATCCGCCAGCAGTCGGGCGGCCGCTGTGCGCACCTTCATGAGCGGGACTCCGGCAACGCGAAGCGCTGCCCGGTTTGAAACAGGTCGGCGCGGCCGCGCCGCAACTCCTCGACGGGCAATGCTTTTTTGCCGGGCAGTTGTACGACTTCCAGTGCGAGCACGCCCTCCCCGCAGGCCACCCGTACCGCCGCATCGTCTACGCTCACAATGGTGCCAGGAGCGGCATCCGAGGTGTCGGTGACGGCGCTGGCCCGCCATACCCGGATGGGCGCCGAGTTGTCCTCGGGGCGGGTATGGCTGATCGGGAACGGATTGAACGCCCGAACCTGCCGAGCCAGCGTCGCCGCCGGTTGCGACCAGTCCAGCGCCGCTTCCGCTTTGGTAATTTTGGCCGCGTAGGTGCTTTGGTCGTGCGCCTGGGGTTCGGGCTGGGTGCGGCCGCCGCTTAGCTCGCTCAACGCCTTCAGCAGGGCAGGGGCACCGAGGTCGGCGAGGCGGTTGTGCAGGGCACCGGCGGTATCGTCTGGTTGAATGGCGCAGTGGGCCTTTACCAGCATATCGCCGGTATCGAGCCCCACATCCATTTGCATAATGGTCACGCCGGACTCAGTGTCGCCCGCCTCAATGGCCCGCTGAATGGGTGCCGCGCCGCGCCAGCGCGGGAGCAGAGAGGCGTGCACGTTGACGCACCCCAGCCGGGGCGTATCCAGAATAGCCTGGGGCAACAGCAGCCCATAAGCGACAACCACCATCACATCGGCGTTCAGAGCCGCCAGCTCGGCCTGGGCTTCCGGCGCTTTCAGGCTGACGGGCTGGTAGACCGGCACCTCATGGCTCAGGGCCAGCTGCTTGACCGGAGAGGGCTGCAACTTCTTGCCTCGGCCAGCCGGGCGGTCGGGCTGTGTGTAAACGCCCACTAACTCGTGAGGCGAGTCAATCAGGGCGCGAAGATGGTGAGCGGCAAAGTCAGGTGTACCTGCAAACACCAGGCGCAAAGGAGAAGGGGCGACGGTCGGCATGACGTCCTTATTAACGGTTGGGGTTTGGTTTTCGGGACAGCGCGGGCCCTACACTGGCCCGCTGTCGAACTCAGGCCCGCTGGCGATGCTGTTTTTCCAGCTTTTTGCGAATGCGCTGGCGTTTCATGGCCGAGAGGTAATCCACGAACAGCTTGCCGTTCAAATGGTCCAGCTCATGCTGAATGCACACCGCCAGCAAGCCTTCCGGCTCCAGCTCAAAGGGCTGGCCATCGCGGTCCAGCGCGCGTACCCGGATCTGTTCCGGGCGTTCCACCGTTTCGTAAAACCCGGGCACCGACAGACAGCCTTCATCGTAAGGGCTGCAATGTTCACGGTCCAGCACCTCCACCTCCGGGTTAATGAATACCATCGGCTGGCTTTGATCTTCGCTCAAATCCATGACCACCACACGTCGATGAACGTTGACTTGCGTCGCTGCCAGTCCGATACCGGGGGCGGCGTACATGGTTTCAAACATGTCGTCCACCAGCTGGCGTACCTTATCGTCCACCTGCTCCACGGGTTTGGCGATGGTGCGCAAGCGGGGGTCAGGAAATTCGAGAATCTCGAGTTTCGCCATAATCTTTGTGACAAACCTCTAGTAAAGAAAGAAAAAGCGCTGCTAACATAATGATCGCACAGCGTTTACTTGCTATGCTTCGAATACCGTTTGTCGGTTTGGCCGCCGACACGGATTCCTTGGGGTGCGGCCACGTCTTTTCAGCGGCGTCGAGCCACAAATCCGCCAGCTCTGTGACAGGATTATAACCGGTTAAGCTCCGCCGGACCTAACAATACAGGATCGGTTTCTATGAAAAAAATGACGCTGGGCCTGCTGCTGGTCCCGCTGCTCGCGTTGCTGAGCTGGGCGGATGACGCAGCATTTCGCGATGATCATCCCGAAGAATATACGGTGCGCAAAGGCGATACCCTGTGGGATATTTCCAATACCTTTCTTCAGTCTCCCTGGCTTTGGCCGGAAATCTGGCACGTAAACCAACAGATTGATAATCCTCACCTCATTTTCCCCGGCGACGTGATTACCCTGGTGTATGTGAATGGCCAGCCGCGCCTGACCGTAGAGCGCCCCGTCAAACTGGCGCCGGGCGTCACTCGGCTGAGCCCCAGCGTGCGCGTGCTGCCGCGAGACGAAGCGATCAGTACCATACCGCTGGATCGCATCAACAGCTTTTTGTCGCGCAGCCGTATCGTGACCGATCAGGAACTGGAAGCGGCGCCCTATATGTTGGCTGGCCCTGAAAAGCGCCTCATCGTCGGGGCTGGCGACTATGCCTATGCGCGCGGGGAGTTTGAAGATGGCGTGAGCAATTACGGTGTCTATCGGCGTGAAACCGCGTATCGGGATCCGCTCAGTGGCGAGTATCTGGGCACCCATGCGTCGAACATCGGATCGGTTCGACTGGGTCGGGCCGAGGAGGATATCAACCGTATCCAGGTGGTGCGTTCCCAGGAGGAGCTGCGCATGGGCGATCGATTGCTGCCCAGCGAAGAGCGCACTATTGAATCGAATTACTACCCGAGTGCCCCGGACGACGACATCAACGCCCTGATTCTGGATGTCGAGGGTGGATTGAGTCAGGTCGGCAAGCTGGACGTGATCATGGTGAATAAAGGCGAGCGCGATGGCTTGCTGGTGGGCAATGTGCTGGCTGCCTACAAACGGGGTGAGGAAGCGCTGGACCCGGTAACCAGAGAGCGGGTAACTCTGCCCGACGAGCGTGCCGGACTGGTGATGATTTTCCGGACGTTTGAAAAAATGAGTTTGGCGCTGGTGCTGGAAGCCGATCGCCCGCTGGCGGTGAACGACAAGCTGCTCAACCCCTGATCGACGATTCAAGAACACGCTTTACCGGCGGCCCGTTATCGGGCCGCGTTTTAAGGACGAAACGAGGATGTTATGGAACAACACCATTACGCTCATCTATTGTTGCAACATCTCCCCGCCGTTGGTGCCGCGACCCGCGCCCGCTTGTTGGAGCGGTTCGGCTCGGCCAGTGCCGTTCTGGAACAGGCGCCGGAACGGCTGAAGGACTGGCTAAAACCCGACGCCGTCTCCGCTTTGAAGGCGTACCACCGGGCTCCTGGTGATAGCGCCCTGACCAACCGGATAATGAAAGACGCGGAGTGGCTGTCCCGGAATCCGGACGTACAACTACTCAGCGTGGAAGACGACCATTACCCACCGCTGCTCAAGGAAATCCGGCGCGCGCCGCCGTTGTTGTATGTGCGCGGTTCAGTGGATGCCTTAAGCCTGCCGCAAATTGCCATGGTGGGCAGTCGCAACCCATCGGTGGGTGGGCGCGATAACGCTCGGCAGTTTGCGGCCTTTCTCGCCGGTCGCGGGTTTGCCATCACCAGCGGTCTGGCCACGGGCGTGGATGGTTTTGCCCACGGCGGCGCGCTGGAGGTAGAGGGCACCACCGTGGCGGTGGTGGGCACGGGCATTGATCGCGTCTATCCGGCGAGGCATCGCAAGCTCGGCAACGATATTCTCGATAATGGGGGCGCCATTGTGTCCGAGTTCCCTCTGGATACACGGCCCCAGCCCGCGAACTTTCCCCAGCGTAACCGCATCATCAGTGGTTTGAGTGGCGGTACACTGGTGGTAGAAGCCGCGCTGAAAAGCGGTTCTTTGATAACCGCACGCTACGCGCTGCAGCAAAATCGTGAAGTGTTTGCCATTCCGGGTTCGATTCACAACCCGCTGGCACGTGGTTGCCATCGTTTGATTCGCGAAGGCGCGACCCTGGTGGAAACTGCGCGGGATATTGTCGAGCAACTCGGCGGTTACCTGAGTTATCAGCACGGCTTATTACCCCCGGATGAACCAGCCCCGGCGATGAATCTGACGGATATTGAACAGCGTATCCTCGATGCCCTGGGGCATGACCCGCTCGATCTCGACACACTGGCCGACAACAGCGCCATGGATATCGGTGAACTATCGGCGCATTTAATGAGTTTGCAGATCAAAGGCGTGGTCGAGGAAACCGCCGCCGGGTTTGAGCGCACGGCGGCGGCCAGGGTATAGCACGTCGGGTATTGTTGTGCCTGCCGGTATCCGTTATTTTTGCGGCCTTACATTGATTGCGGTGAGTGATATCTATGTCGAGCCTTTCTGCCTCTAGCCTTTCTGCTTCGGGCTTTTCTGCTTCGAGCTCTGCGGCTTCTTACAATCCCCGTATCCAGCGAGCGGCGCATCGCCTGGCGGCGGGTGGTGTGGTGGCCTATCCCACCGAAGCGGTGTGGGGGCTGGGGTGTGATCCCAACAACCCCGAAGCGGTGGGACGCATTCTCGCGCTCAAACACCGCCCCTGGGACAAGGGGCTGATTCTGGTGGCAGCGGATATAGCTCAGTTTGCGCCGCTGGTGGAACGTCTGGATAAAGGATTGCAGGCCCAGCTCACGGACTCCTGGCCCGGGCCGGTGACCTGGCTGGTGCCCGCCGCCGGGCTGGTGCCGGAATGGATTCGTGGCCGGTTTGATTCCGTGGCTTTGCGCGTGACCGATCACCCGATAGCGGCCGCACTGAGCCGCGCATTTGGTGGACCGATTGTCTCCACTTCGGCCAACCCGGCGGGCAAACCCGCCGCGCGGTCAGCGCTGGGGGTGCGTCGTTATTTCCGCAACCAGCTCGACGACATCACGCCCGGCCTCGTTGGCGAGCGCACCCGGCCTTCGGAAATCCGCGATTTGCTCAGCGGCGACGTGCTTCGCTAGGCGCCGACGCTGCATACGTATTCAATCGATTCCAAACGGTGTACTGTGCTATTTTCAGCCCATCCCGGTGCGCCGCTGCTGCCGCTTTGATGGGTCCTTCCATCCAAAGTCAGCTGACAGCGTTAGCTTAAAAACCTTTAATAAATGAACGCCACAGTCTTATGGAGAGTGGTATGACTCTTTCGTCTTTTTCACGTCGCGCTGTTGCGGCGGCTATCGCTCTGGGCACCGTTTTGCTGCTCATCGGCTGCCAGAAAACCACCAAGGCCCCGAATCCCCAGCCCGCACTGCCAGCGACCTTGCAGGGAGACATGACGGCGTTTCGCTCTACGCTGGATAATCATGCCCGAGTGCTGACACTGAGCCAGCCCGATGGTATTCACCTGGCGTACGATGCGGAGCGTGGCCACCTCTACAAAGTATGGCGTGGCGACGTGCACTTCTCGGGCGCCGTTTACGATACCCGGCATGGGCCGCAACCGGCGTCCGAAGGTTTGCTGTATCTGGTGCAGCAAAACCCGGCCTGGCAGGTGGTGGCTCTGACCGGACCGAAGCAGGGGTTGAGTGCCGAGGAGGGCGGCCCACACGTGGTCTATCGAGGGCATCGCCTGTCCGGCCAGGCCCCAATACTGCGTTACGATGTGATCGGTGATAACTGGCGGGCGGAAATCTGGGAAAAGCCGCGCGCGGTGCTCGACGGTAATACCGTGACGCTGACCCGTGAATTCGCCGTCCAAGGCCTGCCGGATGGCTATGATCTTCGGCTTGCCGGTCTGGCCACGGGCCCTGAATCGTCGGCGAAGCCGACGTTGAGTGGCGCGTCCGAGTGGCAGAGCCATGACCGGTTGCGGCTGAAAAACGGCGTTAGCCGCTTCACGCAAACTCTCGCCAATCCCGAACCGATTCGCTCGTTTAACGAGCCCGAAGAAGGGCAACATCCGGGACAGGCGCTGATGGAAGGCAGCGATTGCGCAGCCTGCCACAACGAGGACGTCAAAACCGTGGGTCCGGCCTACCGGACGATCGCCGCGCGCTATGAACACAATGCCAAATCCGTGACGCTGCTGGCGAATAAAATCATTGAGGGCGGCTCCGGCGAGTGGGGCACTGCGCCCATGACGCCGCACCCGGACCTGAGTGTGGAGCAGGCCGCGCAAATGGTGCAATACATACTGTCACTGCGCCCGGATGACGAGGCCGATCTGGCCGAGCAGCCGGCGGTCATCGAAGCACTGGAATCGCTGATGCCTGGCGACCGCTCGGAAGTGGCCGGGGTGCATCCGGCGTTTGATCGTTACCAGGCCCGCCCCGAAGGGTTTGAACCTAAAGTGGGCGGCATCGACTTCCTGCCCGATGGCCGTCTGGTGATTTCAACCTGGGACCCGGAAGGGTCTATCTACCTGTTGGAAAACTATCAGTCTGGTGACCCAGCGCAGATCAAGGTTAAGCGGATTGCCCGTGGGCTGGCCGAACCCCTCGGCGTAAAAGTGGTGGACGGCGATATCTATGTCATGCAGAAGCAGGAACTTACGCGACTGGTGGATGATAACGACGATGACATCATCGATTTCTACGAAATCGTCGCCAACGACTGGAGCGTCACCAGCAATTTCCATGAGTTCGCCTTTGGTCTGGAATACGAAGACGGCTATTTTTACGCAACCCTCGCGACAGCGATTCTACCCGGCGGCGCCAGCGGTGATCCCCAGGCACCGGATCGCGGCTCTTTGATGAAAGTGGCCAGGGACACCGGCGCCGTCGAGTTCGTGGCCAGTGGTCTACGCACTCCCAACGGCATCGGCCGGGGTGTGGATGGCAACTTGTTTATCGCGGATAACCAGGGTGACTGGCTGCCCGCCAGCAAAATTGTGGAAGTGACGCCAGGCGCCTGGTACGGCTCCCGTTCGGTGGATTTCGAGGGCACGGCAAACCGACGGGAAACCCTGCCGGTGGTGTGGCTGCCCCAGGATGAAATTGGCAACTCCCCCAGCGAACCGGCGCCGCTCAATGTTGGCCCTTATCAGAACCAGATGATCCACGGCGAAGTGACCCATGGCGGGATCAAGCGTGTGTACGCCGAGCGCGTCAACGGTCGCTTGCAAGGGGCTGTCTTTCGGTTCTCCCAGGGGTTGGAAGCGGGTGTGAACCGCCTGGACTGGGCGCCGGACGGCTCTCTGATTGTCGGTGGTGTGGGTAACCCGGGCAACTGGAGCCATCAGGGCAAATTGCATTATGGGCTACAGCGTCTGGTGTACAACGAGAACACCGCCTTTGAAATGCTCAGTGTCAGCGCCCGGGCGAACGGATTTGTGGTGGAGTTCACCGAAGCGATTGGCGACGAGGACGCCGTCAGCGAGGACAATTTTGATATCCAGCAGTGGCGTTACCAGCCCACGGCCGAGTACGGCGGGCCGAAGCTCGATCTGAAACCGCTGGCCGTTAAACGCTTCGCTTTGTCAGAGGATCGCAAGCGCGCCTATTTCGAACTGGAAGGCATGGAAGAAAACCGCGTGGTTTACTTCCGAATTGCCGAGCCGTTTGTGAGCGAAACGGACCAGCGCCTGTGGAGTACCGAAGCCTGGTACACCCTTAACGCCATACCGGAAGAACGCATCGAATTCCCTTGATGCCCTGATACAGACTTTCACCTGATAAGGATTTTCGCCCCGGCAACTTAAGTTGCCGGGGCGGTATCACCGGCCTTACAACGCGATCCGCTTACTGTCGTTCTCAGCGGATTCAAAAATGGCTTGCACGATGCGAATATCGCGCAGCCCTTCCTCGCCCGGCACCATGACCGGCTTATCCTGCAAAATGGAGAGCGAATCGTCGTCCATCTGCCGCGCTTGCTGGTTGGCAATGGGTTTGTCCAGCTTGCGCCCGTCGCTGGCGGCACCTTGCACTCCGTTGTAAGAGGACATGGGCTCGAGGTGGTACGAACCCTCCGCACAGTTCACGCGCAAGTAATTGCCGGGCTTGACGAAACTGGTCATACACTCGGACACCACTTCGTCCGGAAACTCCAGCGTAAAATGCGTGGTGGAGTCCGTGTACTTAAACACATCGGGGTGGGTAATCTCGTACCGCGCCGATACCGCCAGGGGCTCCTTGCCCACCGCATAGCGCGAACCGTTCAGCGCGTACACACCCATATCGTACATGGCCCCGCCGCCCATCTTGCGCTGCATCCGCCAATTGTCGTTCGAGCGATTCTCACCGCCGGAATAAGCCGCCGCGGAAGACACCGTTTCAATGGCACCAAAAGGTTTTTCCTCCGCAAAACGCATCACCGTTTGCGTATTCGGTTCGTGGTGCATGCGATAACCAATGCTCAACTTCACCTTGTTCTTCCGGCAGGCATCGATAATCGCCTGACACTCCGCCTCATCCATCGCCATCGGCTTCTCACACCAGACGTGCTTGCCCGCATTGGCGGCAATCACCGAATACTTCTTGTGCAACGAAGGCGGAGTGACCACATACACCACATCAATATCCGGATTGTCCGCAATCGTGTGCAAATTCTCATAGCTGTATACATTGGCATCCTTGATGCCGTACCGCTCCTGCCATTGTGGCACCTTTTCCGGACTGCCAGTCACAATACCGCGCAACTCACAGTGCTGCGTTAATTGCAGCGCCGGTGCCAACTGATGCGTGCTGTAGCCCCCCAGCCCAAGTAACGCCACCCCGATCTTGCGCGGCGGACCGCCCAGTACATGAGGTGCCCAACCGGACGAAACCAGAGCCGCCGACGCTCCGATCCCCTGAAGAAAGCGACGGCGATTAAAAGTAGGATGTGACATGGTAAGACCTCCTGGTTTAATGAATGAGGCAAAGAGGCACCCGGGAGGAGACACCGTTCGGAGACTCTCTGAGGCAAGGATGCCGAAGAGAAGCCTACAGGGATGTATTCACGGCGTGTCTCCGAACGGTGTCTCCTCCCGGGTGCCGGACTCGACGCTTCTGAAAGGTAGACCTTAAGGCATGTTTCGCGCTTGAGCCCTTGAATAAAATTCGACCATAACCCGATTTCGATCATCACTTCCATGAATTTCGCCTCAAAAGCGCCCGACAGGTACAATAGGCGGCACTTACACCCCCCGTCATTAAACCCACCGGGAGAACGCAGCATGGCTCAGGACACCCGCCCCGACAAACAGGCCGTCAAAGACTACCTGCTCAGCCTTCAGGACCACATTTGTGCCGAACTCGAAGCCGAAGATGGCCGCGGGCGTTTTGTACAAGACGAGTGGCAGAGAGAGCAGGGCGGCGGTGGGCGCTCGCGAGTCCTGACCGACGGTGCCGTTATTGAAAAAGGCGGAGTCAATTTCTCCCACGTGTTCGGGGAGCAAATGCCCGCCTCGGCCACCGCCCACCGCCCCGAGTTGGCGGGGCGCTCGTTTGAAGCCATGGGCGTCTCGCTGGTCATTCACCCGCGCAATCCCTACGTGCCCACCAGCCATGCCAATGTCCGCTTTTTTATTGCCGAAAAACCGGGCGCCGAACCCGTATGGTGGTTTGGCGGCGGTTACGACCTGACGCCTTATTACGGCAACGACGAGGATTGCCGCCACTGGCACTGCACCGCGCGCGATGCCCTGGCCCCGTTTGGTGACAATATCTATCCGTTTTTCAAAAAATGGTGTGACGACTATTTCTATCTTCAACATCGCGGGGAACCTCGCGGCGTTGGCGGACTCTTCTTTGACGACTTTAATGAACTCGGTTTCGAGCGCAGCTTTGAGTTGCTGCGCGCCGTGGGCGATAGCTACGTGCCCGCCTATCGGCCCATCGTCGCCCGCCGTAAAGACAGCCATTTCGGGGACGATGAGCGCCAGTTTCAGCTTTATCGGCGCGGTCGCTATGTGGAGTTCAACCTGGTGTATGATCGCGGCACGCTCTTTGGCTTGCAGACCGGAGGCCGCACCGAATCGATCCTGATGTCCCTGCCACCGCTGGTGCGCTGGGACTACAACTGGCAGCCCGAACCCGGTAGCCTCGAAGCGCGCTTGACGGAGTATTATCTCAAGCCCCGGGACTGGATCGAATAACAAGAGATGGAAGTGATATGACTGATACCTACGCCGTATTCGGCGACCCGATTGCCCACAGCAAATCGCCCTACATTCACCGTCAATTTGCCGAGCAAACCGGACAGGATCTCGCCTATACGCGCCAGCAAGTGCCGAGTGCCCAGTTCGAGCAGGCGGCCGATGCGTTCTTTGCCGGTGGCGGTAAAGGATTGAACATCACGGCACCGCTGAAGTTGGATGCCTACGGCTACGCGGCTCGATTGACCGTTCGCGCCAGGCGGGCCGGCGCCGTTAATACACTGGCCCGGCAGCCGGATGGTACGTTGCTCGGCGACAATACCGACGGCATCGGTATGATCAATGACATGCACAATCTGGGCTGGAAAATCGCCGATCAACGGGTGCTGATTCTCGGTGCGGGTGGCGCTGTGCGTGGGGTGCTGCAGCCGTTATTGGAGCAGGCTCCGGCGAGCGTGAGTATCGCCAATCGCACCCTGCACAAAGCCGAACAGCTGGCCAAGGGCTTCGTCGATCTCGGAACCATTGAGCCGCTGGGCTACGAATCACTTTCCGGTCGCCAGTTCGATCTCGTGATCAACGGCACCTCGGCCAGCCTCAGTGGCGACTTGCCGCCGCTGCCCGATGATCTCCTCGCCCCGGGCGCCGCCTGTTACGACATGATGTACAGCGCCGAGCCGACGGTTTTTCTCCAATGGGCCGAGCAGCACGGTGCTCGCCATCAGGCCGATGGGCTGGGAATGCTGGTGGGGCAGGCCGCCGAATCCTTTTACCTCTGGCGGCAGGTCAGACCGGAGGTCATCCCCGTGATTACCAGTCTCCGGCGTTCCCTGGGCGCCAAACGCTAAGTGAACCCGGTGAAAGCCCCGCCAGCCGGTCCTCCTGTTGTATGATGTCGTATAAATAGCCCATAAAAACTTCGACGATGGCGGGTACAACACAATGACAAAACTAGAGGCGGGCCGTAACCTGACGTATCAGGTGACGTACCAATTGGGTGCGGCCATTGTGCGTGGCGAATACGGCATCAACCAGCCCCTGCCCACGGAAGCGGCGCTGTGTCAGGCGTTCAATATCAGCCGTAGCGTAATCCGCGAGGCCGTAAAAATGTTGACGGCCAAAGGCCTGATTTCCTCGCGCCCGCGCCAGGGTATCCGGGTGCAACCTAACAACCGCTGGAATATGTTCGATGAGGACGTATTGGCCTGGGTGCTGAGCAGCCGGCCCTCGCTGGAATTGCTGCGGGAGTTTACCGAGCTGCGCCTGGGCATCGAGCCCGAAGCCACCATTCTGGCGGCGCGGAAACAGAATCGCGAGGGCATTGCCGACATTGAAAAAGCCCTGCGCCGGATGGCGCTGGCCGAGCGCGGCCAGGACGATCCGCTTGAGGCAGATATCGCCTTTCACACGGCCATACTGTTGGCCAGCGAAAATCGTTTCTTCATCCAGCTGCGCAACTTTATTCAAACCGCGCTGCGCTCCAGTATCGCCTACACCAACCAGCTTAAAGGCGTGGATATGGCCAGTGAGGCCGAACACCGCGTCGTTTATGAGGAAATCCTGGCCGGGCGTGGCGATGTCGCACGGGAAGCGATGGTGAGTATGCTGGAGGAGGTACTGCATTTAACGGACGAAGCGCTGGCGGCGCGCGAGCGGGCCGGGTAGTGCTTGTGGGTATCGACGTCGGGTTATGAGTGAACGAATTCCCCTGAGCCCGCTGGCCGTGGTGCGGGGTGATGATGAAATTGTATTGTGTCTGGATTTTTTGAGGGGCGCCAGCGGCGACCAGTTGGATCGGGAATCGCATTGATGACGATGTACACACGTTATGCCAGCCTGGCTGAGCGCTCGGTGTTTATCACCGGCGGCGCCACCGGTATTGGCGCCTGCCTGGTGGAAGCCTTTGTTGCCCAGGGCAGCCATGTCGCGTTTGTGGATATTAACCGTGAGGCCGGTGATGCGCTGGTCGCCCGATTGGCGGGCCAGAGCCAGGGGCGCATCGAATTTCGCGAATGTGATGTGACGCGCATTCCGGAACTGCGTGCGGCCATCCGCGAACTGTCGGGAACGTGCGGTGATTTCACCGTATTGGTGAACAACGTCGCCAATGACCAGCGCTATGACCCCCGCTACTTGTCCGAGCAGGCCTGGTACAACAGTCTGGCCATCAACCTACACCCGGCGTTCTTCGCCGCCCAGACGGTGCAGCCGATGATGGCCCGCCAGGGCGGCGGGGTGATTCTAAATTTCAGCTCGATTAACGCGCTCTCCGGCCCGAGCAAACTGCCCAGCTACAATACGGCCAAAGCCGCTCTGCTGGGGTTGACCAAATCACTCGCCCGGGATTTCGGGACGGACAAGATTCGGGTCAACGCCATCGTGCCCGGCTGGGTGATCACCGAACGCCAGCTCAACAAGTGGCTGACGCCGGAGGCGGAAGCCTGGTGGATGGATCAGGTGTGCTTGAAAGAGCGATTGTTGCCCGAGGATGTGGCCAAGCTGACCCTGTACCTCGCCTCCGACGATGCGCGCATGATTACCGGCCAGAAATTCGTGGTGGATGGCGGGCGTTTATAATTCGTCCTGGGGGTGTGCAGGGCATCACGCTCTGGCGGAGTCCACTTAACTGGGTCCCACTTTTGCCGCGCCGAACCGTGTATCGGCACTCGCAGTCCCCAGGGAATACGCGCATAATGGCGGCGCTTAAAAACCGGCGGCTTATCAGTATTATCGGCAATACCGCTCGTTGCACCATCCAATAACCAGCAGGTCAACGAGAACCAGCAGGTCAACGAGCGGACGTTGAGGGGACGTCCACTCCCAGACTCCGCCGGATCATAATCACATAAAATGGAGTACAACATGAGCTTGTCTGCTTTAGATATCACAGCAGTCGTCCTATACGGCGTGGCGCTGTTCGGCATAGCGTGGTGGGTTTCCCGCGAAAAAGCCGGGCACAGCAAAGATTCCACGGATTATTTTCTGGCCGGTAAATCGCTGCCCTGGTGGGCCATCGGCGCGTCATTGATTGCGGCCAATATTTCTGCCGAACAGATTATCGGCATGTCCGGCTCCGGCTTTGCCATTGGGCTGGGTATTGCCTCCTATGAATGGATGGCGGCGATCACTCTGCTGATTATCGGTAAATACTTTCTGCCGATCTTTCTGGAGAAAGGCATCACCACCATGCCCCAGTTCCTGGAGCAGCGCTACGACAGCCGCGTGCGCACGGTGATGGCGATCTTCTGGCTGGCGTTGTACACCTTCGTTAACCTCACCTCCATTCTGTGGCTGGGCGCGCTGGCGATTAACGCCATTACCGGATTGGAGCTGGTATGGGGCCTGGTTTTTCTGGCGGCATTCTCGATTGGGTATTCCATCTACGGCGGCCTGAAAGCGGTGGCGCTGACCGATATTATCCAGGTGGTACTGCTGATCATCGGCGGGCTGCTGGTTTCCTGGCTGGCGCTGGGCCAGATTGCCGAAAACGCCGGGGGTGCCGGGGCGTTCCAGGGCTTCTCCATCATGCTGGCGGAGATTCCCGAGAAGTTCGATATGATCCTCGATCCGAGCAACGAGCACTACATTAGCCTGCCGGGCATCTCCGTGCTGGTCGGTGGCTTGTGGATCATGAACCTGTCCTACTGGGGCTTCAACCAGTACATCACCCAGCGCACACTGGCGGCGAAAAGCCTGGCTGAGGCGCAAAAAGGTATCGCCTTCGCCGCTTACCTGAAACTGCTGATGCCGTTGATTGTGGTGCTGCCGGGTATGGCCGCTGCCATGCTGAAGCCGGATCTGGCCCAGCCGGACCAGGCGTATCCGGAAATGATGAAACTGGTTCCCCAGGGCCTGCTTGGTATTACCTTTGCGGCGCTGGTGGCGGCCATCGCCTCTTCTCTGGGTTCCATGGTGAACAGTATCTCTACCATCTTTACCATGGACATCTACGCCAAGCTCATCAATCCGGGCGCGTCCGAGCGTAAGAAAGTGATGATCGGGCGTATGGTGGCGACCCTGGCCATGGTCGTAGCGGTCATCATCGCCAAACCGCTGCTGGGCAATTTCCCGCAGGCCTTCCAGTTTATCCAGGAGTTTACCGGTTTCTTCACCCCCGGTATTGTCACCATCTTCCTGCTGGGCTTTTTCTGGAAACGCGCCACGGCTACCTCGGCCCTGGTGGCGGCCATCGCCTCCGTAGTACTGTCCGCCCTGTTCTGGCAGTTCTGGCCAGAGCTGCCGTTTATTGATCGCGTGGGTATCGTGTTCCTGGCCTGTGTGGCATTGGCGGTGGTTATTACCCTGATCGGTGGGGCGAAAGAGCAGCCCAACGCCATCCATCTGGAAAATACCGACTTCAGCACCCGCACCAGTTTCAATCTGCTGAGCCTCGGTGTTGTGCTGATTCTGGTGGTGCTCTACAGCGTCTGGTGGTAAATCGTGCGGCAACCGCAGTGGCTGTGCAGTCTGCCGGTACACAATACGCTCGGTGAGAACGTGCTGTGGCACCCTCACCGGGCGGAGTTGTGGTGGACCGACATTCACAGCCGCCGCTTATATCGCTACGCGCTGGGCTCTGGAGCCGAACCGGCTTCTGGAACGCTGACTCACTGGCAGACGCCCGAGCGCCTGGCGGCATTCGGGTTTGTGCCGGGTGACGGTGCACAGACCTTGATTGCGGCCTTTGATCGGGGGTTTGCGCTCTACACACCGGACACCGCCGAGTGCCACTGGCTGGCGCAACCCGAAGCCCACCTTCCTAACCACCGCTTCAATGACGGCAAGGTGGATCGCCAGGGGCGATTCTGGGCCGGTACGATGGTGGAGCGAGGCGACCCACTGGTGGGAGAGGGGGCTGCACTCTATTGCTGGTCGGGCGCCTCCGGTGCTCAACGTCATTTACAGGGCCTGGGGGTCAGCAATGGTTTGAGCTGGAGCCCGGACAGCCGGACCGCCTACCTGTCTGATTCCGCGCGCGGGGTCTATTACGCCTATGACTTTGACGCGCCCAGTGGGCGGTTCAGTAACCGTCGCGTGCTGGCGTTGGCGCCGGAAGGTGTCGGGCACGACGGCGCTTGCGTCGATACGCAAGGCAACCTGTGGAGCGCGCATTTTGGCGGGGGTCGAGTGGTGTGTTACGCGCCGGATGGCGAAGAGCGGCTGGTGCTGGACGTCCCGGTCAGCCAGCCCACCTGCGTCGCACTTGGCGGGCCGGACCTCTCCTGGCTGTGTATTACCACAGCCAGGGAGAACCTGTCAGAATCGCAACTGGCAAAAGAGCCGGAGGCGGGCAACGTGTTGATCTATCAAACCGGCGCTAAAGGATTACCCGTAGACTTTTTCCGGGGATAGCCTTACAGCGGCAGCACCTCAATCACGGCCGAGTAACCGCCGCGCCGCTGACTGGCCGGTGCCTTGGCCTTTTCGTCCTCGTATTCCACTTCCAGCCAGTACATGCCCGGCTCGTCGAACTGTACGTTTACCTGGCCTTTGTCGTCCGCCGTGGCCGTGATGGCATCGTCCTGGTCGCGGTACTTCTCACCGTCGCGCACCAGTGTCACGCTGGCTCCGGCAGCGGGTTCGCCGTCGAACAAAAATCCGAGAGCGATATCTTCACCGGTATACAAATCGTTCGGGTGCAGCCCGGGTGCCCACTCCAGGCCATTGCCGGTCGGTTTCAATACGGTGTTGGTGGGGGCGCCAGCGGTAACAAACACTTCCACGCGACTGGCGGAATCGGTCACGTTCAGGTCGTCGGCATCCTGTGGCACTTCCTTCCTGAACTCTTCAAGGGTTCCGGTGCGACCACGACCGGGCCAGAAGTGGCGTTCACCGTCCTCGTCCGTCCATCTTGCCACCAGCGTACGGCTGGCGGCGAACACTTTATAAGTGCCCGCCTCGGTCAACTGCACATCAAACACACTGCGGTACTGCAGCTTTTGGGTATTCTGCATATCCACGGGCTGGGCGTCTGGTCCCCAGGCGGTCAGGCGTTGCAGCGGGTAGGCGTGGTGGTCGGGGTTGAAAATGCCATTGGCGATGGCGGCATCGAAGGTGATCCATTCGTCACTGCCGGAGACGGCGGTGGTGTTGGGCTTGATCCATACGCGGTGGGCCTGCGCCGGGGCGGCCACCAGGGCGACCAGCAGGGAGGTCAGTGTCAGCAAAGTAGCGGGTTTCATCATTATTGAGGCTCCAAGGTCAAAGTGACGGCGCCGAGCTCGTGCTCGCCGCTGTGTGTCAGGGTCAGAGGGTCGGTAACCGGCAGCGTTAACGGCACTTCCACCGTTTCGCGGCCGCCCAGCTCCCGGGCCGCCTCCACGAAAATCGAATACTGGCCGGCAGGAAGCTCATTCATGGCGTTGCGGAAGGAGGATAAATCCACGGTCGTGCGACCTGGCCGACGAGTAGCGCCGGTCACGCCATCGATGGGCATTTCGGCGAAACGGCCACTGCGGCGCCACCACAGGCGCATATCTTTCAGCCATTTTTCGCCTTCACGGTTGGCCAGTTTTACGTCGTACCACACGGCGAGATCCATGACCCGTTGCCCGCGCTCATCCGCCAGCCAGATGGCGACATAGGGCTCGTGGTACTCGGCTACCGACAGGCGGGGAATTTCTACGGTCAGCTGATCGTTGGCACTGGCGTGCACCGGGATCATCAACAGAAGAATGGGGATGACAATACCGGCGATAATCAGCGGCCAGGTGGATTTGCGCTTTTTGCTCGCTTTCCACAACAGCATCAATCCGGTGATGGAAAAGACAATGCAGGCGACCGAGAAGACATCGATAAACAGCCGCCACACCCAGCCCGTGTTGCGGCCTTTATGCAGGTCATTGAGATAGGCCAGCCAGCCGTTATTGGTCACCTCCTGGTAAAACTCACCGGTTTCCAGGTCCACCGTAAACCACCGGTCGCCACCGGCGCGGGGAAAGCTGGCGTAGAGTTCATAGGGGCTCCAGGTGACCGGTGTTTCCGGATGCAGGTGGTAGGAGGTGTTGTCGTTGTACCAGCGGGTAAAGGCCGAAGGCAACGGCTGCCCGGACATCAGCGCGGGCAGCACAGTGTCGGGCACTTGTTCTGTTTGAGTCTGCACGTCGGGTTCCCCCCCTATCTGGGCAGCGTGGTTGAGAGTGATGCCGGTAATGGCAAACAGCAGAATCCCTGCCAGACAAATGGCGGAACTGACCCAGTGCCAGTTCCTCGCATTCCAGATTTTGCGTTGCAGTTTCCCCATTAAAAACTCCAGGCGAGTGATAACCAGAGGCGTCGGCCGTCTTCGATATAGCCGTACTCCTCCACGGTGATGTCTTCATCAAACAGGTTGTACAGCCCGGCGCCGAGTTTCAGGTTCTCGGAGAGCTGCTTGTTCAGGGCGGCGTCCACGGTGGTGTAGGACGGGGCGATCAGGCTGCTTTGCGAGGGGCCGGTGGTCGGCTGGCTTTCCTCGCCGCGGTAAGTGACGCGCAGCCAGCCATTTAGGGTGTCACTCGGCTGCCAGTTCACTGAGCCGCGCACCATGTGTTTGGGCAACTGATTGAGCGGACTGCCAGCATACTCGCCGGTTTTCTGCTCGGAGTCGGTGTAGGTGTAGTTACCGCTGACGGACCACTGGGTATTCAGGTCAGCGGATACCGTGAATTCCACGCCCTGGGTGACGGCTTCATCGACGTTGACGCGGGTGGTCGGCATTGACCCAAACTGGTTGAGGCCAGCGTCGCAAATGCTCTCCGGGCAGGCCACGCGGGTGATCTTATCGTCGAACTCGTTGTAGAACACGGTCAATGAGGTTTCGACACCGTTGCCCAGGGTGGTGTACAGCCCCAGCTCCTGGTTGATGGAGGTCTCCGCTTCCAGGTTGGGGTTACCGAACACATCGCCGCCGCGGCTGACCTGGCCCCAGTCCGGTGCGGTTTCCCGCAGGTTGGGGGCGCGGAAGCCGGTGGATACGCCGCCTTTGAGCACGGTGTTTTCGCCCAGGGACCAGTTGCCGTACACCCGCGGGCTCCAGTGGCCGCCAAATTGCTCATCGTCGTCATAGCGCACGCCGGTGGTCAGCGCAAAAGCGTCCAGTAATTGCCATTCGTTTTCCGCAAACAGGGACCACTGTGAGCCGTCGATTCGGGTGCGGTCACTGATCTGGTTACTGGTTTCATCGGTGAGTTTTTCTTTCTGGTAAGAACCGCCAAAACTCAGGTGATGGTCGGCCACCGGCAACGACCAGATGCTTTGCAGGTCCGTGTTGGTCACCTTCATCAGGCGTGCTTTATTGTCGTACTCATCCCGCTTGAGGTAAGAGCGTACGCGCAGGTCGTTCCAGCGGCTGTTGTGACTGAGTGAGAGCGAGGTATTGTCGTATTCCGTGGTGCTGGAAGACGGGCAGCCGCCCCGGCCGCAAGACTCGCCCGGCTCAAGCGGCGCTACGGTTTTGCCGAGAGTGGCATCCAGCGTCTGGTTCGACTTGCCGGCCTCGAGAATAATGTTGTGGTTCTCGCTGGGGGTGTAGGCCAGCTTCACATTGAGATTTTCGGACTCCTTGCCGCGATACCCTTCGGGAATGCGGTCTTCTTCGCGTTTAGTAAAACGGCCATTCACCTGCAGGCCAAGGCGGTCTGGAATTAAAGAACCTGCGGTAAATACGTTGACCTGGTTAATATTGCCGGATTCGCTGCGTTCCTGAATGGTGGAGTCCAGGCGGATTTCGGAGCGCCATTCGTCAGGCGTTTTCTTGGTGATGATATTAATCACCCCTCCAATGGCATCAGAACCATACAGGGACGACATGGGGCCACGTACCACTTCAATGCGCTCAATGGCGACCAGTGGCGGGGTCCATTCGCCCTCCACGCCGGGGCCGTCGCTATTGGGGCGGGTTTCCCGCGAGGAAACGCGCTGGCCGTCGACCAGAATCAGGGTGTATTGGCTGCCCATCCCGCGAAGGCTGATGTCTTGCCGGTCACCGCCGCCAGTGACGATGGCGCCGGGCACCTCGGCCAGGGCGTCTGTTACGTCGCGGTAAAAGCGCTGAGCAAGGCTTTCTCCATCAATGACGCTAATGGAGGCCGGGGCATCCAGTACGGATTGCTCGTAGCCACGGGCCGACACCACAATGGTTTCCAAAGCGGCGGCGCCAGCGGTTTCCGCTGCGGGTGATTGGGCGAGAGCAGTCATTGAGCAGGCAGTCAGAAGTCCCAGCGAGAGGCTGGTTTTCAGGGTTCCCAAGAGATATCCTCCTAAGTATAAATGGATGCGAATGATCTTTCAAATGAGAATTGTTTTCATTGCAAAAGGTAATGATGTGTCACCCTCCAAGCAAGGGTGAGTGTCTGTAAACTGCTTTAAGGAGTACTTAAACGTCATGCACAGTAAATTGATGCGCTCTCTCAAGGTGTTTACCCGCACCGTGGAATTAGGGCGCATGAGCGCGGCGGCCGAGGAGTTGCACATGACCACCTCGGCAGTGAGTCAGCAGCTGCAAAAACTGGAGCGCGACTTGGGGTTGAGCCTGTTCAACCGCAATACCCGCCAGCTCAGCCTCACCGAAGCCGGGCGCGTTCAGTACCAGAGTTGCAGAACTATTCTGGCGACGGCAGAGCAGGCTCAAGAGGATATTGAAGCGCTGCAAAAAACCCCGTCGGGTAAGCTCAAAATCATTGCTCCGGTGGGGTTTGGGGGTGGGTTGATGAGCGAACCCATGAAGGGGCTGCTGGAGGATTTCCCCAAGCTGCGGTTGGAGATGACCTTTACGGACGAGCCGCCCAATCTGATTCGGGCCGGAGCCGATCTGGCATTGCGGATTGGACCCCTTGCCGACTCTTCCCTGGTGGCGAGGCATTTGGTGGATTGGCGCATGGTGTTGTGTGTGGCGCCGAAGCACCCCCTTGCACAGCGAGAGGTACGCTCACCGACAGACCTACCCGACGATGGTTACATTGGCCATATTCGGGAACGACAGATAGAGTCGGTCATGGTGTCGCCGGAAGGACGGGAAACTCTGGGGCTGCCTCGGCCCCGGATGGTGATTAATAACATGCAGGTGGTGATTCGCCTGATTCAGGACGCCGTGGGGTATGCGCTGCTGCCAGAGCCGGAAATTCAGGACGACCTCAAAGCCGGTCGGCTGATCCAGTTGCTGCCGGACTGGCAGCCGCCGAGCTACAGCGTCTACGCCGTGGCGCCAAGCCGGGAAACCATGCCGGCGAAAACCCGGGCGGTAATTGACCGCTTGCAGGCGTGGTTTGCAGAGGTTTCCGAAGGGCTGCCGAAAGCGGTGTAATTAGACATGATCTTTCAACCAGATAGCCAGGGAGCCTTTATCGGAAATTCCCAGTTTTTGATAAACCCGGGCCAAATGCGTCCGTACCGTGGTGGGTGAAATGCCCAGCGTTTTTGCGACTTCTTTATGGCTGCTTCCCGCCGCATAAATCCAGGCGACTTCTTTTTCCCTTTCGCTTAATACCGCCGTTGGCACTAAAGCGGCCCGGATCAATAAGCGCTGACCAACCCGCTCTGCATTGAGCGCCAAATGGCGGCCGTTTTGATAGTGTCCTCTGCGCCACAGGGCGTAAGTGACGTTTTCGGGCAAACGTCGCGTAGCAGCGCCGCCCCACTCATCGGCAAGCAGAACGGTCATATTGGGTAAAGCCGCGTGCAAAATGCCGTGTCGATCCACGAGCGCTGCCGGTGCCTGATGGGTGCGCAAGCTGTGCATATCATTATGGCGTGCAGCCAGAAAAAGATGCTGAGTAATCAGGCTTTTCATTTGCATGTGCTGGGGAGTAAATATCGATTCCTGTTGTTCCCGCGCTAACGTTACAAAAATATGTAAACCCGTACGATCGTCAACTTCCATGGTCGAAATCATCTGCCGGGCATAGTACCGGCCCCAGTGTTCATGGTAAGCGCGGCTTTCGTGAAAGTCGGGAAGTTGTTCGATAGACCAGGTCTTACCGGTGTTGCCAATCACCAGATTGGCGAACGGATCCTCTTCCTTTACCGCTTCCCAGGTTTCAAAAAGCGTATCGGTCTGGTCAAGAATCGTGGCCTGGCTGAGCTGACGGCTTTGGCCGTCGCCTGCCCCCCAGATAGCGAAGTCGAAATCGATATACCGCCGAATTTCCTTTAGCGTCCAGCGGTGAAAGTCCATTGGGGAGAGATGCATGCTGGCATCGTGCACGGAAAGAATAAAGTCACTTATTTTTTTAGGCATAGCGGGAAAATGCGCTTTCTTCGGACAGCCCCTAATCTATCACAGGTGCGGCGCTGAGTTTTGGGAAGTCGCTCCCATTGTCCATACAAAAACCCCGTTATTCGTGACGTTGTAAGAGGGATGTAAGGTCGTTTGCGGCATGGTTTCTCCTGCGCGGCCAAGCAATGAGTCTGACAAGGCCGGGCATCAATAACGAAACTGAATAAATACAGAGGTTGCCAGCCCGCAGTGTAAAGGGGGTGCGACTCTCAATGGAGTGTGAGGCCATGAATATGTCCAGTAAATTAATAAAGTGTGTGCCGGTCATGCTGCTCAGTGCGGCTCTTGTCGCCTGCGGTGGCGGTGGCGGCGGGAGTGATCCCTCGCCCGGCAGCAGCTCCAGGAGCAGTAGCGATACAGGCAGTGCCAGTAGCCGCTCTTCCAGTAGCGAGAGCAGTCAGTCCAGCGACAGCAGTAATCCAGGCAGCGCCAGCAGCAGTTCTTCCAGCAGCGAGAGCAGCCAATCCAGCAGCAGTGATTCAAGCGATGCAAGCTCGGCGGCCTTCACCCCTTGGCTGGAAAAACCCCATCAGGGTGATGTGATCACCGTTGAGCGGCAAAGCCCGACCACAGCGGAAATCCACTGGGCCACGGGTGAAAGCTATAACCTCTACATCAGCCAGAACCCGGAAACCGACCTTCATAACTACGCCAGCTACGGCGCCACACTAGAGCAGGGGGTCAGCTCGCCCTATGTACTGAACGACCTGGTGCCCGGCGAGCCGGTTTACGTGGCTCTGGTGGAAGATAACAACACCCCTCTGGGCTGGACCAGCTTTGCCACAGGCGGCTGGGGCGTTGCCGGGGCAAACAATAGGGTCACAGCCCAGGCCATCGGTGATGATGGCACCCGCTACGTGGCAGGCAGCTTTACTGAAATCAGCCTGGTGACCGGCCACGGTGTGGGCTTGTCCACCGAGATGAATGCGCCCCATGCTCTGGCATTTCCGCCGGTGAACGGCGAGGTGCTGGCATCGACGCCAGACAGCGAAGGGGGCTGGTATATCGGCGGTCGTTTTACCCAAGTTGGCGAGCAAGAGCGACTGGGGCTGGCACATATAGATAGCAGCGGTCGACTGACCGATTGGAACCCTGGGGTCACCGGTACAACGACAGGCGTTGGTAGCGTATATAGCCTGGCAATCTTCGACGGGGTGATTTATGCCGGAGGAAACTTCCTCGGGGCGAGTGGCGAAGCGCGTAATCACCTGGCGGCCTTTGATACTGACGGTAACCTGGCTGGCTGGAACCCTGGTGCGAATAACACAGTGAACAGCCTGGTGGTTGCCGAGGGTGTGATCTATGCCGGAGGACAGTTCACTGAGGCAGGTGGCGAAGCGCGTGGTTACCTGGCGGCCTTTGATGCTGACGGCAACCTGGCTGGCTGGAACCCTGGTGCGAATAACAGAGTGAACAGCCTGGCGATAGCCGAAGGTGTGATCTATGCCGGAGGACAGTTCACCGAGGCAGGCGGCGAAGCGCGTAATCGCTTGGCGGCCTTTGATGCTGACGGTAACCTGACCGATTGGAATCCCGATGCCAATAGCACAGTGAACAGCCTGGCGGTTGCCGAGGGTGTGATCTATGCCGGAGGGCGCTTTACCGAGGCAGGTGGTGAGGCACGTGGTTACCTGGCGGCCTTTGATGCCGACGGCAGTCTGACCGGTTGGGCGCCTGGTGGAGCCTTCGTAGTTAATACGTTAGCGGTTTCTGGTGGGGTTATTTATGTTGGGGCGAGCTTTAGTTCAACGTATCTGGCGGCCTTTGATACCGAGGGTAATCGGACTGACTGGAACCCCGAGGTCAAGGGTCCGGTGAGCAGTCTGTCCGTTGCCAGAAATGCGGTCTATGTTGGGGGGGAGTTTAGTACCGTTGGTGCGGGCAGAGCCGCCAGGTCGGCTCGCTTGGTCGCGTTCGCACCCGACGGGACGCTGACAGACTGGAATCCGAACCCGAATGGTGAAGTGAGAGCCTTGGCCCACGCCGATGGGGTGCTGTATATCGGTGGTTCTTTTGGTTACGTTAACGACGAACAGCGCGTCGGCCTTGCCGCCTTCAAGACCGACGACCTCACCCTGACCGACTGGAACCCTAGTGCATCTTCAGTGAACGCGCTGCTTGTTGTCGATGATGTGATTTATGCCGGGGGAGATTTCACCGAGGCAGGCGGCGAACCACGTAACCGCTTGGCGGCGTTTGATCTGGGCGGCAATGTCACTGGTTGGAGCCCAGAGGCTAATAGCACGGTATGGTCCCTGGCCCATGTGGATCTGCAGGAGAGCTGGATTGTCGCGGGTGGCGCTTTTACCGAAATGAATGGGCAGGAACGAAACCGCCTGGCAGCTTTGCTTGCATCATCAGGCAGTCTGACCTCTTGGAACCCGTCGTTTAACGGAACGGTGAATACCCTGGCTGTCGACTACAGCGGTGGGGCAGGCAGTGGGGTGTTGTATGTCGGTGGAGGCTTTACTCAAATCGACGGAACAGGCCGGGCCTACCTGGCGGCGTTTGATATGGATTTTGGGTTGACTGGCTGGAGTCCAGTACTTAATAGCCTTGTGAAAACGTTGGTGATGGGTGATGGCGTACTGTATATCGGTGGTCTTTTCACCAGTGCCGATGGAGAAGCGCGCTCGCGCCTGTCCGCCTATGAGAAGGACGGCGACCTGACCGACTGGAACCCCGGTGCAAATAGCGGCGTAGAAAACCTAGTGGTTGATGAAGGGGTCATCTATGCGGGAGGGCAGTTCACCGCGGCAGGGAATGGTGGCACTGGCACCACCCTGAAAGGACGTTTGGCCGCGTTTGATACCGAAGGAGAACTGCTGGATTGACACCTCGCTTCTCGTTCCCGGGGTTCGCCCTGGGAACGAAATCTAATAGATAGAGAATGCTTTGATAGAGAGGACTTTTAAAGGAGAACATTTATGCAAAAAGTAACGATCATCTTCCTGACCCTCTTGTCAGTGCTGTGCAGTACACCGGCTCTGGCCAAAGATTTAAGCCCGGCCGTGATCGACCGCTGGATAGCGACGTTAACCGCCTTTGAGAACCAGGAAGCCGACTGGCCCAATAGCGGTGCCTTGGACATGAATGACGGCGAATTGGGTGGCGATATTCTCGCCATGCAGCAACAGCTTCAGGCACGACTGGCGGAAGAAGTGGAGCGTTACCCGGAGGCCATGGCCATTCTCCGACAAAACGGCTTTTCCAGCGGTGAGGCCTGGGCAGCCACTTACCTGCAAATTGGTCGGGCTTTTGGGGCACTCCAAATGGAGGAGCAGGGTGGTATAGGAGAGCTGGATCAGGAAATGCGCCAGGCGTTGGCGCAACTGGACAGCAATCCTCACTTGAGCGAGGCCCAAAAAGCGCAAATTCGTCAGCAAATGGGTGCGGCCACACAGACGCTGGAAACGTTCACCCACGGCGTGTCAGCCGCCGACAAAGCGGCCGTTCGCGCCAGACTAAAACCATTGCAAACCCTGTTTGACACCGAGTAATCGCGCAGCACCTTACACGTTACTCAAATTGACTTCACGATTCGACTTTCCCGGAACTTTCCTTCTATCGGCGAGGTGACGCATGCCAGGTGCGCGCCACGCCTTTTGTTGTCGTGCATTTGCAGGATAACGATGTCGGCGTTGATCCCATAAGCTGGAGGGCATCGAAAGTCACCACTCAAGTTCGCCTCACACGGGATTGCCCGCAAGAAGTGCGCAGGGTCAATGAAGGGAGAACAAAAATGAAAACAGCACAGGTCATGGACGGCCGTTTCGTGCAGCGTGATATGACTCGGATTCCGGAGCCCTGGCGGAGCGCATTCGACAATCTGCCCCCTGCCCAGTTGGAATCCCTTTTAAGCGCCTTGCGCTTGCTCGAAACAGAGCCGCACCGGGCTGCCGATCTGGCTGAAGCCGTATTTTCGGTTGTGAAAAACGAAACCGGTCTGGCTCCCTGGCTGGCGCTGGTGATTGCGATCCGGGGTCGAATCCACTCGTTATCCTGCTTTGCCAGACTCGATATTTTTCTGGAATTCTTTGCAAAAAAACGTGACGCACTCAGTGCCCCAGGTGTGGTGTTGCAGCATATCGATACGGTCTGTTTTGGTGCGCTGGTATTTCGAGACTTGCCTAATCCGGATACCGCTCGCTGGGCAGACTCAGCACTCAAGCTGTTACACAGCAGCGGAGATGTGGTCTTGCGCCTGGAAAGCGGCAATTACTTGCTGTTGTATCGCATTTGGAATGGCGATCTGCTCGGCGCGGACATGTTACGCCGACAGCTTGTTCCACTGCGGGAGCAGTGTGACAGTGTCAGTGTCCGTCTGCTCTGTCATTCTATGAGCGCCATGAGCTTGCGTCTGTTTATAGATAATGACGGCTGCCACCGTGAAATTGATGCAGGGCTGGCACTGGCCCGGCAGACTGGCCAACACTTCTGGGATTCCCACCTGTACATGCAGGGCGGCTTTCTCGCGCTCAGTATGGCAAACCTGGTGGAAGCCAAAGAATGGCTGGAGCGAATGGAGCGGGCAGCTCAGCCGGAAGATTACCTGGATCGTTCGGGCTATCACTATCTGTATGCATGGTACAGCCTGGTACAGGATGAGCAGAAATTTGCTTTGACCCACGCGCACGAATCCGTTCGGCTGGCGGAATGCTCCGGGGCGCGTTTCCCCATCGCGGTCACCCACATGGGCCTGGCTCAAGTGTTAATGGAACAACGCCAGCGCGGACAAGCGCTGCGACACATCGCGAAGGCTCGCAGAGTGTTGCGCAAAATGCCGGGCAACCCCGCCATAAAATTTGCCCGTGGGCTTGCCCAGGCCCAGCTTTGTTTCAAACTCGATATGCGCGGTCGTGGCCTCAAGGTGTTGGCTCGAACCCTGGCGGTGGGGCGCGAACAACATTATTTAAATTTCCCCTGGTGGCGCGGTGAACCCATGGCGCAGTTGTGCGCTCAGGCGTTGTCGCATGGCATCGAGCGCGACTATGTACTGTGGCTGATTCGCCAGCGAAGGCTACAACCCCCCGAAGGTGTTCATGATTGGTATTGGCCGCTGACCGTAGACGTGCTGGGTATTCCGGATATCCGTCTGGATGGAGAGCGCGTTGAGCTGGGAGCCAGGCAGGAAGCACTGCTGGTGGCGTTGGCCGCGCTGGGGCGGAGCCAACAGTGGGTGGACCGTACTCAACTGTTAGATCAATTGTGGCCGGATGCTGAAGGTGACCGGGCCGAGCGCGCGCTGGACACCGCGATACACCGCCTGCGCAAACAACTGGGTAGCGAAGCCATGGTGCTGACTCGCCCCGGGGCTCTGGCGCTCAACCCCCGTTTGTGTCGAGTGGATTATCGGTTATTGCGTGAGACGCTCAAAAATCCCTCTTCAGCGGATGTCCCCGCGTTGTTGACGGCGCTGCATAACGTGACGACGTTGCCCGAGCGGGTCAGGGTGATGCTTCCCGTCCATCACCTTCAACGTCGGTTGGTGGAAAGCGTGCTGGACTTGCTGAAGGGGCAATCCGATGAGCAGTCACAACGTTACCTTGAGCGCTTGGTTGAGGCGGTGCCTGGCAATGAAAAAGCCTGGCAGGTATTAATTCGCGGCTACGTTCAGCAGGCACTGCACAGCGCCGCCTTGAACGCCTGGCAACGCTGTAACGACACCTTGGCCGACTCGCCCGGCGGAGTGTCGCCCACGACACGGGAACTGGTGGAACCGTGGCTGCATAAAGTAAAACCACAGTAATTGTCCTCTCCTCTGTGCTGTTGATCACAAACCATTTTCTATCTGTGAGGCGGTAAGAAGAATGTAAGGCGCGCTGCGTCATGGTTCCCGTATGCGGCCAAGCATAAATAACGAAATCCAAAAAAAGGGTATGACGTCATGATTCTGTACGGTAAAACAGTAAAAAATGTAGCAATGCTTTTGTTAAGTGCCACTATCGCTGCCTGCGGTGGTGGTAGTGGTGGTGGCAGTGAGCCGCCCCCGGTTGGAGGTTCCAGCAGCAGTGATCCAGGCAGCGCCAGCAGCTCCTCAAGCAGCGACTCGATCAGTTCAAGCAGTCGCTCCAGCAGCAGCGACTCGAACAATAACCTGTCCGGCCTGAATGGCGATGCAGACAATCAGGATCTGCTGTACTTCAGCCACTCCTACGAAACGGGTGAGAACCCGGACACCGGGCAAACACAGTATCGTTCAACTTTATACGCCATTGACCCGGCCACTCCCGACATTGCGACCGCTTTGCCGCTGGATACTCAGCAATCAGCGCAAGGCGACGATATGGGCCGCACACACTATACGTCGCTCTACGAAGCCGATATTGATCCGAATGATGGCAGCGTCACCCACTATCGCGTTGCGGACGTGCTGTTTTTGCATAACCGGCACGAGGGTGATGAAACCTCTGAAGGCTTTGCCCGCGTGAGTACAGCAGTGGCAACCACGCCTGAAGCGGTGCGGGTGTCATCGGAAACCTACCTGGGCGCGGCGGTTACCGGGGCGGGAACGCTGGTTCGGCAGAACTATGCCGACTCAGACCATGCGGCCGTGGTGTATGGCTTGCCGGGCATTGAAGCGCGAATCCGCATGACCTTTAGGTCGGGCGAGGCACGCGGGTCGAGTGGCAACGGAACGCTCTATCATATCGCCGCCATGGAAGAAAATGATTCACCGGACAGACAGAGCTACCTGGTGCTCAGCAGCTATGGCGGTACGCAGTGTAGTGACGGTTATCGGTTGAGCAGAGATATTATGGCGCTCGATGGCAGTCCTATTCTTGCCAATAGCAATTTGTTGCCCGGCAACAGGGAAGCAAAAAGCGCCGCGCCTTTGGGTGGCCCATTGAGTGATGGCCATCAGTATCTGGTTGTTGAGACGCTGGTGGATACAGGGGTTGTCGGACGCCCCTGCGTTTCTGAAGGTGCCTCTTTATGGCGTTACGATACCTCCCAGCCGTTTGACGAGGTGGTGCAGGTACTGGACGAGAATAACGATCCCCTGATTTTCCCCGAGGGGATCGCCGGACCCATGATGCCCGCCACGAGACACATTGCTCATCAAGGCGGTGTTCTCTACTTCGGCATAGGCAACAGCCTGACCGAACCGCAAGATCTTTATCGGGTGGAAGACGATAACTGGTCTGTATTGGCGGAAAGCGAAGAGCCGCTGGGAGCTGATACCGGCTTTGTTATCACAGGTGATGGTCGAGTCGCCGCCTCCGTGGGTAATACGGTGGTGAGCTGGGCGGCGGATGGCGGTGATCGCCAGGAACTCGACAGCAGCGATGCGGCGTGGTTGGGCATCCAGACCGAAGTGCTGGGCAGTCGTGATGGCTGGATCTTCTACAACCGGCCGGATGCGATTGGCAGGGACTACGCCGTAGCAATGAAGATTGACGGCAGCGATTCAATGGAAATCGTCGATGCGCAATGGATCGGCGCGTCCCTGAGCGGTAACGGTGAAGCCATTCGTTACATGACCGAACTGAGCGAAGTCTTTCTCTGGAATAACGAGCGAGAGATTGCGGCCGTCAGTGCTGCCGATCCCAAGGCCGGCAAGGTGGTGCTCGGTGAACTCGACAACGCGCCTGAAAACGTGGCCATGTACGGTCTGGCACCCGGTCCGCACCGCTTGATCCAAGTGCACCTGGATACTGACAACAGAGAGGTGTATTACGTTAATACGCGGGAAGAAAATTCGCTGCGCAAGAGCCTCGACGAAGCAGAGGGCAACCAACGACCGGTGCAGGGGTTTTAATCGGATGAAAACGACTAAACCCCTCGTCAACATTGGCTGGGTGGCTCTGCTGGGTTTAATGCTGGTTGGCTGCGGAGGCAGCAGCAATAGCCCCGAGCCTGCCAGCAGTCGCTCAAGTGCCAACAGCAGCCAAAGCAGTGACAGCCAAAGCAGTGACAGTCAAAGTAGTGAAAGCATAAGCAGCGACAGTAGCAGCAGTGCAAGCAACAGCAGTGCGTCTGTTAGCACCAGTAGCAGCTCCAGCAGTGCAGGCTCGTCGGAGGGCGAGCCGCAACCGGAAGACCCTGACCCCGAATCACCGGACGTTTTACCGGAGCTGGTGTTGGAGAGCGAAGCGGCGGATAGTCGCCTTATCCTGAGCTGGAACGATTCCGCTTATCCGCAAGACGTTATCTTTAATTTATGTCTTGCCAGCGAACCGGTCCCGGAGGATCTTGATCAGTGTGCCGGCCTTGAAGGAAGCGACTATCGGGCGGATGTGACCAGTCCCTACACCCTTGATGGTCTGACCAACGGCGAACGTTATTATCTTCGTGTCGAGGCGGCAGCGGAAGGTTTTACTCCGGCGTTGTCTCCTTTGGTCAGCGCCACCCCGGAGGCGTCGCTCAATAATCCCGGCGATTACGCGGTTCAAGTCACCGGTTTGGACCCGATGCCGAGCGATATTGTCGCGCTGGATGACCAGGCCATTATCTACTACGAGACACCGGAAAGCCGTTCGGCATTCACTGTGAGCGATGGCACTAACCCGCCTCTTGAAATCGTCGTTGAAAGAGTCGTAGACGGAGACACCGTCCCATACCAAAAACTGTTTCTTGGCGATAGTCAAAACGGGGAGAGCCGCTTGGTCGGCAGCAAGCGCTACTTCAAAGCACAGGATGGTGTAGCCGTTAATGATCTCTGGGTAACCGATGGCACCCAGGCGGGTACACGCTTACTGGTAACAGGGCAGGACATCGGGGTTTATCGTTTCTTTGATATCACCCAGGCCGGGGATCAGTTGCTCTTCTCTTCACAGAATGCGCTCTACAAACTGGATGAGGATGCGCCCGCCGGTGCGGAAAGAATAGCGGTAGGTCTCGATGTCAGCCGCGGTTCACCGGGTCCGTATTTGGTGGGTTATTCACGGGACGATAATGACTTCCTCTGGTTGTCCGGAATGAATGGCACCCACCGTGGATTATTCCGCATTCATCCAAATGATGGGGACGTGGTTGCATGGCATATAGCCGGGGAAACCAGCAGCGTTCAACAGCCCTATAACCTGATCGTAAACGGCGATCATCTGTATTTTATCGCGGACGATTTAACGGGCAGCAACCGGACGGTATGGCGCACGACTATAAGCGCCGATGAACCTCAGGCGCCGGTACGTTTGTTCGACTCCAGCAACACCGCTGAAAGTTTTGCCAATCCCGTACAGTTACACTCGGTGGGAGACAGCATCTACTTTGCGGCTGATCGCTGGAACAGTGACAGCCAAAGTCATCAGGATTGCAAAGTTCTTGTGGCCAACGAACAAACGGATGCCGCTGGTCCCCTTCCACAGCTGATCAGTAGCGAGAACTTTTCCTGTGACAGTGATTTTATCCATCCCTCAGTAACGCTGGATCAGCAGCTCCTGTTGCTGTCCCCCTACGATGACCCCAGTGAGGCTCGGCAATGGTGGCTGGTGGATAACGGGACGCCCCATACAGTGACCTTGGAAGGCGTAGCGCTTGATGCGCCCACCTTGACCGTTACCCCGGAACCGTCAGCTCGTACTGCCGCTTCCGTTGGATCAGGGGCGTGGGTGACTAATGAAGATAAAAATCGCCTGATATACATCGATGGTGAAAGCCAGGAAACCTTCTTTGTCACGGAAGAAGGCGTGGGTGAGCCGAACCTTGTGCACACGCTGACCAATGTGGCGGGCAATCTCTGGTTTACCGCCTGCCCACCGGAGCAGACCTATTATGGCTGCCGGGGTGTCTGGTGGGTGCCACCAGATGAAAGCGATGATGAGCCTGCCGGTTCCGACGGATAAACCGTTAACCTCAATCAATAATCAACAGGAGAAATGCAGTGAAGTTGAGTAAAGTACTGGGAAAAACAAACTGTCTGATCACCATGACGATGGTGATGGCACCCATGGCAATACAAGCCGAAAGCTTGAGTTACAGTTATGCTGACCTGGGTTATCAAACGATGACCGGTGATGGCAGTTTTGATGGATTTCTGGTGGGTGGCTCCTACCAAATCAATGAGCAGTTTTACGTGGCAGGCAGCTACGATGAACTGGAAGATGAAGGGCTTAGTCAAAACGTATTGTCCGTGCGTGGGGGAATGCGGTTTGCACTGAACGATACTATCGACTTGTACGGGGAAGCCGGTGTGGCGCGGGCCGAGGTGGAAGTTTCCTATTACGATGAATGGTCGGACCAAAGCTTTAACTCCAGTGCCTCTGAAACCGGCGTTCAGATAGAAGGTGGTGGTCGGATGCGGATTGCCGAACCACTGGAAGCCGGGGCCTATTTGCGGCACATCAAGGTTGGTGATACCAGCGAAACTTTCCTTGGACTCCAGGGCACCTACTATTTTTCTGATCGGTTTGGTGCACACGCCAATGTCTCACGTTTATTCGATGCGTCGGAATTCCTGCTGCAGGCGGGTGTGCGGCTTAACTTCTGATGCTAAGTGCGACCGCGCCGATCCAATGTCCGATAGCCCAGCGCTTCGTTAATATGAACGGTGTCCAGCGTCGGGCTATCGGCCATATCTGCCAAGGTTCTGGCCACCTTTAACACGCGGTGGTAAGCGCGGCTGGATAAGCCCAGCGTCTCAATCGCGTCTTCAAGCAGCGTACGGTTAGCGCTGCTTAAGGCGCAATGGCGCTCCAGTTCCGGCACGGTCAGTTGATGGTTGGCTTTGCCTTGCCGGTCGAGCTGGCGCTGTCGGGCGTTCACCACACGAGCGCGAACGGCAGCGCTGGCTTCGCCAGCCGCTTTGCCCTGCAACTCTCCGCGTTTGAGCAGTCGCACCGGAACGTGCATATCAATGCGATCCAATAACGGCCCGGAAATCTTATCGCGGTAGCGACGGATCTGATCCGGTGTACAGGTACATTCCCCCTCCGGGGATCCGTGATAACCGCAGGGGCAGGGATTCATCGCCGCCACCAGTTGAAAGCGGGCGGGGTAGGTGGCTTGCGCCCGTGCTCGGGAAATATTGACTTCACCACTCTCCAATGGCTCGCGCAACACTTCCAGCACATGACGGTGAAACTCGGGCAGCTCATCCAGAAATAGCACGCCGCTGTGTGCCAGCGAGATCTCTCCGGGTTTGGGGTGGGAGCCTCCCCCGATCAGGGCAATGGCCGAGGCCGTGTGATGAGGGGCGCGAAAGGGCCGTTCAGCATGGGTGTGAGTGGGAGCGCCGGGGGCGACCGAGTACAGCGCCGCGACTTCCAATTTCTCCCGTGATGACAGCGGTGGCAGTATACCGGGCAGCCGACTGGCCAGCATGGTTTTGCCGGTGCCGGGCGGACCATACATCAAGAGATTGTGGCCGCCACTGGCGGCAACCTCCAGCGCACGCTTGGCTTGCGCCTGCCCTTTGACATCCATCAAGTCCAGCAGCGTTGCGGTGTCCATTCCGGCGCCCAAAGAAGGCTCGGCCAGAGGCAGCCGTTCGCGCTTGTGCAGATGCGCGCAGACGCTCAGCAGATTTTTCGCGGCAAGCACTTCCGTGGTATCGCACAGGGCGGCTTCGTCGGCGTTATCGGCACTGATAATGAGCGAGCGTTTAGCGTCGCCCGCCGCCAGCGCGGCGGGCAGGGCGGCCGTTACCGGGCGCAGTTGACCGGACAGCGCCAGCTCCCCCATAAACTCCGCATCCTTTAGACAATTCTCAGGAAGCTGACCCGAAGCCGCCAAAATACCCAGCGCGATGGGGAGGTCAAATCGACCGCCCTCCTTGGGTAAATCCGCCGGTGCCAGATTCACCGTAATGCGCCGGGCCGGGAATTCCAGATGACTGTTGAGAATCGCACTGCGCACCCGGTCCTTGCTTTCCTTCACGGCGGTTTCCGGCAGGCCCACCATATTCAACGCGGGCAGCCCGTTGGAGAGGTGAACCTCAACGGTAACGAGTGGGGCTTGAACGCCGAGCTTGGCGCGGGAGTAAACAATGGCGAGTGACATTTGCGATCCTTGCGGTGATAGTAAATCCTTAACGGCGACTATACCTCAACGCCGACGGAGAACAACAGGAACCCGATTCCATTTTCTCTTAAAATCATCTGTCGATCTTTCCGGAAAAGCCGAACTGAACGTCGCTGTATGCTTTAAGAGCGCGAGACACTGTGCTGGCGGTATCTGAAATATGAAAATATTCTCCACGCGCAAAAGTCGCTTTTGCACCCGGAGCTTCATTCGCTTCCAGGTGTAACTTCTGTTCGTGTAGAAACCATTCAGGCACAGCTTGGTGGTCGGCTACAATTTGATGTGCATTTATAGAGATACCGCCAGATCGAGGAGAATCCATAGAGGCTTTGAAAGCCTGGTTAAAGGCTTCATAGGCGGCTTCCAGAGTTTCGTTTGTTATTTCCAGGCCCTTGGATTCCCAGGACTCGACTTGCGACGGGCCGAGCGCAAGCCGCCCAAGTGCTAAGATATTATCGTAGCCAGTAAGCAGTACCGGGCTATCACCAGCTGACCTTGTTTCAGTTGGTTGTCGGGCGGCAACTTCTGGCCGGTCAGTTGCCGCTTTTACCGACCTAATATGACTAAGGATGTTGTTTGAAGTGCCAATCTCCATAACCATCGCCTCTATCAAAGGTTTTTCAGATTGATAGAGGCAATGATTGAGCCAACTATTGGTACTGGACTGTTACATTGACAGCACCAAAGGAGGGGCCGTTGTAAATTCTTAGGTTTGGAGAGCGGTCTACGATATAACCGAATGCCACGCGATAGTCAGCTGGGTAAGTGTTCACGGGTGTGCTTACACTACCAGAGGTATTGGAAGTAACGTCTGCATTACCAACAATATTGCCACTAGGATCAACAACTAATAAGTAAACAATCGTATCAGACCAACCATTGAAGGTTCCCGACCAACTGTAGGTAATGTTTGTCATGTATCCAGACGCGAATGAGCCACTCATTATAGAGCTGGTGTAGAGCTGATATTGGTACTCCAATGTGCCGGGTCCGTTACCTGCTGCGAACCAACTGGCCAAGGCTGCTTGAGGAGATTGATCTTGTTTCGCAGAGAAGCTTGTTGGTGGAAAGGGTGCGCCTATATCTTGACCGGTCGAGTCGACCAAATTAATACTGTTGGGAAGCCTATCCGGAGCGTCGGGTGATAAAGCTATATCGGATGCCATTACAGAAAATGAAAAGAGAGTGGAAAATATAAAAATGAAATAGATTTTTGAAGCGTTCATGCTCATGTCTCCTCAGTATCGATCCAATGACACACGTAGAGAAAATTCCTACGTAATAAATAAAGTAGCACAATCTTCCGGTGTGCGCCGGAAGTCGAGTTTGGCGCGTGAATAAACGATGGCGAGTGACATTCGCGATCCTTGCGGTGATAGGCGCTGGCGGTATCTGAGATTTAAAAACGTTTCTCTCGTACGATGGCTATCGTGTTTCGAGGAGCTGATTACACGTCATCTCGTTCTGAGTGTAATAAAATTTACTGTATAAAAACCAGCGGTAACTTGCGGCTTTGCAAATGTCATAATGCCGTTGTTGCGCAGAGTTGGCCACCAGGTAATGAGCCAGTTGTGGGGTTACAAGCATTAACATTACGCTAATAATTATTCCCCGTTTGAATAAGATTTCTGCACGATGGGATAATTCTCTTTTGAGCACGCCTTGTATGAATCCCGTTATAGTCAGCAGAAGAAGCCCAAGCCCAACACCAAGCATGTACATCGCGCCCTTATCAAAAGTAATCACGGGCTTATTTAAGCGAAACAGCGTTATCACTCCAATTAAGCTGACAAAAAACCACGCCAGTGCAGATAGCGTTCCTATTGAAAAAAAGGTGATACTGAGAGTTCGAGCTAGAACGGAAGAGGGAGGTTGATTTATCATCGCTGCAGTCTCGGTCTTCCGGAAAGAAACTCGTTAATGGTATGTTGTGCTGTATCTATCAACAAGGTTTTTGCGGAGTTAACGGCGTAGTCAAAGATGGACTCTGTTAGTTCACTGATTTGTTGATAGACACCCTGCTTGGCGGCTTCGATGTTATCGTCAATGCCTGCACTGATATCGTCGAGGCCTGCAATGACTCGCTCAGTTATTCCGTACTGCTCGTCTAGAGCGCTCAAAGCCATAGATGTGCCAACTCCAACCAGAATCACCGCAGCAATAGGTCCTATCGCTATGGTGATACCCAGTGCAGCGGTGGCGGAGGCCGCCGCAATGGATGCACCTGTCGTAATGCCGACTTTCACAACATCGGTCGCCAGGGAGCCGATGAGTTGACTCAGGGTGGCCTGATCGGTAAAAAAATAATCCGCCACTCGATAAGCAGACAGCAGAACAACAGACAGAATACCTCCCGACTTTGCGGCATGTATTGCTCCTGCCTTGCCCAGTCCCATGGTGATGACTTTTGGGTTCTTTATGCCGTATTTAGTGCCGGTTAGAACACGCCGTAACCCCGGATGCCCTTTTAAAATGATATGCGGCTGATGGCTTTTGGGGGAAGATTGGACGATGCTATCCATTTCATCAAGCGACAGCACAAAAATGTCGTGCTGGTTGGATTGGATGTGTTCTTTTAAAGCGTACTTTTCCTTGTCCGAAAGCATTTCGATATCGTCCTTGCATAAGCCTGAGGTTAAAAAGGTAGGCTTGAGGTTAACGGTCGCTCAGGCTATCAATCGCGGTAAATCCTGGCAATGGGGAGGTGGGCGTTCTGTGACCCCGTTCAAACGTCCCGGTTTTGCGCGCGCTGTTCCATCTCGGCCAACTGTTTTTCCAATTGCTCCAGGCGTTCACGGGTGCGCTGCAATACCGCGGTCTGGGCGTCGAATTCCTCGCGGGTAACCAGATCCATTTTGCCCAGGGCGGATTGCACGGCGGCCTGTAGCTCCCGCTTGGGGAAGAGATCTTTCAGGGCCGGTGCGTGCCGGTCGATTTCCTGAAATACTTTTTGCGCGAAGTCATTGATCATACGTCGATAGGGTCCGTGGTTGGGTGGCAGGCAGCGAACACCAAACCAGTGTAACGCTGCCAAGCGCGTTTGTCAGGCGCTCAGCCCAGCCCATGCCATTGCTTGATGGTACGGCACACCATGTCGAGAGGTTGGGGGGCGGTGAAGTGATAACCCTGCATTTGATCGCAACCGGCCTCCAGCAGCCAGTCGCGTTGAGCCTGGGTCTCCACACTTTCGGCGACCACGGTTTTGTCGAGGTTGTGCGCCAGATTGATCATGGCCCGGACCAGGCGCTGGTCTTCCTCGCTGTGACTGAGAGCGGAGAGAAACTGGGCGTCGATTTTGACCGAGCGAATGGGCAGGCGCTGTAGCTGCAGGAAAGAACAGCAGCCGCTGCCGAACTGGTCCAAAGAGAACGTCAGCCCCAGATGCGACAGCGGTCGCATGCACAGGCTCACCAGCTCCAGATTGTCCATGAGGCTGGTTTCGGTCAGTTCGAACTCAAGGTGATGGCCGGGAATCGACAGCTCCTTGAGAATGCCCGCCAGCCGGTGGACCAGCTGTTCATCCCGGAACTGGCGCACGGACAGATTGACCGCCATCAACAGATCCAGCTGGCACTCGTCCTGCAATTTACGCCAGTCCCGGCAGGCTCGCTCAACCACCCAATACCCTACCTCGCTGATCAGGTCG
The DNA here is from genome assembly GCF_050113635.1 of Marinimicrobium sp. ARAG 43.8. Classification (NCBI taxonomy): domain Bacteria; kingdom Pseudomonadati; phylum Pseudomonadota; class Gammaproteobacteria; order Cellvibrionales; family Cellvibrionaceae; genus Marinimicrobium; species Marinimicrobium sp. ARAG 43.8. The sequence continues at coordinate 49,578 of NZ_JBNJLT010000010.1, forward strand.
GTATCCTCGGCCACATTGATAAACTCTTTGGCATCCAACAAGCCCCGCTTGGGGTGTTGCCAGCGCAGCAGCGCTTCCATGGCGACGATAGCGCCGGTTTGCAGATCGATGCGGGGCTGATATTGCAGGCTGAGCTGTTGGTTTCTCATCGCCATGCGCAGCTCCGATTCCATGCGCAGCTGCTGGCGCACCGCTCGGTTCATGGCTTCGGTAAAAAAGCGGTAGCTGCTGCCTTCCTGTTGTTTAGCCTGATACATGGCGGTATCCGCGTTTTTGAGCAGGGTGTCCGCGTCGCGACCGGTATCCGGAAAGGTGGCGATACCGATGCTGCACCCGATGCTCATCTCGTAACCGCCCAAATGGTAGGGGGCGCCGATGCGTTGAATGATTTTCTCGGCAATGTGTGCAATATCGGCGGCGCTGTCTGTGTTTTCCAGAAGCAAGGTGAATTCATCGCCGCCCATGCGGGCCACGGAGTCACTGCTGCGCATACATTCCTGGAGGCGCTCGGCACACACCCGGATCATGGTATCGCCGGTGTCGTGCCCGAAACTGTCATTGACCTGCTTGAAGCCGTTCAGGTCGATAAACATCAGGGCGAATTGCCCGCGATCCCGCTCGGCCAGCAAGATGGCGTGCTCCAGGCGGTCGCGAAACAGGATGCGATTGGGAATATCGGTGAGGCTGTCGTAGTGAGCCAAATGGCTCAGGTGCTGCTCGGTGCGCTTGCGCTCGATGGCGTAGCGCAGAGTGCGTTCGAGCAGCTGGGTATCGATCTGGCCTTTGATGAGGTAGTCGGCGGCGCCAGAGCGTATGGCTTCGCGGTCCACCTCGGTTTCCATCTCGCTGGTCATGACCACAATGGGGGTAGTGCAGGCCTGGGTTCTGGCGGCGGTCAGTAAATCGCGGGCAGTGTCGCCTCGCCAAAAGTAATCCAGCAGGATCAGGTCGTAATCGTCGTCAAAAATGGCAGGCAAAGCGCCGTCAAGCCGGTTGTGCCAAACCAGCTGATAGTCGGTGTGATGAATCTGCGACAACAAATCGGCCAGTAATAAATACTCGCCCTCTTCGCTGTCAATAAAGAGGATCTTTACGATTCTGTCCATCGCCCACAGTCTACTGTTCCTTCGGCATCGTCAATGGGGCCAACTGCGCTCAACCCTGACGCCATGATCCGGTCTGCCGTCAGGCAGCCGGTCCCGATAAGCTAGGCGGGATCACACAGCAAGAAGAAATCCGTGCCAAGTCGCGACTTTACACCACCTATCGCGCATAATAAACCTCTTTCCGGCCGCTGCCTTGAAAGCGCTCCGGCCCCTGCTACAATGCCGGCCCGCTGACATTCCCCCGCATTCAGTGCGCTCGTGAGGCGCCAAAGGTAAGGTTCTGTGCCCAAGCTCAACCCTCGTCAAAGAGAAGCCGTACATTACATCGACGGCCCCTGTCTGGTGCTGGCGGGGGCCGGCAGTGGCAAAACCAGCGTCATCACGCGCAAAATTGCCTATTTAATAGAGCAGTGCGACCTGCCGGCGCGCCACATCGCGGCGCTGACGTTCACCAACAAGGCGGCCCGGGAAATGAAAGAGCGGGTGAGCTCGCTGGTGCGTGGTTCCGCCGCCAAGGGGCTCACGGTATCCACCTTCCATAACCTGGGCTTGAACATCATTCGACGTGAGTATAAAGCGCTGGGCTTCAAACCCGGTTTTTCGATATTTGACGCCGAAGATGCCCGGGCGCTGCTCAAGGAATTATTGCTCAAAGATGGTGAACTGGACAGCGATCACCTCAACCGGGTTCAACACCAGATTTCCAACTGGAAGAACGACCTGACGGCCCCCGAAGCCGTTATGGCACTGGCCCAGAGTCCGGGTGAGCAAACGATTGCTCGCGTGTATGAGCGCTACAATCAGGCGCTGCGCGCCTACAATGCGGTGGATTTCGATGACCTGATTCTGGTCCCCGTCCAGCTGTTCCAAAGCGAGCCAGAGGTTCTGGCCCGCTGGCAGCGCAGAATTCGTTATTTGCTGGTGGACGAATACCAGGATACCAACTCCAGCCAGTACCTTCTGGTCAAGCAGATTGTCGGCGTCCGTGGCTCGCTCACCGTGGTGGGGGATGACGACCAGTCCATCTATGCCTGGCGCGGGGCACGGCCCGAGAACATGAGCCTGCTCAAAGAAGACTTCCCGGCGCTGCGGGTGATCAAGCTCGAACAGAACTACCGCTCTACCAGTCGCATCCTGCGAGTGGCCAACCATCTGATTGCCCACAACCCCCACGAATTCGACAAGGCGCTGTGGAGTGAAATGGGGCTGGGCGATCCGCTGCGGGTGGTGCGTTGCGCCAATGAAGAGGCGGAAGCCGAGCGCGTTGCCACGGAAATTCTCACCAGCCGGCTGCGCTACCAGCGCCGTTTCCGCGACTACGCCGTACTGTATCGGGGCAACCACCAGGCCCGGCTGCTGGAAATCAAACTGCAACAGCACCAGATTCCCTACAAAATCAGCGGCGGTTCGTCGTTCTTCTCAAAGACCGAAATCAAGGATGTGATGGCTTACCTGCGGCTGCTGGTCAATCCGGACGACGATAACGCGTTTCTGCGCGTGATCAATACCCCCCGCCGCCAGATTGGCACCAGTACACTGGAAACCCTGGGACGCTACGCCACTGAGCGTCATATCGGTCTGTTCAGTGCCGTCGAGGAACTGGGCCTGCAGAGTCAGCTGAATGAAAAGGCGCTGGAACGGTTGCGCCGCTTCACGCTCTGGATTCAGGGGATTGTGCGGCGCTGTGAGGGAGACAGCCCGATTGGCGCGATTCGGGAAATGCTGGAAGACATGGATTACGAAGCGTGGCTCCATCAGAACGCCAGCACACCCAAGGCCGCCGAGCGACGTTGGGATAATGTGCAGTATCTGGTGGAGTCGCTGGGCCGCACGCTGGAGCCGGACGAGGACGGTGAAGAAACCACCATCAAGGAAGCGATCGCCAAGCTGGTATTGCGCGATCTGCTGGAGCGGCAGGAGGAAGAGGACGACATGGATCAGGTGCAGCTACTGACGCTGCATGCTTCCAAGGGGCTGGAGTTTCCTCATGTGTTTATGGTGGGCATGGAGGAAGATCTGCTGCCTCACCGCAACAGCATCGAAGATGACAACATTGAGGAAGAGCGTCGCTTGACCTACGTGGGTATCACCCGCGCGCAAAAAACGCTGACCATGACGCTGGCCCACAAGCGCAAGCAGTTTGGGGAAGTATCGGAAACCACGCCCAGCCGTTTTCTGGAGGAATTGCCGCCGGAGGACATTGAATACGAGGGCTTTGGGGAGCACAGCCCCGAGAAGAATGTGGCGAAGGGCGAGGAAACCCTGAACAGCCTGCTGGGAATGTTTGATTAACCCGCAGGCTGCCGCCAAGGAATGCCGCTTAGCGGCTTTCCTTTTAGCTTTTAGCTGCTTTCTTCCACCATGTAATCCACGGTGGCCTTGATCTCGTCTTCCGAGCAGTTGCCACACAAGCCCATGGCGGGCATGGCGTTGAAACCGTTGATCGCGTGATCGTACAGGGTTTCCGTGCCTTTCTCGATGTGCGAAGACCAACTGTCGACGTCACCCATGATCGGGGCGCCGGATACACCGGCGGCGTGGCAGGTGGTGCAATGGGCGTCGTAGATTTCCTGTCCGGAGCGAGGCTCGTCACTTGCGCTGGCCACTGGCGCTGCCGCGCAATCGTCACCGGACATACAGACTTCGCCGACGGGCGCCAGGCGGGATTTAATGCCCTCGTTGACCTGGTTGGATTGCGCAATGGCCAGCGCAGAAAGCAAACCCAGGCTGACAGCCACCAACAGGCCGATACGTTTTTTGACTAGACTCACGGTGCTTGGTCCTCGTTGTCAGAGGCAGTGCCTCTTGGAAACAGTGGGAGCGGTCTTTGCCGCGAGGGCGCATTATAGCCACAAGTGGGGGGCCGGGTGAAGTTTGCCCCAGCCCTGTAGTGGTTACTCGGTCGCCGGGGGGACGGCGTTGGCGATCAGCAAGTAGCTACTGAGGTTGGAAGTCCAACGCTCCATCAGGCGGCTGAACTGGCGATAGTTGGTGGCGCGCGTGGTCCACTCCAGATCCTGCCCGGCGAAACCCTGGGTTTCCCGGTGATCAATAAATTGCGCCAGTACCTTGCCGTTGGGCTCTTCAATCACCAGATCAAACGTGGCGTTGCCCACCTCCCGGGTGTAATAGCGGTTGTTGCCGGGCACACTCAGGTCGGGGGCGTAGATATTGAGGTTGCGCAGCCGCGGACGAAACACCATATCGGCGCTCGTTCGGTCTTCCACGATCTTGAGCCCGGTCTCCTCGGACAATCCCTCGCTGAGCGCTTCATTCAGGTAACGTCCATAGTCTTCCTGAATACGGTCCAGATCCCGCTGGGTGTATTCCGTGCGGCGTTCACGGAGCCAGTAATCACTCAGGGCGACCGTTGCCGGTTCAATGAAAACGGTGCTGAATTGCGGAAGGCGCTTGTCCTCGGCGACAAACACATGATCGAAATTGCCGGGCTCCGCTGAGCGAAGATGGTCATCCGCCAGTGGCAGCGAGGAAGGGCTGGTGCAACCGGCCAGCCATAGCGTGGCCAGGACGAGGGTCAGCGCACGGCCGAGTAATGGGGTCCGGCGCACCCGTTTGAGAACACTGGGCATAAGCAGCCTCCAGAGTAGACGCTCGACGGTCGAAATGACGGCCGATCTTCAGGATCATACGCCACTCTGGTGCGGTTGGAGGTGGAAAACCGGGTTTTAAAGCGTAAAAAACTGTGAGTGTTGTGTACGTTTATCCCTCATGGGTTCGCGCAAAATAATCTTTCGCGGCCCGGTTCACCCGGGGAGCGAGCAACAGGGCGGACACCATGGTCGGAATCGCCATCATGGCATAAAAGCCATCCAGCAATCCCACAATGGCCTCGATGCTGACCACGCTGCCGAACAAGACCAGCCCCACATAAATCCACCGGTAATGGTGCTGGTGTTGAGCACCGATCAGGAAGCCGAGGCATTTGCTGCCGTAGTACCAGAATGTGAACAGCGTACTGAGCGCCAGCAGCGCCACCACCAGCACCAGGGCGCGGGCACCGAATTCCGGGAACGCGGTTTCAAAGGCCTCTGCCGTCAACAGCACACCGTTCACGTCGTCACCGCCGTGCCAGCTGTTCGTGACCAAAATGGCCAGCGCCGTGCAGGTACAGACCAACAGCGTGTCGATTACCGGCCCCAGCATGGCCACCAGCCCTTCGCGCACAGGCTCTTTGGTCTTGGCCGCACCGTGGGCCATGGATTCGGTGCCGACACCGGCTTCATTCGAAAAGGCGCCGCGGCGCACGCCCATTAAAATCACCGTGCCGAGAGCGCCGCCCGCAGCGGCCTGCCCAGTAAAGGCATCGGTCACGATTTGCGTGAGCGCGGCGGGTATTTCCCCCGCGTAACGCACCAGCAGCACGGCCGTGAGCCCCAAATAGAGCAGCACCATAAAGGGCACTAACCTGAGTGTAATGCGGCCCACCCGCTGCACTTGCCCGCTGATCACCAGCAACACCAGCGCCGCGATAAGCGCGCCCAGCAGCAAATCAAAGGTAAAATGGTTCTGCTCTGTGGTCACTCCCGCCGGAATCGCCACTACCACCCGTACAATTTCCACCAGCTGGTTTACCTGAAAGGCGGGCATGGTGCCGAGCAGCCCGGCAAACGCGAACAGGGCAGCCAGTGGCCACCACCGTTTGCCCAGCCCCTCGCGCACCACATACATAGGGCCGCCCTGCACGCGGCCCAGGCTGTCTTCGCCCCGGTACATCACCGCCAAGGTGCAGGTATAGAATTTAGTGGCCACGCCGATCACGGCTGTGACCCACATCCAGAACACCGCGCCGGGCCCACCCATGGTAATCGCCAGCGCCACGCCGCCGATATTGCCCAGCCCCAACGTGCCGGACAGCGCCGTGCTCAGTGCCTGGGCGTGGGGAATATCGCCCGCGTCCTCGGCGCGGTCATAGCGTCCGGTCAGTATTTGAAAGGCGTGGCGGAAGTGCCGGTAGGGGAGGCCCCGGGAGAAGAGCACGAAGAAGAGGCCACCACCCACCAGCAAAATAACCAGCGGTGTTCCCCACATGAGATTGGCGAACTGCTTGAATATTTCTTCCATTCTCTCCTCGGTTGGCGGTCGGGCGGTCGCCGCGGTGGGACATAGCCCCTTGGGAGACCCGCCGTGAATACGTCCCTGTAGGCTTCATGTCGGCATCCATGCCTCCAAGAGTCTCCCAAGGGGCTATGTCCCACCGCGGCTTGTGCGGTCGTCGTCCGGGTGAGGAGAGCTATTCGGCGGCAAATTCCCCGGCTTCATAGCGGCGAAGCAAGTTTCGCGCCGCGGCTTCCTGAGCGTCTGGCACCCACAGGGAGACGGTGTTACCGGCCGGAATACCACCCGCTGCGCCGGAGAGGTATTCGCCGCGAATTTCGCACTCGATGCCTTCCGACTCCAGCAGTCCCTGAACCAGGTGGGCTTCCAGGTTGTTTTCCGGCAGGTAGACTTCACGCATGGCCCGGGTTCTCTTCGAGTTGGCTTTCAAGAAGGTAGCTTTCAAGATACGTGTTTTTGAGCTTGACGTAGTTCTGCGCCGAGTAGCGGAAGAACTCGCGCTCGCTGTCCTTGAGGGGGCGGGCCTGCTTGCAGGGAGTACCGACGTAGAGATAGCCGCTTTGCAGCCGCTTGCCGGGCGGTACCAGCGTACCTGCCCCGATGATGACCTCATCCTCCACGACTGCACCATCGAGTACCGTGGCACCAATGCCCACCAGTACACGATTGCCCACCGTGCAGCCGTGCAGGGTGGCGGCGTGGCCTACGGTCACATCATCGCCAATGGTGAGCGGATAGCCTTCCGGGTTGAAAGGGCCAGCGTGGGTGATGTGCAGTACGGCGTTGTCCTGCACACTGGTGCGTTCGCCGATGCGAATGCGGTGCATGTCGCCCCGAATGACGGCGCAGGGCCAAACCGAGCTGTCGGCACCGAGTGTGACATCGCCGATGACGACGGCGGCCGGGTCGATAAAAACCCGGTCGCCGAGTTGTGGCGTGTGGCCCTGATACGGTCGTACATTCTTCAGGGGCAAAGAGTCTGTCATGGGTTTACCTGATTGCGTTACGTCTCCTGCACAGTGTACCTGCGCCGAGCAGTAACACAACCAGACCACTCAACAGTCCCATGCTGCCACCGGGTTGTCGGACTCGGTATTTTAGCCCAGGCCCTTGAATTCCGGGGCTGGAGCCTCGACTGATGCTGTAGGATAATGCCATGTTGCCCAAAGCGAACGTCGGAGAAGTACTCTATGACCAACCCCCTGCTGGACACCCACGAACTGCCCCCGTTTTCCGCCATTGAGCCGGAGCATGTGGAACCGGCGATTCGCCAGTTGATTGATGAAAACCGCGCTCACCGTGAACAGCTGCTGGAAAACCTCGGGCAACCAACCTGGGAGAATCTGGTACTGCCGCTGGAAACCGAGGACGACCGGCTGGAGCAAGCCTGGTCGCCCGTAAGCCACCTGAACGCCGTGCGCAATAATGAAGCGTTGCGTAACGCCTACAACGCCAGCGTCGCCTTGCTGACCGAGTACGGCACAGAAGTCAGTCAGGATCGGCGTCTGTACGACGCCTACCAGGCGCTGGCCGACAGCCCCGAATACGACGACCTCAGCCAGGCGCAACGCCAGGCCATTGATCACGCACTGCGGGATTTCCGTCTCGGTGGTGTCGCCTTGGAGGGCGAGGCCAAGCAGCGCTATGGCGAGGTTAAAAAACGCCTGAGCGAGCTGTCCACCCGCTTTGCCAACAACGTGCTCGATGCCACCCAGGCCTGGTACAAACACCATACCGACGCCACCGCACTGGCTGGGCTGCCAGACTCAGCGCTGGAACAGGCCGCCCAGACCGCGCAACAGAAAAAGCGGGAAGGCTACGTCACCACTCTGGATATTCCCTCGTTTCTCGCCGTCATGACCTACGCCGAGGATCGCGCCCTGCGCCGGGAAACCTACACCGCGTTCGTCACCCGCGCCTCTGCCGAAGGGCAGAAAGCCGACGGCAGCAGCGCCGCCGAGTGGGACAACACTGCCCTTATTGATGAAACCCTGGCGCTGCGCCACGAACTCGCCCAACTGCTCGGCTTCAACAACTACGCCGAATATTCCCTGGCCAGCAAAATGGCCGACAGCACCGAACAGGTGATTGGCTTTTTGAACGAACTGGCGGACCAGTCCCGCTCTTTGGCGGAAAAGGACGTGCAGCAACTCAAACAGTTTGCGCAGAAGCAGGGCTGCAGTGATCTCCAGGCCTGGGACCTCGCCTACTACAGTGAAAAACTGCGGCAAGCCGAATACGCCCTGTCCCAGGAAGAATTGCGCCCCTATTTCCCCGCTGAGCGCGTCATCAGCGGTCTGTTTGAAGTCGTCAAACGCCTGTACGACATCGAGATTCTGCCCGTGGCCAGCTTCGACAGCTGGCACCCGGACGTGCGTTTTTATCAGATCTACAAAAATGGCGACTACATCGCCGGCTTTTACTTCGATATCTTCGCCCGCGAAAACAAACGTGGCGGTGCCTGGATGGCCGACTGTCGGGTGCGCCGACAAACCGGGCAGGGCATCCAGCGCCCCGTGGCGTTTCTCACCTGCAACTTCACGCCACCGGTGGGCAGCAAGCCGTCATTATTGACGCACGACGAAGTGACTACCTTATTCCACGAGTTCGGTCACGGCCTGCACCACATGCTCACGCAGATTGACGTGGCTGCGGTTAGCGGCATCAACGGCGTCGCCTGGGATGCGGTGGAGCTGCCCAGCCAGTTCCTGGAAAACTGGTGCTGGGAGCCCGACGTCGTGCCGCTGATCTCCGGCCACTACGAAACCGGCGAGCCGCTGCCGCAGGCGCTGCTCGATAAAATGCTGGCCGCCAAAAACTTCCAGTCCGGTATGCAAATGCTGCGGCAACTGGAATTCTCCCTGTTCGACTTTCGGTTGCACGCCGAGTACAACCCGGCGAGCCCCAAGGCCCCGCAACAACTGTTGGACGAAGTGCGCGACCAAGTGGCCGTCATCAAACCCCCGGCCTTCAACCGTTTCCAGAACAGCTTCAGCCACATCTTCGCCGGTGGCTACGCCGCCGGTTACTACAGCTACAAATGGGCCGAAGTGCTCTCTGCCGACGCCTTCTCCCGCTTCGAGGAAGAGGGCATTTTCAACCGCGAGACCGGCGAGCGCTTCCTCACCGAAATTCTCCAGCAAGGCGGCAGCCGCCCGCCCATGGAACTGTTCGTTAACTTCCGGGGCCGCGAACCCAGCATCGAACCCCTGCTGCGCCACAGCGGCATCGACCACAATAACGAGGCCGCGTAACCATGGCTTTCAGCAAAACGCCCCGGTTCATTGCCGGGGCCATCTGCCCGCGCTGCTCCACCATGGACAAAGTGCGCGTCTACAACGAAGACGGCAAAGACTACCGCGAATGCGTGGAGTGCGGTTTCAAGCAGGAGCAGCACATCCAGCCCCAGTACCGCGAACCCGAAACCCGCGTCAACACCAGCGAAGAAGACCGCAAAGCCCAGGAACAAGTGGTCAAAATCCTCCCCATGGGAGACGACCACTAGGCCCTGGCGTCAAAACTTGCAATCTCTCCCCGATTTGCTACTTTTACTCAACAACCTGCCCAGCCCCCGTTGCCACATGGATGATGTCGCACTACGGGCGGTAGCGTGCCTGAACAGTTTTTTGCTGAACCGCCAATGCTTTGGCAATTGTTTCTTTCATATCAGCCACCACCGACTGACTCAACAGCGTTTGCCGATCTTTTTTGCCCTTGCCATTTCGGACTGTTATTGCCATGCGATCAAAGCAAACATCCTGGACCCTGAGACGTAAACATTCAGAAACCCTTAAACCACTACCGTAAAGAATAGAAACGATAAGCTGTTGGGGATGTGTTAAATGGGACAGTATGGCACGAATCTCTCTGGGATCTAACGTAGTGGGAAGGTGGCGTTGCTTCCTGGCGGGAGCGAAGTCAATTTCACCCAGCGGCTTATCGAGCACTTTATGGTACAAATACACCACGGCATTCAGAGCGACTTTTTGCGTATTTACTGCGACATGGCGGTTCACGGCTAAGTAAGTTAAAAACGCTTTAATCTCGTCGATCCCCATAGAAGAAGGGTGTCGTTTCTCATTGAAGAGAATAAACTGCTTTATCCAGAAAAGGTAAGTTTTTTCTGTTCGCATGCTGTATCCACGAAGGCGGATATCGTTACGAATCATTTCCATAAAAGGACTGGGTGGCATCAGAATCACTCCCTGTAAACATGATGGCGATTTATGTATATTTATACAGTATATTTTTTTGGCTTGCAAAGTTTGCCGTTTATATCATCTTTACACGTCACGCTTTCCCCTGTTTAGAAATGAATTTTCCTTTACTATCAAAACGTTACGATTTTCTCTGGCTAGATAACAGGCGGCACCTAAGTAAAAACCGAGCTGGCACGCATTCTCTTTGTAACTTCTATGTTAAAGTTCCGTTTACATTTTAAAATTCAGTGAGTTAGTAAGCTTTTTGGAAAAAATCAAAAAATGAAAAAGTGTGCTGGCTCGATATACAAATGTTATCTGTAAATGAAAGAACATCACTGTGTAACCAAAGAAGGAGAACACCTGCTCCTATACGAAACTGAAAGCGGGGTGCATATATGTCCGGTATGCGGTAGTGCCGAACTAGTGTCTCCCGCATACGACTGTGAAGGCTTGCCTTCTTTTCAAATGTGTTCATGTGGGTTCGAGTATGGGTTTGATGACACTCCATCTGCATCTTCAAAGGCGGTTGAAGGCGGGATGAGCGTCAATTGGGATCTTTGGCGCCTGAAGGTAATAAAGAGGTCTTCATATCTTTCTAGTACATTAGACATATGTGAAGCTAATCTTAAGAATATCGGAATTGCATTGGCCTATGATCTGACCCCGGTAAAGAATCATGAGAGCAGATAACAATCGCAACCAGTCGGAAATATTTTTCGTTTCTTGTTTTGCGGTTTACGCTACGCTACCGCAAAACAATCCACTACAAATATTCCGCTGTTGCGGGCGTTAGGCAATCAAATAAAGGAAACCTTAAACGTGAAGAAATTCTTTCCACTAATAATATCTTTTCTCACTC
>NZ_JBNJLT010000011.1:0-48335 GCF_050113635.1 Marinimicrobium sp. ARAG 43.8
CAGGCAAGCACCTGCTCCATTGGGAGACTCTTGGAGGCATGGATGCCGACATGAAGCCTACAGGGAAGTATTTACGGCGGGTCTCCCAATGGAGCAGGTGCTTGCCTGCCGACGACCTACAAAGTCCCCTTACTCATCAAACATCTGAATCATGTAACCGCCTTTGATCGCCGCCTGCATTGCCTTATCGGCCTCCACCACACGAGGATCCTTGCGCAGCGACTCCCCGACAAACTTATGGTTCTCAATCTCGATATCCGTGAACCCGGCGCGCATCAAGTACACCTTGCACAACTGCTCCGCGCCAAAACGGTCCACATAATCGATATACACAATGAACGGCTTTCGATCCCCTTTGCGAATATCATCGCGATCCACACGTGCCGTACCATTGGCTGAAAAAATATACATAGTCCCGCTCCACTTAAACCGTCATGATGACCCGCACCGCATCCAAGCGCAATTGCGCACGCCGCAAGTACGATTCCGCCTGATCCCGCTGTTCACCCAGCGCTTCAATTTCATGGCGACGCACGTTTGGGTTCACTTCTGCCAGCGCTTCCAGGCGCTCCTTTTCCGCCGAGAGCGTGCGGCTGGCAGCCGCCAGAGCGTCGTCGACCAGCGCCTGTTGGCGCGGACCGACCAATGCTTCGGCTTGATCCATCATGGCTGACAGTTGCGGACGGGCATGTCGCACCAGATCCTGAGCGGATGGACGAGGCACTTTTTGCAGCAGCTCATCCAGCTTTTCAACGCTCAGCACCTGACTCAAGTCCTTGCCTTTAGGATCGATTAACACCCGTAAGACGGACTCCGGTAGATAACGGTCCAACTGCAACTCTGTCGGGGCCGGACAGTGCAGAACAAACAACGCTTCCACCAACAAGGTGCCGGGTTTCAATGGAGGCAGTTTAATTGTGGCCAGGGCGGTATTGCCAAACTCACTGTGGGCGATCATTTCCTGAGCGCCGTGGACCAACGGATGCTCCCAGCTGAGATAATGAATATCTTCACGCGACAGGGCCAGGTTTCGGTCGAACGTAATGGTCATGCCATCTTCGATTAAACCTGGAAAATGTGGCACACGCATGTGCTCACTCGGATGGATCACCCAGGCTTTTTCGCTGTGCTCTTCCTGATCCACACCAAAGGCATTAAGCACACGTTCCAAATAATCAGCCAGGGTGGGATCATGATCCTGCTCCTGAAGCGCCGACACCAGTGGTGCCACTCTGTCCGGCTGGCACGAATTCAGCTCCAGCAGGCGATCCCGACCGGCCTGTAATTGCTCGCGCAACGCATCGGCTTTTGCACGAGTGTCGTCGAGCAATGCCTCGAAAGCCGAGCTGTCACTATCCACCAGCGCGGCCAACAACCTGGACTCTTGAGCATCATACAGAGCACGCCCGATTGCGCAGGTGCGCTCGAACGCATCAAGCCCCTCGTGATACCACATCATCAGCCGCTCTTGTGCGGTATCGGGATAAAAGGGAACGTGGATATTCACATCGCCCTGTTGACCAATGCGGTCCAGACGCCCGATGCGTTGCTCCAGTAAGTCCGGATTGAGGGGAAGGTCGAATAGCACCAGGTCTTGGGCAAACTGAAAGTTGCGGCCTTCACTGCCGATCTCGGAGCAAATCAGCACTTGGGCGCCCATTTCTCCGTCGGCAAAATACGCGGCGGATCGATCACGCTCCAACAAGCTCAGCCCTTCATGGAAAACGGCGGAAGCCACACCTTTGCGCAACCGTAAATACAGTTCAAGCGACTGGGCGCTGTCGGCGTTGGCACAAATAACCAGCACCTTGTGACCGCGACGGCTTTTCAGGAACTCAGTGAGCCACGCTACCCGCGGGTCCACCAACCACCAATCTTCACCGGTTTCATCCTGCCAGAAGCTTTCCGGTTGTAGTTGTTCGCGCAAAGGGCGCTCGCTCAACGCGAGCAACTGCTCATCAATATCCAGCTCATGACGGTGCAAACAGCGCTGCGGAAAGCCGCTGACAGAGGCCCGGGTATTGCGGAACAGCACGCGCCCGGTACCGTGGCGATCCAGGAGCTGGTGAATCGCTGAATCCAGCGCGGCAACCGGGCTCTCCTCGGCCTCACGCTTGAGACGTTGCAGGGCGTCGTTCGACAGCCAGTGGGAAAGCTCGGCCTCCAGATCTGCTGGCCAATGGGGTGTATCCGCATCCCGCGCGGCCAGCAACTGCTGGACCTGCTCATTAAGCGCCGCGTATCCCGCCTGCTCGCTCAGAAACGTCGCCAAGTCGTGATAACGTTCGGGGTCCAACAGGCGCAGCCGGGCGAAGTGACTTTCCATCCCTAACTGTTCGGGCGTGGCGGTCAACAGCAGCAGCCCGGCGGCCACACTGGATAAGCCTTCGATACAGGCATATTCGGGGCTGGCTTCGCCACCCTGCCACTGCAGGTGGTGAGCTTCGTCCACCAGCAGCAGATCCCATCCGGCGTCTACTGCTTGCTGGTAGCGATTCGGACTGCCGACCAGAAATTCCAGCGACGTTAAAATGAGTTGCTCACTTTCAAACGGATTGTCATCCGCTTCGGCGATCACAATGTCTTCGCCTTCCGGCAGCAAGGAAGGGTCAATATCATCGAGACTCATAAGCGCCTGGCAGCGTTCTTCGTCCAGTAACGTGAAGGACAAATTGAAGCGCCGGAGCATTTCGACCAACCACTGATGCTGCAGGCTTTCCGGAACCACCAACAACGCCCGGCGTACCCGCCCGGTCATTAATTGCTGATGCAGGATCAGGCCGGCTTCAATGGTTTTCCCCAGCCCCACTTCATCCGCCAACAGCACTCGGGGCGCTGGCCGACGGGCCACTTCACTGGCAATGTACAGCTGATGGGGCAACGGTTGCACACGCGGTCCACTCAACCCATAGGCGGGACTGGCCCGATGCTGATGCATGGTCTCCAGTGTCTGGTAACGCAAACTGAAGTGTCGATATTTGTCGATTTGCCCGGAGAACAGCCGCTCCCTTGGGGTACTGAACTGCACGAAGCTATCCAGCTCGAACTCCGGAATCAGTTGCTCTTCACCTTCCTCGGTCACACCGCGATAGGCGAGCAACAGCCCCTGCTCCAGGACTTCGCGAATGGTAATAGAGGTACCATCCTGATGCTGAACCGCTTCGTCTACCTGATAGCGCACACGGCTGACCGGCGCGCTGCGCAGAGCGTAGGTTCGCCGCTGCCCGGCGGCGGGAAACCCCAACGTCAGTTGCCGCTCATCCACTTCCAGAACAATACCTAAACCCAGTTCTGCCTCAGTGTCACTCACCCACCGCTGCCCGGTCACAAATTGCTGTTGACTCACGCCTGCCTCTGTCAATCGCCGATTTCAGGATGCGCATGATACTGACTGTATGTCCGGGGGTAAACGCCGAAGAAAGAGCAATGGTCCGCAAAGGGCCGCTTGACGTAAAATACCGGGTTTAATCCTGATTCATCGAACGCTATTTATCGAGGAGAACCCATGGCAGAACTGGCCGAGATTATCGCGCCCTATGAGGGAATCACTCTGACCGACAGTCAGTCTCTCTTTCCGGACTCACAGGGCGAAGGCCTGCCGCTGATTCACATCCGCTCCGCTCTGTGCGAAGCGGTTGTCGCGCCTCAGGGAGCACAGCTGCTCTCTCTGGTACGGGCCGACGGCACGCCGCTGCTCTGGTTGAGCCCACAGTGCCATTTTGAAGCCGGTAAGGCACTCCGAGGCGGCATTCCGGTGTGTCTCCCCTGGTTTGGTCCCCACCCGGACGGTGATAAGCCTCAACATGGTTTTGCCCGCACTCGGGACTGGATGCTAACCCAAATCGCCCAGGCTGAAGACGGGCGCTGTGAACTGTCCTTTGAGCTGAATCACGCCGGGGACGACCTCTACCCCGCCGCGTTTAGCGCTCGGTTGCGCATGCGGCTCGGCCAGCACGCCGAGCTGGAGCTGGAGATCCGCAATGAATCCAGGGCCGAGGCTTACTTCACGTGGGCGCTGCATTCTTACCTGCCGGTGGACGATGTCGCTCGGGCAGTGGTTCCTGCGCTCGCAGGACGACAGTACCGGGATAACCTTCAAAACCACGCTCGACTCACGCAAAAAGGCCCATTGATGTTCCCGGGAGAGGTGGATCGGGTATTTGAGCGCATTGAAGAGCCGGTGGAATTGGGTCCCAACCCGAGCTTACGCATTGAGCACGACAATGCACCCAGTCTGATCGCGTGGAATCCAGGCGCCGAAAAAGCGGCCAAGATGAAGGATATGGGGGCGGGCAACGAGCAAACGTTCGTATGTCTGGAGCGCGGGGCTGTACTGGACGAAGGATGGACACTGGCCGCTGGCGAGAGCCGTCGCGCCAGGATGATGATTAAGGCAGGTGCATAGACACGGCGCAGTGCCATTTATAGAAAAACCGCCATGGCACCCTGGATGCCATGGCGGTTTCCTTTCAGCGTTAACACACTGGATCAGGCCGGCAGCAGATCCTTCACCGCATCACGCTCTTCCAGAAGCTCTTTCTCGGTCGCCTGCATTTTCTCACGGGAGAAGTCGTTGACGTCTACACCCTGAACAATTTCCCACTCGCCGTTTTTGCACACGCAAGGGAAGGAGTAAATCAAGCCTTTCTCGATGCCGTAGCTGCCATCGCTGTAGACACCCATGCTGACCCAATCGCCCTCGGCTGAACCCAGAGCCCAGTCACGCATATGGAAAATAGCGGCGTTGGCGGCAGAGGCAGCGGAAGAAGCGCCACGGGCTTCAATAATGGCGGCACCGCGTTTCTGAACCACCGGGATAAAGTCTTTTTCATACCAGGACTGATCCACCAGCTCCATCGCGTTGGTACCGGCCACCTGCGTTTGATGAATGTCGGGGTACTGAGTCGATGAGTGATTACCCCAAATGGTGAGATGGGTAATGTCGTTAATGGTTTTGTTCGTTTTCTGAGCCAGTTGGGTCAGTGCACGGTTGTGGTCCAGCCGTGTCATGGCGGTAAACTGGCGCGGATCAAGGTCCGGGGCATTGCGCTGGGCGATCAGCGCATTGGTGTTGGCGGGGTTGCCCACCACCAATACTTTTACATCACGGGAAGCGTGATCGTTCAGTGCCTTGCCCTGAACGGAGAAGATTTTGGCGTTGGCTTCGAGCAGATCTTTACGCTCCATCCCCGGACCACGAGGACGGGCCCCGACCAGCAGCGCATAATCGGTGTCCTTAAAGGCAACGGAAGCGTCGTCGGTGCAGACCATACCGGCCAACAGCGGGAACGCGCAGTCATCCAGCTCCATGGCCACACCTTGCAAGGCCTTCAGCGCCGGGGTGATCTCGAGCAATTGCAGGATAACCGGCTGGTCCGGGCCAAGCATTTCTCCAGCGGCGATGCGAAACAGGAGGGAGTAGCTGATTTGGCCGGCGGCGCCGGTAACGGTAACGCGTACAGGTGCTTTCACAATGTGTCTCCGTTTTGGGTAGTAATTCATGGACTTGCTCCCCGGGGATACTTCGCTGGCCTGAGCGCAGCGGACCCTACCGACGGGGTGCCGGCTGTCTTGTTGTGGGACGTGTTGACGCAGCCTGACGGCGGGACATTATAGGGGATTGACAGAAAATTTCACCTGACCGGGCCCTACTCGCCTTCCACCCCGGTAATCGGGGTGATACTGCCCCAGGTTTTACAGCCCGGACACAACCAGTGCATCTGATTTCCAGCGAACCCGCATTTCTTGCAATGATAGCTGGGCTTGGCGGTCATCACCTGATCCACCAGCTGTTTCAGTAGTTGCAGATTGTCCCTGGCGCGCCCTTCGGAATGCAGTAAATAGAGCTCCACCGCACGATTCAGAAGTTTAATCGTGGGCCGTCGGCGCAGGTGCTCGGCAATGAAGTCGGCCGCTGCGTGATCGTCTCGCGCCCAGCGGACCTGCTCGGCCATTTTGATCACCAGCGAGCTGCTCGGGTATTGCGCCAACAGCTCTTCCAAATAGCGCTGCAAGCCCCGGTGGTCTCCCAGTCGTTCGTAACAGGCGCACAACAGGTCGAGTGACTCCACGAGCAATTCAGGGTCCTGATGGGGAACCCGGTGCAACGCTTTCAGCGCTTCACGCTCATTGCCCAGCCGATGTTCCATCTCGCCCCACAACAGGCTCGCCCGCACGCATTGGCGATCAAAACCGAGCGCATTTTGCAGGTAGCGACGGGCGGCGAGCATGTCATTTTGTTCCATGGCATCTTCTGCCAGTTCGCAACAAAAGTGCGCACGGGCTATGGCCCTCTCCCCCGCCGCCTGACGACCGAACCGTCGCAGGCTAAGCTGATTGGCTGACTCAATCGCCTTGCCCCAGTCCTTTTCATCCTGGTAGATTTCGATCAGGTGACCCAGCGCTTCGGCTTTATACTGGCTGTTCACATCCACCAGTTCCTGCAACAAGCCTTCCGCGCGGTCCAACAAGCCGGCGCGAATAAAATCCCGCGCCAGCTCAAGTTGAGCTTCGTGCAGTTGCTGGGTGGTGAGGCTGGGGCGGGCCAGTAAGTTCTGGTGGATACGGGTGGCCTTCGCCACTTCCCCCTTGCGGCGCAGCAAATTGCCCAATGCCAGGTGCGTTTCCAGCGTGTCCGGATTGACTTCAAGGGAATCGATAAACGCGTCGACAGCACTGTCTGCTTCATCGTTCAACAGGTAGCTGAGGCCTTTGAAATACTTGGGCCCGAAATGGCGGTCATCTTGTTGTAGGCGACGCCCCCGTTGCCGCCACCCGAGGAAAAAACCCGCAGCAATGGCGACCACCAGGAGGCCGAACAAGCCGATATCGACCATTGCAATCAGTCTCGGATGGGTTGCAGGCGCAATTGCTTGAGCTCTTTCTCACAGCGCGCCAGTTGGCGGTCACGAGTTTTCAATTGACGTCTCAGACTCATTACCGGCATCAGTGCCACGGCCATACCGAGCAGCGCACCGCAAACGGCAAAAACCAGCAACCACACCCCCAGGGACAAGGTGGGCAGAGCAATACCTAGCAGCGTCACCGGTACGGCTTGAGCGTTTTCCAGCGCAAACCAAAGGCCCAGCACAAAGGCAAGAATCAGGACGATGATTTTCATCCAGCGCCAGAGGGGTTTCATGCAAAGAGTCCCTCTTGGGGCGGCCGTTTGGCTGTAGGGAAGCGGTCAACGTTAAACAGTGCGTCGGCCAGGGAGCTGATTTGAGAGTCTGAGTCAGTCATGCAGGCTTTCATTGACACGATCGCGCATCTCCTTCCCCGGTTTGAAATGGGGGACGTATTTGCCTTCCAGTTCAACGGTTTCACCCGTTTTGGGGTTGCGGCCCATGCGAGGCGCACGGTAATGCAGCGAAAAGCTACCAAAACCGCGAATCTCGATGCGTTCGCCGGATGACAACACATCGGCCATATGGTCGAGAATAAGCTTCACCGCCAGCTCAATGTCTTTAACCGGCAGTTGCTGGCCCTGCTGTTCGGCAATGTACTCTATCAGTTCCGATTTCGTCATGGCGTATGCCCTGTTATTGGTGAGAAGAGCGATCGCTGCTTCCTGTGCTCTCCTCGCACTTATTCTTGTCCATTTTCAACAACTTAGGCTAGCTTATACCGGACTTTCCGTGCGCGCAAGGGGGCGCCCGGTTTGCGGGGGTGAGCCTGGCGGATGGGCTTTCCCCATCCGCCCTCCGCCATTCAGTGACTGAGTTCCAGCAACAGTTTGTTCAACCGCTGCACATAAGCCGCCGGATCTTCAAGCTGGGTGCCTTCGGCGAGGTTAGCTTGATCGAACAGCACCTTCGCCAAATCCGCAAAGCGGTCTTCATCGGCCTCCTGATCCAGCTTCTGAACCAGCGGATGATCGGGGTTGATTTCAAAGCTCGGCTTGGTTTCCGGCAGGGCCTGGCCCGCCTGCTCGAGAATGCGGCGCATCTGGGCACCCATCTCGTGCTCGGCCACCACCACACAGGCCGGAGACTCGGTCAGACGGTGAGTAATGCGTACTTCCGCCACTTCCTCACCAAGCGCTTTTTTCACCCGTTCGATCAAGGGTTTCAGCGCTTCAGCCTGCTCCTCCTGGGCCTTTTTCTCGTCTTCACTGTCCAACTCTCCCAGGTCAAGCTCGCCCTTCCCGGCGTCTTGCAACGACTTACCGTCGTACTCATGCAGGTGGCTCATCAGCCACTCATCCACGCGGTCATACATCAGCACCACTTCGATGCCTTTTTTGCGGAAAACTTCCAGATGGGGACTGTTTTTCGCCGTGTTGAAATTTTCCGCCGCGATGTAGTAAATCTTGTCCTGTCCCTCTTTCATACGACCGATATAGTCGTCCAGGGACTGATCCTGATTCGCGTTGTCGGTATGGGTACTGGCAAAACGCAGCAGCTTGGCGATTTTTTCGCGGTTGGCGAAATCCTCAGCAGGCCCCTCTTTGAGCACCTGGCCAAACTCTTTCCAGAACGAGGCGTATTGCTCGGGTTCTTTTTTCGCCAGCTTATCCAGCATATCCAGAACACGTTTCGTCAGCGCGGTGCGCATAGTGTCGATGTTGGGGTCTTTTTGCAGAATTTCCCGGGAAACATTCAACGACAAATCATTGGAATCCACCACGCCTTTGATAAAGCGCAGGTACAACGGCAAAAACTGTTCCGCATCATCCATGATGAAGGTGCGCTGAACATACAATTTCAAGCCACGGGCACCGTCGCGGTTATAAAGGTCAAACGGGGCGTGTTCAGGCACGTACAACAGGCTGGTGTAATCCAGGTTTCCTTCCACACGGTTATGGCTCCAGGTGAGCGGGTCCGCGTGATCGTGGCTGATGTGTTTGTAGAACTCTTTATATTCCTCGTCACTCACCTCGGAGCGCGAGCGGGTCCAGAGTGCCGTAGCCGTGTTCACGACCTCGTCTTCCGGCTCGGCTTCTTTATCGTCTTCCGACATTTGCAGCTTCTGCATCACCACCGGGATGTCGATGTGGTCCGAGTACTTCTTGATAATCGAGCGCAAGCGCCAGTCATCAGCAAACTCTTTAGCATCTTCTCGCAAGTGCAACTCAATGGTGGTACCACGTTCAGCTTTCTCGATATTCTCGATGTTGAATTCAGCCTCACCTTCACTTTCCCAGCGCACCCCCAGATTCGCATCCGTGCCTGCCTTGCGGGTGGTCACCACCACCTTGTCGGCAACGATAAACGCGGAGTAAAAACCCACCCCAAACTGGCCGATCAGCTTGGAGTCTTTTTGTTGATCACCCGTGAGGTTTTTAAGAAATTGTGCCGTCCCGGATTTGGCGATGGTACCGAGGTTATCGATAACCTCTTCACGGTTCATGCCGATACCGTTATCACTGATCGTAAGGATATTGGCATCCTTATCAGCGCTGACACGCACTTTAAGATCGCTGTCACCTTCGTAAAGCGCGTCGTTCTCCAGCGCCTGGAAGCGCAATTTGTCCGAGGCATCGGACGCGTTGGAGATCAACTCACGCAGGAAAATTTCCCGGTTCGAATACAACGAGTGAATCATCAGGTGCAGCAGTTGTTTGGCCTCGGTCTGAAAGCCGAGCGTTTCTTTGTGCGCGTCCACGGTCATGAGGTGTAGCTCCTGTTATATCAGTCTGCCAGTGGCGTTAAACATGCACCCCCCGCCAGCCTGGCGGAGGATTAAAAATGCGTTGAAGCGGATTTGGGGGCTTTGCCGGGAATATCAAGGGTGGGGTTTAGGCGTCGCACTATGAAGGAGTTGGGGTTAGCACTTTGAAGAAGGCGCTCCGGGAGGTAAGAGCCCTTCGAGACACGCCGTGAACCCATCCTTGGGGGCTCGGTTACCCGCCGTCCAGGCGGGTAACGGTCTCGAAGGGCTCTTACCTCCCTACGCCGTGCCATCTGCAATAATGGAGAGATAGCACCATGCCCTCCATCCATATCGCTCTACCTGCGAAACAGCGTCAATTTGGCACAGCCGCAAATCACTTTCCCGTTGTGAGGCCGTTACCTGCCTGGACGGCAGGTAACCGAGCCCCCAGGGATGGGTTTACGGCGTGCCTCACAACGGGAAAGTGATTTGCGGCACCCCATTCAAAGCGATGAAAGAATCAGACCGCGTTTTTCTCAATACGAACCCCGGAGAACGTCAGATCGAGCCGCCCTTCCGTGGCCAGACAAAACGGCTCCAGTACCCGCGTGAAAAACTCCTCCGGCGGCAAAACCAGCCCAAAATCCGACCCCACATCCGGAAAGCGACTCAACGCCACCACCAGCGTCGTCCAGCCCTGTCCGGCCAGCTGCCGCAACTCATCCGTCACATCCACCTCGGAAATGGCCGACGGGCCACAGCCCATGCGCATCTGCACCGTCGCACTGGGGGCCACATCCACCCGTAGATCCACCACAACAGCCCCCGCATCGCGCAGGTAATCCGTCAGCACCTGACGGTCGCGGGTTGCCAGAGACACCACCCCCGCGCCCTGGCCACTCCAGCACACCCGACGCGCGTCCTCCTGCACCTCGCGATCCACCGCCGAGACCGTCAGCGTCGACACCGACACTTGATTACCCGTCATCACCGCGCGATCATTTTTGTTGCCCTCAACCTCCAGTTGCCAGTGATCGAGCGGACGCTGGCGGAACAGGTGCCACACGTCTTCCGTGGCCGACAAAACCAACCCTTCTTCCGGCAAATGGTCGGAGATCTCGCCCGACTCCCCATAGGCTAAACCATAACCGCAGGGAAAGAGCGGGGCGTAATCGGGAACGTCCGGATGCAACGGTGCCTGATCGGGCCTAGCGGGCCAGGAAAAACTGAGCTTGCCCTGAACCGGGTAGCGAACGCGTCCCTCGCTGTCGGAGAACAGAACATCGGCGACACCATCGCCTTCGGTACCAGGCTGCCAAATCACCATAAAAGCGTCCGAAGCGTTCAGCTCCCGATTGACCCACAACGGACGACCGGTGACGAACAGGGATATTACGGGAATGCCGCGCGACTTCAGGGATTTCAGCAATTCCCAGTCACGGGTGTCCCGGGGCTTATATTGCACGTTTTGCACGTCGCCCTGCATTTCTGCATAGGGGTCCTCGCCAAACACGACCACCGCCACATCCACCGGCTGGTCGCACTGCCCTTCAGCATTCACGATCAACTCACCACCCGCATCGCGCACCACAGCGTCAAAGGCACTTCTCAGCGTGGCCGCTCCCGGGAAGTCCTTCATCGAGGTCCCCGTTCCCTGCCAGGTAATCGACCAGCCACCAACCTGTTTGCTGATGTTGTCCGCGCCATCGCCCGCCAATAAAATGCGCTGTTTCGGGTTCAACGGCAAAAGCTGGTGGCGGTTTTTCAACAGCACCAGCGACTCACGAACGGCACGACGCGCCACCGCACGATGCTCAGGCGCGCCGAGCAGTGCCTGCTGCCCCGCCAGCGCACGGCTGGACGGTCTGCCGCGCTCGAACAGACCGGCGCGCAACTTCACGCGCAGAATGCGACGCACCGCGTCGTCAATGCGACTCATAGGAATCGTGCCATCCCGGGCCTGGGACAGCGTGTTATGAAACAAGGTTTTCCACTCCGGGTGCGGCACCATGAAGATATCCAGTCCGGCGTTCACGGCCTGGGGACAGTTGAGCACCTCGGCCCCCTCGATAAAGGCATGACCGTTCCAGTCACCCACGACCAATCCGTCAAACCCCATCTGGTCTTTCAACACCTCCGTCAGCAAGTAACGATGCCCGTGCATGTGCTCGCCGTGCCAGCGGTTGAATGAAGCCATAATCGCCTGCACACCGGCCTCAATCGCGCTGATGTACCCCGCCCCATGAACATCGCGCAAACGAGCTTCCTCATCAAGACAGTCTCCGCGATCAATACCGTTCACGGTGCCGCCGTCGCCAATAAAGTGCTTGGCTGTGGCAATAACGTGCCGATCGTCCAGTTGCTCATCAGCCCGGCCTTGCAGCCCCTCGACCATCGCTGCGGCGTAGTCACTGACCAACTCGGGGTCTTCAGACCACGACTCATACGTGCGCCCCCAGCGGTGATCCCTCGCCACCGCCACGGTCGGCGAAAAGTCCCAATCAAGACCGGTGGCGGCGATTTCACGGGCGGTGGCCTCCCCCACCGATCGCAACAGCTCTGGGTCTCGAGCCGCTCCCAAAGCGATGTTGTGTGGAAAGAGTGTGGCGCCTACGAGGTTGCCTACCCCGTGCACAGCATCGGTTCCCCACATGATCGGAATCGCCAGATAGCCGTCGCTATCATCCATCGAGGCATCCCAAAACTGGTCCGCGAGAGCCACCCAGTCATGCGCCGTGGCATAACGATCATTGTTGGGCACGCTGCCACCACCGTTGAGTACCGAACCGAGGTGGTATTCGCGAATGTCGTTTGGGGTGACATGGCGAATTTCCGGCTGAATCATCTGCCCCACTTTCTCCTCCAGGGACAACTGGGCCAGCAAATCCTCCAGCCGCGCTTCAAGCGCTCTGTCTTTGGGAATGGCACTGGGAACACGGGGCCACCGGGCCGCACGCACGGCATCAGACATAAAGCAACAGACTCCGATTGACAATACACTGTGCCGACGCAGGGCTCGCCATTGGCACAACTGTGAGATGGCACCACCGCCCCTTTTTATGGTTTGGTGGACTATAAGGTCGCGCATTTTAGCATAGTAAACCGGTTTCATGCTGACCGGCCAAAAGGACGAAGCCCCTCAGAGAAGATTGCCCCCCTCACGTCACTTGAACATTAAGCGCTTTGCGTTACTCTGATTCTTTTCGACAGCCGTGGAGACCAGTAGTATGTGGCGACAAGCCGAGTTTCAACTATCGCCCAAACAGCGTGGATTTCACCTCGTTACCCGGGAAGTCATGGCAGGTTTGCCGGATATCTCCGGGATACGCTGTGGCCTTCTGCATTTATTCATTCAGCATACCTCAGCCTCACTAAGCATCAATGAAAACGCCGACCCGACCGTGCGCGGCGATCTTGAGCGGCATTTTAATGAATTTGTGCCGGAGCGAGCGCCCTACTACGAGCATGATTATGAAGGCGACGACGACATGCCAGCCCATATCAAATGCTCAATCCTCGGCGCGTCGGTGACGGTACCCATCACGGATGGGCAGTTGAACCTGGGCACCTGGCAGGGCATTTATCTGTGCGAGCACCGCAACCGGGCGGGCCGTCGAACACTGGTGGCAACCGTTCAGGGAGAGTAAGCTTTCAAACCATTGCTGTGATGTAAATTGTTGTGACGTAAAGAGGCAAGCGATCACGATGGAATACAAGGATTACTACCACACCCTAGGCGTTGAACGCGATGCCAGCCAAGACGATATCAAGCGTGCTTACCGGAAGCTGGCTCGAAAGTACCACCCCGACGTCAACAAAGAACCAGGCGCTGAAGACCAGTTCAAAGAGCTGGGAGAAGCCTACGAAGTGCTCAAAGACCCTGAAAAACGGGCCGCCTACGACCAGCTCGGCACCCAATGGCAGCGCGGCCAGGATTTCGAGCCACCTCCGGCCTGGGATCACCCCTTCGGGGCCGGCGGAGGGGCCCACAGCGCCAGTGGCGGTTCCTATCAGTCCAGCGGTGACTTTAGTGACTTTTTCGAGAACCTGTTTGGGGGTGGCTTTCAGCAACAGGGGTTTCGGCAAGACGGCAATCGGCGTATGCCGGGCCAGGATCTACACGCCCGCATCCAGATTGATCTGGAAGACGCTTTCAGCGGGGCGACCCGGCAAATCACACTTCAGCACCGGGAGGTCGACGCTCAGGGCCGAACCAGTAACCGCCCCCGCACGCTGAATATCAAGATTCCCAAAGGTATCAAGCCCGGCCAGAGCATTCGGTTGGCCGGGCAAGGCGAAGCCGGTTTCGGTGGCGGCCCGAAAGGCGATCTGTATCTGGAAGTGGAATTTCGCCCCCATCGCTACTTTCGGGTCGAGGAGCGCAATCTGTTCCTCGACCTGCCTCTGACGCCCTCGGAGGCGGCACTCGGCGCAAAAATTCAGGTTCCCACACCCGCCGGAGCGGTGGAACTCAAAATACCTCCCGGCTCGCAAACCGGGCGCAAGCTACGCCTTAAAGCCCGCGGATTGCCAGGCAACCCACCCGGCGACCTGTACGTGGAGCTCAGCATTCACGTACCGCCCGCCAATAGCGACAACCTCAAAGCTCTGTATGAGCAGCTGGCCTCAGCAACGCCGTTTAACCCACGCCGTCATCTGGAGGACTGACTATGGTAACCGACTCACGAGGCCTCAGTGGGCCCATTCTGGAAGAAGAAGTCGAACTGAGCCTGAGAGAGTTGTGCCACAGTTGCCGGGTCGAAACCGACTTCGTGGTGGCACTCGTTCAAGAAGGCGTCATAGACCCGCTGGGTCCACAGACGGCCCGCTGGCGATTTCACGGACACTGCCTCACCCGGGTAAGGCGCGCCGCCAATCTGCAACGCGATCTGGGCATCAATCTGGCGGGTATTGCACTGGCCCTGGACTTAATGGAGGAAAGCGACCGTTTGCGCACGGAGCTTGCACGCTGGCGCACTTAAAACGGCACATCCACCTCAAAGGTTAAGCGCTCCCCGGTTTCCGGGTGATCGAAGCTCAATCGGTTCGCGTGCAGCAGCAGCCGATCCGCCCGCGCCACCACAGAAGGCGGCGCATAAAATTCACACCCCAGGATTGGATGACCCAGGGCTTTGCAGTGCAACCGTAACTGATGAGAACGGCCGGTAATGGGATGCAACGCCAGGCGACTGGTCCCTCGCTCGGTATCTCGGGACAATACGCGATACTCCGTCAGCGCCGGCTTTCCGGAAGCGCTCAGTCGGCTGCAAGGTCGATGCTCCCGGTCCGGCTCCATCGCCCACTCCATGCGCCCCTGATCCTCCACCACCAGCCCCTCAACCACGGCGGTGTAGGTTTTCTTAACCGTGCGAGCCTGGAACTGGCGGCTGAGGTGAGAGAGGCTGCGGCGCTCCAGCGGGACCACGACAAGACCGGAGGTATCGAAATCCAGCCGGTGAACGGCATGGAGGTCGGGCCACGTCTCTCGCAAGCGAGCGATTACGCTGTCCCGGTTTAACGGGTGGCGACCGGGCACGGTCAGCAAACGCGTGGGCTTGTTAACCACCACAAAGGTCGCTTCCTGGCGTACAATCTCCAGAGGCTCGTCGCAGGCGGGCAGTACGATCAACTGATCCACGGATTCCGTCATAACAACCTTCAAATCAATACGGAGTGGCTGATGGCTTCATCCAAACAGCAATCAGACGTTCGGGCATCCCAGGCGAAATCTACCAAGCGAGCGGGAAAACCCGGTTTCTTCCAGATTGTGCTAAGCACCCTTGCCGCGGCGTTTGGGGTGCAGAGCAACCGGAATCGCGAGCGCGATTTCAGCCACGGCAGCATTTTCCCTTATATCGCGGCGGGGGTGATCTTTACCGTGCTTTTCGTGGTGGCGGTTATTTTCCTGGTCCGCCTGGTGCTGCATACCGCTGGCGCCTAGGCTGAGCGCGCCATCACCGCACTCACTGGAAAATAGCGTTGCTACATGTGCTTCCACAGCTGCAGGCTGTCGATATCCGCGGCCCTCAACATCTTCTGAATATTCCCTTTGAACGCTCGAACTTCGGTCGGGTGAAGCTGGCTTAGAAACTCAGCCTGATGGGTTTCGGCCCGCTGGTTCAGTGTCTCCACCAGCCCGGCACCTTCTTTAGTGAGATGGATTTTGACCGAACGGCGGTCCAGTCCATCGTGCTCACGCTGTATTAATTGCTTGTGTTCCAACCGATCCAGCAACCGCGTAACCGCCGAGCGGTCCACAGCAATATTGTCAGCAATTTGCGCGGGAGTGCGCGCCAAGTCATGAAACAAGACGTTGAGGATCATCCACTGCGGCCAACTAACGTCCTCTTCCTCCAACGCGCGATTGAACGCCTCACGCATACTGCTGGCCAGACGGTTGATCCAGAACGTAAAACTGTTGTGCAAATGAAAACCACTCCGAGTCATTCGCTCACCGCCCGCTGCGCTTGCTCCATTTGATGACCTCATACTTGCCGTGCCTCTTTTCTTCGATATCCTTGCATTTTAATTGCAGTTACAACTATCCGCAAATGAGATAATGTTATCGGAAAGCAAAAAGAGCAGGAATGGGCGGGATCATACAAAAAAGCCCGCCTGGCGGCGGACTCTCTACAGGGAATACTAATGTTACAGGGAGTACAAATGACTACCCGAAATGCTACTGGCCGCTGATCCAGAAAATACAGGTGGCGACAAACAGTGCAATAAGCGCCACGGCGGCTATCGCATCGGCCATGGCGTCTTTCTCACTGGGTTCGTGCGTCTCAGTGGTGGTATGGGTCGGATTCGTCATTTTGTTATTCTCCTCTGGTGTACACTGGGAATTAGCGTCCGAATACCGCATATAACCATACCTGTCCGAGCTTTGACAAGCCGGATATAACCAACCGGCATGACCTTAGCCCAAATTAATGGTTCAAACCCGACGTCGCCTTTGCTATGTTGCAGGGATTAAGGCCCAGGGCGGCCGGGCTCGCGCCGGAAGCGCTTTTCGTGTATCCTCCGCCGCGGCCCAACGCCGCATTTGAGGCCAGTCACAGGCCCCGAACCAACCGTGGTTTGCAACCCTTCGGCAGTACAGGTAATACAGCCCTCTATGTACATTTACGACGAATACGATCGCCGCATCCAGGGGCAGCGCGTGAAACAGTTTCGCGCCCAGATGGAGCGCTATCTCGACGGACAGCTGGAAGAAGCCGAATTTCTTCCCCTGCGTCTGCAAAACGGCCTTTACGTACAGCGCCTGGCCCCCATGCTGCGCATCTGTGTGCCCTACGGCCTGCTCAACAGCCGCCAGTTGCGCAAACTGGCCCATATTACCCGCACCTATGACAAAGGCTACTGCCACGTCAGCACCCGGCAGAACATCCAGTTGAACTGGCCCCAGCTCGAGCAGGTGCCGGATATTCTGGACGAGTTGCTGGAAGTGGAGATGCACTGCAACCAAACCAGCGGGAACTGCATTCGCAATACCACCACCGATCAGTTTGCCGGGGTTGCCACCGATGAATTACTGGACCCCCGCCCCTACTGTGAACTGATCCGCCAGTGGTCCACATTCCATCCCGAGTTTGCGTTTTTACCGCGTAAATTCAAAATCGCCGTGAGCGCCACTCAGGAAGACCGTGCAGCCATTCGGGTTCACGATATCGGTTTGCAAATCGTGCGCAATGAGGCCGGCGACGTCGGTTTCAGCGTCTACGTGGGCGGCGGTCTGGGCCGCACACCGGTCATTGGCAGCCTGATTAACGAATTTGTGCCCGAAGCCCATTTGCTGACTTACCTGGAAGCCATCCTGCGTATCTATAATCAGTTTGGCCGCCGGGACAATAAGTTCAAGGCCCGCATCAAGATACTGGTTCGTGCGATGACCCCTGAGGTATTTGCCGAGAAAGTGGCGGCCGAGTGGGAGCATCTGCGTAACGGCAGTGCCACCCTGACCCAGGAAGAAATTGATCGCGCCAAGAGTTACTTCACCGAGCCGGCCTACGAAACGCTGGACGATACCGCTGCCCAGGCGGAAGTGGATCGTCTCGCCAGCGAGACCAAGGCATTTGCCAACTGGCTCAAGCGCAATGTCCACCCACACAGAGTGCCCGGTTACACCGCCGTAAACCTGTCATTGAAACCGACCGGAGTCGCCCCGGGCGATATCACTGATAAACAGCTGGAAGTGATTGCCGATCTGGCGGATCAGTTCAGCTTCGGCGAGGTACGTACCACGCACGAGCAAAACATGGTACTGGCGGACGTGAAAAAATCCGACCTGTACACACTGTGGCAAAGTGCCAAAGCGGCCGGTTTTGCCACACCCAACATTGGCACCCTGACCGACCTGATCTGCTGCCCTGGCGGGGACTTCTGTTCACTGGCCAACGCCAAGTCCATTCCGATTGCCGAGGCGATTCAGCGCCAGTTTGACGATCTGGATTACCTGTACGATCTGGGAGATATCGACCTGAATATTTCGGGCTGCATGAACGCGTGCGGTCACCACCATGTGGGTCATATCGGCATTCTCGGCGTCGACAAGAAAGGCGAGGAGTTCTATCAGGTCACCCTTGGCGGCCATTCCGGCAACGAAGCGTCTCTGGGCCGGGTGATTGGCCCTTCCTTCAACGCTGAGGAAATGCCCAGCGTGGTGCAGAAAATTGTCGATGTGTATGTCGAGCAACGCACCGATGAAGAACGCCTGATCGACACCGTCAACCGAGTGGGCATTGCCCCCTTCAAGGAGCGCGTCTATGCCAAAGCTAGTTAAAGACGGCGCCATCGTCGACAATGAGTGGACGCTGATGGCCAAATCGGAAGAGGATGCCTCCAGCGTTAAGGTTCCTGAGGGTCAGGTTATCGTACCGCTGGCCGTATGGCAGGCCCAGAAAACCACGCTGGCCAATCGCCAGGATATCGGCGTGTGGCTCGACACCGATGAAACCGCCGACCAGTTGGGCGACGATGCACGTCAACGGCCACTGGTGGCGGTACACTTTCCCGCTTTCGCCGATGGCCGGGCTTTTACCACCGCGCGAATGTTGCGTGAGCGATTCGGTTTCGAAGGCGAGCTGCGTGCTATTGGTTACTTTCTGGCGGAGCAGGCGTGCTACCTGCGTCGCTGCGGCGTCAACGCCATGGACTTTGGGGAAGACCGCGAGCAGCACCTGCAAGCGGCCATCGAGGCGCTGAACGACTTCACCGAATACTACCAATCCTCCGTGGATCAACCGTTGCCTCTGTTCCGGCGCCGCGCTGGCTAACCATCGAACGGCGATGCAGAGTAAAACCAAAAGGCCCCGGTGCTTTATCAGACCGGGGCCTTTTTTGTATCCAACCATTATTACGGAAGGATTTTTTCCTGACGGTATCGATACACTGTCAGGAGCAGCAACCCGGCTGACAGCAATACCGTAACGCTCACCGACGCTGCCAGGGACGCTATATCAATCCCCCGCCCCATCACAAGGTTTAGTGCTATCTGGTATTGCCCCAGCAAAGGCACCGCCGCCGTACCGGGGGTGTCTGGTATGTTAAGAAACTGGAGCAGAAAAAACGGCAGCATCGGCACCATCATGGCTAAGCCAAGTTGCGTCTGCGCCTCTTTTGTCGAGCGTGAAAAAGCGGCAATGACCAACAGAAACGCCGTCAGCAGTAATGCGACCGGCAAGTACAATACCGCCGTCCATAAAAATGTGGACATCGAAAAATCGTAGCGACTGGCGAAGCCGCTGTCGTCCATAAACTGAAAACCAATAAAAGCGGTGATCAGCGGCAGGATCAACGACAACAGTACAAACGTGAGCACGGCGGCGTATTTGCCCGCGACCAAGATACGCCGCGGCACCGGCAGCGCCAACAGCGGTTCAAGGGAGAGTCGCTCGCGCTCTCCGGCCGTACTGTCCACCGCCAGATAGAAGCCCCCCATCATCATGGAAAACAGCACGATAAAAGGCAGCATCAAGCCCACAAATGCTTCCGTCACCTCTCGCTCCGCCACGTCCCGTTCACTGATACTCAGAGGTTCGAAGATGCCGGGATCAATGCCTCTTGCCCAATAGCGCAGTTCTCTGAGTTGGCCGTGATACGCATCGAGCGCCGATTTCAGCTGGCGGCGCAAAGGCTCTGCCGCATCATTGCCGCTGTCGTAATGAATCATGAGCGGGGCTGGCTCGCCTTCTGCCAGTGCCGCACCGTACGTGTCGGGAATCTCCAGCACCACGGATGCATCACCATCGCGCAGCCAGGAAGCCAATTGTTCCCGCTCAACGTCTACGGACTCTGGTTTGAAATTGCGGCCCACCAGATACGCCGCCAGATTCGGCGCCCGATCCAACCCCACCACCGACAGGGGGCGTGTCTGCTCCGGATTCACGCTGTGTTTATTGACGGTAAAAATCAACGGCCCAATCATTAGCGTCGGCAACATCAATGGACCGTACAACAACGTAAAAAACATGGAGCGACGATCCCGCAGGTTATCGCGTATCTCCTTGAGCCATAACGTCAGGAAGGCGCTCATGCAAACGCCTCCGGCGACTCACCAATGGCCACGACAAACGCATCTTCCAGGTCCTGTTGTTTAGTGCGCGTCAGAATGCCCTCCAGAGAGTCAGTCATGGCCACCCGTCCTTCGCTGATAATCGCTACCCGATCACACAGGCGGGAGACTTCCTGCATGATATGACTGGACACCAGAATGCAGTGCCCGGCATCACGCAGCTCACGCAAAATACGCCTCAGGTTGCGCGTGGCCATAACATCCAGCCCATTGGTGGGTTCATCCAAAATCAGGGTTCTGGGTCGATGGATCAGCGCACGCCCCAGTGCCACCTTGGTGCGCTGCCCTTGTGAAAACCCGTCGGTTCTCCGGTCGGCAAAAGCCTGCATATCCAGTTGCTCCACCAGGGAGTCAATGCGCTGCCGGGTATCACCGCGAGTCAGGCCGTACAGGCGGCCGTAGTACGCCATGTTTTCACGTGCCGTCAGGCGCGGATACAGGCCCGCATTGTGGGGCAAAAAGCCCAGGGTACGCCGCACGTTGTGCGGGTCTGAGAGCACATCGTACCCATCCACGGTGGCGCCGCCTTCATTGGGCCGAATCAAGCCGGCGAGAATTCTCAGCGTTGTGGATTTACCGGCGCCATTGGGTCCGAGCAGGCCGGTAATCTGTCCGTCCTGCGCCGCGAAGCTCACGTCCTGCAACGCGACCAGAGGCGTTTTTCGGCCCTTGGGCTTGAAGGTTTTGGATAACTGGAAAGCCTCAATCACAGCGAGCTGTCCTCAGGGCGATGGCCCGTTGCGATGAAAAAACAGGGGGACGGGCTGCGTACGCTGCAGACAGTCGGCCCGAATGGAATCCACATCGGCACTCTCGACAAATTGACCGATCAGCCGGGGAACACAACCGGACGGGCCGACGTGATGTGCCCTGGCAGGTACTACTAAATGGCGGGACTGATTTAAGCCCTCTTTTACTTGATCGCCATAAGCGGGCGGCGTGATGGGATCACGCTCACCACTGAGCAATAGCGTCGGCACCGATGACACCAACGGTGCTTTAAAGCCCGAGGACACCTTGCCCCGAGGCCATACATCACACAGCGCTTTCATTCCCTGAACCAGCGTCTCCCCCATGTAGGTGTCATTCAACGGTTCCGTCGACGCGTCGGCGTAGAAAGGCACATCTTCCGAACACACAATGCTGTTATGCATTCCCATCGCCATTTGGTCGCTCCAGTCCAGCTCAGCGGACAGACGTGCCAATACGGTGAAATCTTCATTCCGATAAGCGGCTTCCAACGCCTGCGGCAACACGGACAACAGATGGCTGTTGTACAACGCCATACGAATCACGCCAGTCAGGTGGGCACGCTCGAAACGCATTTCCTGCCAGCCACCCGTTTTGAGGGACTCAAAGCGGACCATCACCGGTGCACCGGACAGTTGTTGAAACAGGCCCACTATGCCTGAGGCGAGTTCCGGGAAGCGTTCGTGACAGGAGGGGTCTTCCTCGCACTGCGCCAGTAAGGCTTTTAGAGCCGCATCACTGAACACTGCTATCTCCGGCCCCAACGCCACAGGCAGGGGGAGAACACCGTCGAGCACAACGGTCCGCAATGCGCCTGGAAAGTGGCGCATATACAATTGGGCAACCCGCGTTCCGTAGGAGACGCCATAAACATTCCACTGCGGCAGGTTCAGGGCGCGGCGCACCCGTTCCAGATCCCGCACTGCCACCTCCGACAAATAGAACCGGGGGTCCCCCTCGAACTGTTCCAGGCAGGCCGAACCGAGTGCGCGCCACTGCTCGGGGTCATCACCGGTCATAGCGTCAACCCCCGCAAGGTCACAACGCTGGGGATTTGAGTGGCCTGTGCCGCGTTGATCGATCAGATAAATATCCCGGGTGCTGGCCACATCGCTCAGCCAGCGGTCCATCCAGAGAAAGCTTTCGCTGGCCGACTGTCCCGGACCGCCCGCCAGAGCCACCAACGGATCTCCAGTCGACTGAGCTCCCGACGTCGGCAACCGCACAATCAATAGCTCAATGGTTTTCGATGACGGGTCTGCCTCGTTTTCGGGAACGGCCAGAGTCGCACACTGGACGATGCGTTGACGCGGCTCACCCTCGAGAAGACATGTGCGAAACGCGACGTCTCCAACGGTGGCCACGGGTTGTTTGTCGAGCACAGTCAGGGCAATCGCAGGCATTGCCAAAAACGTGAGGACGCCAGCATGACACAGCTGTCGAACTCTACAGGCGATCACGGCGAGACACCAAAGAAAGGACGCAGTGACTCTGCCTCCCACATGGTGTCCTGATAACCGAGTTCAATCAGGTCGCGAATAAACTCCTGATGAAACAACAGGTAGCTGGCCGCTGTCGCGCCGCCGCCTTTGGTGGTAGCACCAATCGCCCTCAGGAAAAAGCGCAAACTTTTCGGTAAATAGCGCACCTTGCGCCCGGCTATGTGATCCAGCTCCCGCGAAGGCGAAATAACCCGATTGTCCACAGCGCGCAACGGCAGGCCCGCCGAGGACAAGCGACCTTCTGGTATCATTTTCACTAGCTGATTGATACGCTCCATATGCTCCAGGTCGCCCTCCAATGCGTCGATAAACGCACTGTTAAACAGTTGTCCCACAATTTGAGCCATAGAGGGAGAGTGCTTGACTGACCGGGGTTTAACAGGTTTTTTCATCTCACGGTTACCGCTCACACCCACGATGAACAGTGATTCAGCGCCCAAGTGAAGCGCGGGACTGATCGGCGCCAATTGCCGCAGCGCCCCGTCGCCATAATATTCACGGTCAATACGGACTGCGGGAAAAATGGTGGGGATGGCCGCTGAGGCCATCAGGTGCTCCAGCTTCAGCTTGGTGGGCACACCCAAACGGCGGTGTCGGTTCCAGCCTTCCAAATCGGGCGCGCCCTGAAAGAAACTGACCGATTTGCCTGAGCTGTAGCCCATGGCATTGACCACCACCGCCATCAATTTACCACTGGCAATCGCCTTATCGAGGTTATCAAAGCGTATCGAGGTGCCCAGGAGATTCCAAAGCGGGCCGTTGTCCAGCATGGATAGAGGACGTGTCCGCCCCACCCCTTCGTTAAACAGCGAAAACCCCAGCAAACCAAACCCTTTCCCCAGGTCTCCCCAGCTGTGTTTGTAAATCCGATCCGGAGTCAGCCCCTCCCATATGCCCGCGAGGGAGGCCACCGCCTCCCGAAAATTACCGGGGTGGCAGGCCAGGGCCAACGCATTGATTGCGCCGGCCGAAGTGCCACAAATAATCGGGAACGGGTTAACGGTTTCTTCAGGGAGGATACTGGCCAAGGCCTGCAGCACACCCACCTGATAAGCGGCTCGCGCGCCGCCACCGGAGAGAATCAGGGCTCGTTTCATCGATACCACTCAATGTTTGTCACACGATAGAACGCGGAATCGCGATTCCGTTATGAAAATCAGCCTTGTAGTTATTTGGCGTCTCCGTCGCGCAGTTCACGACGTAATACTTTACCGACGTTGCTTTTTGGCAATTCCTCACGAAACTCAACAGCGTGGGGGACTTTATAAGCCGTGAGTTTTTCTTTTGCAAATGCCCGCACATCGGCTTCCGACAATGTTTTGCTCGTCACCACAAAGGCTTTAACCAACTCGCCGCTTTCTTCATCCGGGACACCCACCACCGCCGCTTCCACGATGTCAGGATGCGTGCAAAGCACATCCTCTACTTCGTTGGGAAATACT
This sequence comes from Marinimicrobium sp. ARAG 43.8, assembly GCF_050113635.1. Taxonomy (NCBI): domain Bacteria; kingdom Pseudomonadati; phylum Pseudomonadota; class Gammaproteobacteria; order Cellvibrionales; family Cellvibrionaceae; genus Marinimicrobium; species Marinimicrobium sp. ARAG 43.8. The sequence goes on from NZ_JBNJLT010000011.1 coordinate 23,862, forward strand.
TTAAATCCGGATACATTGATCATATCTTTCTTGCGGTCAACAATTTTGATGTAGCCGTCTTCATCAATTTGCGCCATATCACCAGTGCGGAACCATCCGTCTTCCGATAAGACTTTCGCGGTTTCATCGGGACGATTGCGATAGCCTTTCATGACCTGGGGCCCTCGCACGCAAAGCTCTCCGGGTTCGCCATTCGGGAGACGCTGCCCATCTTCGTCGATGACCTTGCACTCTGTATCAGGCAGCGCAATACCGACCGTGCCCAGCCGAATACCATCGGGGGGATTGATGGCCACCACGGGCGATGTCTCCGTTAATCCATACCCCTCCAAAATATCCGAGCCAGTCACCTCTTTCCAGCGCTTGGCCGCAGCGGCGGTCAATGCCATCCCCCCGGACGCCGTCAAGCGCAAATGGCTGAAGTCCATTTTGACAAAATCGGCGTTGCGGCACAGCGCATTGAACAATGTGTTCAACCCCACAAAGCAGGTAAAAGGCTTGCCTTTAATGGCTTTCACAAAGGCCTTGATATCCCTCGGGTTGGGAATCAGCAGGTTGTGGTTTCCCAGTGCCATGGCGGAGGTGATGTGCAGCGTAAAGGCGTAGATATGGTACAGCGGCAAAGGCGCGACATAGAATTCCTGATTAACCCGGAAATGCCCATCCATGTGGCGATTAAGCTGCATCATGTTGGCCACCAGATTGCGGTGCGTCAACATTGCGCCCTTGGCCACGCCGGTGGTTCCTCCCGTATATTGCAGTACGGCCACGTCCTCCGGCATGCTGCCCGTCGGCTTATGAGTCGCGTCGCTGTCGAGGGTTCGACGAAAGGAAACCGACGTCGGAAAATGAAAGTCAGGCACCATTTTTTTAATGTACTTCACGACCGTATTGATCAACCAGCGCTTCAGCGGTGGGTGAAGATCGGCCAGTTCAGTGACGATAACCTGTTCTACATCGGTCTGTTCGATCACGGCGGCGGCTTTGTCAGCAATATTCGCGAGCACCACCAGCGCCTTGGCACCCGAGTCCTGAAGCTGGTGGCGAACTTCCCGCTCGGTGTACAAGGGGTTGGTATTCACCACGACTAACCCGGCGCGCAATGCACCGAGCAATACCACCGGATATTGCAGAATGTTGGGTAACTGAATGGCGATACAGTCCCCTGGCTGAAGACTCGTTTCTCGCTGCAGGTAAGCGGCAAAGCGACTGGAGAGCCTGTCAATATCGCCGAATGTGAGGGTTTGACCCATGCAGCTAAAGGCGTCACTGCGAGCGTAGCGAGTCAAGGCTTCTTCAAACACTGACACCAGGGTACGGTCATAATCTTGCGCCATAATCACCATTCTCCATGCTGCTGATTGCAATCCGCCCAAGGGGTAACCATGGCACTCCCATGGGAGGAAAATTGGCCACTGCGTAAGACGCACCGGGGCGTGGGCCGACCCTTATGGCTCTCACGGATTATCAATCCCTTACGACAAGGTTGCAACCGACAGCCAACGGTTTTGCGAATCACCCCGCGACCGTCTCACCGCACGGTCTGCCACGCGGTGTCACTTCAGTCAAAAAGCTGCTCAAGAAATTGTTGGGTCTGGCGCCAGGAGTCCGCATCGGCTTCCGGGTCATACGCCAACGGAAGGTCAAAGCGCTCGCCCGCTTCGGTGGCATCCGAGTTGGTAAAAGCGTGTTTGGCACCCTCGTAATTCACCACCCGATAATCCACATCGGCTTCACTCATTTCTTTTTCGAAGGCCGCCACTTGCTCCGCAGGCACCATTGGGTCCGCTTCGCCGTTGAACACCAGTACTTCGGCCTTAATATCGCCTTTGCTGGCCGGTTTATCAGTACCCAGCATGCCGTGGTAGCTGATCACGCCCTCAAGATCCAGGCCCCGGCGCGCCATATTCAACACCACGGCTCCGCCAAAACAGTACCCCAGCGCAGCGATGCTGTCGCTGTCCGTCTGGGGCTGCTCTTTTAATACGTCCATGGCTTTGCGAAACCGTGCCTCGGCCTGTTGCCGGTTACTCATCACCGCCTGCATGAACGCCTGCGCTTTCTCGGGGTGATCGGCGTATTTGTCTGAGCCATACATATCCAGTGCAAAGGCGGTATAACCGAGCCGGGCGAGCATATCCGCCCGCTTGCGTACGTAATCCCCATGGCCCCACCATTCGTGTACCACCAGTATTCCGGGGCGTTCGCCCTGCACAGAGTCGTCAAATGCCAAGTACCCCGTATAGGGTTCACCCTCCACTTCGTAGCGGATCTCCCGGGAGGTGACGTCGGCATGAGCCAGCGCCGTCATCATCGTCAGTAAAATGGCCAATAGGGAGGCAAAATGACGCTGCCAATGAGTCGGCGCCTGGCGGCTCGCCAAAGTGAGAGACCGCAATTGTTTCATATCCGCATACCTCTTGAAGGAGTCGAAAACGCTACCGTTATATACACCCACTACATATACGTCCACTACGCTTCTCTGCATCAATCGCTCTCTGACCCGTTATTCTGCGCTCAGATCCGCAAGCTTCCAGACATCATAAGCGGGTTCTTCATAAGGATGGGCTTGCCTAAGGGCCGAGATAGCCGCGCGGATCCGGTCATCGGCGCAAACCATCTCCACGCGATATTCGTTCACCGTTTCTACCGCGCCCTCCCTTCCCAGATAAGGCTGGCTACCCGCCAAGGGCCGGAACTGCCCCTGTCCAGAAATCTGCCAGCAGCAGCGGTCATAATCGCCTATACGCCCGGCTCCAACGGCAAACACGGCCGCTTTCACCGCATCGGCGTGAGTTTCCGGCACAAAAAACACGAATTTGTACACCGTTTTGCTCCTTAGGCCTGACACACTTGACGCTCACCGCGCCCGGTACAGAATGCCAGGATCACAACGAATCATGTCGTACAGGTGAGCGGTGCCGGAGAGCCCCTCCGAAGAGCCGAGGAACAGCACGCCGCCCGGTTTCAGACAGGCATGGATTTTCTCCAGGATGCGACGCTTGAGTTCGGCATCGAAATAGATCAGCACATTGCGGCAAAACACCGCATCAAACTTACCCAGTCCGGCGTAGGAGTCCAGTAGGTTCCAGGCACGAAATTCGATACGGTCTCGTACCAAAGGCTTCACGCGCCAGACATTCTCCGCCGGATTATCAAAAAACCGGGTCAACCGTTCGCCGGATAAGCCTCGCACCACGGAGAGCCGGTCATATTCACCTCGGCGCGCCTGATCCAGAACAATCGAGGAGAGGTCCGTCGCCACTACCTGAACCGGTCTGTGCAAGACGCCCATGCGTTGCCGACGAAACTCCTCCACCACCATACTGATCGAATAAGGTTCCTGACCGGACGAACATGCCGCCGACCAAATTCGAATCGGTCCGTCTCCCCGGTGCTTAGGCTCCATCCACTGAGGTAACAATGTGCGATTCAAGTACTCAAACGGATAGACATCCCGAAACCAAAAGGTTTCATTGGTGGTCATGACATCAATGACCTGTTCCTTCAAGCGCCGGTTTGAGTTTTGTTTCAGGGCGCGAACCAGGTCACTGAACGAGGACAACTTGTGTTCCTCCAGCAATCGACGAATACGATTAGAAACCAGATACTGTTTGTTATCGCCCAGCGCAATACCACAAGCATCACGCAAAAACTGGCGAAAATGGTCGAACTCCGCCTGGTCATAGGCCTCACGTTTGCCCGCTGCTTCATTCATTGTCTCGCCACCACTCTCCCGGTTCCCCTTTCCAGAACTACAAGCAACACTTCACTGGGCGCACTATTCCGCAGTCTCTTCGATCAGGTCTTCGCCGGATATGGCCTTGATTCGCTCATTTACCTGAAAGGCCAGTTCATTCGGGCTGAATTTCGCTAAGAAGTTATCCGCACCGACCTTCTGCACCATAGCTTTATTGAACACACCACTGAGCGAAGTGTGCAGCAAAATATACAAGTCTTTCAATTCGGGATGATTACGCACCTCCGCCGTAAAGGTGTAACCGTCCATTTCTGGCATTTCAATGTCCGAAATAATCATAGCCAGAGATTCGGCCGGTTTCTCGCCCCGGGCCACCATGTCCAGTAAATAATCCAGCGCTTCACGGCCATCCTGACGTATGGTCGTCTCAACCCCCAGGGATTGCATGACTCTCTGGATTTGTTTTCTGGCAATCACCGAGTCGTCGACGATGAGCACATGCTTTTTCACACCTCCTTCACTGGCACCGCTACCCAATACATCCTCGCCGATGCGCTCATTGATCGGAGCCGTTTCCGCCAGGATTTTTTCCACATCGATAATCTCAACCAGCTCGCCATCGACCTCGGTCACGGCGGTTAAATAGTGCGCCTGGCCTGCTCCACGCGGTGGTGGATGGATATCACTCCAGTTCATGTTAACGATCCGGTCGACGCCCTGGACCAAAAACCCCTGCGCCGTGCGATTGTATTCGGTGATAATGACGAACGCGTGGTCAATAGCGCCCAGCGAAGCCTTACCGATAGCCAGACTGGTATCGAGTATGGACAAGGTGCCCCCCCGAATGTGGGCCACGCCACGCACCACCCGATTACGCCCCGGGAGTGCGTTGAGCGTAGGGCAAGGTAATACTTCCTTTACTTTGAAGACATTGATGCCATACACCTGTTTACCAGCGAGTCTGAAAAGCAGCAGCTCAAGCCGGTTTTCCCCCACCAGATTGGTTCGCTGATCCACGTTGTCTAACACACCGCCCATGTCCTACCTCTTGAAGTCTGAAATTCGCTGAGTCTAAAATTCGCGCGAGTTTAAAATCCCAGCAACGCCTGGGCGCATCCTACACCAGAAATCACACCAGCTAGCGTGACTTCGCGGCCCGGCACGCTCTTTGCTTTAATATCCGCTATAAGGTTTAGCGGCTGAAAACCGTCACGCTTTAATCGCCTCGCTTACAGGAAGAATAGGACAAAACATGAGGCTGTGTCGCCTATTGAACCATCAGCAGACAGGAGCCCACCGTAAACGGCGGCTATGGCTGGCTCTGTGCCTGTGGATACCCGCTTCTGTGGCGGCCAATCCAACACAGGATCTTGCGACGCTGCGCTCAGCGGTTGCTGACTATTTAATGGCGTTTTATCAGGTGCCAGGCATCGAGCGCACCCGGGTAGCGGTGGAGCCTTTGGACCGACGCCTGCGGCTGGCACCGTGCGAACAACCACTGGAGTTCCGTCTGAGCGACGAGGAACGCCGGGGAGGCAACCTGACGGTTCACACCCGTTGCCCGGGCCCTACCGCCTGGGCATTATATGTTCCCGCCCAGATTGCCGTATACCGGCAAGTCGCCGTGGCAGCGAAAGCCTTGGGCCGCGGCCACCGAATCACGGCAGCGGATGTGGCACTTGAGGTGCGCAATACCGGCCAATTGCGTCAAGGTTTTGTCGCCCAGGCGGAAACGGTGACAGGAAAAGAGTTGCGTCGCCCCCTGAGCGCCGGAGAGCCAATGCGGCTGAGTATATTGCAGGAACCCACCGTGATTGAACGGGGCGACCAGGTACGATTGCGGGCGAACGTGGGCACTATTATGGTCGACACCACAGGAACCGCTCTCGGTTCAGGCCGGGTAGGCGACCAGATCCGGGTGCGCAATGATCGTTCAGAACGGGTAGTACGAGGCCGAATTACCGCCCCGGGGACGGTAGAGGTCCAGCTATAACGCGAAACACGTCACGTTTATGCCAAAAAGGCATTAAAGTTATAAGGATGCCGGCCGTTATCCAGAGTAGCAGCCCTTTGAACAAGGGCCAAGGGCCGAGTGAGCCAGGCCCGGCTTCGGTCGGCATCATCGAAGATTTGTTGGGGAACAATCTATGGTTATCGATTCAGGCAATAGCATCAAACCCGGAAACGGCGGCAACAACCGTTCGGCGGGCATTCCCGCGACTGAAAATCGCTCTAAAACCGGCGACGCCCAGCAAAGCGCCCGCGCGCCTCAGGGCGATCAGGTGCAGCTAAGCGCGGAGGCGCAAAGCATTAATCGCCTGGAAGACCAGCTGTCCAAGCTGCCGGAGGTTGACATCGAACGCGTCGCCAGCCTTAAACAGGCTATCGCTGAGGGGCGGTTCGAAATTAACGCCGAGCGCATCGCCCAAAATATGCTTCAGCAGGATGATCTGCTCGGCGAATAGTGTAATAACCCGGCACCTCGGGCCTCCCCACCCGGGTACCGGTTTTGCTCCGATGATGGCCACGACCGAGGTTACCCATGACCCCATCCCCCGATTATCTCCGCGAGATGCTTACGTTGGACCAACAGCGTATAGACCAGCTTGAAACGCTGCTCGAGCAAGAAAGAGAAGCACTTGAACAACGCCACCACGAGACGCTCTCGGGCCTGATCGACACCAAACAACAGTTGATGGCCGCCCTGGGAGAGCACGCCCGCCAACGTCAAAGCTGGCTGGAAGCCGCCGGATTGAACCGTGACCACGAAGGCTGGCAACGCTGGCTCCAGCAACGCCCTGATGGGCAGGCGCAAATCCCCCAATGGCAGGCGTTGGCCACACGCTTTGAACACTGCAAAACTCTGAACGATATTAATGGCAAAATTATTCAGCGCGCTCAGAGTTCTCTGGGACAACTGCTGAAATTGATGCGCGGACAAACCACCGACGGGCCTTCCCTGTACAACGCCCAGGGTCAATCCGGAGGCGCTGGAGAATCACAAACACTGGGCAAAGCCTGAGTCGTTAAGGCAAAAACCGCCACAGTCCATACAGAACGCGCCGCCCGGCACGTCGCTTGTGCCGCTGACACGCTTTTTAGTATAGTGGCGCACCTTGCCGGTCTGACCGGTCATCGCGTCCCCGTCGATTAACAGGATAAATCCTCCGCCTCCTAAGCGGAAGCTCCAGGTTCGAGTCCTGGCGGGGACGCCATTTACCGACGAGCCTTCTCTCTCCATACTATGAACCTGCTCCTGCTCGAAGCTCAAGATTTACGCTCACCTGAACGCGCGTTGATTCGCGACGAACGGCGTCTCACCCATATTCGCAATGTACTAAGAGCCGGAAATGGCAGCACGTTGACGGTAGGGCTACTCAACGGTGCCATGGGAGAGGGTCACATTGTTCAAGACAACGCCCAGGGTATTGAGATAGCGTTATCACTGAACGGGCAACCCCCGGAGCCCCTGCCGTTGACACTTGTGCTGGCCCTTCCCCGACCTCAGCAACTGAAGCGAATTCTGCAAACAGTGGCCGGCAGTGGTATCAAGCAATTGCATTTACTGCACAGTCGGCGGGTCGAAAAAAGCTATTGGCAGACACCGGCTTTAAAAGCCGAAGAGATAGAGCGTCAGTTTACGCTGGGATTGGAACAGGCCGTGGACACGGTCATGCCCACCGTGCATTTTCACCAGCGCTTCAAACCTTTTGTAGAAGATGCGTTACCCGAGTTGATGTCCGACCATCTGGCATTGGTTGCCCACCCCTACCGCGCCGTGCCCTGCCCCAATCAGGTTCGACGCCCGATTCTATTGATGGTCGGCCCGGAAGGCGGTTTCAACGACTTCGAAATATCTTTACTGGAGGAGCGAGGGGTACAGACCGTGGAGCTCGGCCCACGCATCCTCAAAACGGAAACCGCACTGCCTTTTTTATTGGGACGGATTACCCGATGACATTGAAGCCCGCCTGACCGCCCTCGCCGCCAAAACCGGCCGTACCAAGACCTTTTACGCCAAGGAAGCCATCCTTGAGCACCTGGACGACATGGAAGACAAGTACCTGGCCATCAACCGCCTGGAGAACCCTGGCAAGCGCTGGACACTAGACGAGATGGAGCAGGACCTTGACCTGGAGCGTTGAGTTTGACGATGCGGCCGCCAAGGAGATGCGCAAGCTCGACCGCCAGGCCCAGCAAGAGATTCTTCGCTACTTCCGTGAGCGCATTACCACGGATGAAGACCCCCGCCGCTTTGGTAAGCCACTGCCCCGCGATCTGGCGGGATTGTGGCGTTACCGCGTTCGCAACTACCGTATGATTTGCAACATCGAAGACGACAAGCTGATTGTATTGGTGCTGCGCGTGGGCCACCGTAAAGACATTTACGAGTAACCCCTTTTTTAGTCTCAGGGTTTCCTTGCCAACATGCCAGGCTTTCTGACGCTGGTGGGCCATTACCAAGCCTGCATTTTAGAATCGTAGGCAAGCGGCCGCCTCTTCAAGCAACTCGTCAAAGCGCTCCAGCGGCACCGCCGGACTGAAATAAAATCCCTGGTAGAACGGGCAACCATAGGTTCGCAGTATCGATATCTGAGACTCGGCTTCTACGCCTTCGGCGACCACTTCCAGCTCCAACAGGTTCGCCATGGCAATCATTGTCTCAACCAGCACCCGGTCATTGTGGTCTTCCGCAATATCGTGAATAAAGCTTTTATCGATCTTCAATGTCGTAACGGGGAGCTGCTTGAGATAACTAATGGAAGAGTAGCCTGTGCCAAAGTCGTCAAGGGCGAAACGAATACCACGCTCAGCCAGCCGACGCATGGTCACGATAGCTTCTTCCACCTGCTGAATAACAATACCTTCTGTGACTTCCATTTCCAGAGAGCCGTTCGGGACCGGGTAGCGGTCCAGTGTCTTCAGCACATCATTTGCGAACGCCGTGCGCCGGAACTGCCGGGGGCTGATATTAATACTCAGCCTCATACCGTCTTCCCACCAGCCCTGCTCCACCCAGTACACCAGGGTCTCGCAAGCGGTTTCCAGTACCCATTGACCCACCTCCAGGATTAATCCCGACGTTTCCAATACCGGAATAAAGTCAGCAGGGGAAATCAGCCCTTTTTCCGGATGACGCCAGCGCAATAACGCCTCTGCACCGACGATGCGCCCATTATCGATATCCATTTTGGGCTGATAGTACAGGGCAAACTGCCGTTCTTCCAGCGCGCGATGCAGGTCGCCCTCCATGACCAGTTGTCGACTGACTTGATCCGCCATTCCTTCATTGAAGAACTCAATGGCATCCCGCCCTTTTTCTTTCACCTGATACATGGCCGTATCCGCATAGCGCAGGAGTTCGTGCACACTGCTGTCACGGTCGGGAAAAATGACCACCCCCACGCTACAGCTCACTCGCAACTCCAGATTTTCCGCGCAGAAAGGACGCGAGACAATTCGACGAATTTTTTCACTGATCTCTCCCGCCCTCAGAGCAGCGGTTTCCAAGTCCTGGTCCAGCACAGTAAGTACAACGACAAACTCATCTCCGCCGAGCCGAGCCACCATATCTTCTTGTCGCACCGTACTGGTCAGGCGCTTCGCCACCTCCGTCAGTACCGTGTCGCCAACCGGATGCCCCAGCGAGTCGTTGATATTCTTGAACTGATCGAGATCAATAAACAGCACAGCACCATAGTATTCATGCCGACTCGCCCGCTTCAGTTCCAGCTCCAACCGCTCTACCAATTGCACCCGGTTGGGCAGATGAGTGAGAGCATCATGATGTGCCATGTACTCCATTTTCACTTGTGCGTTTTTGCGCTCGGTAATATCCACCGACACAACCAGAGCCGCCACTTGATCGTAGTAATTAAGAGGCATAATGTGGCTTTGCAGATAGAGCTGGCGCCCATCGAATGCCGTAAATGCCTCTTCGTTGATTTCAATATCAATCCCCTGCCGAATCACCCGCTGATCGTTCTGTAATAGTTCATCTACATCCTCCGTGGCCTCCCGCAACAAATCCCGGGCATCACACCCTTCCATCGCTTCGGGTACGGTGCCCAGTAATTGCGCCAGCGTGTTATTCGCGAACAAGTAACGACCGGTTATATCTCGAGCCCCGACCATGACCGGAATACTGTCAATGATTTGCCGCATATGCTCTTCACTTTTGCGCAACGCCAATTCCACCGCGCGACGTTTGGCGAGAGACAGATCCACCGCATTAAGCAGCTCGTTACTGCTATCGAGTAGCTGGGCCAGTTCATCCTTACGCCCGGGCAACGGCGTGAGGCGACGCACGCCAGGCTCTTCGGGATTAATGCTTTTGATCTCCCGGGAAAGCCGGGCCAGGGGTTTTGCCAGAATGAAGTAGAACGCAAAAAACAGAAGGACCACCAGCAGGGCATTACGAACGAAACCGGTGACCAGATTCAGCAAAGAACGCTCATAGAAGCCCCTTAAGGCCTGATCCATGTCAGCGGTGAACGCCAGGCCACCGGCAACCGGTTGCCCGTAACCGGGAACCACCAGGTCGGTGTGCAATGTATGGGTTTCCTCACCCACCAGCTCGGTCAGCCAGCGGGTGCGGGAGGGTTTCATCGGGGTGGCTCCCTTGGCGAGCACGTTCCCAAGCTCATCGTTCACCCAGACGCCAATAACGAAGTCATACGCCAGCAGACCGTTCACCACCTCAGCAGCCAACTCATCATCCAGGGTGTGAACCGCTCGAACCGCCGGCGGCGTGGCGACTTCCATAACCCGATCAAACAGGCGTTCAAGCTCCGTACGCTGATTGCGAAAATCAAGGTATAGTTGAAGCGAGCTCATCAGCAAACCCAGCATGAACGCCAGGATAATGCCAATCCTCGCCAGCTGAAAAGAGACGCTTTGGAACAGTGAAGGAGGCTGTGTCATTTATCGTTATATTCCCATGGCGGCCCCTGGAAAGCCCGCTCGCCGGCAGCGATCCCAAGGAAGCGCTCAGTATCCAAGCAGGAGAAGCCATTCTCCCACAGTGCCGCTCTGTCGTCCATTTCCACAATTTTCGCGCCACGACTCCGGCCTTGACGGCGTCACGGCATACATTATCACCAGAGGTTTAGTACCCGCAGTATAGTGGGCGTTCAGGAAAGCTGCAGAGCGGGTATAAATTGCTCGACACCGGATCCCGGCTTCTCTTGGTGATCCTCAGCGACTGCTGCCGGATCCTGCTTCAGTTGGGCAAAATCAAACAGCGTCGTATCGGCCAGCTGCGACGGGGCCACATTACGGACGGCTGAGAAGATCGTTTCGGTCCTCCCCGGATGCTGCCGTTCCCAATCACTCAGCATCTGCTTTATGACCTGCCGCTGCAGGTTTTCCTGCGAGCCGCACAGGTTGCAGGGGATAATGGGGAACGCCTTATAGTCAGCATACTCGGCCAGATCCTGCTCTTTGCAGTAAGCCAAGGGACGGATCAACACATTGCGTTTGTCGTCAGAGAGCAGCTTCGGCGGCATCGCCTTGAGCTTGCCGCCATAAAACATGTTCAAGAACAGCGTTTCAATGATGTCATCCCGGTGATGACCCAGGGCGATTTTGGTAGCGCCGATATCATTGGCAAAGCTGTATAACGTGCCGCGTCGTAAACGGGAGCACAAGCCACACGTGGTCTTTCCTTCCGGAATCACATCCTTGACGATGCTGTAGGTGTCCCGCTCAATAATATGGTAAGGCACACCCACTTTAGCCAGGTACTCCGGTAATACATGCTCAGGAAAACCCGGCTGCTTCTGATCCATGTTAACCGCGATCAACTCAAAACGGACCGGCGCGGTTTTCTGTAGGTTCAGCAGGATATCGAGCATGCCATAAGAGTCCTTGCCACCCGATAGGCAGACCATTATACGGTCACCCTCTTCAATCATATTGTAATCGGCTATGGCGCTGCCCACCTGACGGCGCAGGCGTTTTTGCAGCTTGTTGAATTCAAGGCGCTCTTTGCGCAAAGCGGGCTGACTCATAAATCCCTCGGTTAATACGCATGGGGGCCTGCTGGCCCGGGCGACATTGTACGTATTTTACCCGGCACTGGGAATTGCCGCCCAACGGCAGAGGTTTGCCGCTCCCGCGCCGCTTCCGCTCAACACACACCCACGGGTGGCCCGCTGAGCGGGGCTCAGAGGCCACGACCCGCTCAGCGGCGGGCACTATCGTTGATGGCACAGCTTTTGCTGGTTTAGAGATTGCGCTGATTGCACTATTGGCAAAGCACCGTTTGTCACCACCCGAAAAGTGGCCCACTTCCCGGCCCAAGAGGATTGAGCACTGCCATGGCCTTGTTGCGGACGTTCCTGAATCGATTCGTCACCACCGACGAGACTCGCCCCGCGCCGATTGAACCCGCGCTGGGGCGGCCCGAACCGGAAAGTGTGTCACTTCTGCGTCCTCTGGCTTTGCGGCGACAGCTGCTCACGGTTCGGGTCGGACAGCAACCTTACCAGAGCCTCATACTCGCGCTTGATATTGAGCGCAAGCTGTTATGGCTCGACGACCTTTTTCCGCGTACCGCTTCACTGATGATCGGGGAAGCCGTGAATGTTGAACACCCGATGCATCATCAGCTGCTCTCATTTTCAGCACCTGTGGCCGGCTGGAGCGCCAGCGGTCAACAGGGAGGAATCGCGCTGCCCTTACCCGAAAAAATCTCAATTGGCCCTCGTCGGCGCTGGCCCAGGCTCGACGTGTTCGGCTGGCATCCGATCAGTGCCCGGCTGACCATTCCCGGCTGTGAGCCAGTTTCTGGTGAAATCCTCAATATTTCGGCGGGCGGCGTTCGTCTGAGCCTCAGCGGCGACTGGCGCGCCCGGCTTCGCCACGGCGATATTTTGCCCCTGTGCGAGTTCAAAGTGTGTGACCAGATTCGAATTCGTTGCCGTGTTCGAGTGTGTGCTCACGGGCTGACCCACCGGCCGTGGCGCCAAACCCGGCTGAGCCTGGCGTTCGAGGACATCCACCCTTCTGTACAGCAGGCCCTGGCCGTTTACATCGAGCGGGCTATCGCCACGTTCGCTCACGCGGCCTGAGCAATACCCAATCGCGAAAGCGGCTTTCCCTGACCCCTCAACTTTTCGGGCGCCTGGCCGATAGCCAACCAGGCGAAGTTACGAGTCCTGAAAGTCAAAGGTATTTTTATGCGCAACAACGGCCCCACGACGGGCAAAGATATCCCGGTCAAGGCGGGGGAGGAACTGGTGTCCTCAACGGATACCAAAGGGACAATCCGGTTCTGCAATGACACTTTTCAGGCCATTTCAGGGTACACGCGCGAGGAGTTGATCGGCCAACCTCACAACGTCATCCGCCACCCCGAAATGCCCTCCCCGGTGTTCGCCCAGATGTGGACCGCATTGAAAGCGGGTCAACCCTGGATGGGTATTGTGAAAAACCGTTGCAAGAATGGCGATCACTACTGGGTGGACGCCTACGTGACGCCACTGAAAGAGAACGGCACGATTCGCGGATACGAGTCCGTTCGTGTTCAGGCAGACCCGGTGCGGCGACAACGTGCCGAAGCGGCGTATGCCAGGCTGCGCAATGGCCAGTCGGCCTGTCCCCGCTGGCGCTCCCTGTGGCAACACCTGACCCTCTTTCGACTCACCGCCGCCGTGGCACTGCTTTGCTCTCTGCTGTTTCTCATGCTCACAGGCCAGTGGAGTGCGGCATCAGTGGGTAGCGCGTTTGTTCAAAGCCTGATCATCGGGGCCGCCGCCCAGTGGTTGCACCGAAAGGCACTCAGTAAACCATTAAGTGAGGCTCGAGAGGTACTGCACGACCCGGTGGCGGCGTACATTTACACCGGGCGCGTGGACGCTATGGGTGAAATCCGTTTCGCAACGCTCGCCACACGATCGCGCCTCGGAACCGCTCTGGGTCGCTTTGGCGAAAGTGCGCGTGAATTGCATCATCAAGCTGTTGAAGCCCAGCAGCAAGCACTACAAACGCGACGCGGGATGGAAGAGCAACAGCGGGAGACCTCCCGGGTCACCGATGCCATGACGCAAATGGTTCAGGCCGTTCAGGAAGTGGCCAGCGGTGCCTCTGACACTTCCAGTGCCACTCAAGAGGCCATCGGTGAGGTAGAACGAGGTCGACAGGTTATCCATACCGCGGGCAACGCCATTTCCGAGCTATCCCGTCAGGTTGGACAGCTCGGCGAGGTACTTGACCGCCTGACGCGAGACAGTGGTGAAATCGCCCAGGTAGTGAACGTGATTCGCGGCGTGGCCGAACAAACCAATCTGCTCGCTCTCAACGCGGCTATTGAGGCGGCGCGGGCCGGTGAGCAAGGCCGGGGCTTTGCCGTAGTGGCCGACGAGGTGCGGACTCTGGCACAACGCACCCAGGATTCCACCGGCCATATTCAGGCGATTATCGGCAAGCTTGGCGAAGCCACGGGAGAAGCCGGTGAAGGGATGGATGAATGCCAGGCATTGGTAGAGCGCAGCGTGGGTGAAATGGACAATGTGAGATCCGCACTGGAAGCGATTACCGCCGCTGTGCAGCAGATCGACAAAATGTCACACCAAATTGCCGCCGCGGCTGAAGAGCAGTCAGCGACCACCGCTGAGGTGCAAGGCAATACCCAGCACATCAATGACATCACTGACCGCACTCGCGAGGAAGTCACACAGGCGGAGGCACTGAACCGGCAAATGGAAGCGCTCTCCGAGCGGCAGTTGAACTTAATCACCCGTTTTAATTAACGCGAGGCTCACTCATTGCCGACTACTCAACCTCTACAGGCTGGCGCAGGGTAACGAACTCCTCTGCCAGCGTGGGGTGGATACCAATCGTGCGGTCAAAATCAGCTTTGGTGGCCCCGGCCGTCAACGCTACTCCCAGGCCTTGCATGATCTCACCCGCGTCGGGACCGACCATATGACATCCGAGCACGCGATCGGTTTTGCCATCCACCACCAGCTTCACCAGGGCCCGCTCATCAAGGTCAGGCAGTGTGTATTGCATGGGACGAAAAGCGCCCCGATAAATGTCAATTTGCTCGTACTCTTCACGCGCCTGCTCTTCCGTCAAGCCACAAGAGGCCATGGGCGGCTGACTGAAAACGGCGGTGGGAATCCAGCGGTAATCCACGGACTGCCCGCCCTCGCCGAACAGGTTGCGCGCCAGCGCCATACCCTGCGCCAGTGCCACCGGCGTGAGTTCCATGGGGCCCGTTACATCCCCGAGGGCATACACAGACGGTTCGTCAGTTTGAAAGTGGTCATCCACTTTTAAATGACCATCATCCCGTATCGAAACCGCTGTATTGTCCAGCCCCAAGCCTTCGGTTTTCGGGCGTCGACCGGTGGCGTACATCACCTGCCCCGCTTCAATTATTTCGCCGGTATCGGTATAGACCCGCAGCAACGTATCCGAGTCGCGCTCAATATGGGAGACATCCGTATTGAAATGCAGGTGAATGCCTTTTTTCGGCATTTCCATGGCCAGGTGCTCACGGAGGTCGCGATCAAAGCCACGCAAGAACAAGTCCCCGCGATAGCATAAGTGGGTTTCCACACCCAAGCCATTAAAGATGCCGGCAAACTCCACAGCAATGTAACCTCCCCCAACAATGACCAGCCGCTCTGGCAATTCATCGAGGTAAAACGCTTCGTTAGAGGTAATGGCGTGCTCGATACCGGGAATGTCCGGCTTCCAGGGCCAGCCACCCACCGCAATGAGAATGCGTTCGGCCGAATAGCGCTTCTCACCCACGGCGACGGTATGAGGCCCGGTTAGTGTTGCGGTACCATTAATCAGTTCAACACCGGCGGTGTGCAGGAGTTTTTCGTAGATGCCGTTCAGGCGCTGGATTTCACGGTCTTTGTTGTCTCGAAGGGTTTGCCAGTCGAACACTGGCTTTTCAAGGCTCCATCCGTAGCCACCGGCACTGTCGAATGTTTCGCGGTAATGGGAGGCAAACACGAAGAGTTTTTTGGGCACGCAACCTACGTTGACGCAGGTTCCGCCCAAATAGCGTTCTTCGACGATGCCCACTCTGGCGCCCAGTTGTGCCGCAAACCGGCTGGCTCGAACGCCACCGGACCCGGCGCCAATGACCAGTAAATCGTAATCGTATTGGCTCATCTGTTGCTCAGACTCCTGTTACTCGATAAAACCATAGTTGCGTAGCGCTCAGAAGCCGGGTGTCCTTGGAAAACCCGCCGTAAATCCGTCCATGGAGGCTTCACGTCGGCATCCATGCCTCCGAGAGTTTTCCAAGGACACCCGGCTTCTGAGCTTAGCGAAAGACTCCGTCCTCAACCGTCCATGCTAGCTGACGTAGGCGTGGGAAGACGGTATGCAGACTCTCTTCGGCATGGATGCCGAAGTGAAGCCTACAGGGACGTGTCCACGGCGTGTCTGCCCCCCCATAGTCCCTGCACCTGCGCCAAACCACCGCACTCAGCTAACCCAACTTTCGGTCTCTTCGCTCAACACCGCTTCCTCCAATGAGCGCTGTAGCTGTTCCCCGACCCAGGTCACCAATGCATCCTGATGTTTGGCCTGCCAGCGATGCTGCTGTAACCGCTTTGCCCAGGAGAGCAGTTGTATCTGATCCTCCCGGGACCACTGCGCCGCCTCCGCACGCAGCACCACGGCGCTGCGCTGGGCGTGTGGTCGAAGCCACAACTGGCGTGTAAACGTCAGAGCGCGCGCCATGACCACCAGCGGAAAGTTTGGATGCCGAACCGGACCCATCACTTGTTTCTGGCGAGTCAGCGGAAGCCCTTTCAGGCGCTTTCCATCCAGCTCCCGGCTTGCGAGCCAACCGCCTACCGACCCGAGGACGCCGCCCGAAATGGCACCGGTCAACAGCGAGGCGCCTCCCAGGCCAGCGTCCACCGCCAGCCCCGCTGCGGCACCAGCGCTACCACTGACCCACAACAAATCGCGCTGCTTCAAGCCCCAAAGATACCAGGTTTCCGTGTTCATCAAGGCGTCGTCACCCAGCTCCCAGGCAGTCTCGCGTTGCAGCTCGCTTTGGTGATGCCCCCACTCATGGCCCAGGGCTTGAAAGAATTCGACCTCTCTCGCCTCCAGTGTTTCTCGCAAACCGGCCTCTGCGCGCTGGCGACCGAGTGCGCCCGGAAATTTGACGGGCTGATGCTCCAGCAGTTGTTCAGCCCAGTAGGCCGCAAGCGCATCGGCGGTGTCGGTTAACCGCTGCCGGTCGCGAAGCGCGAGCCCTTCTATCAATCGCCGAGTCGGCACGGACCAGCCTGGAGTCAGTTCGCCAATGGCTCTCAATAAGGCCTGGCGGGCCGGCATGGTGGCAGACAGCGGATTAAAAACTCTGACCCACTGGAAAAACTGACCCAGAGTGCGCTGCCAGGTCAGCACGTCGGCCCCAGCTTCCATCGGGTTGATAATGGCCAGCCGTGGTTGGCCCGTCCAGCGCAAGATTTCCATCTCCGCCTCGTCCATTGGCGATGGTGGCTGCGAGCCGTCCACTACGTACAAGATGCCAGCCCCGTCAACAATCGGTGTCAGCAGGGCCACTTCGTCGGCAAAACGTTCCGCGTGACCGGGGGCATTTAAAAAAGCCCGCACGCGTTCGGGACGCTCGGCAGGGCTGATGGAGTCGCGTTGCAACCAGTCAAGTACCTGCCTGGCACGCTGGAACCCCGGTGTATCAATCAGGCGCAGCAACGGTTTTCCGTTCAGGGCAAATTCAAACGTATCCGCCGAACGCGTCGTGCCCGATTCCGGACTGATTTGCACGCTGTCATTTTCGGTGAGTGTGGCCACGACTGAGGATTTACCACGATTTGGATGCCCTACGACGCAGAGCGTCGGTGTCGAGTTTAGAAGGCTCATGCGGCGGACACCCAGATCAAGCCCTGCTGGCTGGCAAAGTGTCGCCAGCTGGCCAGGTGACGCTCGGGCACAGCGCTGTCCGCGTGGCACGCTTGAATCCCCTGTTCAGCTACGCCCCGTTCGCGCGCCTGGTTCACCAGGTCGGCCAATTCGCCGACGGGGGAGCGAGTCGCCGACACTCGCCACAACAGACGCTCGGGTTGAGTCACAAGCAGACGCTCCAGAGTGTGTTCATCGTCTCTCCACACCGACGCGCCCAAGGTGACGCCATCCGGCCCCGGTGTTTCCCAGTTGATGACTGTCGCGGACTGCCACAGGGAAGAATCCGCTGCCAGCACGGGCGACTGAGGAGTCGGTCGATGAAACGAGGATGACGGCCCGGTGACCGCCGGGGAGGAGTGCTGCTCGGCCCGCCAGTAGTACCACGATACAGTGGCACTCAGCAGCACCAAAACCGCCCGGGGAATCAGGTTATAGGTGATAAGACTGGCCATCAAAAAGGGCCACCAGTCCCCAGCCCTGTGCACGGAGCCATCCCCCGGGGCGATGCGAAGATAGCGCGTTGCCTCCAGCAACGCCGCGTCAGGCACCGCAGAGGGCCACACCGTAGCCCAGGGCAGCGACAGTGTCTGAAACAGTCCTTCTGGCAGGTGCTGACGGTCCAGCAGGGTCGAACTCCACCCGAACGCGAGATCTGTAAACAATAGCAGCAGCCAGAAACCGGCCAGCATCCCTATTCCGACGAGCAGCCAAAGTCCGTGCAGACGGCACAGCATTTGCCACCGTTGTGTCCGGTTCGGAAACCAATGCCAACGGACTTTCCCCCAGCGAAACAGCCAGGGCCGCTCCCGCCGAGTCAGGGTCAGTAGCAAGGACACCACCGCCCCCATCAACGGCAGTCCCGCCCACAACCACCAAAGCCACAGCACATTAAGGCGTCCGCTGGGCGCATACGCTAACGATGCCGCAGAAATCAGCAGACCGGCAACAACGGCCAGGGGCCAGATCCAGAAAGGTAACGTCAGGCGGGCCGACGGCCCGCCAAAGGCTTGGGTCATTCAATCCCCGCATCACAGTCAGTCGGCAAGCATCACCTAAAGCAGGGATTTAACCATATTCGTGTAACCCACCGCGAGCCCGACGACACGGTGCGGCCTACACCTCTATGTCGATACGACGGCGACGCCGCCGGTCGCCAGAGCGCAGGTCCACCAGCGGCTTAAGGTGGCGTCGCCGACGCTCTGAGCGACGGCGTTCACGAACCGGCTCGGTCGGACTGGTATCGAGCACCTGTTCGCTCACTGGAAGGGTCTCGTCCCTGGCACGGGTGGTACGGATCTTATTGCGGGCCGAGGGGGGTAAAGTATTGGTCGGGCCGATATAGGTCATGGGACCTCCCGCTGAGTCAAGGCGAATGAGCATATATACGATACCTATCGACTTAAGACTCAATAACTTGACGCTGGTTTCACGTTACTGTGATCTAATCCTCACTATCGTCTGTTTTTTGACTGTCGTTCTCCCCGGGGCGAAACCACCCCAGGTGACGATGTAACTGCACCACCTCCCCCACAATCAGCAGCGTGGGGCCGTGCACTTCGCTCTCAGCCACTTGTTTGGGCAGGTCGGCCAACGTACCGGTCAACACCCGCTGTTCCGACAACGTGCCTTTTTCGACCAGTGCGGCCGGCGTGCTCTCGCCGCGCCCATGCTGAATCAGCGTTTGGCAAATATCGCTCAGCCCGATCAAACTCATGTAAAACACCAGCGTTTGTCCAGGCAGAGCCAGCTCCGGCCAACTCAGATTCGGGTTATCGGTT
This sequence comes from Marinimicrobium sp. ARAG 43.8, assembly GCF_050113635.1. Classification (NCBI taxonomy): domain Bacteria; kingdom Pseudomonadati; phylum Pseudomonadota; class Gammaproteobacteria; order Cellvibrionales; family Cellvibrionaceae; genus Marinimicrobium; species Marinimicrobium sp. ARAG 43.8. Next base: position 43,254 of record NZ_JBNJLT010000011.1, read on the forward strand.
TTCAAGTGCGCGGTAATAAAGCGCACCGACTGAGAGTAATCGCGATGCGTCAGCGGAATACCGGCGTACGCCGCACACCCCGAGGCTGCTGTAATACCGGGTACTACTTGAAAGGGAATCCTGTGCTGCGCCAGCCGGTCAATCTCTTCGCCACCGCGTCCAAAAATAAACGGGTCTCCGCCCTTGAGGCGCAGCACGCGTTTGCCCTCCTGCGCGAGCTTCAACAGTAATTCGTTGATATTCTCTTGAGGCATGCTGTGCTCGTGACGGCGTTTACCCACGTAGATTCGGTCGGCATCGCGTCGTACCAGTTCCATAACCCTCGGTGAGACCAGGCGATCATAGAGCACGACATCGGCCTGTTGCATCAACCGGAGCGCCTTTAGCGTCAACAACTCCGGGTCACCGGGCCCCGCGCCGACCAGATACACTTCTCCGCGGGTGTCGACGAAGTCCTGCGCGTCAAGCGCTTCCGTCATCGCTTCCTCGGCCTGCGCGACTCGACCACTGAACACCTGCTCAGCAATTGGACCCTGTAATACTTTTTCCCAGAAACGGCGGCGGTCGGCCTCCGGCAACGCTTGCTTGACGCGCTCTCGCCACCGGCTGGCCAACTGCGCCAATTGCCCATATTGCTGGGGGATCAGGGTTTCCAGTCGGGCGCGCATCGAGCGCGCCAGCACGGGCGCCTCCCCACCACTGGAGATGGCTACCACCAGCGGCGAACGATCAACAATGGCGGGAGTAATAAAGCTACACAGCGCCGGGCTATCGACCACATTGGTGGGCAAATAACGGTCCTGGGCTTCCTGGGAAATGCGCTCATTCAACGCGTAGTCATCGGTGGCCGCACACACCAGCACCACCTGGTCCAGATCATCATGGCGGTAGGATCGTAAGTGCCATTCACCCCCGCCCTGCTCGGCAAGGGTTTGCAGCTCTGCCGAAATTTCAGGCGCGACCACACACAATCGTGCACCGGCCCGCGCCAGAAGCCGGCCTTTACGGGTGGCGATATCGCCGCCGCCCACCAACAGGCAGCGGCGGCTCTTTACATCAAGAAAAACGGGGAAATAATCCATGGCGCGTTACCGTGTGAGACGTTGGGCAACGGCGGATACGCCTCCAGCGCTTATCCGCCCGAGGCTACCGGATAAGGGGTTAAAGCGGTGTGTTCACACCCAGCGACGTTCGGCCATTCATGTACGGCTGAAGCACTTCAGGAATCAGGATGCTGCCGTCAGCCTGCTGATAGTTTTCCAAAACAGCCAGCAGCGTCCGACCTATCGCCAAGCCAGAACCGTTCAGGGTATGCAGCAACTCTGGCTTACCCGTTTCTGGGTTGCGGTAGCGGGCCTTCATGCGACGCGCCTGAAAGTCCCGGAAGTTACTGCAGGAAGAGATTTCCCGATAGCGCTCCTGGGACGGCACCCACACCTCGATATCGTAGGTTTTGGCGGCGGAGAAACCGAGGTCACCGCCACACAGAATAACCGTTCGGTACGGCAGGCCCAGTTTCTGCAAAATGGCCTCTGCATGCCCCGTTAGCTCTTCCAGGGTTTGTTCCGAGTTCTCCGGACGCACGAATTGCACCAGTTCCACTTTCTCGAACTGATGCTGACGAATCAGGCCACGGGTGTCTTTGCCATGCGCTCCGGCTTCACTGCGAAAACAGGGTGTATGACTGACAAAACGCAGGGGTAAAGCGTCAGCACCGTCGAGCAGAACATTGCGCAGAATATTGGTCACCGGCACTTCGGCGGTCGGAATTAAATAAAAACAGCGTTCATCGTTGAGCTTGAACAGGTCGTCTTCAAACTTGGGCAATTGGCCGGTTCCGGTCAGGGAGTCGGCGTTAACGATAAAAGGAACATTCACCTCTTCGTAACTATGCACTTCAATGTGGGTATCAAGCATGAACTGCGCCAAAGCCCGATGCAGACGCGCGACACCAGAGCGCAGCAACGCAAACCGCGCACCGGTCAGCTTGCTGGCCGTGTCAAAGTCCAACCCGCCCAGGCGAGCGCCCAGATCTACATGATCCACAACGGGGAAATCAAATTCACGAGGCGTACCCCAGCGACGAACTTCTACGTTGTCCTCTTCGGAGGCACCCTCCGGCACTTCATCGGCCGGGAGGTTGGGGATACCACTCAAAATTTCATCCAGTTCACCCTGAATCGATTCGAGTTCGGATTCAGCATCGCTCAACGACTGTTTAAGCTGGTTGACCTGGGCCAACAGGGGTTCAATGTCCTCACCCCGGCGCTTCGCTTCGCCAATGGCTTTGGCGCTGGCATTGCGCTCGCTCTGTAATGTTTCAGTGTTGACCTGTACCTCGCGGCGCCGTTCTTCCAGCGCTTTAATGCGTGAGGTATCCAGCACATAGCCACGCTTTTGCAGCGCTTCAGCCACCGCTTCCGGATTGGTACGAACCAGTTTGGAGTCCAGCATAAACAGTCTTGTCGAATTCAGAGGGTGAAAAGAAAAATGACGCAGGCTCTCGCCAGTGTCCAAATATTACAGCATCAAGCGAGTCAGAAATACCGATGTCGACACCGCGATCAGGCAGCCCGCTAACGTAAGTAACGAATACGCCACGGCCGTCACCGGTGACCCATTTTGCCATAACAACAGGGCATCGAGGGAAAAGGTGGAAAACGTGGTGAGGGCACCCATGAATCCGGTAATCAGAAACGGCCTGTATTCCGGGGGCAACACCCCTTTATCCACGATCAGTACAAATACAATACCTGCCAGGAAGCAGCCGAGCCAGTTGGCCATCAGAGTGCCCAGCGGAAAGCGCGCTCCAAATACGGGAAACAACCATTCGGTCAGACCGAGCCGCCCCATGGCCCCGAGCGCACCGCCGATGGCCACCGCCAACCACTGCATGGTATTCTCCTCAGGAATATCGCTTGTTGGTACTCTGGCTGTCCAATTCACGGAAGTGTGCCAGTTTCTCCCGGATTCGCTGCTCCAGCCCTCTCTCTACCGGCTCGTAGTACCGCCGTTCAGCCAGTTCCTGCGGCATATAGTTCTCACCAGCGGCATAGGCGCCAGGTTCGTCGTGGGCGTAGCGGTACTCAGCGCCGTAGTCCATGGCCTTCATCAGCTTCGTGGGCGCGTTGCGCAAATGCACAGGGACATCGTAACCCGGCAGATCACGCACATCAGACATCACTTGATTGAACGCATTATACACCGCATTACTCTTGGGTGCCGACGCCATGTACACCACGGCCTGCGCAATCGCCAATTCGCCCTCTGGGCTGCCCAGCCTCTCCTGCGTGTCCCACGCCGCCAGCGCCAGTGGCAGCGCCCGGGGATCGGCGTTGCCGACGTCTTCGCTGGCGATACGCACAATGCGACGAGCGATATACAAAGGGTCACATCCGCCGTCAAGCATGCGGGCAAACCAGTAAAGAGCGCCATCGGGTGAAGAGCCCCGTACCGATTTGTGCAAAGCGGAGATTTGTTCATAGAACAGATCTCCGCCTTTGTCGAAACGGCGCACATCGGCGGCGAGTACCTCCTCCATGACCGCCCGGTTGATCACTTTCTGGCCATCGTGTTCTTCGGCGAGATCCGAGGCAATTTCCAGCAAATTCAGCGCGGTGCGGGCATCGCCGCTGGCTGCTTTCGCCAACGTATCCAGCCACTCATCGTCAATACTGATGCCATCGCTGCCCAGACCACGCTCCCTGTCGGTCAGCGCCTGGGTCAACACGGCGCGAATGTGCAGGTGCTCCAGCCCGCGCAGAACGTAAACACGGCAGCGAGACAGCAGCGCGTTGTTCAATTCAAAGGAGGGGTTTTCTGTAGTCGCGCCGATAAAAATCAGCGTGCCGTCTTCCACATAGGGCAGAAACGCGTCTTGCTGGGCCTTGTTGAAGCGATGCACCTCGTCCACAAACAAAATTGTTTTTCGGCCTCGCCCGTGACGCTCCTGCTCCGCCACTTGCACCGCTGCACGAATATCTTTTACCCCGGCCAGAACCGCCGAAATGGTTTGGAAGCGTGCATCGGCCTGTTCTGCGAACAGCCGGGCGAGCGTCGTCTTACCGACTCCCGGAGGCCCCCACAGAATCATCGAATGGAGGTGACCGCGTTCCACCGCATCCCGCAAGGGTTTACCCGGTGCCAGCAAGTGTTCCTGGCCGATATAATCCGCCAGTTTCCGTGGCCGCATCCGGGCGGCCAACGGTTGATACACAGGCTCAGTCTGAAACAGGTCGTCTCTCATTCATCCACCAGAACGTCGACTCCATCGGGCACCTCAAACGTAAACCGCGATGCATCAATAGGCTGATTGCGCTGCACCTCCGACAATTCGAAGCGCGTTTCCTGATCGAGATTATCCTGCATGTAAATAGCGCGCAGCAGCGGTCCATCAAACGCCAGCACCAATGCGGAGAACAGGCTGTCCTGGTCCTTTGGCGACAGGCTGAAAGCGGTCCAGCCCTCTTCGGTGGCGCTTTTCTCAATATCGAACTGACGATTTAACGCGTCAAGTTCATCGCTCAGAATGAGCGCGGGGGTATCCTGTAACTCGGTATCGAAACGGCGCACCGTCACTTGCATCAAATCGGGGTCGTACAGCCAGATGGTCTCGTGGTCGGAGACCAGGCGCTGCTCAAACGGTTCGCGCGTATGCCAATCGAATTTGCCGGGGCGCGCCATGGCAAAATCACCGCCGCTTTCTTCCAGTACATCGCCTTCACTGTCATAAAGCTCTTGGGTGAAAGTGCCCTGAAGGGTGTCCATTTGGTCCAGGCGTTCACGCAGTTCTGTGGCGGGATCGGCCTGGACAAGACCGCTCAGCAGGAGGCTGGCGGCGAGAGTGACGGTTTTTAATGTGCGCATAAAGTATTCCATCAGAAGAGTTGTTCTGCTTTGATTCAATCAGGCTTTGGACCCTGCCAAATCTGTGAAAAGTTCCTGTTTTGTGGATAGTGACCGATTTTTGCGGTTAATGGAGGCTCCGGTCGTGGTCCGGCACACCCCCTGAAGACGCGCCGTAAACCCTTCCCTGGGGGCTTCACTTCGGCATCCATGCCGAAGAGAGTCTTCAGGGGGTGT
>NZ_JBNJLT010000012.1:0-16919 GCF_050113635.1 Marinimicrobium sp. ARAG 43.8
CATCCATGCCTCCAAGAGCCCCCCGAATTCACACTGGGTCACAAGGCTCTGTACGATGACATTCGGTAACGTTGGTGCGAAGGCAGTATCTGGGGCATGGTCTGTTCAGACTCTTGGAGGCATGGATGCCGACATGAAGCCCCCATGGACGGGTTTACGGCGGGTCTGAACAGACCATGTCCCAGATATTGCCGCCACCCCCCGGCTACACACAAGCACTTACAAACTGAGCCACCAGCCATTGACACCTTTGCGTATAATAGGGAGTTTTGGTTCTTTCGGGAGCAATGATGGACACGATTCTGGTTCGGGGCGCTCGCACCCACAACCTCAAGAATATCGACCTGGATATTCCGCGCGACAAACTGGTCGTCATCACCGGCCTGTCCGGCTCGGGTAAGTCCTCACTCGCCTTCGACACTCTCTATGCCGAAGGCCAGCGCCGCTACGTAGAATCACTCTCCACCTATGCCCGGCAATTTCTCTCCATGATGGAAAAGCCCGATGTCGATCATGTCGAGGGGTTAAGCCCGGCCATCTCCATCGAGCAAAAATCCACCTCTCACAACCCGCGCTCAACGGTCGGCACCATCACCGAAATCTATGACTACCTGCGACTGCTGTTCGCCCGGGTGGGTGAACCTCGGTGCCCGATTCATGGAGAGCCGTTGACGGCTCAAACCGTCAGCGAAATGGTGGACACGGTACTCGCGCTGCCTGAGGGCACAAAACTGATGCTGCTCGCGCCCATCGTTCGCGACCGAAAAGGTGAGCACTTGCACATCTTCGAGCAGTTGAAGCGCGAGGGGTTTATCCGTGCCAGGATCGACAATATTCTGGTGGATCTGGACGACTTGCCCAAACTGGACAAGAAGAAAAAGCACACGATTGAGGTGGTGGTGGATCGCTTCAAAGTCCGGCCAGACTTGCAAACCCGATTGGCGGAATCTTTTGAAACCACATTGAACCTGACCGAAGGACTGGCGGGCATCAGCTTCATGGACGGTGAAGAGGAAGACCGCCTGTTTTCCGCCAAGCACGCTTGTCCGGTGTGCGACTACAGCTTGAGCGAACTGGAACCACGCCTGTTTTCGTTCAACAATCCGGCAGGTGCCTGCCCTACCTGCGACGGCCTCGGGGTCAAGCAGTACTTCGACGAATCCCGCGTTATCGTGAACGACGAGCTTTCCCTGGCTGAAGGCGCCATTCGGGGCTGGGATCAGCGCAATGTGTACTACTATCATATGCTTGACTCACTGGCCTCTCACTACGCCTTTGATATTCACGCTCCCTGGAAAGCGCTGAAAGCCAAGCATCGGAGCGTGGTACTTTACGGCTCCGGCGACGAAGAGCTGGACTTCAGCTACATCAACGAGCGCGGCGACCTCTACCAGCGACATCATCGATTCGAAGGCGTGCTGCCCAATATGGAGCGCCGCTACCGGGATACCGATTCCTCATCGGTTCGGGAGGAACTGGCCAAATACCTGTCGACCCAGTCCTGCCCCAGTTGCCACGGTGCCCGTCTGCGCGAAGAGGCCCGACACGTGTACGTGGACGAGCGTACCTTGCCGGATATTGCTGAACTTCCCGTGGGCGATGCCTACGACTACTTCACCCATCTGAGCTTTGCCGGGCGGCGCGCCAGCATTGCGGAGAAAATCCTGAAAGAGCTGCGCGACCGCTTCCGTTTTCTGGTGGATGTCGGCCTGAACTATCTGACGTTGAGTCGCAGCGCCGACAGCCTGTCTGGCGGCGAAGCCCAGCGTATCAGATTGGCCAGCCAGATCGGCGCGGGGCTGGTAGGCGTCATGTATATTCTCGACGAGCCCTCTATTGGCCTGCATCAGCGAGATAACGAACGCTTACTTCGAACGCTTACTCACCTGCGTGATATTGGCAATACCGTCATCGTTGTAGAGCATGATGAAGATGCGATTCGCCAGGCGGACCATGTCATCGACATTGGCCCGGGTGCTGGTGTGCATGGCGGGCAGGTGATCGCTCAGGGCGATGTCCAGCGGATTATGAGTACTCAGGGCTCGATCACCGGCGAGTACTTAAGTGGAAAACGTGACATTCGAGTGCCGGAACAGCGCACTCCTGCGGATCCTGAACGCCTGCTGAAACTGAAAGGCGCGTCCGGCAATAACTTGAAAAACGTCACTCTCGAGTTGCCGGTTGGCCTTATGACCTGTATTACCGGCGTCTCTGGTTCGGGTAAATCCACTTTGATTAACGCCACACTTCACCCTCTGGCCGCCACCGCATTGAACGGAGCGACCACATTGAAACCCGCGCCCATGGAGTCAGTGGAAGGGCTGGAGCTGTTCGATAAATGCGTGGATATCGATCAAAGCCCTATCGGCCGTACCCCGCGCTCCAACCCGGCTACCTACACCGGCATTTTCACCCCGATTCGGGAGCTATTTGCCGGCACTCAAGAAGCTCGCTCACGCGGGTATAAACCCGGACGCTTCAGTTTTAACGTCCGCGGTGGTCGCTGTGAAGCGTGTCAGGGCGACGGGGTGACCAAAGTGGAAATGCATTTCCTTCCAGATGTCTATGTACCCTGCGATGTCTGTAAAGGCAAACGCTACAACCGCGAAACCCTGGAAGTAAAATACAAAGGCAAAAACATCCACGAGGTCCTGGAGCTGACCGTTGAAGAGGCACGCGAATTCTTCGACGCCGTGCCCGCCATCGCCAACCGGCTACAAACACTGATGGATGTTGGGTTGTCCTACATCCGCCTCGGACAAGCGGCCACTACACTCTCCGGGGGGGAAGCCCAGCGCGTCAAACTTTCCAGAGAGCTGTCCAAACGTGACACGGGCCAAACGCTGTATATTCTGGATGAACCCACCACCGGTTTGCATTTCTATGACATTGAGCAACTATTGGCAGTACTACACCGCTTAAGGGATCACGGCAATACCGTGGTGGTTATTGAACATAACCTGGATGTTATTAAAACCGCTGACTGGCTCGTAGATCTGGGGCCGGAGGGAGGCTCTGGAGGAGGAGAAATCATCGCTTCCGGCACCCCCGAACAAATCGCCGAGCTCCCGCACTCACATACGGGGCGCTTCCTCAAACCCATGTTGACTCTCGCCCAAACACGCCGTAACACTGGCAAAGAAGAGGATTCCAAGCACCAGTAGAAATTGACAAGATTCGGGTCGCATTCTCCCGCGAGCTTCCGTACTGTCACCCTATGAACACATCACGAGGCTTTCATACGAACGAGGCCTTCATACAAGGCAATCATACGAGGCTATCCACTGAACACTTCGCGAGACTATCAACGGATCGCCAAAGCGATCCACTTCCTCCAGGGTCACCAGGATGCGACACTGAGTGAGCTGGCGGCCCATTTAAACCTCAGTAGTGGGCACTGCCACAAACTCTTTCACCGCTGGGCGGGCCTTACGCCCAAACAGTTTCAGGGCTTTCTCCGCAAAGAACACGCCCTGGCTCAATTGCGCGCCTCCAAACCTGTGCTGGAAGCCAGTTGGGCCGCTGGCTTGTCAGGCTCGGGGCGGCTTCATGACCTGTTGGTACACTGGGAGGCTGTGACACCCGGTGAATACCGTCGCCTCGGAGAGGGCCTTACCCTAGCCTATCGTTTTACCAGCAGCCCTCTGGGGGAATTCTTACAGGTACACAGCCACCGAGGGCTTTGCCACCTGGGATTCGTTACCGAGAGCCGCCAGCAGGCATTAACTGACGCTGCGCAGCGATGGCCGGCTGCACGATTAGTCGCCGACCAGAAAGCCCTGTCTCCCCTGTGTTTGCCAGTAGCGCCAGACCAACCACTGGTGACACCTTTACACCTATGGGGCACCCCCTTTCAGCATAAAGTCTGGGAAGCTCTGCTTACTATCCCTCCGGGCCACCTCTGTACCTACGGAGCTCTGGCTCAGGCACTCAACAGGCCGGGAGCAGCGAGAGCCGTAGGTACCGCTGTAGGTGCCAACCCAGTGGGAGTGTTGATCCCTTGCCACAGAGTCATACAAGGATCGGGAATAACCGGCGGCTACCGATGGGGTCCTGAGCGAAAATTACTGCTACTTGCCAGAGAACAACTCAACCATTCGCAGGAAACGAGCGCTGAATAACCCACAGAGTCGCCCGGGCAGGGAATTCTCAATACTGATTCGCCATAAACCAAAAACGCCAGACAGCTATGTCTGGCGTTTTTGAAGATTGAACCGAGCAGCACTCACCACAAAGCGTGGCGTAGTGCCGCATGGGCTGAACCGGTCTTTACTCTTCTGTAGCGGCTTCCGGCGCTTCTACTGCGCCTTCAGCGTCCGCTTGCGGGCGATCCACCAATTCAACAAAGGCCATCGGCGCTTTGTCACCAGGGCGGAAGCCACACTTCAAGATACGAATATAACCACCCGGACGGGACTCATAACGCGGCCCCAGTTCCGCAAACAGCTTACCAACAGCCTGCTTGTCCCGCAGACGACTAAACGCCAGACGACGGTTGGAAACACTGTCCTTTTTGGCCAAAGTGATCAGCGGCTCGGCAACGCGGCGCAGTTCTTTGGCTTTAGGCAGGGTGGTTTTGATCAGCTCGTGCTCAACCAGAGACGCAGTCATATTGCGAAACATGGCTTTGCGATGAGAACTGTTACGATTCAGTTGACGGCCACTATGACGATGACGCATGACGCTAAACCCTTCACTAACGATCGCTTCACAGCGATCTCGTTAACCGTCGACCCACAAGCTGTGGGCCGGCGACAATGTATGTTTTAATCAGTCTTCGTTTTTCAAGCTGGCCGGGGGCCAGTTTTCCAAACGCATACCCAATGACAGACCACGAGAGGCGAGAACATCTTTGATCTCGGTAAGAGACTTCTTACCCAGATTAGGAGTTTTCAGCAACTCAACCTCAGTACGCTGAATCAGGTCACCGATATAGTAAATATTCTCAGCCTTCAGACAGTTGGCGGAACGCACAGTCAACTCGAGATCATCGACCGGACGCAGAAGAACCGGATCAATGGCTTCTTCTTTCTCTTCCGGTGTCGCCTGCTTCTCGGCTTCCAGATCCACAAATACAGCCAACTGCTGCTGCAGGATGGTCGCAGCACGACGGATAGCTTCTTCTGGATCGATGGTACCGTTGGTCTCCAAATCCAGAATCAATTTATCCAAGTCTGTGCGTTGCTCAACCCGCGCGCTCTCCACTGTGTAGGCAAGACGGCGCACCGGGCTATAGGTGGCATCCAACTGCAAGCGCCCAATCGCGCGGCTTTCATCTTCGTCGTGACGACGAGCATCAGCCGGCTCGTAACCGCGACCACGAGCGACGGTCAGGCGCATATTCAGCTCGGTATTGCCAGTAATATGGGCAATCACATGTTCGGGGTTCTTGACCTCGATGTCGTGATCTACCTGAATATCACCGGCCGTTACCACTCCCGGGCCCTGCTTTTTCAGGGTCAGAACCGCACGGTCCTTACCATGCATTACTACCGCTACGTTCTTGAGGTTCAGGAGGATTTCGATAACATCCTCACGAACGCCCTCAATCGCGCTGTACTCATGCAGTACGCCGTCGATCTCAGCTTCAGTAATGGCACAGCCCGCCATGGAGGAGAGCAGAATACGCCGAAGGGCATTGCCCAAAGTGTGACCAAAACCGCGTTCGAGCGGCTCCAACACCACGCGAGCATGGGTAGGACTGTTTTCGGTCACATCGATATGACGCGGGGTCAAAAATTCGTTTACTGCAATCTGCATAGCCACACCTGTTAGCGGTTAGTCCCTTACTTGGAGTAAAGCTCGACAATAAGGTTCTCGTTGATTTCAGCGGGCAACTCACTGCGATCGGGGACTCGAGTGAAAACACCTTCTTTCTTGTCGGAGTTCACGTCGATCCACTCAACATTGCTACGCTGCCCGGCCAGAGTCAACGCGTTCTGAATACGCAGTTGGTTCTTGGCTTTCTCGCGAACGGCAATTACGTCACCTTCTTTAACTTGATAAGAAGGGATATTAAGCGTTTTACCGTTAACGCTGATCGCTTTGTGGGTAACCAACTGTCGAGCTTCTGCACGAGTAGAGCCAAAGCCCATGCGGTACACCACATTATCCAGACGACTTTCGAGCAGCTTCAGCAAGTTTTCACCGGTAGCGCCTTTACGACGAGCGGCTTCTTTGTAGTAGCTGCGGAACTGCTTTTCCATCATGCCATAGGTACGACGAACTTTTTGCTTTTCACGCAACTGAACACCGTAGTCAGACAGACGACCACGACGCTGCCCATGCTGACCGGGCGCAGTTTCGAGTTTGCACTTGGAATCCAACGCACGAGCACCGCTTTTCAGAAACAGATCGGTGCCTTCGCGGCGGGACAATTTACATGTAGGTCCAATATAACGAGCCATTATCTATATCCCCTTACACTCGACGTTTCTTGGGAGGACGGCAGCCGTTGTGCGGAATCGGCGTAACGTCGACAATATTGGTAATTTTATAACCAACATTATTCAGTGCGCGAACAGCGGATTCGCGACCTGGTCCTGGGCCCTTCACTTCAACATCGAGGTTTTTCAGACCGTATTCTTTTGCTGCTTCACCGGCACGTTCTGCAGCAACCTGTGCGGCGAACGGTGTGCTCTTACGCGAACCGCGGAAACCGGAACCACCAGAGGTAGCCCAGCTCAAGGTGTTACCCTGGCGATCGGTGATAGTGACAATGGTGTTATTAAAAGAAGCGTGGATGTGAGCAACCCCATCAACCACCGTCTTTTTGACTTTCTTTTTCGTTGCGGCTTTATTACCTGGCTTCGCCATAGCAATCTCTTCCTAACCTGTAGTTACCGTACTTTGAATGACTGACGCAGCGGATTAACGTTTAATCGGCTTACGCGGGCCTTTGCGTGTGCGGGCGTTGGTTTTGGTGCGCTGACCATTCACCGGCAGACTGCGGCGATGACGCAGACCACGGTAGCAGCCCAAATCCATCAAACGCTTGATGTTCATGGACACAACGCGTCGCAAGTCACCCTCTACGGTGTGCTTGCCAAGTTCGCCGCGAATCGCGTCGAGCTGCTCTTCAGACAAGCTGCCCATTTTGGCATCCTCGGCAATGCCAGTGGCGGCACAGATCTGCCGGGCAGTAGTTCGGCCAATCCCATAGACATAAGTCAGGGAGACAACCGTGTGCTTGTGATCTGGTATGTTTACACCAGCAATACGGGCCATTCAAATTACTCCAGTAACACAAAATTTGCAGCGTTGACGGCAACTTCTGCCACCCAATCGCCCTCAAAAGGCGCGCAAGGATAGCGATAAAATCACCAAAATGCAATAGCCTGAAGATTTCTCCCCAGACGACAGTCAACGCCCCCAGCTGAACAGCCCACCGCTATTAAACAGTGGGCTGGACAATTCTTAACCCTGCCGCTGCTTGTGGCGAGGCTCGGCGTGGCAGATTACCCGCAGAACGCCGTTGCGCTTAACCATCTTGCAGTTGCGGCAGATCTTTTTAACAGAAGCACGAACTTTCATGATCTTACCCTAGTAATGAGGTTTAGCGAGCGTTGCCGCTGCCGTACCCCTTCAAGTTGGACTTCTTCATCAGCGATTCGTACTGATGAGACATCAAGTGGGCCTGGACCTGAGACATAAAGTCCATGACCACGACTACCACAATCAGCAGCGAGGTGCCCCCCAGGTAGAAAGGCACATTGGCGGCCACTACCAGGAACTGAGGCATCAGACACACTGCTGACATATAGACAGCACCCACCACGGTCAAACGGGTCAAGACACTGTCAATGTACCGTGCCGACTGCTCACCAGGACGAATCCCGGGAATGTAGGCACCGGATTTTTTCAGGTTATCCGCCACTTCTTTCGGGTTAAACATCAACGCGGTATAGAAGAAGCAGAAGAACGATATCAATGCAGCAAACAGCACAATATTCAACGGCTGACCAGGGCCAATCGCCAGTGCCAACTCTTGAAGGAAGTTGCTGGCAACACCATCCCCACCTTCGCCAAACCACTGTGCAATTGACGCCGGAAACAATAGGATACTGCTGGCAAAAATCGCCGGGATAACACCGGCCATATTGATTTTCAGCGGTAAATGACTGGTCTGTGCGGCGTAGGCATTACGACCTTGCTGACGCTTGGCGTAATTCACCGTAATGCGGCGTTGACCACGCTCGATTTTTACCACCAGCCAGATCACCGCCAAGGCAATCACGGCAATCACCAGCAACAGCAGAAGATGCAAATCTCCTTGCCGCGAGCTTTCGAAAGCCTGACCAATCGCGCTCGGCAAACCAGCCACAATGCCTGCGAAGATCAGCATGGAAATACCATTACCGATGCCTTTCTCAGTAACCTGTTCACCGAGCCACATCATAAACACAGCACCAGTCACCAGGGACGTTACTGCAATGAAGTGAAAGGCCAGATCCGCTTCTCCGCCGTAAGCGAAACCGGAGAAACTGACCGACATTGCCATGGCCTGAACCGTCGCCAGCAGCACTGTTCCATAACGCGTGTACTGATTGATCTTCCGGCGGCCCGCGTCCCCTTCCTTCTTGAGCTGTTCCAGAGAGGGAGTGACGGCCGTCATCAGCTGCATAATAATAGAGGCAGAGATGTAGGGCATAATGCCCAACGCCAGAATACTCATGCGCTCCAGGGCACCGCCGGAGAACATGTTGAACATACCTAAAATGGTGCCCTGATTCTGATTGAACAGGTTTGCAATCCGCTCGGGATCCAAGCCTGGCACCGGAATATGGGTACCAATACGGTAAACGACGATCGCCAGAAACAAAAAGCGCAGGCGAGCCCAAAGCTCGCCTAACCCTTTTTGATTTGCCAGCGATGGATTGCCGGGAGTTGCCATTGTGGCGCCCCTTACTCTTCGACTTTCCCGCCAGCCGCTTCAATAGCAGCTTTGGCACCTTTGGTAACAGCCACTCCGCGCACTGTGACCGCCTTCTTCAGCTCGCCAGAGGCGAAGATTTTGGCACGCTTCATACTAGCGCCAATCACATCGGCCTGCTTCAGAGTTTCGATATCCACGGTATCACCGTCAACTTTGTTCAGCTCTGACAGGCGAACCTCAGCGGTAACACGGCCAATGCGAGAGCTGAAGCCATATTTTGGCAACCGCTTCTGCAACGGCATCTGACCGCCCTCAAAACCCGGAGCGACAGAACCACCGGAACGGGATTTCAAACCTTTGTGACCGCGACCGGCGGTCTTACCCAGGCCACTACCGATACCGCGACCCACACGCTTTTTGCTGTGGACACGACCGGGAGCAGGACTTAGATCATTAAGCCGCATGTTACTCTCCCTCTACCTTTATCAGATAGTTAACAGAATTAATCATCCCACGCACGGAGGGAGTGTCTTCCACCTCGACGGTGTGGCCGATACGGCGCAGGCCCAAACCGGCAACGCTCGCCTGGTGCTTTTTCAGGCGACCCGCAGTGCTCCGGACTTGGGTCACTTTAATCATTTTCTTAGCCATGGTCGTATTCCGCAATCAATAACTGGCATTCACCAATTAATTCAGGATGTCTTCCACACTTTTGCCACGCTTGGCTGCAACAGACTCCGGAGAAGCCATTGCCTTCAGCGCATTGAAGGTGGCGCGAACAACGTTTACCGGGTTGGTTGAGCCGTAGCACTTCGCCAGTACGTTCTGTACGCCAGCGATTTCCAGTACAGAGCGCATGGCGCCACCGGCAATAACACCCGTACCCTGTGAGGCAGGTTGCATGAACACCTTGGAAGCACCATGACGACCTTTGGTCGGGTACTGCAGGGTGTCGCCGTTCAGTTCAACGTCGATCATGTTGCGGCGGGCTGCTTCCATTGCCTTTTGGATCGCAACCGGCACTTCACGTGCTTTACCGCGGCCAAAGCCGACCTTACCGTTACCATCACCAACAACAGTCAGTGCGGTGAAGGCAAAGATACGACCACCTTTAACAGTCTTGGCAACACGATTGACTTGAACCAGCTTTTCCTGGAAGCCTTCGTTGTTGCCTTCTTCTTTCTTCGCGTATGCCATATCTTAACCCTTAGAATTCCAGTCCAGCTTCACGCGCAGCGTCTGCCAGGGCTTTTACACGACCGTGGAACTTGAAACCACTACGGTCGAACGCCACCCGGGAGACACCGGCAGCTTTAGCACGCTCTGCGATCAGAGCGCCGACAGCTTTCGCCGCCTCGCTGTTACCCGTTTTGCCTTGACGCAGATCTTTATCCAGCGTTGAGGCACTGGCCAATACGCGGCCGCCGTCTTCTGCAATGACCTGCGCGTAAATATGACGCGGAGTACGATGAACAGACAAACGGTTTACACTCAGTTCACGAATCTTGGCACGGGCACGACGCGCACGGCGAAGACGAGATTGCTTCTTATCGCTCATATCCTGGCCCTACTTCTTCTTGGCTTCTTTACGACGTACTTGCTCGCCAACATAGCGCACACCCTTACCTTTATATGGCTCGGGCTCGCGCAACGCGCGAATTTCTGACGCTACCTGACCAAGCAGCTGCTTATCAGCGCTTTTCAGTACGATCTCAGTCTGGCTCGAGCTCTCCGCCGTAACACCCTCCGGCAGGGTGTAATCAACCGGCTGTGAGTAACCCAGAGACAGGTTTACAGTTTTACCCGACGCTTTAGCACGGTAACCAACGCCCACCAACTGAAGCTTTTCTTCAAAGCCTTTGTCGACGCCGGTAACCATGTTGCCGACCAAAGCACGCGTGGTGCCGGCCAGAGCGCGGGACTGCTTGGCCCCATCACGAGCGGTGAACTTAAGCAGATTATCTTCCTGCTTCACCTCAACGCTATCGTGAATTTCCAGAGCCAATGTGCCATTTCCGCCCTTGACGCTAAGGCTCTGCCCCTGAAGGGTGACCTTAACAGCGGACGGCACTTCAACCGGACTATTTGCAACTCGTGACATGACGACTTCCCGTTAAAATACTGTGCAAAGGACTTCACCACCGACGCCAGCAGCGCGTGCGGCACGGTCAGTCATTACACCTTTACTGGTAGAAACAATGGCAACGCCCAGACCACCGCGAACACTCGGCAGAGAGGACTTGCCAGCGTAACTGCGCAAGCCAGGCCGACTCACGCGGTCCAGCTCAGCAATAACCGGCTTGCCTTCAAAATACTTCAATTCGATAGTCAGTTCAGGCTTTGCACCCTCGCTGACAGAACTTCCTTCAACGTAACCTTCTTCCGCCAACACCTTGGCCACACTGGCTTTCAGTTTGGAGGAGGGCATGGTAACACTCGGCTTACCCACTTGTTGGGCGTTGCGAATGCGAGTCAGCATATCGGCCAACGGATCTTGCATGCTCATCTGATTCTGCTCCTAAAGTTAAGTCCGGGCTTACCAGCTGGACTTGACCAAGCCGGGGACATCGCCACGCATGGCGGCTTCACGCAGCTTGTGACGGCACAAGCCGAACTTGCGATATACGCCGTGAGGCCGACCAGTCACGCGGCAGCGACGACGAATACGGCTCGGGCTGGCATCACGCGGCAACTTTTGCAGTTTTACCTGCGCTTCCCAGACTTGCTCTTCGGTAGAAGCAGGGCTGGAGATGATCGCCTTCAGCTCCGCACGCTTGGCGGCATATTTGGCGACGGTATTGGCACGCTTCACTTCACGTGCAACCATTGATTTCTTAGCCATAACGCTACCTTTAACCTTTAAACGGGAAGTTGAACGCCTTCAACAGCGCACGACCTTCCTCGTCGTTCCTTGCTGTCGTAGTGATACAGATATCAAGCCCGCGCAACTTATCGACTTTATCGTAGTCGATTTCGGGGAAAATAATCTGCTCATTCACGCCCATGGAGAAATTACCACGGCCGTCAAATTGTTTGGGGCTGATTCCGCGGAAATCTCGGATACGCGGAATTGCGATACTGACCAGGCGATCCAGAAACTCATACATACGATCTTTACGCAGAGTTACTTTGCAGCCAATCGGCCAGCCGTCACGGATTTTGAAACCCGCGATGGACTTGCGTGCCTTGGTAGTCACGACCTTTTGGCCAGCGATTTTCTCCAAGTCACCGATCGCATTCTCAAGCACTTTCTTGTCGCCCACAGCTTCACCCACACCCATATTAATGGTGATTTTGGTGATCCGAGGAACTTCCATTACGTTCGCCAAGCCCAGCTCATCTTTCAGCTTGGGCGCGAGCTCTTTGCTGTACAGTTCTTTTAGCCTAGCCATGTCTACTTACGCCTCTACGGCTTCGCCATTGGATTTGAAAATGCGCACTTTGTCGCCATTTTCAAGGATCTTGAAGCCTACACGATCGGCCTTCTGAGTCGCCGGGTTGTAAATGGCAACGTTGGACGCCTGGATCGCGGCTTCCTTCTCAACGATTCCGCCGGGCACACCCATTTGCGGATTCGGTTTCTGGTGCTTCTTGATCATGTTAATGCCGGAGACAATCAGGCGACCATCAGCCTGCACACGGGTAACCTTTCCGCGCTTGCCTTTGTCTCGACCAGCGATAACAATCACTTCGTCATCACGTTTAATTTTTCGCATTTGTCTGCCCTCAGCTCTCTGCCACTCACCGATGCCTGTTACAGCACTTCCGGCGCGAGAGAAATGATTTTCATGAACTTCTCGCCACGCAACTCGCGAGTCACCGGCCCAAAGATACGAGTACCCACCGGAGCATCCTGGTTGTTCAGCAGCACAGCAGCGTTGTCGTCGAACTTGATCAACGAACCATCCTGGCGACGAACACCCTTCTTGGTGCGCACAACCACCGCTTTCATCACCTGGCCTTTTTTCACCTTACCGCGAGGAATTGCTTCCTTTACAGTAACTTTGATGATGTCACCCACAGCAGCGTAGCGCCGATGGGAGCCGCCAAGAACCTTGATGCACTGAACCCGACGAGCGCCGCTGTTATCAGCTACATCTAAGTAGGTTTCTGTTTGAATCATCGTCCGTCTCCGAAACTATTAAGTCGCCTGAATCAGTTAGATTTCAGTAGCGCGCTCTTCAATGTTCACCAAGGCCCATGATTTGGTCTTTGACAGCGGACGAGACTCAGCGATAGTTACTGTATCGCCAATCTTGCAGTCGTTGCTTTCATCATGTGCCTTCAGCTTTGATGACTTGGTCACATACTTGCCGTAGAGCGGATGCTTCACGCGACGCTCGATCAGGACGGTGATGGTCTTATCCATCTTGTCACTAACAACCTTGCCGGTCAGCGTCCGAGCCAGTTTATCTGCCTGAGTCATCGTTAATTACCTGCCTTCTGTTTAAGCACCGTTTTGATTCGAGCAATATCGCGGCGAGCTTGCTTGAGCAGGTGAGTCTGGCCCAACTGGCCAGTAGTAGCCTGCATGCGCAGCTTGAACTGCTCTTTCAATTGAGTCAGCAGTTCGCCGTTCAGCTCTTCAACGGATTTTTCCCGGAGTTCTGAAGCTTTCATCACATCACCGAACGTTTAACGAATGTGGTTGTAACGGGCAACTTGGCAGCGGCCAGCGCGAAGGCCTCACGAGCCAATTCTTCACTGACGCCATCCATTTCATACAGGACTTTGCCAGGGCGAATCTGGGCAACCCAGTATTCAACGTTACCCTTACCTTTACCCTGACGTACTTCCAGGGGTTTCTCGGTAATTGGCTTGTCTGGAAACACACGAATCCAGATTTTTCCGCCACGTTTAATGTGACGGGTCATCGCACGACGGGCCGCTTCGATTTGACGAGCCGTAATACGACCGCGACCAGTAGCTTTCAAGCCAAAATCACCAAAGCTTACTTTGGCGCCCCGATGGGCCAGACCGCGGTTGCGGCCCTTCATTTGCTTGCGAAACTTCGTACGCTTTGGTTGCAGCATCTTGCGTACCCCTTACTTGGACTTAGAGCCTTTTTTCTTAGGTGCTGATTCGACTTCTTCTACATCGCCGATAACTTCACCCTTGAAAATCCAAACTTTCACACCGATGATGCCGTAGGTGGTTGACGCTTCGGCGGTGGCGTAATCAATATTTGCACGCAATGTGTGCAACGGAACGCGACCTTCACGATACCACTCACTACGGGCGATCTCGGCACCCCCCAGACGGCCTCCCACCTGGATTTTGATACCTTCCGCTCCCTGACGCATGGCGTTTTGCACGGCACGCTTCATGGCGCGGCGGAACATCACACGGCGCTCCAGCTGCTGAGCGACGTTTTGGGCAACCAGAGAAGCATCCAGATCAGGCTTGCGGATCTCTTCAATGTTGATGTGCACTGGCACACCCATGCGCTCGCTGACTTCGGCACGCAGACGATCCACGTCTTCGCCTTTTTTACCAATCACAATGCCCGGACGAGCCGTGTGAATGGTGATGCGCGCCGTATTGGCCGGACGTTCGATGTCCACGCGGCTTACAGACGCGCTGGACAGCTTGTCCTGAATGAAGGAACGCACTGCCAAATCATTGTTGAGTTTGTCTGCGTACTGGTCGCTGCCGGCATACCAGACAGAGGTATGCTTCTTGACGATACCCAGACGAATACCTGTCGGATTTACTTTCTGACCCATAACGCCTGCTCTCTTACTGGTCGGCTACTTTAACGGTGATATGACAAGTGCGCTTCAGAATGCGATCCGCACGACCTTTAGCGCGAGGCTTGATGCGCTTCATGCTCAAGCCCTCGTCCACATAGATCGTGGACACTTTCAGCTCATCGACGTCGGCGCCTTCATTGTGCTCTGCGTTCGCGATTGCGGACTCGAGCACCTTCTTGATAATGGCCGCGCCTTTCTTCGGGCTGAAAGCCAGGAAATCCAAAGCTTCCTCGACACCTTTGCCGCGAATATGGTCGGCTACCAAGCGCGCTTTCTGCGCCGACAGACGAGCACCGCTGAGTTTTGCTGCTACTTCCATCGTGTTACCTCGTAGGCACTGTTAGCGCTTAGCGCTTTTTCGCTTTTTTGTCTGCAGCGTGACCGCGGTAAGTGCGGGTGGCCGCAAACTCGCCAAGTTTGTGTCCAACCATCTCTTCATTAACCAGGACGGGCACATGCTGACGACCATTGTGAACTGCCAGAGTCAAACCAACCATTTCTGGCATGATCATGGAGCGCCGCGACCAGGTTTTAATTGGACGACGATCATTTTTCTCGATCGCTGTTTCGACCTTCTTAATCAGGTGAAGATCGATAAAAGGACCTTTTTTCAGTGAACGTGGCACTGTTGCTTCCTCTTTTCAGCTGTTTGATTCGCCGTTAGCGCTTAGAGCGGCTACGGACAATCATTTTGGTAGTGCGCTTGTTTTTGCGCGTCTTGTAACCTTTCGTGGGCACGCCCCACGGAGTTACTGGGTGACGACCACCCGATGTACGACCTTCACCACCACCATGAGGGTGATCTACCGGGTTCATCGCCACGCCGCGAACGGTGGGACGAACACCCCGCCAGCGTTTCGCGCCAGCTTTACCCAGTGAACGCAAGCTGTGCTCACTGTTGGCAACTTCACCCAGGGTCGCCCGGCAATTAACCAGCACACGGCGGGTTTCACCGCTACGCAACCGAAGGGTTGCATAAGTGCCGTCACGGGCAACCAACTGTACGGACGCACCAGCCGAACGCGCCAATTGAGCACCTTTCTCAGGCTTCAATTCCACACAGTGGACGGTACTACCGACCGGAATGTTACGCAGCGGCAGGGCATTACCTACTTTGATGGCTGCAGCATCCCCGGATTCGATTTTGTCACCCGCTTTAAGCCCTTTCGGCGCGATAATGTAACGGCGCTCACCGTCGGCATAACACACGAGTGCGATATAAGCGGTGCGATTGGGGTCGTACTCAAGACGCTCTACCGTAGCCGGGACGCCATCTTTGTTGCGACGAAAATCAATCACACGATAGTGCTGCTTGTGACCGCCACCCACGTGACGCGTGGTAATCCGGCCACCATTGTTACGGCCACCGCTTTTGGATTTCTTCTCCAACAACGGGGCGTAAGGAGCACCCTTGTGCAAATCCGGATTAACGACACTTACTACAAAGCGGCGACCGGGCGAGGTTGGTTTACGTTTTACAATAGGCATTGCAACAATCCTCTTACTCAGCTACCGCAAAGTCGATATCCTGACCTTGCTCAAGACGAACGTAGGCCTTTTTCCAGTCGCTACGCCTTCCGATTCCAAAACGAGTGCGACGGGTTTTACCCTTCACGTTCAGCACGCGAACACTCTCGACTTTGACATCAAACAGCGCCTGCACGGCCGTTTTGATTTCCAGCTTGTTGGCATCGGAAGCCACTTTGAACACAACCTGGTTGCCTTCTTCGCCCGCCATGGCGGACTTCTCAGAAACCACCGGCCCCAACAAAACTTTGTAGATGCGCTCTTGGTTCATCCCAGGATCTCCTCAAATTTTTTCAGAGCCGGAACGGTAACCACTACCTTCTCGAAACCGATCAGGGCAACCGGATCGACGCCCTGAACATCACGAACATCCACCTTATGCAGGTTGCGGGATGCCAGGTACAGGTTTTCATTCACTTCCTCAGTCACGATCAGCGCTTCTGACAAATCGTACTGGGCCAGCTTTTGAACCAGGCTCTTGGTCTTCGGGCCTTCTACAGCGAAGTCTTCCACCACAACCAAACGCTCTTGACGATTCAGCTCGGAAAGAATGCAACGTAACGCAGCACGGTACATCTTCTTGTTCAGCTTTTGCTCGAAATTACGGGGCTTGGCGGCGAACGCCTTACCACCGGAGCGCCAGATCGGGCTACGGATGGTGCCGGCGCGAGCGCGACCAGTGCCCTTCTGGCGCCAGGGCTTTTTGCCCCCACCAGATACTTCAGAGCGGGTTTTCTGGGCCTTGGTACCCTGGCGGGCGCCCA
>NZ_JBNJLT010000013.1:0-15804 GCF_050113635.1 Marinimicrobium sp. ARAG 43.8
AGGTCTGCGCTTCGCGGTTCGTGAAGGCGGTCGTACGGTAGGCGCTGGCGTGGTCTCCAAGATCATCGAGTAAGTCTACGGTAACGTGACAAGCAGGGGCCTTGCGCCCCTGCTTGTCGTCATAGAGTTACAGGCCAGTAGTTCAATTGGTAGAGCACCGGTCTCCAAAACCGGCTGTTGGGGGTTCGAGTCCCTCCTGGCCTGCCATTATTCTGCAAAGTGCACTCAGGTTTCTCAAGCCTATGAATACAAAAGCCGAAGCCAAAGAATACCGTCTGGATCCGCTTAAGTGGCTGTTGGTATTTGGTCTGATCGCGGTAGGGGTTGTTGGGAACTCGCACTTTTCAGCCGAGCCGTTGTTGTATCGTGTTTTAGGCTTGTTGGTCGTTGCGGCGCTAGCTGTGCTGGTGTCGCTGCAGACTGCCAAAGGCGCAGCCTTATGGCGCCTGATGCGTGAATCGATGGTCGAGTTACGCAAGGTGGTGTGGCCGAGCCGTCAGGAAACCAATCAGACGACCCTTATCGTGATCGCCGTGGTTGTTGTTATGTCCATCATTCTCTGGCTTCTGGACACCTTCTTCGGTTGGGTCGCTTCGCTGATCATTGGGTAGGTGATAAATGGCTAAACGTTGGTATGTAGTACACGCCTATTCCGGGTTTGAGAAAAAAGTGGCCGCGTCTCTGAAAGAACGGGTTGATCTGCACGAAATGCAGGACCAGTTTGGCGAAATTCTGGTGCCCACTGAAGAAGTGGTAGAGATGCGCGGTGGCCAGAAACGCAAAAGCGAGCGCAAGTTTTTCCCTGGGTACGTTCTGGTTCAAATGGAGCTGAATGACGATACCTGGCACTTGGTAAAAGATACTCCCCGCGTTATGGGGTTTATCGGCGGCAAGGCTGACAAGCCCGCCCCCATTACCGAAAAAGAAGCGGAAGCGATTCTGCAGCGAGTAGACGACTCCATTGAAAAGCCGAAGCCAAAAACGATTTTTGAGCCCGGTGAAATGGTGCGCGTTATTGACGGACCATTTAATGACTTTAACGGCGTAGTCGAAGAAGTGAATTACGAGAAAAACCGTTTGCGTGTGGCCGTGCTGATTTTTGGCCGATCCACGCCGGTTGAGCTGGAGTTCGGGCAGGTCGAGAAGACCTGAGGCCGAGGCAGGGGCTCAATGGCCAGGAGGGCTTAAGATTTTTGCCTTTCTTTGCCTCTTGGCGAAGAAAGGTTTTCGTGTCTCCGGCTGTCAGGTTTTGTCGGAGAGGGGAGCCAGCGACGGAAGGCACTGCCAACGCTTTCCTGAGGCGCTAACACCCAACTGTGGGAGTAATTGACTATGGCTAAGAAAGTAACCGCCTACATCAAGCTGCAGGTTGCAGCGGGTAAGGCAAACCCAAGTCCTCCGGTTGGTCCTGCTCTGGGCCAGCACGGTGTGAACATTATGGAGTTTTGTAAGGCCTTCAATGCCCAGACCCAAAGCATTGAAGCCGGCGCTCCGGTTCCGGTAGTGATCAGCGTATACAGCGATCGGAGCTTCACCTTCACCATGAAGACGCCCCCGGCATCGTTCCTGTTGAAGAAAGCTGCCGGCATTACCAGCGGCAGCGGTAAGCCCAATACTGAAAAGGTAGGCAAAGTAACTCGGGAACAGCTCGAGGAAATCGCCACTACCAAAATGCCGGACCTGACTGCGGCCGATATGGATGCAGCGGTACGTACAATTGCGGGTTCTGCCCGTGCCATGGGTCTTGATGTGGAGGGCGTGTAAGATGGCTAAATTGAGCAAGCGCCAGCGCGCCATTAATGAAAAAGTGGACAGCAACAAACAGTACAGTATCGACGACGCCGTTGTTTTGTTGAAAGAGTTGTCTACCGTTAAGTTCTCCGAGACTTTTGACGTGTCCATCAACCTCGGTGTTGATCCGCGCAAATCTGATCAGGTGGTTCGCGGTGCAACAACCCTGCCGCACGGTACGGGCAAAGACGTACGTGTTGCCGTGTTTGCCCAGGGTGCAAATGCCGATGCCGCAAAAGAAGCCGGAGCAGACCTGGTAGGCATGGAAGATTTGGCCGATCAGGTTAAAGCCGGTCAAATGGACTTTGATGTGGTTGTGGCCAGCCCTGACGCTATGCGTGTGGTCGGCCAGCTGGGTCAGATCCTCGGTCCTCGTGGTCTGATGCCGAACCCGAAAACTGGCACCGTTACCCCGGATGTTGCAACCGCCGTAAAGAATGCCAAAGCGGGTCAGGTTCGCTACCGTGCGGAGAAAGGCGGTATTGTACATGGCGGTATCGGCAAGGTGTCCTTCGACGCGCAGGCCGTCAAGGAAAACCTGGAAGCATTGGTTAATGATCTGAAGAAAGCCAAGCCGGCAACGGCCAAAGGTGTGTATCTCAAGAAAATTTCTTTGAGCACCACCATGGGTCCGGGCTTGCTGATTGATCAATCATCCCTGGCTGTGTAAGACAGGGGTACAGACTTTGGGGTCTGCGGCTTGTCCGCAGGCTGTCAAAGACCGTAGGCGGCTGGTTTCTCGTTTAGAGGCGTAGCCTTAATAGTTCAGCCTACGCAGATGGTGGGACCCGGCTCTGGCCTAGCCAGAGAAGAGAATATCACCGGTACGATGGTGTCAAACCATGCTGTTTGGCGCTGGTTGTTAACGATGGAAGCAAACATCTTACGATGAGCGTTTCCGTCAAAAGCAGGAGAAATCCCGTGGCATTAGGACTTGAAGGCAAAAAAGCGATTGTCGCAGAAGTCCAGGAAGCTGCGAAGAGCGCTCTGTCTGCGGTAGTCGCCGATTCTCGTGGCGTTACCGTAAGCGACATGACTGCTCTGCGTAAAGAGGCTCGTGAGAACGGCGTTTGGATTAAAGTCGTTCGCAACACATTGGCCCGTCGCGCACTCGAAGGTACGGATTACGAATGTCTCAATGAGAGCTTTGTGGGTCCGACCCTGATCGCGTTCTCTAACGAACACCCCGGTGCGGGCGCCCGCATCCTCAAGGAGTTCGCTAAAGGTAACGATCAGATGCAGATTAAACTCGCCGCATTCGAAGGCGAGCAGGTTGACTTCTCCGTACTGGCGACTCTGCCGACGTACGAAGAAGCCCTGTCTAAACTGCTGAGCGTGATGAAAGAAGCAGCTGCTGGCAAACTGGTTCGCACAATTGCGGCCGTTCGCGATGCAAAAGAACAGGAAGCGGCGTAAACGTCGGCCGTTTCAACTGAATCCACGAGCCTGAGGGCTCAAATTATTAGGAATAGCACCATGGCTGTCACTAAAGACGAGATCATCGAAGCGATTGCGGAAATGTCTGTGAAAGACGTTGTAGAGCTGGTTTCTGCAATGGAAGAAAAATTCGGCGTTAGCGCTGCTGCTGCCGTTGTTGCCGGTCCTGGCGGCGGCGATGCTGGCGGTGCTGCTGAAGAGCAAACCGAATTTGACGTAGTTCTGACCGGTATCGGTGAGAAGAAAGTAAACGTCATTAAAGCGGTTCGTGAAATCACCGGTCTGGGCTTGAAAGAAGCGAAAGAGATGGTTGAGAACGCACCGAAAGCGGTTAAAGAAGGCGCTTCCAAAGAAGACGCTGAAGAAGCCAAGAAGAAGCTGGAAGACGCTGGCGCTTCCGCCGAGCTCAAGTAATATCGAACTCGTGCTTCGTCTGTCCAAATTACGATTTGGGCCGGGGCTGGTGGGCATTCGCCCGCCAGCCTTTTTCCGTTTCCGGTTGTCGGTTAAAACCGGGGTAGTGGCTGGTGCCTGAAGTCAGGCGCCTGTCATGGTTTGGCTACCGCGCACAGCGGCTAGTCCAGGGTAGAGCAATGATGACCCGAAGCGGCCCGCTTCCGGCATCAGCCCGATCCGTGAACAAGCTGGGGATTACAGATGGCTTACTCATACACTGAGAAAAAACGTATCCGTAAGGACTTCGGCAAATTGCCGCATGTGATGGATGTTCCTTACCTTTTGGCAATTCAGCTGGATTCGTACAGACGATTTGCCCAGGCAGATGTTACCCCCGATGAGCGGGCTGATATGGGGCTGCACGCCGCGTTTCGCTCGGTGTTCCCGATCGTCAGTTATTCCGGCAATGCGGCATTGGAGTATGTCAGCTACAGCCTGGGGAAAGCGGCGTTCGATGTCAACGAATGTATTTTGCGTGGCGTAACCTACGCCGTGCCTCTGCGCGTTAAAGTGCGCCTGATAATCTATGATCGCGACTCTTCCAACAAAGCGATTAAAGACATCAAAGAACAAGAAGTCTACATGGGAGAAATCCCCGTGATGACTGAAAACGGTACCTTTGTTATCAATGGTACTGAGCGTGTGATTGTGTCTCAGTTACACCGCTCACCCGGTGTGTTTTTCGATCACGACAAGGGCAAAACTCACTCCTCCGGCAAGCTGCTGTATTCGGCCCGCGTAATCCCCTACCGTGGTTCATGGCTGGACTTTGAGTTTGACCCGAAAGACTTGGTTTACGTCCGGATTGACCGTCGTCGTAAGTTGCCGGCCACCATTCTGCTTCGCGCCCTGGGTTTCAGTTCCCAGGAAATGCTGGATATGTTCTATGAAACCAGTTCATTCCAGATGGGTGACGATGGCCAGTTTCTCTTCAAAGTAGTGCCTTCGCGTTTGCGCGGTGACGTCGCAACGTTTGATATCAAGGACAAGAAAGGCAAGGTGTTGGTTGAGGAAGGGCGCCGTATTACGGCTCGCCATATTCGGCAACTGGAAAAGGCCGGCGTTGATGAAATGATCGTGCCGCCCGAGTACCTGTTGGGCCGTGCGCTGGCGAAAGACGTCATTGACAACGAAACTGGCGAGCTGCTGGTTGAGTGTAATGCTGAAATCACTGAAGATATTCTGGAAACGCTGGCCAAGCAGGGTGTTTCAACCATTGAAACCCTGTACACCAATGAACTGGATTGCGGTCCGTTCATTTCCGATACTCTGCGCCTGGATCCGACTCGCACCGAGCTCGAAGCGCTGGTCGAAATCTATCGCATGATGCGCCCGGGCGAGCCGCCGACCAAAGAGTCCGCAGAAGCGTTGTTCCAGAATCTGTTCTTCACCCAGGAGCGTTACGACCTTTCCTACGTGGGTCGTATGAAGTTCAACCGTCGCCTGGGGAGAGAAGACGAAACGGGTGAAGGTACGTTATCAAACGACGATATCGTGGATGTACTGAAAACCCTGATCTCCATTCGCAACGGCCAGGGCACGGTCGATGATATCGACCACCTGGGTAACCGGCGTGTACGTTCAGTGGGCGAAATGGCGGAAAACCAGTTCCGTGTTGGCCTGGTGCGTGTTGAACGTGCGGTGAAAGAGCGTTTGTCCATGGCAGAAAGCGAAGGACTAATGCCTCAGGACCTGATCAATGCCAAGCCGGTAGCGGCGGCGGTCAAAGAGTTTTTCGGCTCTTCACAGCTGTCCCAGTTCATGGACCAGAACAACCCGTTGTCCGAAGTGACTCACAAACGTCGCGTGTCGGCGTTGGGTCCGGGTGGTTTGACGCGCGAGCGCGCGGGCTTTGAAGTGCGCGACGTCCACCCGACTCACTATGGCCGTGTCTGCCCCATTGAGACACCAGAAGGCCCGAACATCGGCCTGATTAACTCATTGGCGACTTACTCGCGGACCAACAGTTACGGTTTCCTGGAAACCCCGTATCGCAAAGTTATCGATGGCAAGGTGACGGACGACATTGAATTCTTGTCAGCGATTAATGAATCCGAGTATGTGATTGCCCAGGCATCCGCCAAGCTTGATAAAAATGGAAAGCTGTGTGAAGAACTGGTTTCGGTACGTCACCAAAATGAGTTCAACCTGAAAAGCCCGGAAGAGGTCCAGTTAATGGACGTTTCTCCGCGCCAGGTGGTATCCGTGGCGGCGGCGTTGATCCCGTTCCTGGAGCACGATGACGCCAACCGTGCCTTGATGGGCTCGAACATGCAACGCCAGGCTGTCCCGACTCTGCGTGCCGACAAGCCGCTGGTGGGTACCGGCATGGAGCGCAATGTAGCGTCTGACTCGGGCGTGTGTGTGGTAGCGCGTCATGGCGGCGTGGTCGACAGCGTCGATGCCAGCAAGATCGTTATTAAGGTGAACGATGGTGAGGTTGAAGACGGCGACGCTGGTGTCGACATCTACAACTTGATCAAGTACACCCGCTCCAACCAAAACACCTGTATCAATCAGCGCTCTATTGTCAATGTGGGCGATGTGGTTGAACGCGGGGACATTCTGGCGGATGGGCCTTCGGTGGACATGGGGGAGTTGGCGCTTGGTCAGAATATGCGCATCGCCTTTATGCCCTGGAACGGTTACAACTTTGAGGACTCCATTCTGGTGTCCGAACGCGTGGTACAGGAAGACCGTTTCACCAGTATCCACATTCAGGAGCTGACCTGTATTGCCCGTGACACCAAGCTGGGTAGTGAGGAAATCAGCTCCGATATTCCGAACGTGGGCGAAAGCGCGCTGAGCAAGCTGGACGAGTCAGGCATTGTGTACATCGGTGCTGAGGTCGGTGGTGGTGACATCCTGGTGGGCAAGGTGACTCCGAAAGGTGAAACCCAATTGACCCCGGAGGAGAAACTGCTGCGTGCTATCTTCGGTGAGAAAGCGTCGGATGTGAAAGATACCTCTCTGCGGGTTCCGGCGAGCACCAAAGGCACTGTGATTGATGTTCAGGTGTTTACCCGTGATGGTTTGGAAAAAGACCAGCGTAGCCTCGAAATCGAGCGAGACCAGTTGGATGAGGTTCGCAAGGACCTGAACGAAGAGTACCGTATTGTAGAGCGTGCAATTTTCGGACGCCTTCGTGCGGCGTTGACCGGCCAGAAAGTATCCTCTGGCAAAGGTGTTAAGAAGGGTGAGGTGCTGACGGAAGAAACACTCGACAGCATTGAGCGGGATCAGTGGTTCAAGTTGCGCATGGCAGAAGATGCGCTGAACGAGCAACTGGATGCCGCCGAAGCTCAATTGATCGAACGTCGTAAGATTCTTGATGACCGCTTTGAAGACAAAAAGCGCAAACTCTCTACGGGAGACGATCTGGCACCGGGTGTTTTGAAAATCGTCAAAGTATACCTGGCGATCAAACGCCGCATTCAGCCGGGCGACAAAATGGCTGGACGTCATGGTAACAAAGGGGTTATCTCGGTCATTATGCCGGTTGAAGATATGCCCTATGACGACAATGGTGTTCCGGTTGATATCGTTCTGAACCCTCTGGGTGTACCGTCCCGGATGAACGTGGGCCAGATTCTGGAAACCCACCTGGGGATGGCCGCCAAGGGTCTGGGCGACAAAATTAACGGCATGCTTCAGCAGCAGAAAGCGGTGAAGGATATTCGCAGCTTCCTGGAAGAGGTCTACAACAAAACGGGCGACTCGCTCACCAAAGAAGATCTTGCTTCTTTCAGTGACGAGGAAATCCTGGAGCTGGCTCGCAACCTGATTGGTGGTGTTCCCATGGCCACTCCGGTATTTGACGGTGCTCAGGAAGACGAAATTAAAGCCTTGTTGAAATTGGCGGACTTCCCGGAATCTGGCCAGTGCGTGTTGTATGACGGTCGTACGGGTGACAAGTTTACTCGCCCGGTTACGGTCGGTTACATGTACATGCTGAAGCTGAACCACTTGGTGGATGACAAGATGCATGCTCGCTCCACCGGTTCCTACAGCCTGGTTACTCAGCAGCCGCTGGGCGGTAAGGCGCAATTCGGTGGCCAGCGCTTCGGGGAAATGGAGGTCTGGGCTCTGGAAGCCTATGGTGCCGCCTATACCCTGCAGGAAATGTTGACCGTCAAGTCGGACGATGTGGCGGGTCGTACCAAGATGTATAAAAACATCGTGGATGGCGATCACCGTATGGAGCCGGGTATGCCGGAATCCTTCAACGTGCTTGTGAAAGAGATTCGCTCGCTCGGGATCAGTATGGAGCTGGAGCAAGACGACTAGCCCCTACACCCGTTACCGGTGCGGGGCCGTAATCGGCCCCGCTGTGCGGACAACGCGCACTGATGCCCACTGGAGCTTACTGGAGAAAACGCCTTGAAAGACTTACTTAATTTGCTCAAGTCCCAGGGACAAGTCGAAGAATTTGATTCCATCCGGATCAGTCTGGCCTCGCCGGAGATGATTCGGTCCTGGTCGTTCGGCGAAGTGAAAAAACCCGAAACCATTAACTACCGTACCTTTAAACCGGAACGGGAAGGTCTTTTTTGTGCCAAAATTTTTGGCCCGGTAAAAGACTACGAATGCTTGTGCGGCAAATACAAGCGCATGAAGCACCGCGGCATCATCTGCGAAAAATGTGGCGTGGAAGTGACGCTGGCTAAAGTGCGTCGTGAGCGCATGGGCCATATTGAACTGGCTAGCCCCGTCGCCCATATCTGGTTCCTGAAATCGCTGCCCAGCCGTATTGGTTTGTTGCTGGATATGACTCTGCGTGATATTGAGCGCGTGTTGTACTTTGAGTCCTATGTGGTAACTGATCCGGGCATGACTACTCTGGAGCGCGCCCAGCTGCTGACCGATGAGCAGTACTTCGAGGCAATGGAAGAGTTTGGTGACGAATTCGAAGCCAAGATGGGTGCTGAAGCGATCCAGGCTTTGATGAAAGATATTGATCTTGAATCAGAAGTGAATCGCTTGCGCGAGGAAATTCCGAACACCAACAGCGAAACCAAGATCAAGAAGTTCTCCAAGCGCTTGAAGCTGTTGGAGGCTTTCCTGCACTCGGGTAACAAACCTGAGTGGATGGTGATGGAAGTATTGCCTGTGCTGCCGCCGGATCTGCGTCCGCTGGTGCCGTTGGATGGTGGGCGCTTCGCGACTTCTGATTTGAACGACCTTTATCGTCGCGTGATCAACCGTAACAACCGTCTGAAAAGACTGCTGGATCTGAACGCTCCGGATATCATCGTGCGCAACGAGAAGCGCATGCTGCAGGAGTCCGTGGATGCGCTGCTGGATAATGGTCGTCGCGGTCGTGCGATCACCGGTTCCAACAAGCGTCCGCTGAAATCCCTGGCCGACATGATCAAAGGTAAGCAAGGTCGCTTCCGTCAGAACCTGCTGGGTAAGCGAGTGGATTACTCAGGTCGCTCGGTGATCGTAGTGGGTCCGACACTGAAACTGCATCAGTGTGGTTTGCCCAAGAAAATGGCTCTGGAGCTGTTCAAGCCGTTTATCTTTAGCAAGCTGGAATTGCGTGGCCTGGCGACGACGATTAAAGCCGCCAAGAAAATGGTTGAGCGCGAAGAAGCGGTTGTCTGGGATATCCTGGACGAAGTGATTCGCGAACACCCGGTTCTACTGAACCGCGCACCCACATTGCACCGCTTGGGTATTCAGGCGTTCGAGCCTGTGCTGATTGAAGGTAAGGCGATTCAATTACACCCGTTGGTTTGTGCGGCCTATAACGCCGACTTCGACGGTGACCAGATGGCGGTTCACGTACCGCTGACCCTGGAAGCTCAGCTCGAATCCCGCGCGCTGATGATGTCCACGAACAACATCCTGTCCCCGGCCTCCGGTGACCCGATCATCGTACCGTCTCAGGACGTGGTACTGGGCTTGTACTGGATGACTCGCGAGCGCATCAATGCCAAAGGTGAAGGCATGGTGTTCTCCGATGTTCAGGAGGTGTCCCGTGCTTACTATTCCCAGCAAGTGGACCTGCAGGCTCGTGTTCGAGTGCGTGTTAATGAAACACTGATCGGTGCCGAAGGTGAAAAGGAACGCCAAACGCGCATGGTCGACACGACTGTGGGACGTATGCTGCTGTGGGAAATTACCCCGGAAGGTATCCCGCTGGAGCAGGTGAACCGCGCAATGGTCAAAAAAGCCATCTCAGGCGTTATCAACTTCTGTTACCGCGTGGTGGGTTTGAAGGCTACAGTAATCTTCGCCGACCGCCTGATGTATATGGGTTATGACTTCTCTACGAAGTCCGGTGCTTCCATCGGTGTTAACGACTTCACGATCCCGGAAGAAAAAGCCGGCATCATTGGTCGTGCCGAAAAAGAGGTGAAAGAAATCGAAACCCAGTTCGCTTCGGGTTTGGTAACGGCAGGGGAGAAGTACAACAAAGTCATTGATATCTGGTCCCGGGCCAACGACCTGGTAGCCAAGTCGATGATGGAAGGTATCAGTAAGGAAAGCGTTCAAAACAAAGCGGGCGAGGAAGAAGAGCAGGACTCTTTTAACTCCGTCTTTATGTACGCTGATTCCGGTGCGCGGGGCTCCCCAGCGCAGATTCGTCAGTTGGCGGGTATGCGCGGCCTGATGGCCCGTCCGGACGGCTCAATTATTGAAACGCCGATTGTGGCCAATTTCCGTGAAGGCTTGAACGTACTGCAGTACTTCATTTCGACGCACGGTGCGCGTAAAGGTTTGGCGGATACCGCCCTGAAAACCGCAAACTCTGGTTACCTGACCCGCCGTCTTGTGGACGTATCCCAGGATCTGGTCGTGACCATGACGGACTGCGGTACGGACGAAGGCCTGAAAATGGCACCGGTGATTGAAGGCGGCGACGTTATTGAATCGCTGGGCGACCGAATCCTGGGTCGTATCGTGGCGCGCGATGTGGTTCGCCCTGGTAGCGAGGAAATTCTGGTGCCTGCTGGCACTATGATTGACGAAGCCTGGGTAGAGCGCGTGGAAGCCATGGGTATCGACGAAGTGATTGTTCGCTCGCCGGTCACCTGTGCGACCCGCAACGGTGTCTGTTCCATGTGTTACGGCCGTGACCTCGCTCGAGGCCATCGCGTTAACCAGGGCGAGGCCGTCGGTGTTATTGCGGCTCAATCGATCGGTGAGCCGGGCACACAGCTGACCATGCGGACCTTCCACATTGGTGGTGCAGCGTCCCGGGCGTCAGCGGCCGACAATGTTCAGGTCAAGCAGGAAGGTAAAGTCCGCTTGATCAACGTCAAGGTTGTCACCAATAAAGACGGCAACCTGGTAGCGGTGTCGCGCTCCGGTGAAATTGCCATTGCCGATGCGGCTGGCAGTGAGCGTGAACGCTACAAGATTCCATACGGCGCGGTGATTACCGTGAAGGATGGCGATCAGGTCGATGGTGGTCAGGTTATCGCTAAATGGGACCCGCATACACACCCGATTGTTAGTGAAGTGGCGGGTAAAGTTCGCTTCTCTGGTATGGAGGACGGTCTTTCCATCCGTCGTCAGACTGATGAATTGACCGGTTTGAGTTCGATTGAAGTGCTCGATACGGCGGAGCGCCCCTCGGCGGGTAAGGATTTGCGTCCCGCTGTGACGCTGGTTGATGAGGCCGGTAACGAACTGACCCAGGCGAACTCCAACGCGCCGGCGCATTACCTGCTGCCCGCCAAAGCGATTCTGAGCATTGGTGACGGCAATGACATCGAAGTGGGTGATGTTATTGCACGGATTCCGCAGGAAGGCTCCAAGACCCGGGATATTACCGGTGGTCTGCCGCGCGTGGCGGACTTGTTCGAAGCCCGTAAACCGAAAGAGCCAGCGATTCTCGCCGAAATCTCCGGTACGGTCAGTTTCGGGAAGGAAACGAAAGGCAAGCGTCGTTTGGTCATTACTCCGACGGATGGGCAGCCGCTGCCAGATGGTTCCACCCATTACGAAGTGCTGATTCCCAAGCATCGTCAGTTGAATGTGTTCGAGGGCGAAAAGGTCGAAAAAGGGGAGATGATCTCCGATGGACCCAGCAACCCGCACGACATTCTGCGTCTGCAAGGGATCGAAGCGCTGGCCCATTACATCACAAACGAAATTCAGGACGTTTACCGTCTGCAGGGTGTGAAGATCAACGATAAGCACATCGAAACGATCGTTCGTCAGATGTTGCGTAAAGTTGAAATCAGTGAAATGGGCGATTCCAGCTTCGTGAAGGGTGAGCAAGTAGAACTCAGTTCAGTGCTGGAAGAGAACGAGCGGTTGCGTTCAGAGGATCGTCAGCCGGCGCGTTTTGATCGCTTATTGCTGGGTATCACCAAGGCTTCTCTGGCGACGGAGTCCTTTATTTCGGCCGCGTCGTTCCAGGAAACTACGCGAGTGCTGACCGAAGCCGCTGTGACTGGCAAGAAAGATATGCTTTCAGGACTTAAGGAAAACGTAGTCGTCGGTCGCTTGATCCCGGCGGGTACGGGGCTGGCGTACCACGCGGAGCGTAAGCGCCGCCGCGACGCCACCTTGGCTGCCCCGGATTCAGGGGTGAGTGCAGAAGACGTGGAAGCTGCTCTGACCGAGGCTCTGAAGTCCAGCAGCTAACGGAGAAGAGGCAGAGGTAGCCTGAGTACCTCTGCGTGGCGCATGGCCTTGACCCCGCTTGACGCAGGGGATGGGTGTCATTACAATGCGCCACCCGCTTTTTGCAAAGTGGGGAGCGGCTGGTTCCGCTCTCTTTCATCAAGCCTTCCTAGGGAAGGCGTTTTTATACTTGTGGAGTTTATTTTCATGGCAACGATCAACCAGTTGGTTCGTAAGCCGAGAAAACGCAGGGTTCAAAAGAGCGACGTTCCCGCTCTGCAAGCCAACCCTCAGAAGCGCGGCGTTTGTACCCGCGTTTACACCACCACACCGAAAAAGCCGAACTCGGCGCTGCGTAAAGTATGTCGTGTGCGCTTGACCAACGGTTTTGAGGTGTCTTCCTATATTGGTGGTGAAGGGCACAACTTGCAGGAGCACAGCGTGGTTCTGATCCGCGGTGGTCGTGTGAAGGACTTGCCGGGTGTGCGTTATCACACCGTGCGCGGTTCTTTGGACACTTCCGGGGTCAACAACCGTAAGCAGGGCCGTTCCAAATACGGTACCAAGCGGCCCAAGTAAGCCGTTTGGCCGCTTAAGGCTAACGGAGTACCAAGCGTTTTCGGCGGCGCCTACGGGCGCGAACCGAGTAAGGCTAAGCGCGACAGTGGCTGTGTAATCAGCGAGTCGTCGTCTTAGACAAAACCTGAAGAGAGGCTATTTAAGATGCCAAGAAGAAGAGTTGTCGCCAAGCGCGAAATTTTGCCGGATCCCAAATACGGCAATGTAACGCTGGCGAAATTTATGAACCACGTAATGGTTAGCGGTAAAAAGTCCGTTGCAGAGCGCATTGTATATGGTGCTCTGGAAGCCGTGGAAGAGAAACTGAAGCGCGATCCGGTCGAAGTGTTTGACGAGGCGCTGGAAAATATCGCTCCGCTGGTGGAAGTAAAATCCCGTCGTGTGGGTGGCGCCACCTATCAGGTGCCGGTGGAAGTCCGTCCGAGTCGTCGTACGGCGCTTGCTATGCGCTGGTTGGTAGACTTTTCCCGTGGACGCAGCGAAAAATCCATGCCTCAGCGTTTAGCGGGTGAGTTAATTGACGCCTCCCAGGGCAAAGGCGCTGCGGTTCGCAAGCGTGAAGATGTGCACCGTATGGCCGAGGCCAATAAGGCCTTCTCGCACTATCGCTTCTAAGGCGTGAGCCGCAAACGCAGATAGCGTTGAGAGGGTGAAGGCAGCCAAGGGGCTGCCTTTTCCCGCTTTAATGAATTAGCAATTGGGGAGACAGTCGTGGCACGTAAAACTCCTATCGTACGCTACCGCAACATTGGTATCTGTGCCCACGTAGATGCTGGTAAAACCACTACGACCGAGCGTGTTCTGTTTTATACCGGGCGCTCACATAAAATGGGTGAAACCCATGAAGGTGCTGCCACCACAGACTGGATGGCGCAAGAGCAGGAGCGTGGGATCACTATTACATCCGCTGCTGTAACCACTTTTTGGAAGGGTATGGGGCAGCAGTTCGACGAGCACCGTATCAATATCATCGATACGCCCGGGCACGTGGATTTCACTATTGAAGTAGAGCGTTCCCTGCGTGTTTTGGATGGCGCAGTTGTCGTGCTATGTGGCTCTTCCGGTGTTCAGCCGCAAACCGAGACCGTTTGGCGCCAGGCCAACAAATACGAAGTGCCCCGTATGGTGTTCGTCAATAAGATGGACCGCACCGGTGCTAACTTCATACGCGTTGTTGAGCAGCTGAAAACCCGTCTCGGGGCTACCGCTGTTCCTCTGCAAATGACCATTGGCTCTGAAGAAGATTTCAAGGGCGTTGTCGACCTGATCGAGATGAAGGCCATCCTGTGGAATGAAGAAGACTTGGGGATGAGCTTCAGTCATGCGGAAATCCCGGATGACCTGAAAGACACCTGTGCGGAAATGCGCGAGTTCATGATGGAAGCCGCCGCTGAAGCCAACGAAGAGTTGATGGAAAAGTACCTGGAAGAGGGTGAACTGTCCAACGACGAAATCAAGGCGGGTATTCGCACTCGCACTCTGGCTAATGAAATCGTGCCTGTGCTGGGCGGTTCAGCCTTTAAGAACAAGGGTGTTCAGGCAATGCTGGACGCGGTTATTGAGTACCTGCCTGCCCCGAACCAGGTTCGTGCCATCGAGGGTATTCTGGACGACGGTAAAGACACCGTTGAGACGCGCGAGGCGGATGACGAAGCGCCGTTTGCCGCATTGGCGTTTAAGATTGCTACTGACCCCTTTGTTGGTACTCTGACGTTCTTCCGGGTTTATTCGGGCAAGCTGAACTCCGGCGACACCGTCTTCAATCCGGTGAAAGACAAGAAGGAGCGGGTTGGCCGTATGGTGCAAATGCATGCCAACAACCGCGAAGAGATCAAAGAAGTGCTCTCTGGTGATATCGCGGCAGCGGTCGGTTTGAAAGATGTGACGACAGGGGACACGCTGTGCGATCCCAATAATATCATCACCCTGGAGCGGATGGAGTTCCCTGAACCGGTGATTCACGTGGCGGTTGAGCCGAAAACCAAGGCTGACCAGGAAAAAATGGGCGTGGCGCTGGGCAAGCTGGCGCAGGAAGACCCTTCATTCCGTGTTCGCACCGACGAGGAAAGTGGTCAGACCATTATCGGCGGCATGGGTGAGCTGCATCTGGACATCATCGTTGACCGTATGCGTCGCGAGTTCAATGTAGAGGCCAATATTGGTAAGCCACAGGTTGCTTACCGAGAGGCGATTCGCAATAATTGTGAAATCGAAGGTAAGTTTGTTCGTCAGTCTGGTGGTCGCGGTCAGTACGGTCACGTTTGGATTCGTTTCGAGCCCGGTCAAGACGAAGATGCCGAAGGTCTGGAGTTCGTTAACGAAATCGTAGGTGGTGCCGTACCGAAAGAGTATATCCCGGCTGTGCAAAAAGGTATTTCCGAACAGATGCAAAATGGTGTTTTGGCCGGTTATCCATTGCTGGGCTTGAAGGCCACTTTGTACGATGGCTCGTTCCACGATGTTGACTCCAACGAGATGGCCTTTAAAATTGCTGCCTCTATGGCAACCAAAAAGCTCGCGCAGAACGGCGGTGCTGTACTGCTTGAGCCGATCATGAAGGTCGAGGTAGTAACCCCTGAAGAAAACATGGGTGATGTGGTCGGTGACCTTAACCGTCGTCGCGGCATGATTCAGGGCATGGATGAGGGTGTTTCTGGCAAGATTGTTAATGCCGAAGTGCCGCTGGCCGAAATGTTCGGCTACGCGACGGATCTGCGTTCGGCAACACAAGGTCGTGCAACTTACGCCATGGAGTTCAAAGGCTATTCCGAAGCGCCGCGTAACGTGGCCGACGAAGTCATCGCCAAGAGCAAAGTGTCTGGCAGCGACGATTAATCTCCGATTTTAAGTTTAGAGGAATCTGACAGTGGCAAAAGAAAAGTTTGAACGCAGTAAGCCCCACGTCAACGTGGGCACCATTGGTCACGTGGACCACGGTAAAACCACCCTGACAGCGGC
>NZ_JBNJLT010000014.1:0-14121 GCF_050113635.1 Marinimicrobium sp. ARAG 43.8
GCATGGCGGCAAAAAGCGCCACTTCTATGTAGCTGAGCACTACAAGCGGCTTCCCTACAGGCACATTCTTATCAAAGCCTTTGAACCGCTTCCACTTGGCTGCTTTTGGGCAGGTTATCAGCATGATGTACCCTGCCGTTTTTAGGAAGGAAAAAGGCCACGTAACATACAACAGCAACTCTTTCTCCTGAAAATATGGCCGCTTAAACAGAAGCGGGTCAAGCCGGTTTATCAGCGTGTTATGGAGCACTATTCCAATTATTATAGCCACTGGAATCGCTGGAAACGTTAGAAGCACGGCATAAAGCCCAACGGTACTGATTAGCTCAGGTGAAATTTGCATTGACTCAACTTACTTATGTTAGTACATGAGAGAGGCCGGGAGCAGCGGTCCGAGGACGCTTAGCTGGCTCAGGTTTTGAACACAAAGAATCAACCCCAAGCGCTCCCACGAGATCTACCGATCTGCCGCTGGTAGTGTAAACATGCTTCAACCCCTTCCCCGCAGCAAAGCTTGTAGCGGCAACCCCGGTCGCGACAACCAAAGACGCGATCCAGCCCGGAGGCGTGGCAAGAAAGACGATTGCAGCAGTCGCTCCGGCTGCTGCAACGCCCCCCCCAAATATTGCGCCCATGGTTTCGACAAAAACGTCGCTCTTCTTAAGCGGGGCCGTCTATAGATTCATTAAGTGGTAAAGGTTACAAGAAGGCCAGCAGTTATTAATATAACCGCGGCCAAACAAATCAGTGCCAATAAGACCAGCTCGATGTAACAGCTTAGAACGATCCCTCTACCAATCGGGAGTGGCCTGTCCACTCCCTTGAACCTTTTGCATTTGGCCAGCTTTGGCCAAGTAACCAGCAGAATATACATCAACGCCTTAATCATGCTAAATGGCCAAACGCTGAACACCGGAAGCTCTTTCTTATGAAAGTAGGGTTCTTTGAATAAAATGGGATCCAATCTCACAAGTAAAATATAGTGCAGCGCAAACCCTAGAACCATAAACAGGGGGAGAATCGGTATCATCACCCATATGCAGTACACCGCAACATTGCCTATTACCTCAGTCATTATCCACTCTCTTGTAGCTCTTGTAGCCCCTTAACCCAGTTGAGGTTTCACCTTATTGCCAGACCAATCGGTGACACTTTTACCAGTTTTGGTTGGTTGACTTTGACACAAACCTCTTCAACTCCAGTTGCGCCAACAAAATCCACGGAGTTCCCCGCAGCATTATACGCACTGCGCGCCAATCGGCCCGTGGCAAAACTTGCCGCTGCAACGCCCGCTGAAACCAATAGAGACACGGCCCAGCCGCCTGGTGTCGACATAAATATCAATGCTAACGTAGCGCCAGCGCCTGCAATTAAACCACCTGCTAATCCACCTGCGACTTCAACGAAAATCTGATTCTTTTTGCTATTTGAGCCTGCATTCGCTATCTCTCGACAAGCCATACCAAGAGAGATCGCAGTAAGCGCAATCCCCCCAGCCGACGCCAATTTGGCTGACCGCACCAACTTGCTCGCCTGTTGCTTTAACGGAGCAACAGGCTCCACTCCCGCCTTTCGGCTAATCCGAAGCACTTCAGACAGATCGGACGTTCCATTGAGCAACCATTGGGTAGGGCCGAGCTTTTGACTCAGCTGAGTGACCAACTTACGACGACGATAATCGTACTGACCTTTGGTGAGATCACCGCCTTTATAGCTCTCGTAATTCTCCACCATTTCTCTCAGCAACGGCGCATTCTGTTTAAACGTCCGGTCCAGCGCTGCCAGCTTTGCACCACTCCCACCCATGATCAATGGTGTCAGCAACGAAGTCACCTCCCTCTCAGCCGGAGAGGCGCTGGTCCAATGATCATTCAGCATGATAAACCAATCGTCCGAGGCGCTGAAATGGTGTGGAAAGCCCTTGGGGGCGGCGCAATACTGCTGCGGCACTTCCAGCTTTAACAGTTGGTCAGCGTAGAGGGTACTGGCATTTTTGGCGGAGCGGTTGGTGGCCACAATATGCTGAATCAGCTCTTGCTGTTTCTGGGGACTCACCGGACCATAGTAACGTTTGATGATCGCGCTCAACGTATCGCCAGGGCGTATACGGTGGACGATGGTATCGGTTCCGGTGGGAATAGCGGAATGGTTCATGAAGTCTCCTTGTCGGACTGTCCCTACGACGTTGATCCGTCGCCAAACTAGCAAATGCCAGAGCCACAGGCAAGCCATTTTGGCTGGAGAAAAGATACTGAGTTAATCGGTTCCAAAAGCGTGAAAGACTTCACGCTTTTGGACTCTAAATCAGCCCGATGAACAATGGGTCATATTGGTTTCTTTCATTGAGTTTTTGCACCCACTAAGGCGAACAACGCTCCCTGGGGATCGACGCCTTTGAGCATAAAGTCCCCTCCGGGAATTTCGTGCGGTTCCAGTAAAACCTTTCCTCCGTTGTCAGCAATGGCCTTGCAGGCGGTGTCGATATCGGCACAGCGGAAGTAATACTGCCACATCGGTATCGGCATGTTTTCCGGTTTGGGCATGATGGCGCCGATCACCCCGTTGTGGCGAATAAATTCGTAGGCACCCATGGGGCCCATGTCCATCTCGCCATCCTTGGTCCAGCCAAACGCTTTAAAGTAAAAGGCTTTGGCGGCTTCAGGGTCGGTGGTAATCAGTTCATTCCAGGCACAATGCCCCACGCGGGGTTTATCGAAAGCAAAAGCCAGGCTGACTTCATCGCTGCTGCCTTTCATGACATAAAAGGGGATACCTTGCGGATCGGTGACCATGGCCAATCGTCCGACGCTGGGAATGTCGGTCGGGGGCATTTGCACACTGCCGCCCACCCCCACGATGTTGGCCACTGCCTGGTCAACTTCGTCCACGGCGATATAACCCAACCACACTGGCTTGGCACCCTCTTGGCACATATCCTCGGTCAGTTGCATCAGGCCGGCAACATCATGCTTCTCCCCTGAGTTTTCGTCCCGAATGCTGAGAATGCGGTAGTCCATACCGGGATGGCCGCTGTCGGTGGCCTGCCACCCCAGGATGGCGCGATAAAAGGCGAGCGCGGCCTCGCTGTCGGTGGTGAGCAGTTCGTACCAGATAAATTCGCCGGGCTGGTTCGGCATGGTTGCCTCCTAGGGATCAAACGATGAGCGGTATTACTGCTTAGTCGATGCCCGAGAGGCGATTTCGACAGGTGGGGGTCATTGGGACATGCGTTAGAGGCTCGGTCGACAACAGATGTTTTTTCAGGAATGAAATCGCGCATGTGCGGGTGTCCAAAAGTCTGTGCCATGACGGAACAACGATGCCCCCAAATTCAATGGTTTCTACTAAAATGCGAGTTAGCTTGTAGATATGCTGGGAAGTTCCCTAAGGGGAACTTTCACAGCACCTGCCAGTCCGTGAAGATCCGACCATCACGCAACGTGTTTTATGGATCAAGATCTGCCGGCACAGGATTTTTGCCCTCTGCACCTGGCCTCCATGGCCCAGGCAGGCACGTTGAACGAGGAGAAACCGTCGAGCCAAGGTGTCGGCAAAGCCCTGTGGTTAACTTTACTGGCCTCCCTGCTGGCACACGCCACTCTGCTGACACTATGGACGCCCCAGCCAGCCGGTGTAAAGGCAGTATCTCCCGATCAGAACCTGCGCATCACTCTCAATACCACCATGACTGAACCTGCAATAGCAGAAACCGTGCCGGAGCCTCCAACGGTGGAGGAGCCCATCACACCAGAGCCGACCCCACCACCTGACAATACAGCAGCCGCCGAGGAGATTATCTCGGATAAACCCCGGATTGATATTCACGCTCTGGATATCGCTCCGCATCATCCGCCCACCACCACCGAATCAGGCTCCGGCAATGTGTTTCACCCGGGCCTCAGGAGCCGGATCAGAGGCGCCCGCACACGGAGCGAGCGCCTGCACGACACCGGAAAGCGCGACCTCCGCAGCTGGCAGGACGCCTCCGGCAAAACCTGGGTAGACCTCGGCGATGGCACCTGTATGCGTAGCGCTGGTGTCACGGGGGGAACCGCTAAAGGCTGGGAATTACCCACCCGTTGCAAAGAGCAATTAACCGAAGGTGAGAGTATGCTGCGCTCGATGCAAAGAACACTGGATCGCCACTAGCCGTGAGGGAGGGAACTAGCCTCATTGCGACCACCCTCAGACTATGATGTAATACATTGTAGTCAGTCACTGTGAGGGTACCGCTATGGGGGTTACTACCGTTCGTCTTCAGGCCGAAGTAGAAGAGCATCTGGAGGCCATCGCCGAGATGCTCCATCGCAGCAAGGGTTGGGTGATTAATCAGGCGCTATCGGAGTACATCGAAAGGCAAAAGCTTGAGCAAGAGCGTTGGAACCAGACGCTAGAGGCAATGGAGTCGGCCGTTCAAGGCAAGGTGGTTGATGCGAACGAGGTTCATAGTTGG
Organism: Marinimicrobium sp. ARAG 43.8; assembly: GCF_050113635.1. NCBI lineage: Bacteria > Pseudomonadati > Pseudomonadota > Gammaproteobacteria > Cellvibrionales > Cellvibrionaceae > Marinimicrobium > Marinimicrobium sp. ARAG 43.8. Next base: position 4,454 of record NZ_JBNJLT010000014.1, read on the forward strand.
CTCAATAGCTGGGGAACCGAAAACGAAAAGGATGCACCGAGGTCAGATAAGTGAAACTGGTTTACACGGATGACGCCATTGAAGACTTGAAACGGCTCAGGGAGTTCATCGCCTCCCACGCCCCTTCAGCGGCTAGTAGGATCGCCTCTGAGCTGACGGAGAAAATCAGCTTACTACCCGACTTCCCCCTGATGGGAACGCCGGTTGAAATGGCCCCGTCCCCTGATTCCATCCGCGACATGGTTTTTAACAAGTATCTCGTCCGGTATTCAGTGCACCCAAACGCCGTTATCATACTTCGCGTGTGGCACCAGCTTGAAGGTGAAAGGTCGTAACCCAGGCCATAGAAAACAACCAAGGGGGTAAAGGGGGTATCGTGTTTTCACTAAGGCGTAAAGGCGATTATCGCTTGCAGTTTACCCGAGCCCTGAAGCGGCCAGGGAAGTACCGGGTTGAACTCTATCTTTTTACGCCTTATGAGGGGCGGTTCTCAGAGTGGACGCTGTCTGAACAGCAGTTCTTTTTCAAGGCGCTGGAACATCGCTTTCGCCTTCTGGGGCACCCCGACAGTAACCGGGCGGGAAAATCCGGCAGCTCGTTCACTTTGCTCTCACCACACTATGAAATTCAATATGGGTCCTGGCTGTTTCAATACCGGGCGTCCATCGATCACCTGCGCCAGCAGATTCTGAATGCAGAGTTGGCGAACGAACCGGTAAAGCGCGCGCTGCGGTTGATTCAGAATTTTGCGCAGCGGCTACGAAAGTCCAGCCCGACGCAAGATAGCCATCATCGCTACTTTCGACTGGTGGATATTTATTTTTCCTGGCACGCCGAGCAGTTCCTGCTCGAGTGTATGGCGATGGAGGGGTTTTCGGAGCTGGATGATGATCTGAAGCAATCGATCCGGGAGTTTCTGGAGCGGGAGTACCGATACCGGCGCGAGATGAAGTACGAGCCGGATTTCCGTGGCAACCCGACCCGCCTGTGGAACCGCATGAGTCTGTACCTGAGGTTGCTGGAGTTCCCGGTCGTGCTGCGCTCGAAAGTGAGCGAATTGGGCTCCGGAACAAGAAAGGTTGTCAAAGCCATGACGACGATGCTGGTTATGTCGTTGTTTACGTACTTCTTGTTCAATACCCGCGCCAACAGTCAGCAGCTGTCCCTGGCGCTGCTGCTTGCTATTGCGATGACTTATGCGCTCCGTGATCTGCTGCGCGATGACATGATAGCGCGTCTCACCGGCTGGTTGCGCAAAGGACGACCGCGCTGGAAGGTGCGCTTGCTGATGCCCTACACCAATAAGCTGCTTGCGTTGCAAAATGTGTGGCTGGACTATCGCAAGCGGCCCGATTTGCCGCAGGCGATTTTTGACCGGTCCAGCACCTGGGCGGCCAGTGAAGAGCGCCAGATTATCTGTTTCCGTTCCATGTTAAACCTGGATAAAGCCGCGCTGGTGGAGAATCAGATTCAAGAACGCCTTAGCCTGGACTGCGAAGAACTCTGCGCCTTGATTCAAGCAACCCGGAACCAGGTATTTACCTGGGCCGACAAGAACGATCCGTTCTCTGCCATTGAAGCCCACCCCATTGATAAGCAGCACGATTACGACCTGTTACTGGTCAACACTGAAATCAGCCAGGGCTACTCGTCAGCCCAACGGTGGCGTCTTCGTCTTGGAACGTCTGGCATCGTCAAATGCGAAACCAAGAATATCGATTGGCCTACCCCTGAGGAGCAGGGGAGCAAAACGTTTCTGGAGAGGGTTAGCCATCGTTTTCGGAAGCGTTGACCTGAGCCGAAGCGTTACGCCGGGTTGTATGCGACGGACAATGGTGTCGGTTTCGGCGGAAGTCGCAAACCCCATGAAAATGATATTGATTCGCATCATCAATAATGATATAAAGCCTCCCTATTCCTGTTAAGCCCACTTCCGCCTGCCCTGTCAGGTTTGAATTCTGGAGATATCATGACGATGCCATCCCGAAGCGCTCTGGCACTTGCGGTGGCCACCGCTATGGCCAGTGGTGCCGCCCTCGCCCAATCCGCCACCGGCATTGAGACGGTCACCGTGTACGGTGAGCCCGGTAAAACCGAGGCGGCCACCAAGCTGAATTTGTCGATCTTTGAAACGCCACAAATGGTGTCGGTGATGTCCCGGGACCAGATTGATGATTTCTCCCTGAACGAGGTGAACGCCCTGCTGAACTACGTGCCGGGTGTGACGGTGGAGCAGGTGGAAACGGACCGCACTTATTACACCGCCCGAGGTTTCGATGTCGTCAACTTCCAGTATGACGGGGTGGGCGTGCCGTTTTCTTATGGATTGACCCAGGGGCATGATGACACGGCAATTTACGAACAGGTGGAGGTGGTAAAAGGCGCGACCGGTCTGACCACAGGGCTGGCCAACCCTTCGGCGACCATCAATTATGTGCGTAAACGCCCGACCGAGGAGTCGCAGGCGTCGGTGTCCGCCTCGGCAGGCCGTTGGAACCATTACCGGTTGGACGGGGATGTGTCTGGGCCGATTCTGGGCGATACGCTCAAGGGTCGACTGGTGGTCGCCCGCCAGGATGGCGACTCTTACCTCGACCGTTACGCCAAGGAGTTGACCGTGTTCTACGGGGTGCTCAGCGGCGATATCACGGACAGCACCCGGTTTACGCTCGGACACAGCGTCAATGACAGCCACACCGACGGCAGCTCGTCCGGCGCCCTGCCCCTGTTTTACAGCGATGGCTCGTTGACGGATTACGACGCCGCCACCAATACCAGCCCGGACTGGGCTTATCAGGACGTACAGCAGGAACGTACCTTTGCGGAGCTGGAGCACGATCTGAGCGACAACTGGATGGCGAAAGCCATTCTGACGCGCAATGTGCAGGATAAAGAGTGGGAGAACTTTTACCTCTCCGGCGCACCGGACCCGACGACCGAGGCCGGCCTGGTGGGCGTGGCCAGTTACTACGAAGCCCAGGATGAGGAGAACGTCGCGGACCTGTTTGTGAGCGGAAGCTTTTCGCTCTGGGGCCGGGAGCACGATTTAGTAGCGGGTATTAATTTGGCGGATATCAAGTTAACCGCCCGCTCGGTGTACGCCAGCGAATGGAACGGTTACGACGATCCAGTGGGCGGTGATTGGGCGCTGGGCAACACGCCGCGCCCGGTGTTTGATATCGATGATCCCGCCAATTCGTCCACCGACATTGACCAGACGCAGAACGCGTATTACCTGTCCTCACGATTGAACCTCAGTGATTCAGTGTCGGTGTTGCTGGGTGGGCGTTATGTGGATCTGGACCAGGACGGTATCAGCTACGGTGCGCCGCAGGGTGTGTCCGATACCGAAACCGTGCCTTATGTGGGCGTCACCTATGAAGTGCTGGACGGCACGATGCTCTATGCCAGCTACAGCGAAGTATTCAAACAGCAAACCTGGGTGGATGCCGATCTGGCACCGCTGGGGCCGGTGCACGGCGAGAGCACGGAGGCCGGCGTAAAGCAGACGTTGTTCGACGGTAACGCCGTACTGACGGTGGCCGTGTTTCAGTCGACCCAGGATAACTTTGGGGAGTGGGTCACGCGCGACATCAACACCGGGTTGAATATTTATCGCGGCGTGTCGTTCGACAGTGAAGGCTTTGAGATCGAGCTGACCGGCGAGCTCGCACCCGGTCTGAACCTGAGTGCAGGTTATACCCAGGTCGAAGTAGAAGATGAAAACGGCAACGACACTCGCCGGTTTATTCCCACTCAGCAGTTCAAACTGGCGCTCGCGTATCAGGTGCCCGCGCTACCGGGCCTTCGTGTGGGTTCGGGGCTGAACTGGCAGAACGAAATGTATTACGCGGACAGCGAAGTGCAAGACGGTTACGCCTTGGTGGACCTGTTCGCTCAGTACACGCTCACCACGAACCTGAGCGTTGCGCTCAACATCCACAATGTGGGCGATGAGAAATACCGGTTGAGTCCGCAGTGGGGCCAGGCCAACTTTGGCGCATCACGCAATGCCACAGCCTCCATCACCTGGCGGTTTTAATCTGTGCTTCGATGCGACTAATGAATCCACACTATTCATAAAAGGTTAGGGCCATGCGCCATTATTTTACCTGGCTTCACCGCTACATGGGTTTGACCATCGCGGGCTTTCTGGTGGTGACCGGACTGACCGGGGCCATTATTTCCTGGGACCACGAACTGGACGAATGGCTCAACCCGCATTTGCTGGAAGCCAATACTCAAGGGACACCGCAAAGCGCAACGGCCCTTGCCGCCGAAGTGGAACGTCAGTTTCCACAGGTGCAGGTCACCTATTACGAACTGGCTCCCGAGTCCGGCCACACCCATTACTACTGGGTGGAGCCCAGAGTAAACCCGGACACCGGCCAACTCTACAAACCGGGCTTCAATCAAGTGTACGTGGACCCCGTTTCCGGCGAGATACAGGGCACACGCGAATGGGGTGCAGTCTGGCCCATCAGCCGTGAGAACTTTGTCTCCTTTTTGTACAAACTGCATTTCAGCCTGCACATCCCCGAATTCTGGGGCATCGACCACTGGGGATTGTGGCTGCTCGGTGTGATCGCGCTGATCTGGACCTTTGACTGTTTCGTGGGCTTTTATCTCACCTTGCCCCGGCGCAAACGACGCACCAAAAACAGCGACACACCGGGTGAGACAAAAGCGACCGGCTTCTGGCAGCGCTGGAAACCAGCCTGGAAAATCCGCACTCAAAGCGGCCCCACCAAACTCAATTTTGACTTGCATCGCGCCTTCGGCCTATGGACCTGGATACTGTTGTTTGTGATTGCCTTTACCGGGTTTTCGCTCAATCTCTATCGCGAAGTGTTTTTCCCGATGATGAGTCTGGTGTCCGACGTCACACCCACCCCTCTTGACGAGCGTGTGCCATCGGGCCATCACAACCCTATCGAACCGGCTTACGGTTTCAGCCGCGCCATTGAACTGAGCGAAGCCGCCGGGCGAGACAAAGGCTGGGACGCGCCTGTTGGCAGCCTCTGGCATGCACGCGAGTTCGGTATGTACCGCGTGGAATTTTTTACGCCCGAGGAAGGTCACGGCGCGGGTGGTGTCGGCCATAAGGCCATTTATCTGGATTCCAAAACCGGAAACGTGCTCGGCGATTGGATTCCCTGGCGAGGCACTGCCGCCGATTTGTTTGTGCAGGCGCAGTTCCCACTGCACTCCGGGCGGATATTGGGCCTGCCGGGACGTATTCTGATTTCACTGATGGGTATCGTGGTGGCCATGCTGAGCATTACCGGGGTAGTCATCTGGTCCAAACGACTGAAGGCCAGGAAATCACGGCGTGTGCGACAGAATGTCGGTGTAACGGGCAGCCCAATGGAGCCAACTGCCAGCGCTTTCGAGAGCCGAGCCTAGGGCCGGCGCTTCACGGGATTCCCCTAACCCGGGGGATCCCGTGAAGCAGTTCAGGAAAATCACCCAATGGTTTTCATAGGGTTTTAGATGACTCTGAACTCATCGGAAAACCGGATTCGTTAAAGAACTCAATCGCCGTAGCGAATTCCTCGTGCTTGACTAAAAACCGCATTCCCGCATCAACGATATAATTCCAGTTCTCCCGGTCAATCAGAGCTTGATACGTTATCAACTCCTGGACACCTTTATAGAACTTATCCATATCCTCTGCCACAGCAGCTCCCATGGAGACAAAAAACAGCATGCACACCCTGTCCATGTCGCTGTACTGGCTTTCAGTCATAACGGCATCGAGAGAACGATAGGCTTTCTCTCTGTCTTCAAGATTACCACTTCTTGCCAGGTCAAAGCTGGTATTGCCAAGCGCCACTACTGAGCTGGGAACCTTGCCATAGCAAGACAGAAGCTTTCTTTCAGAAAAGTTCACGATCTGCGTCAGCGCATGGGCCACCGGTTCGTACTGATCAGCGCTCAACTGATTCACTGTAAATTTTTTGTCGGAAATGATCGAAAATCCTATAGCACGTTGCTCGTCCTCCTTGCTGATACCAATCTGTGAAAAATATTCGCTCATGATATGTCGAGCTTCAACGCTATCTGAAACGACGTACTTGACGCAATCGGTTGCCGACAAATAATGCAGCGCCTTATTATCCTCTATTTGATCAAGGTCCGGGCTCGCCAGCAAGCGCCTCATATCTTCATCACAGAAATCGTACGAATCTTCGTAAGTCGCGCTTACAGAACCAGGATCTGATTGATAGGCTTCATAAAAGCTATCGATCTTCTTATCCGTTCTTACATAATATTCACCCAGGCGCTCTCCTTCCCTACCGAGCCAATACCGAAACTTATCTTCGGAGAAGTATCCGAATTTTCCAGCAATGTAATGTGAGGCTAGCATTTGCTGTACATTTTCCTGCATTTCAACAGAGGTGTAGGGGTTTTCCACAATATTGATCAGTGCTTGTTCCGCTATCTTTAGAGCTTCAGGATTATCTCTCAACTCAATATTCTTCTTATACACCCCAAATTGATCCGTCAAAGTGGGCGCGGTGGCGCAGGACACTAAAGCCATGAAAGCAGTAGCAATCCAGAGAACCCGCAGGAACGTAAATCTCATAAACGGCCCAACCTTTTTAGTTAAATTAAACCTAGGAGCAAGAGGGATACCGCGTCAACTCGTCTTCAGTAAGGCTTCGAAAGTTATTCCCGCTTTTCTCTCTGACGATTGCATTGCACCCCCCTGATGCCAGTAAAAAAAGAACGTTATACACTGCCCCGACGTTCGGCGTAAAGCCGAGCATCAGGCCGCAATAATGTGCCGATTTATAACCGTATCCGGTCACACCTTCTACGAAAAACACAAACTCTTTGCTGGCGGGGACCTGAATCGTTTTCTGATAATTTATGCCCAACGCTTTGTCTAAGGTGGTTTTTTCCTGAGTGTCACCCGGAGTATCGGCGGGCCAGACTGAGCCCACCTTGAGCACTTTGTGTGCTCCCCAAATGGAGCGGTAGTACCCACCACCGCCGGGCGCAAAACACCGATCAGTTACCGGGGTGTAAATATCCGTTCCTTTAACTTCAGTTTTGAATGAAACCGGAACGTGACCAGATTCGGGATGATTCGGGTAGGAGGCAACGCAGCCACAAAGCAGCGCTGAAAGAATGGCCAGTATGAATTTCACGGCAGCTTCACTCCAACGTTATTATGTTATTTTCAGGCACTGCTGAAATCTGGCTCACTCACAATGAATAGCGATGAGACAAAAAGGGAAAACATATACAACGAAAAACTAAAACCTGTCAATCATTATTTGAGAAAAGTAAACATCCGGACTCGAAGAACCCAGGCCGTCGGCACTGCGGGTGTAGCTGATCAGCGCGCCACCGGGCAGGCGGCGCTTGATTTCCAGCCGGCCGTCCGGGTGTGTGATGCGCTCCACACTGCCCAGGTAGCGGGTGAGGGTGGTGGCCCGAGGAGTCACCCACCATGCTGCCGTTGGCGTCGTACCAATAGCTCAGACCGTCACTGGTTTCGCACAGCGCCTGGGGGCCCGCGCCCTGCTGGCACTCGGTACCATAGCGGTAGTCGCCCACATCGGACTTGCTTTTGATGTTGCCCCAGGCGTCGTAGTCGAGGGTGATCGGTAAAACCCAGTGCCCCGGCAGATATACTGCCGGGGCTTTAAATAAATGAGTCTCCTTTTCTTTCAGTTAAGCTGCCGGGGCCTTACTCACTCTTCGAGAGAATCTTTTGACAGCTGAAAAAGTAAAACGCCTCGACCCTCACATACGTCATCAGGAACGTCAAATTTGTATTTTCTCAAAGCGTATATCGCAGCGCGATTTAACACTCTATCAGGATTCGACTCCAGAACCTGAATAGACTCGGCATCTCCCTCTTCAGAAATATCAAATCTCAATAAGGCGCATAGGGATGTTACCCCTCCCCTGAACAAATCATGCGCATTCTGCAAAACATCCGTGATGTTAGCACTATGCATGATCAGGCTTTTTGTACGCTCAATTTCATCCATGTATTTTAATGCCTCGCACTCTCCGCCCCATGCTCTTGCGGATATCACCTGAAAAACCAGTAGCAATACCAATCCAATAGTTCTCATACTACGCCTCCGCTTAACAAACATCGCCTGGCTCATAGTAAGAGCATCTTAAGGGCATACCCCTAAACTTCCTGTACACATTTTCATAATTTCTCGTTACGAATACTTCTTCTTGACGAACACTCATTCCATGCACCGGGCCGACAATGTGGCCGACCTCGTGCGCCATCAAACTACCTAACGTGTGCGGAATTCCAGGAGGGTCTATAGCCAACCAGCCTTGTACATCTGTAGTATAGAAAATCACACTTTCAATCACCTGAAAGGATGACTCCAAGTCTGCGCTCAAAGCAACTTTTATCTTACTTCCAGTCGTCTCAACATGACGCGCAACATCCTTACCAACAGGAGATTTCAGCACCCCCTCCAAAGCCTCCCTTACCTCACCGGTAAATTCACTTTCCCTTAGTGGCCCACCTGGGCGATCCTCTTCTGTGTAATGATCAAAGTAATCTTCCACATCACCTATGGCGCCCGGCTGCATTGCTCTAGCTGTTTGCGACAACGCCCACGTAAACGCCGCAGTAGCCGCCCCATTTGCAAACTTACCCCCCGTCGCCTCCGACATCGACCCTGCAATTACACTGGAGGCCAGCAAGCGGACGCCAGAGTTTTCTATGCCCTGAACATACCCGGGTGTTACCGCACCCGCATACGCGCTGACAAAACCATGCCCAAACTTGCCTCCCCGGAGCACGGTGGTAATGCCTCCTGTAACACCAAAGACGAACGCCTCGCCTCCACTGAAGCCACCCGCCGCAAAATCCTGACCCAGGCTGGCCATCACATAGGTACTGAACGCGGCAATGGCGATATCAAACGCATCGCCACCGTAGTAGACCGTCGTCGCCGCCGCCAAAGCCGCACCACACGGAACACAGTAGGCGGTGACAATGCCCTGAATGACGGGCTTCAGAATGTTGCCCCTGAAACGGGTCCAGGCTGAGAAACCGCTGGGGTCGGTCGCATTGAGCGGGTTGTTGTGTACGTAACTATAGCGGTTATAGCCCTGCGTGTCTGTCACGCCATCGATCAGCGGGTCCGCCTGCAAGAACCGCCCCAACCTCGGATCATAAATCCGACCATTCATATGGATCAAACCCACCTCGTCCAGCATCTCGTGCCCGGTGAAGCCGCGCTGGGTAATACCGGTAATGTCGGGGTCGAAATCCCGCAACGCCTGCTCCACCAATGCTTCCCAGTCCAGTGCATTGCGCCGCTGGCCCCAGGCATCGAAGCTCATCTGTCCGACCAGCTGACCCAGGTCGTTGCTGATGGTGTCGATGGAGCCCAGGTGATCCCTGTGCAGGTAGTGGGTGGTTTTACCCGCCGGCTGGCCGTCGGCACTGCGGGTGTAGCTGACCAGCGCGCCACCGGGCAGGCGACGCTTGATCTCCAACCGACCGCCCGGGTGGGTGATGCGCTCCACATTGCCCAGGTAGCGGGTGAGGGTGGTGGCACCCTGCTCGCTCTCGTCCGTGCGCAGGTAGCGAGACCGGCTCGGACTGTAGGCAAAACGGGTGGTGTGACCGCCTTTGCTGATTTTAGTGGGCTTGTCGAAGCTGCTGTACT
>NZ_JBNJLT010000015.1:0-13227 GCF_050113635.1 Marinimicrobium sp. ARAG 43.8
GAGTGAGAAAAGATATTATTAGTGGAAAGAATTTCTTCACGTTTAAGGTTTCCTTTATTTGATTGCCTAACGCCCGCCATAAACGGCGCGAGGAACGAGCGTCCGGCGACCGTAGGGAGCGAATTTAATGGCTTGGTTATGCACTTTTCTACTCCTGGGGGTACACAATGAATGCTAACTTGTTTCCATCCGGGTCACGAACATAGGCTGCATAGAACCCCTCGGCATATTGAGGCCTATAGCCAGGCTCACCTTCCGAGCTGCCACCACAGCTCATAGCGATTTCATAGAGCCGGTCAACAACTTCCGGAGCGTGAAACTGGAAGGCCGTCATGACGCCGTTCCCGACGCTCGACGGATCTCCGTCAAAAGGATACCCAACGATGAACCTTGGAAAGTTCAGATCTTGAGTTTTTCCGTATGTGAAACATGATTCATCTTTCCAGCATACTTCGAAGTTCATTTCTTCAAAAAGCGGCTCATAAAACGCCAGTGCCTTTTCCAAGTTTCTTGTGCCTACCATCGTGTAAGCAATCATATGAACTTACCCCTATCGATTTTCTGCATAACGCCCGCAGCACGCGCGGCTTTGTAGTGAAGGCGAAGCCGCAACGGAAAAGCCGTCGCCGTGCCTGCGATTGTTAAGAGCTGAAGTACGCACCAGCCTTCCTATTAATAAAGAGATAGCTGATGATTACACATGACAGCACAACCCCAAACAACGCCAGTACTAGCTGCTGCCATACAAGGTAGGGGGCAACCAGCACCGATACTAGACTTAGAGCATAAAGCTGCCGTGAATATTGCCAGCGCTTAAGAATTAGCACGCCGACAACAGGCATGGCTAGGCCAACAGCTGCCGTGGGAAAACCTAACCCTCTTGACCAGAGCTCGGATGACTCCATTACCTCACCATTAACGGTTATCGGTATACCTGGGATTACAACAGCCAAAAAGAAGACGAAGCAGACCAAGGCATGCGCAGTTATGAATTTTAGCAGCGTCGGCATTTCTCGAAATGCTTGGTACATGATTGGCCTCTTAACGCCCGCCATAAACGGCCGAGTGAAACGAGGTCCGGCGACCGAAGGGAGCGAATTTAATGGCATGGTTATGAGTCTGATAGCTCAAAATGGAAAACCATGTAATATCGGTCAGATTCTGGAACGTTCTTGTTGAGATATAGCCATTTACTTAGTGCCCTCTTAGCGGCCTTACCAAACCTATTTTCTGTTTCGTACTCGACTTCTATACTTTTCGGAGTTGAGGCGGATTCTGAACGGTCAAGTGAAAAAGTAAGAACGGCACAACCGGGAACAGGTGATTGAGTCCCCTTATTTGGATACTCTGGAGCTACCCTAACCAAAGGATTATCAGCTTGGATGGCATTCAACGAGCTTACGTCTTCACAGCTAAGCTCACTAGCAACGCCCTTCCCCGCCATCATGAGAGAAAGTACTACAAGCAGTACCCTCATACTAGACTCCTTTGTACTCATAACGCCGCGCACACCGGCGCGAGCTTGCGAGCGTCCGGCAGCCGGAGGCTGCGTAGTGCTGCGCTTGGTTATGTGTTCCACGTTAATCCGATAGGTTGAGTTGCCAAGACACTCCGTACCTATCCTTCAGCCACCCAAACTTCTGGCTAAAGCCATAGTTATCCAAAGGCATCAGCTCCGAGCCGCCGTCGGCTAAGGCCCGAAAAGCCTCCTCGATTTCGTTCGAGGACTCACACTCGACATACAATGACATGGAGGGAGTAAAACTAAATTGGTGATCAAGGTGACTGTCCAGCGCCATTAACTCGGTTCCGTTTATCGTAAACCGGGCCATTTTGGTAGAACCTTCTGGTTCATACTCACCGGCTCCGTAGCGCTGAATATCGGTGATCTGTGAATCAGGAAATAAAGAAGTATAGAACCTGATTGCCTCCTCGGCTTTCCCGGCCTGCTCTCCGACAAACATGAGCGAAGTCGTGATGGATTTCATCTGCTCCTCCAATCCGATGGGTACACATAACGCCTTGGGTAAGCTGCCGGGACGGAGCGCAGCGTAGTACCGGTCAGCTTCACCCACTTGTTAGCACCAGCCAGCGGCATGACGGTGCTCGCTGGCGAACTGAATAGTTCGCAGCAGCGGAAACTGCTCTGGTATAGCAGCTTTGGCAATTTTCTTGCCTCCAATCCCGGCAACGATTTCTGCAAATAGCTCGGAGGTTGTCATTACTCGACCACCTGCCAGCGTCTTTACGTTCGCATTGCTGGCAAATCCGAGAAGTGCGATCTGCTCAATGTCTTTGGGTAAGCTCATGCCCTCAAACAGCGCGGGGATATGTTGCCGTCCGGCTTCAAACTTTTTGCCGTAACGCTGCTCACGTTTTGCCCATGAGTGCGCATCCATAGATGGCTCGATGTGAACCAGGTGTTGTTGCCCAGGATGAAAAGCCACCACATCAAGCTCGCACTCGTAGCCACCATTCGCACGAGGCCCAACCTGAATATTTCGGCGGACGAAATACCCTCTGTATTCATACCACTCAGCAACGAGCTGCTCGAGATGATTCATAAAGTGCTAACGCTTTTGTTTAGCGGCGCCCCGACAGGGCGTCCGGTGGAGGCCGCAGGCCGGAACGTACTACAACTACTGGTTATGACTAGAACCGGTTACGCTCAAGCCAAGTGACAAAATCTGGGGCATCCTCGGTGAACCGGTTTGTTTCATGATCCCACAAAAAGATTGCGGGCGAATCTCCGACTGACCAGCAGAAAAGATCCCCGCACCCATTGCTAGCAAACGCAACATAAGCCCGGCTATCAATGTACCTTTGGTTCTCTACCAGCTCCTGGGGCGGGAGGATTTCAGCACTAAACCTCAAGTCGTTTAAACCGCCCAATCTGACAAAATCACGGTACCAAGCTTTAAACTCGGTTTTCAGACCGAGTTCTGCTTGGTTGATCTGACTTTCGGTAGGTGCCGGATCGTCGAGCCGATATTTTTCGTTTTGGCTCAGGATGCTCTCAATCTGATGCATAGCTTTAGTCATAACGCCCTTTATTCAGCGGCGCGGCCACCAGGCCGCGTCCGGTGGAGGCCCGAAAGGGCCGGAACGGACTGAAATTACTTGTTAGCGCAGCGATCCGAATCATTACTAGTTTCCAATTAGATTGCAGTTCAGCCGCGAAAACTTGTTCTCCGCGTTTAGTTGCTGCTCTTCATCGTCATAGGATATATCACCAGTTCGATAGATGCCCTCGAGAGCCGATTCTTGAGCGGACTCATATATACGACCAAGCATAAAGTCTGGGGTAGGTCCCTGAAGCAAGAGGAGCAATATTGTGGGAGCTTCCTGTGAAAGATCTTCCTGCGCAATTTTTTGGTCCAGCAAAGCTGAAATAAAGGACTTACCTTGCTCGTAACCAAACCGAAACAATCTCTCTTGCTCGTCTGGCAGGCGCGCCTTATAAGCGAGTGAGCTACATTCAAACGCACTCCAAGTGGCTTTAGCCATTTGAGCGTACTCATTCGATGTCTGAGATAGGGCGGATACCGGAATGAGCAAAACTCCCGAGAGAGCAACGATCTTTAAAGTCAGACTATTTCTACTCATGTTGATGCTCCAGGTGGCGCTAACATTTGTATATCAAGCCAGCACGCTTTCCGCACAGCAAAGAAGAGGGTAAATGAGGGATAAGACTTTGAAAGTAAAGCATTTTTCCCGCTACTCCGTGCTACTCTGGATGTGTGAAAGTGTGCCGGCACGCTTTTCGCGGCTTCCGGGCACCGTTATTTCCGTATGCCTTTTGTAACCTTTTGATTTCCCTGAAGTTATGATTATATCGAGGGAGAAAACCGTGCTCTGTAAAGAGGCACGTGGCATCAAATGTTTTATTGATTTAAATACAATTGGCCGATTGGGTCAATAGCGGGTTGGCTACTCCGAGACCAGAAGCCGTTTGAGCGTGAGGACGAGGTGGTTAATTTCCACCGGTTTGGTGAGGTAGTCGAAGAAGCCGGCGTTTTTGCCGCGCTCTACGTCGTATGGCATGGCGTTGGCGGAGAGCCCGATGACGGGGATCTTCGCGGTCACCGGGTCGCGCTTCAGCACTGACAGTGCTTCGTAGCCGTCCATGCCCGGCAGGTTGATGTCCAGAATAATCACGTCCGGCAATTCACTGCGCGCTTTATAGATCCCCAGGAAGGCTTCTTCGGCGACTTCAAGGCTCAGTTTGGGGTAGCGGCTCACCACTTGTTGCATGAGGCGGATGTTGGAGGGGTTATCTTCCACGTATAGAATGCGGCGCGGCTGGTCGAGGACCAATGCTTCCGGCTCTTGATTGAATGCCTCCGGCTCTTCACTGGGAGGAGACACCAAGTCCTGGTTCCATTCGGTGGATAGCGGTAAGTCCATCCAGAATTCGGTGCCTTCGCCTTCACGGCTTTCGAAGGCGAGCTTGCCGCCCATCATTTCGACGAGCTGTTTGGTAATCACCAGGCCGACACCGGAGCCTTCAATTTTGGAGTATTCAGCACTCAAGCGATTGAAAGGTTGGAAGACTTCGTGCTGCCGATCCTCGGGAATGCCCTGCCCCGTATCGCTCACGCTAATACGCAGCCACTTGTCATCGAGTTTGATCAGTGTGACGTCAACGTCGCCGCCCACTTGATTGTATTTCACCGCATTACTGATCAAGTTCAGCAGCGCCTGTTTCAGCCGGGTGTTATCGGCCACGACATAGGTGCTTTCCAACTGGTTCATGCTGACTTGCAGCCGAATTCCGGAGGCGTCGGCAGGTGGCTGAATAAGCGTAAAGCATTCCGCGACGACCCGGGAAACCAGCACGGGCTCCAAGGAGAACGTCATGCGCCCGGACTCGATCTTGGCCAGGTCGAGTACGTCATTGATCAAGCGCAGCAAGTGTTCACCGGCTTTGCGGATTTCGCGCGCGTTGTCCACCTGGCTGACGGTGAGGTTGTGGTCGTACTGAAACAGTTGTGCATAGCCAAGAATGGCATTGAGCGGGGTGCGCAATTCGTGGCTCATGCTGGAGAGAAAGTCTGATTTGGCCTGATTGGCTTTTTCGGCGGTTTCCTTGGCTTGAACCACCCGTTCTTCGGCCCGCTTGATATCGGTGATATCCATATTGGTGCCGGACATTCTTACCGGACGGCCCTCGGCGTCGAAACTGGCTCGGCCACGCGCCCGAATCCAGCGGATATCCCCGTCTTTGCCAAAGATGCGGTATTCAATATCAAACGGTGCCCGCCCGGCCATATGGTCGGCGAGTGTTTGGTCGAATTTGGGCAGGTCCTGCGGGTGAATGTGCGAGCGCCACACTGAAAGACGATTTTGCCCGCGCATGACGACATCATCTTTCTCATGGTAACCGGCATGCTCCCAGCAGCGGTTGGAAAAATGAAAGCCCTGGCGGTCGGCATACCATTCCCAAATGCCGTCGTTGGAGGCCTGGATGATGCGTTTTTGGCGTGACTCGCTTTCACGCAAGGCGGCTTCGACGTTTTTCAGTTCGGTGATATCGAAGTTGACGCCGGAAATGTAAACCACACGGCCATACTCGTCGCGGATCGAGTTGGCGCGCACTTGCGTCCAGACGTAATCGTTATTTTTGGTGAGGATTCGGTAGGAGGTGTTCAGCGGTTCGCTGCTGCGCAAATGTTCGCGCACAGCGCCCAGCATGATCTCGCGATCTTCGGGATGGATGAAATCCGGCAACTGATGGGCATCGCTGACGCGCGCCATGTCCTCTTCGCCGTAGCCCAAGGATTCCCAGAAACCGCCGGACCAGTCGATGCTGTGGGCACTGAGGTCCCATTCCCAAAAGCCGTAGCCACTGCCGTTGAAAATGCGGCGATAGCGAGCCACCATGTCGCGAAGTTGGTGCAGATCCGCGCGTTCAATATCTTCATCACTGGCCGTGATACGGTTGGACATAGTGCGCTCGCTGTGTGTCCGACATCGGGTATCCGCGCGCCCATGCGGATACCCTGCCGAGCCGACGGGGCTACGGCATCATGTCTTCCTGTTCCTCCCCCTCTTTCTGAGGCGGCATCAGATCTTCTTTGGTCAGTTTCAAGGTAACCAGTATATTGGCAGAAACATAGATGGATGAGTAGGTACCGACCAGTACCCCCACCAGCAAGGCAAAGGCGAAGCCACGAATCAGTTCACCGCCAAAGACGTACAGGACCACCAGCACCAGAAGCGTCGTCATTGAGGTCAGCAACGTCCGCTCCAGCGTTTGCGTCAAAGAGGTATTGATGATCTCTTTGGGGCTGCCGCGCCGTATGATCCGGAAGTTCTCGCGAACCCGGTCAAACACAACAATGGTATCGTTCAAAGAATAGCCGATAACCGCGAGTACCGCCGCCAGTACGGTAAGGTCAAAGTCCATTCCCAGGAGAGAGAATACGCCGAGCACGATAATAACGTCGTGTACCAGTGCGACCACGCCACCCACGGAAAACTTGTACTGGAAGCGGATGGCGACATAGATCATTACCACGGCCAGCGCAAAGAGCAAACCCAGCCCGCCCTGATCTCTCAGTTCGTCACCGACCTGGGGGCCGACAAACTCACTGCGGCGCAGCTCAATACTCGCGCCCGTGGCTTCTTCCAACACTCCGATCAGGCTTTGGGTGTAGACGTTGTCCAGGGAGTTTTGAATGGACACGGTCACCCGGTCTCCCTCGGTTCCGAAGGCGGTATCCCCAAAGTAGCGCTGCGGGAACAGGTTCGCCCCACGCAGTTGATCTTCAGAAGCCCCGGAGATAACCAGAATCTCCGCAAAGCGGGTTTGGTTGCTCGGGGCATTGCGCTGCTCTTCCAACTGAACATCGCTGCCCAGTGCCGCCAGCCGCTCTTCCAGTTCTTCCAGTGCCCCTTCACGCAATGCGTCCTGGGTGCGAACGAGCACTTCGGAGTCCGAACCGAACAGTACGGCCACCGGGTTTTCCAGCCCTTCTTCAGCGAGCACAGAGCGGATGGTTGGCAGATCGGCGGGACGATCAAACCCGAGCTCTACTTGAGAGCCGCCTGTGAAGTCCAGGCCAAATTCAATACCGCGCACCGCCAGCGAGACAATGGAGACCAGCAGCAGCACGATGGAAATGGTGGCGCAGGTTTTGCGCCAGCCCATAAAGTTGATGACTTTTGATTCCGGTAGCATAGCGGCGCTCTCTTAAATCCAGATTTTCTTCAGGTTGCGGCGACGACCGTACACGAGGTTCGCCAGCGCCCGGGTGCCCATGATGGCGGTAAACATTGAGGTCAGGATACCAATCGACAACGTTACCGCGAACCCTTGTACCGGGCCGGTACCAATGGCGTACAGAATAATCGCCACCAGCAGCGTGGTGATGTTGGCATCGAGAATACTGACAAAGGCCCGCTCATAACCGCTGTATATCGCCGTTTGCGGAGAAGCACCGCCTTTGAGTTCCTCCCGGATCCTCGAGAAGATCAATACGTTGGCATCCACCGCCATACCGACGGTCAATACAATACCCGCGATACCCGGCAGGGTGAGTGTGGCGCCCAGCAGCGACATCACCGCCACCAGCAGCAGCACATTGGCCAGCAGCGCCAGGTTGGCAAAGATACCGAAGACGCGGTAGTACACCAGCATGAACGCCAACACCAGGCCCAGCCCGATCACTACCGACTTAAGACCGGTTTGAATGTTTTCCGCCCCGAGGGATGGGCCGATGGTGCGCTCTTCCACGAAATACATAGGCGCGGCCAGGGCACCGGCACGCAGCAACAGCGCAAGTTCCGAGGCTTCCGCCGGAGACTCCAGGCCGGTGATACGGAACTGTTTGCCCAGCGCGCTTTGGATGGTCGCCAGGCTGATGATTTCCCGCTCTACGTAATTTTCGCGAACTTCGACGCTCTCTCCAGCTTCATTGGTCTGGTGTTCGGTGCGGGTTTTGTGCTCAATAAACAGAACGCCCATACGCCGTCCGACGCTGTTGCGCGTCGCCCGGTGCATCTTGGTGCCGCCAAGGCCATCCAGGGTGATATTCACCTGCGGCATATTGGTTTCGGGGTCGAAGCTGCTGGTGGCGTTGGCGACGTGGTCACCCGTCAGGATAATTTGCCGTTCCAGCTCTGCCCCACCAAAGCGTTGACGATCTGTCTCGCTGCGGTAGGGAAACTCTTCTTTCATGGACACCAGGGTGTCCGACTGTGCCTCAAGCCGGAATTCCAGATTCGCGGTCTTGCCGATTACCCGCTTGGCTTCGGCGGTGTCCTGAACACCGGGCAACTGCACGATAATACGATTGCCACCCTGGCGCTGCACCACCGGCTCGGAGACCCCCAGTTCGTTCACCCGGTTACGCAGTGTCACCAGGTTTTGCCCCAGAGCATAGTCCTCGATTTCTGCGACGGCGGCTTCGCTCAATTGCGCCGTGAAGATAAATTCGTCCGAGCCCGATTCCGAGGTATTGAATAGAAGGTTGTCGTACTCCCCTCTTACCAGACCCAGCGCCTGATCGCGCAGCTCTTCGGTACGGAAGCGGCCCACAATGCTCTGGTCGTCGTTCACTTCCAGCGCGCTGTAGCGGATGCGCTCGCCGCGCAGTGTGGTTTTCATTTCATCGGCGGTAATGTTCTGCCGAGTCTCAATGGCAGAGGCCGTATCCACTTCCAACAGGAAGTGCACGCCCCCGGAGAGGTCGAGGCCGAGCCGCATGGGAGCGCCGCCCATGCTGACCAGCCAGTCTGGCGTCGTCGGTGCCAGGTTAAGCGCCACCACGTAATCTCCGCCCAACAGCTCTTGCAGTTCCCGGCGTGCGGTCATCTGGCCATCTTCGTGCGGCAAGCGCACCAGAACGCTGTTTTCTCCAAGCTCGGTAGAGAGGTATTCGATACCGGCTTGATCCAGTTCTCGCTCTACCCGCTCTCTCATTGCCTGATCAATCTGTGTCGCACCCGATTGACCGGAGATCTGAACAGCCGGGTCCGGCGCGTAAAGATTAGGGAGGGAATAGATAAACCCTAGGGCAATTACCCCAAGGATCAACAGGTATTTCCAGAGCGGATAGCGGTTCTGCATAAACGGTTCCGTGGCTTATTCGACGGTAGCGGATACGTACAAAGGCCCGGATTATACCGATTTCCCCCGGGACAACAATGAACGGGCCTGTAAAGGACACCGGACGGGATGAGAATCCGCCCGGTGGCGCAACGTTCAGGCCGACTTGTGGTTAGTTCGCCAAGGCCGGAACGGCCTGCCCGCGGGCCTGGTAGAAGTCGCTGACGAAGGCATCCAGCGCGTCGTCATCAAGGGCTTGGCGCAGGCCGGACATCAACAGTTGGTAATACCGCAGGTTATGAATGGTGCCCAACTGGGAGCCCAGAATTTCCCCGCATTTATCGAGATGGTGCAGATAGGCCCGGCTGAAGTTCTGGCAGGTGTAGCAGTCGCACTGCGGGTCCAGCGGGCCGGTGTCGTGCCGGTGCCGGGCATTGCGGATTTTAATCACGCCGTCGTGGGTAAAGAGGTGGCCGTTGCGGGCATTGCGGGTGGGCATCACGCAGTCGAACATATCCACGCCCCGACGCACGCCTTCCACCAGGTCTTCCGGTTTGCCGACACCCATCAGGTAGCGCGGCTTGTCTTTGGGCATGTGCGGTGTCAGGGCGCTGAGCACCCGCAGCATATCGTCCTTGGGCTCTCCCACAGATAGGCCGCCAATGGCGTAGCCATCAAAGCCGATGTCGGTCAGCCCCGCCAGCGACTCACGTCGCAAGTCTTCATACATACCGCCCTGCACAATGCCGAACAGCGCCGACGGGTTATCCCCGTGGGCGGTTTTCGAGCGGGCAGCCCAACGCAGGGACAGCTCCATCGAGCGCCGCGCCTCGTCCGGAGTGGCCGGGTAAGGCGTACACTCGTCGAAAATCATCACAATATCAGAGCCCAGATCCCGCTGAACCTGCATGGCCTCTTCAGGCCCCAGGAAAACCGGACTGCCATCAATGGGGGAACGAAAGGACACGCCCTCTTCGGTAATCTTGCGGATGTCCCCGAGGCTGAACACCTGAAAACCACCCGAGTCGGTCAGAATCGGGCCGGACCACTGCATAAAGTCATGCAAGTCGCCGTGGGCCTTGATGACGTCGGTACCGGGCCGGAGCATCAAGTGAAAGGTATTTCCGAGAATAATCTGTGCACCAATGCCTTCGATATCCCGTGGCAGCATGCCTTTGACCGTGCCGTAGGTTCCCACGGGCATAAACGCCGGGGTTTCCACCACGCCACGCGGAAAGGTCAACCGCCCGCGCCGGGCGTGACCGGACTCGCGGTCCAGCTCAAACTGCATAAAGGAAGACATTGCTCAAACCTCGGTGTCCGCGCCCACGGTCTCCTGCTCGGCCTTGGGGTTGCGGGTGATAAACATGGCGTCGCCATAGCTGAAAAAGCGGTACTGCTGAGCCACCGCTTCCCGGTAAGCTGCCATCGTATGAAGGTAACCGGCAAAGGCAGAGACCAGCATCATTAAGGTGGACTCGGGCAGGTGAAAGTTGGTGACCAGGGCATCTACGACTTTGAACGGGTAGCCGGGTGTAATGAAAATATCGGTTTCCCCCTGGTAGGCCGAGATACCCGCTCCCTCCGGCGCCTGCTGGGCCGCCGTTTCCAGGCATCGAACGCTGGTGGTGCCCACGGCAACCACACGCCCACCGGCCGCCCGGGTAGCCCGTACTTTCTCGGCCACCGCTTCACTCAGGTTCATGACTTCGCTGTGCATGGTGTGCTCGGCGATGTTGTCCACGCGTACCGGCTGAAAGGTGCCCGCTCCAACGTGCAGGGTCACAAAGGCGGTTTCCACGCCTTTGTCGCGAATTTGCGCCAGTAGCTCTTCGTCAAAATGCAGCCCCGCCGTGGGCGCAGCCACGGCGCCGGCATGGCGGCTGTACACCGTCTGGTAGCGCTCGCGGTCCAGTTCGGCATCGTCCCGCTCAATGTAGGGCGGCAACGGCGTGTGACCGAGCCGCTCCAGTATCGGCAGCACCCCCTCGCCGGGCGGAAAGTTCAGTTCAAACAGATCGCCGCGCCGACCAGTCACCGCCAGCAGCGTGTCACCATCAAGCACAATATGGCTACCGATCTTCGGCGATTTACTCGCGCGGGTGTGGGCCAGAACGCGAGTCTCACTAACGACTCTCTCGATCAGCACTTCCACCTTCCCGCCGGTGTCTTTGACACCGAACAGGCGGGCCGGAATCACGCGGGTATCGTTGAACACCATCAAATCGCCCGGGCGCAATGCCTCAAGCAATTCAGGGAACCGCCGATGCTCGCACTCGCCAGAGGGGCCGTCCAGGCACAGCAAGCGGCTGCCACGGCGTTCAGTAGCGGGTTCACGGGCAATCAACGATTCCGGTAAATCGTAGAAAAAGTCCTGGCGGCGCATAGGCATACAAAGAAACAGTGTGTATCGATCAGACGGGGTTCAAAGGCCGGCAAGGGTACCGGAAAAGCCTGAAAATGACCACCAGATCAAAGGCTTTTGCAAATCCTCGGTTGACGAACCTCCGCACACTGCTATAATCGCGCCCCGCACTAAAGCACAGAGCGGCTTACTACATAGTGCCAGAGTGGCGAAATTGGTAGACGACGTACAGGATGTACGAGTGTCGCGAAGGGCAGGAGCCCGAGAGCGACCGCAGGGCCAGTGCGAAGCGCTGGTAAAGACCTGAAACCCGCACTAAAGCCCATAGCGGCTTACTACATAGTGCCAGAGTGGCGAAATTGGTAGACGCAGGGGATTCAAAATCCCCCGCCCGCGAGGGTGTGCCGGTTCGAGTCCGGCCTCTGGTACCATCTCCTTTGAAACACGTCCTTCCTTATCCATGCAACCAATCATCCAAAGCTATTTGGACATCTTCAACAGATAAAAACTCCTGCTTCAAGCGCCCCCGCGTAAGGGTGGCTCCGAGCCATTGCAGCTTCAGATCTGCCGCACGGGAAGACTAAGAGTAGCACCCGCCACAAATTTGTAGTAACGTAGTCACATAAGCCGCCAAGCCGCATTAAAGTGGGAGGCCAGTCATGGATAAATCCACCGTTTCCAGCCGTGAACTGAATCAGGCGTTAAGCCGCATCAAGAAATCTTCGTTAAAAACTCCGATTATCATCACTGATCGGGGGCGCCCGTCTCACGTCATGATGAGTTACGCCGAATACCAACGGCTGACAGGCAAGAAAACCTCCATCGTGGAACGACTCTCATTGGCCACATCAGAGGAAGTCGATTTTGAGCCAGTTACCGCCCGGCTTGGCTTAAAGCCGGCGGAGCTGGACTAATATGTATCTGCTCGATACCAACATCATCTCAGAACTGCGCAAGGCAAGCAGCGGCCGTGCAGACTCCGGGGTCGTATGCTGGGCAGAAGGCGTCTCACCTGAACTGCTCCACCTATCGGCGATTTCCATCCTGGAACTGGAAATGGGGGTGCAGCGAATTGAACGACGTGACCGAGTGCAAGGTGTCACTCTTCGGCGCTGGCTCGAAGAGCAAGTATTGCCGGAGTTTCATGCACGCATCCTTCCCGTCGATGAATCCATCGCTCGCACCTGTGCGCACTTGCACACTCCCGACCCACAACCTGAGCGAGATGCGCTGATTGCCGCGACCGCAATGGTTCACCAAATGACATTAGTGACTCGCAACAGCAAAGATTTTGAGAGCACTGGCGTCGGGTTATTGAACCCCTTTTCGACAGCCGACTAATTAATCTCCTCCACCGTGAACTTCGCCAAGTCGGTATGCTCGTCCTCTTGATTTCTTACCCGAATCGCGGTTTCTGATCGAGGGATACCGGGGGCAATGTCGAGGTAGAGCGGATTATCGCCATCCGCCATCTTCTCAAACACGTCCAACATCTCGTCTTCGTCGAAATGGATGATAAACAGATAGTTTTCACTGTGGAAACTCATGCGCTTGGGTAACGGCCTGGGCGTCGCGGCGTCTTCTTCACTGAGGGGGTAGCGCAAGTGATAGAGTTCGCCGTTGATGTAATTAATCGTTCCCGGCGAGTCCGGCCCTACCATCCGGAAAAACTTGGGCTGCCAATGGTAGTGGGTGCGCATCCGCCCCCATTTGTCGAACGGGATTCCTTCGGTTTCGAGGCGTTTACGTTCTTCTGGTGTCAGAAATATCCCCAACGCTTTCTCGAAATACTGCTCTCTCGGCTTGGGGT
>NZ_JBNJLT010000016.1:0-9354 GCF_050113635.1 Marinimicrobium sp. ARAG 43.8
AAGTGAAACGACTTAGCGCCGATGGTAGTGTGGGGTCTCCCCATGTGAGAGTAGGTCATCGTCAAGCTTCTAACACCAATACCCCGAGTCAGTCATGGCTCGGGGTATTTTTTTGCGCCCCGTATTCTTCGCTCGCCATCTTAACCCCCCTTTTCTCCCTCTGCTAATTACCGCTTAGCGCCTGACGGCACTTGGTCCTGAGTCATCCTCTAACGTGCGCTCTTTAAAACATGATATTTGGCTCGAAGTGATACAATGGCGTCCCATTAGATGGGAGCAGTTTTTCTTGTATGAAACTGTTTTTATATGTTATAAAATCAATCTCCGGGTGAATCGGCAATTCACCACCTTGTCCTGACCTTCTGACGAAGATTGGCGACTCGTTCCGGAGCCCAAAAAAGAGAGTAATAAAGATGCGAAAGCTCACTCACAACTACTACCAAACCCTAGGCGCTGTCGTGTTGGGCAGTACGATGATGATGTCATGCAGTGCTGACTCCGAACCTGCTAAGGCTGATGAGGCGTTAGAGCCATGGCAGCAGGCGGAAAAGACGGAAGTCTGGGAGCCCGTACCTCCAGTCATTGACAGTCCTGCCAATGGCGTCCCCTCAGACGCGATTGTCCTGTTGGGTGAAAATGGCTTGTCCGAATGGGAAGCGGAAAAGGGCGGGAAACCTGCTTGGGAAGTAAGCGATGGTGTTGCCACAGTGGCGCGCAAACAGGGCGGCATCCGTACCAAGCAAGAGTTCTGTGACATTCAGCTTCACGTGGAGTGGAAATCGCCAACCGATATCGAAGGAATGGATGGGCAGAACCGCGGGAATAGTGGCATTTTTCTCCAGGAGCGCTACGAAATCCAGGTGCTGGATTCGTACGACAATGAGACCTACCCCAATGGTCAGGCTGGCTCTGTGTACAAACAGTCTATCCCGCTGGCTAACGCTACCCGTGAGCCTGGTGAATGGCAGGCGTACGACATTATTTACACAGCCCCTCGTTTCGACGAGAGCGGAGAGCTAGAGTCTCCGGGATACGTCACGGTGCTGCATAATGGGGTACTGGTACAAAATCACTTCGAAATCCAAGGTGCTACTGCCTGGATCGGTGAGCCCTCATACGAAGCGCACGGCTGTGCTCCTTTAGCGCTGCAGGATCATGATGCCGCGGTTAGCTTCCGCAACATTTGGGTACGTGAGCTGTAAGACTCACGCCCTTGGTAAGCGCTTGCTCGCCAAGTAGCGATTACCGTAATGGAAACCCGGCATTTCCCTGGCCGGGTTTTTTATATCTCTGTTTCGAGTTGACCTCGAATAAGCTCGATGTATCTCCTGGAAGCGTTTGCTGGAGAGCCACAACCCTAAGTCCGACACGACCGAAGAGTCGTCATGTTTTTGAGGTATTACTATGTCCAGAATAACAATAAAGGAAATCGGTCAATTCCTGCTGTTGCTGGTGATGAGCGCCGTTTCCCTGCCCGCACTCTCTCTGGTATCAACGCCTTTTGACGTAAAGGCTCCCTGGGAATGGGTGCAGAGCGTTGACGGTGCTGAGGCTTCAGATGAGAATTCGGCCAACGTACTTTTGTTCTCTGAAGAGACAGAGGCAGAACCGTTGTTATCTCAGCAGTCCCTGGGAGACTCCATCGTTTCTCTGGAGGTTTGGTTGGCTGAGGACGCAAGTGCGGGCCTTTACCTTCAGGGGCGTTATGAGATTGTACTCGCCCCCTCAGATGGCAACGCTAAAAACGAAGTGTCGGATATGGGGGCCTTGGCTCCTCGCTGGAGTGAACATCGCGAGCCGCAGGCTTATGCTGGCGTTATCCCATCCTCAAACGCAGCCAAAGCGGCTGGCGAATGGCAAACCGTGGAAATTCGGTTTCGTGCACCGCGTTATAACGAAGCGGGGCAGAAAACCGATTCGGCGCTGTTCCTGGAAGTGACTGTCAATGGAGAGACCGTCCAACGCAATACTATCGCCACAGGTTTTACGCGTGGTTCGATCAATGCCTGGGAAACCTCTTCCGGGCCTTTGATGTTGAAAGTTCATAAAGGGCCTGTGGCCGTGCGCAATGTGAGTGTGGCACATGCGGACTTCGGGAGTGTCACGTTACCGACAGAGAGTGGCGGTGATACCAATGAGAAAGAGCTGCAGGACTTTGTGGCGCTGGGAGAGAAAACGTTCAAAGCACTCGGCTGCTCCTCCTGTCACGCGGTGAATGAGGGTGAGGCCTCTGTGCGAGCCGGCCCTAACCTCTTTGGACTGTTTCAGAATCCCGCTCGTGACCGTCTGGTTAAAGAAGGAGATTCGGATACACGCTTTACCCTGAAAGCTGATCGTAGTTACTTGCATCACAGCGTACGTGAGCCGGACACCGAAATTGCGATTGGTGAAAGTGGCTCAAACGACGGTGAGGCATTTATGCCCATCATGCCAGCCTATTCACAAGATACCCTGAAAGATAGCGAGCTGGATGCCATCGGCGCCTACCTGACCACCCTGAACCCCCTTTCTGTTCAGGGCCCGGTTGTTCAGTTGGTCGCAGAGGGTGGCCCGGAAGCTTATGACCCGCTAGCGGATGGTTTGCAGCGTTTGGTGCTTGATGAAGCCGAGGTGCAGCGCGGTCCGATGCAGGGCACTTCTGGGCGTGCGATTCACGTGGGCTTGCCGAATGGGGTTAACTACAGTTTTGATCCTCGAGTGTTGGGCGTTGTTAAACTTTGGCAGGGCGGCTTCCTCAATATGGAGGGTGAGTTACGTAACCGCGGTGGTGGTGGGCTCGCCATGGGGTACAACAGTCGCGAAATTGACTTGAACGGAGAGGTGTTGTTTGCCCCCCTGTTGCCGTCAGGAGAACCGGTGGACTTTTCGTTCAAGGATGCGGTGTTCGGCGATATGGAAACAGTGCATGACACGCTTTATGCCAAAGAGGACTTCTCAGACCAGATCGCCTCAGTGGATGCCCGCTTTCGCGGTTACCGAATCGACTCAACATCTCCAGAGCAGTCTCCTGATTTCGATGTCGAGGTAGGGAAAAACCGGTTCAGCATGGGACTGGCGATTGAGTCAACCGGTAAGCTTACTCTGACAGTGTCTGGCTCTTTGAAAGACAAACAGCAGTTGCAGTTATCCGAAGCGTTGCTCACGAACGTCCGTGTTTCCAAAGGCCGGGTTAATGATGGAATCTGGGAGCTGCCAGCAAAAACCCGACGGCCGGTAACGTTGACAGCGCAAATTAAGCTTTCCAGCAACCCTTGGCGCCCGCCTGCGACCGATTTTGAGTACGCCCGGCAGCCGCTGAAAATCGTGCCGTCCGACGCAGCGCTGCTGGACGGCTATGCGATTGAGGATTATCTGCCGCCGAAAGACAATTACGGACGGGACCTGTTGTTTGAAGCACTCGGTCTCGCGGTCGCTGAAGATGGCACGATTGTCGTGGTAACACGGACTGCCGGTATATGGCGTATTGTGGACGGTGAATGGCACCTGTTCGCTGAAGGCCTCTTCGACAGCCTGGGTGTTGTGATTGAAGATAAACACGGCCTGGATTTGGTGGTTTCTCAAAAAGCGGAGCTGACCCGCGTTAGAGATACCAATGGCGATAAGCGAGCGGACCGGTTTGAAACGCTTTTTGACGGTTTCGGCTACCACAACAATTACCACACCTATATGCACGGCCCGGTTAAAGGTACGGATGGTGCCTATTACTTCGGGCTGAATTTGGCTCACACGGATGACTCGGTTTACAAGGCTGACGGGTTGTACATGGGCTCTCAGGGCGGGTACAGCGGTTGGGCATTCCGTGTTACGCCCGACGGCGATGTGAAACCCTGGGCGTACGGCCTGCGCAGCGCCGCTGGGTGGACTGTTGGACCGGACAAGCAAATATGGATCACCGAAAACCAGGGGGAGTTTGTTGGCACCTCAAAGCTTTTCGTGTTGAAAGAAGGTCAGTTTTATGGCCATCCCTCAAGTCTTGTCGACTTGCCGGGAATGACGCCAGACTCTCCTGAAATTGCCTGGGAGAAAGTGCAGGACAAGCGTCCTCCGGAATTGTTGTTAATGCCACAAAACCTTTTGGCCAATTCGCCAGGCCATCCCGTTTGGGATCTTACCAAAGGACAATTTGGGCCTTTCGAGGGGCAGATGCTGATTGGCGATCAAACGCAGTCCAACCTGTTCCGTGTGGCTCTGGAAACTCTGCCCGATGGCACGGTACAAGGCGGAGCCATGCCGTTTGCGCGGGAGTTGGCTTCTGGCGCTATGCGGCCCATCTTTTTGCCCGATGGCAGCTTGCTGTTGGGGCAAACTGGACGGGGCTGGCAGGCTAAAGGCGGGCATGTTGCTAGTTTGCAGCGACTGGTGTGGCGCGGGGACAAAGCTCCACAAGCTATTCAGCGCATGAATGTTACAGAGAACGGATTCACCGTTCATTTTGTACGCCCGCTGCCTGGAAGCCTGTCTGATGAGGCGTTGCGCAGCGGGCTGGCAATGAGTTCCTGGACGTATCGGGATGCTCCCGATTACGGTTCTGAACGGCTGGGGCTTCGGGAAGAAGCCATTGCGGATCTGAACATCAGTGATGACCGCAAATCTGTCACCCTCACACTGGAAACAACAGAGATACCCCAAGTGCACCCTCAGCAGACGGGGCGAGTGTATTATCTGGAGGTGACCGCTGAAGCGCTGACGTCAGATCACGATGGTGTGCCGATGAGCGTTTTCTACACGCTTCATCACTTCCGTCGCTAGAAGTCAGCCACTTAAGAAGCCCCGCTTCCACTTTGAAGTGGGGCTTCCTGCTCGTTTCTCTCGCTCACCTTCTTCTCTAGCAGCCTTTCTTTTTTATCCTCTTTTTTACCTCTCGCGGGATGCCCATCTGGATTTTCCGGCCAAGGTTTGCTTAGATGCGACTTTTCCTTGAATCTGGATTGAAATGCTAATGGCCGCAGCCACGGGAACGCTTTCTATTGATTTAGCCGCTGTGCGCAGTAACTGGTTGATGGTTCGACAGGCGTTGGGTAAATCGCCGGCGGCGGTCATTAAGGCCGACGCTTACGGTCTGGGCGCCAAAGTGCTGGGCAATACGTTGTACAGACAAGGGTGTCGGGATTTCTTTTTTGCCACCTTGCCAGAAGCGCAAGCTGCACGTAGTTACCTGCCGCACGACTCAAACCTGTTCATTCTGGGGGGGGTTCCCTACGGAGCGGAGCGGGAGTGTATCAATGGTCGGTTGGTTCCCGTTTTATCCAGCGTGCAGGCCATTGAACGTTGGGGCGCGATCTGTGACGAAGCCGATGTGGTGTCGCCATCGGCCGTTAAAATTGATACCGGAATGACACGGCTGGGGATTAGTCTGGAAGAATGGGTGGCTCTAATGGAGCGTCCCGGGCTCCTACAAGCCTGTCATCCGGCAATGTTCATGAGCCACTTGGCCTGCGCCGATGAAGCGGATCATCCCATGAACCGAGAACAGTTAGCGCGATTCACAGGTGTGGCTCGCGCTGCAAAAGCACGATTCCCCCGCAGCCGTTGCAGTCTGGCCAACTCCGCCGGCATTTTTTTGGGCAGCGACTGGCACTTCGACTTGGCGAGACCGGGGGCTTGTTTGTACGGTTTCGATCCACATTGGGGGCAGCAGCCCCACATGGCTCCGGTGGTGACTCTGGAGCTGCCAATACTGCAAATACGCGAGCTGACCCAATCAAGCAGCGTTGGGTATGGCGCTACAGCCTGCTTACCGGCGGGCCGCCGGTTGGCGGTAGCGGCGGGAGGCTACGCGGATGGGCTGAATCGAACCATCGGGCGGGAAGGGGGATACGGATATCTCAGCGGGCAGCGCGTGCCGGTGGTAGGACGAATCTCCATGGACACCACGGTATTTGATATCACTGGCGCAGAATTGCCGATCCGCGGCCCAGCGAAAATACAGGTGTTGGGGGCATCCCTGACCGTAGCTGAAATCTCGCACCGCACCGGAGCTCTGGGTTATGAAGTGCTTACTAGCCTGGCTGGGCGCTATGAGAGGGAGTACCTTAACCGAGATGGCTAATCGCGATGAGCACACGTTGCATCAGCTGTTGCAGCGCTTGGCCGATGGTGAATACCACTCGGGTGATGAGTTGGGTGATTGGCTTGGCATCAGCCGTGCGGCGGTATGGAAGCAACTGCGCAAGCTTGGCGAAGTGGGTTTGCCGCTGGAGTCGGTACGAGGGCGCGGTTACCGCCTGACGGGTGGCCTTGAGCTTCTGAGCGAGAGGCGTCTGCGGGAGGCGCTTTCCCTTGAGGCCAACCGGCTTGTGACGGCGCTCGATGTGCTCTCTGTCACGGATTCGACCAATGCTCGCGCAATGCTCCGGGCCGCAGAAGGACAAAGCGGGTATATTTGCCTGGCTGAGCAACAAACCGCTGGCCGTGGGCGGCGGGGGCGCACCTGGGTAAGCCCATTTGGTCAAAACCTGTATTTATCCGTTAGTTGGGGATTTGACGGCGGCGCGACGCAACTGGAGGGATTGAGCCTGGCGGTAGGGGTGGCCTTGTGCGAGCAGCTGGCGGCGCTGGGACTGAAGGATCTTGGTCTCAAGTGGCCCAACGACCTTCTCTGGCGCGAGCAAAAACTTGCGGGCATACTGCTGGAAATGACGGGTGATCCCGCAGGTCATTGCTGTGTTGTGATCGGCGTTGGATTGAATATGGCGATGCCTGAGTCGGCGGCACTGAGCATTGAGCAGCCCTGGGTGGACCTGGCGACTGCCTGTGTGGCCGAGGGTTGCGAAGTGCCTGGACGACACCAGGTGGCGGCGGGACTGATTGAACGTTTGGTTCTGCTGTTGAAAGATTATCATCATGAGGGATTCTCGAGTTGGCGGCAGCGCTGGGAGTGCCGTGATGCGTTTAGAAACCGCGAAGTTCTGGTGAGTTCGGGTACCAGTAGTCGATCTGGCATTGCCCGCGGAGTTGACGAGAGCGGAGCCCTGCGGCTTGAGGTGGAGGGCGAGTACACGCTTTGTCATGGCGGGGAACTATCCATGAGACCCGTAAAGTGATTCTGGATATTGATTGGGGTAATACCCGGCTGAAGTGGCGTCTTAGCCAGGGTGCGACAATTTTGGCGGCGAACTCGCTGACCGATTTGGAGGATTTGGCATTGGTCGTCAGGCGTGACAAGAGTGCCGGGTCCGAGCTGGAATCCCGTCCGCAGTTGGTGCGGGTTAGCAGTGTGCGTTCCGCTTGGGACAATCAGCGGCTTCGGCAGTGGCTGGAGCAGCGCTGGACGGTACCCGTCTGGTTTGCTCAGCCTATGCGTCGCCGGGCTGGTGTTACGGTCACTTATTCCGATCCGACGCGGCTAGGGGTTGATCGCTGGTTGGGGTTGCTGGCGGCGCGTTCGAGGCACAAGGCGCCAGTCGTGCTGGTTCAAGCGGGAACCGCCGTGGTGGCCGATGTTCTTGATGGTGCTGGAATGCACCGGGGAGGCTTTATCGGGCCGGGCTGGGGGTTAATGTGCCAGTCACTGGGTGCCGGAACGGCGGGGGTTCAGGTCAGCCCTGCCCAAAAGGGGCAAGCGTCACTGGCGCTTGGCTGTAATACGCAGAGTGCCGTGGAAGGTGGGTTGGTCGCGATGATGCTGGGGCTGATTGAGCGTGCGCGTTCTTTGGCCGGACGTGATGCTCATCTCATTCTCTCCGGTGGGGATGGCGCGCTGCTAGCGAAATTTTTGCCGGAGGCGGAGCGCTGGCCGGACATTGTGTTGGATGGGTTGGCTGTTGCACATCGCCGTGCCGGTTGATGGGGATTGGGTAAGCGCGGAGCGTTATGCGGGCAATTTTTCTGGTATTGGTAATGATCAACCTCGGGCTGTTGGCAGCTCATTGGTTCTCGGCAGGTGAGAAGGAGAGGCCTGTGGCGTCTCCGGAAGAGGTGTCGCCCGTAGCGGGGGGCGCTTCGCTGACGCTACTGTCTGAGACCGCAAGAGAATTGCCACGTCGTGCCGAGACGGAGGTGGCTCCCATTGAGGCGCTGGCACCTCCGTTGTGTGTACTGGTTGGTCCCTATGGGGCTGAGGAGGAGGCGCAAGCCCCGTTTGACCGGCTGCGAGCCCTGGATATTGATGTGAGCCTGGAGCCGCTAACCGTCTCCGACGGGCGCGGCTACTGGGTGCATCTGCCACCGGAATTGTCTCAGAGAGCGGCGTTACTTCGTCTACATGAGCTGCAAGCGAAACAAATTGACAGCTATGTCATTCCCCGCGGAGAGCTTGCCAATGGCATTTCATTCGGCATGTTTAGTCGCGAGGCTTTGGCGGTGGCGCGGCAAGAAGCTTTGCGCCAGCAAGGTTACGACGCAAAAATTCATGAGATTGAGCGAACCCACCGTGAACTCTGGCTTACAATGCCCTCTGCGCAGGCCGCCGCTCTGGATGACAGCCTCTGGACACAGCTTATCCCCGCAGGCTCGACGCTGGAGCGTCGACAAAATTTGTGTCCGGGTGTTGCGTCAGAGTAAAAGTTTCTCTAGAATCCCGCCTCCACGTTGAGACGTGGGCAGAAAAAGCGCTGGCGTAGCTCAGTTGGTAGAGCAGCTGACTTGTAATCAGCCGGTCGGGGGTTCGACTCCTCTCGCCAGCTCCACTTTTTCTGAGATCCTGCATGTAACTCCGTGAAAATATTATATTTTCCGGTTGACAGGCAGAGATATGGGCCGGACAATGCCGACTGTTTTGGCAGGGGTTCCCGAGTGGCCAAAGGGATCAGACTGTAAATCTGACGCGCAAGCTTCGGTGGTTCGAATCCACCCCCCTGCACCATTTGTTTACCGATTTTGCGCCAGTCTATTGGCTGTGTGGCGCAAAAAGGCCGGTAGTAAAGAGACCGGTAAAAGACCAGAAAGTAGTGGGCAGCGCTCAGGCGCCCTGAACGGGCAAGCGATCTGCGGGCATAGTTCAATGGTAGAACCTCAGCCTTCCAAGCTGATGATGCGGGTTCGATTCCCGCTGCCCGCTCCATCCTGATGCAGCAGTGTTCGAGGTCTTAAACAGGTTACGGCTGATGTAGCTCAGTTGGTAGAGCACACCCTTGGTAAGGGTGAGGTCGGCAGTTCAAATCTGCTCATCAGCTCCACATTAGCGCCGCAGAGGTTGTGCCTCTGTTGGCGTTTTTGTCTGAGTATCCGTTGTCCTTGTGGCGTCTTGTCAGCTGTGGCGAGGCCCTGAGTGCGCGGAATGGTTAACCCATCTGTATAGCTTGAATGTGAGGAGGCGCTCGCAATGGCGAAGGAAAAATTTGAACGCAGTAAGCCCCACGTCAACGTGGGCACCATTGGTCACGTGGACCACGGTAAAACCACCCTGACAGCGGC
>NZ_JBNJLT010000017.1:0-3817 GCF_050113635.1 Marinimicrobium sp. ARAG 43.8
TTGCTCTTTTGCCATTCCGCTTCGCTCCATTTTGTGGCAAAAGTGCAACTTAAAAACCACCGTTTATCGCGGCGTTACAACCGTCACCTCTTCCGCTTGATATCGCGGTAGAAGTTCTCGTGTGAGCCCAGGGCCATCAGTTCAAGAACAAGGGCGCCATCATCAAAACTGTAACCCAGCAGAGTCAATTGCTTGTTCATCTTGAACTTATGGACTCGCAGAAAGGCCAGATCTCCCTTCTTTTGCTCGCCAATGTTGGGGTCGGCCATTAAGTCTTTAACAGCCTGATCCAGGTCTTTTTTCTGGTTGGACTTGAGTTTCTTTACCGCTTTCTTGAACGTAGGGGTCTGTAATACACTCGTGGCTTTAACCAAAATCGTAAGCCTCCAGCTTTCCGGCGTCCCGCTCTGCCTGCGCGATGATAGCTTGTCTTACAAATTCGTAGGGTAAATCGGGGTTATCTTCCATTATCTCGCCGATTTTTGCCCAATGTTCTATTTGTTTGGGTGGGGTTCGATTAAGCGCTTTGGCTATAATAGTGGCTTTTTCAATTAGATTTTGATCTAAGCGAATACTGTTCGTGGCCATTTGTACCTCCAGAATTGACTTTTCTCAATTGTAGCAATATGCCACAATTGATGCAAGTTGTAACAAAGCGCTGTTGTCGGACTACTTTTCCGCTGGCGCTACAAAGCAGCCGCAAAGCGTGGCGTTAAGTGGAGAATTCGATGCTCCAAGGCAGTTGGGATAAGGTCGCCAGTGACGTCGACTTCAATCTAGAAATTGATTTGGCGCGATTTCTGGATTTGATTAGCCGAAAAGCGAAGGTGCTAGACTTTGGGTGTGGATACGGGCGGATTTCCAACGAGCTTGTCGAGTGCGGGTACACTTATGTAACGGGCGTTGATCCGTCCCGCGCAATGATCGAACGAGGCAGGAAGGCGTTTCCTGGGTTGCCTCTCCTGCACTCTGGGGGATGTGAACTTCCATTTGGCGATAATGCATTCGATGTGGTCGTTGTGTGCGCGGTTCTTACATGCATTCCGCCGCCTGAGGAGCGGAGTACAGTGGTTGGGGAAATAACCCGTGTACTAAAGCCAGGCGGCATCGTTCATTTGGCGGAGTTCTGTTCGGAAGACAGTAAGGACTTCCTTTCCGGCCTCGGTTTACCGATGCGATACAGCAGCCCGCAAGAGTTCCGCGACTTGTTCGTTAGCTTCTCTTACATGCACGAAGAGGTTGGGAGTACGAGCACTATGAGTGGTCAACGTACGCAAAGCTACCGTGCGTTCATCCGCAAGCCACTTAACAATGCAATGCACGTGAC
Source organism: Marinimicrobium sp. ARAG 43.8 (assembly GCF_050113635.1). Taxonomy (NCBI): domain Bacteria; kingdom Pseudomonadati; phylum Pseudomonadota; class Gammaproteobacteria; order Cellvibrionales; family Cellvibrionaceae; genus Marinimicrobium; species Marinimicrobium sp. ARAG 43.8. Next base: position 1,328 of record NZ_JBNJLT010000017.1, read on the forward strand.
AAGCGCGTGATTGCGGCGTTATGTGCCTGACGCCCTCTAAGACGTTGATATATATAAGATTTCGTAAAGATTTCGTGTTCGTTTCGGGTTAATGTCGTTCTCAGTTTGCTCTAAACGCTGGAAGATGGAAGCACCTCAAACAGAAAAGGCTAGAGTAATGATTGTAAGGAAATTACGGTTGAAGCGAGGCTGGTCGCAAGGCCAGCTAGCTGAGATGGCGGGCGTAACTACCCGCACAATTCAGCGTATCGAACAAGGTCACCGGTCGAGTATGGAGACAAGTAAGGCTCTTGCTTCTGTGTTTGAGGTAGAACTATCTCTACTACAACCTGAGGATGAGCAAATGCAAGACGAAACTGAACTGAAAGCAGATGAGCAAAGGGCATTGTTTTATGCCAAGCGCATGAAAGAGTTTTACGAATCTCTTGCTACATATGTAATTATGGCAGTGGTTTTTATCGCCTTATTTTATAGCGAACCAGTTGTTTATATCATTTTGGGTGGACTAGGTGCCTGGTTAATAGTCCAAGGGCTTATTGCATTCGAAGTTGTAAGCTTTATGAGCCCTGGGTGGGAAAGGCGGCTTGCTGAACGAAAGCTGGGGCGGAAACTATGACCTAATTGCACATAACCAACCAAGGCAGAGGGACATATTTTTGCTTCGCTGCGCTCGAAACGCAAAAATATGCCCCTGCTTGGGGACGTTATATTTCTGAGGGAGCATGAGACTACATATCACGGGCAATGCTGGTTCTGGAAAAACGACACTGGCCAAAAAACTAGGTCAAGCTCTAGATATACCAGTAGCGAGTTTAGATAGCGTAGTTTGGAAAGAGGGATGGCTTGCTGCTTCAAAAGTGGAGAGAGCGGCTGGTGAGCATCAATTGGTCATTCAAGACAGCTGGGTCATTGAGGGAGTGTCAAAAACAGTTCGAGATAACGCAGAATTCATAATTTTCCTTGATACACCAAGGTACATTTGTTTTCTCCGTTGCTTCAAGCGAAACTTGCCGTACTTGTTTAAGTCTCGTCCAGAGCTTCCATCAAACTGCCCGGAAATTCGAATTATCCCGAGTTTAACTAAACTGATTTGGTTGTTTCCCTCGATTACAAGGCCATCTATCTTAAAATCGATGAAGCAAAAGAAAGGTATTGTGCTCAGTAAGGCTACAAAGCTAGATGATATTGTTAATAAGATAAACTCTGAGTTGGGTGCAGGTGGTAAGTAAAAATATAACCAGCCAAAGCAGTGGGACACATTTTTGCTTTGCTGCGCTCAAAACGCAAAAAGTGCCCCTGTTTGGGGGCGTTAGGCTCTATAAGGAGGTTGAGTGGATAAGGTTGACCAGTACAAACAGAGCATCGGTAAGTTCGTATTTAGTGAGCTTGTCATTTTTATGTCGCAGGTCTTGGTTTTTTTCATGGTTGCTGTTTTTACGTCAAACTTTTTGAACAGTGAAGAGAAACTTGTAGAATTTGCTAATCAAAAAATAAACGATGGTTCTCTCACTGAAGTAGGGCTGACGTTTTTAGCAATTCTGGTAGTTATTGGGCTGTTCTCTGCGCTAGGCCGAATATTCGATAATAAATATGTCGAGTTTTACGTTAATGAAGTTCTATGTGAAATGCCAAAGACTATTTATGTCTTCGGATCATCTGCCACGGGAACGATGTTGGCGATTTCTTTGTTTATCTATAGGAATCCGGCAGAAGGCGCTTCGGCACAAGGATTTTCTGCGCTCTCACTTCTTTTTGCTTTCATGATGTTTTTGTATGGAGTCGCTTTCAGTTATGCATTTAAGCGGAAAACTCACATCTTAAAAAAGCCTAACAAATCAATGCAGCAGACCGCTGACGCGGCAGCTGATTGAGGCGTTAGGCTGCCATGCGGCGCGACAAGAGTTCAAGTATATGAGTAAGATAAATAAGCCAGAAGATATTCCAGTTGCATTTCAGGAGGCATGGAATGTCCACGATATGAACGCACTTGGTAACTTATTTAATGAAGAAGCGACTTTTGTGAATCGCTTTGGGCACTATGTTCGCGGTGTTAATGAAATAGTGAACCTCCACGTTCCCATTCACGAAACTATCTACAGCGACTCAACGCTAAAGAACGAATTAATTGATGTTTCTCATATTGCTACTGGAGTTGCAGTAATACATTTCTGGAGTCGTTTGGCTGCAGGTGTCGCTCATCCAGCAGGTCCTCATGAAGTCGATACATTAATTCTCGCAGTAATAACAAAGCAAAATGAAAGTTGGCTTATACAAGCACTTGAAAATGTTACTCTTACAAATCCAAGAACCGGCGAGGTCGTTTTGCGTGAAAATTAAAATGCCTAACAAGGCGGTCAAAATCCGTTCCGCTTCGCTCCACTGGACGCGCCTGTCGGCGCGCCTTTTACCGCGGCGTTGAAGCCGTAGAAAAACTCCAAAAACAAGGCCTTTTTTGATAAAATTGGGCATCGTTTAAAGGACGCGACGCCA
>NZ_JBNJLT010000018.1:0-2348 GCF_050113635.1 Marinimicrobium sp. ARAG 43.8
GCTGAGAAACCGCTGGGGTCGGTCGCATTGAGCGGGTTGTTGTGTACATAACTATAGCGGTTATAGCCCTGTGTGTCTGTCACCCCATCGATCAACGGATCGGCCTGCAAAAACCGGCCCAGTCTCGGGTCATAAATCCGCCCGGTCATATGGATCAAGCCCACCTCATCCAGCATCTCGTGCCCGGTGAAGCCGCGCTTGGTGATGCTGGTAATATCCGGGTCGAAGTCGCGCAGTTCCGCCGCCACTAGGGCGTCCCAGTCCAACGCATTGCGGCGCTGGCCCCAGGGGTCGTAGCTCATCTGCGCGACCAGTTGACCGTTTTCATCGCTGATGGTGTCGACCGAGCCCAGATGGTCTTTGTGCAGGTGGTGGGTGGTTTTGCCGTCCGGCAAGCCGTCGGCACTGCGGGTGTAGCTGATCAGCGCGCCACCCGGGAGGCGGCGCTTGATCTCCTGCCGGCCGTCCGGGTGCGTGATGCGCTCCACATTGCCCAGGTAGCGGGTGAGGGTGGTGTCGCCCTCCCGGTCCTCGTCAACGCGTAGGTAACGGGACCGGCTCGGGTTGTAGGCAAAGCGGGTGGTGTGACCGCCTTTGGTGATTTTTGTGGGCTTGTCGAAGCTGCTGTACTCAATGGTCCGGCCCGAGGAGTCGCTCACCATGCTGCCGTTGGCGTCGTACCAATAGCTCCGGCCGTCACTAGTTTCACACAGCGCTTGAGGGCCTGCGCCCTGTTGACAATCGGCGCCATAACGATATTCGCCCACGTCGGACTTGTGGGAGATATTGCCCCAGGCGTCGTAGTCGAGGTTGATCTGCTCACGACCGCTGACCTCGGACCATTGCAGGCGGTTGAGGTCGTCGTAATCAAAGTTTTCCTGTACCGGCTCGTCACCACTGTAATCGTAGCGGTGCCGCAGGTTGCCCAGATCGTCCCAGTCGTACTCCTGATCCTGCAGGTCCCCGAACAGGCCATTGAAGATGGTCGAGGCGCACCGCGCTAGGTAATATGATGCGGGTAAAGCGGCACAACTAAACGAGGCATCCTTGCCTTAATCATCTCCTGTCAAATCTCAATTATTAGGCGCAACAAAGCTTATAGACCAAAAATTAAATCAAGTAATCTGTTCCAAGAATTCCAAAATTCTAAGCCCCGGCAGCACCGAGACTTTAAATAAATACCTCACCTTTTCTCTACTTATCCCTCTCCAACTGCAAGCTCACATCCAATACCTGTTTGAATTTTTTTTTCCACTTTTCTCCCAAACTCCCGCTACAATTAATATCAAATATTAAGTTCGAGCTGTTCACCAGGTCGTTCCGTAAAATTACCCCATCAACAGAGTCAACACTTTTAAACGAGACAACGGCGTTAGGCTCTCTGCCACTTGGCTCTTTCCCTATTAAGATGTCTAAGCCACCCATTCTGCATTCATCTACTTTTCGTTGAGAAATCAAGATATTCGTTAAGGACGGGTCCTCTAAGCTAGTAAGGTCAATAATAATTCCAAACTCTTCCGCCCCAGAAATATCTGTGTAATAAGTTTCCGAACACGATTCTGGACCACAATCAGCGGTTCCCGCCAAGACGCCGCAGTGGAAACCGGCCATAAGCAGTAAAGGGTACTTGCACATAGGTAATAATTTTTGGACGAACTTCATCTATTCTCTCCAGTCCGCTAATGAGCGCCCCGATATCTTTCTAAAATTTTCTTGCCAAAGAAATTCGCACTGACTTCTGAGGGTTTTCTAATATGCCCAACTTCATGTCCCACGATAAAAATTCCTACTTCAACTCCTGAGCTTATAGAACCAAATCCGAAGTCGTCGAACCGCCTTCCTGATAGGTTAATTTTTCGAATGTCGGCAGAAAACGCGGTTCTATAAATGGTTATTTTCCCACCTTTTTCAAAACCTCCGAATATTCCATATCCAGATTTTCGGGCTCTAGCTGCTCGACTAAAATCGGTGAAAAATTCCGCCTCTCCAGTTTCCGGATTGATCAGGGCATACCTGTTATCCAAATTAATTTGGCTAGGTGCAACATGATCCGTCTCCTCCAAGGATAGAACAAACTCCTTCGCCTCCTGATACATTCTGTCGGCGTCCTCTTTTGAGACCTCATTGAGATCACCAAAACGAACTGACTCTTCTGAAGCCCGATTTTCCCTAATATTCTGAGCCCCTTGTGCCACCGCCCAAGAGAAAGCCGCATAAGCCGCCCCATTGGCAAACTTACCACCGGTCGCCTCCGATATCGACCCGGCGATGACGCTGGAGGCGATCAGTTCCGCAGCGGCGTTATCTAATCCTCGAACGAATCCGCCCGTTACAGCCCCCGTATACGC
>NZ_JBNJLT010000019.1:0-2296 GCF_050113635.1 Marinimicrobium sp. ARAG 43.8
CCTGTAGGGAAGCCGCTTGTAGTGCTCAGCTACATAGAAGTGGCGCTTTTTGCCGCCATGCTGTTGTCATTGGTTCTTTTGATGACTTCCGCTTTAGTGTTGTGGTTGATTGACTGATGCGGGATTCAAACCGCTATTGCCACCGTAACCGCCACAGGTGTAAGCCTGGGATTGTGCTCCGGCGCCGCACTTGCCGTCTTCCTGATTTGGGGGGCTATGGGATGGGTCGCATCTTTGGTGGTTGCTGCGGGCGCGGCAGCGGCCGGCATCCTGGCTGGAAAGTCGGCCCGGAACTTTTACGAGATTAAAGGACAGAGCGTAGATCTTGTTGGGCCAAGTGGCATTGGCACGCTATGTTCTCAACCGAAGGCAAAAAGAGAGCCAAAAGCCGTGGCCCCCGGGCTGTCCATGCGAATATGAGTCCAAGTGCTGGGATGACTGAGTGATGCAAACACCTTTAGATCTAGTTCAGACAGTGGGATTTTATCTGATATTCCCGGTTCTGGTTCTTACACCGGCGGTGATAGTCGTTGGGTTGATACTGCACAGTACATTGATAGCGCGACTTGACCCGGTTCTATTCAAAGCGCCCTATTTTCATGAAAAAGAACTGAAAAGCCTGATGGTATGGCCCCTTACCATGGTCAAGACGTTGGGCTACATGATGCTGATAGCGTGCCCAAAGCTTGCCAAGTGGAAGCGTTTTAAAGGGGTTGGCGAGGCGTTGCCGGTAGAAAAGCCGCTCATTGCGCTATGTTACGCTGAACTGGTTATGCTGGTATCTTTAATAGTAACTTCCGTTCTTCTTTTGATTGCTAGCGCCTTGTCCGCTCTGCTTGGCTGAGCGCGCAGCAGAAAGTTTAGAGACGCTTTTCTGCCATGACTGACACAGAGTTTGAACACCCTACTTTTTGCGGCCAGAACGTATTTAAGCGGTTTGTTATGCACGAGCTCTATCGTATGCTTCTTTAACTATTCTCTTTGCTTGCTTTGGAGAAAATTTTTCTGAATCCCAAATATACGCTAACTCGGTATTTGGGTGGTTATATGTTAAGCCCCCAAATCTTTCTTCTTCGTTATTTTCCAATTCATTTATCTGTGAAAGCAACTCATCAAGCGCGCGCCTTACACTGATTCTGCCCCCTGAGATACCAATTAACCCATCATCTCGGAGGCTTTGCTCCATTGCTTCAATTGAATCGGTACATTTGAAGACATCAATATTCATTTTGTATACTCCTTATTTATGCATAACTAGGTCGTAAAAAAACCACTTACCAAAATCGCCTCTCTGGCACCTCTTTTCAATGAACACCTGGCTAGCACTTAACCAGATCCGTTTACCATAATCACCCATTATGGACAGTTGGGTCCATCCGAGTGTGGATAAGCCTGTGGATCACGCCACAGCCCCGTAATTGGCTAACTTCTCAATGTTATGCACTAAACAGTATAGCTGCCACTGGCCTTGCACCTTGTGTTTTCCTCGCAAGGAGAACCGATTAAGGCCTTTATTGGTACCGATGTTACCAAACACCGGCTCCACGACCGACATTCTATGCCCATAAACCTGCTTCCCTTTAAGGCTGTCGACTCGCCTCTTCATCCAGTCGGTCGCGGTGGGCTTTCGCTTCGCTTTTACCAGGAATGAGACCTGTCGCCCGTGCCCCTTTCGGGTGTCGGCGGATTGGGGGTTTTTCATGCAATCCGTTTTTATGGGGCAGTGCCGACAGTCGGTTAGGCGGCCTTCGAAAGCTATCAGGTGATTACCACTACTTTGAACGCGCTCGGAGTGCAGCCACATGGGGTTGCCTTGCGGACAGATGCAGGTTTTCTTGACTGGATTAAAGTCAAACTCGCTTGCCGGGATTACGCCTTTATCGATGCCTTTTCCCGGGTGGCGATAGCCGTACTTGGTTTTCTGATCCTTGAACCTGGGGTCTCGGGAGCGGAACTGGTTGTCAGGAATGTAGGCGTTGATATTCTCGGTCTTTAGGTACTGGTTGTTCGCTTCGTTTGAAAAACCCGTATCGGCGGTAACCACTATTCCTTGCTTATAGATGTCGTCACTGAGACCTACCCGAGCGAACCGATCTTTGATGGTTTGCAGAATAGGCTTTAACGTGTGGTGCTCTTGGCCTTCTCCAAACGCTTGAGCGTCTACAATAATCTGGTGTTTCTTATCGACCGTGGCCACTCCGTTGTAACCTTGGATGGTTCCTTTGCTGGTGGTCATTTTCGCCGACTCGTTGTCGGTGATGTTGCTTTTAACCTCTTTGGGTCGCTTACCTTGCCC
>NZ_JBNJLT010000020.1:0-1877 GCF_050113635.1 Marinimicrobium sp. ARAG 43.8
AGGGCTATAACCGCTATAGTTATGTACACAACAACCCGCTCAATGCGACCGACCCCAGCGGTTTCTCAGCCTGGACGGACTTCAGGGACAACTTCCTGAAGCCCGTCATTCAGGCCGTTGTTACCGGAGTCTGTATTCCGTGTGGCGCCGCTTTGGCGGCTGCAACGACGTTGTATTATGGCGGAAGCGTTGGTGACGCCGCTATTGCCGCTTTCTCTACCTACGCCATAGCGACCGTTGGAGCCAATATTAGAGCGCCAGGAGGGCCTGGATTTGGTTTTAATCTGGAAACATTGGGTTTTGCAACGCTCGGTGGCATTACGAGTGCTTTGCGAGGAGGGAGGTTTGGGCATGGCTTTGTCTCGGCCGGTGCTGGGGCTTTAACGTCCGGATACGTTCAAGGCATAGAAAACGCGGGTGTCGAACTGATCGCCTCCACTGTAATCGCCGGGTCGATATCGGAGGCGACGGGTGGTAAGTTTGCCAATGGGGCGGCCTATGCGGCGTTTAGTTGGGCGGTGTCGCAGGGAACTCAGCGTATCGCTAACTCGAAAAATGACGTCCGCTATGAATCACTAGGTAGCTCAGAATCCCACCTTTCTGACGTCGAAAAAGCAACGGCACAGATGGAAATAACATTGGCTGTCGAAGGCATAGAAAGGCAAGCTTTCGGTTCTGCAGATTTGGCTGCTCAAGCTTTGCACGAAGCGTTGTCACCGATAGCGAAAGCATGGAAGATTGAAATTGGAGCGATGATTCATGATGCTAGCCCTTCTTGTTTTTGTGAAAGGGTTGTCGTTAGCGATGTAACGACAGATTTTCTTTCGGGATCGGTGGATATACGGCCTTTGTCAGAGTTCGACAGAGTCGCAAGCTATCATACGCACACTATAACGAACATGTTTAGCACTCCAGACTTCAATAAGGAAGTAGGTGGGGGTATTGATGGCTATTTGTCTACGCCAAGTGGTCGTTTACTGCGTTTTGATCACCGAGCATTTTTAGATGGCGGTCTTCCAAGAACGAAATCCAATTTTGAAAAATACGTCTCAGAGGTAAAGTAAATGAAATGGATCGTATGTATTATCTTGACGGCTTTTTCGCTTGCCTGCATCGCAGGTAAAAGTTACCCCGAAATTAGCGCGTTGTTCTCAGGCTACATAGACAGTTCTAGATTGGACAGAGGTTCTCGTGGAAATATTCATCCTGTTTCTATGATCAGGCTAATGACCGATGCTTCATTTGAAGGGAAGCACATATCATTTAACGGAGTATTGTCATGTTCTGATGAGAGGCCTATGGTTTTTATAAACAATTTTTCCTATAAGGTCTTTGATACAACAGAAGTTATCTATCTGCCTCAGATGCCTGTGACTCTGATGGATAAATGTTCAAATAATGCGGAGGGTGAAGCTGTTACAGTATTTGGGAAATTTGTTCGGCCAGACCCGAAAACGGATGATGTCTCTATAGGGCGGCTTAAGTGGGTGTCGGCGATAACATTTTCCGGGGTTTCTTTCGATAAAAGCCCTGTTCTTGAGTAGCGATTCTGGGCATGTCCTAATCAAAAAAATAGCTCGGCATGTGCCGGGCTATTAGTCCGATTATTTCCCTACTTAAAGACCAAAAACCTCTACCTGACCTGAACCGGTGTATCAATGGCAAAACCCGCCCGTCTGAGCCACTGCCCCCCGAATCCTGATCCCTACCAGCAAAACTAGACACTCGACTTAGCGAGGTTTTGAACTGGGGCCCATTGGTGGATAAGGCGTTAAGCGAACTCGAAACGAACATTACCGACATCACCAAGCGCGGCTTCACCGGGCACGAGATGCTGGATGAGGTGGGTTTGATCCATATGAACGGGCGGATTTATG
>NZ_JBNJLT010000021.1:0-1861 GCF_050113635.1 Marinimicrobium sp. ARAG 43.8
GCCTGCAAAAACCGGCCCAGTCGCGGGTCATAAATCCGCCCGTTCATATGGATCAAACCCACCTCATCCAGCATCTCATGCCCGGTGAAGCCGCGCTTAGTGATGCCGGTAATGTTCGTTTCGAGTTCGCTTAACGCCTTATCCACCAATGGGCCCCAGTTCAACGGATCACGGCGCTGGCCCCAGGGGTCGAAGCTCATCCGCGCGACCAATTGACCGATCTCGTTGCTGATGATGTCGATCGAGCCCAGGTGGTCCATATGCAGGTAGCGGGTGGTTTTGCCCGCCGGTTGGCCGTCAGCACTGCGGGTGTAGCTGATCAGCGCGCCACCGGGCAGACGACGCTTGATCTCCAACCGGCCGCCCGGGTGCGTGATGCGCTCCACATTGCCCAGGTAGCGGGTGAGGGTGGTGGCATCCTGCGCGCTCTCGTCCGTGCGCAGGTAGCGAGACCGGTTCGGGTTGTAGACAAAGCGAGTGGTGTGATCGGCCGTGGTGATTTTGGTGGGTCTGTCGTAATTATTGTAGGCCAGAGTGCAACCACCCCCGATGGCCTGGTTGCCGTTGCCGTCGTACTGGCAGGTGACGGCACCGACTTTGGTGATCGCGTGGGGACCGGAATACCGGGAAGGGTCGAGCGAGCTCGTCTAGGGAAAACAGCAGTCCTATGCTTTCAAGATGTCCTTTCTAATTGCCCCCCAATTACCTCTGTCCCCATTACCTCTTGTGAGACTTGGCCAATATATCCACCAACGCCTGCCCCAAGCATTTGGGTTCTCCCGAAATACCTTCACTTTCCATTTTATCTTTGGCTTGGATATAGAGGGCCCCTGTGCGTCCGATTTCTCGAATATCGTCCAGAACGACAATGCTCTTTTTGTACTGATGTGATTTCACTGTTCCGATTACATTAATCATACAGCCAGAAAATTTTTCCGGAACTTCACTGGAATTCTTGCTTAGAATATTAACGCTTCTATGAAAATCAAAGGCGTCAAATGCTTCGATAGTGGGAAAAAGATGCATACCGTTGTCAATCATCAAATAAGCGGAAACACTCACTTCTTTCCCTATAAATTCACTCCCATCCGCAATCAGCTCCTCAAGCGAAACAGGATAAGGACCCAAATTTTCAGAATCAGCTTTTCCTTGCGTAAAGTAAAGTGAGAACGCGAATGCCAATAGGAGTGTAGTCATCAATCGGACTACGCTTTTATTAGTAATCAAGAAGAACATTTTTTTCACCATTAAAAACCGACACATGGAAAGTTAGTTTGGGGCTCCGTCCCCTATTCAGATTTAAGTATAAGTTACTATCTTGGCCGCTAAAATCTGTGCTAACCCCTTTTGCATGTGAATGCCAGTTCGCACGCCAGTTCCAACCTTTAGCGGGGGCTTTTGACTGCATTATTGTTCTTCCATAGATATAGTGGGCTTCGAAGTCAGAAACAGTGTTGCCAATCCTCCAGTTGCCAAAGTCCTCGAAGATGTTAGCGCCAATCTCAATATCGTAGTTCACTGCAAGCGGGTGTGCATTTTCGTGCAGCCACTTCAACGCTTCGTCTTTGCTATTAAAATTTTTCAAGTCGGCTATACGGTCATTTAGATCATCAAGCGCTTTCGCAGCCTCAGCACTGTAATTTTGGCCATCCCGATTTTCTCCATCTGATAGGCCACCTTCTTTTAAAGAGTTCGCCCCCTGCGCCACCGCCCAAGAGAACGCCCCATAGGCCGCTCCATTGGCAAACTTACCACCCGTCGCCTCCGATATCGACCCGGCGATTACGCTGGAGGCGATCAGTTCCGCAGCGGCGTTATCTAATCCTCGAACGAATCCGCCCGTTACAGCCCCCGTATACGC
>NZ_JBNJLT010000022.1:0-1650 GCF_050113635.1 Marinimicrobium sp. ARAG 43.8
GCATGGCGGCAAAAAGCGCCACTTCTATGTAGCTGAGCACTACAAGCGGCTTCCCTACAGGCACATTCTTATCAAAGTGTTTGAACCGCTTCCAATTGGCTGCTTTTGGGCAGGTTATCAGCATGATGTACCCTGCCGTTTTTAGGAAGGAAAAAGGCCAGATAACGTACAACAGCAACTCGTTCTCCTGAAAATATGGCCGCTTAAACAGAAGCGGGTCAAGCCGTTTTATCAGCGTGTTATGGAGCACTATCCCAATTATTATAGCCACTGGGATCGCTGGAAACGTTAGAAGCACGGCATAAAGCCCAATGGTACTGATCGACAATGCCCCCACCCTGTCAGCCTTTAATGGTTTACTGCGAAAATCCGTTCTGAAAAATTAGCTAAGAAGCACAGACAGCAAACCCGTGGTCATCATAACAATTGCGATCAACATCACCATAAAAAGAAGCACCAACTCAATGTAGCAAAGCACTATCAACGACTTTCCAACTGGAAGTGTTCCGCTAAAGCCTTTAAAGCGCTTCCATTTCGCCATCTTGGGGGAAGTTACCAACAGAATATATCCCACTGTTTTTAATATTGTCAGAGGCCATACCACGTAGGTATTCAACTCCTTTTTATGGAAGTATGGCTCTTTGAACAAAATCGGGTCCAGCCGACTTATTAAAGTATTATGAAGCACTATCCCAAAGATAACCGACAATAGAACCAGCGGAATCGCAGGGATTACAGAGTAAACACCAATCGTATTGATTACATCAAGTGTGCTTTGCATCGTATTCTGACTTCCAAATTTTTAAAGTCGCATTGACAGGCCAGGAGCGACCAGTTTTCCAGACTTCGCTTTCTCTTTATTAGAGCACAACGCACTCACTCCAATCGCTCCAGAAAGGTCGACCGGGTTCCCCAGCGAGTCGTACATATGGCGCGCCGCTCGTCCTGAAGCATAGCTGACGGCGGCGACACCTGTTGCGATCACCAATGAGGCTACCCAACCTACTGGGGTAGATGCGATCGCAACCGCAATTGAAATTCCGGTTGTGGCACCCAGCCCTACAGCTGCAGAGGTAACCGTTTCGACAAAGACACCACTTTTTTCCTTGTCAGATTCAGCCTCTGCAATCTGGTCGCACGCTATTTTCAGAGAAACCGCAGCGAGAATAACACCGCCTGCCGAAGCAAGTTTGGAGGCATTGGCCAGCTTTCTCGCTTGCTGATTCAAAGGAAAGACGGGCTTCGTCCCCGCCTCTCGACTAATCCGAAGCACCTCAGACAGATCGGACGTTCCATTGAGCAACCATTGGGTAGGACCGAGCTTTTGACTCAGCTGAGTGAGCAACTTACGACGACGATAATCGTACTGACCTTTGGTGAGATCACCGCCTTTATAGCTCTCGTAGTTCTCTACCATTTCCCGTAAAAGCCCTTGGGAGCGGCGCAATACGGCTGTGATACTTCCGGCTTCAACAGTTGGTAGCGTAGATGGTACTGGCATTCTTAGCCGTAAGCGGACGTTGAAAGATCGCCTCAGCCAATCAACCACAACACTAAAGCGGCGACCATTAACAGAACCAATGACAACAGCATGGCGGCAAAAAGCGCCACTTCTATGTAGCTGAGCACTACAAGCGGCTTCCCTACAGG
>NZ_JBNJLT010000023.1:0-1552 GCF_050113635.1 Marinimicrobium sp. ARAG 43.8
GGGCGCCCGCCAGGAACGCAACAACCGCCTGATGCACCAGGTCTTGATTAAACTCTCGACCAAATGCCACCTCAGATACATTGAGCGTACCGTTGGCGCCATCGGGTTTTACAATATTCAATTCCATGGTCGTTTCCCCTCGGACACTTAACCGTTACCGCGCGCTTTAACTGCGGGACGAACAATGACGTCGCCGCCCGGGGCTCCCGGAATGGCGCCCTTAACCAGCAGCAGGTTGCGCTCGGCATCGACGCGGACAACTTCCAGATTCTGAACAGTCACCTGCTCGGAACCCATGTGTCCTGACATCTTTTTGCCCTTAAAGACGCGACCCGGAGTCTGACATTGCCCGATAGAGCCGGGTGCACGGTGAGACAGGGAGTTGCCGTGGGTAGCATCTTGCGTGGAGAAGTTCCAGCGCTTAACGGTACCGGCAAAGCCTTTACCCTTGGAGGTGCCAGTCACATCAATCATCTGGCCCGATTCAAAAACGGACACTGTGATTTCAGAACCAACTTCGAAAGCTTCTTCTGTGTCATTGCGAAGCTCCCAGAGACCACGACCAGCTTCGGCATTTGCCTTGGCAAAGTGGCCCGCAGAGGGCTTGGTGACACGGGAGGCGCGACGAGACCCTACGGTAACCTGCACAGCAGAGTATCCGTCGGTTTCTACATTCTTCACCTGGGTGACGCGATTGGGGACTACCTCAATCACGGAGACAGGAATGGAAACACCATCATCGGTAAATATGCGAGTCATGCCGCTCTTGCGGCCGACAATACCAATCGTCATGTTGCTAACCTCTCAGTGTACGGGGCTTTTACCCGCTATGGCCGCCCATTTCAGAGCGTTACACAAACCCGGTCAAACCGGGATTAACATTTACTTTATTAGCCGAGACTAATTTGTACCTCTACGCCCGCAGCCAGATCCAGCTTCATCAGGGCGTCAACGGTTTTCTCAGTAGGCTCAACAATGTCCAGCAAACGCTTGTGTGTACGAATCTCGTACTGATCGCGCGCATCCTTGTTGACATGCGGGGAGATCAATACAGTGAAGCGCTCTTTGCGAGTCGGCAGCGGAATCGGGCCACGGACTTGTGCGCCTGTGCGCTTTGCGGTCTCAACAATTTCCTGGGTAGAGGCATCGATGAGCTTATGATCAAAGGCCTTCAGGCGAATCCGAATGCGTTGATTCTGCATGTGAACCAAACTCCAGTAATAAACTTTAAAGAACTATCCAAATTGGCGATGGCGCAAGCAAAAACTTGCTGGTGCCCTGCAAAATGGAGGCGCAATTCTAATGGGGCGCCACTGCCCTGTCAAGGGATGTCTGGCGATATTTCCAAAAGAGACTCAGAAAGACGCAGCCCCTTAGAAATCAGTGACTTATCTTCAAAATACGGCGCCAAAAACGCCCTAAAGATCAAGAGGTATAAAAAAAGGCCCCCAGAGGGGCCTTTCCATCAGTACAGCAGACTTACTCGATGATCTTGGAGACCACGCCAGCGCCTACCGTACGACCGCCTTCACGAACCGCGAAGCGCAGACCT
>NZ_JBNJLT010000024.1:0-1541 GCF_050113635.1 Marinimicrobium sp. ARAG 43.8
ATCACCTCAACACTCCGGGGCGGCAAGTTCGGGCATGGGTTTGTCAGCGCGTATACGGGGGCTGTAACGGGCGGATTTGTTCAAGGATTAGATAATGCCGCTGCCGAGCTGATCGCCTCCAGCGTCCTCGCCGGGTCGATATCGGAGGCGACGGGTGGTAAGTTTGCCAATGGGGCGGCTTATGCGGCATTCTCCTGGGCGGTGGCGCAGGGGGCGGAGAATTTACGGCCAAAAAGTTCTTCCAGTCGCCCGGATGCCGGTCCAGAACGCTTTTCTGAGCACAAGAAAGCTGCAATACGTAAGGAGATAGAGTTAGCCGTTGATGCGGATACTGTAAACAAAAAAGGGTTCGAGTCCAGTGGAGACGGAGCTGTTTATTTGAGGAGTAAGCTGCAAGGAATTGCTGAAAAATATGATATTGAAATCGGAGCGTATCTGCCCCAAGTAGAGGGCCGATACATTATCGAAGATGTACAGACGTCTTTTCATAACAAGGTTGTTGGAACGATGGTGGCTCGGAAAAGGACGGACTGGTTTCATACTCATCAAAGATCTAATAGTGAAGATTTTTTTCCGGTGGGGATCTCATGTTTACACGCCGCAGCGGGAGCACTGGATATCTGTCGAACACTAATGGCTTGTATCGATTCAGGGGTTACGACTATGGCGTAGATAGAGTTAATGGAGTGATGAGAGATTCTAGGAATTACTTTGAAAAGTATGACTCATCAACTAATGACTGGGTAAGCTGGTAGCAATATCGATGCTGTTTTCTGAGGGCTAGGTATGAAGTTTATATTTATATTCTTTTCAATTTTATTTTTTGGGGGATGCATTGTTCACAGTGAAAATGATGAGATGGTTGTGTGTCCCAAGGTTAAAAAACAAACAGGAGACGAGTTATACTGCTCAATTCCTTACGTAGAAATGCAGGCTAATTACAATAATTTGGATGGTGTCCAAATCAGTGTTGACGGTGTACTCTCTTTGGTCGGAGAGCAGGCAGTTTTAGTGGCTCCTTATACGAAAGATTATGAAATTCCTCAGCACTATAACGTAGTTGCCCTTGAAACTGAAAAGGCCAACTATGAGCAGCTTAGAGATTTTCATGGAAAATACGTTACTGTTTTTGGGAAGTTTAATGCGCGTTATGGGGACGGCTATGATGGTATGAATATGATTGCTCACTCTATTAAAAATCCAGAAGTATTTGAAAGCTCTCCGTAGGTGAGAACGATGGCAATTTACTATGTTCAAAAAGTTGGTTGTTGTCCTGGATCAAGGAGTCAAGAGATCAGGAGCCAAAGGGGTCAGAGTCGTTGATTCCAACGCGCCGACCTCTTCAATGGCCTGTTCGGGGAGCTGCAGGACCAGGAATACGACTGGGACGATCTGGGCAACCTGCTGCACCGCTATGACTACCGTGGTGACGAGCCGATACAAGAGGACTTCGGCTACGACAACCTCAACCGCCTGAAGTGGTCCAAGGTCAGTGGCCGTGAGCAGGTCAACGTCGACTACGACGCCTTGGGCAACATCAA
>NZ_JBNJLT010000025.1:0-1504 GCF_050113635.1 Marinimicrobium sp. ARAG 43.8
GGAGGTGGGGCCGCTAACGACTCCAGTGTAGGCACAGGCAACAGCCACAGCGACGACAGCGAATCCCGGAATGGGAGAGGGATGTCGTTGGATGAACGGGAGAGAGGTTTTGCTATAACTGATGCAGAACGTAAGCTTTTAGCTGACGGAAAAATTCAGGAGTTTTGGGAGTCTCGTTTGGCAGCAGGTGATCCAGTTGCAAAGGCTGGACTGGATTCTTTAGATCCCGATGGTGGTATAGTTGATTATCTGTTTGGTGGCACCAGCATCAATAATCGCTTACAGGCATTCGCTAATGTGTATGCCAATGGGGTATTGGATATTGGTCAAATCCGGGTGGAACTTGCTAATGCGCATATAAATTTCACCGATAACGATACATTAGGTATTCGAGGTCTACTCAACCCTGGCCAGATAGCTGAATATCACCACAACGTTTTTAGAGATCATGGTCTGCCCCCCACAACATTTGGTGGTACGCCTTTTACAGGTGCAGTCAGCGAGTCTTGGTTTACGGCACCGGTTTGGTGCGGAGGCTGTGATACGCAATGAAAAAGATCGCGCTAATAGTTATTGTTATTTTGGTTGCTGTGTTTGGTGCGCAGGCCATTACCTATGCCGTATCGGATGTCGTTCGGATTAAATTGCGGCAGCATACGTTTTTAATCCCCAAACACATTGCAATGGAAAGGGAAAGCGTGATGCCGGATTGGCTGCTCAATATGAGCGGTCTGGATGACGGTTCCAGTACCACGCTGTTCAAGTTCGATGACCAGGAAATCAAAGCCAATGTGACCGGTTATCAGGTGGATAGCGATAACCAGTTTAAGGACGATGTTGAGGGGCTGATCATTGCGTTAACCTCAGAAGAGGTTGGTAGGTACAAAGATCCTAGTTATGCACAATTAAGTGATTTGTGGCAGCGCACGGGTTCTTACAAAAACCGCAAAGTCGAAGCTGCTGAAATGCCAGGTTGGTATAAAGTCTATCGGGCTGTGGAATACCCGAATAGTTGGGCATTGCTGAGTCGCTTCCCGAACTCTGACAAACCGATACCCGATCAACCGCAGGATTTTTGGATTGCGAGTTGTCTTATGCAAGGCCCTGAAGGCAAAAGAAATGGACGTTGCCGCACATACGAGTTGATTGATGATATTGCCGTTGAATTCAGCATTTCTGATTACAATCTTCATTTGCTTGATGAAATAAGAGAGTTTATCAGAAGCCAAGTGCGTGAATGGAAGCAGTAGTGAGTGATTTAAATGGCTGCGGGTGGTCGGATGTCTGTGTCATACGAAAGCGAGGTTTACTAAATTTACTAACTGCTTGGCAATGGCTTAGTGATGGTCCGAAGGCTACGCGGCTGTACCAACGGCAACAATAATCCGACTGGCAAAGCGGCACATCCGACAGCCAGGAACTGGACGCCTTCGCCACCACCCAGGGCTACACCGGACACCAGCAACTGGACGACCACGACTTGATCCACATGGGCGGTCGTGTA
>NZ_JBNJLT010000026.1:0-1363 GCF_050113635.1 Marinimicrobium sp. ARAG 43.8
GATGGCCAAAAGTATGTCGTTCACATTGATGCCGAGGCGTTCGAGGCGGGTACGAGTGGAGGTGGGGCCGCTAACGACTCCAGTGTAGGCACAGGCAACAGCCACAGTGACGACAGCGAATCCCGGAATGGGAGGGGGATGTCGTTGGATGAACGGGAGAGAGAAAGTCGCACTTACCAGGATGAAAAGTGGCAATTGCTTGCGACTGTTCGAGAAGGTGAGTCTATCTCCATAGATGGGTACAGTAGAATCATGCTGGAGATGGGTGATGATAGAGCCTCTTCTCATCTTAACTCGTTTTATGCTAAATCAAGTTATGTACTTCTAGATGAGCATGGGACTGTAGTTCAAGAAGTTTGGCCAAACCCTCCGCCGAGAGAGTTTTCGAGAAGATCAAGAACACACTATGGTCTCCCAATTGGTGGAAGTACCACTAAGCATATTGTTCATAATACAGGGTACCGTATAAATCAAAAGTTTAGATGGTTCGTTCGAGTTCCGCTTCAACCAACAACTTGCGGGAATTGTGGGGAGAGATACCTGAATATATGGGAGCCAGCAAATGATTAAGAAAGTGCTTATCATGATGTTATGCTTCGCGGCATATTCATGTTCTAAGGCTGAGCATGAACTACCCAGCCGGTCGGACTGCATTGTAAGAGTCCATATAACTGATGGCCAACTGGAAATGAGAGAAGTTGAAGATAGTTACCCGAAGATTTCGAGAGCCATTAACGAATCTAGAGGTCGAGGCTTTCCCTCTGCTCCCCCAAGTTTATCAATTCCTAGTGGCGACAGGCGATCTATATATCTGCAGTACCGAGAAAACTGTCCCGATAGAATCGAACTCACAGAGCAGTTGTTAAGTGAGTATGTTCAGCCATATGTATCGAGAATGCCTGCCTATAAGGTAAGCAGGGAAACAGTAAATCCATCGCCACGCACTATAGACATCCAAGGCGATTTTTGGATGGATTAGTCTTAAGGTTTTGATAGCACCATGCACAAAAGGGAGTGCCTATGACAGATGCAGAACTTGCTCTGGCTAAGGGTGGGAAATTCTTGGAGTTTTGGCGTTCTCCCCACTTGGCTGGCGACCCAGTTGCACGAACGGCGCTAACAGGCGGGGACGATCCCGATTTTGTCGGAGCTGAATTATCGGAGAAGTTTGTAGCCGCTTATACTTGGCGTAATTTAAGTTCATACATTTCTGACAATGGTTTAACGGTTTTAATGGAACAGATTGGAGCTGAGTTGGCCTTAGCTCAGGCTAATGTGGTAATTACGGCAACATGACCCAGAGAGGGGGCGAAAGCCTCACCTACAGCGTCTTCAACAAACCCCTGACCATCAGCGGCCACAG
>NZ_JBNJLT010000027.1:0-1346 GCF_050113635.1 Marinimicrobium sp. ARAG 43.8
AGCATTTGTCGATTGCTGGCCATAATGGCATCGCGCTGGCGGTCACTGATGGTTTGACCACGAATGACCATTTCTCCGGCCATGCTTCGGTACCCCGTCGGATCCGTATAACTCAGCGGGTTATTAAACGTATACGAGTAACGGTTTAAGCTTTGGCTGTTGTACGGTGACTGAACGTACAGGTCCGCGCTCAGGAACCGGCCCAGAGTGAAACCGTACACACGCCTCCATATTAGTTTGCGCTATTGTTTATTTAATACGGAAAAACAGGACTTTTTTATTGTTCTTTTGGATTAATCTTATTAACTTGCACTCGGCCTTTAAAGTTAATCGAAAAAATAACCGATGATCGATCAAATATGTAACATGGCGAACTACAACCAGGCGCGCTATTTACCTCAATTTTAATCGGCATTCCATAATCAAAGGACACATCAAACTCTTTTATTGTTCCATCTATATTCGTTAAAGAGTCTCTGACACTAATATCTGGAAAGCCCAAATGGTCGAAATAGCCAAAATCTTCCGCCTCAATCACTTCCCGCATCCCCATAGCTTCAATCAACCATGAGTGAACACGTCTATCACGACCCTTTTCTCTAACAGTGATTTTTACATCGCCAAACGGTTCAGGAAGTGTGGATTTATACACAACCTCATCAATAGGAAATTCTCTGAAATCTGGAACTATCAGCTCATCACCAAAAGCTTTATAATAAATAAATAAAGCTGCCCATACCACAAAATATCTTTTCATAACAGTAGCCTCAACGGTAACCGGAAATTTTGTTTCTAAGCCATGTTCTGTACGGTCTCGACAATCCAAAATGGTTTGCTGTTGAAACTTGCCAAGAATATGCGCCGCGTTCGCTAGCTCTCATACTCTCTGATTCGTAGGAGTTTATTCGCCCACGCAGCCGATCATTAACGTGTATTAGCTCATGACCTACCGAACTTCCGATAACCGCCAAACTTCTTCCTGCAAGATAGTCGGGATTAACAAGGATAGCACTTGCATCTGGATTGTGCATTCCAACGTCACTCCCAAGAGAAGGGTCTATAGACACATTGATCACATGTTTACCAGGAGGTAAAACCTGCTTAAACAGATTCGTAACGTCGTATTTTTCAACCGCTTCCTGAAACTTTTCCAGGCCATCAGTTTTATAATTAAATTCAACCATCCCCTCTTCTTCATCCAACGACGTCCCCCTCCCATTCCGAGATTCGCTGTCGTCGCTGTGGCTGTTGCCTGTACCTACACTAGAATCGTTAGCGGCCCCACCTCCACTCGTACCCGCCTCGAACGCCTCGGCATCAATGTGAACGACATACTTTTGGCCATC
>NZ_JBNJLT010000028.1:0-1271 GCF_050113635.1 Marinimicrobium sp. ARAG 43.8
CAAACCATCAGTGACCGCCAGCGCGATGCCATTATGGCCAGCAATCGACAAATGCTGTTTACGCAACAATACATGCAACAGTTTGTGCGCAACATGCTCAACCAGCGCCAGACCGCGTATGCGTATGTCGAGAACAGCGGAGATATTGTTGTGGCTCACTTTGATGTCGAGGCGTTTGAGGCGGGTACCACTGGAGGTGGAGCCGCTAATGATTCTAGTGTAGGTACAGGCAACAGCCACAGCGACGACAGCGAATCCCGGAATGGGAGGGGGACGTCGTTGGATGAGGAAAACGTTCAAAAGAGAGATAACAATAAAGAAACTGATACCTCGAAGCTCCGAAATTTTGGCGAATCCCTTTGGGACAACATTACGGATCTACGGTTGAACGCTAATGCGGGGGCTGCATTCGGTGGTTTAGGAGCAAATCTATCAGCTTCCAGAGAAATTGATGGTGATAACCCCTCTGTCAGAGCAGCTTGGGCTTCGGGGCTTGGAGCTTTTGGTGGCGCAATGCTTGAGGGGTCACCAATTTCATTTGGCGAAATTGGAGATGTTAATCAGTCAGTAAACTTAAGTATTGGAGTTGGTTTCGCAGCGCAACTTACGATTAAGTGGAGTCATAGTGGATTTCAATTCAGTTCAGCAATTGGCGGAGGCTTTGGGTTAAAGGCCAATATTGTTGATTTCGGGTATTCTAAAGATCTATAACAGGGGATCTGTTATGAAAGCGTTTCTAGGTTTTTTTTCTGTAGCCATAGTTTTGTCCGCTTTGGTGATGCTTCCAATTTACTTCATAACTTTAAGGAAGTTTATTGAAATAATGGAGTCGGATTTTCCCGGAGATTGGGTAAAAATTGGATCGCCGCGACTTGATGGATCTATGAATGTTCGTGGGTCTTGGTTGCTCGTTCGCTACCTTTATTCTGGAAGTTACAAAAGCACTGGGAGTGATACTGTGATTAAACATGGTGATCGCGCCAAATTTCTTTTGATGGCAGGGATGTTGTTTTTTTTGGTTTTTGTAGCGGTTACAGGGTTTGGAAGCTTGTATTATTAAAGTAAATAATAGTGCTTAATAACGACACCCTCTGGGTGCAGGGAGACCACCTTATCAACGAGCGGGGCCAACTGACCCACGAGCTCTTTGGCAACGGCGTGGTGACCGCCCGAGGCTACACCCCGAGCACGGGCCGACTGCAAAGCATTACCAGTGGGCGACTGACCGACAACAACACCTTGAACCGGCTCAACGGCGATATTCAGGCGCT
>NZ_JBNJLT010000029.1:0-1216 GCF_050113635.1 Marinimicrobium sp. ARAG 43.8
AGACTTACTCGATGATCTTGGAGACCACGCCAGCGCCTACCGTACGACCGCCTTCACGAACCGCGAAGCGCAGACCTTCTTCCATCGCTACCGGGTGAATCAGAGTCACGCTCATCTTCACGTTGTCGCCCGGCATAACCATCTCAACGCCTTCAGGCAGCTCACAAGCACCGGTCACGTCAGTGGTACGGAAGTAGAACTGCGGACGATAGCCTTTGAAGAACGGGGTATGACGACCACCTTCTTCTTTGGACAGCACGTACACTTCACCTTCAAACTTGGCGTGCGGCGTCACCGAACCGGGCTTGGACAGCACCTGGCCACGCTCGACTTCGTCACGCTTGGTACCACGCAGCAGAACACCCACGTTCTCGCCCGCACGGCCTTCGTCCAGCATTTTGCGGAACATTTCAACACCGGTACAAACGGTCTTGGTGGTGTCTTTCAGACCAACGATCTCAAGTTCTTCACCCACTTTGACGATGCCGCGCTCAACACGACCGGTTACAACGGTACCGCGACCAGAGATGGAGAACACGTCTTCCACCGGCATCAGGAACGGCTGGTCAATGGCACGCTCCGGCTCAGGAATGTATTCATCCAGGGTCTCTACCAGCTTCTTAACGGCACTGGTGCCCAGCTCGTTGTCGTCTTCACCGTTCAACGCCATCAGCGCTGAACCGGCAATGATCGGGGTGTCGTCGCCCGGGAAGTCGTAGTCGGACAGCAGCTCACGCAGCTCCATCTCAACCAGCTCCAGCATTTCGTTGTACTCGTCAGTACCAACACCGCCGCAATCTTCTGCCAGAAGGTCCGCTTTGTTCAGGAAGACAACGATGAACGGTACACCCACCTGACGGGACAGCAGGATGTGCTCACGGGTTTGTGGCATCGGACCATCGGTCGCACCACACACCAGAATCGCACCGTCCATCTGAGCGGCACCGGTAATCATGTTTTTCACATAGTCGGCGTGCCCAGGGCAGTCAACGTGCGCGTAGTGACGCGTCGGTGAATCGTACTCTACGTGAGAGGTCGCAATGGTAATACCACGCTCGCGCTCTTCCGGGGCATTGTCAATGCCATCAAAGGCCATCGCCGAACCACTACCCCAGGCTTCAAAGCACACGCGGGTCAGCGCCGCTGTCAGGGTGGTTTTACCGTGGTCCACGTGACCAATGGTGCCCACGTTGACGTGGGGCTTACTGCGTTCAAA
>NZ_JBNJLT010000030.1:0-1143 GCF_050113635.1 Marinimicrobium sp. ARAG 43.8
GTCCAGTCGTATTCTATCGGTTCAGCTTTACCGAAGAATATTTCAGTCGTCTTTCCAATACCGACCAGCCAAACGGCGACGCTGCCTCCGGGGGCCATGCCAACGGTAATTCTTCGATACGTTAAATGGCCGGTTGGCGTTTTATGGTTGCTATACCCCTCTGTAAAGCTCTGCACTATCACTTCATAGGGAAGATTGAACTCGCCCTGGTAAAACTGATCTTCCAGGTACGAGTAGTAGGTAATCCGAAGCCGATCCGGTAATGGTTTCTGATCGGGTCCGACCACATGGGTGGAAACGGGCATTCCCCAGCCATGATAGACAGTTTTTCCATTGGGAATATAGAGTCCGTGATCTTCTCCGGGGTACAAAAAAGTTCCAGAAATCACTTTCATCGGATATTCATCTGGCGCCGCCTCGGAAGCCAGCCAGTCCGCTTTTGTCATAGATTCCTCACAACTGAGTAATAAGAGTAATACCGATATCAGCGCAAACCGACATCGGGTTTTAATCGTCATAGTACATTCGCCTGCGTTGGCCTTCGTGAAGCCGGGGTGCCATTCCGACCCCAGAGTAGTGCGCGGAAAAGTGCAGGTATTGGTGGCGGATGATATAGAGCAAAGGGTCTTCGCCTTGCCAATGTTCGGGTATCGACTCCGTGTTAGACGCCACGTAGAGCTTGATGCGCTCCTGCAACTGCCTGAGCTCCTCGGGCTCCCCGCTCAAGTCGATGAGATCGGAATATTCTTTCGAATTCATACTCGCTCCCTCTTCCCTTATAAACTCCGCCATCAACGCCAACGGAATTTTGCTATAACTGGTTTTCACCAGCGCCCGTTCGGCATGAATGACCTGATTCGCGGTGTCTCGGGAGCTGGGTAACGTCAACTCCTCCGGGCGATACCAGCCTTGGGCCAGAAACCAGTCACGATCCGCGTGGCGATCACGCCGATGTCCTCTGTAGACAATCTGCGCCTCAGCGCCAGATCGGTAGCCCCCGCCCACATCGCTATGCGCACCGGGCAGGCAAATACGACGCCCTTTTCCTCCCGCGCTGTTAATGGCTGTCAGGGAAAAGTTTTCCCGGTATTCCTCTGAGGCTTCCAACTGAATCACCCGGTTGGCTCGACGAATGGAGTCCAG
>NZ_JBNJLT010000031.1:0-1118 GCF_050113635.1 Marinimicrobium sp. ARAG 43.8
TGGTGTCCGGTGTAGCCCTGGGTGGTGGCGAAGGTGTCCAGTTCCTGGCTGTCGGGTGTGCCGCTTTGCCAGTCGGAGTGTTGCCGTTGGTGAAGCCGCGTAGCCTTCGAACCATCACCAAGCCATTGCCAAACAGTTAGTAAATTTAGTGAACCTCACCTTCGAATGACACAGGTTTTCGAACACCTTAAAAATCCCATCCAGGATACCCAATTGTTATTTAGCGAATCTCCAAATCGAATAAACCTTGACAACCTCTGAAGTCAGCAGCAGCATCAAAAAAATGATAGTTCCATAAACTTCACCAACAAAGTAGGTAATTATTGGAACTGATGGCACCATAAACAAAATTCTGAAAGGTGTCTGTATATAACAGAGCAGCCTTGCCTTTGAGCTACTCAATAAAAGCAGTACCGCCGAAAAAATAATTGATAGTTGAAGCAGCCACGAAAGCCCAATCATAACTCCCGTCGCAGTCCCCCCATGACTCACAAGATTATGAATGGTCATTTCTAAATCTGTAACGTATGGGATCTTTCCTTCACGAACACTACTAACTACATAGAGAGCTATATAAATAGCGTCTAAAGTTCCCCACATCCAAAAAGTCAGCCTGGGGTTATTTAAATTTAAAAAATTTCTGAGCATACCTATGGCTCCTTAAACTCAAAAACAGTGTTGGGAACCACTGGTTGCCAATACCAAGATTTGCCATTTGTTTTCCAGTCATCCCCTCCTTCCAAATACATTTGTCTAATCACTCGTTTTTCGCCGTACTCACGCTCTACGGAAATAAGCCCATTTTCCTGTAACCCTTGAGTTTCAGCCGTAGACAGTGACGTCCAAGTCTGGGTCACGTCCTGAACCGTTCCCTCAAAATCCTTACCATCAGACCCCCACAAACGACCTTCTTCTCCAAGAGTTCGAAGCCGTATAGCTATAATCTGAGTCAAATTTCGAAAACCCTGCTTATCAACATCTGTAGTCTGCCATTTTCCTGGCCCAGAAGTCGCCTTCTCTTCCTCATCCAACGACGTCCCCCTCCCATTCCGGGATTCGCTGTCGTCGCTGTGGCTGTTGCCTGTGCCTACACTGGAGTCGTTAGCGGCCCCACCTCC
>NZ_JBNJLT010000032.1:0-789 GCF_050113635.1 Marinimicrobium sp. ARAG 43.8
CGTTGAAGCCGTAGAAAAACTCCAAAAACAAGGCCTTTTTTGATAAAATTGGGCATCGTTTAAAGGACGCGACGCCATGCCAAACTTCAAGAAATACGACTACAGCCAAAGCGCCATGGTCGTTATCGATTTTGAGGAACAGTTACAGCCGGGAACCTTCGAGTTCACACTGCACCGACTGATCGATGACCACATTGACCTGTCGGCATTTCACGAGAAGTACAAGAACGACGCTGGCGGGCGCGCGGCCTACGACCCGGTAATCCTCCTAAAGATCATTCTCTATGCCTACGCCAAAGGCATTACCTCCAGCCGAGAAATCCAGTGGCAGTGCGAGCACAACATCATTTTCAAGGCCCTGTCCTGTGACTCCGTTCCCCACTTCACCAGCATCGCCAGCTTTATCAGTAGCTACCCCGACGCCATTGAGTCAGTATTTGAGCAAGTGCTTCTGGTCTGTGACCAACAGGGCTTGCTCGGCAACGAGCTGTTCGCCATTGATGGCTGCAAGATGTCCTCCAATGCCGCCAAAGAGCATTCCGGCACGTTGGACGAGTTGACTCAAAAACGCGACAAGATCAAACGGAAGATTCGCGCCTGTCTCAAGGAGCATAAGAAGCTCGATGCCCGCAAACCCAGCGAGCGGGATCGCAAGCGTCAGTTGCAGAAAGCCTCAGATACGCTGAGCAAAGAGTTTGATCGGATCGACCAATTCCTAAAGACAGCAACCCCACGGATGGGGCAAGGTAAGCGACCCAAAGAGGTTAAAAGCAACATCACCGACAACGA
>NZ_JBNJLT010000033.1:0-759 GCF_050113635.1 Marinimicrobium sp. ARAG 43.8
CTGGACTCCATTCGTCGAGCCAACCGGGTGATTCAGTTGGAAGCCTCAGAGGAATACCGGGAAAACTTTTCCCTGACCGCCATTAACAGCGCCGGGGAAAAAGGGCGGCGCATCTGCCTGCCCGGTGCGCATAGCGATGTGGGCGGGGGCTACCGATCTGGCGCTGAGGCACAGATTGTCTACAGAGGGCATCGGCGTGATCGCCACGCGGATCGTGACTGGTTTCTGGCCCAAGGCTGGTATCGCCCTGAGGAGTTGACGTTACCCAGCTCCCGAGACACCGCGAATCAGGTCATTCATGCCGAGCGGGCGCTGGTGAAAACCAGTTATAGCAAAATTCCTTTGGAGCTTATGGCGGGTTTTATAAAAGAAGAAGGGGTGGTCATGAATGAGCAGAAGTTTCTGGAGCTTATTGATTTGAGTGAAGAGCTTGAAGAGCTGCGGGACTTGCAAAGTCGTATACAGTCTTATGTTTCATCAGTTGCCAAATCAATGCCAGAACATTGGCAAGGCGAAGACCCTTTGCTCTATATCATCCGCCACCAGTACCTGCATTTTTCGGCGCACTATTCTGGAGTGGGGATGTCACCGCGGCTTCACGAAGGTCAACGCAGGCGAATGTACTATGACGATTAAAACCCGACGTCGATTCGTTCTTATATTGGCATTGCATTTATTACTTGGTTGTGAGGACTCTATGACGAAAGCGGACTGGCTGGCTTCTGAGTCGGCGCCAGATAAATATCCGATGGAAGTGAT
>NZ_JBNJLT010000034.1:0-515 GCF_050113635.1 Marinimicrobium sp. ARAG 43.8
GCGGCGTTATCTAATCCTCGAACGAATCCGCCCGTTACAGCCCCCGTATACGCGCTGACAAACCCATGCCCGAACTTACCGCCCCGGAGCGCTGAGGTAATGCCTCCCGTGACGCCAAAGACAAACGCCTCGCCCCCACTAAATCCGCCTTTTGCAAAATCCTGGCCCATGCTGGCCATAACATAGGTACTGAACGCGGCAATAGCGACATCAAACGCGTCGCCACCGTAGTAGGCCGTTGTCGCCGCCGCCAACGCGGTACCACACGGAATACAGTAGGCCGTGACAACAGCCTGAATGACGGGTTTCAAGAAATTGTCCCTGAAACGAGTCCAGGCTGAAAAACCGCTGGGATCGGTCGCATTGAGCGGATTGTTGTGTACATAACTATAGCGGTTATAGCCTTGCGTGTCTGTCACGCCGTCGATCAGCGGATCCGCCTGCAAAAACCGGCCCAGTCGCGGGTCATAAATCCGCCCGTTCATATGGATCAAACCCACCTCATCCAGCATCTC
>NZ_JBNJLT010000035.1:0-501 GCF_050113635.1 Marinimicrobium sp. ARAG 43.8
AGTACAGCAGCTTCGACAAGCCCACTAAAATCAGCAAAGGCGGTCACACCACCCGTTTTGCCTACAGTCCGAGCCGGGCCCGCTACCTGCGCACGGACGAGAGCGCGCAGGGTGCCACCACCCTCACCCGCTACCTGGGCAATGTGGAGCGCATCACGCACCCGGGCGGTCGGTTGGAGATCAAGCGTCGCCTTCCCGGCGGCGCGCTGATCAGCTACACCCGCAGTGCCGACGGCCAACCGGCGGGCAAAACCACCCACTACCTGCACAAAGACCATCTGGGCTCGATCGACATCATCAGCAACGAGATCGGTCAATTGGTCGCGCGGATGAGCTTCGATCCCTGGGGCCAGCGCCGCGATCCGTTGAACTGGGGCCCATTGGTGGATAAGGCGTTAAGCGAACTCGAAACGAACATTACCGGCATCACCAAGCGCGGCTTCACCGGGCACGAGATGCTGGATGAGGTGGGTTTGATCCATATGAACGGGCGGATTTATG
>NZ_JBNJLT010000036.1:0-500 GCF_050113635.1 Marinimicrobium sp. ARAG 43.8
GTATCGGCGTTACTCTTATTACTCGGTTGTGAGGATTCTATGACCAAAGCGGAGTGGCTGGCTTCCGAGTCGGCGCCCAAGGAATACCAGATGAAAGTGATATCTGGCACCTTTTTATATCCGGGAAAAGATTACGGGCTCTATGTTCCCAGTGGAAAAACAGTGTACGGTGGTTGGGGAAAGCCCATTTCCACACACGTGACCGGGCCGGATCAAAAACCTTTACCGGATCGGCTGCAGATTACCTACTACTCGTACCTTGAAGATCAGTTCTATTACGGCGAATTTGATCTTCCCTATGAAACCATCGTCAGGAGTTTTAAAGAAGGGTATGGCGACCACAGAACGCCAACCGGTCACTTGACTTATCGGAGAATTACCGTCGGCATGGCCCCCGGAGGCAGCGTTGCCGTTTGGCTGGTTGGTATTGGAAAGACGACTGAAATATTCTTCGGTAAAGCTGAACCGATAGAATACGACTGGACAACGTACTGGAAGGA